>NZ_FCOA02000016.1 GCF_001544875.2 Caballeronia hypogeia
GACCGTGAAACGACTCCACGCCGATGATAGTGCGGATTCCCGTGTGAAAGTAGGTAATCGTCAGGCTCCTCATGCCGCAAACAAAAACCCCACCCCATAAAGGTGGGGTTTTTGCGTTCGGGCGCCGATTCTGGTCAACAGAGTTCGTTCCGACACCATCCCGCCTTCGAACGCGCAGTTTCTGTCGGTAGAATGGCATCGCAAGGTTGTACCCATGTTGCCGACTTCCCGGAGCGCATATGAGAACGAGCCTGTTGATTGCCGCCGTCAGCGCCGCGCTGCTTGTTGCAGCATGTGGCAAGAAGAACGACGCGAGCGAGTCCCATCTGGGCGACGCCATTTCCGCCGACATGAAGACCAGCCGCGGCCTTCTGTGCCTGAACCGCAGCGGACGCGGCCCGTACGCATTCCCATCGGTCTACAGCAACCGGGATCTCAACGAATACTCATCGTCGGTTTTGCGCGAGCAACTCGCGGCGCTCGAGAAGAGCGGGCTCATCGCGCGGGCGGCCACCACTCCGGCAAACGCCGGTGCGAAACAGAACGGCGTTGCGTATAGCCTGACGGGCGAGGGACAGAAGTACGCCGTCGAGACCGCACGCCCCGCCAACGATCCGAACGCGACCAGCGACCCGCACGCGTGGATGCTTTGTTATGCCCATGTCAAGCTGGACAAGGTCGTCGGCTGGACCGAGCCCGATCCCACCGCGCATCGTTCCGACGTCACCTACACCTACAAGCTCGACAAGGTCGCTCCGTGGGTCGACGACCGCGACATCAAGCGCGCATTCCCCGAAGTGACCGCCGCCGACCGCGAATCCGGCGAAACGAAGCTGCACATGATTCTGGAGCAGCGCGAGGACGGCTGGGTGCGGGTGGACTGAGGCCGCGACTCAATCGACTATCCACGCATGCCTGAGGCTCTCTTCGATCCATCCGCCGGCCCGCCGCGCATGTCCGATGTCGCGCGCCTCGCCGGCGTGTCGAAGATGACCGTGTCGCGCGTGCTCGCCGGTCACAGCGTGGCGCAGGCCACGCGCGAGCGCGTGCAAAAGGCGATCGACGAACTCGGCTATGTTGCCGATGCCGCGGCCGGCGCGCTATCGTCCGGGCGCTCGGAATTCGCCGCCGTGCTCGTGCCGTCGCTGGCCAGTTCCAACTTTTCGGATACGGTGCGGGGCCTTTCGGCATCGCTCGAACCGCACGGATTGCAGTTGCTGATCGGTGACACGGACTATCACCTCGATCGCGAGGAACGGCTCGTGCGCTCGATGCTGCGTCATCAGCCGCGCTGCATCGCGCTGACGGGATCGCGCCACACCGACGCCACACGCACGCTGCTGCGCCGCTCGGGCGTTCCCGTCGTGGAAATGTGGGATTCGCCCGCCGATCCGATCGATGCGGCCGTCGGCTTTTCGAATGTCAGCGCCGCGAAGGAGATGGTTCGCTATCTGGCCAGCAAGGGTTACGAGCGCATCGGCTTTCTGGGCGGCGCGAGCGAACTGGACCGTCGAGGGCTGGATCGACTGAAGGGATTTCGCGCGCAGTTGAAGGCGCTCGGTCTCGATGACGAGCGCATCATTCGCCTGGGCGACTCGCCGATCACGATGAGCCACGGCGGCCCCGCGATGGCCGCGCTGCTCGACACCTGGCCCGACACGCAGGCGGTGATGTGCGTGAGCGACATGTCCGCGTTCGGCGCGATAATGGAATGTCACCGGCGCGGCCTCAAGGTGCCGGACGATATCGCCGTCGCGGGCTTTGGCAATTTCGAGGTCGCCGCGTGCTGCACGCCATCGATCACGACGGTTTCCGTCGATGCATACGGCATCGGCCTGCGCACCGGCGCAACCTTGCTTGCGGCGCTGGAGGCGCGCGAGCAGGACATCGTCAACAGGGCGGGGAAACGCGTGCGCGTGGCCTATTCCGTGGTGCAGCGCGACAGCGCCTGAGCCGGAGCACACCGTCAAACGCGTGCTAACATTGACTGAAATGTTACCGGTAACGCAAATACAGACAATCAGCGTCGGCGACCATGCCGGACGACTGTGAATCACGGAGAGACACCCATGCCCCAACAGAATCCGAAACGCCTGCGCAGTCAGGAATGGTTCGATGACCCGTCGCACGCCGACATGACCGCACTCTACGTCGAGCGCTTCATGAACTATGGCCTGACGCGCGAAGAGCTGCAGTCGGGCCGTCCGATCATCGGCATCGCGCAGACGGGCAGCGATCTTGCGCCATGCAACCGGCATCACATCGAACTGGCCGCGCGCACGAAGGCGGGCATTCGGGACGCCGGCGGCATTCCGATGGAGTTTCCCGTGCATCCGCTCGCGGAGCAGAGCCGCCGCCCGACCGCCGCGCTCGACCGCAATCTCGCGTATCTCGGCCTGGTCGAAATCCTGCACGGTTTTCCGCTCGATGGCGTCGTGCTCACCACCGGCTGCGACAAGACCACGCCCGCCTGTCTGATGGCCGCGGCGACCGTCGACATGCCCGCCATCGTCCTATCGGGCGGACCGATGCTCGACGGCTGGTACGAAGGCAAGCGCGTCGGTTCGGGCACCGTGATCTGGCACGCGCGCAATCTGCTCGCGGCGGGCGAGATCGACTATGAAGGCTTCATGCGGCTGACGACCGCGTCGTCGCCGTCCATCGGCCATTGCAACACGATGGGCACCGCGCTTTCGATGAACAGCATCGCCGAAGCGCTCGGCATGTCGCTGCCGACTTGCGCGAGCATTCCCGCCGCGTATCGCGAGCGCGGACAGATGGCGTACGCCACGGGCAAGCGTATCGTCGACATGGTGCGGGAGGATCTGAAGCCCTCGAAAATCATGACGCGCGACGCGTTCATCAACGCGATCGTGGTGGCGTCGGCGCTCGGCGCTTCGACGAATTGCCCGCCGCATCTGATCGCGATCGCGCGGCACATGGGCATCGAACTGAGTCTCGACGACTGGCAGCGCTACGGCGAGCAAGTGCCGCTCATCGTGAACTGCATGCCCGCGGGCGAATATCTCGGTGAGAGTTTTCATCGCTCGGGCGGCGTGCCCGCCGTCATGCGGCAACTCGACGAAGCGGGTCTCATCCGGCGCGATTGCCTGACGGTGTCGGGTAAAAGCATCGGCGAGATCGCGAGCGAGGCGCCCAGCGCCGATCACGAAGTCATCCGCACGGCGCAGGACCCGCTCAAGCACGGCGCGGGCTTCATGGTGCTGTCGGGCAATTTCTTCGACAGCGCGATCATGAAGATGTCGGTCGTCGGCGATGCATTCAGAAAGACCTATCTCAGCGAGCCGGGCGCTGAGAACACTTTCGAAGCGCGCGCGATCGTCTTCGATGGTCCCGAGGACTATCACGCGCGCATCAACGATCCGTCGCTCGAGATCGACGAGCACTGCATCCTCGTGATTCGCGGCTGTGGCACGGTGGGTTATCCGGGCAGCGCGGAAGTGGTGAACATGGCGCCGCCTGCCGAGATGATCAAGCGCGGCATCGATTCATTGCCGTGCATGGGCGATGGCCGGCAAAGCGGTACGTCGGCGAGCCCGTCGATCCTCAACATGTCGCCGGAAGCGGCGGTGGGCGGCGGCCTCGCGCTATTGCGCACGAACGACCGCGTGCGTGTCGATCTGAATGCGCGCAGCGTGAACGTGCTGCTCGACGAAACCGAACTCGAAAGCCGTCGCGCGCATTCGGCGTTCGCCACGCCGGTCGCGCAGACGCCGTGGCAGGAGCTGTATCGGCAGACGGTCGGGCAGTTGTCGACGGGCGGATGCCTGGAGCCCGCCACGCTGTACCTGAAGGTGATCGACACGCGCGGCAATCCGCGTCATTCACACTGAGCGAGCGGCCATGTCCTACGCCATCTATCCGAGTCTTGCGGAGCAGCGTGTCGTCGTGACGGGCGGCGGCAGCGGCATCGGCGCGGCGATCGTCGAGGCGTTCGCGAAGCAGGGCGCGCGCGTGTATTTCATCGATGTCGCCGAAGCCGATTCGCGGCAACTCGAACAATCGCTCGCGGGCGAACGGCACGCGCCGAAGTTCCTGCGCTGCGATTTGCGCGACATCGCCGCCATCGAACAGACTTTCGCTGCGATCGCCGGCGAGGCCGGTTCCATCGACGTGCTCGTCAACAACGCCGCGAGCGACGACCGGCATCAGTGGGACGACGTGAGCGCCGCGTACTGGGACGAGCGCATGGCGGTCAACCTGCGGCATCAGTTCTTCTGCGCGCAGGCCGCGGCGAAGCATATGCGCGCGACACGGCACGGCGCGATCGTCAACATGGGTTCGATCTCATGGCATCTCGCGCTGCCGGATCTCACGCTCTACATGACGGCGAAGGCCGCGATCGAAGGCCTGACGCGCGGGCTCGCGCGCGAGCTCGGCGCGCACGGCATTCGCGTGAACACGGTGATTCCGGGCGCCGTGCGCACGCCGCGTCAGATGAAGCTGTGGCAATCGCCGGAAAGCGAGGGGCAACTGCTCGCGCAGCAATGCCTGCACGAGCGTATCGACCCTGAACACGTCGCGCGGATGGTGCTGTTCCTCGCCTCCGACGACGCCGCCCGCTGCACCGCGCGCGACTACTATGTCGATGCGGGCTGGTTCGGCACCTGACGCGAGCCAGCGCGTTCAGACCCGCGCGTCGCGCCGGCGCGACGATTTCGGCGTCGGCTTGATCGTCGGCACGGTGCCGCTTTCGATGTAGTGCTGCACGGTATCGGCGGCTTCGTGGTAGTCGCGCTCGTCGAGCCAATGCCAGACCGCGGCGAGAAACAGGCCGAGCCCGCCATGCCCGCAATGGGCAATGACATCGGCAATACCTTCGGCAAGCGCCTCGTCGCGGCCTTCGGGCCGAAATGCGCTCGCTACGTGCGACGCGGCGCGTGACACCAGCATCGCGTGCATCGTATGCAGTTGCGGATTGAACGTGTGTACCGCGAGTCTTGCCGGCGTGCTGCCCATTTGACGCCCCCGTCTCAGATTCCGGCGTGCTGCGCGCTGCGATACGGCATCGATGCCGAAATGCGAGCGCGCGCCGCGCCTTGGTTATTTCGAAAGCGCCGCAGGGGCGCCGGGGAGGGCCGATGCAAGAAGCGGGCCGGAGGCTGTGATTCACCTGCGGAATGGCCGTGTTCGCCTTGTGTGGCTTGGCATGACGCATGCGTGAGAACATCGGCCATAAAAGCGCGCAAAGACGCGAATCCCTGCATTTCGTACAATCGCTTGCCCGTTGCTGCATGCCTTCGATCAAAACATGCGCCTTTCATCTATTTTTTCCGTCGCCGTGATCGTGCGGCCCTTGCACGCCGCGTTATGGGCGCTCGCGGTCCTCGCGGGATGCACGTCGGGTACCCCGGCTCGCAGCGGGGAGCCGGCTTCCGCGCCCGAGGCGCAGCAGCCGCAGCCGCTTCATCACGCGAAGCGCACGGCATCGGGCTTCGAGAACAACTACGGCACGCTGCCGCGCGAATCGTTTCTGAAGTGGCGCTGGGAACGCTTCACGCAGGACTTGCCGAAACCGCCCGCGAACGGCTATGGCTTTCCGATGGCGCATCCCGACGTCACGTGGCTGAAGGCGAACCGCACCGTCGATACGCTCACGTGGGTCGGTCATGCCACCGCGCTGGTGCAGATCAACGGCGTGAATGTCCTCACCGATCCGCAGTTCTCCGAGCGCGCGTCGCCGTTCTCGTTCGTGGGCCCGAAGCGCAAGACGCCGCCGGGCCTCACGCTCGACGAATTGCCGCACATCGACATCGTGCTGATTTCGCACAATCACTACGATCATCTCGACCGCCCGAGCGTCGAAGCGCTCAATCGCCAGGCGGGCGGGCCGCCGCGTTTTCTCGTGCCGCTGGGCATCAAGGAGTGGATGAACGACATTGGCGTGACGAATGTGGAAGAGCTCGACTGGAGCGACGAGACTCACGCGAGCGGCCTCGATATCTGGTTCGTGCCGAGCCAGCACTGGTCCGCGCGCACGCCGTTCGACCGTTCGGAAACGCTGTGGGGCGGCTGGGTCGTGAAGACGCCCGCGGGCGCGGCGCGTCCGTACTCGTTCTGGTTCGCGGGCGACACCGGCTATTCGCGCGATTTCCGCGACATCGGCGCGCACTTCGGCGGCTTCGACCTCGCGCTCATTCCGGTCGGCGCCTACGACCCGCGCTGGTTCATGCACGCGCAGCACGTCGATCCGGAAGAGGCGGTGCGCATCTTCCAGGACGTGCACGCGAAAAGGGCGATCGGCATTCACTGGGGCAGCTTCGAGCTCACCGACGAACCGCTCGACGAGCCGCCGCGCCGTCTCGCCCAGGCCGTGCGCGACGCCGGCCTGCCGGCGGAATCCTTCACCGTGTTGAAACACGGTGAAATGATTGAACTCGCGACGCCGCCCTCAAGCGCGGCCACACTGCGCCGTTAACACGGTCTGGCAGCGCGGCTTTCGCGCGCGCAATTTCATCTGCATTCGAGACGCCCCGACACCGGGCGGGCTCGACTTCATCCTCTGATAGGGCTCAACGCGTGAAGCAACTGTCCATCCGGCATCGCATCCTGGCCAGCTTCGGCATCATTCTCACCCTGATGCTCGTCATGGCGGCCCTGTCATACACCCTGCTCGGCGGCATCGACCGCGAGGCGAAGAGCCTCGAGGACGATTCCATGGTCGGCTTCGCGCTCTCCAACGATATGCGCGCGGCGTGGTTCGAGAACTACACGATCACGCAGCGGCTCGTGTTCATCGACAGCGACGCGGAGCAGATGCGCCGCGACACGCAACGTCTGACCGAAACCCGCGCCACGCTCGACAAGCTGATGGACACCTACGTGCCCACCATCCTCGAAGACGAAGACCGCCGCCTCTACAACGATTTCAAGCGCCAGCGCGAACTCTATGCGCCGGCTCAGGATCAGGCGCTGCGTGAGCTCGCAAGCTCGAAGGACGCGGCCATCGCGACCTTCAACACGCGCCTGACGCCCGTCTGGGAAGCCGGGCAGAGCGCGGCGCGCGCGCTCGTCGACCACAACGAGACGTTCAACTCGAAGTCGGTGGAAAGCATTCGCGGCTCGGTGCAGAAGTCGGAGATCACGCTCGTCGTCATCATGCTCGCGGCGATCGCGGCGGCGGCCGTGCTCGGCTTCATGCTGATGAAGGCGCTGACCGTGCCGATGCTGCGTCTCGTCGACGTGGTCGACAAGATGCGCACCGGCGACCTCACGCAACGGCTGGCGCTCGCGCGCCGCGACGAATTCGGCACGCTGGAGGCAGGCTTCAACCGCATGACGGACGAACTCACCGGCCTCGTCAGCCAGGCGCAGAAATCGGCGGTGCAGGTGACGACGTCGGTCTCCGAGATCGCGGCCACCGCGCGCGAGCAGCAGGCCACCGCGAGCGAGACGGCGGCGACCACGACGGAAATCGGCGCGACGTCGCGGGAGATTTTCGCCACTGCGCGCGACCTCGTGCGCACGATGAACGAAGTGTCGGGCGTGGCCGAGCAATCGGCGTCGCTGGCCGGCACGGGCCAGGCGGGCCTGACGCGCATGGAAGAAACCATGCGCTCCGTCATGGAAGCGGCGGGCTCGGTGAACGGCAAGCTCGCGATCCTGAACGAGAAGGCGGGCAACATCAATCAGGTGGTCGCGACGATCACGAAGGTCGCGGATCAGACCAATCTGTTGTCGCTGAACGCGGCGATCGAAGCAGAAAAGGCCGGCGAGTACGGGCGCGGCTTCGCGGTCGTGGCGACCGAGATTCGCCGACTCGCGGATCAGACGGCGGTCGCCACTTTCGATATCGAGCAGATGGTGAAGGAGATCCAGTCGGCGGTCGCCGCGGGCGTGATGGGCATGGACAAGTTCTCCGAGGAAGTGCGCCGAGGCATGCTCGACGTGCAGCAGGTCGGCGGGCAGCTCTCGCAGATCATCCATCAGGTGCAGACGCTCGCGCCGCGCGTGTCGATGATCAACGAGGGCATGCAGACGCAGGCCACCGGCGCGGACCAGATTTCGCAGGCGCTCTCGCAATTGTCCGAGGCCGCGCAACAGACCGCCGAATCGCTGCGCCAGTCGACGCAGGCGATCGACGATCTCACGCACGTCGCCAACGGTCTGCGCACGGGCGTGTCGCGCTTCAAGGTGGCGGCTTAAGGGCGCGCCGAGATGCTCTTCGTCCAGTTCACGCTCGGCCCCGACCGTTACCTGCTCGACAGCGCGCAGATCGAGCGCATGCTGCCGCTCGCGCCGCTCAAGACGCTGCCGGGCGCGCCCGCATGGGTCGCGGGCGTGCTCGATCATGAAGGCGCGAGCGTGCCCGTGATCGATCTCGCGGGGCTCGCGCTCGCGCGGCCGTCGCAGGAAAGGCTCTCGACGCGGCTCGCGCTGGTCGCGTATCCGCGACGTGGCGACGATGGCGTGACAACGCATCATCGTCTTGGCCTGCTGCTCGAACAGGCGACGCGCACTGTCGCTTTCGATGCCGCCTCGTTCAGCGATGCGGGCATCGACACGCCGCACGCGCGCTATCTCGGTCCGCTCACCCGCGACGAAGCGGGCCTGCTGCAATGGGTGCGCATCGAGCATCTGCTGCCCGACGACGTGCAGGCGCTGCTCTTTGCCGGGAGCCGTGCATGAGCGCGCTGCCGCATTCCTTCGACGACGCGAGTCCCGGCGAGCCATTCGGCATCGGCCGCTTCATCGACCTGTTGCATCGCACGATCGGGCTCGATGCCGAGTCGATCGGCACGAATGCCGTGTCGCGCGCGGTGCGCGAGCGTTACAACCTGTGGCGCGAACGGCACGGCGGCACGCTCGACGATTACCACCGCGACCTCACGCAGGACCCGGCGCGCATGCAGGAGCTGATCGAAGCGGTAGTCGTGCCGGAAACCTGGTTTTTCCGCGATCCCGAAGCGTTCGGCGCACTCGCGCGGCTTGCGCGGGTGCGTCTGCACGAGCGGCCCGGAAAGCCCGTGCGCGTGCTGAGCGCGCCTTGCTCGACGGGCGAGGAAGCGTATTCCATCGCGATGTCGCTGATCGAGGCGGGCATCGCGCCCGAGCGCTTCACGATCGACGCGATCGACGTGAGCGAACGCGCGCTCTCGATAGCGCGGCGCGCGCACTACGGCCGCAACGCGTTTCGCGGGCGCTCGCTCGGCTATCGCGAGCGTCATTTCCGCGTAGCCGATGGCGGCTGGCAGCTCGATCCGGCGATCGCGCAGAGCGTGCGCTTCTCGCAGGCGAATCTGCTGCACCTCGACGCCCACGCATTCGAACGCTTCGATTTCGTCCTGTGCCGCAACGTGCTGATCTACTTCGATCGCGAAACGCAATGCGCGGTGTTGCGCGCGCTCGACGGATTGCTCGCGGAAGGCGGCACGCTGTTCGTGGGTCCGGCGGAGACCGGTCTTCTGATGCGCGAAGGCCTGTGTTCAGCGAACATTCCGCTCGCGTTCGCGTTTCATCGGCCGGAACGCGAGAGCGCGAATGTGTTCAGCGGCGCATGGCCGGGCGCGCCGGTCGTCACGCCTTCGCTGCCGGCGATGCCAGCGCTGAAGAGCGCGTTCGTGTTGCCGGCCTGGGCCAGCGCGCCGCTCGTTCGCACCGCGCCCGTCGCGGCGAAGCCGATTGAAACGATGCCCGCGAAACATGAGCAGACCGGCACGCTCGAACAAGCGCGCGAACTCGCCGACGCCGGCCAGCTAGACGCCGCCGCGAATGCCGCGCGCGCGTTTCTGAACGCGCATCCATCGAACGCGGATGCTTACTATCTGCTGGGCGTGATCGCCGATGCGCGCGGCGAGAAACAGGAATCGCGCGCCCACTACCGGCGCGCGCTCTATCTCGATCCCGCGCATCGCGAGGCGCTTGCGCATCTCGCCGCGTGCCTCACGCTCGACGGCGACGAAGGCGCCGCGCGCCTGCTGCTCGCGCGCGCCGGCCGCGCCACCGGGAGCACGCGATGAACGCCCGCACGCCCGCCACACTCGACGCCTTGCGCGAGACCGTTATCGACGATTGCTGGAATCGCATCGGCATGCGCGGCGATGCCTCGTGCCCGAAGCTCGAACGCCACGTGCATTGCCGCAATTGCCCGGTGCACGATCAGGCGGCCTCGCGCGTGCTCGACCGCGTGGAAGCGCGCACGTCGATCGAGCAGACGGGCGCGGCATTGGCCGGCGTCGCTCGCGGAGACGCTGAAACCGACACGCCCTCGTGCCTCGTGTTCCGCGTCGGCGGCGAATGGCTCGGGCTGCCGACCGCGGTCTGCACGCAGGTCGCGCAACTGCGTCCGGTGCATTCGCTGCCGCATCGGCGTAATCGCGCGGTGCTGGGCGTCGTGAACGTGCGCGGCCGTTTGCTCGTGTGCGCCTCGCTTGCGCGATTGTTCGGCATCGAGGACGGTGGCGCGAAAGCCGCATCGAACAGTCCGGGCAGTCCGGGCAGTCCGGGCAGTCCGAGCAGTCAGGCCATCGACGCGCGTGAGCTCAGTCGCCTGCTGGTGATTCAAAGCACGCAAGGGCAAGGCCGCGATCATCCGGGCAACGGCGACCACGAAGGCCCGATCGCATTTCCCGTCGATGCCGTGGACGGCGTGCATCGCTTCTCGCGCGCGCAACTGCAGCCCGTGCCCGCGACGCTCGCGCAACGTCTGTCGTCGCATGCGCATGCGGTCGCCGCGTTCAAGGACGCGACCGTCGGCCTCCTCGACGCCGAGCGTCTCATCGACAGCCTGAACCGGAGCCTCACATGACGAGCATCGATCCGGGACGGCTTTCGCTCCTCGAACTGTTTCAGGAAGAAGCGCGCGCTCAGGCGCAGATTCTGTCCGATGGCCTGATCGCGCTCGAACGCGCGCCGCGCGATCCGGTCACGCTGGAAGCGAGCATGCGCGCCGCGCATTCCCTGAAGGGCGCCGCGCGCGTGGTCGGCGTTCCGGTGGGCGTGACGCTCGCGCATGTAATGGAGGATTGCTTCGTCGCGGCGCAGGAGGGGCGCGTCGTGCTCGATGCCGGTCATATCGACATGCTGTTGCGTGGCGTCGATCTGATCGTGCAGATTGGCGAGGCGCGCGATATCGACGCGCAAACCACGCTCGAACGCGAAGTCGACGCCTTCGTCGATGCGCTCAATGGGCGTGTCGAAGGCAGGGAAGCGCCGCCGGCTGCGCCCACGCCCACGGCGTCGCCCGACGATGCGTTCGATCTCTCGCGGGAACTCACGCTGGCGGAGCCGCTCGTCGAAGAGCCGGTCGCGGTGGAACCCGCGCCCGCGCCGTCGCGCACGAACGACGCCCGCATGCTGCGCGTGCGCGCCGACACGCTCGACCGCCTGCTGAGCCATTCGGGCGAATCGCTGGTGGAATCGCGCTGGCTGAAGCCGTTCTCGCAATCGATGTTGCGCGTGAAGCGCATTCAGCACGACGCGAGCCGCGCGCTCGAACGCCTGGGCGAAACGCTGACCGAGGCGAACGCCGCGCCGCTCGATGCGCGCGCACACGCCGCGCTCGATGAGGTGCGCCGCCTGACGGCGGAAGCGCATCGTCAGTTGAGCGAGCGTCTCGCGGAACTGGAGAACTACGACCGCCGCTCGACGCATCTCGCGCAGCAGATCTACGACGAGGCGCTCGCATGCCGCATGCGACCCTTCGTCGACGCGACCGGCGGCTTCGCGCGCATGGTGCGTGATGTCGCGCGCGCGCTCGGCAAGGACGTGCGCCTTTCGATCGCGGGCGAGACGACCCAGGTGGACCGCGACATACTCGATATGCTCGATGCGCCGCTCGGTCATCTGTTGCGCAACGCGGTGGATCACGGCATCGAAGATGCGTCGCTGCGCCGCGCGCTGGGCAAGCCGGACACCGGCACGATCACGCTGGAAGCGCGCCATAGCGCGGGCTCCCTGTTCATCAGCGTGTCCGACGACGGCGCGGGCGTCGATCTCGGTGCGCTGCGCCGCGCGGTCGTGCGCAAGAATCTCGCGAGCGAGGAAACCGCGGCGCGCCTGACGGAAAGCGAGCTGCTCGAATTCCTCTTCCTGCCCGGCTTCTCGATGCGCGACGCCGTCACCGATGTCTCGGGCCGCGGCGTCGGTCTCGACGCGGTGCAGGATGTCGTGCGGCAGGTGCGCGGCAGCGTGCGCGTGACGCAGGAAGCGCACGCGGGCACGCGCTTCACCTTGCAGTTGCCGCTCACGCTTTCGGTGATCCGCAGCCTGATCGTCGAGGTGGCGGGCGAGCCTTATGGCTTGCCGCTCGCGCATGTCGTGCGCACGCTGGTGCTGCCCGCGAGCGCTATCGACACGCTCGAGGGCCAGCAGCATTTTTCCTTCGACGGCAAGCGCGTCGGGCTCGTCACCGCGCATCAGATATTGCAGAGTTCCGCGTTCGAACCGCTCAACGATACGCTCAACGTCGTCGTGATCGGGCAGGGCGCGGCGAGCTACGGCATCGTCGTGGACCGCTTCATGGGCGAGCGCATGCTCGTCGTGCAGCCGCTCGACAAGCGGCTCGGCAAGGTCCGCAACATCGCGGCGGGTGCGCTGATGGAAAACGGCGATCCGCTCCTGATCGCCGATCTCGACGACTGGCTGCGCTCGGTGGAGAAGCTCGTCGGCAGCGGCGAACTCGGGCGCGTGGGCGCGAGCGCCGCGCGCGCAAGCGTGGCGAGCGCGAAGCGCGTTCTGGTGGTCGACGATTCGCTCACGGTGCGCGAGCTCGAACGCAAGCTGCTCGCGTCGCGCGGCTACGACGTTTCGGTCGCGGTCGATGGAATGGACGGCTGGAACGCGGTGCGCAGCGCGGACTTCGATCTCGTCATCACGGACATCGACATGCCGCGTCTCGATGGCATCGAGCTGGTCACGCTCATCAAGCGCGATGCGCAACTCTCGAATCTGCCGGTGATGATCGTGTCGTACAAGGATCGCGCGGAAGACCGTCAGCGCGGTCTCGATGCGGGCGCGGACTATTACCTCGCGAAAGGCAGCTTCCACGATCAGGCGCTGCTCGATGCGGTGCGCGATCTCATCGGCGAGGCCAAGTCATGAAGATCGGCATCGTCAACGATGTGCCGCTCGCGGTCGAAGCGCTGCGGCGCGCGCTCGCGGCGCGGCCCGACTTCGAGATCGCCTGGGTGGCGCATGACGGCCAGCAGGCGATCGACTATTGCGCCGCGCACACGCCCGATGTCGTGCTGATGGATCTCGTCATGCCGAACGTCGACGGCGTGCAGGCGTCGCGGACCATCATGGCGCGCTCGCCGTGCGCGATTCTCGTCGTGACCGTGGATATCGGCGCGAACGCGTGGCGCGTGTACGAGGCGATGGGCGCGGGCGCGCTCGATGCCGTCGACACGCCCGCGCTCGCCGGCGCCGATGCGCGTCGCGGCGCGGCGGCGCTGATCGCGAAAATCGATCAGATCGGGGCGCGGCTCGCTTCTTCGAGCGTGACGGCAAGCGTCGCGGGCACATTCAAAAGCAGCGCGCGTCTGGTCGCGATCGGCGCGTCGGCGGGCGGACCGGCCGCGCTCGCGGCGCTGCTCGGCGCGTTGCCACGCGACTTCGCCGCGGCGACGGTCATCGTGCAGCACGTGGACCGCGCGTTCGCCGAAGGCATGGCGCAATGGCTGCATGCGCAATCTGCGCTTCCCGTGCGCGTGGCGCGCGAAGGCGACAAACCGGCGCCGGGCGAAGTGCTGCTCGCCGCGACCAACGATCACCTGCATTTCGTCGATGCCGCGCGCCTGGGCTACACCGCGCATCCCGAGCAACTGCCTTACCGGCCATCCGTCGATGTGTTCTTTCAGAGCGTGACCGAACACTGGACGGGGCGTGCGGTCGGCGTGCTGCTGACGGGCATGGGCCGCGACGGCGCCATCGGCCTGAAGGCGATGCGCGCGAAGGGCTATCACACGATCGCGCAGGACGAAGCGACGAGCGCGGTCTACGGCATGCCGAAGGCCGCGGCCGCGCTCAATGCTGCCGTGTCGATCCTGCCGCTGCCGCGCATCGCGGACGCGATCGTGAACGCCTTCGACTGATATCGCAACAAAAAGAACCAGCCAACAAGTACTCAATAAAAGGATACGTCCATGAAACTTCCTCATCCCGATCCGCTGGCCGAGCGCGCGAAACGGGCCGCGGCGGCAGCGGCGGCGAGCATCGAGCGCGCGGGCTCGCGGGCGATGGCGGACGAGCGCGCCGTGTCCGACTTGCTCGCGGCGGCTCTGAACGCGCCGCCCGCCGCCGAGTTGCCGGTGATGGTGCTGCTCGTGGACGACCAGGCGATCATCGCCGAGGCGCTGCGCCGCGCGCTCGCCGAGGAAGCGAACGTCGATCTGCATTACTGTGCCAATCCGGAAGACGCATTGCGCTGCGCGCAGGAAACGCGGCCCACCGTGATCTTGCAGGACCTCGTGATGCCCGGCGTCGACGGTCTGACGCTCGTGCGCCAGTACCGCGAGCATGCGGCCACGCGCGACATTCCGATCATCGTGCTCTCGACCAAGGAAGAGCCGCGCATCAAGAGCGCGGCTTTCGCGGCGGGCGCGAACGATTACCTCGTGAAGCTGCCGGACACGATCGAGCTGGTCGCGCGCGTGCGCTATCACTCGCGTTCGTATCAGAACCTGTTGCAGCGCGACGAGGCGTATCGCGCGCTGCGTCAGTCGCAGCAGAAACTGCTCGAAACGAACCTCGAACTGCAGCGCATGACGCATTCTGACGGACTCACGGGACTCTCGAACCGCCGCCGTCTCGACGATTATCTGAACGCCGAATGGCGGCGCGCGGTGCGCGATCGCGCGGCCATCGGCTTCCTGATGATCGATGTCGACAACTTCAAGTCGTACAACGATACGTATGGCCACGTCGCCGGCGACGACGTGCTGAAGCTGGTCGCGCATACCATCGAGTCGAGCCTCGGCAGTCCCACCGATCTCGCCGCGCGTTTCGGCGGCGAAGAGTTCGCCGTGGTGCTGCTGTCGTCGTCGGCGCCGGGGCTGCGTTTGCTGGGCGAGAAGATCCGCATCGCGGTGGAGGCGCTGAACGTGCCGCATACGGGCGCCCCGAGCGGGCGCGTGACGATCAGCATCGGCGGCGCGACGCAGGTTGCGATGCACGAGGAGGCGTCGAAGCAGCTCGTGGAAGCGGCGGATCTCGCGCTTTATCGGGCGAAGCGGGACGGAAAGAATCGCGTGATTATCACGTGATGCGTTGCATTATTCGACGCATGCGAAAAACGCGCGGCCTTCGACGAAGCCCGCGCGTTTTTTTCAATGCTCGCTGCATGAAAAGCGTCATCGCCTGAACACGCCCAGCAACAAGGTCGCGAGAAAGATCACGATGAAGATGAAGAACAGGATCTTGGCGATTTCCGCCGCGCCCGTTGCAATCCCCCCGAAGCCGAACACGGCCGCGATGATCGCGATGATGAAGAAGATGACAGCGTAACGGAGCATGTAGCCCTCCCACGTGGACCGGTTGATCGAATGATTCGCATGCGGACTGTGCGGACTATGAAACGCCGCCGCTTCGCTCATCGGGTTTGCGCCGCGTATGCCGACACGTCTGGCCAGCGCGTCGCGCAGCACGCAAGCTCAAAGCAACGGCTGTGCCCGGAAACGCATGCGCCCTGTTCAGAATGCAAGAACCGGGATGCGAAAACGCCGCAAACCCGAAGGCATTGCGGCGTCGCGGATCGCGCCTGCATCAGCGCGATGGGCCCGGCTGTCGAGGCTAACGGCCTAGTGTGCGATCGGAGTCGGAATCATCGTCGATGTCATCTTCGTCATCGACGTTGTTTAGCGCATCCGGCAGGTTGTTTTGCAGCTCATCGCGTTCGATCTGATCGGCTAGGTCGAGGGATTTGCGCGTGGCGGGACCGGACGGGCGATTGGCTCCAGACATGGCGTACTCCTTGAACAGATTTCAAAGCCGCACCGAGAATTCGGCGCGAACCAACGGACTAGCAAGGCTTGTACGCGCCGGGCAATGTCGCCGCCTTAAAGGATCGCTTAAGGATCAGGCGAAGCCTCCGGGCGGGCGTGACCAGCAGACATGAGCTACGAGTGAGAAGCGCCGCCCCAATCTTGCAAGCGGGACGGCAGATTTTGCGTGCCGGCGCGTAAGGACCAGTATGCACCGGTCCAGACGCGCGGCAAAGGGGTTGCATGCGGTTCGTCGACGCATCCGCCGAGCGCGACTTCACGCGAAAAAATGGGCGACGATCGGATACAGCGAGAGCACCAGCAGCACCGCCATCGTGATGTTGAACAGACGCAGCCAGCGCGGATTCGCGAGGAAGCGCCGCAGCGACATGCCGAACGCCGCCCACATCGTGATGCACGGCAAGCCGATCACCACGAGCACGAGCGCCATCAGCGCCGCGTTCAGCGAAAGGCTCGCGTGCAGATGGATGGTGGTCGCGGCGGTGAGCACCATCATCCACGCTTTGGGATTGATCCACTGGAACGCGATGGCTTCGTGAAAGCGCATCGGACGGCCCTGGCCGTCGCGCATCTGCACCGACGAAGACGTGCCGATCTTCCACGCCAGATACAGCAGATAGGCAACGCTCGCCGCCTCCAGCACGGTATAAAGCCACGGCAGGCGCTCGAATGCCTGCGCGAGCCCGAGACCCACCGCGAGCATCAGGATCGCCATGCCGGCGCTGATTCCGAGCACGTGCGGCACTGTGCGCTTCAGGCCGAAGTTGACGCCCGAGGCGAGCAGCATCGTGTTGTTGGGACCGGGCGTGATGGTCGTCACCAGCGCGAACAGCGCGGCGGCGGGCAGGGCGTTCAGGAGTTCGTTGGGCATGGCGCGCTTCGTTAGAGGAATGACTCGATGAGCGCCAAGTGTACGGAAGCTTTCCGGTACAGTACCGGTACAAATTGACAGAGGGTTTCCGGTACGGTGTCCGGCGCGGCGACGGGCGCCGCCGCGTCTTTCGATGAAATCAGACAGGAAATGGATTGCGTTCCGCGAACCCTTGCTGATGCCAGTACGGATAAGCCGGCCGCACGGTGCTCGCTTCATCGAGCTTTCTGACCTGCTCGGGCGTGAGGTTCCACCCGACCGCGCCGAGGTTCTGCCGCAGTTGCTCCTCGTTGCGCGCGCCGATCAGCACCGTCGCCACCGTCGGGCGCTGCAGCAGCCAGTTGAGTGCGACCTGCGGCACCGTCTTGCCGGTTTCCGCGGCGATCGCGTCGAGCGCGTCCACCACGCGATACAGATACTCGTCCGGCACCGGCGGCCCCATGTCGGCGGTCTTGTGCAGACGGCTCGTCTCGGGCAGCGGCTGGCCGCGCCGCATCTTTCCGGTGAGACGTCCCCAGCCGAGCGGACTCCATACGACCGCGCCCACGCCCTGATCGAGCCCGAGCGGCATCAGCTCCCACTCGTAATCGCGGCCGATCAGCGAGTAGTAGGTCTGATTCGCGACGTAACGCGGATAGCCGTATCGATCCGCCACATCGAGCGATTTCTGCAGATGCCAGCCGGAAAAATTCGACACACCCGTATAGCGGATCTTGCCCGCGCGCACCAGATCGTCGAGCGTCGAAAGTGTCTCTTCGACGGGCGTTTTCGCATCGAAGCCATGCAGCTGGAACAGGTCGATGTAATCGGTCTGCAAGCGTTCCAGCGCAGCATTCACCGCGCGGATGAGATGAAAGCGCGACGAGCCCACCGAGTTCGGATCGTCCGGGTCGAAGCGGAAGGTGGCCTTCGTCGAGATGATGACCTTGTCGCGCCGGCCCTTGATGGCTTCGCCCAGTATCGATTCCGACGAGCCGAGCGAGTAGAGGTCGGCGCTGTCGAACATGGTGACGCCGGCTTCGAGGCAGATGTCGACGAGCCTGCGCGCCTCGCTCACATCGGTTTCGCCCCAGGCCTGAAAGAATTCGCCCTTGCCGCCGAAGGTGCCGGTGCCGAAGCTCAGAACGGGAACCCTGAAGCCCGAAGCACCGAGATGTCGATATTCCATTGCATGTCCTCGTGGATGAAGTCGAAGATGCGCCGTGAATGCCTAAGCAACACGGCGCGACGAACGTCCGTCGACGAGACTACCGCAAGGTTCTGCCGCATGCTGGAGCAGGCGTCAGCGTTTCGCCGCCGCCGCGCGCGCGCCGAGCGAATCGTAGATCGGCGGGATGCGCAGGAGCATCGGCACGATCATCGCGGTGAAGCAGGCGGTGAGCATGGGCAGCAGCAGCGTGAAGCTCGCCGTCATCTCGGTGACGAGCACGATGCCCGTGACCGGCGCGCGCACGACCGCGACGAACAACGCGGCCATGCCGACCACCGCGAACGTGGCGGTGTCGCCGGTCGCGGGCGCGATGCCGGGGAACCAGTCGAGGCACACGCGGCCGAACACGAAGCCGGTCTGCGCGCCGAGCGCGAGCAGCGGCGCGAACAGGCCGCCGGGCGTGCCGGCCGCATAAGACAGCGGGCCGAGCACGAAGCGCACGGCGAACATCGCACTGACGCCTGCCATCGCGCCGCGGCCCAGAAGCACCTGCTCGGTGAGCACGTCGCCGCCGCCGGCGAGATCCGGCGCGAACCACGCGAGCAGGCCGACGAGCGCGCCGATGAGCGACGCGCGCGCCGTCACGCGTGCGACGGAAGTACGACGCGCGAGCCTATCCGTGATATCGAGCGTCCAGAGAATCGCCCGGCTATAGGCCGCGCCGATCAGGCCGAGCAACAGGCCCAACGCGATATGCACGCCCGACATCGCAAAGCCGGGAAAGGGCTGCGCGGGCACGTGGAAGTCGGGCAGATCGCCGTGCAGCAGCCGCGCCATTGCGATCGCGCTCGCCGATGCGCCCAGCGCCGCGACGGTCGTGCGCATGTCGAAGCGGCGCATCAGCTCCTCGAGCACGAACACGGCGCCCGCGATCGGCGCGTTGAAGGCGGTGGCGAGTCCCGCGCCCGCGCCCGCCGCCAGCAGCACGCGGCAATCGATGGCATTGCGTCTGAAGAACCGGCCGATGGCATGCGCGATCGATGCGCCCATCTGCACCGTCGGCCCTTCGCGGCCGAGCGCGAGCCCCGCGCCGATGGCGAACACGCCGCCCGCGAACTTGATCGGAATGAGCACGAGCGGAGCGGGCGGCAAGCGTCCGTGCAGCACCGCTTCGACATGGGGAATGCCGCTGCCGCTCGCCATGGGCGCGAAGCGCGCGACGAGCCACGCGGCGAGCCCGGTGGCCGCGGCAGCCGCGAGCACCACGAGCACGATGGACAGCGCATGTCCGGCATGCGCCCACGCGACGAACGCGAAGCGCATCGCCTCGGCGCGTTCGAGCGCGAAGCGGAACGTCACGCCGATCGCGCCGGTGACGGCTCCCACGATGACCGAAGCGAGGGCGAGCGGAACGATCCCGGCGCGCTCATTGTCCTGAGTGGCGGCCTGCGTGACTTCGTTATCGTTCATCGCGGATGACGCTCCAAAGCCGGCACGTGCCATGAAGCGTAACATCGCGCGGTCCGGCTGGCATGGTGCTTGCAAAACGAAAGTCATTTAGCCGACGGGTGTTGTCGAGAAGCACATGATCCACGCAAACGAGGACGAGCCGTTCTTTCAGCCCGGACGCAACTGCGCCAGCGTGCGTCACGCGCAGCGCTTCAGTCTGCTCATCGATGGCGCGGATTATTTCCGCGTGTTGCGCGAGGCGATCACGCGCGCGCAGCGCACGGTGTTCATTCTCGGCTGGGATATCGACAGCCGCATGAAGCTCACCCCCGAAGGCGCGAACGACGACTATCCCGAGGCGCTCGGCGAATTCCTGCATGCGGTCGCGAACGACAGGCGGCGTCTGCGCATCTATATCCTTGCGTGGGACTTCGCGATGCTCTACGCATTCGAGCGCGAGTGGCTCCCGGTCTACAGGATGGGCTGGCGCACCAACCGGCGCATCGCGTTCCAGATGGACGGCAGGCACCCGCTGGGCGGCTCGCAGCATCAGAAGCTGGTCGTGATCGATGATCGTCTCGCGTTCGTCGGCGGTCTCGATCTGACGCGCTCGCGCTGGGACACGACCGCGCACGCACCGGACGAGCCGCTGCGCCGCGACGCCAACGGCGCGCCCTATCAGCCGTTCCACGATGTCCACACGATGTTCGATGGCGAAGCCGCGCGCGAAATCGGCGTGCTCGCCCGCGAGCGCTGGTCGCGGGCATGCGGCAAGCGGCTCGCGATCCGCGCGCATCGCGCAGCGCTGGAACATGATCCGTGGCCGCCTTCGCGCCGCGTCGATCTCGAAGATGTCAAAATCGCCATCTCGCTGACAGAACCCGCGTATCTGAATCGCGAGCCCGTGCAGCAGATTCGCACGCAGTATCTCGACGCAATCGCGCGGGCGCGGCGCAGCATCTATATCGAGAACCAGTACTTCACTTCGGGAACGGTGGGCGCCGCGCTCGCCGATTCGCTCGCGCGCGGCGACGGCCCGGATCTCGCCATCGTCGTGCCGCGCAACCAGAGCGGCTGGCTGCAGGAAGTGACCATGGGCGTGCTGCGCGCGCGCCTGCACAGGTTGCTCAAACAAGCCGATACGCACGGCCGATATCGTCTGCTGTGCCCGAGCGTGCCGAAACTCGGCGACGAGATCGTCAACGTGCACAGCAAGCTGATGATCGTCGACGACGAACTGCTGATGGTCGGCTCCGCCAACCTGAACAATCGTTCGATGGTGCTCGACAGCGAGTGCAACGTGTCCATCGACGCAGGCGCCGATGCGCGCATCCGCCGCGCGATCGCGACGATGCGCGACACGCTGCTCGCCGAACATCTGGGCTGCGAGATCGCGGACGTCGTGCGCGAACGGCAGGCGCGTGGCGGCATGAACGCCGCGATTCAGGCGCTGTTGCGCGAGCGCGACGAGCATCGCACGCTGGTGACGCTCGATCCGCAAGTGTCGACCGAACTCGATCAGTTGATTCCGCCCGAAGCGTTGATCGATCCAGAAACACCCATCGCAGCCGATGAACTCGTCGATCAGTTCGTGCCCGTGCAGAAGACGCGGCCGCTCATCGGCCGCTTCGCGCTGCTCGGCGCGCTCGCGCTGATGGTGGTGCTGATCGCCGGGCTGTGGCACTGGACGCCGCTTGGCGATTACGTGAACCTGAAGTCGCTGACGAACGCAACGCGCCGTATCGATGCATGGCCGCTCGCACCGCTCTGGGTCGTACTCGCCTATATCGTGGCGGCGGTCGTCGCGGTGCCGATCACGCTCCTGATCGCGAGCGCGGGTGTCGTCTTCGGCGCGCTGCAGGGTGGCGCGTATGCCTTCATCGGCACGATGATCGCGGCGGCCATTTCCTATTCGCTCGGCAACTGGCTCGGCCGCGACGCCGTGCGCAAGCTCGTGGGCGCGCGCGTCAACCGCTTGTCCGAGCGCGTCGCGAAGCGCGGCATCGTCGCCGTCGTCGTGCTGCGGCTCCTGCCGGTGGCGCCGTTTTCGATCGTCAATCTCGTCGCGGGAGCTTCGCATATCCGCATGCGCGACTTCATGCTCGGCACGATGCTCGGCATGGGACCCGGCATTGTGCTGACAGTGGCGTTCGCGCATCAGCTCATTGCTTCGCTGCATCGTCCGACGGTCGGCTCGTTCGCGGTGCTGATCGCAATCGGCGCGGCGCTGATCGGCGTGTCCTTGCTGTTGCAGCGCTTTCTGGGCCGCGCCGATCAGCATGCCGCGCACGAAGGCGCGCCCAGCGACGCCGACAAGCCGCGCGCCAGCGATGAAGCGAAGCGCGCGAGCGAGCTTCGTGGCAACGGCGCGATGCAGCGCGATGCAGCGACGAAAAGCGAGCGCCCCGACGAGGTCAGCTCATGACGCCGGCGTCCGATACCGTCATCGAACGCGGAGGCATGAGCGCAGCCCGCGCGCGCGAGCTGCGCATCGCGACGTACAACCTGCATGGCGCGGTGGGCATAGATGGGAGATTCGCGCCCGAGCGCATTGGTGAGGTGCTCGCGGAAATCGACGCCGATATTTTCGCGCTGCAGGAAGTGCCGCTCGGCGGCCGCGGCTCGCATGACGTGCTCGACGTTCTGCATCGCATGACGAAGCTGCACGCGGTGGCGGGCCCGACGCTCGACACACCCGAGCGCCGCTATGGCAACGCCGTGCTCACGCGCTATCCGGTGCGCGCGGTGCGCACGCTCGATCTGTCGTTCCGCAGCCGCGAGCCGCGCGGCGCGCTCGATGCCGACATCGACTGCGGCGGCGAACTGTGGCGCGTGGTCGCGACGCATCTCGGTCTCGCGTCGAGCGAAAGGCGCGCGCAAGTGGAGCAGGTGCTGCAAAGCTTCGATACGCCGGCGCTGCCCGTGATCCTGCTCGGCGATCTCAACGAGTGGTTCGTCCATGGCCGCACCTTGCGGCGGCTCGTCACGCGGTTTCATCGCGCAAGCGCGTTGCGCACCTTTCCGACACGCTGTCCGCTGTTCGCGCTCGATCGCATCTGGGTGCATCCGGGCGAGCGTCTGATGCGCGTCGATGTGCATCGCACGCGGCTCTCGCGCATCGCGTCCGACCACTATCCGTTGATCGCGCATATCGCGCATCGTTCGATCGATTGAACGTTTACACCTTGCCTGAAGTGCTAAAACGCATCGAAGAACATCGCCGATGATGCCCGCATGGTCCATGTGTCAGCGCGACACCACGAAAAACCCCTATAAAAACGATATAAAAGCGTAAAAGACTCGCACGAACTCGCCTGGCGTATGTAGAATCCGGCGTGATACGAACGCATCGGTGCGGACGTATTCGAATATCACTGACCAAAAACAGGTAGGAGAAACATGTCGACTTCCGCTAAAACCGCTGCCAAGAAAGCTCCGGCCAAGAAGGCCACGGCAAAGACCGCCGCACCCGCACCGGCGAAGAAAGCAGCAGCACCCAAGGTTGCCGCGAAGAAAGTAGCCGCGAAGAAGACCACGGGCGCTCCGTCGCCGATCAAGGACACGTTCACGAAGGCATCGCTCGCCACGCATCTGGCAGAGCGCGCAGCCGTCGACGTGAAGGCAGTGAAGGCCGTGATGGTCGCGCTGGAAGACACCATCCTGGGCTCGATCCACAAGAAGGGCGCCGGCGAGTTCACGCTGTCGGGCCTGCTGAAAATCTCGGCGCAAGCCGTGCCGGCGAAGAAAAAGCGCTTCGGCAAGGACCCGTTCACGGGTCAGGAGCGCTGGTTCCCGGCCAAGCCGGCAAGCGTGCGCATCAAGGCGCGCGCGCTGAAGAAGCTGAAGGACGCAGCGGCTTAAGGTTCGCTCGCAACATTGAAGGCTTCGGTTTCCATGAAGAAATCGAAGTCTGATTGAAAGAGGCCAGTTTCCCTTCGTTGGGAAGCTGGCCTCTTTTGCATTGCGGTTTCTCGCTTCCGACTACTTCCCTTCGTTGTATTGCGCGAAGATCCGCGAAAAGGAAGAACAAGAAAATTCGCGATAGATATCCCGGAGGGAACGCTGGTCTCAACGTTGTTGCGTTCGGTCAAAACAAATATCGTGCGGATACTGTTTCGCTCGATATAAGTAAGCCACCGTTGTTTCGGTCGAACAGGGATCAGTGCGGCCAATGATTTCATAGCTGCGTCGCGTGGACTTCGCAGCGAATGCAGGCTTCGACTGAAACAAGTGGCAATGCCTCGACGAAATCCGTGCCACCGATGCCCCTCGAAGTTGGACGAAACCGTGCCTGGTGTAAGGTTCATTTCCGCCAATGGGTGCGTTTATTCGGCTAATGGGAGTCATTCGGTCGCCTTGTTTCGACCATACGAGGTCGACTCTCCGAGGCTCAGCCAGGATGTGCATCCGCGGCCTTCGCAACACGTCAGATGCCTTGTGTAGACGCCGTTGCAGAAATGGCGAATCTCAACATCAGCAGCAACGAGAACGAAGAGGAACGGCTGATGCAGTTCGTCGCAGTGCTTGACTGCCAGTTTCAGGCTGCCCACGTCGACGGGCATATCGAGCTTGCGCACGCGCCCGTGCATCGGTTCGCATAGCTCCTCTCCTGCGGCCGCCAGCGCCTCTGCCTCGGCGTTCCTGATGGGGGTGATCGTCCCTTTCGTGCGGGAAATGGCGGTTGGTTACAAAAAGAGGCCGAAGATCAACGGTTTGCGATCGGGTGAAACCGTGCTGGGCAGTGGGGGCGCGTGGCTCCACCGCATTCACGGCATCTGCGCGAACGCTTCACGGCGCAGCCACGCGGAACTCGACGACGGCAACGCAGAGGAGTTCGGCGCCCAGTATCGTGCGCCGAATGCGTTATTGCCGCGCATGAACGTGGTGGCTGGATGCTGTGCCGCGGATCACCGTCACGTGGGCGCCATTGGTAATCCATTGAAGGGCGCAAGAGGATCGGAGCCGAGAAAAGCGCTGCCGATCCGGCGCTACACCCGCGCCATTCACGTCATCGACAAGTGCGCCGCTCGTACAGCGACCATGCTCCCGAATTGATCACCAAGGCCACGTCGCATTCGTCATTGGCAAAAAAATTCGCCGGCAGGGGGCCTTCCTTATGAACGAAGAAATACCGATACATGCGGCCGTGATCCATCTTCCAGTCGAAGGCTTGTGGTGATTCTTCGAGCCTCGACGGTTGCAGGGCAAACTGCTCGGGCCTGAAGCGGACGATCGGCGCAACGAACACTGCGAAGTTCAAATCCACGAAGCCGTGTTTCTCCGCCTGATACCACACGGCCTGATGCATGTACGCTCCAGGGGTCCGGTAAGCGTCGCTCCCTCGGTCGAACACGAGATTGAGTGCGCGCTGACCCGGCTCCGTCTTCGCGAGCAACTGATCCAGCGCGGCGTTTTCCGCGACGAACCGGTGCAGACGCACAGCCTGATCCGCAAGAAAGATCCAGCAACCCGCGATGATTGCGAACTGCAAGACCGGACCGCGCAGGCTTCGGAGCAACGGGGTGGATGCTGCCGTGGACGCCGCGTGGGACGGCTTCGGGACGGCGAACATTAGCGCGTATGCGGGCAGCAGAAACAAGGCGAAGCGCTGATACAGAAAGACCGTCCCGACCGCAGTGCTTGGTGCAAGCAGCCAGACGATCGCCACGACGAGAAACGGCACCACGGCAGCCCGGTCGGGATTGATCCTGTCGCGCCAGAGCCATGGTACGGCGGCCATCAGCGCGACCACCGGCAGGAACATCGCGCTCTCCTTCGTCGGCCCCCAGACGAGCACGGGTAACGAAAACACACGCTTCCAATTGGTCCAGCCCCAATCGAAGTCGTCGTGCGCCGTGATCACCTCGCCGGCGAGCGAACTGCTCGTGTGGCTCCAGATCGCATAGGCGATGCATAGCAGACCGAGCGGCACGAAGGGCGCGAGCGCGCGCATCTTTGACGCAAGCGAGCGCTGCTTGACCAGCACGAAGCCGACTCCGACCGCGCACGCGAACAGAAACACAAGGGCATGACTGAAAAACATCACTGTTCCCGCAAGGAAGACGCCGACGCCTAGCCTGACAGAAGGCGTCGTGGCGAAGCGATGCGCGAGCCACATGAACAGCATGCCCACGGGAGCTGCGACCAGAAAAGTGAACAGGCCCCATGCAAACGAGACGCCGAAAAAGCCCGGGACGAAGAGCACGTCGAGCCTCGGGTCGCCGTTGAGGTGTCTGCGAAAGCCGACGCACGACGCCACGAAGCCGAGGTAAGAAAGCATCATCAAGAGCTTGACCGCGGCGGCGACGGGCATCACATAGGCGAGCGGCAGCGCGAGTGCATAACCAATCAAGTACGGCGTGAACAGATTGATGTGGACGATGTTCTTCCACGGCGAAGCATGGTCGAGCAGGTCACGCAGCAACGCGACTTGCCCGACGTGCTGCGCGAAGTCACCCAGCGGCGGCCGCGGAGCAATCCAGAACAGCACTGCGCCGTATAGCACCGTTACGATGAAGAGCGCACGCGGCAACCATGCGATGAGAGAACCGCCGCGCGAAAACGACGGCGTGGCGGATGACGCGACAGTTTCCGCGCGCGCCGGACCGGAGGGCGGCGTCGAGCCTTCGACGGGCATGTTCATGACGTTCGCTCAGTGATGAAGCGTGGACGATGCGTGGCCCTGGCGCGTTTTCGACATCGACGCCCGGCCGGGAATTGGCGGCCTCGTGGAACGACGCGCGCACATGGCTCCTATGCCGGAGCGGGGCAAGCCGAATGCAGGAACAATGTAGTCGTGCAAGTCACCGTCGAAAACCGGTAGACGGGACCACGTCGTTGCGATGACGCTCTCTTCCTTGCAGTACGGCACGACGAGATTCAACGCCGTCATCACGCACCCCCGATGTCGAAGATACATCGATCAACGGTGAGCCGTTGAACGAGATGTGACACGGTTTTGTTTTCTTTCCCTTCCTTCAGGAAAGGTCGATTTCAACGGCTTCTTCTTTCGTAAAGACCGGCACGCGGGGTGCGGGCGGACACATGGTGCAACGCACATACTACGCGTAGTGCAAAAACAAATTCAAGAAACTTCGCAGCTTCAGCCTGGCGCGACACTGGCCTCCGACGGCGAACTTCTAAAAAGCGTACGTCTGATGAATCTCGACCATCGGAGCATCCGTTCGCGTATTTTCCGTTTGCCTAAGCGAGTCCGC
The DNA here is from genome assembly GCF_001544875.2 of Caballeronia hypogeia. Lineage (GTDB taxonomy): Bacteria > Pseudomonadota > Gammaproteobacteria > Burkholderiales > Burkholderiaceae > Caballeronia > Caballeronia hypogeia. Next base: position 26,650 of record NZ_FCOA02000016.1, read on the forward strand.
GTCAATGTATCTCATGGGAAGCCTTTTCGCCCTTATGGAAAAAACCTCTGGAATGCCCACGTTTTGTTGATTAGGATACCGTCCCGCACCGCACACTTTCGGTTGCCGGATTCGCCATATAAGTGAACGCCCACTCGCTTTTCGAGTTATACCCGATTCGCTCTATCGTCCCCACTGTCAACATCCATGCGTTCGGAAAGAAGAGCTGGAGCGACAGCTATCAAATCCACATCCTGCTTTATTGCCTCTTAATGTTATGGGCACTAGCGGCAATTACCGATTGTCGACGTGATAGCGCGGCACCTGCACGATGGGACCTAAGCCTTCAGTTCGACGACTTCGATTCGTTCATTCACCGTGAATTCGAGCGGCGACACGCGGCCCGTGGCCCTCGATACATCTACTCGGGATTGTTGAAGCGACTGGGGCGAAGATACCAAGCCACGCACGTTGATCGCGAAAACGGAATGATTCATCATGCCTCCCATCGCGCACTAACTTTCGGGAGCACATCATGAATCAGACGGACAAACAACGCGTGGCCATCGTCACGGGCGCATCGCGCGGCATCGGAGCGGAGATCGCGCGGCGGCTTGCGCGGGAAGGCTTCGCCTTGGCGGTGAATTACGCGTCGAGCGCGAAGGAAGCGGATGCGCTCGTCGCCGAGTTGCGCGAAACCGGTGGCGCGGCCATTTCGGTAAAGGCGGACGTCGCCAGCGCGGACGACGTGCGCCGCATGTTCGAAACCGTCGAAGCGCAACTCGGACCGGTCTATGCACTCGTCAACAACGCGGGCGTGATGAAGACCACGCCGCTCGCCGATACGAGCGACGCGCTCTACGACCAGACCTTCGACATCAACGTGCGCGGCACCTTCAACACGCTGCGCGAAGCGGCCTCGCGCATGAAGAACGGCGGACGCATCGTCAATTTTTCGAGCACGGCGCTCGCGCTCAATCTGCCCGGCTATGCGATCTACAACGCGACCAAGGCGGCGGTCGAATCCTTCACGCATGTGTTCGCGAAGGAATTGCGTGGACGCGGCATCACGGTGAACGCGGTTGCGCCCGGGCCGGTCGCGACCTCGCTGTTCCTCGAAGGCAAGACAGACGAGCAGACCGCCACGTTCTCGAAGATGCCGCCGCTCGAAAGACTCGGCCAGCCCGACGATATCGCGGCGGTCGTCGCGTTTCTCGTCAGTGCCGATGCGGGCTGGGTCAACGGACAAGTGTTGCGCGCAAACGGCGGCATCGCCTGAGCGTCTTTCAGAACGTCAGCGCGAATTGATCGGCGGTGATGGGGCGGCGCTTCTGCGCGTGCCTCGTCGCCTGCGTGACGATCGCGCGCGCCGGCGCATCCTGCGCGACGAGATGAAACGCGGGGCGCGCATCGCACGCGATCCATGTCAGCCGCGCCGATGCGAGGCGCTTCGCGATCACGCCATACACGTCGGGATCGAAGGGACGCAGATCGGGGGCATCGGCGAGCAGGGCGGCGATATCGTCGCGCGTCGCGCACGTGCCGATGTAACACCATCGATCGATCACATGCCATGCTTTGCGGCCCGTGGCTTCATCGCGTTCGCTGACGGCAATTGGCCCTTCATGCGGCCAGCGCACGAGCCTCGCGTCTTCCAGCGCGGCCAGCGCGCGCGCCGCATGATCCGCGAATGTTTCGGCGCCCGCGCACGATCCGAGGCAGCGTTTCACCTGGAAACCGAAGCAGCCGCGACCGCGTGAAAGCGGCGCTTTTTCAAGGCCGAGGGTCGCGTGACAGAGATTGTGTTCGTCGGCGAGATGCCGCATGAACGCGTGCGCCTTGGCGCGCGTCGCGAACACGCCGAACAGATGTTCCTCGCGCGACAAATCGCGCCTGCTCGCCTTCAGAAGCACCGGGGCATGCGCGCCCGGGAGCCACTGCCATGCGCACGCGGCGGACGCGCCCTTGAGCATCCGGTTGTGCGTCGGCTTCAGTTCCTTCACGAGCCTCGCTTCGAGCAACAGCGCGCCGAGTTCTCCGACCGTCTCGCGGATTTCGATACGACGGATGGCCTGCGAGATCGACAGATCCTTGGCAAGCCGGTGATCGCCCGAAAAATGCGCCGCGACGCGCTGCTTCAGGTTGATGCTCTTGCCCACATACAGCGGCACGTCGTCGTCGCCGTGAAAGAGATAGACGCCGGGCGTGGACGGCAATGCATCGAGCGCGCCTTCGGGCAAGGCCGCGGGCAGGCTCGCGCGTTTCACGAGCGCCTTGATCGCGGCATCGACGAGATCCTGCGAATAGAGTGCGTGAATCTTCTGCCAGAACTGCCAGAGCAGATCGGCGTCGGCGAGTGCGCGATGGCGTGCTTCGGGCGCGAGATCGAATCGTGCGATGAGCGCGTCGAGCCCATGCCGCTCGACCGATGGAAACAGCGCGCGCGACAGCCGCACCGTGCACAGCGTATCCGCGCGAAACGCGATGCCCGCGCGACGGAATTCGTTCTTGAGAAAGCCGTAATCGAAACGCGCATTGTGCGCGACAAAGAGCTTGCCGTGCAGGCGCTCGGCGAGCGCGGGCGCGAGCGCTGCGAAAGTCGGATGGCCGCGCAGCATTGCGTCTTCTATGCCCGTCAGGCGCGAGATGAACGGCGGCACCGGCACGCCCGGATCGACGAGCACGCTCCAGCGCTCGATGCCTGCCGTGCTCGCCTCGACCACGCCGATCTCCGTGATGCGGTCTTCGGTTGCATCGGTTCCGGTGGTTTCCAGATCGACGAAAACGATCGGACGCGCGAGACCGGCGAGCAGGGCGTCAGCGAGGGAATCGGCTTCTTCGAAGGCTTCGGACATGACGGAACGCGGAACGTAAGGGGAAAGTCTAGCGCGAAAACTTCGCGCACCATGAATGCGCATGAAAAAAGTGGCGCACGTTGCGCACTTTCGTCCGATACTGCAATGAAACGCGCCGCAAAAACAAGGACGCACATGATGCAGATCTACGATGAAATGCGTCAGGACGACACCGTGCGCAGCCATTACGCACGGTTTTCCCGCTGGCTTTCGCTGCAGAGCCCCGAGACGATCGCGCGCAAGCGCGCCGAGGCGGACGTGCTGTTCAGGCGCGTGGGGATCACTTTCGCGGTGAACGGCGACTTGTCCGGCACCGAGCGCCTGATCCCGTTCGACATGATTCCGCGCATCATTCCGGGCGACGAATGGCGCGTGCTGGAAGCCGGTTTGCGGCAGCGCGTGCAGGCGCTCAATCTCTTTCTGCACGATATCTATCACGACGGCGACATCGTGCTCGCCGGGCGCATTCCCGCCGCGCAGGTCTACACCAACGCGCAGTATCGGCCGGAAATGCAGGGCGTGGACGTGCCGCTGGATATCTACGCGCACATCGCGGGCATCGACGTGGTGCGCGCGGGCGAGGCAGGCGTATTCTACGTGCTGGAAGACAATCTGCGCGTGCCATCGGGCGTGTCGTACATGCTGGAGAACCGCAAGATGATGATGCGGCTCTTTCCCGAACTGTTCGTGCAGAATCGCGTCGCGCCCGTCGCGCATTATCCCGACCTGCTGCTGGAAACGCTGCGCTCGATCGCGCCCGAAGGCGTCGACGATCCCGCGGTCGTCGTGCTGACGCCGGGCATGTACAACTCCGCATACTTCGAACACACGTTTCTCGCGCAGCAGATGGGCGTGGAGCTGGTCGAAGGCAAGGACCTGTTCGTCGACGACAACTACGTGTTCATGCGCACCACGCACGGGCCGCGCCGCGTCGATGTGATCTATCGCCGCGTCGACGACGATTTTCTCGATCCACTCGCGTTTCGCGCGGATTCGGCGCTCGGCGTGTCCGGCCTTCTGACGTCGTATCGCGCGGGCCGTGTGACGCTCGCGAACGCAATGGGAACCGGCATCGCCGACGACAAATCGATCTACCCGTTCGTGCCCGACATGATCGAGTTCTATCTCGGCGAGAAGCCGATATTGAACAACGTGCCGACGTATCAGTGCCGCAAGCCCGACGATCTCGCCTACACGCTCGCGCATCTGCCGGAGCTCGTCGTGAAGGAAGTGCACGGCGCGGGCGGTTATGGAATGCTCGTCGGACCCGCATCGACGCACGATGAAATCGAAGCGTTCCGCGCGCGGCTCGCGGCGAAGCCCGAAGGCTATATCGCCCAGCCGACGCTCGCATTGTCCGCGTGCCCGACCTTCGTCGAAGCGGGCATCGCGCCGCGTCACATCGACTTGCGGCCGTTCGTGCTGTCGGGCCGCGAAGTGTCGATGTGCGCGGGCGGTCTCACGCGCGTCGCGTTGCGCGAAGGCTCGCTCGTCGTGAATTCGTCGCAGGGCGGCGGCACGAAAGATACCTGGATGGTCGAATGACATGCTGAGCCGAACCGCCGATCACCTGTTCTGGATGGCGCGCTACATGGAGCGCGCGGAGAACACCGCGCGCATGCTCGACATCAACCTCGAAGGCGCGCTCCTGCCGCAGACGCCCGAGCAGGAAGCGCGCGCGCAACGCTCGGTGCTGAAGATCTCCGAGCTGGAAGCCATGTTCGACGAGCGTCACCCCGGCTCGCTTGCGCGCGAGGACATGCTGCACTTCATGGTCGCGGATGCACGCAATCCATCGAGCATACTTTCCTGTCTTCAGGCGACGCGCGAGAACGCACGCGCGGTGCGCGGCACGCTCACGACCGAGGGCTGGGAAACCATCAACTTCACGTGGCTCGAATTCAATCAGCGGCTCGCGAACATGGAGCTCGAAACGGGCCCGGACGCGCTCTTCGAATGGGTGAAGTACCGCTCCAATCTGTGCCGCGGCGTGATGCAGGGCACCGCGCTGCGCGACGACGCGTTCTTCTTCATGAAGCTCGGCGCCTATCTGGAGCGCGCGGACAACACGGCGCGCATTCTCGACGTGCGCTTTGCCGATGCGACACCCAACTCGCGCGAGGCCGCGCGTCAGCTCGAAGACTTCTATTACTGGACGTCGATACTCAGTTCGGTTTCGGCGCTGGAGATCTATCGCAAGGTGTATCGCGATGTCGTGACGCCGGCGCGCGTCGTCGAATTGCTGATTCTCAACGAGCAGATGCCGCGTTCGCTGATTGCATCGCTCGACGGCGTCTGCGAGACGCTCGCGAAGCTGCGCACGGATGCGTCGAAGGAATGCGAGCGCTTCGCGGGCAAGCTGCGCGCCGACGTGCTGTATGCCGACATACGCCAGATTCTGGAGACGGGCGTGCATGCGTGGCTGACGCAGTTTCTCAAGCGCGTCGACGAACTCGGCTTGCGCGTGATGCATACCTTTCTCATGTTGCCGATCGCCTGAAGATCGCCTGAACCATGCTGCTCACCATTCACCACGATATCCGCTACCGCTACGCCGCGCCGGTCACGTATTCGATTCAGCAGTTTCGCGTGACGCCGGCGAGCGGCGCGTCGCAGATCGTGCGGCACTGGCATGTCGAAGCGCCGGGCAAGCTCGACGCCACGCGCGATGCTTACGGCAATGCGCTGCACACGCTCGTGCTGACGAAGCCGCACAACGAGATACATGTGAGCGTGAGCGGCGAAGTCGAGACCGAGGCGCTCGCCGATGGCCGCCTCTACGATGAAGCCGGTCCGATCCCGCTCGAACATTTCACCTGCGCGACCGCGCTGACCACGCCCGATGAAGCGATCCGCGATCTCGCGCAACGGGTGCCCGCGCTGGATACGTCCGCGTCCCTGATCGCGCTGGCGGAGCAGATCGCGCAGCGCGTGCGCTACGTGCAGGAGCCCGCGCAGGCGGCGGGCACGGCGGCGCAGGCGCTCGCGCGCGGGGTCGGCGACGCGCGGGATCACGCGCATCTGCTGCTCGCGTGCTGCCGCGCGCACGGCATACCGGCACGCTGCGTGAGCGGCTATGTGGATGCGAACGCTCAAGATGCCGTAACGATGCACGCATGGGCCGATGTCTGGATCGAACACGGCTGGATATCGGTGGATGCGACGCAGGCCGCATTCGCGGGCGAGCGCCATTGCCGGGTGGCCGTCGCGCGCGATGGCGAGGCGGCGGCGCCGGTGCGCGGCTCGCGCGTGGGCGGAAAGGAAGAAACGCTCACGGTGCGCGTCGCGTTCGAATCGCGCATCGACCAATGACTCGCCGGTGAAAGGAAGGATGCGACGCCCGGTCGCGCTCAGTACAATGGCGGTTTGTTTGTTTCAGGAAGTATCGACATGACTTATTGCGTGGGCATGTGCGTGGACGAGGGACTGGTGTTCCTGTCGGACACGCGCACCAACGCCGGCGTGGACCACGTGAGCGCCGCGCGCAAGATGATCGTTTTCGAGCAGCCGGGCGAGCGCGTGATCGTGCTGCTGGCCGCCGGCAATCTCGCGCTGACGCAGGCGGTCACTCAATTGCTCGCGGAGCCGTCCGATCCGAACGCGCCCACGCTCTACAGCGCCGCGACGATGGCGGAAGCGGCGCGCATCGTCGGCGATGCGGTGCGCGAGGTGCATCGGCGCGATGCGCTGTCGCTCGCGGAATTCAGCGTCGACTTCAATTGCAGCTTCATTCTCGGCGGCCAGATCTGCGGCCAGCCGCCGCGCCTGTTCATGGTGTATGCGGCGGGCAATTTCATCGAATCGACGCGTGTGTCGCCGTATTTTCAGATCGGCGAATCGAAGTACGGCAAGCCGATCATCGATCGCGTGATCACCCCGGCGTCGCCGCTCGACGAAGCCGCCAAGTGCGCGCTGATTTCCATGGATTCCACGCTGCGCTCGAACCTCTCGGTCGGCTTACCGCTCGATCTGCTCGTGTACGAGAAGGACTCGCTGCGCGTCACGCGCTTCGCCACGCTCGACAACAACAGCGCGTATTACCAGATGATCAACAAAACCTGGGGCGAGCGTCTGCGGCAATTGTTCGGCGAGATTCCGAACCCGTCATGGACCGATCTCGCCGATGTGCCGGTGCGTCCGCGCGACACGCGCAGTTCGGTGCCGCGGCTCGTGATCGGCGATCTGCCTTGTCCGGATGCGCCTGCGCAGACGCTCGCGGAAGACATGACGCCAAAGGGCAACGCGCCGCAACAGTAAGCGGTTTCAGGGGCATTGCAGCGGCAGCGCGATACCCGATCTGATCGCGTGCAGCTTGCGGGGCGAATCGGCGAGCACGGCGTCGATGCCGAGACAGGCGGCGGCGCGATAGTCCTCCGCGCGGTCGATGCCGATCGCGACGATTGGCGTCTTGCCGTTCGTGCGGAAACATTTCACGGCCTCGGGCGTCCAGAGCGTCGCGCTCACCGCCGAGCGCGCCTCGCCGAGCGTGAAGGTTTCGACCAGCTCCATCTTTCTCGCGTATTCGAACGCGGTCCAGGTGCCGGACGGCGGCGGCGCTTCGCATGTTCGTGCAAGCGCGACGGCGGCGAGCCGGTCACGCGTCGCGTCGCGCGATTCGAAAAGCCGCGCCTGTGGCCACGCCGCGAAAGCCTTTTGATACGCGGCATCGGTCGAATAGATCAGGACGCGCGACCATGCGTTTTCTTCGCTCAGCACGCGCGCGACGGCGTCCGCCTGCGGTTCGGCGGGCAGCGCTTTCATGTCGAGCATGACGGGGACCGTGGCGGGAATGGCGCGCAGCGCTTCCACGAGCGTCGGAATCCGCACCGGCTGGTCGCGATAGGGATAACGCCTCGCGCCGCTCGCGTCCGTTTCGGCGAAGTTCCAGCCCGCGTTCAGGCGCGCGAGCGCGGCGGCGTCGGTATCGGTAATGGCGCCTTTGCCATCGGTGTTTGCCGCGAGATCGGCGGGGCGATAGAGCACCGGCACGCCATCGCGTGTGAGCTGCACGGTGAGCCAGATCGCATCGGCGTGACTGCGCAGCGCCGCATCGATGGCGAGCAGCGTGTTCTCGGGATAATCGGCGGCGCCGCCGCGATGCGCAACGATCATTGGGAGGACGGACGAATCCCGCGCCTGCGCGGACGAAATCGCGCCCGGCCCGCAACCCTGCATGGCAAGACAAACCCCAAGCGACGCGGCCACGGCGAACGGACGAAGGAAGCGTGTGCGAAGCGACATCATGAAAATCTCCCGAACAGTGAGCGCCGCGTCATTCTGCGGGCGTCGTTCGGGCGATTCGCGCGCGTCCGGTTGATATCCACAATTTGTTGCGTCGAACGAGCAACGTACGGACGAAAAAAAACAGCCACCGGCAAAACCGATGGCTGTTCGAGGGTGCTGCTGTCTTTCCGGCGCGGCACTCGCGTGCCGCGACAGTCGGTTGTTCTTAGAACTTGTGGCGCAGACCGATGATCACCAGTTCCTGGTGATTGCGGCCGCTGTCGAAGCCGAAGTCGGCGATCGAAGCCGTCGCGTCGACCTTCGACTGCGTGCCGTCCGCGTTGGTTACGCGCTGCGAGCCGCTTGCGTGCTGGTACGCGCCGACAGCGTAGACATCGGTACGCTTCGACAGCGAGTAGTCGGCGCCCAGGCTGACCTGGTGATAGTTCGCCGAGGTGTCGCCCGCGCCGTGCGTGTACGTGTAGCCCAGGCCGAGCAGCGTAGCCGGCGTCAGCTGGAAGTTCACGTAGGTGTTGGCCACCTGGAACTTCTCTTGTTCGCCGTACGACGAGAAGCCGTCCGGCTTGTACTGCGCGAAGCTGTACGATGCGCCGGCCGTGAACGGACCGAACACGTACTGGCCTGCGGCGCGTGCGATGCCGACCGAGTGAGCCGTCGAGTAGCCGGAGTTGATGATCGTGTTGAACAGCGAGTCCGAAGACGGGCTGTTCCAGCCAGTCGCGCGGTTAGCCGACGGGTTGTTCGTGTACAAGTAGCTGGCAGCGACCGAGAACGGGCCGTTCGCGTACGTTGCTGCGCCGCCCCAGGTCTGGCCCTGGCCGGTCGTGCCCGCCAGATTGCTGAAGCCGTAGATGCCTTCGAACTGGAAGCCCGAGAACACCGGCGACACGTACTTGACGGAGTTGTTCACGCGCAGGCTGTTGTCGTAGTTGTCGACGTCGCCCGGCGTAGCGAATGCGGCGCCCCAGTAGTTGTCGCCCGTGAGGCCCTGAACCATGTCGACCGACGGGTCATACTGACGACCCAACGTGACCGTACCCCACTGGTTGCCGCTCAGACCGACGAACGCCTGACGACCGAATTCGCGGCCGCCTTGATTCAGCTTGCCAGTGCCCGGATCAAAACCGTTTTCCAACTGGAAAATCGCCTTCAGGCCGCCGCCCAGGTCTTCCTGACCCTTCAAGCCCCAACGCGGGCCGGAGAGCGTGCCGTTGATCATGCCGACCAGGTGATCGCCGTTTGCATTGGCGTGGCTGACATAGCCGATACCGGTATCGATCACGCCGTAGAGCGTGACGCTGTTTTGTGCCTGTGCCGCGCCTGCTGCGCCGAGAAGCGCCAGCGAGAGGGACGTCAGTGCGATTCGTTTCATCGAATTCTCCACGCGAATGATTAAAATCGTTGTTGCCGGCGCAGAGAATAACGCAACGCTTCGTAACTTTAGAAACGAAAAAATATTGACTGTCTCGAAAAACACACACTTCAGTGTGACGCCCGCCAGTCAAGGTTTAGCGGTGATTCTTCGAACGAATTTTGGGAGACAGAGGCGGTTGCGGAAAGTTCCGCACTCGATTCAAGAATTTGAATCGGTTTAATTCTTCGACGTTCGATTACCCTCGATTCAAATAACAAACTGCTTAAGTCGCGCGCGACTTTTCGGATAAACCGGATAGCCGTACAAATCGCGCGCCGATTCGGCTTTCACGATTCCGCGTCGTCGTGTCGCGTGGAATCGCGGCGCGAGAGGAGCGCCACCGCCATGCCCGCGCTTGCGGCGACGAGCACCGCGCGCCACGGATGCCGCCGCACCGCCGCGTTGGCATGCGAGGCCTTGCGGCTCGCGCCGATCATCGCGTGGGCGGTGGCGCGCGTCGCGGTCGATTCGGCACGCGCGATCTTGCGCGACAACTCCAGCGCCCGCGCCACCGCCGAAACCTTCTTGCGGGCCTGTTCCGTCAACTGCTGCGCGTGTTGCGTGCGCGCGCCGATCGCGCGTCGTGCGCTCGCCGTCGCCGGAGCATCCGCGCGGGCGCTCGCGGGCGTGACCGGCGCGATTGTCGAAGCGGCCGCAGCCGCCGCCACCGGCGCGGCGGTGCGCGTCGACGCCGCGAGCAGCGAGCCGATCTTCGCGCGGCTGCCCGGCGGCACGCGGCCGTTGCTCTGCTGGCCCCACGCGCCGCGCGGATCGTGCAAGCGTGCGCGCGCCGCCGAGAATTCCGCGCCGAGCAGGAGCACGGCGGCGGAGAAATACAGCCACATGAGCAGCACGGCGAGCGAGCCCGCCGCGCCGAACGCGCTCGCGGTGCCCGCGTGCGTGAGATACAGCGCGAAGAGTTTCTTGCCTGCGGAGAAGAGCACGGCGGCAACGAGACCGCCGACGAGCGCATCGCGCCACTGCACGGGCGCGTCGGGCAGGAACTTGAGCAACGCGCCGAACGCGACGGTCAGCACCGCGAGCCCGGCGACGAGCTGCACCACATCGCCGATGATCACGAACGGCGAGTTCGCCCACAGCCACATGCCGACCGCCTGGATCGCGGTGTCGAGCACGAGCGAGACGATCAGCAGAAAGGCTACGCCGAGCACGAGACCGAACGAGACGAGCCGCACGCGCACCACGGTCATGATGCTGGAGCGCGCGTCGCCGGACATCGGCCAGACGATGTTGAGGGCCGTGTTCAGCGATGAAAACGTCGCCGATGCGCCGGCCGCCAGCAGCACGAACGAAATGATCGCGGCAAGTCCCGTCCCGCCGCTGCGATGAGCGTTCTCGACAATGCTCTGCACGCCCGCCGCAGCCTGGTCGCCGATGAGCCCGTTCACCTGATGAAAGAGCTGCCCGCGCGCGGCTTCCGGCCCGAAGACCCAGCCCGCGACCGCGATCACCATGACGAGCGTGGGCGCGAGCGAGAACGCGGAGTAGAAGGCGATGCTCGCGGCCATAGCGGCGCAGCGGTTTTCCGAGAACTGCTTCAGCGCGCCGAGCGCCCACGAAGCGTCTTTCTTGACGGCTGCTTCGATTTTCCGGGTGGAGACGGAACTCATGACGACCTCTCGGTTCGATGGATATTGCTTGGCGTCTGTCGAGCACGTTCCATTCCAGAACTGCCGCGTTCAGGCGCGCGACTTGCTGCGTTCACGCGGTTGCGGAAGATATCGCGCTGATTGGTGCAAATACCGTGTCAACCTGTCTGCAACCCGTAATCGAGCACCATATACTTTAGAAACCCACTTTACGACGCGCCGAGGGCAACCATGCTCCAAATGTCACGGCGACAGTTCCTCAAGGTCTCCGCGAGCACGCTCGCCGGTTCGAGCCTGGTGGCAATGGGCTTCTCTCCGGCTCCCGCGCTTGCCGAGGTCCGACAATACAAACTGTCGCGCACCACGGAAACGCGCAATACCTGCCCGTACTGTTCAGTCGGGTGCGGCATCCTCATGTACGGCCTGGGCGACAACGCCAAAAACGCCCGGGCGAGCATCATCCATATCGAAGGCGACCCGGATCATCCGGTCAATCGCGGCACGCTCTGCCCGAAAGGCGCCTCGCTCATCGACTTCATTCATAGTCCGAGCCGGCTCACGTTTCCAGAGCATCGCGCGCCGGGGTCGAGCGAGTGGAAGCGCATCTCGTGGGAAGAGGCGCTCGATCGCATCGCCGTGCTGATGAAGGAAGACCGCGACGCGAACTTCGTCGAGACCACGACCGACGGCAAGAAGGTCAACCGATGGCTGACCACGGGCTTTCTCGCGGCGTCGGCGGGCAGCAACGAGGTCGGCTATCTGACGCACAAGACCGTGCGCAGCATGGGGATGCTCGCATTCGACAATCAGGCGCGTGTCTGACATGGCCCGACGGTGGCAGGTCTTGCCCCGACGTTTGGCCGTGGAGCGATGACGAACCATTGGGTCGACATCAAGAACACGGACCTGATTCTGGTGATGGGCGGCAACGCAGCCGAGGCGCACCCGTGCGGCTTCAAGTGGGTGACCGAGGCGAAGGCGCATCGGCGCGCGCGGCTCATCGTCGTGGATCCGCGCTTCACGCGCACGGCATCGGTCGCGGACTTCTACGCGCCGATCCGCACCGGCACGGACATCGCGTTCCTGGGCGGCGTCATCAACTATCTGCTCACGAACGACAAGATCCAGCACGAGTACGTGAAGAATTACACGGACATGTCGTTCATCGTGCGCGAGGACTTCGCGTTCAAGGACGGCTTGTTCTCCGGCTACGACGCGGAACATCGCAAGTACGACAAGACGAGCTGGGACTACGAGCGCGGCGACGACGGCTATGTGAAGACCGATCCGACCTTGCAGGATCCGCGCTGCGTCTACAACCTGCTCAAGCAGCACTACGCCACCTACACGCCGGAAATGGTGACGAAGATCTGCGGCACGCCGACCGACAAGTTCCTCAAGGTCTGCGAGATGCTCGCGACGACGGCCGTGCCGAATCGCGCGGGCACGATCCTCTATGCGCTCGGCTGGACGCATCACTCGGTCGGCGCGCAGATGATCCGCACGGGCGCGATGGTGCAGCTTCTGCTAGGCAACATCGGCATTGCGGGCGGCGGCATGAACGCGCTGCGCGGACACTCGAACATTCAGGGCTTGACCGATCTCGGCCTGATGTCGAATCTCTTGACCGGCTACATGACCCTGCCGATGGAAGGCGAGCAGGACTACGACGAGTACATCAAGAAGCGCGCGTCGCAGCCGCTGCGGCCGAATCAGTTGAGCTACTGGAAGAACTATCGCGCGTTCTTCGTGAGCTTCATGAAGTCATGGTGGGGCGATAACGCGACAGCCGATAACAACTTCGGCTACGACATGCTGCCGAAGCTCGACAAGTCATACGACATGCTGCAGGTATTCGAGCTGATGGCCGCGGGCAAGATGAACGGCTACATCTGCCAGGGCTTCAATCCGCTCGCGGCGGCGCCAAACAAGGCGAAGATCGGCCTGGGTCTGTCGAAGCTGAAGTGGCTCGTCATCATGGATCCGCTCGCGACCGAGACATCGGAGTTCTGGAAGAATCACGGCGAGTTCAATGACGTCGATTCATCGAAGATCCAGACGGAAGTGTTCCGTTTGCCGACCACCTGTTTCGCGGAGGAACGCGGCTCGCTCGTGAGTTCGTCGCGCGTGCTGCAATGGCACTGGCAAGGCGCGCAGCCGCCCGGCGAAGCGCGCAGCGATCTGGAAATCATGTCGGGTTTGTGGCTGCGCATGCGGAAGGCGTACCAGGAGAAGGGCGGCAAGTATCCCGATCCGATCCTCAAGATGACATGGCCGTATTCCGATCCGGAAAGCCCGACGCCCGAAGAGCTGGCGATGGAGTACAACGGCCGCGCGCTCGCCGATGTCACCGATCCGGCGGATTCGACCAAGGTGCTCGCCAAACGCGGCGAACAGCTCGCGAGCTTTGCGCAACTGCGCGACGACGGCTCGACCGCGAGCGGCTGCTGGATCTTCTGCGGCTCGTGGACGCAAGCGGGCAACCAGATGGGCCGGCGCGACAACTCGGACCCGACGGGCATCGGCCAGACGCTCGGCTGGGCCTGGGCGTGGCCGGCGAATCGTCGCGTGCTGTACAACCGCGCATCGTGCGATGTGAACGGCAAGCCATTCGATCCGTCGAGAAAACTCGTCGCGTGGAATGGCCGCGCGTGGACCGGCGCGGACATTCCGGACTTCAAGGTGGACGAGCCGCCCGACAAGGGCATGAGCCCGTTCATCATGAATCCGGAAGGCGTGGCGCGCTTTTTCGCGCGCGACGGCATGAACGAAGGGCCGTTCCCCTCGCACTACGAGCCGTTCGAAACGCCGCTCGGCTACAACCCCTTCTTCCCGGACAACAAGGCGGTCACGAGCAATCCGGCCGCGCGCGTGTTCCCCGATGACCGCGCGGCGTTCGGCACCGCCGACAAGTTCCCGAACACGGCGACGACGTATCGCCTGACCGAGCACTTCCACTACTGGACCAAGCACGCGCGCCTGAACGCGATCGTGCAGCCGCAGCAGTTCGTGGAGATCGGCGAGGAACATGCGAAGGAAGTGGGCGTGGTCGCCGGGGATCGCGTGAAGGTGTCGAGCAATCGCGGGCATATCGTCGCGGTGGCGCTGGTCACCAAACGCATCAAGCCATTGACCGTGGAGGGCAAGAAGGTGCACACCGTCGGCCTGCCGCTGCACTGGGGCTTCAAGGGCCTCACGAAGCCGGGCTATCTCGTCAACACACTCACGCCTTCCGTGGGCGACGGAAACTCGCAGACACCCGAGTTCAAGTCGTTCCTCGTGAAGGTCGAGAAGGCATAGGGGGACGAGATGGCTCTGCAATCGCTCGATATCAAGCGTCTCTCGGCGACGACCGTGCCGGAGACGCAGGTGCGCGAGCCGGTGACGGGCACGGTGGCGAAGCTCATCGACGTGTCGAAGTGCATCGGCTGCAAGGCGTGCCAGACGGCGTGCATGGAATGGAACGATCTGCGCGACGATATCGGTTACACGACCGGCGTCTATGACAATCCGCGCGACCTGACGGAACATTCGTGGACGGTGATGCGCTTCACCGAATACGAGAATCCGAAGGGCGACCTCGAATGGCTGATCCGCAAGGATGGCTGCATGCATTGCGAGGACCCCGGCTGTCTGAAGGCGTGTCCGTCGCCGGGCGCGATCGTGCAGTACACGAACGGCATCGTGGATTTTCACGAGGAGAACTGCATCGGCTGCGGCTATTGCATCACGGGCTGCCCGTTCAACATCCCGCGGCTCTCGAAGGAAGACAACCGGGTCTATAAATGCACGCTCTGCTCGGATCGCGTCGCGGTCGGGCAGGAGCCCGCGTGCGTGAAGACCTGCCCGACCGGCGCGATCATGTTCGGCACCAAGGTGGACATGCATCAGCAGGCGGCCGAGCGCGTCGAGGATCTGAAGGAGCGTGGCTTCGCGAACGCGGGTCTGTACGATCCGCCGGGCGTGGGCGGCACGCATGTCATGTACGTGCTGCACCATGCGGATCAGCCGGAGTTGTATCACGGTCTCGCGAAGGACCCGCACATCAGTCCGCTCGTGTCGATCTGGAAGGGCGTGACGAAGCCGCTCGCGATGGCGGGCATTGCGCTCGCGGCGCTCGCGGGTTTCTTCCATTACACGCGCGTCGGACCGAACGAAGTCAGCGAGGATGACGAACTGGAAGCGCACCGCGAGGCGGAAGAAGTGCGGCGGCGTCGCGAGGGCGGACAGGAGCGTACAGATGAAACACGATAGCGAACTACGTGATGTGAAGGGGCATCGGCTGATCGTGCGCTACACGCCGAACGAGCGCACGAATCACTGGATCACCGCGATCACCTTCGTGCTGCTTGCGCTGTCCGGGCTCGCGATGTTTCATCCGTCGATGTCGTGGCTGTATGCGATTTTCGGCGGCGGGCAGTGGACGCGCATTCTGCATCCGTTCGTCGGCTGCGTGATGTTCCTCTCGTTCCTGATTCTCGCGTTGCGATTCTGGCATCACAACTATCTGGACAAGAACGACGTCCAGTGGATGAAGCAGATGAACGACGTGCTCACCAATCGCGAGGACCGGCTGCCCGAGATCGGCAAGTACAACGCGGGGCAGAAGATCCTGTTCTTCGTGATGGTGCTGAGTCTCGTGCTGCTGTTATTGAGTGGCATCGTGATCTGGCGCGCGTACTTCGCGTTCTATTTTCCGATCACCGTGATTCGCTTCGCGGCCGTCGTGCATGCGGCGACAGCGTTCGTGCTGATCGTGTCGATAATCGTGCATATATATGCGGCTCTGTGGGTCAAGGGCTCGATCGGCGCAATGACGCGTGGCACGGTTACGTATGGATGGGCGCGCAAGCACCATCCGCGGTGGTTCAGGGAGACTATCGGGAAGTAAAGAGCCATTCACCGGTTGGGCCAATACGAGCGGGGTGCGGTCCATTACGTGTCGAATTTAGCTGATATGCTTGATCGACCGCCGTGCCCACCCCGCGAGGAAACCTTCCGTGGTCCAACGCATAGTCGAAGCCGCGCGCATCGAATCCCTCGATCCATCGGCGATTCCGCGTCTGCGCATGCCCGAGCGCGCCACCGTGTTCGCCGCGCGCGCCGCGCGTCTGTTGCAACTCGCCGACGCCAACAATCCCATCTCCGGTTATCTGCGCCTGATGGCCGCGCTCGCCGACGCGCAGCAGCGCCTGCTCGCGAGCTTCAACGCACCGATGCCATCGCGCGAAACGATCGAGCTCAACCAGCGCCATTCGATGCCGATCGTCCCCGCGCTCACCGACACACGCGGCCCCGCCTGGCGCGACGCGCTCTTCATGCTGCTCGACAGCATCGAAGCGGCGGGCGCCCTTACGCCGGCGCTCGCGCAACTCGTCGCTCGCCTGCGCGCGATGGACTCAGCCGCACTCGACGCCCAGGCCGACGCGATCCTCGCTCTGCGCTTCGCCGAAGTCGATCCAGCCGCAGCGCCTTTCATCGCCGCCGCGTTGCAGGTCGTGTGGACCGATCTCGCGAGCCGCATCGACATGAAGGACGTGCCGTATCTCGATGCGCCCGGCGTGTGTCCGGTGTGCGGCTCGGTGCCGGTCGCGAGCATCGTGCGGGTGGGCGGCGCATATGAAGGCTATCGCTACGCGCAATGCGGCCTGTGCGCGACGGAGCTGCACGTCGTGCGCGCGAAGTGCACGAACTGCGATTCGACCAAGGGCATCGCCTATCACGCGATGGGCTCGACCGACGCCAGCGACGAAGACAAGAGCGAGCTCGCGCGCCGCGCGCCGCTCAAGGCGGAGTCGTGCGACGAATGCGGCACGTATCGCAAGATCGGCTATCAGGAGCGTGCCTACGATTTCGAGCCCTACGCCGACGACCTCGCAAGCCTCACGCTCGATCTCCTGGTGAGCGATGCGGGCTATCGGCGCGCGGCGCCGCATCCGTGGCTGTGGCCCGAACTGACGGAAGACGACCAATGAGCGACGTCACCGGAAAGGACGGCGGCGAGCTGCGCGCGCTGATGGCCCGCGTGCCGTCGGTCGAGCGCGTACTGGCGTCGCAGGCTTTCGAGGCGATCATCGCGGAATACGGGCGCACGCATACGCTCAGCGCATTGCGCGCGACGCTCGACACATGGCGCACGGATGCGCAAGCGGGACGCGCATCGGTCGATGGATTGGCCGACGCCGCGCTTGCCCACGCGGTCGACGCCACGCTGGCGAAGCGCATGCGGAGCCATGTGCGCAGCGTCTTCAATCTGACCGGCACCGTGCTGCATACGAATCTCGGTCGCGCGCTGCTGCCGGACGAAGCGGTGCGGGCGGTGGCTGAAATCCTCACGCGCCCGGCGAACCTCGAATTCGATCTCGATACCGGCGCACGCGGCGACCGCGACGACCTCATCAACGGCCTGATCTGCGAGCTGACCGGCGCCGAAGCCGCGACCGCCGTGAACAACAACGCGGCGGCGGTGCTGCTCACGCTGTCGGCGCTGGCATCGAGAAAGGAAGTGATCGTGTCGCGCGGCGAACTGGTCGAGATCGGCGGCGCGTTCCGCATTCCCGACATCATGAGCCGCGCCGGCGCGAAGCTGCGCGAAGTCGGCACGACCAATCGCACGCATCTGAAAGATTACGACGAAGCGATCAACCCGAAGACCGCGCTCTTGATGAAGGTCCATTGCAGCAACTACGCGATGAGCGGCTTCACGAAGGAAGTGACGCTCGCGGAACTCGCGCCGCTCGCGAAGGCGCGCGGCTTGCCCGTTGCGGTGGATCTCGGCAGCGGCACGCTGGTCGACCTCGCACAATGGGGATTGCCGCGCGAAGCGACCGTGCGCGAGACGGTGGCGGCGGGCGCGGATGTCGTCACCTTCAGCGGCGACAAGCTGCTGGGCGGACCGCAGGCGGGCCTGATCGTCGGACGCCGCGAGTTCATCGCGAAGATCAAGAAGCATCCGCTGAAGCGCGCGTTGCGCGTCGGCAAGCTGACGCTAGCCGCGCTCGAAGCGGTGCTGCGCCTTTATCGCACGCCGGAAACCTTGCGTGAACGCCTGACCACGCTGCGTCTGCTCACGCGTCCCGCCGATGCGATGCGCGTCGCCGCCGAGCGCATCCGGCCCGCGCTGCAATGCATGACCGGGGATGAATTCGCGATCAGCGCCGAGCCGATGTTCAGCCAGATCGGCAGCGGCGCGTTGCCCGTCGATGTGTTGCCGAGCTATGGCCTCGTCGTGCGTCTCGCGAGCGGCAAGCGCGCGGGCGGGCATCCGAATCGCATCGAGAAGCGGCTGCGCGAGTTGCCGCGCCCGGTGCTCGGGCGCATCGCGGATGGCGCGCTGTGGCTCGATCTGCGTTGCCTCGAAGAAGCGGACGAAGCCGCGTTCATCGCGCAACTGGAAGCACGCGCATGATCGTCGGCACGGCGGGGCACATCGATCACGGCAAGACCACGCTGGTGCGCGCGCTCTCGGGCGTCGATACCGACCGGCTGAAGGAAGAGAAGGCGCGCGGCATTTCCATCGAGCTCGGCTATGCCTATGTGCCGTTGCAGGACGGCGGCGTGCTCGGCTTCATCGACGTGCCGGGTCACGAGAAGCTCGTGCACACGATGGCGGCGGGCGCGTGCGGCATCGACTTCGCCTTGCTCGTGATCGCCGCCGACGATGGCGTGATGCCGCAAACCCGCGAGCATCTCGCGATCCTCGAACTGCTCGGCGTGGCGCGCGGCGCGGTGGCGGTGACCAAATGCGATCGCGTGGATGAATCGCGCGTGCGCGAGGTGCATGCGCAAGTCGAGGCGCTGCTCGCGCACAGCCCGTTGCGCGGCGCGGCGCTGTTCGACACCGACGCGACGAAAGCAAACGATGCAGGCGTCGCCGCGCTCGATGCGCATCTGCGTAACGCCGCCACACACGGGCAAGCGCGTCGCGACGACGGCTTCTTCCGGCTCGCCGTCGATCGCGTATTCACGCTAGCGGGACAGGGCACGATCGCGACGGGCACGGTGTTCGCGGGCCGCGTGAACGCGGGCGACACGCTCGCGCTCGCGCCGCGCGCGCCGGGAAGCGAGCCGGTGCGCGTGCGCAGCATTCATGCGCAGAACCGCGCGGCGCAGACCGGCCACGCGGGCGAGCGTTGCGCGCTCAACCTCTCGGGCATCGAGCGCGATGCGCTTTCGCGTGGGGACTGGCTGGTCGATGCGCGGCTCGCGCGCGCGTCCGAACGGCTCGATGTCGAACTGATCCTCGCAGGCGATGCGCAATTGACGCTCACGCACTGGGCGCCGCTGCACGTGCATCTCGGCACGACGCATCGCGTCGCGCATGTCGCGCTGCTCGGAGCGGACACGCTCGCCGCCGGGCAAGCCGCGCGCGTGCAGCTCGTGTTCGATCAACCTGTCGGCGCGCTGCCGGGCGACCGCTTCATCGTGCGCAATGCGCAGGCGAGCCGCACCATCGGCGGCGGCCGCGTGCTGGATCCATTCGCGCCGGCCCGCAAGCGTCGCACGCCGCAACGCCGCGCGTGGCTCGATGCGCTCGCCGCGATGCTCGACACCGGCCGCGTCGATGCGCTGTTCGAGCAAGCGCCGTATGGCTTGCCGCGCTCGCTGATCGAACATCTGTGCGGCATGCCGGCGGCATCGATCGCATTGCCCGGCGATCTCCGCATCGTGCCCTCGCAAGAGGACGCATTGCTGATCGCCGCGACGCACTGGCGCGCGCTGCACACGCGTCTGCTCGACGCCCTCGCCGCATTCCACGAACACTTCCCCGATGAACAAGGTCCCGATGCCGCGCGTCTGCGCCGCATGGCTGCGCCGCTCGCGCCCGACACGCTGTGGCGCGCGCTCGTCGACGATGCGGTGACGCAGGGTGCAATTGCGAAAAGCGGGCCATGGCTGCATTTGCCGTCGCATGCGGTGACGCTCAACGAACGCGAGGAAACGCTCGCGCGCGCGGTGCTCGCATCGATCGAAAACGGCCGCTTCGATCCGCCGTGGGTGCGCGATCTCGCGAGCGCCCATGGCGTCGCCGAGGACGACATGCGCAGGCTTCTCAGAAAGCTCGCGCGGCGCGGCGACGTGTATCAGGTCGTGCGCGACCTGTTCTACTGCCGCGCGTCGATCGGCGCGCTGGCGCGGCTCGTGGCGGATGAGGCGCAGGCACATGGCGGCGTGCTCGGCGCGGCCGCTTTCCGCGACGCGAGCGCGCTGGGCCGCAAACGGGCGATACAGATTTTGGAGTTCTTCGACCGCGTTGGGTACACTCGATTCCACCGCGAACATCACCTGTTGCGACCCGATAGCCGCTGGCACGAGTCCGTCTGACGATTGCGCGCCGCGCCCGGTCGCGGTCGATCACGATGGAGCATTCCTACTTCAAGCTGCTGCATCTTCTGTCGGGCCACCCCGAGTGGGCGCTCGCGGTCGTGCTGCTCGCGTCGTTTCTCGAATCGGTCGCGTTCATCGGCACCTTCGTGCCGGGCAGCACGGCGATGTTCATCGCCGGCGCGCTGGTCGGCGCGGGCGCGCTGAACCTCGGCTGGGTATTCGTCTGCGCGATCGCGGGCGCCATTGCCGGCGATGCGGCCAGCTTCTGGTTCGGCCAGCGCTACGCGGACCGCATCGCGCAGATGTGGCCGTTCCGCGCGCATCCCGGCGCGCTTGCCGCAGGCAAGAAGTATTTCGAAGCGCACGGCGCGAAGAGCGTGGTGCTCGCGCGTTTCGTGGCGCCGATGCGCGCCGTCGTGCCGGTCGTGGCGGGCGTCGCCGGCATGACGCCCGCGCGCTTTCTCTTCGTCAACATCCTGAGCGCGCTCGTGTGGGCGCCCACGCACATCCTGCCGGGCGTCGTGTTCGGCGCGTCGATCGAGCTGGCGGGCGCGGTGTCGATCCGGCTCGTCGTGATCCTGATTCTCGTCACCGCGATCGCCTGGGTGGTGTTCAACCTCGCGCGCGTCGTCGTCGAGCACGCGATGCGCTGGACCATCGCGTCGAGGGACGCCCTGCTCGCGTGGGCGCAACGAAGCGATGGGCTGCCCGCGCGGCTCGTCTCGCGCGCGCTCGATCCGGCCAATCCGGCGACCGGGCTCATCGTCGTGATCTCGATCCTGTTGCTCGCCTCGACCGTGGTGTTCTTCTCGGTGCTCGCGAATGTGGCGCGCGGCGCGTCCATCGTGCAGGTCGATGTCTCCATCTATCGCCTGCTGCAATCGTTCCAGTCGAGCTGGACCGACTCGATCTTCGACGCCGCCGCGACGCTCGGCAGCACGGAGACGCTGCTCGCGCTCGGCGCGATGGTCATCATCTGGATGAGCTTCGAGCGGCGCTGGCGCACCGTCGCGTACTGGGTCGTGGCGGTCGTGTTCTCGCAAATGCTCGTCGCGGCGATCCGCTTCACGGCGCACGAGCCGATCCTCGTGTCCTTCGCGCCCACGGAGCACAGCTTCCCGAGCAGCCATGTCGCGGCGACCGTCGTCATCTATGGCTTTCTCGCGTTCCTGCTGCTTCGGCGCGTCGGCGTGCTGACGGGGGTGATCATCGCGACGGCGACCTCGGCGATCGTCACCGCGGTGGGCGTCGCGGGACTCTACTTCGGACGCTTCACGATTTCGGACGCGCTCGGCAGCACCGCCCTCGCGGCCGTGTGGGTGTTCCTGATCGCGCTGACGGCGGTATGGCGCAACCCGACCAGGCCCAAACCGCGCCCGCTCATGGCGCTCGTGACCCTGCTCGTGATCTGCGGCAGCGTCGCGGTACAACTGAGCGACGATACCGAAGCGCACAGCGCGCCCCCCGCGACCGTTGTCATCACGCCGATACAGTGGACCGATAGCGTGTGGCGCACGTTTTCCTGTTATCGCGCGAGCATGGAGGGCGACCGGCGTGAGCCGATCACCGTGCAATGGGTCGCGACGCCCGCGCAGATCCGCGCGCAACTGCTTTCGCGCGGCTGGACCGAGGTGTCGCATGTGAGTCTGAAGAGCGTGATGTCGGTGGTGATACCGAACGCGCCCGCCATCGCGTTGCCGGCCTTGCCACGCCTCAATAACGGCGAGCCTTCGACGCTCATTTTCGCGCGCGCGCTGATGGGACCGGACGAGCGCGATGTGCTGCGCTTCTGGCCGACGCGTTATCAGGTGCGCGCGCCCAACGGTGCGCCGCCCGCGCCGATCTGGCTGGGCTCGGTCGTGCATGAGCGCCTGCGGCGGCCGTCGTGGCCGTTCAACGTGCTCCGGCCGGATCGGCGCGTCGATCCGATGGCTTTCGATCATGACAAGGATTCGCCGTGGCGCGGCATCGAAATTGCGAGCAGCGCCGGGTGTGGAGGCGTGCCGGTGATGCTCGTCGAGTCGAGGTCGCAATGAAGCATCGAAAGCAACGATCACGAGGTGCCGCTTGATCCAGATTCCGCCGTCGGCGATTCAGCAATGGGGCGCCGCCGCCGTGTTCGCGAATGTGCTGCTCACGCGTCTGGGCGTGCCGCTTCCGTCCGCGCCGCTGCTCGTGTTCGCGGGCTCGGCGGTGGCGGGCGGGCGGCTGTCGTTTTCGCACGTGCTGCTCGCGGCGGTGTGCGGAGCGCTGCTCGGCGACAGCGTATGGTTCTCGGCGGGACGCATCTATGGGCGCAGGCTCGTCGCGGCGCTCGCCCGCCGGTCGTATGCGCTCGATACCGGCGTGCGCACCGCCGGCGAACTGTTCGAGCGGCACGGCGCGCCGATCGTGGCGATATCGAAGTTCGTCCCGGGTCTCGGACTCGTCACGCCGCCGCTGATGGGCACGACGCGCATCGCCGTGTTCGCGTTCTTCTTCTGGGACACGGCGGGAATCGTCGCGTGGGCGGCGTTCTGGCTGCTGGGCGGCGCGCTGTTCGAACACCAGTTGCACCTCGTGGTGCTGGCGCTCCAATCGCATGGCGCGACGGTGCTGGATCTGCTCGTGGCGGCGGCCTTGCTGTATTGCGTTTTTCGCCTGATGCGCAGACGGCCGCCGCGCGCACGAATCAACGACGATGACCGCTGATGCGCGATGACGCGACGCGTGTGGTTTATGCAGCGCCGCTATAATCGGACGCCCGCGTGGGTTCTGCCCGGGTTTTCGGGCGTGTATGCGAAGGAAGGCATCCGTATCCGGTGGTGCGGCCGGGCTTCAAACCCGGTTGGGGATGTCAGACATTCCCAGGTCGGTTCGACTCCGGCTGCCTTCCGCCAAATGTGTATCGCAGTAGAGAAGCGAAGAGGAGGAGCACCTAGCAACGGCCGTTCACTTCGCCGTGGTCTTCTCGACGGCCAGAGCCACCCATTTCCCGCCCTGTTCTTCGTAGAGCGTCGCCGAGGCATTCTTGAGATCGCCGGTTTGAGTAAAGGCAATCGTCCCGGTAACTCCGTCGAAGGCATTCGTTCGCAAAGCCTTGATATATTTCTTTGGGTCCGTGGAGTCGGACGCTTTCATCGCATTGATCATGGCCCACGCGGCGTCGTAGGCGAGCGGAGCGAACTGGACGATCCCGACGCCAAACCGGGCCTTCAGCTTGGCGTCGAGTTCGGCCGCGCGAGGCATCCGGTCACGCGGAAGCCCGTACTCCCAACTGAGCATTCCTTTTGCGCCTTGTCCCGCAAGTTGCAGGAAATGCTCGTTCGTGAATCCACCTTCTCCCATGAACCTGGCTCTTATCCCAAGCTGGCGGATCTGTTTCGCCAGGCCGGCCGCTTGAATGTCCTGACCGACATAGAAGATCAAGTCGGGATTCAGACCTTTGATCGTCGTAAGCAGCGCTCTGAAGTCGATGGAGTTTGCCGTCGTGTATTGCCACGACACGAGCTGCGCGCCGCGCTTCTGGATAGCCTTGACGTACTCCGTGACAAGATTCGTACCGTAGTCGGTGCTGTCGTCGATAACGGCAATTCGCTTCGCCTTTAACTGCTCTACCGAGTAGTTCGCTGCAAGCAACGCCATCTGATCGTCGTTGCTGATCGTCCTGAAGGTGGTTTCGAATCCTTGCGCGGTGTACGACGGGGAACTTGACGTCGGCGAAATTTGCGGAATACCTGCCCTTCGGTACACCGAGGATGCCGCTACCGAGCATCCGGAGTTGTAGTGACCGATGACTCCGCTTACATTTTCGTCGACGAAGCGTTGAGCGACCAGCACCGCTGTTTTGGGGTCGGCGGCATCGTCCTGACCGTCGATTTCGAATGCGATCTTCGCGCCGCCAATGATGAGCCCTTGCGCGTTGGCTTCCTCGAAGGCGAGGCGGGCAGCATTCTCCTCATCCTTTCCGTTCGACGCCGAGAATCCGGTCAGAGGTGCGGCGATCCCGATCTTGACTGACTTGATCTCTTCGGACTGTACGGTCCTCGTTACGCTTACGCAAGCGAACAGAACGTAAGAAAGCGCTACCAGCAATTTACGACGAGACATCAACCCTCCAGAAATGTTGTTCCAGCACTGGAATGGCTGGATTCGAAGATCGGCTGTCCTTCAATCAAGCCAGTTTGCCGCGGCGCGCTTTCAAATTCTTGAGGCGCCCCGTGGGGCCGAGCGGGTTCAAACCGATTTCCGGACTGTCGAGACTCAACAGATGAGCAGTGAGCTTCTTTCCTTCCGTCATGTTGTGCGCTTCGGATAACCTGCCGGCTTCTTCGACGTCTTCCCCGAGAATGGCGACACTGATCGGCCGATGTTGTTCGATGATCGCTTCACTGGTTTCGGCCAGTGAATCGCTGGAACGGATGTAGATCCTGATTTGCCGCTCGATCACCTCATATTGATCCTTCAGGCGCCCATGCTCGGAGAGTTCGATGATGGTCTTGTGAAATGCAAAGTCTGCTTCTGCCATGACGCGCTTGTTCGACGATGCGCAGCTACGTTCAAGGGCCGCAAAACAGGTGCGAATCCGCTGACGCTTGCGGTCATTGAGCGTGGAGGCCACGAGTTGAGCGGCGAGGCGCTCGAGGCTCGATCTCAGCGTGTAGAGCTCCCATACGTCCTTCGGCGTCAATGTGATGACGGTCCATCCCGTGTACGGGACGAGAGTCGTGAGTCCTTCCTTCGCCAGCTGATGAAGCGCGGCACGAACGGTCGCGCGCGAAAGATCCATTTCCTCGGAAAGCTGGATCTCGGTGATTCGCGCGCCAGCCGGCAAATCTCCGTTGATGATCGATTCGCGAAGGATGTCGACGGCTTGAGATCCCATCGACTGCTTGACAACCTTGGGCACGTTTAGAACTGAGGACATAAGGCTCTCGATTCATCAAAATAAATGCGATGACTTCATCGGTCGCGACGCAGCCTTTCATTGAAGCCACCCTGCGATTCGAAGGTATCAATCATTGTAGCCAATCGACAATGAGGAATGCCACAGCCGGAACCCGTGCTGGCCCGCTCGACGCGTGCAGAAAGAGGAGTACAATTGTCGGCATTACGTCGACAAGGGTGCGAACAATTGTGCCTCTTCGACAGACATGAAGGAAGGGCAAAATGGCAAAAGAGACGGCAGGGGATGCTCACGCTCCCAAAGAGACGGGCACGGCGCGTGTATACGTGACGTTGCGCAACGAAATCCTGACGATGAAACTTGCGCCAGGAACCCATCTCGACGAGCTCGGCGTCGCGGAGCGTTTCGGCGTGTCGAGATCGCCTGTGCGCGAAGCGCTCGTGCGCTTGTCCGCGGAAGGTCTCGTCACGATCTTGCCCAACCGTGGCAACGTGGTCACGCCCATGGACTTCGGACGTGTGCCCGAATTTCTGGATGCGCTGGATTTGCTGCAGCGCGTGACTACTCGTCTTGCCGCTTTGCACCGGACCGATGAGGATCTTCGAAAGATCCAGCTTGCGGCGAAAACTTACGAAAAGGCCGCAGCGCTCAGCATCAAGAAACACAATAGTCTGGATGTGATCGAAACGAACTACGAATTTCACATGGCCGTTGCCAAGGCCGGGCGGAACGTTTATTTCGCGGATTTGTATCGGCGGCTTCTGGAAGAAGGACGACGAATGCTCAATCTCCACTTCCAATTTCAGACGATGGCAAATATCAGTTCCGAGCAAATGGCGAGCGATCATACCGAGATGGTGGCCGCGATCGAAGCGGGCGATGCAGATTGGGCCGAGGCTGCTGCGCACCAGCACGCGGTTCAGTTCAAAGGTCGCTTCATGCAGTTTCTCGACAGGAATCTGACTGCCGAGATGCCGGTCGTCTACCCGGCAAGCAAGTCGGCTTGAGCCACGTCGTGCCTCACGGCGGCCGACTCGGCCCTCGTACAAACACGAACCGGCCACAAAAATAAAGCTTCGAGGCCGGTATCGTTCTACTGCGCTCCAGTCCTCATCGGATGAGGTGCGTCTCTCAGGTCTGTTCTGCGCGCGCAGCCGAATTTGCCGAAACCAGACGGCCTCCGACCGCCCAGCTCGCGTGCGCGACTTCGTCGAAAACGATCTGCACGTCGGCCGCCGTGCATCGGGCGATGCGCGCGGTTTCGCGCGTGAGCGCATCGGCGAGTTCAGACTTTTGCTCGAGCGTTCTGCCTGCGAGCATTTGTACGTGGATGATGGGCATTGTGGTTCCTTCAGCGAATTCCAAACGGTTTAATCGGGCTGCGATGCGAAGGCGAGATAAGCGGTGGAGGCAAGCCATCCACAATCGATGGGTAAAGTCACGCCCGTAATCGCGGCTGCTTCGCTCGAACAGAGGAAGAACACTGCGTCGGCGACTTCGGACGGCTTGACGAAACGGCGCAATGCCGAACGCTCGATCACCAACGCCGGATCACGTTGTCCACTGTCGATGCGTGCCTGCATGGCCTGAGTCAAGGTGTAACCCGGCGCAACTGCGTTGACTCGTACGCCGCGCGGTCCCCACTCGGCCGCCATCGTCTCGGTCAGTGCTTTCAGCCCGGACTTGCCGACCGTATAAGCCACTTGCGCCGAAGAGCGAAACGTCGTCATCGAACAAAGATTGATCACCGATCCGTGACCTGCTTCACACATCGCGGCGCCGAACGCACGCGATGCGATCAGAGTCCCACGAACGTTGATCTGGAAGAGCCGATCGAACTCCGCAAGATCCATATCCAGAACGCGCACGGCGTTCTGAAGGATGCCCCCAGCGTTGATGAGGCCAACCGGCGCGCCGGATTCCTCGATCACCTGCGACGCGAACCTCGCGACTGACTCCTCGCTCGCCAGGTCGACGTGATGGAACTGGGCGTCATGACCTGCATCGCGCAACTCGCTGGCTACGCGATTGCCGCCGTCCGAGTTCACGTCAGCCAGAACCACGCGATATCCGGCATGCGCAAAGCGACGCGCGCAGGCCTCGCCAATCCCGCTGGCGCCGCCGGTTACGACGATGACTTCCTGATTTTTCCCCATACTCACCTCACGAAACGCCGAAGAAGGCTAAAAAATTTGTCTGAAAACAGTCGACCTAATGCCGACAATACTTGCATCGCCGAATTCGGCTGTCAAGAAATTACGCTGCCATGCACATATGCATGTTTACCCCGATGCATCGCCTAAAGTACCGTCCAGTATGGCTTCCAGCGACTCACTCCAGCTCGGAATTATTTTTCACGTTGACATTGTCGTCTTTTGATCGACAATGCGAGTCATGGATGTGATGCGTTCATTGGGGCGATAAGTTTGTAGAGGCTGTGTCGACTGACATGATCTCTAATTGTCGCCAATCATCAATTCCATGTGAGCCGGTCACCGCTGGATCTAAATGTTCAGACGGTATCTGGCATGCACCTTCAACTTGGAAACGATCGGGAATCGATATGGCAAGCGCGAGAATTGGGGTCGACATCGGCGGCACTTTCACGGACCTTGTGTTGCTCGACGACAAGGGCTATGTGACTTTCACCAAAGTCTCTTCGACGCCTGCGGCGCCGGAGGAGGCGGTTCTGACGGGCGTGCAGCGCATTCTCGAGCAGGCCGGCATGAAGACGTCCGATGTCACCGAGGTGCTGCACGGCACGACAGTCGGTTCGAACACGATGCTGCAGAAGGTTGGCGCGAAGTGCGGCCTCATCACGACGAAGGGTTTCAGGGACGTGCTGGAGATCGGTCGCGTGCGCACGCCGACCATGTTCGATCTTTCATGGGACAAGCCGGTGCCGCTCGTCGAACGCCGCTATCGCCTGGAGATCGATGAGCGTGTCCTCGCTTGCGGCGACGTGCTGCGCCCGACGCCTGTCGATCAGGTGATCGAGGCGGGCAAGTTCTTTCAGAGCGAAGGTGTCGAGTCTGTCGCGATCTGCTTCATCAATTCATACAAGAACGGCGCAAATGAGAAAGCGGCGCTGGAAGCATTTCAGCAAGCGTTCCCTGACATCAGCGTGACTGCATCAATCTCGGTGCTGCCCGAACTGCGCGAGTATGAGCGCACGTCGACGACGGTCGTGAACGCCTACGTGCTGCCGGCGTTGCGGACATATCTTCAGCGTCTGGAATCGGGTCTCAAGCGTATCGGCGTCAATTCTCCGCTTCTGGTCAGCAACTCGAATGGCGGGTTGTCGAGCGCTCGCATCGCACAGGACACGCCGGTCTTCTTCATCTCCTCTGGCCGGTCGGCGGGCGTGGTCGGCGCGGGACGTCTGGGCGACGCCATCAACGAGCAGGAACTCGTGGTCTTCGACATGGGCGGCACGACCGCGTCGGCCTCGCTGATTCACGAAGGGCAGCTCGCGCGCACCAACGAATACGAATTCCGGGCGGGCATCTCGACGCCCAGCCGCTTCATCAAGGCGGGCGGCTACATGATGCGCGTGCCGACGATCGACGTGGCCGAAGTCGGCAGCGGCGCGGGATCGATCGCATGGATCGATGCAGGCGGCCTTCTCAACGTCGGCCCCGTCTCGGCCGGCGCGTTTCCCGGACCGGTGTGCTACGGCATCGGCGGTGAAAAGCCGACGGTAACCGATGCCAACGCAATCCTTGGTTTTCTGCCGCAGAAGCTCGCAGGCGGAACGATGGAACTCAACATCCAGGCAGCGCGTGACGCGGTCGATACGCTGCTCGCGACGCCGCTGGGCATCGGCGTGGAGGAGGCGGCAGTCGGCATTCGCGAGGTCGTCAACGTCAACATGGCGCGGACCATCAAGGCCGTGACGGTCGAGCGCGGTGTCGATCCTCGCGATTTCGCGCTGGTCGCGTTCGGCGGATCGGGCCCGGTGCACGCGTGCGATCTGGCTCGCGCGCTCGACATGAAGCGTGTCGTGTTCCCGGCAGCGCCGGGCGTCTTTACCGCGATGGGCATGCTGGCCGGCGCGGTGGAACGCTACTTCGTGCGCCCGTCGCTGAGCCTGCTCGATACGCTCGATATCGACGCGCTCGCGGGCGTCGTCGCCGAGATGCGCGAGGACGCACGCAAGGCTCTCGCGGAAGAAGGCTATTCAGCGGATCGCATCGAGTACGTCTTCGATCTCGACATGCGGTTCAAGGGACAGGACTACGAGATTCCCGTACGCATTCCCGAGGCGCGTGGCGACAGCGCACGTGAAGCATTGCGCCAAGGCTTCCGTGATGCTTACGCAGCCATCTACGGCTACGCGTCGAACGATGCCATCGAATGCGCGAATGTTCGGCTGCTCGCGCGCGGCGTGGCCACGAGCACGCTCGACTTCAACGACATCCGCAGTTCGAAATCCACGAGTGGCGGGCAGGCCGCAAGCACGCGCCGGGTCTACTTCGACCGCAAGACCGGGTGGATCGACACACCGATCGTTCCGCGCTCGACACTGGACAAGCCGATTACGGGGCCTGTGATTCTTGAAAGCTCCGACACCACGATTGTGATCCCGCCGGGCTGGCGCGTGAGCACCGACAAGGTAGGCAGCGTGATTGCCTCGCTCGACTGATTTCACAGGAGTAACCATGACCCAACGTAACGTTGACCCGATCACTTTCGCGGTCGTCAAAAACGCGCTCGACACCATCGTCGACGACATGGCCTTCGCCGTCATGCGAACCGCCCGCTCGCCGATTATTCGTGATGTGCTCGACTATTCAGTGACCATGTGCGATGCGAAGGGACGCATTCTCGCGCAAGCGAAGACGGTCGCATTGCACCTTGGCGCGGTGCCCGACGCCGTGGACGTGATCATCAGCAAGTACGCGGCGAGCGTCGAACCCGGCGATGTCATCATCCTGAACGATCCGTATGAAGGCGGCATGCATCTGCCGGACATCTTCATGTTCAAGCCGATCTTTCATGAGAAGCGGCTGCAGGGATTCTCCGTCGTGATTGCGCACCATTGCGACGTGGGTGGACGCGTTCCCGGTTCCAACGCTGCGGATTCGACCGAGATTTTCCAGGAAGGACTGCGCATTCCGCCGACGAAGCTCTATGCGCGCGGCGAACCGAACGAGACGCTCATCAACATCATCAAGAAGAACGTGCGGCTTCCGGATCTCGTGCTCGGCGATCTCGACGCGCAGCTCGCCACCTGCAACATCGGCGAACGTGAGTTGCTGCGCATGATCGACCGTTATGGCGAAGAGAACCTCCAAGGCTACTTCGACGAACTGCTCGACTACGGTGAAAGACTCACGCGTCAGGCGATTGAAGCATGGCCGGACGGCGTGTATCACTTCACGGACTACATCGACAACGACGGCTTCTCCGAGGACGCGATTCCCATCAAGTGCGCGATCACGGTGGCGGGATCGAAGGTCAGCGTCGATTTCGCGGGCTCGTCGCCGCAAGTGCGCGGCGCGATCAACTCGACGCTCTCGTTCGTGAAGTCAGCGACCTACCTCAGCGTGCGCTGCGCGCTGGACGCCGACGTGCCCAATAACGCGGGCGTTTATCGCTGCATCGACATTACCGCGCCGGAAGGCTCGATTCTCAATCCGCGCATGCCGGCGCCGGTCGCCGCGCGCGCACTGACGGGTTATCGCGTGGTCGACTGCGTGCTCGGCGCGCTGGCGCAGATCGCACCGAAGAAGGTCATGGCGGCGGGCGAGGGCGGCAACACGGTCATCGCATTGAGCGGCTATGCGAAGGGCGCGAGCGAGCCGTTCATTCTGGTCGACATGATCAACGGCGCATGGGGCGGCCGCTTCAACAAGGACGGTGTGGAAGGCGTCACGAACCCGTCGCAGAACATGTCGAACATGCCGATCGAAACGCTCGAAGCGCGTTACCCGATCGTGATGGAAGCGTACGGCTTCGCGACCGATTCAGGCGGCGCGGGCGAATACCGCGGCGGTCTGGGACTCGTGCGCGAGTATCGGATCGAAGCCGACGAAGTGGTCGCGCAAATTCGCTCGGACCGCGCCAATCACGCACCTTATGGCCTGTTCGGTGGCGGCACTGGAGCCTGCTCAGCGAATTACCTTCGCTCGGAAGAAGGGCTGTCGCCGCTTCCCAGCAAGTTCACGCGCACGCTGCATCGCGGCGCGATCATCCGCCACGAGCAGGCCGGCGGCGGCGGTTACGGCGATCCGATGACGCGAACGCTCGACAAGATCGAAGCGGACTTCGCAAACGGCAAGATCTCGCGCGAGTACGCGGAGCAGCGCCACAAGGTGGTGTTCGACGGTGACCGGATCGACCGGGCGCGCTCGGACGCGGCTCGCAACGCGAAGTGAGTTCCGGAGACGACCCGATGAATCAAAGTCTGAAAGAACGCCTGCGCGAGTTGGGCATCGAGTTGCCTCAATCCGCGCCGAAGCCGGGAGCCAATTTTCTCCCGGTCAAGAAGGTGGGGAATCTCCTGTACGTGTCAGGCCAGGTGCCGGTGCTGGACGGCGTGGATCAATACGTCGGCAAGCTCGGTCGCAACGTGACGATCGAAGAAGGACAGGCCGCCGCGCGGCTCTGCGCCGTCAACATGCTCGCGCAGGTCGATCGCGCGGTAGAGGGCGATTTAAGTCGCGTGGCGGGCTGCGTCCGGCTTGGAGGGTTTGTCAACGCAGCGGAGGACTTTACCGACCATCCGAAGGTCATCAACGGCGCATCCGATCTCATGGTTGCCGTGCTGGGTGATGCCGGCCGGCATACCCGGGCCGCGGTCGGCTGCATTTCGTTGCCGCGAGGCGTGGCAGTCGAGCTCGATGGAATTTTCGAACTCA
The DNA here is from genome assembly GCF_001544875.2 of Caballeronia hypogeia. Taxonomy (GTDB): domain Bacteria; phylum Pseudomonadota; class Gammaproteobacteria; order Burkholderiales; family Burkholderiaceae; genus Caballeronia; species Caballeronia hypogeia. The sequence goes on from NZ_FCOA02000016.1 coordinate 58,827, forward strand.
AGTAGGCAAAAACCAGCAAGACCCGATCACTTGTATTGACTGAACCCCTAAATTGCTGAGGTTGAAAATGCTGCCGATTTCTCAAATTCTTGGTCGCGCGCTGGTCTGTGCGACTGCAGTAGGCGCACTTGCCATGAGCTCGACGACGTATGCCCAGGATGCCAATACCTGGCAAAGCGTGCGAAAGGCCGGCGTTCTGCGCTGTGGTATCGCGACCTCGCCGCCGTACACCATGAAGGACCCGAAGACGGAAACCTACAGCGGCATCTTTCCCGATCTGTGCCGCCAGTTCGGCGAGAAGGTCCTGAAGGTCAAGGTCGAATATGTCGACACGACGTGGGACAACATCGTTGCCGGGCTTCAGTCCGAGAAGTGGGACATCTCACTGTCGCTCAACGACACACCTGAGCGCAGAAAGGCGATCTCGTTCTCGGAGCCGGTCGTCGATTACAGCGTGACCTTTGCCTACAACAAGAACAACCCGAAGGTGCCGAAGTCGATCAATACGATTGCCGACATCGACAAGCCGGGCATGACCGTCACGGTGATGTCGGGCACGGCGCAGGACAAGGCGATCTCCGCCGTCCTGAAACAGGCGACGATCATGCGTCTGCCGGGCTTCGACGAAACGCGCCTTGCGCTGATGTCCAAGCGCGCGGACCTGCTCGCGGATGACAACATGACGAATCTGCTGCTCACGCGCGCTCACCCGGACTGGGCTGTCGCGTTCAAGCCGAATCCGCTGCTGGCGCAGCAAGGGATCGCTTTCGGTATTCGCAAGGATACGCCGGCCGCGGACGTCGCCGTGCTCAATCAGTTTATCGAGCAGCAGAAGCAGACGGGAACAGTGAACAAACTGGTCGAAGCCTCGGTTAAAGAGACGGTAGCCGCTACCAAGTAACCGGTGTCAGCCGACGGAACTGCGCGCGCCGCAGTTCCGTCATCGGATTCAATGGAGTCCCGAGCGCCAGCGTTGCGCTGGGCAGGAGGAAGTCCTCATCATGTTATCTCAGACACAAGCACAACCGCTGGCGACCGCGATCGACCCAGGGAACATCACGTCCTTGTCCTCGGTGTCAGGCGACTTCGTGCAGTTGAAGAACGTGTACAAGTCATACGGCGAAAATCTCGTCGTCATGGATCGGATGAGCCTGAACATGCGCGCCGACGACCGGCTAGTCGTGATCGGCCCCAGCGGCAGCGGCAAGAGTTCGCTGCTCCGCGTGATGATGGGCCTCGAAGGTGTACAGGGCGGCGAGATCGCGTTCCAGGGAAAGCCCTACATTCGTGGCGCCGACATGGGCGGCAAGCGGATCGATGCGAAGCTGCAAAAGCAGATTGGCATGGTGTTCCAGCACTACACGCTGTTTCCGCATCTTTCCGTGCTTGGCAACCTCATCCTGGCACCGGTGAAGACGCTTGGGCTCGGCAAGGCCGAAGCGACGGAGCGGGCACGCAAGTACCTCGCGCGACTCGGTCTCGAAAGCAAGCTCAACGCTTATCCCAGCCAGCTCTCGGGCGGACAGAAGCAGCGTGTCGCCATCGCGCGCGCGCTCATGCTCGAACCGAAACTGATGCTCTTCGACGAAGTGACATCCGCGCTCGATCCCGAGATGGTGATCGAAGTGCAGAACGTGATGCTGCAACTGGCGGAGCAGAAGATGGCGATGATCATCGTCACGCACGACATGCACTTTGCCCGCGACATCGCCACGCGCGTCGTCTTCTGCGCGAGCGGCAAGGTGGTGGAAGAGGGCGCGCCCGCCGAGATGTTCAAATGCCCGAAGGAAGCGCGTACTCGCGAGTTCCTCGAGAAAGTCCTTCATCTGGATTGAGGGAGCGGACATGGGCTATCAATTCGATTTCAGCTTCTTAAATGGAAGCGCGGCCGCCCTTCTTCAAGGTCTGAAGGTCACGCTGGAGCTTGCGCTCGCCGCCAACGTCATGGGGCTTGTGCTGGGCTTCTTTCTTTGCCTGATGGTGATGAGCCGCTGGCAGTTCGTGCGCTGGCCGGCGCAGCTCTTTGTCGAGTTCTTCCGCTGCACGCCCGCGCTGCTGCAGATCGTCTGGTTCTTTTATTGCATTCCGATGATGGTCGACTTCTTCATCGATCCCATCGCGATGGGCGTGCTCGCGCTCGGTTTGAACCTGACGGCCTTCAACGCGGAGGCCTATCGCGCGGGGGTGCAGGCGGTGCCGAAGGAACACCTTGATGCCTGCGTGGCATTGGGTCTGAAGCCGTGGCAACGAACCTTCTATGTCGTCTTGCCACAGGCGTTGCGCAGCGCGCTGCCAGTGCTGATGACCAACGGCATCGGCACGCTCCAGCAAAGCGCGCTGGTTGCGATCGTTGCGGTGGCGGACCTCATGTATGTCGCGAAGAGCCTGGCGACCGAAGCCTATCGGCCGCTGGAAACTTATACGGTCGTTGCGCTGATCTACTTCGCGCTATCGCTTCCGATCTCGCGACTTGTTCATGTTATCGAGCGCCGGCAGGATGCCGCCGTGACGCGTTAAGGAGATTGGAATGCATCTGGATCTCGGCATTGTGGCGTCGTACTGGCTCGTGCTGCTGAAGGGGCTGGGCCTGACCATTGCGTTCACGAGCGGCTGCGCGGTGCTGGGAAGCCTGCTCGGCTTCTGTCTCAGTCTGCTTCGCTTGTCGCCTTCTCGTTGGATCAAGGCGCCGACGTGGCTGTACGTGGAGCTATTCCGTGGAACGCCGCTTCTCATTCAGCTTTTCTGGATCTTTTTCTGCTTTCCTGTGGTGTTCCGCTTGCCGATTCCGCCGTATCTGTCGGTCATCATCTCGCTGACGCTCTACATGACCGCGATCACCAGCGAAACGTTTCGCGGTGCGCTCAAGTCGATCTCGGGCGAGCAGCACGATGCCTGCATCGCACTGAGCCTCTCGCCGCAGGCGAAAATCCTGCATGTGATCTTTCCGCAGGCGCTGTTGCGGGCCATTCCCCCGCTTCTGTCGAACATCATCAGTCTGTTCAAGGAGAGCGCGCTGATTTCGTCGGTGGGGGTTGCGGACCTGATGTATGTCGGACAGAGCATCTCGAACTCGACGGCGCGTCCGCTCGAGTTCCTGACGACCGTCGGGATCATTTACTTCCTGGTGGCGTTCCCGCTGACCCGGCTGGTCGGTCTGGTTGAGACAAGGTTCCTTCGTCGCTTTGCTTATTGAAAGCGAAAGGTATTCAATACAAAAAGGTCGTTCTTTCCGCAGCACGGACGAAATCGAAGATGAATTCTTTACCCCGCGAGCGTTTCCCGAGCCCCGTGCCTTCGCCTGCCTCGCATGAGCAGGCGGTCGTGGTCGGCGGTGGCATCGTCGGCACCTGTTGCGCGCTTTACCTTCAGCGCAACGGGGTTCAGGTCACGCTGGTCGATCCGGCCGCGCCGGGCGACAGCACGGCGAAATGGAGTTGCGGCCAGATCTCGGTCGGCGAGATCATTCCGCTCTCGAAGCCCGGCCTTCTGATGAAGGTGCCGGGATGGCTGATGGACCAGACCGGTCCGCTTGCTTTGCGTCCGAGCGCGTTGCCGGGCATCATTCCCTGGTTGCTGCGCTTCATGGCCTGTGCGCGTCATTCGCGGATCGAAAGCATCGCTCAGGCCATGGCCACGCTGACGAAGGATGTGTTTGCCGATTACGCACCGTTGCTCGATGAATGCGACGACAAGGCGCTCCTTCTTCAACGACCCATCATGCAGGTTTTCGATGGCCCTGAAGGGGTGGAGCGCGAGCGCGGACATATGGAGCTTCGGCAGTCCTTCGGCTTTTCTTCGCAAGTGCTGAATGCGGCGGAAATCGGCGATCTGGAACCGACGCTCGCCGGGCGCTTCTCGCACGGCATTCTTCTGCCGCAATGGCGTTTCGTGAGTGACACTGAGGGTTTCATCGCGGCGCTGACCGAGAGCTTCGAGAATAACGGCGGACGGCGCATCCGAACCACGGCCCTGTCCATCGACGAAGACTCGGGACGTGCCACGGGAGTCACACTGGCAAACGGAGAGCGCGTGGCCGCAAATCATGTCGTGGTTGCGGCGGGCGCGAGTGCGACGCGCTTCTTCTCGCAATTGGGCATCGATGTGCCGCTCGAAGGCGTCGCAGGCTATCAGGCGCTGCTGCCCGAACCCGGCGTCGAGTTCCGGCATTCGGTGATTTATGCCGATGGTGGCTTCTGCTTCACGCCGATGCGACGCGGGCTGCAAATCGGCGGCACGATCGAGTTTGCCGGAAAGAACGCGAAGCCGAATTTCAAGCGCGCGGAAATCATTCTCGCGAAGGCGCGCCGCGTTCTCCCGGAGCTGAACGTTCAGCGGCACGAATTCGGTGTCGGCTATCGCCCGTTCCTGCCTGACACGAAGCCGATCATCGACCGGTCGCGGCGTCTTCCAAACGTGCTGATGGCGATCGGTCACGGACAACTGGGGCTCACGCTCGGCGCCACCACAGGGCGTCTGATTGCCGACCTGGCGGCAGGGCGAACGCCGAAACAGGATCTCGCGCCGTTCAGCGCTTACCGGTTCTGAACATAACGAGTCGCCCAGATCAAATCATGCGTCGGCGAAAACGCCGGCGATCAGGCCAGAGGGCCGAACATTTCAGAAAGGTGTGAACCATGCGCTGGAAAAAGACACTGCAACTCGTCGGCGTGCATTGCGAGGGCGAGATCGGAAAGGTGATCACGGGCGGCGTCGTGAACATCCCGGGCGCGACCATGCTCGACAAGATGAACTACATCAACGAGGTAGATGACAGCCTTCGAAAACTGGTCGTGCTCGAGCCGCGCGGTTGTCTGCAGATGTCGGTCAACCTGCTGCTGCCGCCGACAAGACCCGAAGCACATGCAGGCTTCATCGTGCTTCAGTCGGACAAGGCCCATCCGATGTCCGGAAGCAATTCGATCTGCGTGGTGACGACATTGCTCGAGATGGGAATCGTGCCCATGCAGGAGCCAGAGACGACCGTCGTGCTGGACACGCCCGCCGGTCTCGTCACGGCGCGCGCGACGTGCCGCGATGGCCGCTGCGTTGGCGTGTCCCTGAACATGGTTCCCGCGTTCGTCGAGCATCTCGATCTGCCGGTCGAGACGGCCGAGTTCGGCAAGATCACGGTCGACGTTGCTTTCGGTGGCGTGTACTACGCGCTCGTCGACGTGGAACAAGTGGGTCTCACGATTGCACCGGAGAACGCGCGCAAGCTCGCCGACTATGGCGTGAAGTTGCGGAACATCATCAACGAACAGGTGAGCATCCAGCATCCGCTCTATCCGGAAATCAATCAGATCGCTTATGTGATGTTTCGCAACCGGGTAAGCGATGTCGAGTATCAGACCTGCACGACGCTTCCGCCGGGGCGAATCGATCGCTCGCCGTGCGGCACCGGCAGTTCGGCGAATCTTGCGACGCTCGCCGCGCGCGGAAAGGTGGATGTGGGTGGAAAGCTCAAGTCCCGTTCGACGATCGGCAGCGAGTTCGGAGTCGAGTTGCTGGGGAAAACGGAAGTCGGCGGCAGGCCCGCAGTGCTTCCCAAGATCAGCGGGCGCGCATGGATCTACGGCATTGAGCAGATTGGCGTGGATCCTGATGATCCGCTGGCTGCGGGCTTCATGCTCAGCGATACCTGGGGCGAAGGCTTCCCGAAGAAGTAGTGCGTTCTCGCCTCGCCGATGGCGAGGCGCATTCACTACTGGCAATCCTGAGGTATTACTTAGTAATACAGAATTGAAAGGAATTTCATGATCACCGGCAAAACTGGCGTTTTCTTCATGGTGGCGGACCCGATCGAACAGGTGCGCACGCCCGAGATTTTCAACAAGGTGCTGCCGCTCGCCGGCGACGACGCGGTCATGGTTCCGCTCCAGGTCGCTCCGCAAAACCTGGAGGCGACGATCCGGTCGTTGTTCAGTTCGGCGACGACGCGCGGCATGGTCCTGTCGATTCCGCACAAGACTGCAGCCGCATCGATCGTCGATCGCTGCTCGAAGGGCGCGCAGGTCGCGAATGCGGTCAATGCGATTCGACGCAACGAGGCGGGCGAGCTCGAAGGCGAACTGTTCGATGGACTGGGCTTCGTCAAGTCGATGGAGCGCTATGCAATGGACTATCGCGGCAAGTCGGTGTTTCTGGTCGGCGCGGGCGGTGCGGCGAGCGCGATTGCGGCCGCGTTGTCGGAGGGCGCTGTGTCGAAGATCGGCCTTTACGATCCAGAAACGTCGAAGGCGCGCCAACTGGCGCAGTCCATCCAGAAACAGTACGGCGTGCCGGTGTCGGTCAAGGACAGCAACGACCCCGCCGGCTTTGAAGTCGTGATAAACGCGTCGCCGCTGGGTCTCAAGGCAAATGATCCGTTGCCCGTTCCGACTGATCGGCTCGAACCGGGCGCCCAGGTCTGCGACATTCTGATGAAGAACCAGCCGACGCCATTGCTCAGAGCCGCGATGAATCAGGGTATGACGGTTCTCCCGGGTTTCGACATGCTCATTCTGCAAACGCCGCTCTTCCTGGACTTCTTCGGTGCGCGCAAAGCGGCCGAATTGCTTCGTGCTGACGATTCCGTTGCGCGTGACATGTTGTTCCCGGCAGAGCTTCGAGATCTCGTCAAACGCGCGGCCTGAGCGCTGGCGCTTCCCATGTGCAAGCCCTCGATGCATCGGAGGGCTTGCCACAGACACCTTCCATTCAAGCCATGAGACTAGCACGCATGCAAGACAAGACGTCGGAGCGCTCGACGCTCGCCATGGCCAATCGGGCCGTCAGGGCCGCCACACTGGGTAGCGCACTGGAATGGTTTGATTTCACGCTCTATGGTGCGATCGCGGCCACGGTCCTGCCGAAGCTGTTTTTTCCGGCGCTGGATTCGACGGTGGCGGTGCTCGCGTCACTTGCTACCTTTAGCGTCGGCATGGCGGCGCGTCCGTTGGGCGCGGTGATTTGCGGTCACTTCGGCGACAAGATGGGGCGCCGGAACCTGATGCTCGGAACGGTCGCCGCGATGGGCATCACCTCGGTCCTGATGGGACTGCTGCCTACCTATGCGCAGATCGGCATCTATGCGCCGCTCCTGCTGGTGCTGCTCCGCGTGATTCAAGGCTTCGCCCTCGGCGGTGAAACCAGCGGCGGCCAGTTGATGGCCCTCGAACACGCGCCGGCGGACCGGCGTGGCCGATACTCGGGGTTGATCGGCATGTGCGCGCCGCTCAGTCAGATCGTCGCCAATGGTGTGCTGCTGGCGCTCTCAGCGACGATGGAGCCGGCCGCATTTGAAAGCTACGGCTGGCGCATTCCCTTCATCGCGAGCATAGGTCTCGTGGTGGTGGGCATCTACATCCGCCTGCGCGTGAGCGAGACACCTGCGTTCGTCGAGATGAAGCGTTTAGGCATTGCCAGCCGCGGACGGCCCTTGCAAGATGCGGTTCGTCTGCACTACAAGACCATCTTGCGAATGATGCTGTTCTTCTGCGGCCCCACGGCGCTCTTCTTTCTTGCTGTGGTGTTCACGCTCAGCTATCTGAACAACACGCTCGGTGTATCGAAGCAGACGAGTTTCCTGCTTCTGATGATCGGTAATGTCTGCGCAGTGGCTGGTTCGATCATCGGCGGCGGCCTGAGCGATCGCTTCGGGCGCAAGCCGGTTTTGCTGTTCGCGTTGAGCGCTACCTTCATCCTGCTCCTGTGCTTCTATCCCATGCTCGCGACGAAGAATTTTGTCGTGATGGCGCTGGCCATGGGCCTGTTCATGGGCTTTACGCAAGTACAGACGGGCGTGCAGGCCGCGACCTTCGTCGAAGTCTTTCCGACCAATGTGCGTTACTCCGCGTCTGCGCTCGCGCTGACCGGCGCAGGGCTTCTGGCGGGCGGCTCCGTCCCGGTGCTGGCGGCATGGTTGTTGAAGCTCTGCAACGGCTCACCTTGGGGCGTGGTCGCCATGTGCGGTTCGGTGAATCTCATTGCGCTCGCGATGATTGCAGTTGGACCTGAAACAGCGGGCATCGACATCAATCGAACGGATAGCCTCGACGGCGGGCAAGAAGAAGACGCCCAGGTTTCAGGACGCGCACCGGTATGAGCGAATAGACGAACGAGTCGACGGGCACTGCATACCGCAGCGCCCGTCGCTGCGTTTCGCGCCCGTCAGCGTGCGAAATCCTCCAGGCTGAATCCGTGAGCGTAGGGCTGTGACTCGTCCACGTAGTGTTCTCCACGGCCCGTAATCCACGCCTGTCCTTCGACACTGGGCAGCACCGCCTCAAGACCGCTTTCGAGTCGGGTGACTGCTTCGACACGGCCCACGAAGGCGCTGAGAATCAGGCTTTGATGCGTGAATGTCTGTCCCTCTTGCAGCAGTCCGCGGGCATGACGTTGAGCGACGCGCGCAGAAGTTCCGGTTCCGCACGGCGATCGATCGATGAGCGTCGCGCCGGCAATGACGACCGCGCGGCCGTCCGCGTTCTCCGACTGCGACGCGCCCGTCCACATGCAATGCTTTACGCCGCGAATCGCGGGTTTGTCCGGATGAACGACATCGATGGTCTCGTTGACCGCTTCCTGCATCTGTCGCCCGTATTCCAGCAGTTCCGCAGGCGAAAAGTGTTCGCAACCGGGGAAGTTGGGCTGCGCCTCGACGATGGGATAGAAGTTTCCGCCGTAGGCAATGTCCACGACGAGTTTCCCGAGTACCGGGTGATTCACTTCCACGTCGCGGTGAAGCAGGAAGCTGGGGACGTTCGTGAAGCGCACTGTCTTGACGCGCTCGCCATCCATTTCATAGCGCGCCGTCAGCTTGCCCGCCGGTACGTCGACGACGACCTTGCCCGGCTCGCGTGGCCGCACTAGACCGGCTTCGATGGCGAACGAGATCGAACCGATCGACGCGTGCCCGCACATCGGCAAAAAGCCGGATGTTTCGATGAAGAGCAGGCTCATGTCTGCATCGGGCGACATCGGCGGGTACAGGATGGTGCCGGACATATGAGCATGCCCGCGCGGTTCCATCATCAAGGCGCGACGGACCCAGTCGTAATCGGCGATGAAGGCCTCGCGCACCTCGTACATCGACGAGCGTTTCACCGCCGGCGCTCCGCCCGTCACCATCCGCACGGGCATCCCTTCCGTGTGACCTTCAATGCATTCGAAACGATACCTTGTCATTCAAATTCTCTTTATGTGCATGGCGCGCGACGTTCGCGTTTCACGCTACGTTGATTTGGAAACAGCCCGGAGTGTGGATCCGGGCTGCTGGTGAATGCTGCTTCACTAGGGACATCAAAGACCCCGAATATCCGGAGGCCTCGGTGTGAACACGTCACGCCTGGCTTGGCTTCTCCCACAGATTGAGCGACTGTCCAATGCCCTTGTCAATCGCATTCTTGTACAGATCGAAACCCCAGCTGATGTCGAATACAGCCATGCCACAAGCGATGAAGATGACTCTGTCCTTCGCGCTTTCGCGGCCCGGCTTCACGCCGTTGACGACATCGCCGAGACCGGTCGAGTCCGCAAGCGAGGGCAGCTTGCCGGCGTCGATGAGGCGATAGAAAGGGCCGCCGATGACGCCGCTGTAATACGCTTCCTTGTTCCCCGAGGCGACGGCATCCTCGACATAAGCCTCCTGGAGCGGCGTGTGGTCGAAGACGATCTTGCAGTTCGTGAGGAAAGACTCGTCCGTATTGAACGGGCCGGACACGAGAATGGCGGCGCCTTCCTTGATCCACTCGTCCTTGAAGTGCAGGGGTTTGAGACGAGAAGCGGCGACGGTGATGACGTCGGCATCGCGGAAGCCTTGCTCGGCTTCGTCTACACCGATAGCGGAGACGTGATACGTTGCCTCGATCCAGCGCGCGAATTCGTTCGCCTTGTCGAGGAACACGTCGAAGCAGACGACCTTCTCGATGCCGGAAAGCTGCGTCATGATCGCGGCGAAACACGCCTTGTTGATCGGCCCGCAACCGATGACCGAAGCGGTCTTGGCATCCTTGTTCACGAGATACTTCGCCGCGACACCGGGCACGGCGCCGGTCCGCGCCGCGCTCAAAAGATTCGCCGACATGAGCGCGAGCGGCGCGCCCGTGTCCTTGTCGTTGAGCATCATCGTCAGAATGGAGCGCGGCAGACCTTTCTGTGCGTTCGCATGGTTGGAGCCGTACCACTTGTTGCCACACACGTCGAAGCGGCCACCCAGATAACCGGGCATGGCGGCAAAGCGGCGATCCGGTCCCGCCACGGGCATGTTAGGGAACTTCGTTTCTTTCGGGAAAACGATGTTCAAGCCGTGGTTGTTGTGATTCGCGCCGCCCATCAGATAGTCGCCTTTGCCGAGCAGGCTGAAGGTCTCTTCGCAGACGGACACGCAACGCGCGGCATCGAGAACGCCGGCGTCGATCATGTCGGGTTCGGAAAGGTACAGGAAGTCGATCTTAGGGTACATGGGTTAACCTTTGTTGGCTGAAGAGAAGGGCGAATCAGAAGCGCAGCAGCGGAGCGATGTCGTAAAGACGGCAAGCCGAGCTTCTTGCATTGGCGCGCATCAGAAAGTTCAGTTTCTCGATGCGTTCGCCCGAGCGCGGCGCGCCGTTTTTCTGAAAGGGCACTTCGAGGCCAACGGAAAAATCCATGACCACATCGTCGACGACACCGCCCGAACGCCCCGACGGCACCGCGATCATTCCGTGCTCTTGCGCGAACTTATACGCATCCATCGCTTCGGTGATGGTGCCAACCTGATTGGGCTTGAGCACGAACCCATCCACGGCGTGCGTGTCATGCGCGCGGCGCAGCAGTTCGAGATTCGTCACGGTGAGGTCGTCGCCAAGCACGATCGTCCGCTTGAGTTCACGAACGGCTTTGCTATAGCCTGCCCAGTCGTTCTCGTCGAGCAGGTCTTCGATGAAGACCATATTGAACCGCTCGGTCAGGTACTTTGCGTACGCGATCAACTCGTCGGAAGACACGCGCTCTCCCTTGAGCAGATAGCGGCCCGTCTGCTTGTCGTACATTTCGCTCGATGCGCAATCCAGCGCGAACGCGATGCGGTCGCTATAGCCGCATTCGTCGATGGCTTTCTGCATCAGCGTGAGGATCATTTCCGGATCTTCCGACGGCGCGGCATAGCCATACGAGCTGGCAACCTGCGGCTTGTGTCCGAGATACGACGTGAGCACCTCGCCCAGCTTATGGAACACCGCCACCGCCATTTCGATCGAGAAGTCGATGCTATCGGTGCCGTAGGGCACGATCAGAAACTCGTTGAACCCTTGGGTGAAGCCTTCGTAACGTCCGCCATTGACGACGTTGAAACACGGCACCGGCACCGTCCTGATGTCTCTGCCGGCAATGTGCTCGTAAAGCGGAATGGCGCGCGCGTCGGCGGCTGCACGGAACGCCGCGATCGACACCGAATAGATGGTATTGCCGCCCAGACGATGTTTATCCGGGGTGCCATCGAGCGCGATCATTTTCTCGTCGATCGCGCGCTGATCCGACACGTCCATTCCGATGAGCGCCGGGCCAATCACGTTCTCCGCATAATCTACCGCCTTGTGCACGCTCAGCCCTTTATACGTGGACGGATCGCCGTCGCGCAGGACGAACGATTCGTGCATGCCCACCGAAGTGCCGGTCGGCGCCGCGCCACGACCGGTCGCGCCGCTCTCCGTGCGAATCTCGACTTCCACCGCAGGCCGGCATTTGCAATCGATGATCTGTTGCGCGCGAACCGATACGATTTTGTTGTCCATTTACTCGCTCTCCTTCGGTGCCGGGACGTAGAGGATGTTCAGGTCGCACAGGTTCGTTCCCGTGTTGCCCGTGAAAACGGCGGAGCCGATGGAGGAGAGCGCTTCGTAACAACTGTGTTCGCGGAGGGCCTGAAAGAGACTGACGCCCTTGGCGGCGGCAGCCTTGAAGCTGCTCGAATCCGTGATGCCGCCCGCCACTTTCGCCGTGCCGTCCGTGCCTTCGCTATCGATCGACAGCAGGCACGCGCCTTTCGTCTTCTCCGCCGCGATGGCGAAACCTACGGTCATCTCCTGACCCGGACCGCCATGTCCTTTGATGGCGCTGTTATCGCTGATATGCGTCGTCACTTCTCCCGAACTCAGCAGCACGCAAGGCGGCTTGATGGGATTGCCGTACGTCTGGATTTCGCGCGCGATGGAAGCGAAGAAAGTGCCCACATCGCGGCTTTCGCCTTCCAGAAACGACGACACGATCATCGCCGGGATGCCCATGTCCTCGCAGATCTCCCTGGCGTAAATGCAGGAATCCGGAAGCGTGTTGAGCAGGAAATAGGTGTTGTCGGGAAACGCCTTGGGCGTCTCCGCTTCAGGACCGGCGTGCATCAGATAGTCGACGACGCTCCTGGGCAAACGGTCCGCCACATTGCGATTGATGATCGTCGCGCGAGCGTCGTCGAGCGTCGTCATGTCGGGGCCGATCGGCGTGCTCTTATAGGCCGCGTAGGGCACGGCGATGTCGCCCGTGGCGGGAGACCCCACTGCGTCGCTGATGCCGAAACCGATCAACTCCGCGCCGACCGCCTGAATGCGCTTCGCCAGCATGCCGCCGTTGAGGGCCGAAATATGCCGGCGCACGGCGTTGATCTCGTAGATGCCCGCGCCCGACTTGAGCAGCACATCGGTCGTGTCGATCTCGTCCTGCAGCGAGATGCCTTCGATCGGACACGACATGAGCGCCGAGCTGCCGCCGCTGATGACCGCAATGAAAAGATCGTCCGGCCCCGCCTGATCCACGAGTTCAATGATCTTTTTCGACGCGCGATGACCTTCGTCGTTCGGCAACGGATGACCGCCGACGAACACTTCGGTCTTGTTGAAGCGATCCGATTCCTCGTGAATCTTCACGATGGCGATGCCGTAGGTCAGACGATCGCCCAGCACGTGATCGACCGCCATCGCCATGTGGTTGCAGGCCTTGCCGGCGCCGATGAGATAAACGTTGCGCTTCTTCGACAGATCCCACGAGCGCGTGCCGATGTGCAACGTTTCGCCATCGAGACGCATGATGCCTTGAATGCGTCGGTAGCTGTCCAGACGCTCGAGCGTGCGATCGGCGATCTCGAGCACGATTCGGCGTGAGTCAATCTCGCCGTGCGAAAGAATCTCTGTGGAGTTTCGTATCTTCTTCATATGGGTATCTGTGAGGGGAGTCTTCTCGCCAAATTCGTGTGGCGATAACGTGAGTGCAATTTAGGCAAACACCCTGCACAGAGACATGTACACTTTCCTTAGCGCGCGGATCGCTGTACAGGCCGTGCGACCTGCACACCTCTTCCTTTATTCTTCGAGCTTTTGCATGAAGCCCGTTCTATCGCTGGATGCCGGTTCCGAAACCTCCCTCACCATGCAGATCGTGGCGGGCATCATTCGGGAAGTCGAAGAGAAGCGCTGGAGGCCCGGCGCACGCGTGCCGAGTATTCGCGCGTTCGCGAGCGCGCATGGCGTATCGACCTTCACGGTGGTGGAGGCATACGACCGCCTGGTTGCGCAAGGCGTGCTGGTCGCACGGCGGGGGGCTGGTTTTTATGTGTCGGACAGGCGCTTTGCCTCGCCGCGGAAGGCGGCGGAAAAGCTCGACGAGAAAGTCACCAATGGATGGCTGGTCCGGAATTTTCTCGGCGCAAACGAGGGGGCGATTCACGCGGGCGCTGGCTGGCTCCCGGAAACCTGGTTCGACAGCGAGGGGATCGCGCGTGCGCTCAGGCAGCTTGCGTCACATCCCGAACATCTTCTGGGCTACGGCGATGCCCGCGGTTTCGACCGGCTGCGCGAACAGATCGTGCGGCAACTGGCCGAGTACGAAATAGAAACCGATGTCGCCGGTGTCATGACCACTCTCGGCGCGAATCAGGCGCTCGATCTGGTGATACGGCAATTTACGCAGCCGGGCGATGTCGTCATGGTGGATGAGCCTTGCTACAGCGATCTGCTGGTCGCGCTGCGGATGCGCGACGTCGAAACCATCGGCATACCGATGACGCCCGCCGGCCCGGACGTTGCCGCCATGGAGGCGGCTCTCGCCACGAACCGACCGAAGCTCTACTTCACGAACAGCCGTCTGCATAACCCGACTGGCGCCAGCTACAGCTCGGCGGCCGCCTACAAAGTGCTGAAAGTAGCCGAACGCCACAATTGCCTGATCGTCGAGGACGACGTTTCCGCCGATCTCGTGCAAGGCGCGCACTTCACGCTGGCGTCGATGGCTCAACTGAAAAATGTGATTTACGTCGGCAGTTTCTCGAAGACCATAGGCGCGGGCTTGCGCGTCGGTTTTGTTGTCGCCGATCACGATGTTCTCGAGGGCCTGCTCTATCAGAAGCTGGTGTCTGGCATGTCCACCCCGACCGTTACCGAGCGTCTCGTCAGCGCGATCCTTTCGGAAGGGCACTATCGCAAACAGACCGAGCAGTTGCGGGACCGTCTTGCAGCCGCCCAGGAGAAGACTTGCCGCCGGCTCGAAGCGAGCGGCTTCGAGGTATTTTGCGAGCCTCGCTCCGGAATGTTCGTTTGGGCGAAGGCGGGCGGCGGCGTGGGCGGGGACTCGTCACGCCTCGCCGAACTGGCTTTGAAAGAACGGATCCTGCTCGCCCCGGGCCACCTCTTCTTTGCAGGCCGCGTAAAGACCGGATGGCTCCGGTTCAACGTCGCGCATTGCAACTTCGATCGTTTGTTCAACTTTCTCGCGAACTCTGCGGACCGCTGACGCTCGGGCGTACCGTCTTTCCAGGTGTGCAGCTTCATTCGCCTATACAGATAGGGCGACGTGTGCATGTCGCTCGCTATTTTGGCAGGTGAGCATGCAATCGAGACACGACGATGACGATGACGATGACGAACTCGCGCGTGCTGGCTCATCCTGAAACAAACGGTAGCAAGGATCGCTCATGATGCCTTGGCTGAAGGCAATACTGGGTCGCTGCGCGGAGCGTCCTCGTGAAGCGTCCTCGACCACTTCGGTGATGTCGGCGACTCCGCTCGGCTTCGCCGTCACCGCTCATTACGACTCCAGTGCGAAGCCTTCGACACCCTCGAAACGAGCCTGGGATCAGAGACGACGATAAGCCTGTTTCACAGCCTAATCATCGAACAGTCGTGCGATCCCACTTCTGATATGCGACACCATCGCTTGCCGCGCTCTTTCCGGGTCGCGCCTTGCGATGGCTTTGTCGATCAACAAATGTGCCTCTCGAATGTCGCGCACGCGACGGACTCTCGGCTGTGACGAAAGCTCGCGGATGACGCGCGTCGCCATGCGGCGCTGATCGCGGATCGCCGCCATGGTCATCGAATAGAATCTGTTGCCGCTCGCTTTGGCGACGGCTTCATGAAACGCGATGTCTTCCTCGATGCTCTCCGTTCCGCGATTGATCGCCAGCTCGAGGATGCGCCGACGCGTGGTGATTTCGTCCCTCAACGCCTGATCCTCGCTGAGCGCGGCCCAGGCCGCGCATTCCCCTTCTATCACGCAGCGAAACTCCAAAAACGCGCGCACCTCCTCCACGCTCTGAATCGGCCCGCACGGCGCGCTGCGCAAGTGCGGCTGCCCGACGTAGTTTCCTGCGCCTTTGCGCGACAGCACCCAGCCTTCCGAGCGAAGGCGCGCCAGCGCCTGACGTACGACCGGCCGTGACACGCCGAGCATTTCCGCCATAGGGTTTTCACCGGGTAGCTTGTCGTCGGGCATGAGCCGGCTGCGATCGATGAAAGCCAGAATGCCTTGATACGCGGCGTCTGTGAGGGGGGAACGGTCATGACGGTCAGCATCGAAGAATGACGAGTGCATCTTAAACCTGTAATACAGGTGAGTCGATTCTTTGACGATGCCGAATCGCGGCCTCACTTCGTCAACGGTCTTCAACACTGCCATGTCCAGAATCACGAAGCTGCGCACGATCCGCATTGCCGAAAGGCCGAACGTCATTTGGGTCGAAGTCGAAACCGACGAAGGGTTGATGGGCCTCGGCGAAACCTTTCGTGGCGCGCAGGCCGTGGAAGCAGTCATCCACGAGCAAGTGGCGCCGCAGATTCTCGGTCGCGATTCGCGTCAGGTCGAAGCGATCTCACGACAGTTGCATACGCCGTATGTCGAATTTCAGGGCGCTAGCGCGGAGATTCGCGCGGCGAGCGCCGTCGATATCGCCCTCTGGGACATCAACGGAAAGCGTCACGGTATTCCCGTGCACGAAGCGATGGGCGGCGCGAACCGGCTCGAGATTCAGGCCTATAACACCTGTGCGGGCTACTCGTACAACAGCAACGACGTATCGCGCCGCGTGATTGGCAGCAACGATGCCGCGCAAGGTCCCTACGACGATCAGATCGCTTTCAATCAGGACGCGGGACGTCTTGCGATGAGTCTGCTCGAAGAGGGCTATCGCGCCATGAAAATCTGGCCGTTCGATGTGTTCGCGGCATCCACCGGCGGTCAGACGCTTTCGCTCGCGGACCTGAAGAAGGGCCTCGAACCGTTCAGGAAGATCCGTCAGGCCGTGGGCGACGACATCGAAGTGATGTGCGAACTGCATAGCCTGTGGGGCGCATTGCCCGCCGAGCGCATTTGCCGCGCGCTCGAAGACTACGGCGTGTTCTGGGTCGAAGACCCGATCAACAAGATGCACGATGTCGAGGCGCTCGCCGATCTGCGTTCGCGCGTGCGGGTGCCCATTTGCGGCAGCGAAACACTCTCAGGCAGCACGCAGTTCCGCGAGTTGATGGCAGCAGATGCCGTCGACGTCGTCATGCTGGATATCGCGTGGTGCGGCGGCCTGACGGAAGCACGCAAGATCGCGGCGATCGCGGAGTCGCATCGCCGGGCGCTCGCGCCGCACGACTGCACCGGGCCCATCACGCTGATGGCGGGTCTGCATCTCGCGCTGCATGCATCGACGGCGATCTATCAGGAAGTGGTGCGCGCGACGCTTTCCACCTGGTATCGCGATCTCGTCACCGAGCTTCCCGTCATAGAGCGTGGCATGGTCAAGGCGCCGGTGCTTCCGGGTCTCGGCACGGCTCTGCGTCCGGAAGTGAAGCTTCGCCCCGATGTCATTCTGCGCGAATCCCTTCAATCCTAATTGCATAGAAAGACGTTATCAGCATGTCGATTCTGACTTCCGCATTTCGCGCGCAACTCGAAAAGATCAGCACGGCCACGCTTGCCACCGCGCTTTATAAGCGTGGTCTGCGCCAGCAGGTGATTCAGGGCGTGACGCCGCTCGCGCGTCTTGACAAGAGCATGGTCGGCGAGGCGTTCACGCTGCGCTATATCCCGGCGCGCGAAGACCGCAACGGACTGGAAGTTTTCCGGAACCCGGAGCATCCGCAGCACAAAGCCGTCGAAACATGCCCGGCGGGCGCGGTGCTCGTGATGGATAGCCGTAACGATCCGCGTGCGGCATCTGCCGGCGGAATCCTCGTGACGCGTCTGATGCAGCGTGGCGTGGCGGGCGTCGTGACCGACGGTGGCTTCCGCGATTCCGACGATATCGCGCGCCTCGCTATGCCTGCGTTTCACACCCGTCCGTCGGCGCCGACGAATCTGACCTTGCACGAGGCGCTGGATATCAACGTACCGGTCGGCTGCGGCGGTGCAGCGGTGTTTCCCGGCGACGTCATCGTTGGCGATAACGATGGCGTCATCGTCATTCCGGCGCATCTTGTCGAGGAGGTTACGACGGAAGCCACGGAGATGACCGCTTTCGAAGACTTCGTGATGAAGCGTGTGAACGCGGGCGAAACCATCTTCGGGCTGTATCCGGCGACAAAGCCGGAAACGCTCGACAAGTTCGCCACATGGCGGAGCCAGAACGGGCGCTAAAACGCTGCCGTTCAACCAAGGGGACAACGATGCAAATCAGACAGGATGGCAGGCCGACCAAGGTCCGCTACTGGATTCTCGCCGTGCTGTTCATCGTGACGGCGCTGAACTACGCGGACCGCGCGACGCTGTCGATTGCGGGTACGGCCGTAGCCAAAGAGTTCGATATCGGCCCCGTCGGAATGGGATATCTGTTCTCCGCATTCGGATGGAGTTACGTGCTCGGCCAGATTCCCGCAGGGTGGCTGCTCGATCGATTCGGCTCCAAGCTGATCTACGGCCTGAGCCTGCTGTCCTGGTCGATGTTCACGATGCTGCAGGCGAGCGTCGGCGTATTTCATCCGGCTTATGCGTTCGTGGCACTGTTCGTCATCCGCTTCTTTCTGGGTCTCGTGGAATCGGCCGCATTTCCGGCCAACAACCGGATCGTGGCCGCATGGTTTCCGGCGGCCGAGCGGGGCGCGGCGACATCGATTTTCAACTCTGCGCAGTATGTGGCCGTTGCGTTCTTCGGCCCGCTGATGGGACTGGTCGCCGCGCACTGGGGATGGCAGTACATCTTCGTCGGCATGGGTGCGCTCGGCATCCTCATCGCACTGGTGTGGCCGAAGGTGATCCATGATCCGAAGCGCGATCCGCGTATCAATCGCGCGGAGTTCGATCAGATCACGCAAGGCGGCGCGCTGACCGATCTCGACAGCGTGAAGCCCACGCGTGAACAGCGCCCGAATCCGCGCGCGTTGCGAAAAGTCTTGAGCAATCGAATTTTCGTGGCCGCTTACATCGGCCAATACGCGATCGCGGCGCTCACTTACTTCTTCATCACCTGGTTCCCGATGTATCTGATGCACGAACGCGGCATGCCCGTCGCGAAGGTCGGCTTCGTCGCGGCCATTCCGGCAATCTGCGGCTTTGCCGGCGGTCTCGCGTGCGGATTCCTTTCCGATACGTTCATGCGTCACGGCAAGTCCATCTCGTTTGCGAGAAAGACGCCGTTCATCGTCGGCATGTTGCTGGCCGCGACCATGGTCGGTTGCAACTTCGCGACCGAGGAGTGGCAGATCGTCGCGATCATGGCGCTTGCTTTCTTCGGTAAAGGGCTTGCGGCAATCGGCTGGGCCGTGGTCTCCGATACCGCGCCGAAGCAGATCACGGGGCTCGCGGGCGGCGTGTTCAATGCGATCGGCAACATCGGCGGAATCGTGACGCCGATCGTGAGCGGCTACATCATCGCGTCGACCGGATCGTATGCGGGTGTGCTCGTGTTCGTCGCGGCACACGCGATCATTTCGGCTGGCGCTTACGCGTTCCTGATGGGGCCGATTCACCGCCTTGATCTGGGTGTCGAAGATATGGAGTCGCGCACGACAAATGCAATGTCATCCAAGGAAAGGAGTGCCGTTTGAAAGTTCTCACACTGAGACAGCACAGTCCGCATGCGTCATTGCTGGGCGAATTGCTAGGACCTGACTTCGAGGTTCGCGGCGTGGCTGACGTGAAGAAAGATTCGCTCGATGCCGACGTGCTCGTGACGACGCATCTCTCGCCGGACGAAGCATCCGCGGCGACGGCGAAACTGGTGCACGTGCCCGGCGCGGGTTATGAAGGCGTCGCGTGGAATAGTCTGCCGGATGGATGCATCGGCGCGAATGTCTTCTGTCACGAGGTGCCCATTGCCGAATATGTGCTGCACGCCGCGCTGTCGCGTGTATTCGCGCAACATCGGCCGGGCGCATTGAGCGATAAGACATGGCCGCGCGCCTATTTGCAGCGCGAGTTTCGCGGTGAGCTTTACGGCGCGCGCATGACGATCGTCGGCACCGGGCACATCGGGCAAGAAGTGGCGAAGCGCGCGCAGGCGTTCGGCGTCGCGACGACCGGCATCAATCGCAGTGGACGTGCAGCAGCGCATTTCGATACGACGGCGCCGATCGAACGCATCGACGAATTCCTGGCGCAGACGGACATTCTGGTGCTGTGCTGCCCGCTGGACGATACGACGCGTCATCTCTTCGATCGAGAGCGGCTCGCCCGATTGCCGTCGACGTCTCTTCTCATCAATGTGGCGCGCGGCGGAGTGATCGAGGAGCAGGCCTTGTATGAAGCGTTGCGTGACCAGCGCATCGGCGCGGCTGTACTCGACGTCTGGTACCAGTATCCAAAGACGGTCGACGATGACATGGCGCCCTCGCGCTATCCGTTTGCCGAGCTTCCGAATGTCTCGATGACGCCGCATATCTCCGGCTGGAGCCGAGGCTTGCTCGATCGTCGCTATCGAGAGATTGCCGAGAATATCAGACGTCTTAAGCAGGGCGACGCACTGGCTAATGTGATCTGGCCGAAAAGATAGACTGCGCTATTTTCCGCTTCATTGGATACTTCTAGTTTCGGTATCACGATGTCGGTGTTTGGGCGGTGCATTGATTTCGCAGTTACTGACACCGAACGCCAGGAAGCGACATTCAATGGCCACGAACCGATGTGGCCACCGGCGCTGGCGCATGGGTGATGCGGCCCAACGTTATCTCAACCCAATGGCCATCATTGGTGCGCCAGCATCAGGTTCAGGTTCTGAACCGCTGCGCCGGATGCGCCCTTTCCGAGATTATCGAAAACCGCGGACAGGAGGACGTGCCCGTGTTCCGTGCTAGAAAATACGCTCAAGTGCATGTCGTTCGTACCGTTCAGCATTTGCGGGTCCAGGTGCTTCAAGACGCACGATTCTTGCAGCGGCAAAACATGTACGTGGTCCGACTGGGCATAGTGGCGGGCGAGGCAGGCGTGTAACGTGGCGCCATTCACTCCGGGCGCCAGCAGTCGCACAGCCAGCGGCACCGTCAGCACGATGCCTTGGCGGAACGCTCCGTATGCAGGGACGAAAACGGGACGTTCCAAGAGCCCGGCGTGCTGCTGGATCTCGGGCGTGTGCTTGTGCGCGAGCTCCAGGCCATATACCTGGTATGAAGGCGCGTTAGCGGTTCCGGTTCCCTCGTATTCCTCCACGCCGGCGCGTCCGCGTCCGGAGTAGCCGGAGACCGCATGAATGCTGATGGGATAGTCGCCAGGTATGAACCCCGCCTCCACCAGCGGACGCAGCAGGCCAAGCGCACCGGTCGGATAGCAACCGGGGTTGGTGACCCGACTTGCGTTTGCAATCCTCTCCGCCTGTCCCGGCGTCATCTCCGGAAATCCGTAAGTCCAGTTCGGCTGTGTGCGGTGGGCGGAGCTTGCGTCGATGACTCGAACCGCAGGATTGACAATCGTGGCCACTGCCTCGCGTGCGGCGGCGTCCGGCAAACAGAGGATGGCGATGTCGCAGGCGTTGATGGCTTCCGCGCGACGCCGCAAATCTTTGCGCTCCGCAGCTGCAAGTGTGATCAGTCTGATATCGGTCCGGCTGCGCAGCCGTTCGTGGATCAGCAATCCGGTGGTGCCTTGGTCGCCATCGATGAAAACAACAGGAGAGCTCATACGTGGAATACTCCGCTGACTTAGGGCTGGGAAAGCTAGAACGAGCCCCTATGTTCCGTGGACGGCTAGAATAGAGAAAGTTGAATTTCATAATGTGTACATTCAGTTTTTCTGAATCCTGACGCCGATATGCGAGAGATCAGCCTGGACCGCCTGCGCACTCTGGTCGCGATTGCAGACCGCGGCTCATTCGCCGAAGCGGCGCGTGCATTGCACCTGGCCCCGCCAACGGTCAGCCTCCATATCGCTGAACTTGAAGACCGCATTGGAGCGCCACTCCTGTCGCGGAAGCGCGGACATGTCAGGCCGTCGGCGATAGGAGAGTTGCTGGTGGAGCGCGCGCGTCGACTGCTGGCCGATGCTGAGCAGGCGTTAGAGGATATTCAACGCCAGGTGCAGGGGCTCGAAGGGCGCGCGCGGCTCGGTGCGTCGACCGGCGCGATCGCACACCTGTTGCCGCAAGCGCTTGAGGCGCTGCGCCAGCACCATCCCGCCATCGACATTCAAGTTGCGGTGCTCACTTCACATGAAACGTTGTCGCGACTGTCCGATGGGACGCTGGACGTCGGGCTGGTCGCGCTGCCGCAACCCCCTGTGGCTGGGCTCGTGATCACGCCCTGGAGGCGCGACCCCGTGATGGCCTTTGTGCCGGCGCACTGGCGGTGCCCGGCACGCATCACGCCTGAATGGCTCGCTGCCCGACCACTCATTGTCAATGACGCGACCACGCGTCTTTCACGTCTGACTGCGGAGTGGTTCGCGGCCGGCGGGCATCATCCTGCGCCTCGCATTCAGCTCAACTACAACGACGCGATCAAGAGTCTGGTAGCGGCCGGTTACGGCGCCGCGCTATTGCCACATGAGGCGACTGCGCCATTACCCGACAAGCGCATTGTCATGCGTCCGCTGCGCCCGGCGTTGTGGCGTCGGCTCGGCATTGTGCATCGCGCGGGCTACGTCGAGCGCTCCACGCAATACGTACTTGAGGTGCTGCGTGATCTGCGATTGAAGTAGGAGTCGCCGTTTTCCGCTTCGGTTTGATCTCGCTGGGACAGCAGGCTTGCTCAACGCCTCGCGTCGGACAGAAAGTGTTCGCGATCACGACCGATGGTACGGCGGTGCAGGGCGCGGCGGGAGGGCGACGATGGCTGGTGCAGTCGAGACGCCGTGGTTCGTGGTGCAGGCAGCAGCAACCGGCGCAGCCGGGCACGCCCGCGAGCGCTATCGCGAGCGCCAAAAGACGACAAGCGTGCCGAAAGCACCGAGCGCAAAGGGGACGTCAATCAAGCTGATCAACCCCGATGCTGCGCTGGCCGGACCTATCGATTGTCTAGTAGCTTGTCGAAGTCACGATCGAGCATGGCCAACGACGAATCGATTCTGGCGCGCTTTTCCTTGACCCAATCGTCCTGTTGCCTGAGCTTCGCGCTCGCGGTGCTCAGCATGCGCTCCATCTCGGCGGGCTGAGGGCCGCCGACGGTACGCCTGTTATTGACGATGGCCACCGGATTCAGCGTCGAGCGAAATTCCTCTTCGCTCATGGGAAGCACCCCGTCGCCGTACCCCTTGGTGGTTTCTGCATAGATTCGCTGCGCCTGATCGTAGGGGAAACTGCTGGGCTTGATATTGTTCGCTCTCGCATATTCCACGACCTCGGACGCGAAGTGGTGTCCCAGCCTGAAGGGCAATTTGTATTTCCGCATCAGCACGTCTGCCACTTCCTGCGATGCGGTCCAGTCGCTGTTCAGTTCTTCCAGTGCCCGGGCCTGATCGATCACCAGCGCCTTCAGGATATCGTCCCACTTCCGCAAGACCGTGACGGCGCTGTTCACCATCTCCTTGTTGTCCCGGACTTCTTTTGCGTCGGGCATGCCCGGAGGCAGATTGTGTGCCCGCATGACCGGTCCCATCGCCAGCGTGATGGCGGTCGATGCATCGGCCCGGGTCGAATTCAGCAGCCCCGGGTTGCGCTTCTGAGGCATGGCGCTGGAAACATAGGTATTGTTGCCGCCTTCCTGAAGGAGAATCCACGGTCGCGGCTGCGCATACTGCGTCATGACGTCCTCGATGAAGCTGCCCGCATGGAGCGCGATGCTCGTGACGATCGAGCCGACTTCCACCGGATGATCCACCGCTGCGATCTGATGCGCATCGTAGGCGTTGTCCACGATGCCGGCGAAACCCAGGTACTGAGCCATGCGCGTGCGGTCCAGCGGCCAGCTCGTGCCGTTCAGGACCGTCGTTCCCATCGGACTCAGATCGATGCGCGCATACGCCTCGCGAATGCGCTGGGCGTCGCGATCGAGTGCGGCTGCGTAGCCGAGAAGATAGTGGCCATAGCTATTCGGCTGGGCAGCGACGCCGTTCGTGTAGTTCGGGACGATGGTTTTCTCATGCTTGCGCGCGAGCGCGACCATCGTCGCGGACGTCTTGTTCAACTGTTCGGCGAGCCGGAGCATGTCGTCGCGCATGATGGCTGCGCGATACGTGGCGTGCATGTCCTGGCTCGAACGTCCCGCGTGCAGGAGCGTGACGTCCATCCCGCCTGCGCGGATGAGCAGAGGCTCGAACGTGATGACGGTGGAAGGACGTTTGGCGCCAGGCTGATCTCCGTCATGAAGCACCTTGGCAAGCCCGCGCGCGATGCCGGGCGCCAGCGTCTTGTCCAGCAAGCCCTCGTCGGTATTGATGACGGCGCTCGCCTTGTTGATTTCGCCCAGCCAGTAAAACTCGTCCCGGCTCGTCGACTGCTGGGCGCTGGCTGGCAACGCATGGAGAGAAATCGCGAAAAGCAGGGGAATGACTTTCTTTCTGAGCATGGCTCGGTAGTCCTCGTCTCCGGAAGGTGGAAGCACCTGTTCATATATTCATTGCGCGGAAAGCCGGCAGCGCATTTTAGACAACGGCTTTCCGTCAGGCGAGTGTTCAGCCGGTGCTACCATGTAACATGGTAGAAACAATGGTGGCGCGGCCAAACTTCATGACTCGAAAAATTGTGATCGACCGTCCGCGGTCTCTGTCCGGCGTCGTTACGGAGCGATTGCGTGAGGCAATCATGACCGGGGAATTCGCCCTGGGCGAGGCGCTGTCCGAAGACACACTCGCGATCGAACTCGGCGTGAGCCGCACGCCGATTCGCGAGGCGCTCAGCACCTTGCAGCATCAGGGACTGGTCACCATCGTTCCGCAAACGGGCACTTTCGTGTTCGCGGCGACAGCGGACGATGTCGGTGAACTCTGCGATTTTCGAGCGACGCTGGAAGTGAAGGCGGCGCGACTGGCCATGGCGCATCACAAGGACGCCGCGCTGGCGAGTCTGAAAAGTGCGTTCGCGGATATGACGCGCGCACAAAAGAAAAAAGACAGTCGCGCCTACGCACGGGCGGACACGCTGTTCCATGCGGCATTTCTCGATCACTGCGACAACCAGTATCTGAGCTCCGCGTATCTGCTGGCGTCCGGGCGGGTGAGCGCGTTGCGCACGCATCTCGCCGGGCACGTCGAGGGGGAACCTGCGCGTTCCTTCGACGATCATCGCGAGATCATCGAACTGTGGGCCAAAGGCGATATCGACAGGATCGAAAGCGTGCTCGTTCAGCACATCATGCGGACACAAGCCAATTACCTGCGCGCGCTGGAGAGCGGTCAGGTTTCAGACGGCGCATCCGACGCCAGCGGGCGTCCGGCGGTGAAGAAACGCCGGACGCGTAGGGCAGGCGCGGCCTGATCAGCTCATCGTGAGGCCGCCCTCGATGTTGAGGGACTGGCCGGTCATGTAATCCGAGTCTTTCGACGCCAGAAAGGCCGCGAGCCCGGCGACATCGTCCGCCGTTTGCGGGCGGCCCAGCGGCACGGCGCTCACGCGCTGCTTCCACGCCTGTCCGGATTCCCAGTTCTCGATGGCGGTCCATTGCTGATCGATCAACTTCCACATGTCGGTCTCGACGAGGCCCGGACAGATCGCATTGACCGTGATATCCGGCGCGAAGGTATACGCCGCCGATTGCGTGATGCTGATCACAGCCGCCTTGCTCGCGCGATAGTGAGGAATGACCGGCGCCATCGGTCCCGCGCCGTAGCGGCCCGCGATGGACGACAGCGTCACGATCTTGCCCTTCGGACGTCCTTCGGCGATCGGCGTCTGCTTGCGCATCTGGCGCGCGGCGGCCTGAGTCGTCAGGAACACGCCCTTGGTGTTCACCGCGAACACCTTGTCCCAGTCCTCCTCGCCGATATCCAGATATTGCTTGACCTGAATCACGCCCGCATTGGCGATCATCATGTCGATGCGTCCGTATGCCTCGACGACTGACGCGACCATCCGCTCGCAGTCCGCTTGCCGGGTGACGTCCACGGTGATCGCGATGGCTTCGACATCGCGTTGACGCAGTTCGTCGCAGACGGTCTGCGCGGCGCCGCCGTTGATATCCGCGATCGCGAGTTTCGCGCCTTCTTCCGCGAGGCGCAGGGCCATTGCGCGTCCAATACCCTGGCCGCCTCCGGTCACCGCAACGACGAGTCCCGCCAGCGATTGATGCTTGCTCATTCCTGTCTCTCCAATAAAGTCGTGGTGGGCGCGTCAGATGTAGTCGGACTTGCCGAGCAACGCCTCGTAGTCGGCAAGCGTCATGCGGCCTTGCGGCGCGTCGGCGGTGGTGCCGTGCGCCTTGATGTGATCGACGAAGCCCGTCATCATCTGCGCGTAAGCGAGCGTGGCCGACACCGGGAACGCGAGCAGTTTCACGCCAAGCGCCTCGAACTCTTTCGCCGTCAGCGGCGGGGCCTTGCCGTCGACATAGTTGAACATCAGCGGCGCGTCGATGGTCTCGACCGCTTCCCTGATTTCTTCCGCCGATTGCAGCATCTCGAGCAGCACGACATCGGCGCCTGCCGCGGCGTAGGCGCGTCCGCGCGCGAGCGCGTCCGCGAAGCCGTTGGGAATGCGCGCGTCGGACCGGCCGATGATGAGCAGGTCGGGATTCCGGCGTGCCTCGCAGGCCGCGCGAATCTTGTCCGCGTGTTCTTCTGGCGAGATCAGCGCGAGGCCGGCCATCGCCCCGCAGCGCTTGGGCGTGACCTGGTCTTCGAGATGGATCGCGCCGACTCCGGCCGCCTCGTAGGCGCGAACGGTGCGCTGCACGTTGTTCGCATTGCCGTAACCCGTATCGGCATCCGCGATGACGGGAATTTGCACGGCATCGGCGAACGCGCGGCCGCGCTCGACCATCTCCGTCATGGTGAGCAGGCCGATGTCGGGCGCGCCGATGAGCGACGCCGACAAACCATTGCCCGTCATGTAGACCGCCTCGAAACCCGCGCGCTCGATGATGCGCGCGCCCAATGCATCGTGACAGCCCGGGGCCACGATCAGTCCGGGTTGCTTCAGCCGTGCGGCCAGATTCTTCGACACCGTTCGTCTCCTTTCGAATGTCCTTGTTTCAGCTAAGGCGCCAAATGCGGGAAAACCGCGATAACTGGGATACTAGTTTCTCATATACGATAGCGCAACAGTTTTTGATCATGCGCCGGACTCGGGCGCGACATAACCACCGGACGGCGTGCAATCCGCATCGAAGAGAGGAAAAAGGATGTCATCAAACAGATCGGCGACGGGGCTCGCGCCAAGGAGCGAGGCGGCCGGAAGGCAAGGCGATGGCGCAATGGAGCGCGCCGTGATTCGCAAGCTGCACACCCGGATCGTGTGGTACTGCTTCCTGCTGTTCATCATCAACTACCTCGACCGCGTGAACGTCGGTTTCGCGGCGCTGGAAATGAACAGCGAGATCGGGCTCGATCCGAAGGCGTATGGCCTGGGTGCGGGCATCTTCTTTATCGGCTACATCCTGTTCGAAGTGCCCAGCAATCTGATCATGGATCGCGTGGGACCGCGCGTGTGGATCGCGCGCATCATGGTGACCTGGGGTCTGGTCTGCTGCGCGATGGCCGCCTTGCAGGGTCCGCACAGCTTCTATCTGCTGCGCTTCCTGCTGGGCCTGGCGGAGGCGGGGTTCGCGCCCGGCGTGCTGCTCTACATCACGTACTGGTTCCCGAAGAAGGAGCGCGGCAAGGCCGTTGCGGGCTTCATGCTGGCGACCGTCCTGTCCTCGGTGTTCGGCGCGCCGCTTTCGGGCTACATCATCGGCGCGGCACACGGCTGGTTCGGTTACTCGGGCTGGCGCTGGATGTTCCTGCTCGAAGGCATTCCGGCGGTGCTGCTCGGCATCGTCACTTTCTTCTATCTGGTCGACCGGCCGCAGTCGCCGCGTGCGAACCGCTGGCTCACCCCTGACGAACGCAACTGGCTGATCGCGAAGCTCGATACCGAACGCGAAGAAACCGGCCGCCATGGCGCACAGTCATTTCTCGCGGCGCTGAAGGACCTGCGCGTCTGGGTGCTGACGCTGATTTACATGTTCAACGGCGTCGCCATTTATGGCGTGGTGCTGTGGCTTCCGCAGATCGTCCGCAGTGTCGGCGGCCTCACGACGTTCCAGACCGGCGTGGTCTCGGCGATTCCGTTTATCTTCGGCGCGATCGGACTCGTGCTGGTCGCGCGCAGTTCCGACCGCACGGGCGAACGCAGGATGCACACCGCATTCGCGGGCTTGCTGGGCGGCGTCTTTCTTGCGGCGAGCGCGATTGCGCCCACCCCGCTGCTGGGACTGCTGGCGCTCTGCATCTGCGCGACGGGATTGTGGGCGACGCTCGGCGTTTTCTGGACGCTGCCTTCGCAATTCCTGACCGGCGCCGCCGCCGCAGGCGGTCTCGCCTTCATCAACGGTGTGGCGCAGATCGGCGGATTCACCGGGCCCTTTCTCGTCGGCTGGGTAAGGGAAGCTACCGGTGGATTCACCTATCCGCTTCTGACGCTGGCCATCGGGCCGGTCATCGCGTGCGGACTATGCCTTTCGTTGAAGGCGAAGCGCGACGTTTGATCGGTGCAATGAGCGCGGTAACCGCTAAAATTGTGTTTTTTAGCCGGGAATACGTGCATGTCTTTTGCCTCGCTTGGCCTGATCGAGCCGTTGCTGCGAAATTTGCAGGACCTCAATTACCAGACACCTACGCCGGTGCAGGCCAAGGCGATTCCTGCCGTGCTCAGCGGCAAGGACGTCATGGCCGCGGCGCAGACCGGCACTGGCAAAACGGCGGGCTTTGCGCTGCCGCTGCTGCAACGGCTGGCGCAACACGGCCCGGCGGTATCGAGCAACCGCGCGCGGGTTCTGGTGCTGGTGCCCACGCGCGAACTGGCTGAACAAGTCCTGCAAAGCTTTGTCGAGTACGGCAAAGGCCTCGACTTGCGATATCTGGCCGCCTATGGCGGCGTGAGCATCAACCCGCAGATGATGAAGTTGCGCAAGGGCGTGGATGTGCTCGTTGCCACGCCGGGCCGTTTGCTGGATCTCAATCGCCAGAACGCAGTGCAGTTCGATCAGGTACAAGCGCTGGTGCTGGATGAAGCCGACCGCATGCTCGATCTGGGCTTTGCGCGCGAACTCAACGCCGTCTTCGCCGCCTTGCCCGCTCGGCGGCAGACCCTGCTGTTCTCCGCCACGTTCACCGATGATATCCGCGCCATGGCGGCGAGCATTCTGCGCGGCCCGGTCAACATCAGCGTCAGCCCGCCCAATGCGACGGCCAGCAAGATCAGGCAATGGGTGGTGCCGGTGGACAAAAGAAACAAGCCCGACCTCTTCATGCACCTCGTGGCTCAGAACAACTGGGAGCACGCGCTGGTGTTCGTCAAAACCCGCAATGGCGTGGATTACCTGGCGGCCATGCTGGATGAAGCGGGTTATGCGGTCGACACCATCCATGGCGACAAACCGCAACCCGCGCGCCTGCGTGCGCTCGAGCGTTTCAAGACAGGCGAAGTACAAATGCTGGTGGCCACCGATGTGGCTGCACGCGGGCTGGATATCGACGACCTGCCGCTGGTGATCAACGTTGATCTGCCGATCGTGCCGCAAGACTACGTGCACCGTATCGGCCGTACCGGCCGCGCGGGCGCCAGCGGCGTGGCGGTGTCCCTCGTTTGCGCCGATGAAGCGCCGCAACTGGCCGCGATCGAAGCGCTGATCCGGCAAACGCTGCCCCGTGAAGAAGAACCGGGCTTTGAAGCCGAACACCGCGTGCCGCAAACCAGCGCAACGGGTGAGATCATCAAGAAGCCCAAAAAACCTAAGAAGCCCAAAGTGCCGCAAGCTGCGCCGGGCGTCACGCAGGCGCTCAGCAAAAAACCGCGCCCGCAAGGTGGCGAAAATAAACGCAAGCCTTCGGCGCAGCGCGCTGCGGCCCCGGAGAAAGGCGCAAGCTTGTCCGGCGGTAATCCCTTCAGCGTGAAAAAGCCACGCAGCAAACCCGTCGGCAAGCCAGTTGCGGATTCACGTAAGCCGGCTGACAAACCCGCTGGTGGCCGGAGCAAACGCCAGCCCTGATTCGTGGGATGGATAACGCGATACGCGTGGCGTGGCCTGAATTCGCGCTGCACGACTACGCCGCCGCCGCGCAACTGTGCGGCCGATGCCCTGCTCGCGACACCTTCGATCGCCGCCGATTCGCGCGCGCGTGCATTGCGTGGAGGCTCGCGATGTCGAGCGGGAGCGATGCGTATCGTCACGGCCGCTATCGCGACAGCCTGGCGGCGCTCGACGGACGCGACCGGCAACGCGCCGCGATCGCGTATGTGCGCTAAAAGGGCATGTAGAACGTGTCGCGATGTCACTCACGATAAAATCCGATCACCGGATCGCTCGCGACGATTCTCTGGCTCGATCGAACGATAAAGGGTTAGTTAATTCATCGCTCGCCTCCGACGTTGCATTTCGCGCGCATGCGAGGAACGAGAATTGCGACGCATTCAAACGACGAGGACCGTAAACACGGAGCTTCGCGAGCTGATTTTTCCATGACAAATCGCGCACTTCCGGGATCACTTTTGTAAAGAGCGGGGCCGCGTACTTAGCAGTTGGAAGCTAGGAGGGAGTTCATGAGCCCGATCGTTTTTGGCGGGCGTTTTGGGTGGCTTCATTCTGGCGCAGGCGTGCATGGCGTTGTAGTGTGCAATTCTTTCGGACACGAAAATACGTGGGCACACCAGGCCATACGTCACCTCGCCGAAGCATTGTCCAGACGAGATATCCCGGTTCTTCGGTTCGACTATCTGACGACGGGCGATTCGGCCGACAACCTCGAAGGCAACCGGCTCGACGGGCTGGTGGCGGATGTCACGGCGGCGATCGACTGCCTGCGCAGCGAGACCGGCGTCACGACGATTACGCTGGCTGGTTTGCGCCTTGGTGGAGCATTGGCGTCCCTTGCGTCGCCGCATCCTCCGGTGGACTCGCTCGCGTTGCTCGCACCCGTCACGAACGGACGCCTTTACCTGCGCGAGCTGACGGCATTAAGGAAAGCGTGGATCGAAAATCTTCCGGAACACATGCGAGCGCGGCAGCACGATGCACCGTTCAATGTCCTCGGGCAAGTGTATGGCGATGCATTTCTCGACGACTTGCGAGAACTCGACGTGGCCTCGACCGTGTGCCGTTCAGCTTCGAGACTCAAGCGCGCATTCATAGCTGATATCCGCGCGGGCGCCAGCGAGCCGTTATGCGCCGCACTGCGAAATCGAGGGGTCGAAGTAGAGACGAAGGCTTTCGTCGACTACTTTGACTTCATGCAGGAGACTGCGACATCCGTGTTGCCCGGGAAAACGCTCACGCGAACGGTGCAATGGATTGCGGATAACGTTGCCGAAAGCATCCCGATCGATCCGGCATCGGGCACGACGAAGGCTGCTGCTAGATCACGCTCGGGCGGCGATGCGATCATCGAGACGCCGGGCGCGATCGAACATCCGGTGGTAATCGGTTCAGCCGGACTATTCGGCGTCTTGTGCGAACCGCGCGATGAGCGCGCAGGTGGTCCGGTGGTCGTCATCACCAATACCGCTCTCAGCGTGCATCACGGTGACAGTCGCCAGTCGGTGCATATTGCGCGAGAACTGGCGCGGCGCGGCGTTGCTTCGTTACGCATCGATGCCCGCGGCATTGGCGACAGCCCGCATCGCCCAGCGGATGAAGCGCATCATCCGATCACGATGTCCATCCATGCGCAAAGCATCTCTGAAGACGCCGCGTCCGCTGCCGCATGGCTCAAACGCAAGGGCTACGACACGGTCATCACGTTCGGCGTTTGCTCGGGGGCGTACAGCGCGTTGCGTGCATCGCTTGTCGAGCCGGCGATTGCGGCGGTCATTGCCGTCAACCTTCAGCGCTTCTACATTCCCGAGTCGATCACGCTGACAGAGCTTAGAAGGGAGATGAGCCATACCATGAGGCGTCTCGGACCGGCTATTCTCGCGCCAGGAAAGTGGTGGCTGGTTTTGAGCGGCAAGCGAGGACTCAGGCCGATCGTCCGGGCTTTCGCATCGAATGCCATGGCCCGACTGAATTCCCAGCTAGGCATCTTGACGCGCGGGTCTCTATGCGGCGTCGGAGAAAAGCCGCTCACGCATCCGCGAGGCGTCGTTCAGGCACTCGAACGAAAGGGCGTGCACGCGCTGCTTTTGTACAGCGTGAACGACGACGGTCTGGACCAGCTCAACGCGCACTTCGGCAGGCATGGGAAGAAGCTTTCGCAACTGCGCCGGGTCAGGCCCGAAGTGTGTAGAGGCGTCGATCACTCGCTCGGCGATACCGGGGCATTGGCTCGCGTAATTGCGCTGTGCGACAACTTCATCAAGAACTTGTCGTAGCCGACAAAGCCGACGAACGGAATGCCTTTGGCGAAGGTGCGTTAGAGGAAATTCATTCGCGCAACGCATTCAGGACATCGCCGAAGACGCGATGTGCCGATGCGCTCAATCCCGCACCGACCGCCGTTTGCACCGTTCGGCGCAGTCCGAGGATCGCGATGCCGACCAGCCCGAGAGCGATCAGTTCGGCATTGGGCGTCCGCAGGAACCACGGCGCGGCGTTCTTCGTCGTCGATCGCGGCGTGAGCGGTACGCGTGCGATGCGCACGGGTTCGTTCAGTGCGTGCGCTGCGACCAGCGCCGCACGCGATTCGGCCATGCGCGCGAGGATCACTTCCTGTTGCATCGCATGCTTCATTGCGCCACCTCCCTGATCGTGTCGACGTCGCGCCGCAACTGGTCACGCAACAACTGGAACGGTTCGGCCGGCTTGTGCGACACCATCACGACGGCTGAAATCACCGCGACGGCCAGCCACGCGCCCGCGACACACCACGCCGTGAGCGTGAGATGCGGCGTGCCGACCGCGGTCACGATCACCGCGATCGATACGAACGACAGCGCAAACAGCGCGCCGATGGCGAGTGCGATCATTGCGACCGCTTCGTGAATCACGCGCCTCTTGGTTTCGGCAAGCTCGATGGGAATCAGCTCGCCATAATCGACGAGCCGCGTTGCGCAGAAATGGCCGATCCTGCGCCAATTGGAGATCTTTCTCTGGATGGTCATCGCGGATTCTCCAACGGAGTTGAAGGGAGATGAAGCGGGCTTACCCTGACGCATAGCACCACGTATGCCAGCGCCCGCTATGGCGATAAACTGCTGCCGGTTTTCCTTTCGGAAGATGCGCTCCGCGAACAAGGCGAGCAACTGGAAAAGTGGCGCGGCCGGCACTTCAAGGCCGATTACCTGGCGATGGTGCCCGTCAAAATTGCGCTTTATGAACGCTTCGCGATCCCGCGAGTTGTTCTTACACTTTCATTTCGATAACCTAGAATGAAGGTAGGTTCCTTCGTGCATCGCGGTGACACTCGAGGAAGCGGACATGCCGCCTCGGCGGAAAACCCGTTCTCGGCTGCGGAAATCGAACAGCAAAGCGGCGACCGCGAAAGTACTCGCCTGTGGGAAAAACCAATACTACTAGGTGCCTAAAGCGTACTCGGTGTCATCCCATCGGCCAGAATAAAACATGTAGGAATGCTTGTCGATAAGTGTACGGATATCGCTACGCCCTTACTTATCGACCCGGTTCGCATTTGAGCGCCAGCCTGCACTCACGGACGGTGCCGATGACCGATCTGCCGGCTGACTACGACCTCGACGACGTGGTCGAGGCGGCGCGGAGCGGCCTTTCCTACGATGGCCAGCTCCATGGGCTGCCGTTCTATGTCGAGAGTTCGATGACTTTTTATCGAAAGGATTTGTTCGAAGCGGCCGGACTCAAGATGCCGGATCAGCCGACTTACGACCAGATCAGGCAATTCGCCGAAACGCTTACCACTAAGGCCGCAGGTCAATATGGCATCTGCTTGCGCGGAAAGGCAGGCCGGGGCGAGAACATGGCGTACGTGTCGACCGTTATGAACACCTATGGTGGACGCTGGTTCGATGAGAACTGGAAAGCGCAGATCGATACGCCAGAGTGGCACAACGCGATCAGCTTCTATGCAGAGCTCTTGAAGAACGACGGGCCGCCCGGAGCGAGTTCGAACGGCTTCAATGAGAACCTTACGCTGATGTCGTCGGGGAAGTGCGCGATGTGGATCGATGCGACGGCCGCCGCAGGCATCCTCTACAACAAGTCGCAGTCGGCGGTGACGGACAGAATAGGCTTCGCTGCGGCGCCCATTGTGGTGACACCGAAGGGATCGCATTGGCTGTGGTCGTGGTCGCTGGCAATCCCCAAGACCTCAAAGTCGCGGGATGCTGCGAAGAAATCTGTTGCCTGGGCAACGTCGAACAGTACATCGAGATGGTTGGAGAAGACGAGGGTTGGGCATCCGTTCCCCCGAGCAGGAAGTCGACGTGTTGCACGTCCCGAGTACAAGCAGGCCGTTCCGTTCGGAGAGTTTGTATTGAAAGCGATCGAATCGGCCGACCCGAACGCCTCTTCGCTCAAGCAGGTGCCATACAGCGGCATTCAGTTCGTAGGCATCCCCGAGTTCCGGTCCTTCTGGACCGTGGTGGGGCAGGCCATAGCGGGCGTCGTTGCCGGACAAATTGGTGTTGACGCGGCGCTCAAGGCGGGCAACGCTGCCGCCGATCGCGCCGTGAAGCGGGCGGGTTATCAGAAATAGGGCCCCGAAATTGCGTTTCGCGGTGCCCGGGCGCCGCCGCTTACACTCGATGCTCGACAAATCCGCTCTGAAAGACCTTCTGTCGCGAAAGTAGCCAGCCCGCAAGCCAAACGCGAGGCGCTCCGAATCTTGATGACCGGATGCGCAATGGGTATCGCCTGGGCTTGCGGGCCGTTTGGGATTCCGCGGTCACTGTTCCATTATGAGTCGCGTCGAACCGACGATGAGCAGGCGCTGACGAGGCGGATGGCGGCTATCGAAGCTCAAAAGCGCCGCTACGGCTGTCGTCGCATTCACGTGCGGTTGCAGCGCGAAGGCTGGACGACCATAGATCACCCGTGCTGGCCAGCGCACGAGTCATCCAGCCCGCGTCTAGCGCGGAAGTGTTGTCATCGCATGCGATCAAGTGTCGCTTGCGCAGCAGGCCGACTGGGAGAAACTGACGGATTGGATATCACGGGGTCGTAAGTTGCGCGCGGGCTGACGTTCGCGCAACGCTTTTGGGACTCGTCAGCGGAAAGAAGCGGACCCCTCGTATCCGTATTCACAATGTCGTTTTCCCTATCGTATGACTGATGCTTGATTTGTTGATCTATAGCGTTGAGCGCGCACATGTCTCGTTCGGCCTCGAGCTTATGCTCTGCGTAGGTACTCCAGGCAAACCACGAGGCCGCGAGCGACCACGCGACGACGGCAGTAGTATTGAGTAACTTCACTGCTCCCACTCCGGTGGTATCGCAAACGCAGAGCGCTTGTCGTTTGTTCCGATCGTGCCGGCTTTTCATGCTGCGGATTGTAGGTCAAGAAGCAGAGGAGCGGCAGCGTTGGTGTGGGCCTCGAGACTTTTACACCCATCAGTGGCAAGCGCGGCGACCCACTATCGAAGCCGGGCGTCGTCCTGGACGATAGAGGCTACGTGACGAGCATCGGCACCCGTTGCATGGAGCAGGCATCGCTCGACGCGGTCAGCCTCACGGCATCGAGCTCGAAAGCTCGTGGCTTCACACCATTCGCTGCCTATGCCTTCGTTCAGTACTGCCCATCCACGCGGCATTTTCGACAATTGCTTGCTGAAGTATTTGCTTGTGAAAGGAGAGGTCACGGTGTGCTTATGCGACGTATCTGCTGAGTCTTAGACACCTGGAAGAGACGCTGGCGCAGCGAGGCATATCGGGCCCCCATTCAACCGTGCGCCGCTGGGCGATCAAGCGACGTATGCGACGCATGCTGGGCTTCAAGCACTTTCGTCGTGCCCGCGTCCCGTTGGACAGCATCGAGCTAATGCACAGCACTGCCACGCGCCAAATGGAGCGCCGTGAAACGGGTTTCACCTGTGCCGAAATGTTCTACTCTCTATCGGCATAAGCATTCCTAACTATACTGGATTTGGTCGGTATCTTGCCCCTATCGCGACAAAACCAAGCTGCCGTTCCGAGGCTCCATCAGATGAGTTGCAAGGTAGCGAGCCTCGTGCCGAACGCAGTGTGGGAGGGCGCGGTCGGCTATGTTCATACGCGTCGCTACGGAGGGATAGCCTGCAGAGCCTATTACGGGAAACGATCGTTTTCATGACGGGTGCATGGAGAGAGTCGCCCCACCCACGCTGGTCATCGAAACCGTCGAAATTGAACGAATCACGCATGCACAAGTTCGGCGCATCAATAAAAGATGCATGCTCGCGATGATGTATATTTTTCCGCCATGTGCGTGGTTGAGCGACATCAGTCTGCAAGTGCGATCGGACGAACGTTCGAAACGTTGTTAACGGTTGACATTCATCGCGGTGGCTTGAAAGAATAGCCGGGCTTGGAAGAAGGGACGAATTCGAAGAGCACGAAAAGCCGAGTTAATGAAGCGTTTTCCGAAGATGCTGATTTCCAACAATGAGGGGAATGCTCGCCATGGATCACGATGCCGTCAATCTAAAGGCGTACTCGACTCAGCGGGTCGTGAGCGACTTTTCGTCTGACCATATACTTCAGAAGGCCGAGGAGGTCATCTTCTCCAGGCTCGCGCCGCGCGTTGCGGGTGGCTCCATACTCGACATCGGCGTTGGATGTGGACGTACCACGCCAGCGCTGGTCGAAATCAGCGAAGATTACACAGGCATCGATTATTCAGCCGGAATGGTCGACGTGTGCAAGGAGCGTCTTCCTGAGCAACGCTTCCTGACGATGGATGCACGCAAGCTCGATGGCGCGTTCTCTCGCGACTACTTCGATCTCGTGGTCTTCTCGTTCAACGGCATCGATAACGTGGGACACGAGGACCGGCTGACGATCTTGTCGAAGATCCATCAGATTCTCAAGCCTGGCGGTTACTTCGTGTTTTCGAGCCATAACCGCGGTTTCGCCCAATTCGAGAATTTCGTTCATAGTCGCCCGAGCATTGGACTCAGCCTCAATCCGATGCGCACGCTGCGCAACATCTCGCGCTTTCCGCTGCAATACGCGAGGCACGCGAGAAACTCGCGGCAAAACGTCATCGAGGCCGACTACGCCGTGATCAACGAGCCCGCGGGCGATTTTCAGATGCTGCAGTACTACATCTCGATCGAGTCGCAAGCACGGCAGTTGCGCGCACTCGGGTTCAGCGAGCGCATCGAATCCTACGATCTCAATGGCGCGCTCATCGAGCACAATCGCGGTGACGCTCGCGACAGCGGATGGGTCTATTACGTCGCGACCAAGCCCTGAGTACGCATGTAAGGGAAAGAGGCTTGTATGAACGCGCTGTTGTCTGACGGTCGACATCGGGTTAGCCCTTGCCTCGAATGATTCGGTCGATGCGTACATTCGTCGTGTTGATGAAAACAGGTACGATTTCCACATTACCTGTTCAAACGGGGCAAAGCTGGATGTTAAGCGATGCCGATATTGCCTAGGTTTGTTCCTTGAAATGCTGAACACCAGCACGTAAGATTCGCCCGAGTAATCCGATCGCCAATCTCGGGTTCAGCAACAAACGAGGGATTGCATCCTGTCCCGAGCGCAGAGCATCCGGGAGCGAGTCGCACACCATTGGTTCATTGTCAATAATCGGATTCACGTCTTGGTCTTATTAAAGACGGTGGTCCGCCGCAATATGAAAACACCGACGAGCACGAAGCTCGCATCGACGGAGAGGGTCAGTGTGATGGCAAACGCCACGAGATTCGAGACGATTTCCACTATCAACAGATTCGAGTCACTACGCGGAGAATGGGAAGATTTGTGGACGAGGGCCGGCGGAGGCTTCAGTCAGGAATTCGACTTCTGCCTGCGCACGCTCAGGGACCTCGTTCTTCCGGAAGGCGGACAGTTGTGCTGCATAGTCGCATGGAAAGGCGAGCGCCTGGCGCTTGTCTGGCCACTGATCCGCTATCGGGAGATGCTTTGGCGAGCTATTCGTCCGCTCGCACCCGACGGGTCGGTGTTCACAAGTATCCTGGCAGAGGAAGGCCCGGAATACGGTGAACTGGTCGGCTCGGCGTGGCGGATGCTGCGCGCGCAAGGAGGATCCGACCTGCTCAACCTGCCGCATGTGCGAGCAGGCTCGCTGCTATTCGACCATGTTTCCAAATCCGGCACTGTCGAACGCGCCGAGGAGTCGGAGATCGCTGTCCTCCGGTCCCGTCTGCGAGGCGACTGGGCCGCTTTCCGTCAGTCGTTGCCGGCTAAGCCGAGAAAGGAACTCGATACCTGCAAGCGCCGCCTCGACAGAGAGGGCACGGTTTCGATGTATATCGCGGATCTTCGTGATCCGGCGAGCACCTCGCTCATCGATGATTTTTTTCTCTGGAAACAGCAGTGGGCTGAAAGGGCCGGAAAAAGCGGCTCCCTTTTCACGCCGCGTTTCCGCTCTTTTTTCATCTCCCTTTTGCGGGACAGCGCGGAGGGCGGAAGCTTTCGCCTTTTTGTTCTAGCGCTGAATGACAAGCCGATCGCAGTCAACCTGATCGCGGTCGAGAAGCGAACGGTGCACGGCGTGCAAGCCGCGTTCGACGATGCCTATGGGAAATTCACGCCGGGCGCGGTGTTGCTCGAATATGTCGTGAAATGGGCGTTCGAAAGCGGCCGCGATTTCGACTTCGGCGCGGGCGGTGGCAAGTACAAGACCGTATGGGCGCAAGGCTCCTGCTATTCGAGAACGGACTTTCGAATTGCAATGAGTCAGTGGGGCAGGGTTGCCTTTCTGATCTCCGACCTTCGTCGCTGGTATCGCTCGAGGGCCGTCAATCGGGCCAAACCTGTCGCCGTGCAAGGCAATCCGGGCAGGTCCGAACTGGAGCCTTGATCCAAACGAGAGGTTCGCGTGGCGCGCCCGTCGGGCGCGCTTTTTTTTCGCCTCCGCCCGGCCGACAGTGCGCAGGAACGCCAGGTAATACGCGAAGCCGATCGCCGTCACGATTCAGGTTGCGAGCAGCACGCCCTGCGCGTCGTAACGAGGCGCCAGGAGCATATTCGCCGCATCACTGCGATGAGCGTGAGCGTCCGGAAGGGGGGCTGGCTCACGAACAATTGAATGATGATGAGGGTGCCGAAGGCAAACGGGATCTGGAGCACTCCGGTGCGGAAGGGCAGCGTCACCGCCGCTGTGTCCTCTGCTTTGAGTGAGTCTCACTGAAACAGCACTTCGATGATCCATGGTACGAGAAGCCACGAGATCACCGCGCAAATTCGACCCAGAGCAAGCATCACAACCGACCATTTGAATGCGATGTCCTGCGCGCGCATGATTGTTCACCGCCTGCATTTCGGCGAGGAAGCATGGCCCGACTTCTTGCGAGCGCGCTCATGCCGAGCATCAGCATCAGAACGCGATTCGCGTAGCAGTACGTTGCAATGGCTCTGTCTCCGCATGCACAAGGAAATACTGGTCGAGCGGCGTGATCATGCTGACGATGATGCCGCCGAACGCCAACATGCCGATGGAACGAAGTGTCTTGCCCCAATGGGGCGAGCGGAACGAACACCACGGCCTTACTCGCTTTCCGTCCGCCTTCCTCGCGAGCACGCGAAGCAGGATCGCTTGCAGCGCCACGCCGACGGAAATGCCGGGCATCAGTGGACGCAGCGAGTCATGATGCGGCATGGCTAGGATGAAGCACAGCAGAACGAGAGCCGGCATGCATTCGATGAGCGTGTGGATCTGCTTTTCACAGGATTGAAGCCGTGCGGTTGCGATGTCCACGGTAAAGCTCAATATGCCGACGGGCGCAAGCCCCGCGATCAATTGAAACCACATCTCGCGCGTCTCGGCGGACAGATTGCCCGCCGCCACATGTGCGACAAGCGGCCAAGCGATCAACAGAGTGGAGGTGAGCAACACACCGAGCACGAGGCACACTGCTTCGAGTTCGTTCAAGAACTGCGCTATTTTTCCTTGCTCTTGCGCATGCTCACGAAGAGCTGCACGAGAAGAATGCTCAGTTCGGTCGTGAGCGCAAGCGGAAGCCACGTAACGAGCGTGATCGCAAGATTGGACGTTCAGAATGCGTCTTCTCAGTACGCCAATTGCGGGTGTCATCACATAGTCTCCGAAGCTTGATAGGCATCTTGCGTCGTTACTCGAAGGCATCGCGCGATGTGCGCTCGTTTGAGACCGCATCGGGACAGCGAAACTATGCCGTCGCGTGTGGCGCGTGTGGCGCGTGATGCGCGGGCGCGCAATTCCGCCCTTCAGTGCCGGGCGCTCGCGCAACATGACTCGTCAGACTATTGGCGTTGGAGATTATTTTGAGGGCGGTTGGGTCCGTGCGACAAGAATACCGGCAGGGGGAATTTAGATGGATTCGCTACCGTTCTTTGCGCAAGCGCTCCTGAAAGCCCGTCGCACATCTACGGACCCGTGAAGACATCAAACGATAAAGTCATTGGAGAGCGCGATACGCTATCGATTCATCCATGCTTTTGATTGAACAGATCCTGGTTTTGCAAGTGCCCCGTACATTAAATACATCGGACGGAATCGAGGCCTCGCAGGGCGCCGGCGCCCAGAGCTTCGTTCATGCACCGCTTGAATCCCGATAGCCATATCAACACTAGAACGGCTGCTTTTTTTTCAGAAAAAAAGGACCTCCAACGATCGGTTATAGGCATCGTTGCGCAATCTGACTCTTGAACTTTGCAATACGTCGAAGGCAGTCCTATCCTATCTGAAACCGTTTCGAAGTTATGTCGCCATCCGGCCAACGCGGGTAACCGCAAAGGGGTGCAGGCATGCGTGCGATCGTCGTTTCAGCGTTCCTGTTGCTCCAGATGTCCGTCTCCTTCGCCGGCGGCGAGTCGCTACTGGTCTTCGACGCGCAAGGCAAGTTCGTCGCGCCGCTCGACGATTTCGGAGGCCCTGGAGTCTATCTGACGGTAAATGGGGTCGTCGCGTTCGCTCCTCTCGAAAGAGTCATCGTATCCGGAGACGGCGGTCCGCAAACCGTCTATTCGGCAACGCAATTCAGATGGTCGGGAACGAATGCGGCCGACTATACCTCGTCTGACTGCGGCGGCACGCCGGTCATCACCCTCATCACCGGAGTTCGACCGGCGACGTCGGTCAGGCTTGGCTCTGATGTCACGTTGTATGTCGCCCCTGCAACGAACTCCGCTCCGGTCCAGATCGGCTCGGTTCGGTCGGGTCCGAACTTCGTTTGCACGGCGTCCAATCCGCCGACCACCGAGTACGGCTGGCCGACGGAAACCACGTACTCGTTGACCGGCGCTCATCCGGAGCCTTTAACCATCCGCTTTCCAAGCGAAAGTCTGTATCAGCGATGGCGCTAGTCGCTCTGCGGACTCGAGCTTCCATCAATCGATGAGTGCGGCCCCGAGGTGCTGACATGCGTGGACTGATCGTATTGGCACTGCTGTTGTCGAGTATGACGACGTCATTCGCCGAGGAGCACCAGGAGCATCATCGACGGCCTGTCCTTCAGGTCTTCGACGCCAATGGCAAGGCGGTCGGCGCCTTCGTATACGCAGGAGGCAACTCAGGCGTGTTCATCACGGTGAACGGCGCCGCGGTGTTCGTGCCGGTCACGCGGCGGCAGGTGTCGGGGACCGGCAATCAGATCAGCTATTCGGCGACCGAGTTCACGTGGGGATGGTACTTTATCAACCAGTTCTCTTCGGCGGATTGCAGCGGCTCTCCGCTCATCACT
The DNA here is from genome assembly GCF_001544875.2 of Caballeronia hypogeia. Classification (GTDB taxonomy): domain Bacteria; phylum Pseudomonadota; class Gammaproteobacteria; order Burkholderiales; family Burkholderiaceae; genus Caballeronia; species Caballeronia hypogeia. The sequence goes on from NZ_FCOA02000016.1 coordinate 100,330, forward strand.
GATGGTACCGGACCAAGGCCTTCATTTGCGCTCAGAAGTGGCTCGAACGTTACGGTTTTCGCCGCACCGGCGTCGAATTCGCAATTCCTGAGCGTCTCGTCGTACATAATCGGCACCAACGGCCAATGCCAGCGTTACGCTACGCCGGTCACTGCGTCCGGCTGGCCGATCGAGTCGAGCTATGTAATCACGGACGATCATCCCGAGCCGCTGTCAATCCATTATTGACGAATCGAAAATGACCCGCTCGGTTCCCATGCGAAAACGTCGTCTGCCGGCGAACGCATTCTGATTCTTCTGCCGATCTTATTCGCATTGCAGCGATATGCGGGGACGCATCCATAACTCCACCGCAGTCCGAACCAGTTCACGCAATCGACAACGCGCGCTCGCACATCGTTCGCCATCTCGAACGAGCCGTCGCAGCGCGCGGGCCGCTATCACGCGCTTCTGAATTCGATGGCGAGTGAGAGATACCTGAAAACGGCCCTATCAAGATAGACCTAGGTAAATCTCGGGTGATAAAAGAAATGCCGAAAGCAATTGGTAAACTAAGGATGGCAGAACAATACGTAAAAATGAAAAGGTGCGTTTCCATGGCTTAAGGACGAACGAGCGTATCGTAAAAGCGTATGTGCGATAGCGCACATGCAATCATTAGGCTTTCAAAATAACGATTGAACCTTGCCCGCCGTCGTCCATACTTGAATGCATCGATACCGGATAAATTGTCCATCACCCGATGCGTTAATCGCGGCGATGTCGCGGACGGCCAGCCGCCTCAACTCTGGCTTCTTTTGGTCAAGGGGTTCATATGGTCACTACTTCAATCAGTCGGCGTGCGTTCGTTCAAGGAACCACGTCGGCGCTGGCACTGGCATCGCTTCCGAGAATCAGCCTGGCGGCGACGCCTATCATTCGACTGGAATGGCAGGTATTCAAAACAACTTCTCACTACGCGCCGTATCTCAATGCGCTCCGAACGATGCAAGCTACTCCGGGAAGTACGAGTTCGAACGCATGGCAATACTGGGCCAACATTCACGCGAATTATTGTCCGCACGACAAAGCATACTTTCTCGCCTGGCATCGCGGCTACCTCTATTATCTGGAACAACGACTGAGGACCATTTCCGGCGACACCACCCTCATGCTTCCATATTGGGATTACTACACATACCCGACCATACCCTCAGAATTCACGGACACCGCGAGCGGTAATCCGCTGTACACTTCGCGCGTGAACACCAACGCTTATCAGGCGTTGAGCATGACTCCGTTCGGGACGGGCGTCACCAACTATCAGATCGGATTGAACAATGCGTTCGAAACCAATCTGGAAACCGCACCGCATGACCCCGTGCATGACATCATCGGGGGTTATATGGCGAACATATCCACGGCGGCGCTGGATCCACTCTTTTACCTGCATCACGCCAATCTCGATCGTTTGTGGAACGCGTGGACGCGTCGTTCGACGAGCAAGATGCCCGCGGCGACCAACTCATACTGGAACGGGACATTTACCTATGCCAGCAATCTGTCGATGGCCAGGTCCTTGACTCGCACCGTCGCGGGCTTCCCCAATCCTTACGACTACGCGAACGACAACATGCCGACCGGCTTGCCTCCGCAGGCACAGCAGGGACGAATTATCCGGGTGCAAGCGCCGGGCTTGGCGCTCCGCGCCCGGCCCGCGCTCGGCACGTTCAAGACAACCGGGCCAGGCAGCGTGTCCTCGACCCGGAACTCGCTCGGGGGGCTGACGGGTATCCCGCTCGGCAACAACTCCGTGAGCGCCGCCATCGGACTTCAGACGGCAGGACTGAATTCCCTGCGCGACGTGCTCGCGACATCGCCGGGCGGGCAACCGGCAACACCGTCGCAGGGCGTGGGACAGGCGAAGCATTTTCAGTATGTGAAGCTCACTTTTGACGGTCTGAGCACATCGACAGCGGGCGACGCAGGCGGCTATTTCTATAACATCTATCTGAATCTGCCTGCGAGCGGCGATGTCGATTCCGTCGGCGACGCGCATTTTGTCGGCACGATCGGGCCGTTCGATATTTCGGTGGCCAGGCAGCACACAAATGGCAGCAAGGATTTCGACGTTACCTATCTGTTGGCGCAACTGGGTCTCCCGAACATGAATCAGATGGTCGTGTCCTTTGAGCGCGTAAATGGCCCGAACTATGCGCAGGGCACTGTGGTCTCCGTCAACGAACTGCGTCTCGAGCTGGCCACGGACGCGCCCTGATACAGAAGCATCGGTAGCGATCGATTCGGCTGTTTTCGCACGCATCTATTCGCCATGCTCCCTGCACATCCGCCCGTGTCCTACCGATGCGGGCGGATGCTTCACGTCACGTCGGCTCATTTGTCGCGATTGCGATGTCCGGCTTCACAGTTCATTTCGGTGCTGGTTGGGTCTTTTCGTTGAGACATGGCGCTCAACACGAGTCGGATTAAATGAATTCGTCAGTCTATTGAAGATGATCCATAAGTAATACTAGGTATCATAGGGAAAAGAGCGACAGTACATCGATTCAATTTCCGCGCCGGTTCGCAAGTTTTCCGTGGGCAAACAGGGCGCGGCTCAGCTTATCCGGGGCGTCGTAGAACCGGTCGAGTTCGAAGGCGTGGACTTGCAGAAATTTGGTGTCGTTCCTGAGAGCTTGACCGAAGCGCAGCTCGCGAAGATGCAGGGCCCGACCGTCGTCGAGCGTTTGCTGGCAGCAACGTGCCCCATGACCGGGTGTCGGAGACTGCGAGTTTTACGTACCGCCGTTCAGGCTGCGATGACCGTAGCGCGCGACAATGTGGTCATGCTGAGCAGCCCAATGCCGCATGCGGAAAATCTTTCGCGTCGGCTAACTTCCCGGCCTTACTCGCCACGGGTGACAAACACGTGTTGCTCGTTGATGCGGACTTATGCCGCGGACGCTTGCAACGCACCCTGGGCCTGACGTGGGCCCCGGGCCTCGCCGAAGTGCTGGAAGGCTTGCGGTTCATCTTCAAACCGATTCGCCGCGAGGTCGTTCAGAATCTCGATTTTCTTGGCGTGCTCAGGTATCCAAATTCCGCGTCCAGAGCGCTTCCGAGAGGAGCCTTCGAGGCGATGCTGAGCGAAGCCGCGGATGACTACGACGTTGTTGTCATAGACGCACCGGCTGTGTTGGCCGTGTCCGATGTCGGGATCATTGCGCCTGCTACCGAAACCATCCTGCTTCTCGCGCTCTGGCGGCGTCAAGTTTGTTCGTTCGCTTTTGCACGAGTGTGCTCTAAAGCGACGGCCGCCCCGGCCAATCTTCACGCTAACGATCCTTTTGGAGAGTTCGGTTCGGTGAACGAATGTGCACTATTTGGAGCAATTACGCATCGCCCGTGTAAGTGTCACGACAGTTCTAAAAATAATAAGGGGTACCACATTGATTCGCGCTGTCTTCTTGAAATGATGAGCGCCAACACGTAAGATTCGCGTGACGCTCTGGTGTCCAATAACGAACGACTAATCATTTTCGCATTGCCTCTTTTTGCAGAAAGATTGTTCTCTTAATGGTATTGATATCGCAGTCTTTCGGAAGTAAGTCGCACATCATCGGTTCACAGTCAATCATCGGATACACGTCTTGATATGCTCAACGACGTTGGTCCGCCGCGATGCAAAACATACCGACGAGCGTGAAGCTCGCATCGACTTGATAGGGTCAGTGTGATGACAAGCCCCACGAGGTTCGAGACGATTTCTACGATCGAAAGATTCGGATCACTACGCGAGGAATGGGAGAGGTTGTGGGTGAGGGTCGGCGGCGGATTCGGTCAAGACTTTGAATTCTGCTTGCACGCGCTCAGGGACATTGCCATACCGGAGGGCGCACAGCTGCACTGCATCGTCGCATGGAAGGGGAATCGTCTGGTGCTCGTCTGGCCGCTGGTTCGATATCGTGAGTTGTTTTGGCGAGCGATTCGTCCGCTCGCGCCAGATGGGTCGGTGTGCACGAACGTTTTGGCCGAAGAAGGTCCGGAATATCGCGAGCTGGTCGACTCGGCGTGGCGCATGCTGAGTGAGCAAGGGGGATTCGATCTGCTTACTCTACCGCGCGTGCGAACTGGGTCGCTGCTGTTCGACCATGTTTCCAGGTGCAGCACTGTCGAACGCGCGGAGGCGTCCGAGATAGCAATCGTGCGTTCGCGCCTTCGGGGCGATTGGGACTCTTTTCGTCAATCGCTGCCGGCCAAGCAGAGAAAGGAGCTCGATACCTGGAAGCGTCGGCTTGATCGAGAAGGCAAGGTTTCGATGTACGTCGCGGATCTTCGCGATTCGGCGAGTACCTCGCTCATCGACGATCTTTTTCTCTGGAAACAGCAATGGGCTGAAAAGACGGGAAAAAAGGGAACTTTCTTCTCGCCGAATTTTCATTCTTTTCTCGTCGGCTTATTGAAGGACACTGCGGCAAGCGGTAGATTTCCCCTTTTTGTCCTGGCGATGAATGGCAGGCCGATCGCGGTGAATCTTGTCGCGGTCGAGGCGCGCACGGTGCACGGCGTGCAAGCTGCATTCGACGTCGAATATGGAAAGTTCACGCCGGGAGCAGTGCTGCTCGAATACGTGTTGAAGTGGGCGTTCGAAAGTGGCCGCGATTTCGACTTCGGCGCGGGCGGGGGCAAATACAAGGCAGTGTGGGCACAAGACTCCAGCTATTCGAGCACGGACTTTCGAATTTCGACGAGCCAATGGGGCCGGTTCGCCTTTTTGCTCTCGGACCTGCGGCGTTGGTATCGTTCGAGGTCCCTCAACAATCCGCGGACCAAACCGCTTGCTGTACACGGCGATCCACTCAGGTCCGAACTGGAGCCGTGATCGCGTGAAGTTTTAGCGGTGCGACCGCCGGGCGCGCGCTTACGCGCGCGACCCGTCGAGAGTGCGCAGGAATGCCAGATAGCACACGAAACCGATCGCCGTCATTATGCCGGCTGCAAGTGCCGAGCATCAGTGGAAGTAGCGAGTCGCGATGCGGCATCGTGAGGAAGAAGCCCTGCAGAACGAGGGCCGGCACGCATTCGATTAGCGTGTTGACATGCCTTTCACATCACATGATTGAAGCCGTGCTGCGGTGATGCAGACGGTAAAGCTCAGTACTCCGACGGGCGACATCCCCGCGAGCAAGTGAAAGCACATCTCGCGCGTCCCGGCGGACAAATTGCCAGCGGCGACGACGTACGCCACGAGTGGCCAGGCGATCAATAAAGCGGAGGTGAGCAATACACCGAGTACGAGGCACATTGCTTCGAGTTCGTTCAGGAACTGCGACATTTCTTCCTTGCTTTTGCGCATGCTCACGAAGAGAGGCACGAGAAGAATGCTCAGTTCGGCAATGAGCGTAAGTGGAAGCCAGGTGACGAGCGTGAGCGCAAGCTGCCAGGCGTCTACAGTACTCCCGATGCCGTAGCGGTACGCGATTGCCATCTCCTTGAATGCGCCGGCTCCTTTACCCAGGAACACAAACAGCGATACGACCGCGGTACCTTTCGCGATGCATTTATGGTCCGAATGAACGCTCAGAATGCGTCTTCTTAGTACGCCAATGGCAGATGTCAGCACGTGAACTCCGGAGCTTGATGGCATCCCGAGTTGTTTCTTCCGGGCCTCCCGCGATGTGCTCTCGTCGAGCCAACATCCGGACACGGCGACTATACCGTCGAGCGTGGCGAGTGTGCTTAAATCCGCTTCGCGCCGCGGGCATGAGCGCGAAACGACCTGGACAGCCTTTCTTTTTACGCAGAGAGATGGTTTGGAACTATTCCTGGAGACATGCAGTAAAAAATGCTCGAGTAAAACAGGGGGCGATCAACGTGGTGTACAAAATCATGAAGCCACGAATTGGTTCGCTCGATGCTCAGACCTTGTGCCCCGTCCGCGCCCGTGAAACGTTGGAGCGTTCTTAGCGGTGTAAGAAATCCTTAAGGTTGGATGCCTATTCTATAAGTCGGGTGATACTCGACGTGAGTCGTTCGATTCAGAAAGAGAAGATCGGCCGGTTTAATAAAGCGCGAATGAGAAAGTACGAACGGCCGCTTATCTGATCGACGATTTTCGACGATTCAGCTCTGTCTGACTCCGACCGACACATCGGGGCAAAGCGTTGCTGCGCACCAAGCTTATAAGGCACGTGTACACGCCGGCCGTAGTTCGCTCCAATGGAGCTATATTCATATCGTGCAATCTGTCTAAAGGCGCGCGGTAGACGTGACAGTATCATCTGCGTGTCTGCAATCGGCGGCGGCTGGCGCAGTCATGCGGTGGCAGAGCCGCTTGTTCCCGGATTCATCGGATGCTTGGCCATGGAACAAGACGTTCAGGCAACTTGCAGTTTCGAGCGTGTCCAGCGCGCATCGCGTCGTTCCTTGCTGCTTCGGTGGGTGCTGCCCACTTTGCTCCTTGGCGGATGCGGGGGAAACGATTCACCCGCACCGGTGTCGGCTCCGCAGCAGACTTTGATTGAGCCGCGTCCAATGGTCGAGCCGAGTCAAATGGCCGAGCCGAGTCAAATGGCCGAGTCGAACCCAACGTCGAGAGAGCAGGCGTCGGTGCCGACGGACAACGCTGTCGTACGGGCCTCAGATGCCGACGAGCTGGAACAACTCAGCGCATTGTCGGCGCTTTCACCGCTATCCGATCGCGAGAAGGCCAGGCTGTTCAAGGAACTGTCTTCGAAGTCGTCTTCGCAGCGGCGGGAATTGATCGACACGTATCCGGGTCTGGTCAAGCTGCCGGACCAGCAAAAGCAGATGCTTCTGGATGAGTTGGGAGAGATTGTCCCAATCACGGTGAGTCGGAAGTGAGCGCTGCGACGCTTGCGCCTTCGAGCATGGCGAAGAACGGGGAATACCTGGCAGCCGGAGCTCGTGCAGTTGTCCCTTGCGGAAATGGACCAAAGCGTCCTTGAACGACCGCATTAATGGTCCTTTGACGCAGGAACGTTACCCTCCTCGACGAAGCGCTTCGGCAACGACAACGAATGCCGGAGTCGGTTGCCGGCGGCTCGGATAGTACAGGTGAAAACCGGAAAACGACGGACACCAGTCGGTCAGCACACGCATCAGTTCCCCGCTCGCGAGTTGCGACTGCACTCGTTGCTCGGGCACGAAGGCGAGGCCGATGCCGGCAAGGGCAGCCTTCACGGCCATCGTCGCCGTATTGAACACGAGTTGCCCTTCGACGCGCACGTTCAGTTCGCGTCCTCCTTTCCTGAATTCCCACGCGTAGATGCCACCGGCGGTTGGTAGCCGGATGTTGATGCAGTTGTGCGCCGTCAGGTCCTGTGGCGTCTTCGGTTTCGAGTGCCTCGCGAAATACCCCGGTGTGCCGACCACGGCCATGCGCACATCGGGGCCGATGCGAACGGCGACCATATCCTTGGCGACTTGCTCGCCGAGCCGCACGCCTGCATCGAGCCGTTGTTCGACGATGTCCGTGAGCCCATTGTCGATGACGATTTCGATCGTGATATCCGGGTAGTCGGGCAGAAGCCGTTCGATCACCGGCCACAGCAGCATTTCCGCCGCGTGTTCTCCAGCGGCGATACGCACCAGGCCCGCCGGCGTGTCACGCAGCGCGGTGAGCGCGCTCAGCTCGGCCTCGATTTCTTCCAGGCGCGGCCCGACCGCCTGTATCAGCCGTTCGCCGGCTTGCGTCGGCGAGACATTGCGGGTGGTTCTCGTCAGAAGCCGGAGCCCGAGCCGCGCTTCCAGATTGCGCACGGTCTGACTCAGCGCGGACTGGGACACTCCGAGTTTCGCGGCGGCCCTGGTGAAACTGCCCTCGCGAGCGACAGAGAGAAATGCGGTGATATCGGATAGATCGGAGCGCGCCATTTATAAGCCCACCTTCTAACATCATGCGGATTTTAGCTCTTTATCACTGGCGGACGCATTGGTAAATTTAAGGCCGATATACCAATGCAAGGAGCATCGATGCAAATCACAAAATGCGGGTCGCTGCCTTCGGCGAAGGGACCCACTGAATACTTTACGGGTCGGGTGCGAGTCGATTCGCCGTTCGCGGGTGAGCGGCCGGCCCGGATCGGCGGCGCGACGGTGACCTTCGAACCGGGCGCGCGGACTGCCTGGCATACCCATCCGCTAGGTCAGACGCTGATCGTGACCGCAGGCCTTGGCTGGGTGCAACGCGAGGGCGGCGCGGTCCAGGCGATCAGGTCTGGCGACATTGTGTGGATCGCGCCCGGAGAAAAGCACTGGCACGGCGCTAGCGCGACCACGGCGATGACGCACATCGCTATTGCTGAAAAGCTTGACGGCAGCCCGGTGGACTGGATGGAAAAGGTCACGGACGAGCAATATCTGGCCGGCGTGACCGTAAGTGATCAAGGAGCTTTGTGATGAAGAAACGTACTCTCGGAAAGAGCGGACTGGAAGTCTCCGCTATCGGCCTTGGCTGCATGGGCTTGAGTTATGGCTATGGGCCCGCAGCGGAGAAGGACGATGCGATCAGGCTCATCCGCTCCGCCTTCGAGCATGGCGTGACCTTCTTCGATACCGCTGAGGCGTATGCACAGGGCGAAAACGAGGCACTGCTGGGCGAGGCGCTCGCGCCGTTTCGCGATCAGGTGGTGATCGCCACGAAATTCGGCTTCGAAGGCGGCGACGTTCAAAAAGGCGTCAATAGCAAGCCGGAGAACATTCGCGCGGTGACGGAGGCTGCGCTCAAGCGGCTGCGCACGGACCGTATCGATCTGCTCTATCAGCATCGAGTCGATCCAGGCGTGCCGATGGAAGACGTCGCCGGTACGGTCAAGGAGCTGATTCAAGAGGGCAAGGTCACGCATTTCGGCATGTCGGAGGCAGGCGCCGAGTCGATCCGCCGTGCGCATGCGGTGCAACCGGTGGCTGCGCTGCAGAGCGAATACTCGCTGTGGTGGCGCGAGCCTGAGAAAGAGATCCTGCCGTTGCTCGAGGAACTCGGTATCGGCTTCGTACCGTTCAGCCCGCTCGGCAAGGGTTTCCTGACCGGCGCTATCGACTCAAGCACCGGCTTTGACAAGTCAGACTTCCGCAATGTCGTGCCGCGCTTCTCCGAAGAGAATCGCAAGGCCAATCAGGCTCTGGTGGATGTGCTCAAGCGGATTGCCACGAGTCTGAATGCGACGCCGGCGCAGGTTGCGCTCGCGTGGTTGCTCGCGCAGAAGGCGTGGATCGCGCCAATTCCGGGAACGACGAAGCCGCATCGGCTGACGGAAAACGTCGGTGCCGATGCTATCGAACTGACGGCCGGCAACCTGAGCGACATCGATGCGCAGCTTGCGAACATCACGGTGCAAGGCGAGCGCTATCCCGCTCATTTGCAGGCGCGCGTGGGCAAGTAAAGCGCGTCGAGTTGAGGCGCTCGCTCTTGCCCGCAAATGTGTCTCGCGCGCCACATCGTTTTGGACGACCGTGCCGGCGGTGCGGCATTCGGGACGCCGCGCTGCGGAACGGCGCCTATCCTCATGTCCTCATCGCGATCATGAGACGGGATATCAATCTCGAGGCGAGCACGAACAATGCGCCGGAGATGCCGAAATCGGACCTGCACAGCAGATCGATCAAGTAGAGCGTCGATGGGACGAGGAGCGGGTGACAAATGACCTGACTGGTTATGCGTTTCATCGCAATCTCGCCTCGTTCGTTTGCTCGTCCCGTCGATGGTGTGGATCACACGCATTTGACGCGTGCAACGGACTTCCGGAATCAGGGTGCGATCTTGCGATCGCGATTGACTCAAGCTGATTGGTTCCGTTCTGCGACGTACTATGCCGCTCGGCATGTGCCCCCGTCCTGTTCGCGAGTCGCCGTCGATTGCCCGAAAGTCCGAATCCTGGCGTGACATGACGAACTCATGACCGAGGGTCCGCGCAAATTGACCAATCGTCTTGCGTGAGGAAGCAGCCACGCTTTCGCTGCGCCGATAACTTCAGTGCATGCATTACGTGCTTACCGGAGTGCGCGGCGGCTCGACAAGCGGCGCTTTCTCGCGAGTCAAGATGCGTAGAATGGTTACGCTGCTATCGGTCTTTACCTCAGCGCAACGGGACATCTCATGCTCCAGCCATTCGCGTCTTCAGATTCGTTCACGATCGGCGTCGAACTCGAGATTCAGGTGGTCAATACGCACGACTACAATCTGACAAAGGCGACAACGGAACTGCTGAGCCGGGTGAGGGAGGAAAGCTTCGCGGGGGCAATCAATCCGGAGACGACCGAGGGGATGATCGAGTTGTCCACCGGAGTGTGCAGAGACTTCCATCAGGCGAGAGGCGAGTTACAGGTTCTTCGCGATACGCTGGTACGGGCCGCCGATTTTTTGAATGTCGGGGTCTGCGGAGGAGGGACCAACTTTTTTCAGAACTGGTTCGACCAGCGTTCGGACGGACGCGAGCGCTCCGAGTACCTCATGGGGCTGTACGGCGCCCTCTACCAGCAATTCACGATTTTCGGGCAGCACGTGCATGTGGGCTGTCCCGACGCCGACTCGGCGCTGGTTCTGCTTCATTCCCTTTCGCGCTATGTTCCGCACTTCATCGCCTTGGCTGCTTCTTCTCCGTTTGTACAAGGAAGCGATACGCAGTTTCAGTGCGCGCGGCTCAATTCAGTCGCACCCTTTCCTTTATCCGGGCGAGCGCCGTTCATCACGAAGTGGTCGGAGTTCGAACAGTACTTCGAGCGCATGACGAAGACGGGTCTCGTCAAGAGTCTAAAGGACTTCTACTGGGACATTCGTCCAAGCCCGGGTTACGGCACCATTGAAGTTCGCGTCATGGATACGCCTCTGCGCGTCGAATGGGCCGCCGCCATCGCGGCCTATATTCAGGCGCTTGCGCGCTATCTGCTGATTGAAAGGCCTGCGCGCCTCAACGAACGGGATTATGAAGTGTATCGAACGAACCGGTTCATGGCGTGCCGCTTCGGTCTGGATGGAACGTATGTGAATCCGGAGACCAGGAATCCCGGTTCGATTCGCAGCGAGATAGTCGCCACGCTGGACGCCATCGCGGGCCAAGCTCGAATTCTGGGCGCAGAGGAAGGACTCGAAATCATCAGGCGCAACCTGAGCACCGGTCAGAGCGATGCCGACTGGTTACGCCTCGTCTACGGCGCGCATGACTCGTTGCACGAAGTTGTCCGGCAGCAATGTCGGATCTGGCGCGGAGCACAGTCGCCGTGATCCTTGCCCGAGATTTCGCCGAGTGCGCTTGTCGCTAGAACAGACCGTTCGCATCATGCAAAATACTCCCATTTCGGATGCGGAGGCGCGGTGTGGCGGTCAACTTCGACTTGAATGACTTGCAGGCGTTTCGAGCCGTCGTGGAGCTGGGCAGCTTCCGCAAGGCCGCCGAGGCGGTCAACATCTCGCAGCCGGCGTTGAGCCGCCGCATCGACAAGCTCGAAGCCGCGCTCGGCGTGCGCCTGTTCGAGCGCACGACGCGCAGCGTCACGCTCACCACGGTCGGCCGCGTGTTCGCGCCAAGCGCGGAACAGCTCCTCGACGATCTCGATGTCGCTCTGCTCGGCATCCGCGATGTCTCGTCGAGCCGGCTGGGCCACGTGACCATCGCCTGCGTGCCCTCGGTCGCATACTACTTTCTGCCGAACGTGGTCGCGAGCTATCATCGCCGCTTTCCGCGCATCAGGGTCAAGCTGCTGGACTCCAGCGCCAACGAAGTGCTCAGTTCCGTCATTAGCGGCGAAGCGGACTTCGGCGTGAGCTTCCTCGGCAGCCAGGAGTCCGAGGTCGAGTTCAAGGTGCTGTTGCAGGAGCGCTTCGTCGCCGCGTGCCGCCGCGATCATCCGCTCGCCCGCAAAAAGCGGGTCACCTGGAACGAACTCTACGAGCACGAATACGTTTCCGTCGATAAAACCTCGGGTAATCGCCTTCTGCTCGATCAGGCGTTGTCCGCTGTCGCGCCGCGCACGCCAAGCGTATGCGAGACGCGTCACGTCACGACCATGCTCGGGCTGATCGAAGCGGGCCTCGGTGTCGCGGCAGTGCCCTCGATGGCCATGCCCGTGCGCGATCATCCCGTTCTGACGAGCGTGCCGCTGGTCGATCCGGTCGTCAAGCGGCGCGTCGGCATCGTGAGGCGGCGCGGCAGGCCGCTCACGCCGGCCGCGGAACAGTTCTATCGCGCCATCATCGAAATGAAGCGCGGGAGCGACGAAGTGAAGAGCGACGCCAACACGCAAACAAAGAGCAAGAGGAGCACCGCGTGATTTTGGCGAGGCCGCTTCGGTTGCTCTATGTGCAGGTCTTGCTCGGCATGACGCTCGGCGTGGCGATCGGTCATTTCTGGCCTCAGGCGGGCGCCTTGCTCAAGCCGGTGAGCGACGCATTCGTCGGTCTCGTGCGGATGATGATCGCGCCGATCGTCTTCTGCACGATCGTCTCGGGCATCACGTCGCTCGCGAGCGGCACGACCATCGGGCGCACCATTCTGAAAGCACTGGCGCTGTTCTATTTTCTGACGGCCGCGGCGCTCGTGCTCGGACTCGTGACCGCCTTCATGCTGCGCCCCGGCGTGGGCATGCATATCGACGTGCATCACCTGGATACGAGCATTCTCTCGCAATATGTGAAGCGCTCGCAGCCGCATGGGCTCGTGGAATTCGCGCTCGGCGTGATCCCGGAGACGATGCTCGGAGCCTTCGAGAAAGGTGAAGTGCTCCCGGTTCTGCTGCTTTCGCTGCTGTTCGGCTTCGCGCTGAACGCGCACCCGCGCGCGGCGAGACCGGTGCTCGACTTCCTCGACGGCATCGCGCAAACGCTGTTCCGCATCCTTGCGATGATCATGAGGCTGGCTCCGATCGGCGCATTCGGAGCGATGGCGTTCACCGTGGGGCGCTTCGGCATCCGCTCGGTCGGCTCGCTCGGCATGCTGGTGGTGTCGTTCTATGTAGCGTGTGCGCTTTTCGTCGTGTTGCTGCTCGCGCCGCTCGCGCGACTGCATGGCTTCGCGCTCTGGCGCCTGCTGCGCTACCTGCGCGAGGAGTTGCTGATCGTCCTCGCGACATCGTCGACGGAGCCGGTGCTGCCACGTCTGATCGGAAAGCTGGAGGCGCTCGGCTGCGACAGGGGCATCGTCGGGCTTGTGCTGCCCGCGGGCTACTCGTTCAATCTCGACGGCACGGCGATTTACCTGACGCTCGCCTCGCTCTTTATCGCGCAGGCCTGTGATGTGCCGCTTTCCGCCGCGCAGATCGCCACGATGCTCGCGGTCATGCTGCTCACGTCGAAGGGCGCCGCGGGCGTCTCCGGGAGCGGGCTCGTGGCGCTCGTCGCGACGCTGATCGTGATTCCCGATCTGCCGGTCGCCGGCGTGGCGCTGCTGGTGGGCATCGACCGGTTCATGTCAGAGGCTCGCGCGCTGACGAGCGTGATCAGCAACGCGTGCGCGGTGATCTTCGTTTCGATGTGGGAGGGCGCATGCGACCGCGTACGTCTTGCGGAAGTCTTGCAAGCCGCTCAGGCCCGCGACGCCGACGACCCGGTCACCAACGTTCCGGGTTGACGGGCGGGCCGGTCAATGCGAGGTGACGGAATCGAGGCCGGTCGCTTTTACTTCGGGCTGCACGTCGGGTGAAGCGAGATAGTCGAGCAGGGCTTTCGCTTCCTTCGGATGCTGCGCGCCGACCGGGATGCCCGCGGCGAAACGCGTGACGGACTGCAGGGATTCCGGGATCTTCCCGACGTACGTCGCGCCCTTGACCGGCAAAAGCTCGCTCACCTGTTGAAAGCCGATCTCGTAGTCGCCGTTCGCCACGACCGACGCCACGGGAATTCGCGGAATCATCTTCGCCTTCGGCATGACCTGCTCCGCGATCCCGAGCTTCTTGAACAATTCCCGCTCGATATAGACGCCACTCGCGCTGTCCGAGTATGCGATGGATTTCGCATGCAGCAGGGTCTGTCTGAGCGCATCGACCGAGCCGATGTCGGGCTTTGCCGCTCCGTCGCGCACGACCATGCCGATGCGCGAGTCCGCCAGTTCCACGCGTGATCCGGGCACGACCTTGCCTTGTTTGATCAGCTCGTCGAGCGCATAGCCGACCATGATGACGGCGTCGGCGGGCTCGCCCCGTTCGAGCCGGTTGGGAATGGCCTCGGGCGACTTGCCCATCGAAGGTCCGAGCGCGGTGTCGAGCGTGTTGCCTGTCGCGGACGTGAACCTCGGCCCCAGCACCTTGTACGCGGCGGTGAAGCCGCCCGAGCTCATGACATGCAGTTCGGCAGCCTGCACGCTCGCCGACGCGACCGAAGCCGCGACGAACGCCACGCCGAAGAATTTCAGAAGCAGGTTTTTCATGGATGACGTCATGTCCTGTTGCGTGGTCAGTGAGCCGGCGTCAGCGTCACGGCGCGGCGACGGTACAGCGCGAACGTGGCGCACAGCGCGCACACGGCGGCAAAGCTCATCCAGATGCCCGGGGCGGCCTTGTCGCCGGTGAAGTGAATGAGCGCCGTGGAGATGGCGGGCGTGAAGCCGCCGAACACCGCTGTCGCGAGACTATAGGCGAGCGAAAAGCCCGCGACGCGCACTTCGACCGGCATGACTTCGGTCAGCGCGACGACCATCGCGCCGTTGTAGAGACCGTACATGAACGAGAGCCACAGCAGCACGAGCAGCATGTTGATGAAGCTCGGCGCGTGAGCAAGAAAGGACAGCGCCGGATAAGCGGTCGCGATGGCGAGCGTGGTCATGCCGAGCAGCAGCGGACGACGGCCGATCCGGTCGGAGAGCGCGCCGCCGATGGGCAGCCACACGAAGTTCGACACCCCGACGCACAAGGTCACCAGCAAGCTGTCCGCGGTGCTCAGATGCAGGACCGTCTTGCCGAAGGTCGGTGCGTAGACCGTGATGAGATAGAAGCTCGTGGTGGTCATCGCGACCAGCATCACGCCCGAGACCACGACGGCCCAGTTGCGCGCGAGCGTGCGGAAGACCTCGCCCATCGTCGGGCGATGCTGGCGCGCCTTGAACTCCTGCGTTTCCTCGAGATTGCGGCGCAGCATGAAGATGAACGGCACGATCATGCAGCCGACGAAGAACGGCACGCGCCATCCCCACGAGGCGATGGCCGTCGTGTCCAGAGTTTGATTGAGCACGAAGCCCAGGGCCGCGGCCACGACGATCGCGACTTGCTGGCTCGCGGACTGCCAGCTCGTGAAGAAGCCCTTGCGACCGGGCGTGGCCATCTCGGCGAGATACACCGACACGCCACCGAGCTCGGCACCCGCCGAGAAGCCTTGCAGCAGGCGTCCGAGCAACACGAGCGCCGGCGCCAGAAGGCCGATCGTCGCGTACCCCGGCACGAAGGCGATCAGGATCGTGCCGCTCGCCATGATCGAGAGCGTGACGATGAGCCCCTTGCGTCGGCCGACGTCGTCGATATAGGCGCCGAGGATGACCGCGCCCAGAGGCCGCATCAGGAAGCCGGCGCCGAAAACCGCGAAGGTCATCATCAGCGAGGCGAATTCGCTCGCTGCGGGAAAGAAGACGTTGGCAATCTGCGTCGCGTAGAAGCCGAACAGAAAGAAGTCGAACTGTTCCAGAAAATTGCCGGCCGTCACGCGAAACACGGCTGCGGCTTTCGAATGTCCGGGCGATTGAGTAGGGGATGAGGCGTGCATCGAAGTGTCTCCTGAATCCTTGAAATTCGCGGCGGAGCCGCGGATTTATGGTTTCGCGAATAGTGGCCCTGATCGGCTGAAACGATAAGTGCAAAGTTTCGAACGATTGATGTTCCATGGTTATCAATCGATTGCACCGGCGGCGCGTCCCGTGAGCAGCGCCGCCGGAGCCGTGGTCAGGCCACGAAGCGGCAATGCGAAGCGGCCGTGCGCGTGTCCATGTTGCGGCCGCGGTTGAGGTGATCGTCGATTTCGGCGGCGCAACCGAGCATGCGCGGATACAGAAAGATCGTGAAAGCCGCGGTTTCGAGATCGGCCTCGCTGAATTCCCCGCGTTTGAGCGGCTGCCAAAGCATCTTCAGCAGCAGCGCGGCGATCACCGCATCGACATTGACGCAGTAGACGTTGCGCGACACGCCCGCGTCGAACAATGCCTGCACCAGCGCACGGTAGTACGCATGAAACGCGTTGTACTCGCCGCGCGACTCATAAAGCCCGGCGATGAACACCTCGCGCGGGTCGTGATTCACCGGCTTGTCCTTGAACACCGGATGATTCACGCCCGGCAGCTTGGCGATGTCGAGGCTGCCAGCATGCTTCTGACGAGCCTTGTACTGCGCGTAGTGCTCGACGGACTGGCGCGCGAGCGCTTCGAGGTCCACGCCGTGATGCGCGTCGGCGGGATCGTCGAGGCCGCTGTCGCGAAACGCGTCATTGAGAAACGCGATACCTTCGTAGCCGTTGCCGCCGTGCGTATAGCCCGTGTGTGCGAGAAAGCCCGTCAACGCCTTGTTCAGTTGCACGCGCTCGGGAGATTCGGGGCCGTCGGCGGAGACCGCGCCCTTCGCGCCCTGTGCGGAGATCGCCCCCGGCCCGTTCGTGAGCAGCAATCCGGTCAGCGTCCTGAACGCGAACAGGTCATCGGCGGACGGTTTCAGACCGAGCAGCGCCGCGAACGCCACTTCCGTCAGCGAGCGCTCGCCGAGCAATGCCTCGGTGGAAACGTCGCAGAAGCTGTCGGGATGATGACGCGATGCGTCCGCCGACGCGCCGATCAGCGTGCCGAAGAGCATCGTCCACCAGGGCAGGCTCTCCGCTGTCAGACGCGAGATGCGTTTGCGCCGGAGCGGGCCCCAGGCCAGTGTCGTCGTGATGGCGGCGAGCACGGCGTGCGCGCGCGGATGGCCCGGGCCGTTGACAAGCCACCGCACGAATGCCGAACTCACACCGCGTGCGGCGAGACCGGCGAGCATGGCATCCGCCTTTGGGTCGGGCTCGTCGGAGAAGAGGGCCGCGCTGCCTTCGGTGTCGATCGCGTCGATGTCGAAATCGCGATCGAACGCGTCCACGAGTTGCGCTGCCGCGAAGCGGTCGATCATCAGCCTGGCGGCCTCGCGCGCCGCCCGCTGACGATTCGGCCCGATGATCGCAGCGGCGGCGGCGAGCACCGCGTTGGGCGCATTGCCCGCCTCGCGCGACGCCTGCGCCGCCGCCAGTTCAGGCGTGCCGTGCAGGTTCACCGCCGCGCCGATCGCGACGCCGATCAGCTTCTCGTCGTTTGCACCGCCGAACTCGTGCAGCAGCGCGAGGCACACGTTCGCTTCGAAGGAATGCGTCGCCGCTTCGAGCATCGATACGCCGTGCAGGCTGCTGACCTGTGTCTTCGCATCCATCTGCGAGGCGCCCGAGGCGTCTTTCAACGGCTGACGCGGCAGGATCGCGCCGATCTGGTCATTCACGCGGGCGACTTGCTCGTCATACGGCGCTACGGCTTTGACGACTGCGAGCGCCAGATCGTCGGGCAGCCCGAGCCCCTGATCCGAGCCGAACCACGGCTTGAGCGCGAGGCTGCCTTCGGGCTCGAAGTCGGGCATCGTCGCGTTTGCGCGCATCACCGCCGTGAGTGCGGCGGGAATATGCGCGATGTTCGTCACGACTGCGCCTTTCGCCGAGCAGCACGGATCGTCGGGCGTGAAGAGCCGCTCCACGCCGAATTTCTCCATGAACCAGCGCTCCTTCGCGCGCGCATCGTCGGCGCCGCCCGCCATCGCGCCCGCATGTCCCACTGCTCGCGTGAGACGGCTCTTCCAGCGGCCCACTACGCACGCGACCACGGGTTTCGTGAAGTCCGCGTCGGCCTCGTAGTATCCGCCGGGCTCGCAGTACAGCACGGCGGCCTTGCTGCGCGCGTCGTTGGCGAGGGCGAAGGCGAACTCCGGCGCGGCATAGTGGATATAGACATCCTTGCCGCTGGAAATGACCGTCGAGGTGCCCCAGCCGCTCATGCGCAGGTACTGCGCGATCGTGGTGCTGAAGCCGCCCGAATTGGAGAAGATCGCGATCGATCCCTGGCGCAAGGTCGCGCCCGGATCGTCGCCGCCGAGCGCGCCGCCGATGCGCACGCGCTGCCACGAGTCCGCGACGCCCAGCCCGTTCGCGCCGAAGATGTCGATGCCCGCCTGCTGTCCCATTGCGCGGATCTCACGAGCGTCGTGCACGGCGATCTTCTCCGTGATGATGAAGATCTTGCGCAAATCCGGATTCACGCGGATCAGTTCGGCCACGCCGTCGCGCGCGGCCGATGGCGGCAGATACACGACGCCGCAGTTGAACCGATGGCCGGCTTCCAGACCCTCGCGCACGTTGTTGAAGACGGGAATGTCGCCTGCGGGCGTCGCGAGCGCCTGTCCGCCTTTGCCGGGCGCGGTGCCGAACACGATATTCGCGCCCGAGAATGCATGACTCACCGGCGTCACGTCCGATGACTCCCCGCCGAGGATGTTGAGCACACAGACGCGATCTTCACGCGTGGCGATGTGCGCAAGCGACTGGGTTCCGACGAAGTATTTGAAGCGACCGTTGCCTTGCTTGTTCATGTTCGATCTCCTCAGGCAATTGCCGTTTGCGATTGAACGTCGCGCGCGCCGATGCGCGCCGCGACCTGCGCGCGGCCGCCGGACTGCATCCACGAGTCGGCGCGGCGCGCGTACTGGATCACTTCGCTGATGTCGGAATCGAAGCCGAACAGGCGATAGGGCAGGCCGAGCGCATCGCAGGTGTCGCGTAGTGCGGACATGCCCCGCACGAGATTCGGGCCGCCGCGCCCGAGGACGACATAGAGCGGCGTCGGACCGTGCTCGCTGAAGTGCTCGCGCAGCGCATCGGCCATCGCGCGCAGGGTTTCGTAGATGTCGGTGTTGTTGGACTTGCCGCCGATGATGAACAGGACATTGGACTGCTTCAGCCAGTGCCGGAAGCAGATGCGCGCGACTTCCTTCATCTTCTCGTAGGGAGGATTGCCGCCGAAGTCCGACGAGATGATGGCCGCGTCGCCCAGCATTTCCGTGACGAGGGAATTCGCGCCGCCGCCGAAGGTGGGCGCGAGGATGGTGCCGCGCTCGTTGATCACGTACACGTCGCTTTGTCCCTGATGCGTGCGCAATTGATTGATCTCCTGCTCGAAATCCGAGTAATCGGCGGCGAACAGATGCGCAGGCAAGCCGAGCCGCGAGAAACGCGGATCGTCGCGATCGAATCCGCACTTGAAGTCGCACGCCACGGGCGTGAGGCGTCCCTTCTTGTCCTCGCGCATGCGGATTGGATTGAGTTCGAGCGTCGTCATGCCGAAGTCGTGGAAGAGCTCCCAGAGCTTCGGCAACTGCTGCACGAGCGGCGAGATGATTTCACGCGGGGCGCCGATTTCGCTCAGCGCATTCGCGACGACGAATGCCTTCAATCCGGTCAGCGCATCGAATGGCACCATCGCGACGTGCTTCGGATCGACTTCCTCGATATCCATGCCGCCCATATGCGAAAGCGTCATCGTCGGCGCGCGAAAACGCGTGGAATCGGTGATCGAGAAATAGACTTCGTGCGTTGCCGGCACGCCTGCTTCGAACGTCACGCCGTTTGCTTTCGCCTTCAGGTGGCCCACTGCGTGTTCGGCGAAATACAGTCGCTCTTTTTCCGAGAGTGCTGTCTTGAGATCGGTCGCGCGGCCGAGCAGGCCGGCTTTGCCCTTTTTGCCCACGCCGCCCTTGAATACCGGCTTGATGAATATCTGGCCGTGTCGGTCGATAAGCGATTTGATCTCTTCTTCGCTCGCGCCGGGGCCCAGCACTTCGCTGGACGGAAAGCCGACAAATTGCAACAGGCGGGAGCCGTGCAACATTCCGGTGATCTGCATGTGAGTGTCTCCTGAATTTCAAGGCAATGACGAATGAAGCAAGTACTGGGTATTCGTTTGGCTCGCTTTGGCGGACGCGAGAAGCGCCGCTGCCGTGGACACGCCCGAAGGCGGTGGCAGGATTCACATGGCGAGAAGGGTCAGGCGAGACGCGTCGGCGACGGCAGGCGGCGCCCGTGATCGGGCTGGCACTGGAATGCAGCGAAACGCTGCTCTGCGTCTCGCGCCTGTCTCCGTATTCTGTCGATGCGTTTCATGAACGTCTTGAGGATCGATGTTTGCTCAAGTCGACTGAAACGAGAAGTGCAATTTTTCGAAGCATTGATGTTGATTGGTTATCAATGCATTAGGCACGTGGCGCGATCAAGGGCGGCCTCCGAACGACAGCTGGCTGATGTTCAAGAAGTGCGACGACTCGACCGGAAAGCGATGGCTGCAATCCGCGAGGGCATCACAGGAGGCTTGCAGTTCAACCCGCCTCGGCCTGCTCGCAGATATGCCCTGGCGTCCAGTCTTCGGCAGGCAATCCGTGCGGCATTGTGGCGTCCATCAGGATCAGCACGAGCCAGTGGCCCTGTTCCTTGCCGATGCCCGTGAGAAGCATCGGTTCTCCTGGAGGGACGATTACAGGAGGGGCGCCCGGTCGCCCGATTTGTTTGCCCTGCGGCGTCTCAAGACATTGAGCCCCTGAGAGAACGAACCAGGCTTCGGTGCCCGGATGCCGATGAACCGTCGACTGCATACCCGGTTTGAAATTGCCCTCCATATACGTTGCCATGAAGCTTTTCGCCACGGGAAGCGTCAACGGGCCCACGCTGGCGATATGTTTTCCGGAAGACGATCGCCAGGCCTTCCCCGCAATTGTGAAAAGCCAAACCTGCCCGAGGATTTCGACGACCGTTCCGTTCGTCTGCAGCGCCGCTTCGGCTTTCGTGCGATTCGGAAAGCGGTCGATATGCCAGAACAATGGTTCCCGTGGCAGGCCTTGAAGGTGTTGTTCGGCGTGGACGAAGCAGCCATATTCGGTGCTTCTTTCGGAAACGGGTATGCATGCGCCGCCCGTCTGGGCAAACGAAACAGATGGCATCCCGAGAAACATGAATCCGGTGACAGCGGTTGCGGCCGCGAAACCGGACGCGCTTGCACTCGACCAGGATAGCTTCATGGCAGTCTCCATTGTTTTTTCGTGATGTTGTTTCCAATGATAGACGTCTTGCTTATTGCCCTCGAAGCTCTCGATACTCATGCCATGTCAGCGCGATGATGACGAGATCCAGTCCGGTTATGAAAATCAGCCATGGCGAATGAGTCATGGTGTATCGATAAGACTGGTAGGCGACGAATAAGGTGAAGATTGCGATTGCTACGGGAAAGTACCAAACCTTCTTACGTAGCAAACCAACGATCAGCCACAATTTGAGGGTTCCGTGACCTAGCAGATAAATGGCCGCGAATTTCTGTGTGCCGATGGAAAGGTGCTGCACGGTATGAAAGAGAAAGCCTGCGAGGAGACCATGCTGGCCTTCGCCGAAATCATCGTCGGTAACCCAGACGACGAACGCGAGCAGACCGTCGCGCGACACGACCAACGTCGCGACGCCGGCGATCACTTCTGGAATGGCAAGAAGCGCCTTGCACCAGAGGCCAAAGATGAAAACGAGGTGCAGTCGCTTCTGCGCGAGGAATGCTGTCATCGGAACGAGCGCTGATTGCGAGGCCGCTGCCTCCTGCGCGGTCGTCGGAACGAAAAATGCTAGGAGGTAGGTTGGCTGCGCATCGGACTCCTGGCGCCAGTTGGGATCCGCCGCGCCGCTATCGATGCTTGTTCAAGCATTCCTCATGCCGGCGCCACATCGCGCGGCCGTTTCGAAGAGGCACGGACATGTCGCTCGAGGTGAAGATCGGTCCGCCGCAGCTTGCCATCCACCAGGGGCACACGGTTTTCCTGACGGAACTCGATGGGCAGATCACCAGCGGGTCGCAGAAGGGCCTTTACTTCCACGACACGCGCCTGATCAGCAACTGGACGATCTTCGCCAACGGCGAGCCGTGGGAATTGCTGAGTTCCGGCGCGCTACGCTCCTTCGCGACGAAAATCTTTCTCGCGAATCGCGCGCTCGACAGCGAGGACGGGCCGATCGATGCACATACGATCAGCCTGACGCTGACGCGTAACGTAGGCGGCGGCATCCACGAGGACGTGGACATCGTCAATCACGGCCTGTGCGCCGTGTCGTTCAACCTCGAAATCGCGGTGCGCAGCGACTTCGCCGACATATTCGAAGTCAAGGCCGGGAACGTCGTTCGTCGCGGCCGTGTGGTCACGACATGGAACGAGCGCCAGCAACGGCTCGTCACTACGTACCGGAATCAGCACTTTCGCCGCGGCATCCGTATGTGCGTCCACAACAGCGACGCCCGCGCCAGTTACGCGAACGGCCGCATCACGTTTGCGGTCAGCCTGCAGCCTGGGGGCCGTTGGCATGGCTGCCTGAAATACGATCTCGACGACAACGGCAGGATTGCGCATGCGCCGCAGACATGCGGCGCGGGAAACGATGCCTCACCGGAAGGAAAGCGTCTCGCCCAATGGCAGCGTGCGATCCCATCGCTCGAGTGCAGTAACGAAACGTTCAGGCGTCTTTTCCGGCAGGCGACCGACGACGTCGCTGCATTGCGGGTGCCGGAACACGAAGACGGCCGTCGCCAACTGGTGCCGGCAGCCGGACTGCCGTGGTTCGTCGCGTTGTTCGGGCGTGACAGCCTGATCACATCGTTGCAGACATCGCTTGTTTATTCGGGATTCGCGCGCGGGTCGCTGGCGACGCTCGGCGCGCGACAGGCCGTCGAACGCGACGACTTCCGCGACGCCGAGCCGGGCAAGATCATGCACGAGTTGCGCCGGGGCGAGCTCGCGCAACTCGGGCTCATTCCTCACACGCCGTACTATGGAACCGCGGACGCAACGCTCTTGTATCTGATCGTGCTGCATGCGGCCTGGTGCTGCACCGGAGACCGCGAGCTGATCATGCGTCATTTGCCCAACGCGGAGCGGTGTCTGAAGTGGATCGACCGTTACGGCGATCGTGATGGCGACGGCTTCCAGGAATACGAAACGCGGTCGTCGGACGGTCTGCGAAACCAAGGCTGGAAAGATGCCGGCGATGCGCTCGTCTACCCGGACGGCGCGCTCGTCGAGGGGCCGACGGCGCTTTGCGAGCTGCAAGGCTATGTTTATGACGCATGGCTTCGCATGGCGGCAATCTATGACATGCTCGACCAGAAGCGCCGCGCATCCCGCCTTCGTGCGAAGGCAGTTGAGCTGTTCGAGCGATTCAATGACGTGTTTTGGGATGAGCACGCCGGTTTCTATGCGTTCTGTCTCGACGGCGGTAAGCAGCGTGTGATGAGCATCGCGTCGAACGCGGGCCACTGCCTTTGGTCGGGAATCGTTCCCCCGGAGCGTGCCAGCCGCGTGGTGCACAGGCTGATGGAACCCGACATGCGCAGCGGTTGGGGAATTCGCACGCTGTCCTCGAAGCATCCCGCCTTCAATCCGCATTCCTATCAGAATGGCGCCGTCTGGCCGCATGACAACGGACTCATCGTGGAAGGATTCAAGCGTTACGGTTTTGCCGATGAAGCGGGCTGCATCGCGAAAGAGATATGCGATGCAGGCGCCTTCTTCGCGCTGAATCAGTTGCCTGAACTCTACGCGGGGCTGCAGCGCACGGACGCTAGCTTTCCCGTGCAGCACATCGGTGCGAATGTGCCGCAAGCATGGGCGGCGGGATCGATTTTTTCGTTCTTATACGCAATCCTCGGCCTTCAACCCGACGCGCCGGCGAAGCGGTTATACGTAGACCCTGTCCTGCCGCCGTGGATCGACACGCTGACCTTGCGAAACCTAAGGCTTGGCGAACAGCGTTTCGACATTCGCTTCACGCGAGCGAACGGAAACACCGAATTCGAAGTGCTGAAAGGTGCGCGAAGCAGCGTGATCCGCCGTCCCATGCCGAAATGGCGCAAAGCGCTCGCGAAGGGCGTTTGAGTTTCGCCGGCTTCCAGATCAGGGAAACAGCGCCGATGCGTCGATATCCGGCATCTTCTCCAGCTCGCCGGAGCGCGTCTCGCAGGCTTGTCGTATCCGTGATCCTTGCGCGATCCACACGATCAGCGAGATGGCCGCGAGGCTTCCCAGCGCGATGAACGCCACCGTAAAGCCGAACTCGCGTGCAAGCCATCCGCCCAGCAGCGGACTCAGCGCGCCTCCCGCGGCTTCGATGGTTTGTACCGCACCCTGGCCGAGATTCACGCGCCCGCTGCCGTGCAACAGATGCACTACGAGTGCCGGCACGGCGACGCTTCGCAGACCGGAGCCGAGGCCGTCGAACAGTTGCACCGGCAAGATGCCCAGCGGCGTGGTGAGCCATGCGGCCGCGAGGCCGCGCAAGGGCAGCATGATGAGCGTCGCGAGGATGATCCACCAGTGACCCCAGCGGCGGATCGCGCGGCTCGAACAGGCCGCCGCGATCAGCATGACGATCTGCGAGACGACGATGTTCGCCGCCGTGATCGCGCTTGCGTCGTTACGGTGGGCCGCCGCGAGCGCAAGACTGTAGAGCGGCAGCATGGCGGAGTTGCCGAGGCTGAATACGGCGAGCACGAGCGCGAGCACGAGCAACGGCCGGCAGCGCAACAGCACGCGCGTGCTGTCCGCGTGCACCAGCGACTGATCCGTGGCGTCGTCATGAGCGAGGCCGCGCGCGTAGTGACGATGCACGGCCTCAGCGGGAATCAGCAGTACCGATACGACGCACGCGACACCGAACGCCGCCGCGAGTCCGAATACATACCGGATGCCGAACGTCCATCCGAGTACGCCGGAGAGTGCGGCCACAGCGATGTTTCCGGCATGGTTGGCCGCCTGATTCCGACCGTATTGCCGGTCGAAGTTTTTCCGTCCGGCCATGCCGAGCGTCAGTCCGGTCAATGCGGGACCCATGGCCGAGCCCGCGATCGCCGTCGCGATCTGCGAAAGCGTGATGGGCCAGAAATGCTGCGACAGACAGATCACGCACGCCGCGACGATCGTGAGCGCATTGGCCCCGACGACCACGGCGCGCCTGTGGTAGATCGCATCGACGAGCGCGCCGGCGGGCGTCGTCACGAGCATGCCGATGACGCTGCCGATCGTGAGCAGCGTGCCGATCGACCCCGTTGTCCAGCCTTGCGCCTGCAGATACACGCCCAGAAAAGGGCCTGCGCCTGCTTGCACGTCGGCCGCGAAGAAACTGACTGCCAGTAATGGGAGTGTCGGCTTCACGCGCCCGACCCCTTCAATGATCGATGATCGGAACATTCGATCCCCCAGCAATTCGTACGCCGCATCGAGCCGTTACGCGCAGCATCGATACATCAGAACTGGTAGTTGATCGACAGGTTGCAGCCGGCTCCGGTTTTGGTCTGTGTGATGGGACTATTGGCGGCGCTGCCGAGCAGTCGCTTGAGTGCGCCATCGGCGGTCATGAACCAATGTTTGTCGATGAACCATACGAGCGTGACGCCGACACCGGCCGATTTCAATCCGGCGTGCGCGTCGTACTCGGGATAACCCGACGCGGCGGCTTGTGTCGCGTTCACTCCGAACCAGCTGTTCATGTAGGTCGAGTCGGCGAAGGTCACTGATGGACCGGCGAACCAGAAGAACGTTTTTGAGCTGCCAGGCATCGGCATGTAAGCGCCGAGATCAGCGATCCAGCCGTTGGAGCCGCCGAAGCTTCGGGTGATCGCGGCGCGCAATACGAGCGGAAACCCCTTCGATACGACGTAGTCCGCAGCCAGCTTCAGTTCCGGCGCGGGGTTGATGTTGCCGAGCCCGTTCAGGCGGGAGGGATCGTCGTGACCTCGCCGACCAAGATCGTAGACGCCCGCGACGCTCACGCGCCAGTTCTCGCCTTGAAGCACGTTCATGCCGATGCCTTCGCCGGTCGACCAGAAGGCAAGGTCTTTGTACCTTATGTCGAGGCTCGGACCGACGAGGGCGTGATAGCGGTCCGAGCCGTCATAGCGTGGCCGGAACGCTGTGCCGACTCCGATGCGCACCTCCCAGTCGGCGCGGTTCGCTTCGAAGAGCTTTTCCAGTGGTACGCCCGCGGAGTATTGCCATTCGTTGAGCGGCGACGGCGTCTGGGCGCGGCCTGCGAGAGGCGCGGCGAGTATGAGGCATGCAACGAGCGCCCTCGCAAGCTGTCCTCGCCAACGGGCTTCCGCACGAAAGCGAACTGCGATGATCATCGCGTTCCAGATCGTCGATGCCATGACGCCTCCCTTCACACATACCGCGGTCCTGCACTGGCATTTCATTTTGAATGATCAATTCTTCATTTTCGCTTATGAGAAACACAGCTCGCAAGGCGAGGGACATCACCCATACCGCCTCGCATTAATTACATCACAATGTGATATATTTGATGTGATGCCGGATGGGAGGCATGATGATCAGTTATCAACGAATCCTGTTGTGCTATAACGCCACGCGCGAGGGACGTTGCGCGTTGCGGCTTGGCGCCGAACTCGCCCGGCAGCTCCACGCAGAAACACATCTGCTTGCCGTATTGGACGACGCCGCGTGGACGCGAGGCCTCGACACCGTTCCCGCGATTCCCTTCGAACTCGAAGAGATGTCGGCGAAGGAGATATTGCGTGAAGGCGTGAGCAGGCTGGCGCAACTCGGCGTGTTCGCCTCCGGCCACTTCGCAATCGGCAACCCGATGAGTCAGATCCCGCGGTTTGCAGAAGAGCTGAAGATCGATCTCATCGTGGTCGGGCATCATCGCAGTGGCCTTCTCGCGCGATGGTGGAGTGGTCAGGACGATGGCAGGCTGCTCGATCGGGTTTCGTGCAGCGTGCTCGTGGCGATGGATCTGGAGTCCCGACAAGTCCAGCAACATTCCGATGAAGCGCCGTCATGACGTGCGTGGTCGCGCGCTCTCGGGATCACTGGCGTGCATCCCCCAGGCAATCGCCTCTTTCCGATCGGCGACGCGATGAACATCGAGATGGGCAACGGCGCTGGTCGAGCGTGAGGCTTCTGCTGTCCGATCACCTGTCGAGTCGAACAAGGCGCCGCGGTACTCGTAATAATTTCCGCAAGAATCGTCGAGTAGGGCTTTTCCCCGAAAGAGGGTCACATAAATGGTTGATTTTTATGACAGAATACGCGGCGGATGCGCAGGCTCGTCCGACCAGATGTGGTTGGATGCAGTCACCGGGTAAATATTGCGCATTCTGTTTGTTCGACTTTGCTTTTCGTTTTAGGAGTGTGTGATATGGGAAGTCTTAGCATCGGTCATTGGCTCATCGTTCTGGCCATTGTTGCGCTTATTTTCGGTACGAAGCGGCTTCGTAGCGCCGGTTCCGACCTCGGTGGAGCGGTCAAGGCCTTCAAGGAAGGCATCGGTAGCGGCTCGACGTCGACCGCCAACTCAACCGCGACCCCGGCGACAATCGATGTCCAGGCGAAGGACGTGTCCGCGCGTTAAGCACGAAAAGGCAACTGCCGGAGAGACAGGACGATTTCCCACACAGAGGAAGAACCTCAGCGAGATAGTCTTGTTCTCACCATGCGGCTCGCCACTTATTCCGAGCGCGCTCGCGCTCTGTTCATCGACTCGATCTGGTGGACGTTGATCCTTCTCTTCGTTCCGCTCGGGCCTTCCATCGAAGATATTCCGCTTTCGCCCGATGCGTTTGCGACGACTCTGCTTGCATGGCTGTTGCTGGCGCAATGCCTTCCAATACTCATCACGGGTGTGCTATGGGCCGTGTGGGGCACTTCACCAGGCAAGCGTATGGCGGGGCTGAGGATCGTCGACGCCGACAGCCATCAGCCGATGACGGTGAAACAAGCCGCGCTCCGCACAGTGGGCTATCTGCTCACCTTCGCCATGTGCGGTGCGGGCTTTGCTTGGGTGATGTTCAACCCGCGCAAGCAGGCTCTTCACGACCGCATTGCAAACACGGTGGTCATGGCGGAGAAGACTGTTTCTTCGAAGCCAATTCCTGCAGGGGAATGACGCACGTGTCGAATCGATGCGTCGTTGCGATGCGGTGGGTCCACACGTCCTACGAGTCTGCGCAGGTGGTGCTATTCTTCGTAAGCGCCCGTGAGCCGTTACGGGATACTGGATTGCTCTGCATACGACCGGCGCCTTCAATTCGCCGGCCAGGGAGATGCACATGCCGGCCCGCTCGATCGCCTCGCTGTCCCTTTCCTTCGGATTGGTCTCTATTCCCGTGAAGCTATATTCGGCCACTGAAAGTGCCTCGGAGATACGCTTCAACCTGCTCGCGCCCGATGGCTCGCGAGTCAAGCAGCAATACATTTCTGAAGTGACGGGCAATGTCGTCGAACGATCGGCGATGCAGAAGGGTTATCAGTTCGAGAAAGACAAGTATGTGATTTTCACGGGCGACGAACTCAAGGCGCTGGAGGAAAGCGCGAGTCACGTCGTGGAAATCGTTTCGTTCGTTCCGGAGAAATCCGTCGATCCGGTGTTTTATGACAAGGCCTACTTCATCGCACCCGACAAGCGCGGTGCGAAGCCATACAGCCTTCTGCACGACGCGCTCGCGAAGACCGGCCGATGCGCGCTCGCCAAATGGTCATACAAAGGCCGAACGCGAATCGTGCAGATAAGGCCGGCCGAAGACGGCATGGTGTTTCAGCAATTGCTGTTCGCGGATGAAGTGCGGTCGCTCAAGGAACTCAACATCGAGCACGTTTCGGTTTCCGACTCGGAATTGAAACTCGCGATTCAGATCATCGAGCAGGGCGCGGAAGATGCCTACGATGCGTCCGCATACGAAGACGAAGAGAAGAAGCGCATCCTCGCCGCCATCGACACAAAGATCGAAGGCAAGCAGATCGTGATGGCGCAAGCCGATGAAGCCGCGCCGGGCGGCGAAGTCATCGATCTGATGGAAGCGCTGCGCGCGAGTCTCGCAAAGGGCGGCGCAAAGGCCAAGCCGGCGACGCGGCGCAAGACTATAGCGAAGGCGTCAGAAGAAGTCGAGGTTCCGAAAGCCAGAAAGCCGGCTGCGCGTGCGCCGAAAGCATCCGCCGATGTATCCACCGAAGCACCCGCGAAAGTCCGCGCCCGCAAGTGACCCGACGCAACATCTCGCACGACGTTTCACTCGCAAAACTTCAGTCGATGTTGGGCGTGTCGCGGCGCGTCGTCGAAGGTCTGGTCGAGCTTGGACTCGTGAGCCCGTCGCGCGGTCCGCGCAACGAACTGCGCTTCTCGTTTCAGGATGTCGTCATGTTGCGCACCGCGCTGCAACTCAGGTCGAGCAAGACGTCGCCGCGCAAGATACGCGAGGCGCTCGCACGGCTCCGGCGCGAGTTGCCCGATGCGTTGCCGTTGTCCGGAATCCGGGTGGCGGCGGAAGGCAACTCGATCGTCGTGAAGACAGGGCCTTCGCGCTGGGATGCGGTGACCGGACAGATGCTGCTCGATTTCGAAGTCGCCGAAGTCAAGGGCGACGTCGTGCTGCTCGATGCAACGCCTGAACGCAAGAGCGCGGCGGCCGCGCAAGCGCAGGAGTGGTATCGGCTGGCGGAGCAACGGGTCGCGACCGATCCGCAAGGAGCGGAGCACGGCTACAGACGCGCGATCGAAGTGTCGCCCGAGCCTTTTTACTCGGCGTATGTCGATCTCGGCGCGCTGCTGTGCGATAGCGAAAATCATTGCGGCGATGCCTTGCGAGTCTTCGATGAAGCGCTCGTCCATTTCCCGAACGATGCAATCCTGCATTTCAACCGCGCCGTCGCGCTCGACATGCTCGGTCGACTCGACGACGCCCGCCGCGCGTATGAGCAGTGCCTCGCGGTGGATCCCGAATACGCCGATGCGCATCACAATCTCGCGATTCTGCTTGAGAAACGCGGCGACAGGCGCGGCCTCATCCGGCATCTGAATGCGTACAGAAAGTTGAACAACTAGCGGAGACGCGCATGGTCACCACCAACTCGCAAGCGGGCACGAACGTCGAGGAAATAGCGGATGGCCTGTATCGCATCAACACGCCCGTCACGCTGCCGGGCGACGCGGGCGGCTTCTCGTTCAATCAATATCTGATCGTCGATGACGAGCCGCTCTTGTTCCACACCGGCCCGCGCCGCATGTTTCCCCTCGTGCACGAAGCGCTCTCGCATGTGATCGATCCTTCGACGCTGCGGCACATCGCGTTCTCGCATGTCGAAGCGGACGAATGCGGCTCGCTCAACGAATGGCTGGCGACCGCGCCCGATGCCGCGCCGCTATGCGGCACCGTCGCGGCGATGGTGTCGATCTCGGATCTCGCGGATCGCGCGCCCGTCGCGCTCGCGGATGGTCAGGCCATTTCGCTCGGACGTCATCGCGTGAAATGGCTCGACACGCCGCATCTGCCGCACGCGTGGGAATGCGGCTTTCTGATGGAAGAGCACACGCGCACCCTGTTGTGCGGCGATCTGTTCACGCAGGGCGGCGCGACGCTGCCTGCGCTCACGACAGCCGACATACTCGGGCCGAGCGAAGCATTCCGGCGCAGCATGGACTACTTCTCGCACACGCGAAACGCCGATGCGATGTTCGAGCGTCTCGCGCAACTCGAACCGACGACGCTCGCCTGCATGCATGGCAGCGCGTGGAGCGGTGATGGCGCGGCGTTGTTGAGGGCGCTGGCGCTGAGCGTGCATGACTGAACGCCGCGCTGTCGCGGCGTTCATAGGAGATCACACGCGCTGCGCCGGCGCGAGCGCATCGCCTTGCGCGAGATCGCAGCCTTCCCAGCGGAAGAACTGAAGATCATCGCAGTTCGACACGCCATCGGCGATGGCGCTCACGCCGAGCGTATGCGCGAGCGCTACGATCGCCCGCGCGACCACCGCGCGCTCCTGACGACGCGTCACGTCCTCGACGAAGCTCTCGTGAATGCGGATGCGATCCGGACATAGCGCCTGCAGATCGAACAGCGAGATGCGTTCGAGGCCGAAGTCCACCAGCGTGATCGATACGCCCAGCTTCTGCAACGCGCGCGCGGCCATGCGCCGTTCGCCGAGCAGCGCGCCGTTGAACTGCACGTCGAGCGCATCGCCTTGCAGATTCGCATCCGCGAGCGCGGTCCTGATCATCGCGATGAGCTCGTCGTCGCTCGCGCCTTTCAACAGCAGCGGCACGCAGACGCGGGGCGCGGGCGTCGCGCCGTCGTCGCGGTACTGGCGAGCGAGCGCGCATGCATGACGCAGCATCGCGCGGTCGAACGATGCCAGCAGCGCGGCATCGTCCGTCATCGCGACGATGCGTTGCGGCGTGATCGCGCCATCGCGCGTCGGCCACGCGGGTCTCATCTCGATGCCCTTCACCGCATTCGACGCAAGATCGATCTGCGGCAATGCATGCACGATGACGTTATCTGTCAGCAACGCGGCGTCCAGATCGGCGCACAACGCGCGATCGTGTTCGCGATCCGTCGGCCCGCGCGTATCGCTCGTCGCGGGCTCGGCGGACAGCGCATGCACGCCGCGCAGCGCCATGATGGTCTCGTAAGTGCGCAGTCCCGTCACGACGATGGACGTGAGCTTCTGCGCCGTCAATTCGGTCTTGAGAAAGTACCCGTTGATCTCGTAACGCGTGATGACGTCGCGCTCCGGCGCCATGCCGGGCTGGCCCGTGCGCAGGATGATCTGCACGTCATGATCGTGGAGCGTGTCGCGGATATGGCGCACGAGTTCGAGTCCCGCATCGTCGGCTTCCATCACGACATCGAGCAGGATCAGCGCCGTGCCGGGATGCGCCGCGAGCCACACGCGCGCTTCCGCCGCCGAATGCGCGCTCGTCAGTTCGATGGCGCGGCCGGAGAACGTCGCATCGGCGAGCACGAGGCGCGTGACTTCGTGGATCTCCGGCGCGTCATCGACGAGCAGCACGGGCCACGGCGGCGCTTGAGGTCCCGCGAGCGTGCGCGAGGCATCGTTGCGCGAGCTCTCGCTGCGCAGCCACGAAGGCGCGGTCATGGCCGTTCTCCCTGCGCGTTGCGAAGCGCGTGAATCGCGCCGCCCTGCGAGTGCGCGACGCGCGGCAAGGTGAGCACGAACACGCTGCCCTTGCCCGCGCCATGACGCACCGCGAGCGTGCCGTCGAGCGCGCGCGTGACGAGCGCATACGCGAGATGCAGGCCCAGGCCGCTGCCGCCCGAACCGCGCCGCGTCGTGAAGAACGGTTCGAAGATGCGTTCGTGCAGTTCGTCCGGAATGCCGCAGCCATCGTCCGCGTGTTCGATCACGACATGCGACTCGCCCGCACGGCGCGCGGAAATCACGATATGCCCCAACTCGCCGGGCGCGAACGCATGCACGAGCGAGTTGACGATCAGATTGGTGAGCACTTGCGCGAGCGGTCCCGGATACGAGTCCATCACGATGCCGGGAGGACAATCGACGCGCAGCGACACGCGCGTGCCGCGCAGCTTCGGCTCGACGCTCAGCACGGTCTCGCGCATGTATTCGCCGAGATCGAACTGACGCCGCGCCTCGCTGACCTGATCGACGGCGACCTGCTTGAAGCTCTGCACGAGCCGCGCGGCGCGATCGGCGTTCGAGAGCATGAGGCGCGTGGACTGGCCGGCATCGCGCAGATAGCTGCCGAGCGCTTCCTCGGTGAGTTCCTGACGCGCGAGACTGTCGCTGATGGTTTCGGTGCGATCGCGCAGATACGAGGCCGCGCTCACGACGATGCCGACCGGCGTATTGATCTCGTGCGCGACACCGGCGACGAGTCCGCCGAGCGACGCCATGCGTTCCGATTCGACGAGTTCCTTGCGCGTCGCTTCGAGGTTGTGCAGCGATTGCAGCAAGTCCGCCTGCGCGAGCTCGCGGCTTTCCTGCGACAGCACGATCCACCATGTGCCGAACGCGAGCAGCGGCAGCGTGGCCGCATAGGTGTGCAGCAGCACGTCGCCGATCTGTCCGCGCGCGCTTGCGTCCGCGATTTCGATCAGCCGGTATGAAAGCAGAAACACCGCGCCCGTCGCCGTCGATGCGATCACGAACAGCCCGAAGAAGCGGCCGATGCGTCGCCCGAAATGCGGCGCGAGCGTGCTGGGTCCGGGCGGCTCCGTAGCCGCGCTGACATTCGGTGCCGCCGGCATCTTGCAACGGTCGCGGCAATGATTGTCGAGACCGCAGCACAGCGAGCAGATCGAGCCTTGATTGAACGGGCACCACGCCATGTCGGCGGCTTCGTAGTCGCGCTCGCAGATGCAGCAGCGCACGAGTTGCGTGCGCGGCACGTCGGCGTGCCTTTCGTCCACGCGCGCGATGTAATAGCGTCCGCCGGTCGCGTAAGCGATCGCGATTGCGCTGACGAAAGCGAGGAACAGCGCGATGAACGCGGAATACGCGCGCGCGTAATCGCCGAACAATCCGGCGAATGCGCAAGTGGACACGACGGATGCAATCAGCATCGCGCCGCAACCCACCGGATTCACCTGATACAGATGCGCGCGCTTGAACTCGATGCGTCGCGGACTCACGCCGAGCGGCTTGAGCACGACGAGGTCCGCGACCAGCGCGCCGAGCCATGCGATGACGAGATTCGAATACACGCTCAGCACCGTTTCCAGCGTCTTGAAGATGCCGAGCAAGGTGAGCAGCAACGCGATCATTACGTTGAACACGAGCCAGACGACGCGCCCCGGATGATAGTGCGTGAGCCGCGCGAACACGTTCGACCACGCGAGCGATCCGGCGTAGGCGTTGGTCACGTTGATCTTCACCTGCGAGATCACGACGAACAGCGTGGCCACCGCGAGCGCGAGCGCGGGGTTGTCGAACACGTGACGGTAGGCGGTGACATACATGTGCACGGGCACGACGGCATCGACGGCGGGCACGCCATCCTGCAACGCGAGCACGGCGAGCAGGCTGCCCGCGAGAAGCTTGAGCCCGCCCACGACGATCCATCCGGGACCGGCCGAGAGCATCGCGGTCCACCACGAAACGCGGTTCTTCGCGGTCCGATCCGGCAGAAAACGCAGGTAATCGACCTGTTCGCCGATCTGCCCCATCAGCGAGAACAGCACGCCCGCAGCCGCGCCGAACAGCAATACGTCGATGCTGCCGCCTCTCGCCTGCGCATTCGCGCCGAGCCCGGGAAACGCGGCCCATCGATGCAGCACATCCGGGTCCTGCCAGAGAATGAAGACGAACGGCGCGACGAGCAGGATCGCCCAGAGCGGCTGCGTCCATCTCTGCAGCTTGTTGATGAGCGTGACGCCGAAGAACACGAGCGGAATGATCAGCAACGACGACAGCAGATAGCCGATCACGATGTTGATGCCCGCCGCGAGCTCCAGCGCCTGCGCGAGAATCGCGGCTTCGAGCGCGAAGAAGATGAACGTGAAGGACGCGTAGATCAGCGACGTGATGGTGGACCCGACATAGCCGAAGCCCGCGCCGCGCGTGAGCAGATCGATATCGACATTGGCTTCGCTGGAGTAATACGCGATCGGCACGCTCACGAGAAAGATCAGCGCGCAGACGACGAGTATCGCGGGAAACGCGTTATGAAAGCCGAAGCTCAGCGTGATGCTCGCGCCGATGGCTTCGAGCGCGAGAAAGGAGATGCCGCCTATCGCGGTGTTGGCGAGTGTGGCCGGCGACCAGCGCCGGTACGAACTCGCCGCGTAACGCAGCGCGTAATCTTCGAGCGTTTCGTTGGCCACCCAGGATTGATAGTCGCGTTTGATGCGCATGACGGTTCGGCGTGGCACGAGTTGAAGGGCGCAGCGCTTGCCTTCTTCGATTGTGTTCTTCGATCGCCTTCGACAAGACGCTCCGATTATTCGCTCAAAGCTGCAATGCCGCAATATTGCGGCGAATCCTTCCTGCAAGGGGCGAACGCAGCGCGGCGCGGGTTTGTGCCGATTGACCGCGAACGGCTGTCTGCAACACTGGCGGACGAATCCCTCCCGCATTTTCATCTCCGTTTCGGAGCAGACATGACGCCGCTGTTTGCGAGCGCCGTGGCACCTGTTGCCGGCGACGACCTGATTTATCACGTGCACGCAGCAGGCGACTCCGACGACGCCTGGTGCAGCGTGCTCGCGCAGATACGCGAGCGCTTTCGCGTGCGCTGGGCGGCGCTCGCGCGTCATAGTTTCGCCACGCGCGCGGGCCTCGCGCTTTATTCCGCGCCGCGCGATCCGCACTTGTGCGCGGCCCTTTCGGATTACGCATCGCGCAATCCGTGGTTCCTGTCGAGCGACGCGTATCGCGAAGGGCGCGTGATGGCGGGCGAGGAACTCCTCAGCAATCGCGAGCTCGTCAAGACGGATTTTTATCGCGGTCTCATGCAGCCGCACGGTCTCTATCATCGGCTGTGCGGCGTGATTGCGCGACGCAGCACGCTCGTCTACTACCTCGATCTGCATCGCGGTCCCGATGAGCCGCGCTTCGGTCCGCGCGAGAAGAATGCCTTCGCCGCGCTGTTGCCGCATCTGACGCTGGCGCTCGATCTGCGCTGGCGGCTGCGCGAAACCGACGACATGAATCGCGCATTGCGCCGCATCGTGAACACGCACGCGCGCGCGGCGCTGCTCGTCGATGCGCAGGGTCGCATGGTGTTCGACAGCGGGCACGCGCACGGCGCGGCGGAGTCCGTGGCGGGATTGCGTGTCGAAGATGGCCGCATCGTGGCGGCAGCGGGCGCCGACGATCGCGTGCTGCAGGAAGCCATCGCGCGCGCGACGCATGCATCGATGAATGCGGAGGAGCGCACGGCGCAGGTGCTTTCGTTGTCCGCGCCAGGACGTTCGGAACCCGCGGTGATTTCGGTGCGCGCCGCAGGCTCCGTATTCAGCGCGGAACTCGGCGAGGTGCGCAATCTCGCCATCGTCACGGCGCTCAACGCGCCATCGGAAGACGAACACGCCGATTGCGCGTTCGTGCATCAGTTCGGGCTGAGCCCGGCGCAGGCGCGCATGAGTTCGCTGATCGTCACCGGGCATTCCATCGCGAGCGCCGCGCGCGAATTGCATGTGTCCGAGAACACCGCGCGTAGCCATCTCAAGCAGATTTTTCAGAAGACCGACACCCACAGCCAGATGGAACTCGTTCATCTGCACGGTCGCATCTGCATTTCACTCTGACCCGAAACCTCACCCAACTGGGTGAGGCCGCATGCCCCGGATGGGCGAAGCAAAATCCTCGCGCTAGGGGATTCGCGCGTTCGTACGCATCCCTATCATGAGTCGTGTCCAAAGCCGCGCCGCCTGAATCGCCTGTTCCGTGATCCAGGCGCGCGTGCATCGTGAACGCAATCTGACCGCAGACACCTTGCGCCGCAGCTTACGCGCCATGAGGAGATGACCATGCTGGGTTTGTGTTTGCTTTATGTCGGCGCCGTGCTGTTTCTCAACGGGCTCTGGTTGCTGGGGAAGATCGGCGACCGCGAGATATGGGTCATCAATGTATTCGCGGGCGGCGTCACGCTGCTCGCATCGCTGAAGCTCGCGTTCGGTTCGGACGCGGACGCGGCGTCGATCAAGGCGGCCGCGCTCACGCTGCTGTTCACGTTCACGTACTTCTGGGTCGCCATCAATCGGTATAACGGCGCGGATGGGCGGGGCCTCGGCTGGTTCAGCCTGTTCGTGGCGATCACCATCGTTCCGGTCGGCATCGATTCGATCACGCACGCGAGCACCACATGGGGCGTCTGGTTCGCGCTCTGCTGGTTCGGCTGGGCGTTCCTGTGGCTGCTGTTCTTCGTGCTGCTCGCGCTGCAACGTCCGATCGTGAAGCTGACCGGCGCGGTCACCGTGATCGCGGGCATTCTGACCGGCTGGCTTCCGGGCTATCTCTTGCTCAACGGCACGCTGAGCTGACCCACGCAGCAACCGAAGCTGCAACCCACGCTGCAACCGAAGTGCTGTCCCTATGCCGGCATGCGAGCCGGCCTGATCCGACAAGGAGACATTCGTCATGGCTGAAACGCTCATCAAGGTCGATCTGAAACAGTCCGCATTCGACAACGAGCAGGTGCACAATCGCTGGCATCCCGACATTCCGATGGCCACATGGGTCAAACCCGGCGACGATTTCATTCTCGAGACCTATGACTGGACAGGCGGCTTCATCAAGAACAACGACTCGGCGGACGACGTGCGCGACATCGATCTGTCGATCGTGCACTTTCTGTCGGGTCCGGTGGGCGTGCACGGCGCGGCGCCCGGCGATCTGCTGGTCGTCGATCTGCTCGATATCGGCACGAAGCAGGACAGCCAGTGGGGCTTCAACGGCTTCTTCTCGAAGAAGAACGGCGGCGGCTTCCTGACGGATCACTTTCCGCTCGCGCAGAAATCCATCTGGGATTTTCATGGCCTCTATACGACATCGCGCCACGTGCCGCAGGTGTCGTTCGCCGGGCTGATTCACCCTGGACTGATCGGCTGCCTGCCCGATCCGAAGCTGCTCGCGACGTGGAATCAGCGCGAAGTCGACTTCATCGCGACTCAGCCCGACCGCGTGCCGCCGCTCGCGAACCCGCCGTTCGCCGCGACCGCACACATGGGCAAGCTGACGGGCAACGCACGCGAGAAGGCCGCATCCGAAGGCGCGCGCACGGTGCCGCCGCGCGAGCATGGCGGCAACTGCGACATCAAGGACCTGTCGCGCGGCTCGAAGATCTTCTTCCCGGTGTATGTGGACGGCGCGGGCTTGTCCGTCGGCGATCTGCACTTCAGTCAGGGCGATGGCGAAATCACCTTCTGCGGCGCGATCGAAATGGCGGGCTGGGTGCATATGCGTGTGAACGTCATCAAGGACGGCATGGCGAAGTACGGCATCAAGAATCCGATCTTCAAGCCGAGCCCGATCACGCCGCGCTATGACGATTACCTCATTTTCGAAGGCATTTCCGTCGATGAAGCGGGCAAGCAGCATTACCTCGACGTGCATATCGCCTATCGGCAGGCGTGTCTCAATGCGATCGAATATCTGACCAAGTTCGGTTACACGCGCGCCCAGGCTTACTCGATCCTCGGCACGGCGCCCGTGCAGGGGCATATCAGCGGCGTCGTCGATATACCGAATGCGTGCGCGACCTTGTGGCTGCCCACGCAGATCTTCGATTTCGACATTCGCCCCAACGCCGATGGTCCCGTCAAGGCGGTGAAGGGCGGCGTGGATATTCCGCTGTCGCAGGACAAGGCGTGATGCCGTCGTGATCGGACGGCGCGATGCGAGGGCCATCGCGCCGTCTTTTTTCCGGAGCGGAGACTCGATGCCGATCTACCAATACGAATGCGAATCGTGCGGCAGCTTCGACGTGATGCGCAGCATCGCGGATCGCGATCTGCCGCATCTTTGTCCCGAATGCGGCGTGCAAACCACGCGCGCGGTCACGAGCACGGCGCTTTCGCTGATGCCGCAAGCTGCGCGCAACGCGTTCGCGACCAACGAACGCAGCGCGAATGCGCCGACCAGCTCGAAGAGTCTCGGCTATCGTCACGGACCGGGATGCAGCTGTTGCGCGCCGCGTGCGTCAACGTCAAACGATGTGGCGCGGCCCGCGATGAAGTCGCCGGCGGGACGTCCGTGGATGATCAGCCACTAGCGAGCCATTAGCGAGCAACTACCGGGCCGCTAGCGGTCGATGCGCAGGCGATACTGAAACGTATCGCCGCGAAAGTAGAGATATTCGAAGTCGATGGGCTTGCCATCGGCATCATGCGTGAGCCGCTCGATGCGCAGGAGCGGCGCGCCTTTCTTCACGGCGAGCGCATCCGCGATGGCGGAAGGCGCGGCGATGGCGTCGATCGCGAGATCCGCCGCGCCGAGCGGCACGGCGCAGTCGTTTTCCAGCATGAGGAAGATGTCGCGCGTGGCGAGATCGGCGCGCTCGATGCGCCGCCCGATGGCTTCGGGCAGAAACGTGACTTCATACGACACCGGCGTGCGATCGAGCAGCCGCACGCGATGAATCTCCGCGACGTTGCTGCCTTCGGCCAGCGCGAGCCGCGCGGCGACTTCGGCGGACGCAGGCACGAAGCTCAATTGCACGACGCGATTGACGATCTCGTGTCCCTTCTCCGCCATGGCTTCGGCGAAACCCTGCAAGGACGTGACGTTCTGATACGCCTTCGCGGGCTGCGACACGAACGAGCCCTTGCCGTGGACCTTGAAGATCAGCCCTTCCTTTTGCAGATCGCCGAGCGCCTGGCGAATCGTGATGCGGCTCACGTCGAACATCGTCTGCAACTCGCTTTCCGAAGGCATGCGGCTGTGCGGCGGGTAGCGGCCATCGAGAATGCCCGAGCGCAGCACGTCCTTGATTTGCGCGTAGAGCGGCACGGGCGCATCGGGCGAGATGGACGGACGGCGACTGGACATTGGCGATGAAGGGGAAGAGGGCGCTTGCGGCGTGCTGCGATTATAGCGGCGCGTCGCGGCGCGCATCGCCATAAACAAATGACGAAATATTGGTTAGCCGTACGCGCGCGCTGCCCGAGAATGAAGCCTTGCCAGATCGACTCGCAGCGAGGATCGAACATGAGTGAGCGCAGCGCGTGGGACGCACCGGAAGCGGGAGCGCCGTCTTTGTCACCGGTCACGCTCGTGACCGTGCCCGGTTTGCACGGCAGCGAGGACGCGCATTGGCAGAGCTGGCTTGAGCGCGAGATGCCGGGCGCGCGGCGCGTCGAGCAGCGCGAATGGAGCACGCCCAATCTCGCGATCTGGAGCGACGCCGTGCGCGACGTGCTCGCGGATATCGACGGCCCGGTGGTCATCGCCGCGCACAGCTTCGGCTGTCTCGCGACGGCGCATGCATTGACGCCCGCGGGTGCCAACCCGGCGCCGTGCGCGAACGTCAAGGGCGTGCTGTTCGTCGCGCCCGCGAGTCCGGCGAAGTTCCGCTTCGCGGGCGCGTTCAGCGCGCGACGGCTGCAGACGCTGTCGCTCGTGGTCGGCAGCGAAACCGATCCGTGGATGCCGCTCGACGAAGCGCGCACGCTGGCGCAGCGCTTCAACAGCGCGTTCGTGAATCTGGGCGATGCGGGGCATATCAACACGGCGGCCGGATTCGGGCCGTGGCCGCTTGCGAAGCATCTCGTCGAAACGCTGGCGCGGCATGTGTCGCCCGAATACGAGGAAGCGGAGAGCCGCGCTTACGGTTGATGCGCGGCGCGGGAATCGTTTCATGGGAATGGCCGCCTTCGGGCGGCCTTTGTGTGTTGTGCGGATTCTGGAGAACAAATGGCGGTCTATAAGAAGCTGGTCATCGCGCTTTCGCTGGGCATCGCGGTATCGTCGGCGAATGTCGCGTTCGCGGACACGACGCTGCTCAACGTGTCCTACGACGTGACGCGCGAGCTGTACAAGGATATCGATGCCGCGTTCGTCGCGGACTACAAGACGAAGACAGGCGAAGCGGTATCGGTGCGGCAATCGCACGGGGCATCGAGCGCGCAGGCCTTATCGGTGACGCAGGGCTTGCAGGCGGACGTCGTGACGATGAACCAGCCCAACGACATCGACCTGCTCGCCGAGCGCGGACAGCTCGTGCCCGCGAACTGGCGCAGCCGTCTGCCGGACGCGAGCGCGCCCTACACGACGACGATGGTGTTCCTCGTGCACAAGGGCAATCCGAAGAACATCCGGGACTGGAACGACCTCGCGCGTTCAGGCGTTCAAGTGGTGATCGCGAATCCGAAGACCTCGGGCAACGGACGCTATGCGTATCTCGCCGCGTGGGGCTACAAGAAGCAGCAAGGCGCGACCGACGCGCAGGCGCAGGACTTCGAAAAGGCGATTTTCAAGAACGTGCCCGTGCTCGACGCGGGCGGGCGCGGCGCGACGACGACCTTCACGCAGCGCGGCATCGGCGATGTGCTCGTCACTTTCGAGAACGAAGTTGGCCTGATGAGCGCGGGACCGGGGGCGAAGGATTTCGAGGCGGTGTATCCGTCGGTGAGTCTGCTGGCGGAGCCGCCTGTTTCGATCGTCGACAAGGTGGTGGACAAGCGCGGCACGCGCAAGCAGGCGCAGGCGTATCTCGACTTTCTGTACACGCCCGCCGCGCAGGAAATCATCGCGCGGCATCATCTGCGGCCGCGCGATGCCGCCGTGCTCGCGAAGCACGCGAGCGAGTTCAAGCCGTTGAAAACCTTCACCGTCGAGCAGATGTTCGGCAACTGGCAGAAGGCCCAGCAGACGCATTTCGCCGATGGCGGCAGCTTCGATCAGGTCGTCGCGGACAAGAACTGAGCGCGTTCCCGATCCTGTCAGCGCGGCGCCTGAATCATCTTCCAGCCGTTGCCTGCAGGATCGCGGAAACCCGCATCGACGCTGCCGTATCGATCGACCGGCTCCTGCGTGAATTCCACGCCTTTCGCCTTGAGCCGCTCGAAGGCGGCGCGGCAATCGTCCACCGACAGCACGAGCGGCGGCATCGCGCCCTTGGCGACCATCGCGCGCAGGGTTTGCGCGGTGGCGTCGTCGTGGATGGGCGCGCCGGGCGCGAACAGGCCGAGCTGGAACGAAGGCTGATCCGGATGCTGCACCGTGAGCCATCGATACGGACCGTTGCGCACGTCCGTGTGCACGCGAAATCCGAGTTTATCGACGTAAAACGCGAGCGCTTCGTCCTGATCGTCCACATACAGGCCCACCACGCTGATACCGTTGTTCATGTCATCTCCTTGGTTGATGGCCGGACTTTATCTTTCTCCACGCGACGCCGCTTCTCCAAAACTGCGATCGTGAGGCCGGGGCGCTGCGCGGCCTTCAGCACGCAGGCAGGCACGCGGTCGATGCTCGGGGTGCCGGCGCGCGCCTCGATGCGCATCGCGCCCGGGCTCATGCCGGTGATGTCGCGAAAGATGCGGCCGAAGGTGCCGAGACTCTCCCAGCCGGTGGCGAAGGCAATATCGGTGATGCTGAGGTCGGTGTCGCGCAAAAGCGTCGTGGCCTGCTCGATGCGCCGCGTCAGAAGATAGCGATGCGGCGGAATGCCGAAAGCGCGCTTGAAGGAGCGCGCGAAGTGGGCTTCGGAGACGCCGCTGACTTCGGCCAGGCGCGCGACGGGCCAGGCTTCGTGAGAGGCGGCGTCGATGCGGTCCTTGGCGCGCAGGAGGCGGCGCAGGAGGGCGGGGTCTTCGAGGGGGGGCTCGGCGGCGGCGTCTTTGCGTTGTGTCATGGGAGTCCGTGGAAGACAATCTGCGCGCCGTGCATGCACTGACCAGCAGCAATGCATGATAGCCAGTCCATAGCATCGCTGCCACGTTCAGTGGCGATCCTCTAGTCGTCACATTTTGTTCCGGGCGGTAACAAATAATCATTTCCCGCGCTGGGGACTTGCCGGCTCCTGCGCGCAGCGCGGAGAATCCCCCCAACTTACAGATGATTCGATCTCGGTGACCGGTTCCGCTATAAGTCGGATCTCGCATTGGGAAAGCCCAATGGACCTGGAGCGCCACTTGTGCGTGGTGCATCGCCGTCGGCGTTTGTCGAGAGGCATGTCCGAAAGCGCCCAAATCAGCGAGTGCGCCAGCGGCGACCCGGAACGTGTTCTCGCTAATCCCGCAGTTCGGATCGCCCCCAGCAAAGCTCAAACGTCAATATGAGTTTTACATATAAACACAACGGCCGCGATGAAAGCCGACAGCGTGCTGGTTTCAGTACGCTCTTTATTGTTCCCTGGCGAAATCGACGCCTCATTTATGCGTTGACGAAGCGGGAAATCCTAGGCCGATATCGTGGTTCTGTAGGGGGCCTCGCGTGGTCCATTGTCCAGCCGCTAATCATGCTTGCAATGTACACAGTGGTTTTCGGCACGCTTTTGAAGTCCCGCTGGCCCGGCACAACAGACAGCTTTCAGTTTGCGGTAATCCTCTTTGCAGGATTGATGTTCTTCAATTTCTTTGCTGAATGTTTGACCAAGGCTCCAACGGTCATCACGTCCAACGCGAACTACGTGACGAAAGTGATCTTTCCGATCGAGGTTCTGCCCTGGATCACCGTCGGGTCTGCCGCATTTCATCTGCTCATGAGTTTGGTTGTCTGGGCTGCTTTCGCCCTGTGCGTCTACCAGCAGATTTGCTGGACCGTCATTTTTCTGCCGATCATCGTCATCCCGCTTGCATTTGTGAGCGTCGGCGTGGGCTGGCTTTTCGCCGCGACAGGCGTTTATATCCGCGACCTGACCTATGTGACGGGACTCCTTTCGTCCATGCTGATGTTTTTATCGCCCGTGTTCTATTCCATCGATACGCTTTCGCCCGCCTTTCGCGCATTGATCCTCGCCAATCCGCTTACATTCATCGTCGAGCAGGCGCGGGCGGTGATGATCGCGGGGGCGCTGCCTGACTTCGGCGGCATTGGTGTCTACATGTTGTGCAGTGTGGTGTTTGCGTGGCTATGCCTTGCGTGGTTTCAGAAGACGCGAGAAGGATTCGCCGATGTCCTGTAACGCGCCTGCGAATCCGGACATGTCGCGAGCTGATTCCTCCGCGGAGTCCACTATTCAGGTGCGAGGCGCTTCAAAGCGCTTCGCCATCTATGAGACACCGGTTGATCGTCTCAAGCACATCATCTTCCCCGGAAGCCGTAAATACGCGAAGGAGTTCTGGGCTTTGCGCGATGTTTCATTCTCGGTCGGTCGGGGCGAAACCGTCGGCATCATCGGCCAAAACGGCTCGGGCAAATCGACCCTCTTGCAGATCGTTTGCGGCACGCTGAGGCCAAACTCCGGCGCGATCGAGGTGAATGGACGGGTCGCCGCATTGCTGGAGCTGGGCGCGGGGTTCAATCTTGAGTTCTCCGGGCGCGAGAACGTCTACCTGAACGCCGCCATGCTCGGAATGACCTCGGCGGAGATCGACGAGAAGTTCGCCAGCATCGAGGAATTCGCCGAAATCGGTGAGTTTATCGATCAACCCGTGAAGACGTATTCGAGCGGCATG
The DNA here is from genome assembly GCF_001544875.2 of Caballeronia hypogeia. GTDB lineage: Bacteria > Pseudomonadota > Gammaproteobacteria > Burkholderiales > Burkholderiaceae > Caballeronia > Caballeronia hypogeia. The sequence goes on from NZ_FCOA02000016.1 coordinate 144,207, forward strand.
TATGTCCGCCTCGCGTTTGCGGTTGCGATTCATGTCGATCCAGCCGTTCTGATCATCGATGAAGCGCTTGCGGTCGGAGACGCACGCTTTCAGGCCAGATGTTTCAACAAGATTCGCGAGATGAAGGAGGCGGGCGTGACGATCCTTTTCGTCTCCCACGACGTTGGGTCGGTGCGCAACCTGTGTGAGCGTGCCATCTGGCTGGATCGCGGCAGCGTACGCATGATGGGAAGCGCCTTTGCTGTCACCGCGCAGTACACCCAGTTCATGTCGGAAGGCGAAGCCGCTGACGATGCATCCGATGCCGTGGTTCGCCACGACACCGCGTCCACGAGGCCTGACGACGAGATGTGTCAGTCGTCGCGAGAGAGCGCCGGGCCGATCAATCACTGGGGCTCGCATATTGGATCGATCGTTTCGGCGGGTGTATTCGATCATCTCGGGGTACGTCAGACGGTGTTTTCGGAGTTCGATGACATTTTTGTACGCATCTCGGTTCGCTTGCCGGAGGATATCGATCGAACGAATCTGAGCGTTGCGTTTTCGATCAAGGATACGAAAGGCACCGATTTGATCGTGCGGACGACACATGACGAGAAAGCGATCGACTTCAGTTTCGAAGCGTCGAAATTCGAGCTTGAATTCCGTCTCAAGAACCAGCTCAACAACGGGCGGTATTTGCTCGTTGCGGCGCTGGAAGACAGGACGTCGCGTGTGCCGCACTACTACGAGTACATCGAAGGGGCGAGCTACTTCTCGTCGTATGTCGGCGGTGACCGATACGGAATGTTCTTGTCTGAGATAACCGAGAAGATCAATGTGGAAAGTGGACTTCTGACCAGGCCATGAGTAATCGGTGTGCAGGGCGCGGCAAAGAGGTGAGAAATGAGCAAGTGTGAAACAATGAGTAGAGCTATGAGTAGATCCGAGTTGGACGTGCGCAGGGAAGAAGTTGCGGCGGGATCGGGCGAAAATGCACTGGACGATGACCTCCGTCAGAGGGCGTTGAAACAGCGCCTCGCGCGCAAGGACCGATTCGCGCTCGCCAGACGTCTCTCTGAGACGATTGAGGAAATAAGCGCTCTCAGACACAAGCTGAAAGTTACGTCGAATAGCCTGGCGCATGAAACGCGTGAGCGCGAGCGCATTCAGATTACGCTCGGTGAAGTTTTCGACAGCAGCTCCTGGAGAATTACGGCGCCGCTTCGGCGCATCGCGAGGGCGGCCTATGCGGTTGCTGCGCGCGCGAAGGGAGCGACGCCAGCGCATGTGACCGGGACACCCTCGTTGCTTGAACAGCCGGCTGCGACGAATGGAGAGTACGAGCGGCACACGCGCGCGCAAGCGGGTCACTTCACCGCATACATCAACGACCCGTCGAAGCAAAGAAGACATCAGATCGCCCGCTTGCTGGCTTCGCACCCGGTTCGCCGGGGTGTCGTGCTATGTCCCGTTGCTTATGACCTGTCTCTGAAGCAGCGTCCGGATCACCTCATGGCGGAGTTCGCCCGTGCCGGTTATCTCTGCATCATGCTCGAATTCGGCGGGGCCTACCCGGTCATCCGACCGCAAGAGAAGAACCTCTACGTGTCGAATATGGTGGAAGACTTCCTTGCTTACTATCAGCACGAACCTGTCACACTGTATCTTCACTGGCCGGGCTTCCGGTACTGTGCCGAAATCTGCCGCGAAGCTTTCGTCATCTACGACGTCCTCGACGATCTGACGATCTTTGCAAACTATTCCGAGGTGATGCGTCTCGATCACGAGGTGATGCTCGAGACGGCCAATGTCTGCCTGTTTTCCTCGAAGAAGCTGTTCGATGAGAACAAGGCGAAGGTCGCGAATCCGCTGCTGCTCGAGAACGGTGTTTACGCCGACGACTTTCGCAGTGGAGATCGAACGCGATGCAACGTGCCCGAGCGACTGCACGAGCTGGTGCGCGGGCGTCGGGTCGTGGGCTACCACGGCGCAATTTCCGAACTGATCGACTTCGATCTACTTGACGAACTGGTGCGCCTGGATAACGTGGTTCTGCTGTTCGTCGGCCCTGTGGTGGCTTTCGAGCCGCAATTCCTACCGCGTGTGCAAGAGCGCATGGCGAATCTCGGCACGTTCGACAACTTCATCCACCTCGGCACCAAACCCTATGCCCAGTTGAAGCACTATCTCGCGTGGGTCGAAGTCGGTATTGTGCCTTTCATCGTCAGCGAGAAGACCGATCCGGTATCGCCGCTCAAGTTGTTCGAGTATCTGGCTGCTGGAAAGCCCGTCGTCGCCACCCCCACGAAAACCATCCTCGAATACGACGACGCTGTGATGGTGGCGTCGGGCGTCAGTTTTGTCGAGGTTCTCGCAAGCGAAGAATGGGCGCACGCTTATACGGACGCGTCCGTCGAAGTGGCGCGCCAGCACTCGTGGCCGGTGCTGCACGGGCCGCTGCTAGAGGAGGTGAATGCGGGAAATCTTGGCGACAGGCTGATGGGCGCTGTACGCAAATCTATGAACGTTGACATCGTCAACGTCAACTTCTATGACTGGAAGGGCGAGACTGTCTTCAAAGGCGGCGCCGAGCGCTACGTCTACGATCTCGCCATGCTGCTGCGGGGCATGGGCTGCAATGTGCGGCTTCTGCAGAATGCATGGGAACCGTTCGAGCGCGATTTCCGCGGCGTAAAGGTCATCGGCGTGAAGGCCGCGAATGGCTATGATTTCGGCGTGATGTCGAGCAAGTACGCGGAAATCTGCGCCGAATCCGATCTGATTATCGCTTCGCCCACGGAACTGGCAGCATCTCTCGGCAAGTTCACGCGCGTCATTTCGATTAATCACGGTATTCATTGGGACGCGGCGACCAACAGCCTCGGCAACTTCGACAAGGCTCGCTACGAGAGCCTGTTCAGTGCATTACGAAACAGCAATCAGTGCGTATGCGTAGACACGAACTTCATCAACTGGCTGCGCACGTACGACTGGGGACTCGCGAACACGCTCACCTATGTGCCGAACTATGTGGACATGGATTCCTTCAAGCCGTACCCCAAGGATTTCGATCAGGACGAGATCTGCGTGCTGCTCCCGCGCAGACTGTATGAGGCGCGCGGGCTATATCTCACGATCAACGCATTCGACGTGCTTTTCGAGCGCCGCTCCGATCTAAGACTGATCCTGTGCGGGCAGGCAATCGACGCGGATGCGGACGCGGTAAAAGCGTTCATGGACCGGCACCCGACCAAGGTGACGTGGATCGAGTACGACATGGAAGACATGCACAAGGCGTACGTCGAAAGTCATATCGCACTCGTTCCCACCATGTATTCGGAGGGCACATCACTGTCCTGCATCGAGGCGCTGGCGACGAACAACGCTGTTATCGCGACGAACGTCGGCGGCCTGCCGAATCTTATCGTCGACGGCTATAACGGCAGGCTGATTCGCGCGGACTACATGGAGCTCGCTGCCGCCATCGAAGAGCTAGCCGACGATCGCGTCAGGCTGGCAGCGCTCGCGAGAAACGGCCTCGCATCGGCCACGGCCTTTTCCAAGGCGGAGTGGGAAAGGCGTTGGCGAGACGTCATCGAAAGCACGCTCGAAGTGGAATAAAGATGCAGCGGGCATTGTGCACGGCGAGACGCGTGCGCCACGCTCCTTTTCGACAACCACCATATACGAGCGCTTGATGAAAGACATCAACTCGAAGCAATACTGGGACAACCGGTTCTCGACAGACTGGGTTTCCGCCGGCGGACACGAGCAAACCCGGTTCTTTGCCATGATCGCCGCGAAGGCCATGCCGGCGTGGCTGAAGGAGCAGATCCGGCAAGAAGAACTGGAGGTCTGCGACTGGGGCTGTGCTGAAGGGCAGGGCGTGGACGAACTGGGTAAATGGATCGGTACGACTTCGATCACCGGCGTCGACATTTCGGAGGTCGCAATCGAGAAGGCGCGCGCCGCTTTCCCCGAGGCACGGTTCAAAACGCAGTCCGTCGATCAGATGGAGGAATACGATATCGTGTTCTCTTCCAATACACTCGAGCACTTCGATCGCCCGTTCGAGGTAATGGCGAATCTGGCGCAGCGAGCAAGACGGTATCTCGTGGTACTCCTTCCGTTTCAAGAGTACGTGAGAATCTCCGAGCACTTTTTCACCTTCGACTTCGACAACTTGCCTGTGTCACCGGCGCCCGGTTTCTCGGCGGTGGCTTGCCGCGTAGTGGACGCCGCCAAGGTGAACATCGACTTCTGGAATGGCAAGCAGATCCTTGTGGTCTATGCGCGTTTATCCGCGCTGGGGGACGGGCGCCCCCATCTGAAGAATCTCTTCGTGGGGGACGACAGTTACGAGGATTTCGCGCAGACGCGTACCCGTCAAATGGCCGAGGAGTGTCGTTTTCGGGCCGAAGAGTTGTCTCGGACGCGGAGCGAACTGGCGGCTGTGCATGCGCGGCTCGAAAACGAGTGCAAGGAACTGGCCGACTTGCGTGCAAAGGGCGACGCCATCGCGCATGGACTCACAGCGGATCGCGACACCATGAAGACTCAACTTGACCAGTGCTTGCAGAAGGCGAGCGATGATCGTGAGGACCTCGCGCGCGCCCAGGCGAAAGCACTCGAAAGCGCAGCAGACTTGGAGCGGGTCCGAGAGCAAGCGTACGAGTACGCGAGGGAGTTGGAGCGGATTAGGGCGGAAGCCGGCCAGCCGGCGATCGAGGCGGAGCGCCTGCGAAACGCCCTTGCCCACGCGAGGGAGCGCGCGGATGCGCTGGCGCAGGAAGGCCCGCAACGGGACATCGCGCTGACGGAAGCACGGAACGCTGCAAGCGACCTTAAGGGGCAACTGGATGCCATGATGCGCACCAAAACCTGGCGCACGAGAAATGCCATTCTGAAGCTCATTGGACGATAGAAACATCATCCGGGTGTGCCGCTATGCGCATAGGCGGATTCATCATCGAAACTTGAACTGGAAATCGTTGTGAAGAGACGCAAGGTTATTGTCACAGTAGGAACCCGCCCGGAAGCCGTCAAGATGGCGCCGCTCATCAAACGGCTTCAGCAAGAAACGTGGGCGGAATGTCGTGTCCTGGCGACGGCCCAGCATCGCGGCATGCTGGATCAGGTGTTGCGCCTGTTCGATATCAAAGCCGATATCGACCTGGATATCATGCAGCCTAACCAGTCCTTGCCGACACTGACGGCGCGCCTCACCACGAGGCTGGATGAGGTGCTGGAGTCGGAGCAGCCTGATGTGCTGCTTGCGCAAGGCGACACGACCACCGTACTGACGGCCGCCCTGGCCTGCTTCTACCGGCGCATTCCATTCGGTCACGTCGAGGCTGGTCTACGCACGGGCGATCTATCCAATCCGTTCCCGGAGGAAATGAACCGCGTTGTCGCCAGCCGGTTGGCGCGCTGGCACTTCGCGCCTACGCAGGGTTCGAAAGACAACCTTATGAGGGAAGGCATCGAGGAGTCGGCCATTCACGTCACGGGCAATACGGTCATCGACGCGCTGCTGCACGTGGCCGACCGTTGCGACGACGCGTCGCCCTATAAGGGTGAACAACGGCTCATTCTCGTGACTTCGCATCGTCGCGAAAATTTCGGCGAAGCGTTCCAGGGCATCCTGCGTGCGATCAAGTCCGTTGCCGACAAGAATTTGGACGTGCACATACTGTATCCGGTTCATCCGAATCCGAATGTCCGTGACGCTGCCTATGCGCAACTGAGCGGTCACCCGCGCATTACTTTGTGCGAACCACTCGATTACCTGCCCTTCGTCGCAGCGATGAAGCAGGCGCATCTGATACTGACCGACTCGGGTGGCGTGCAGGAGGAAGCGCCGGCGCTCGCGAAGCCGGTGCTCGTGATGAGGCGCGAGACCGAGCGTCCCGAAGCCGTCGCGCACGACGTGGTGAAACTCGTCGGAACCGACTACGACGAGATCGTCAGCAGTGTGCAGCGTCTGCTGGACGACCCGGCCGAGTACAAACGCATGGCGCGTGGCGTGTCGCCCTACGGCGATGGATTCGCGTCGGGCCGCATCGTCGACGTCTTGAAAAACCATTTCGACGTATAGGCTCGCCTTTCATGCTGGCGGCGCGGCCGATAAACGGGCATCGATCGTGCAGCCGAATCGTCAGGTCGGCCGTGAAGGCGGAGTCACAGGTACGAACTGAAGTGGTGTAGTCTGGCGTCCGGTTGCATTCTTCGAAATACGCAATTCGCTCGCCGCGTACGCGATGAGTTCGTGCGTATTCGAAATCGCCGACTGCTGCGCCACGCGAAATCGGGTGGAGCGGCCTCCGCTTCGTCGCGGTGCCCGGGCGCGGCGACGTATCAGGCCGCATCGACGCCGATGCCGCTCATCGCGCCCGTGCCGATTCTGGCGATCATCGCCCTGGCCGAGGCTACGCTGGCATACTGCTGGCTCGCGTAACCCTCGCCATCACGCGATGCACGCGACGTACTCCACCTTCTCCACCTGAAACACCGCAACCGCCTGCCGCAACGACTCGGCCTGTTCCGCGAGCGACTGCGCGGCGGCCGACGCTTCCTCGACGAGCGCCGCGTTCTGCTGCGTGACTTCATCCATCTGCGCGACGGCCACGTTGACCTGATCGATGCCCATGCGCTGCTCGCCGGACGCGGCGGCCACTTCGTTCATGATCGCCGTCACGCGGTTCACCGATGCAACCAGCCCTTCGATGGTGCCGCCCGCATGCTCGACCAGCGCCGAGCCGTTCGAGACGCGCGCGGTCGAATCCTCGATGAGCGCCTTGATCTCTTTCGCGGCCACGGCGCTGCGCTGCGCGAGCGCGCGCACTTCGCCGGCCACGACTGCGAAGCCGCGTCCCTGATCGCCCGCGCGCGCCGCTTCCACGGCGGCGTTGAGCGCGAGAATATTGGTCTGAAACGCGATGCCCTCGATCACGCCGATGATGTCCGCCATATGCGACGATGCCTGCGCGATGCCACGCATCGTGGCGACGACATCGCTGACGGTATCGCCGCCGCGGGTTGCGTCGCCGCACGCGCGGGTCGCGGCGTCGGTGCCGGCGGACGCGTTGTCGGCGTTGCGGGCGACGGTGCTCGCGAGCTCCTCCATGCTTGCCGCCGTTTCTTCCAGCGACGCCGCCTGCGACTCGGTGCGCTTCGACAGATCGACGGTGCCCTGCGCGATTTCCCCAGCCGCTTCGGCGATCGCCGCGCTCGACGCCTGAATGCCGAGCACGATCGTGTTGAGGCGCGTGCGCATGGTTTCGAGCGAGACCATCAGGCTGTCGGGATTGCGATGTGCGACGTTGATCGGCTCGCGCAGATTGCCTTGCGCGATGCGCGCCGCGAGCGCCTTGGCTTCGCCCGGCTCGCCGCCGAGCGCGCACGTGAGGTCGCGCGTGATGATGAGCGCGGCCGCGATGCCGGACAGCGCCGCGAGCACGCCGAGCGCGATCATGATCATGCGTGCGCGCGCGTAGGCGGCGTCCGCGTCGCGGTTCGCAATCCGGTTCTGCTCGTCCTGCAGCGCGACCATCTCGCGCGCGGCGTTCATCCAGTTGCGCTGCACCGGGCGCAATTCGTCGATCAGCACGCGAATCGCGGCTTGTTGCTCGCGCGCTTCCGCAAGCGATATGGCTTTCCCGATGATCGGCGCGGCGGCGGATTCGCTCGCGCGCAGCTTGTCGAGCAGGGCGAATTCTTCGGCCGTTGCGTGATCGGCCTTGAAGCGTGCGCCGAGCGTATCGAACGACTGTGCGTAACCCCGCGCCTGCGTGCGGATGCGTTCCTTCTCCGCTTCGACCGCCGCGATGTCGCTCAGCAGCGCGATATTGCGCAGCGCGATCATCCGGTCGCTGATCGAAAGCGCGAGCGCGTGCGCGAGCCGCGCTTCCTCGTTGTTGACCTCGACCACTTCGTCGAACCGCGCCTGGATCTGCGCCATGCTGACGAGCCCGAAGGCAAGCACCGCGCCCAGCATCGACAGCACCGTGCCGAAGCTCAGGCCCAGTTTCGTGACTACCTTCATGTATCGAACTCCCCGTAGACAGTTGCAAAGCCTCTTTCTTTCAAGCTGTTTACGGAGCGAATTCGCTTTACTTTATGGTGCTTTCGATACTTGTTGCGCATCGCGAACGGCTGATGCAACGGGCGATCCCATCGCCTGGAACAGTGCTGCCGTGTCGCTCATGCGCGCGCTGCTCGCGCGGATCGTGGAGAGGCGCGCATCGAGGTATTGCTGCTCGCTGCCACGCGCGGCGCGCGGCGCAATCGCGCCGAGACGCACGCGCGCCGCCGCATCCGCCGATACATCGCGTGCCTTGCTGCTCGCGGTATCGGCGAAGGCGAGCGCTTCGCTGTCGGTTTCGAGCGCGGCCAGCGTGTTCGCGACGTTCTGGAACGCCGCGAGCACGGTCTGCCGGTACTGCTCGACGGCGGCGTCATACGTGGCGATGGCCGCGCGCCGTTGCGCGCGCAGCGCGCCGCCATGAAAAATCGGCTGCGACAGCGACGCGCCCACGCTCCACAGCGCCCCCGCGCCCGAGAGCGCGGTCGGCCAGTCGAAGCCGCCTTTGCCCATCGATGCGGATATCGACAGGCTCGGGAACATCTGCGCCGTCGCGACGCCGACCTGCGCGGCGGCGGCCTTCAATGCGCTGTCGGCGGCCTGAATGTCGGGGCGCGTTCGCAGCAGTTCGGAGGGCAGCACGACCGGCACGTCGGACGGCACCGTGAGGCCCGTAAGGTCGAGATCGTCGGGTGCCCGGTCCGGCGTGCGTCCGAGCAGCACGGCCAGAGCATGACGCGTCGCGAGCCATTGCGCGCTCAAGCCCGGCAACGAAGCGGCGAGCGACGCCGCGTTCTGCTGCGCGGCGAGCATATCGGCGCGCGATGCGGAGCCGAGCGCGTAGCGGCGTTCGGCGTCATGCGCGTCGTCGTTGGCGAGCGCAACGAGTCGTTCGGTCACGTCGAGCTGAGCATGCAGCGCAGCCGCGCCGATCGCGCCGGTGACGATGTTCGCCGCGAGCGCACGCCGCGCCGCATCGAGCTGAAATGCCTGTTGATCGACTTGCGCGGCGAGCGATGCGTTTTCGTAGCGCGCCGCGCCGAACAGATCGAAAGTGTATTGAGCCTGAATCTGCCCGACGAAAAGGTTGTAGAGCACGGTAGGCGGACCGGCCTCCGGAATGCCGAGGCCGCGCTGACGCGTTGCCTGGCCGCCGGCATCGATCCGCGGGAGCAGCGACGAGCCCACTTGCGCGCGCAACTGCTCGCGCGCGGCGACGAGGCCCTTGTCCGCCGCAGCGAGATTCGGGCTGGCGCGCAGACCTTCATCGACGAGCGCGTTCAACGCATCCGATCGATAAAGCTTCCACCATTCAGGCACGGGCGTGGCGCCCGTCACGAAGCGCTGCGACGCGCCTTCGGCCATCACGCTCAGCTCGGCCTGAGGCTGTGCGCCATAGTGCGCGGGTTGCGGCATCGCGGGCGGCTTGCCATCGGGGCCGAGCGCGCATGCGCCGAGCATGGCGCAGACGGCAATCAGCGCGTAAGTGCGATTCATGACGATGCTCCTTCGCGTTCGTCGGGCTTCACGCGGAACCACGTGGCATAGAGCGCGGGCAGAAAGAAGAGGGTGAGCACGGTCGCGCTCGTGATGCCGCCCATCAGCGCGGTCGCCATCGGGCCGAAGAAGTTGCTGCGCAGAAGCGGAATCAGCGCGAGCACGGCGGCGGCGGCCGTCAGCGTGATTGGCCGGAAGCGCCGCACCGTTGCGCCGATGATCGCGTCGAAACGCCCGTGGCCGGAGGCGATGTCCTGCTCGATCTGATCGACCAGGATCACCGAGTTGCGCATGATGATGCCGAACATGGCGATCACGCCCAACATCGCGACGAAGCCGAACGGCTTGCCGAATGCGAGCAGCGTCGCGACCACGCCGATCAATCCGAGCGGCGCGGTGAGCACGACCATCATCACGCGCGAGAAGCTTTGCAGCTGGATCATCAGGAGCGTGAGCACGACGATCACCATGACTGGAATCTGCGCGTTGATCGACGCCTGACCTTTGCCGCTTTCCTCGACCGGGCCGCCCACCTCGATGCGATAACCCACCGGCAGTGCATGGCGAATCTCGTCGAGCTTCCTGTCGATGGTGTGCGTAACGTCGATGCCCTGCGCGTCGCCCTTCACATCCGATTGCACGGTAATGGTCGGCTGGCGGTCGCGTTCCCAGATCACGCCGTATTCGAGCGTATCGACGACGCGGCCCAGCGCGCCCAGCGGCACGGGACCATGCGGTGTGGGCATCGCGAGCGTGGCGAGTCTCGACGGATCGACGCGTTCCGCGCGCGGCGCACGCAGATCGACGCTGATGAGCTTGTCGCGTTCGCGATACTGCGTGACCGTGGTGCCAGTCAGCGACATCGCAAGGAAGCTTGCAATGTCCTGCGACGTGACGCCTGCATCGCGCGCCTTCTGCTGGTCGATTTCGAAGCGCACCGAGCGCTCCGAAGGCTCGTCCCAGTCGAACTGCACGTTGGTCGTGCGCGAGTCCGCGCGCATGTCGGCGGCGACGCGTTCGGCGATGTGACGCACCGTGCCGATGTCATCGCCGCTCACGCGAAACTGCACCGGATAACCCACAGGCGGCCCATTTTCCAGCCGCGACAGACGCGTGCGCACGGCGGGGAAGCGCTCGCGCAACATCGGGTCGAGCCAGCGCGCGAGCGCTTCGCGCGCTTCGACCGACTTGGCGGTGACGACGAACTGCGCGAAGTTGGGCGTCGGCAATTGCTGATCGAGCGGCAGATAGAAGCGCGGTGCGCCGGTACCGACGAAGCTCACCACGTGATCGATTTCATCGCGGCCCTTCAGTGCCTCTTCGAGGCGCTTCGCTTCGCGCAAGCTCGCATCGAACGATGCGCCTTCCTGCAGGCGAACGTCGATCAGCAACTCGGGACGATCCGAACTCGGGAAGAACTGCTGCGGCACGAGCGAGAAGCCCGCCATCGCGATGACGAACAGCGCGACGGTGATCGCCAGCACCACGAAGCGCCGCTTCACGCACCAGCCGACCCAGCGGCGCAGGCGTCCATAGAACTTCGTGTCGTAGATGTCGTGCTCGTGATCGTCGGGCAGATGCGCTTGCTTCTTGCGCTCCGGAAGCAGCTGGTAGCCGAGCAGCGGAATCAGCACGACTGCGGCGAGCCACGATGCGATCAGCGCGATCGCCGATACTTCGAAGATCGAACGCGTGTATTCGCCCGTGCTCGATTTCGCAAGCGCGATCGGCAGAAAGCCCGCGACCGTGACGAGCGTGCCGGTCAACATGGGGAACGCGGTGCTCGTGTACGCGAACGCGGCGGCGCGCGCGCGGTTCCACCCTTGTTCGAGCTTCACGGCCATCATCTCGACGGCGATGATCGCGTCATCGACCAGCAGGCCGAGCGCGAGAATCAGCGTGCCGAGCGAGACCTTGTGCAAGCCGATATCGAACAGATACATGAAGAGCGCGGTCACGGCGAGCACGATCGGAATCGAAATCACGACGACCATGCCCGTGCGCACGCCGAGCGACACCAGACTCACGATCAGCACGATGATGATGGCTTCGGCCACAGCTTCGAGAAAGTCGTCCACCGAATTCGAGACCGCATGCGGCATGCTGGACACTTCGGTCAGCTTCAGCCCGGCGGGCAATTGCGCGCGCAGCTTCGTCATCTCCGCATCGAGCGACTTGCCGAGACGCACGACGTCCTCGCCCGGCTGCATCGTGACGCCGATGCCGAGCACGGGCGTCCCCGCCGAGCGCATCTGCGTGACGGGCGGATCGATGTAGCCGCGTTTGATCGTCGCGATATCGCCCAGACGGAACGATCGGCCGTTCACGTTGATGAGCGTGTCGGCGAGGGCGTCGACGCTCCTGAACTGGCCGCTCGGACGCACGAACACGCGATCGTTGGGCGTCGTCAGAACGCCCGCCGGCGACACGGCGTTCTGCCCGTCGATCGCCTGTGCGATCTGCTGCGGCGAGATGTTCAGGCGCGTGAGCGTCGTGTTGGGAATCTCGACATAGACGCGTTCCTCCTGTTCGCCGAAGTAGTCGACCTTGCCTACGCCCGGCACGCGCAGCAGCACGGTGCGCAACGAATCCGCGTAATCGTGCAGTTGCGCGGGCGAGAAGCCGTCGCCTTCGAGCGCGTAGATGTTGGTGTAGACGTCGCCGAACTCGTCGTTGAAGAACGGGCCTTGCACGCCGGGCGGCAAGGTCGCGGCGATATCGCCCACCTTCTTGCGAATCTGATACCACTCCTCGGGCACGTCCTTCGGGGGCGCGGAGTCCTTCATCTGAAAGAACAGCAGCGATTCGCCAGGGCGCGAATAGCTGCGCATGAAGTCCGTATTCGGCGTTTCCTGCAGCTTGCGCGCGATGCGGTCGGTCACTTCCTCCTGCACCTGCCGCGCGGTCGCGCCGGGCCAGAACGTGCGGATGACCATCACGCGGAACGTGAACGGCGGATCTTCCGATTGCGCGAGCCGCGTGTACGAGAGGATGCCGAAGAGCGTCGCCATCGCGATCAGGAACACGACGAGCGCGCGATGCCGGAGCGCCCACGCCGAGAGATTGAAACGGCCTTCTTCGTGACGATATGCGTTGTCGACTTCGCGGTGCTCGCTCATGACGCGAAGTCCTCGGGATGCAGCGGCGCGACCACCCGCACCTTTTCACCGGCGGAGACCGTATGCACGCCTTGCCACACGATGCGCTCGCCCGCCTGCACGCCGCCCGCGAGCGTCACCGTGCGCTCGCCATAGCGCGCGACCTCGACGCGTCTCAGTTCGAGCGCGTCGCCCGGTTGCTTCACGATCCACACGGCGGGATGGCCGTTGTCGTGAAACAGCGCCGTCGACGGAATCGTGAACGCGCCTTTCATCGCATTCGTGGCTGCGAACGCGATATCCGCCGTCATGCCGAGACGCACGTCGGAAGTCGGTGCTTCGAGTGTGAGCTTCGCGCGCCAGGTGCGGCTTTGCGTGTCGGCGGCCGGCGAGAGTTCGCGCACGCGCGCCTTGAAGGTCTGCTTCGGCAGCGCCGCGAGCCTGACGGCGGCTTCGTTGCCGACGGCGAACGCACCGAGCGCGGCTTCGGGTACGTCGCAGATCACGTCGATATCGCCGCTCCATGCGAGCGTGTAGACGGCCTGACCCGCCGTGACGTTCTGGCCGGTGTCGGCTTGCTCGGCCGTGATGACGCCCGCGTGATCGGCACTGAGGGTCGCGTAACGGAGCTGATCGGCGGAAAGTCCCGCCTGCTGCTGCGCCTGATTGCGCTGCGCGAGCGCGGACGCATACGCGTTCTGCGTCTGTTCGAGCTGCGCGGGGGCGATGAGGTTTTCGGCGGCCTGCGCGCGATCGCGGCCGAGTTGCTGCTTCGCATAGACGAGCTGATGCTCGGCGGCTTCGAGTTGCGCGCGGGTGCTCGCGCTGTTCTTTTCGACATCGGCGGGATCGAGCCGGGCGACGACCTGTCCGGCCTTCACGATATCGCCGAGCCGCGCGCGCCGCTCGAGAATCTTGCCGTTGATGCGAAAGGACAGCGGCGTCGAATAACGCGGCTGAATCTGGCCGGGCAGGCTCGCGGTGCTCGCCTGACCGTCCGCTTTCGCTGCCACGGCGACGACGGGACGCGGCGCGGGCGCGGGCGCTTCATGCCGCTGGCACGCAACGAGCGAAATACAGGCGATGGGAACCAGAGCAGCGCGCGCGACGACGGCCGCGGGGGCATGGAAGAGCTTCACGAAAACCTCGGCGCCCGCGAGGGCAGGGAGCGGCGCGCCTGATGAAACCGGTCGCGCGGCAGTGGGCGATGCAAGGAAAGATCCGGCGCCCGGGTTCGAAAAGCGAGCCGGTGGCGCAGCTCAGGACGAGGGCCTGAAAGCGCCGCCCGGCAAGGGTTTCGGCGATCCGGACGTGAATACGACGTGAATTCTAATACACACTTGTATTCGAATGCAAAGTCGGATTTGTAAGCTGCGCAATGCTACACTTTCGCGCATGAAACCAGTACGTCTCACCCGCGAGCAGAGCCGTGATCAGACGCGCCAGCGTCTGCTCGACGCTGCGCAGGCAGTCTTCACGAAGAAGGGCTTCGGCGCATCGAGCGTCGAGGACGTGGCTGCCGACGCGGGCTATTCGCGCGGCGCGTTTTATTCGAATTTCGCAAGCAAGGCCGAGTTGTTGCTCGAGGTGCTCAAGCGCGATCACGACGTGATCATGCAGCGTCTCTCGACCCTGTTCGAGGACGACGAAGCCTCGCGCGCGGACATGGAAGCGCGCGTGCTGCAGTACTACAGCGAGTGCTATCAGAACAACGCGTGCTTTTTGCTGTGGGTCGAAGCGAAGCTGCACGCGAGCCGCGACCCGACATTCCGCGCGAGCTTCAACGCGCTGATGCGCGAATTGCGCCAGACCACCACCGACTACATCAGCGCGTTTTCCGAGCGTGTCGGCACGCCGCTCACGATGCCCGCCGAACAGATGGCGCTCGGCCTGATCGCGCTGTGCGACGGCGTGCAGTTCTTCTATTCGTCCGACCCGCAGTCGGTGCCGGCGCAATTTGCCGAGGACGTGCTAGGGCAGTTCTTCAGGCGCGTGGTGCTGAGCGGCGGCACCGACTGACGCAAGTCGCTCGCCGCGCGCGACGACGACGACGACGCGCATTGCCGATGGCACGCCGGATTTCGATAAGCTAATCTTTCTCGCGAGAGCCGAAGAGGCCGCGCGTGCAGCGTTTCGAATTCGCGGGCAATCTCGCGAATCGACACGAGCCGATGGCAATGAAACCAACTGATCGGGGATGACTTCCTGGAGGCAGTCTCCATGAGCGCATTCGCGCCGCGCGTCGAAGCGGGGCAAGACCTTGGGCTGGCTCGTGCGTGGATCGTCGCGCTGGCGTGCGCGCTGCTGTGCTTGTCGGGCGCGATGAACGCGACCGCCGCGCCGCTGCCCGCGACCTTGCAAGGACTCATTTCGCCGAAGGCGGCGGATGCGCAGGCGGCGTCCGCCCCGACGCCCGCGAGCCAGGCCGAGATGGTGCGTTCACTGAACACGTTGATCGGCACGCTCGACAACGATGCGCAACGCAGTGCGTTCGTCGCGCAATTGAAAGTGTTGCGCGATGCCACCGAAAAGGCCACGCCGGCCGCGCAAGCTACGCCCGCCAATGGCGACCTGCTCGGCGCGATCGCCTCGGGCATTCAATCCGTCGAAACCAATCTGAGTTCAGGGCTCACGCCGATGCGCTTCTGGGCGGCGCGCTCGGGCGCGGCCGTCGATGAACTGCGTCATATCACGACCGGCGAATCGACCGGTCAGATTCTCGCCGGGATGGCGGCGACGCTCGCCGGCTGGGGCGTGTGCGCGTTCTTGCTGATCCATCTCCAGCGGCGCGTGTTCGCGCGTTATGGCCGGGGCGTCGCGCTCGCGCCGAATCCGACTTCCATGGACATGCTGACCTTCGCGTTGCGGCAGACCGGGCCGTGGGTCGTCGCCTTCATCGCGGTGCTGCTGTTCGTGCGCGCGATGCCCGACGCGCTCGGCCGCACGCTCGGCCTCGTGATCGCGTATGCGATCGTCGCGGGATCGATCTTTTCGGCGATCTGCATGATCGTGTTCTCGGTGTTCAGCACCGCTCATCGGCGCGTGGCCGTGCAGCAGTTGCTCACGCACACGCTCTGGCCGCTGTTCGCGATAGGCGCGTGCGGCGCGCTCGGCGACGCGACCGCCAACGCCGATGTGACGCGTCAGCTCGGGCCCAATCTCGCGGGCGTCGTCTCGACCTTCGCCAGTCTCGCCGCGGCCTTGCTGAGCGGCTGGTTCGCGCTCGCGTACCGGCGGCCCGTCACGCATCTGATCCGCAATCGACCGTATGCGCGCAGACGCGATCATCAGTTCGCGACGGAAGCGCTCGATATTCTCGCGTCGCTGTGGCATATCCCGATCCTGCTGATCGCGGTCGCCTCGGTGGTCGCGATCATCGACGGGCGTGGCGCGGAGGGCGATGTGCTGCGGCCTTCGCTGCTGAGCGCCGCGCTGCTCGTGCTGACGCTGTTCGTCTCGGCGCTGCTGATGCATCTGACGCGCCGCCGCGACACCCGCGCGCAACGCCGCGCGCCGCATCTGTCCAGGCTGCTGCGCTTCGCGTGCACGCTGGCCGTGCTGGTGATCTGGCTCGCGTATCTGCGCTTCGAACTGGAGCTATGGAGCGGGCCGATCGCGCGGCTCATCAAGCACAGCGCGATGACGCCGGGTTTCAGGCACGCGCTCATCGCGGTCGTGGCGACCGTGTTCGGTGCGTGGTTCATCTGGATTCTCATCGACACCATCATTCTCGAAGCGCTCGGCCCGAACAGTTCGCGCAACAAGGCGCTCAGTCCCGGCGTGCGCGCGCGCACCATGTTGCCGCTGGTGCGCAACGGCATCTTCGTGACGGTCGCGAGCCTCGCCGCCATCGTCGCGGCGGCGAGTCTCGGCATCAATCTGACGCCGCTGCTCGCGGGCGCCGGCGTGATCGGTCTCGCGGTCGGCTTCGGCGCGAAGTCGCTCGTCACCGATCTGATCACGGGGCTTTTCATCATCGTCGAGGAGACGATCTCGGTGGGCGACTGGATCGATATCGACGGAGGCCATGCCGGCACCGTGATGGATCTCACGATACGCACGGTGCGCCTGCGCGACGGACAAGGCGCGGTTCATACCATTCCGTTCTCGCAGATCAAGATCGTGAAGAACCTGTCGCGCGATTTCGCCAACGCGGTGTTCGAAGTGCGGGTGCCGTTCTCCGCGAATCTGGACGACGTCACCCGCATGATCACGGAAGTCGGCGCTGAACTGGCCGATGACCTGCGCTTTCGCAATCAGATACTCGCACCGGTCGAAGTGTGGGGGCTCGATCGTTTCGATGTGAACTGCGTGATCGTGAAAGGGCAGATCAAGACGCGGCCGCTGCAGCAATGGAGCGTGTCGCGCGCGTTCAATGCGCGGCTCAAGCTCAAGATGGACGAGGCGGGCATCGAGATGCAACTGCCGCAGATGCACGTGCATACATCGCCGAATGAAAACCGGCCGCCGGCGGATAACGCCGCGCAGCCGGAACTTCGTGTGCTCAGGGAATCGAGTTGATCAGAACGGCCACACCCATTCGTTGATTTCCGCCTTGTCGGTGCCGTACGTATGCGCGTATTCCAGATTGCGGATGATCGCGTTCTTCATGTCTTCACGCAAATAAGCGGTTCTGGCGCGCAGGCGCGGCACGCGGTCGAGCACATCGATCACGAGATTGAAGCGGTCCACCTGATTGAGGATCGCCAGTTCGAGCGGCGTGTTGATGTTGCCTTTTTCCTTATAGCCGCGTACATGCAGATTCTCGTGATTGCGGAATCGATAAGCGAGCTTGTGGATCAGCCACGGATAGCCGTGGAAGTTGAAGATCACGGGTTTGTCCACCGTGAAGAGGCTGTCGAATTCGCGCGGGCTGGAGCCATGCGGATGCTCGGTGTCGGGCTGCATCTTGAACAGGTCGACCACGTTCACGAAGCGCAGCTTGAGTTCCGGCAGACGCTCGCGCAGGATCGCCGCGGCGGCCAGCGCTTCCTGCGTCGCGACGTCGCCGCAGGAGGCCAGCACGACGTCGGGTTCCTCGCCTTCGTCGGTGCTTGCGCGCCGCCACACGCCCATGCCTTTCGCGCAGTGGACGATCGCTTCGTCGATGGTCGCGAACTGCAAGTGCTTCTGCTTGTCCGCGACGATGATGTTGATGCAGTCGCTCGAACGCAAGCACTGGTCGGCGACCACGAGCAGCGTGTTGGCATCGGGCGGAAGATACACACGCGTAACCGACGGGCTCTTGTTGGTGACGAGATCGATGAATCCCGGGTCCTGATGCGAGAAGCCGTTGTGATCCTGCCGCCACACGGTGGACGAGAGCAAAATGTTCTGCGATGAAACCGACGCGCGCCACGGTACATGGTTCTTGCAGATGTCGAGCCATTTCGCGTGCTGGTTGAACATCGAGTCGATCACATGCGCGAAGGCTTCGTAGGTGTGAAAGAAGCCATGCCGTCCGGATAGCAGATAACCTTCGAGCCAGCCGAGCAGGGTATGCTCGGACAACATTTCCATCACGCGGCCCTCGCGCGAGAGTTCGCCGCCGTCGTCGTCCTCGGGCAGCATGTCCGCCATCCAGACTTTCTTGCTGACTTCGTAGATCGCCTGAAGGCGGTTCGACGCGGTTTCGTCAGGCCCGAACACGCGGAACGATTGCATATTGCAGCGCATGATGTCGCGCAGGAACTCGCCGAGCGGCCGCGTGTTCTCGTAGAGCAGCTTGCCGCCCTGACCGACATCGACCGCGTAGTCGCGGAAGTCGGGCATCTTCAGTTCGCGGCGCAGCATGCCGCCGTTCGCATGCAGATTCGCGCTCATGCGCCGCGCGCCTTCGGGCGCGATCGCGCGGATCTCGTCGCGCAGGCGGCCGTTTTCATCGAACAGCTCTTCGGGCTTGTAGCTTTGCATCCAGCGTTCGAGGATTGCGAGATTCGCCGGATTGCTGTGCACGTCCGAGAACGGCACCTGATGCGCGCGCCACGAGCCTTCGACCTTGTGACCGTTGATCTCCTTCGGACCGGTCCAGCCCTTGGGCGTGCGCAGCACGATCATCGGCCAGCGCGGACGTTCGATGTCGTTGCCCGCGCGCGCCTTGTCCCAGATTGTGCGAATCTCGGCGACGGCGGCATCGAGTGTTTCCGCCATCTTGCGATGCATTTCCTCGTGGTCCGATCCTTCGACGAAATACGGCTTGTATCCATAGCCGACGAATAGCGCTTCGAGTTCCTGATGACTGATGCGCGAAAGAATCGTCGGATTGGCGATCTTGTAGCCGTTGAGATTGAGGATCGGCAGCACGGCGCCGTCGCGCGCCGGATTGATGAACTTGTTCGAATGCCAGGCCGTGGCGAGCGGACCGGTTTCGGCTTCGCCGTCGCCGACGACGCAGGCGACGATCAGCTCCGGATTGTCCAGCGCCGCACCGTACGCATGCGACAGGCTATAGCCGAGCTCGCCCCCTTCGTGAATCGATCCCGGTGTTTCGGGCGTCACGTGCGAGCCGATGTGTCCGGGAAAGGAGAACTGCTTGAAGAACTTCTGCATGCCTTCGACATCTTCGCTCTTGTCGGGATAAATCTCCGAGTAGGTGCCTTCGAGATAGGCCGGGCCGAGCACGCCAGGCGCACCGTGTCCGGGGCCGGCCATGAAGATCACGTCGAGGTCGTCGCGCTTGATCAGGCGGTTCAGGTGCGTCCACACGAACGAGAGCGCGGGGCTCGCGCCCCAGTGTCCGAGCAGGCGCCGCTTCACGTGATCGGACTTGAGCGGCTCGCGCAGAAGCGGGTTGTCTGCCAGGAAGATCATGCCGGCAGCAAGGTAATTGCACGCGCGCCACCATGCATCGATCAGTCGTAGTTCCTCGCCCTCGAGCGCGGAGGATTCAGATGCGCCATTCCTGGAGTGCTTGCTCATCACGAGATCTCCTTTCAGTGGAACGTCATGGGAACGTCATGCGAACGTATGGGCGCGCTACGCGGCGCGCGCAGCGGGTCGAAACGCAAGGCGTCGATATGCCTTGCGTCCAGACGCAACTCGCGACCCTCGCATAGAGAGTCGATATCACGCGCTCACATGAATTTCAAGGCGCACGGCATGCACGATTCATCGCATGCCTCTTGACCGGCCTCGTGACGCGCGTCTGACGAAGTCAGTACTTGATGTCTCGCGCGGCCTGGCGTCCGTTCTGTTTCGTCTGGCGCTTGTCATGCCGGCAACTGGCATTGGATTGCTGGTTCGCCGCGCGACAGTCGTGCTTGGTATCGCGCGCATGCTGACGCGTGTCCTGGCGCACGTCGCGCCCGGCCTGGCGTTGTTGCGATTGCGTGGTTGCCGGGGAGACATTCGGCCAGATGCAGGCGAGCATTGCAGTGGACAAGACAATGAGCCGAACGGTGCGCGCGGACATAGTGTGGTCTCCAAAGGGGCGGGGTTGTGCATGACGATACCGGCTGCGTCGTCGCTTGTGAACTGGCTCATGCAATCGAGGCTTGAAAATTGCGAGCGAAGCGGCAATCATCGCGAAGCCATGCGTATCGATCCGATCGTTTAGAGAATCGAAATGACAGGGAGCGCGCGATGCATTTTTATCGACAAAAGAAGCGATGCGTCGGATTGCTGCGGTTCATTGCTGGCGCATGCGTATGCACGGGATCGGGCGCGGCGTGGGCGAGTCCGGTGGATCTGTCCAATGCATTGCCGAATTTTTTCGGCGTAGGCGTTGGGTCCACGACCGAATATGCGGGCGGCAAGGAGCGCATCGTGGGCGTGGTGCCCGGCATGCGCTACGTGACGAGCGGCGGCCATCTGTTCGAGTGGTACGGAACCTATGCCCAGTACAACTTCGGCAGCCTGACCGGGTTTCAGTGGGGCCCGGCGCTCGCGCTGCGTCTAGGACGGCGCAACGTCGACGACCCCGTCGTCTCGCAGGTTCATGACGTGTCGACGACGCTGGAGGGCGGCGGCTTCGTGGGCTACGAATACAGTCATGTCGGCAACGTGCCCTACCGCCTGCGGGGGGAAGTGACGGTCGTCACGAACGCGGGGCAGGTGTACACGGGCGCAAGGGTGTCGCTGAACACGAGCGCCTGGTTTCCGCTGCACGCACGCGTGTTCGTCGGCGGCGGACTCGGGGCGACGTGGGTGAGCGGTGGCTTCAATCAGACCTATTACGGCGTAACGCCCGACGACGCCCAGAAAAGCGGATTGCCGGTCTTCACGCCCGGAGGCGGACTGAACCAGATCACCGGCTGGCTTGCCGGGATTTATCAATTCAGCACGAGCTGGTATGCAGGCGCGATGGTGTATTACCAGCGTCTTGCGGGCGATGCGGCGGACAGCCCTATCGTCGTGCAGCGAGGCACGCGCAATCAACTGACTTATGGTGTGGGCATTGCCTATGCTTTTCGTTGAAACGGCGCTCGCGAATTCGACCCGGACAGACAGTGGCTATTTTCCAACTGCGGTTATGGACAAAAAGCCTGGGTGCAATAAAAGAAGTATCATCGGGAATACATTTTTCGGCGCGAGGATTTGCGTTTCGCGGGTATTCGATGACACGTCTTATCCGGAAAGTCTGGATCGCCGGCATCGTTTTGCTAGCTGCCGGCGGCTTCGCATCAGCCAACGAGCAGGCTCGCTTGTTTCCGCTTGAACGAGCCGCTGCGGGCATGTTGTTCTTTCCTTATCCCGCCGTCGTCTCGACCGCGAGCGCGCGGCCTTCGCGCACCCTTCACGCCCATTTCCACTATGGCGATGTGGCCGCGCTGCCAGCGACGGACTTGAGTCTTCGTGCCGACGCTTATCCATCGGATCGCCAGTATTCCCAGAGCCTTTCGCCTTATTCCTTTCGTGACACGGACAAGTCGCGGGACGAATTCGCGAGTTCGGACGACGACTGGCATTTCTCCGCGAATCCGCAAATAGGTGTGAATCACGAGGGCGAAAAGGGCATGAGATTTTCCGTGCGCCGCGGGTTCTGATTCGCGCGGGCGCGCGCCGGAAAACGGCATTTCCGAGGTTGCCGTTTCCCCATGCCGTCGCATAAAGTAAGTGGAGAACGCTTTCGCCGACAGGCGGGCATTGACGTCTCAGATCGAGGAGCGAGCAAATGAACAAGTTGCTTATAACCGGTGCGACGACGATGCTCACGCTCACCGGGGTGGCACATGCGCAGAGCAGCGTCACGCTGTACGGCCTGATCGACGCGGGCATCACTTACACGAACAATCAGATCACGCCGACGGGTGGCGGACACAGCAACTGGGAACTCACGAGCGGCGCGGTGCAGTACAGCCGATGGGGCTTGCGGGGAGCGGAAGATCTGGGCGGCGGCCTGAAAGCCATCTTCACGTTGGAAAGTGGCTTCAACGTGAATAACGGCCAATACACATCGAGCAACCGCATCTTCAATCGCCAGGCTTATGTGGGATTGTCGAGCCGCCAATACGGCCAGCTCACACTGGGCCGGCAGACCGACGGCATGGTCGACTTCGTCGGACCGCTATCCCTGACCGGCACCGAATACGGCGGCACGCATTTCGCGCATCCGTACGATGTCGATAACCTTAACGATTCGTTCCAGATCAATAACTCGGCGAAATATCTCAGCCCGGATTTCGCGGGCTTCAAGTTCGGCGCGCTGTACGGTTTTTCGAATCAGGCGGGCGGCTTCGCGAACAACCGCGCGTATAGCTTCGGCATGTCGTATATCTGGGGGCCGCTGAACTTCGGCGCGGGCTTCCTGCAACTCAACAATTCGGGGCAGTTCAACACGAACGGTGCCGTGACCGATACCACCGGCTCGTCGCTGCAAGGCGTGGCCGGATCGAGCGCGGTGCCGCTCGGCGCACTCGCGAGCCGCCAGCAGACCTGGGGCGCGGGCGTCAACTATGCTTTCGGACCGGCCGTGGCGGGCTTCGTCTATACGCAGACCAACCTCACGCAATTGTTCCAGACCGGTTTCAGCACGCACTTCCAGAACTTCGAGGGCAACCTGCGCTACGCGCTGACGCCCGCGGTCGGGCTTTCCGCGGCCTACACCTATTCGCGGGCGGGCGGCAATGCCGGCAGCGGCGCTCCGCACTGGAATCAGGTTAGCGCGATGGCGGATTACAGCTTCTCGCGCCGCACCGACATCTATATTCAGGGCGTGTGGCAGGGCGTGAGCGCGAGCAGCAACTCGCTGCTGGGCGTGGCGTGGATCAATGGCGTGGCCGCGCCGTCGTCGACCAGCAATCAGGTTGAGGCGACCGTCGGGTTGCGGCATCGCTTTTGAACGCTATTGCTCTTCATCCCCCGTCGCGCTCTGCGTGGCGTCGTCGAGACGCTTCATGTTGTCGAGCAGCTTGAGCAGATAGTGCAGCGTGTGCGTCACATCATCGACGGAAAAATCCTGCAGCACGTCCTCGTAGTACGCGTGAATCTTCGGCGTGGCCTGTTGCGTCCATAACTTGCGGCCCGGCGCGGTCATCGTGATCAGCCGCGAGCGGCGGTCGCGGCCGTCGGCGCTTGCGCTCACATGTCCGTCGCGTTCCATCCGGCTCACCAGACCGGACAGATTCTGCCGGCTCACCATCAGATAACGCGCCAGATCTCCCACACTCATGCCCCGTTCCGCCTCGGGCCGCGACAACGCGCCGAGCACGGCCCACTGTTGCGTGGTCAGTCCTTCCGTCTCGACCGCACGGCTCCCGGTTTTATGCAACATATTGGCGCATTGATACAGGCGAAAGAACAACCTGTTAGCAAGTTCGAGCTTTGCCGCTGTATCTGATTTTGCGGAAACCAAGGGATTCTCCTAATCACATCGTTCTTGTCTTCGCGACGAGGCATTCCTAGTATACGTCAATATGTTGACGTATTTCGATGGGCTCGACGAAATCATTCGGGTGCCGTCATGGTAACCCCTCATCTTCACGGAGAAGACTGTGCAAAGACTGCAAGGCAGGACGGTGATCGTCACGGGCGGTGGCGGCGGCATTGGCGGGGCGACGTGCCGCCGGTTCGCGGCGGAAGGCGCGCGGGTCGCGGTGCTGGATCGCTCGCTCGAAGCGGCGCAAAAGGTCAGCGATGCCATTCGCGAGGAGGGCGGCGTCGCACAGGCTATCCCCTGCGACATCTCGAATCGCGCGGATGTCGATGCCGCAGTCGCCATGACGGAAGAAGCCCTCGGCCCCGTCGATATCCTCGTCAACAACGCGGGATGGGATGTGTTCAAGCCCTTCACGAAGACCGAACCGGAACAGTGGGAACGACTCATCGCGATCAATCTGACGGGCGCGCTGCATCTGCATCATGCCGTGCTGCCGCGCATGGTCGAGCGGAAGTCGGGGCGCATCGTGAATATCGCATCCGATGCGGCGCGCGTCGGCTCGTCGGGAGAAGCCGTGTATGCCGCGTGCAAGGGCGGGATCGTGTCGTTCTCCAAGACCATCGCGCGCGAGCATGCGCGTCATGGGATCACGGTCAATGTGGTGTGCCCGGGTCCGACCGACACCGCGCTCTTCGCCGAATACAAGGAAGGCGCGGGCAACCCCGAGAAGCTGCTCGAAGCGTTCCAGCGTTCGATTCCGCTCGGTCGTATCGGCCAGCCCGACGACCTGCCCGGTGCGATCGTCTTCTTCGCGAGCGATGACGCGCGCTACATCACGGGACAGGTGCTGAGCGTGTCCGGCGGCCTGACGATGGCGGGCTGAACCGAATCGATAACGAGGAACTCATCATGAACTACGAAGACATCATCTACGAAGTGCGCAACGGCGCGGCATGGATCACGATCAATCGTCCCGAGAAGATGAACGCGTTTCGTGGACGCACCTGCGACGAACTGATCCACGCGATCAATCGCGCGGGCTATGCGCGCGAGATCGGCGTGATCGTGCTGGCGGGCGCGGGCGAGAAAGCGTTCTGCACCGGTGGCGATCAGTCGGCGCACGAAGGTCAATACGACGGACGCGGCACCATCGGCCTGCCAATGGAAGAGCTGCACAACGCGATCCGCGACGTGCCCAAGCCAGTGATCGCGCGCGTGCAGGGCTATGCGGTCGGCGGAGGCAATGTGCTGTGCACGATCTGCGACTTCACGATCGCATCGGAGAAGGCCGTGTTCGCGCAGGCGGGCCCGAAAGTCGGCTCGGTCGATCCTGGTTACGGCACGGCATTTCTCGCGCGCGTGGTCGGCGAGAAGAAGGCGCGCGAAATCTGGTATTTGTGCCGCCGCTATCCCGCATCCGAAGCGCTCGCAATGGGCCTCGTCAATGCCGTCGTCCCGCATGAAGAACTCGACGCCGAAGTGCAAAAGTGGTGCGACGAGATCATGGAGAAGAGCCCGACGGCGATCGCGATCGCCAAGCGCTCGTTCAACATGGACACCGCGCATCAGGCGGGCATCGCGGGCATGGGCATGTATGCGCTGAAGCTTTACTACGACACCGAGGAATCGCGCGAAGGCGTGCGGGCGTTTCAGGAGAAGCGCAAGCCCGAATTCCGCCGTTATGCGAAATAAGCGGGAGCGAAGTCATGAATCCGTATCTCGATGAAGACCTGGTCGCGCTCGGCGAACATGCGCGCCGCTTTGCACAAGGACGCGTCACGCCCGGCTTCGAGACGCGCGACACGACGCGCACGCTCGATCGCGAACTCATGCTCGAAATGGGGCAGATGGGTTTCATAGCGCCCGAGTTGCCGGAGCAGTACGGCGGACAAGGGCTCGGCTGTCTCGCCGCGGGCGTGATTCACGAAGAGATCGCGCGGGCGGATCTGAGTCTGTCGTATATCAACCTGCTGGCCTCGCTCAACGGGCAGATTCTCGCGCAGCACGCCGCGCCGGCGATTGCGAAGCCCTGGCTGGAGAAGCTGACGCAAGGGCGCGCGCTGCTTGCCATCGCATTGACGGAACCGCGCGGCGGCTCGGATGCCGCGAACCTGCGTTTGCGCATGGAGCGCGTGGGCGGCCATTACGTGCTCAACGGCGAGAAGACCTCGATCTCGGCCGCGGATCAGGCCGACGCGGCTGTCGTGTTCGCGCGCACCGGCAGTGCGGAGGACGGCGCGCGCGGGATCTCCGCGATGCTCGTGCCGATGGACCTGCCGGGCATCACGCGCAATCGCTTCGACTGTCACGGACAGCGCGCGATCGGTCGCGGCTCGATCTTCTTCGAGAACGTGCGGGTGCCCGTGGATCATCGGCTGGGCGATGAGGGCAAGGGATTCGTGCAGGTCATGCAGGGATTCGATTTTTCGCGTGCGCTCATCGGCTTGCAGGTACTCGCGGTCGCGAAGGTGAGTCTTGAAGAGACGTGGGAATACGTCGCCCAGCGCGAGGCCTTCGGCAAGCCACTGGCGGCGTTTCAGGGCGTGTCGCATCCGCTCGCGGACTTCGAGACCCAGGTCGAGGCGGCGCGTCTTTTGTGCCTGCAGACGCTTTGGCTCAAGGATCGCGGCCTGCCGCATACCGCCGAAGCCGCGATGTGCAAGTGGTGGGGGCCGAAGCTCGCCTACGACGTCGTGCATCAATGCCTGTTGTCCTTCGGCCATGGCGGCTACGATCGCGGACCGATGGAGCAGCGTCTGCGCGACGTGCTGGGCTTCCAGATCGGCGACGGCACCGCGCAGATCATGAAGACGATCATCGCCCGCACGCGCGCCGGCCGCGACGCGGTGCCGGCCTGACGAATCAAGGACCATCGGGGACGACACCAAATGAACTTCGACGCCGTTCTGATCGCGCCGAGACGCGACGAGTGCATCGCGCGCGGCCACTGGCGCGACCGCACCATCAACGACGATCTCGACGAGTGCGTCGCGCACTCTCCGGACAAGCTGGCGCTCACGGCGTTCCGGATGGAGAGCGGGGAAACGACGCGCTTCACGTATCGCGAGATGGCCGCGATGGCCGAGCGCATCGCGGTGGGTCTCGCGCGGCTGGGCGTCGAACGCGGCGATGTCGTTTCGATGCAATTGCCGAACTGGTGGCAGTTCACGCTGACGTATCTCGCGTGCTCGCGCATCGGTGCGGTGGTGAATCCGCTGATGCATATCTTTCGCGAGCGTGAGCTTTCGTTCATGCTCGGCCACAGCGCGAGCAAGGTGCTGATCGTGCCGCGCATGTTTCGCGGCTTCGATTTCGAACGGATGGCGATGGAGTTGCAAGCGCGTCTGCGGGGCCTTTCGCATGTGGTCGTCGTCGGCGGTGAAGGCGCGAACAGTTTCGAGGCGTTGCTAAGCGAACCCGCGTGGGAGCGCGAGCCGGATGCGCGCGGGATTCTCACGCTTCAGCGCCCGGGCGCTGACGAGGTGACGCAATTGCTCTATACCTCGGGCACCACGGGCGAACCCAAGGGCGTGATGCATACGTCCAACACGCTGATGTCGAACATCGGCCCTTATGCCGAAGCCATGCGTCTTTCGCCCGACGACACCGTACTGATGGCCTCGCCGATGGCGCATCAGACCGGCTTCATGTACGGCCTGATGATGCCCGTGATGCTGGGCGCGAGCGCGGTATTGCAGGATGTCTGGGAGCCCCGGACCGCGCTTGCGTTGATGCAGCGCGAACGCGTGAGTTTCACGATGGCGTCGACCGTATTCCTGACCGATCTCGCGAACGCGGTGCAGGAAAGCGGACAGCCGGTGCCTGCGCTGCGCGCGTTTCTATGCGCGGGCGCGCCGATTCCCGGGCCGCTGGTCGAACGCGCGCGCGCGGCGCTCGGCGCGAAAATCGTGTCGGCATGGGGCATGACGGAACTGGGCGCGGTCACGCTGACGCGTCTCGATGACGAGGACGAGCGATCGTTCACGACCGATGGCGCGCCGCTTCCCGGGGTCGATGTGCGCGTGGTCGACGCATACGAAGCGCCGTTGCCCACAGGCTCGGCCGGGCGCCTGCTGGTTCGCTCGTGCTCGGGTTTCGGCGGGTATCTGCATCGCGCGCATCTGAACTCGACCGATTCTCAAGGCTGGTTCGACACCGGCGACCTGGCGTATCTCGACGAGCGTGGCTATGTCCGCATCACCGGCCGCAGCAAGGACGTGATCATTCGCGGCGGAGAGAACATTCCGGTGGTCGAGATCGAGGCGTTGCTGTACCGGCATCCGGCGATCGCGGCGGCGGCGCTCGTCGCCTATCCGGACGAACGGCTCGGTGAACGAGCGTGCGCGGTCGTCGTGACAAAGCCGGGCGAGTCCATCGATCTCGATGCGATCGCGACGTTCCTCAAGGCGCACAAGGTCGCGATGCAATACATTCCCGAGCGCCTGCTGATACGCGACAGTCTGCCGACCACGCCGGCGGGCAAGGTGCAGAAGTTCAGGTTGCGCGAGTTGCTGCGGGAAGAAACGTGAGCATCGGTCACGCGGCGGGATGCGTGACCGCATCGATATCGCATGGGTGCGGGAGCGGCGGGATCGCGGTCAACGTGTCCGGCGTTCGCGCTGCTTTCGGCTGCGCGACGTTTCGATACTTGCGGCCCCAGACCGTGGCAGGCGGCGCTTGCGGGTCAGAACAGAAGTGCTCGAACGCGCGCCACGGGTATCTCGCGCGACGTGCCCGCGACGTGACACTGAGCTATGGCCAACATGCACTGCATTTTCGCCAGCATGGGTCCGGATCGCGCCGATGCAGCCGTGCGTCGCGGATCATCGGTTCGATCGAAACCTGGACGACGACGACACATGAAGACGAAAGCAGCAATCGCATGGGAAGCAGGCAAGCCGTTGACGATCGAGGAGGTCGATCTCGAAGGTCCGCGCGCGGGTGAAGT
>NZ_FCOA02000017.1 GCF_001544875.2 Caballeronia hypogeia
CGCGATCTTCGCGAGCGAACCGCCAAACTTGCCTACCGCCGTACGCGCGGCCGATACGATCACTACGTCAGTCATTTCAGTTTCCTTTTTGGTATCGAATGTTGATGCGGTTCCCGACGACGCCATGCGCTCTCGCGCAGTTTCACGCGCGCCGATCAGAAATCGCGTTCCAATACGTAACGGCCAGGCGCGGCCTCGATCGCCGGATACGCCTTCGAGCCCTGCGCCGCACTCGGCTTGACCTGCTCGCCCGCGCTCTCCGCGAGCCACTTCGACCAGGTCGGCCACCAGCTTCCGGGATGCTCCGCCGCTGCTTCGAACCATGCGTCGGCGTCGTCGGGCAGACGCTTGGCGTCGCTGTCGATCATCCAGAAGCTGCGCTTGTTCTTCGACGGCGGATTGATCACGCCCGCAATATGGCCCGATGCGCCGAGCACGAACTTCTGCGGCCCGGACAGCACCGGCGCGGACGCATACGCCGACTTCCACGGCACGATGTGATCTTCGCGCGAACCGTAGATGAAAGTCGGCACCGTGAGGCGCGACAGGTCGATCTTCTCGCCGCACACGGTCAGCGCGTTCGGGCTCTTCAGCTTGTTCTCGAGATACGTGTTGCGCAGATACCAGACGCACATCGGACCCGGCAGGTTGGTCGAATCGCTGTTCCAGAACAGCAGATCGAAGGCCTGCGGCGTACGGCCCTTCAGATAATTGTCGACGACGTAGTTCCACACCAGATCGTTCGGGCGCAGATACGAGAACGTGTTGGCAAACTCGATGCCGCGCATGAGGCCCGCAGGCGCGCCGCTCTTGCCGCCGATCGACTGCTCGCGCATCTGCACGTGCGCCTCGTCGACGAAGATGTCGAGCAGGCCGGTGTCGGAGAAATCGAGCATCGAGGTGAGCAGCGTCATCGACGCGGCCGGCTCCTCGCCGCGCGCCCCCGCCACCGCGAGCGCGGTCGCGAGAATCGTCCCGCCGATGCAGAACCCGAGCGTGTTGATCTGCTCTTCGCCCGTGATTTCCTGCACGACGCCGATCGTCTCCAGCACGCCCTGCTCGACGTAGTCGTCCCACGTCTTGTGCGCGATCGACTGATCCGCGTTGCGCCACGACAGGATGAACACCTGATGGCCTTCTTCGAGCGCATAGCGCACGAGGGAGCTTTCCGGCGAGAGGTCGAGAATGTAGAACTTGTTGATGCACGGCGGCACGATCAGGAGCGGGCGCGCGTAGACCTTCGGCGTGCGCGGCTTGTACTGGATCAGCTGCACGAGATCGTTCTCGTAGACGACCGAGCCTTCCGTCGACGCGATGTTCTTTCCGACCGCGAAGCGCGATTCGTCCGACTGCGAAATCTTGCCGCGCTGCATGTCGCCGAGCAGGTTCAGCATGCCCTGGCGCAGGCTCTCGCCCTTGCTTTCGATGAGCGTCTTCTGCGCATCCGGATTGAGCGCGAGAAAGTTGCTCGGCGCGGCGGCCGCGGCCCATTGCTGCACCGTGAAGCGGATGCGCTCGCGCGTCTTCGGATCGCTCTGGATGGCGTCCGCGAGTTCCTGCAGATAGCGCGCATTCAGCAGATACCACGCGGCGGTGAACGCGTACGCGGGCGTGGACTGCCAGGCGGTGTCGATGAAGCGCCGATCCTTGAGCGACGACGGATCGATGCTCTGCGCGCCGGCCTGCTTGAGCAGCTCGGCCGCATCGCGCGAGTAGTCGCTCTGCAATTGCTGGAGGCGCTCGGGCGGAATCGCGGCCGTCGGAATCTTCGGCAGCGTGGGCAGGCCCTGCATTGCCGCGCCGAAACCCGGCATGCTGCTCGCGAGCTTCGCGAATTCCGCCATGCCGTTCATCGTGGTGAAGTCCGGCATCTGCGGAATCGCGCCCAGCGTCGGAAATGCATTCGGGAATGCCGACGGAAATCCGTTCGGAAACGCGTTGGCGAATGCGCCAAACGCCGCGAACGGTGACGCGGCGGCGGTGCTGCCGGCCGCATCCTTCGCGGCATTCGCCGCTTGAGTAAAGTTAGACCATTGCGCTGGATCCGCGACGGAACGCCACGCGTTCAACCATTGATCGAACGCCTGCTGTACGCCAGTCGTATCGGCGGATGACGCCTGAGCCGAAGTGCTGTCGGCCGTACGGGAGCGGGAAGATGAGGAAGTAGATTTGGAAGCCATACCCGCTATTGACCTGTGAGTCTCGCAAGACTTGATTGCTAACGCAGGCATCGCCGGGCTTTCCTCGACCAGCGCGCAAGTGTTGGTGCGCCTTATGCGCGCGGCAAGAATAACCCTCGCTACGCCGTGCCCGATTGAATGAATTCCGGGAACATTCTTGCTCTAGGACGTCAGGCATGTCAATGCTTCGTCCCGATTTTGCCGCAGTGCGATATTTTTTTAATTATCGTTTTCCCCCATGCAACATAGGGTCATTCGCATGGGCTTTCGTCATAGGCAAGAAATGATAGTTGGATACGCTCCAACACTGCTGCTGAACGTCATGGATTTAGCCAGATCATTGCGGCCATGCGGCCAGTCACGCGATCGCGCCGATAAGAATAAAAGCGCGTCTTTTCCGTGACCGTGCAATGCGTGCCGCCATGAATTCGCGTGTTGTCCAAGCCAAGATCCGCGAGTCGAAGACGCGCGAGGGCGTAGATGTCCGCGAAGTACTTGGCTGGCGCACCGCCCGCGGCCTTGAATGCGGCTCGCGTCGCATCGCGTCGTGCGGGCTGTGCGACGGCGACGAAAGCATCGAGCACGTCCTCTCCGACTTCGAACGCGGCCGGACCGATCGCGGGTCCGAGAAACGCATTGAGATTCGAGGTGCTCACGCCCGCGAGCCGCGCGACCCGCTCACCCGTCGTTTCGATAACGCCGCCCGCGAGACCGCGCCAGCCCGCGTGCGCTGCGCCGACCGCGCGGCCGTCGTCGTCGCAGAAGAGCACGGGCAGGCAGTCGGCCGTCATCGCGACGCACACGACGCCCGCGCGATCCGTCACGCTCGCGTCGGCGCGCGTGCGCTCGCCCAGCACGAGCCGGTCGATGACCGCGCGCGCGTCTTCGACCTGCGTGCCGTGAATCTGCTCGAGCCAGGCCGCATGATGCGACGGCGTCAACCCGAGCGCGCGACGGCGATTCTCGGCGACGGCCTCCGGCGAATCGCCCGTCGAAAAACCGAGATTCAGCCCGCCCGCGCCGGGCGCGCCGCCGTCGAACGGCGCTTCGCTCACGCCGCCGGCGCGCGTCGTGACGAAAGCCCGCACGCGTGGCGATACTTTCCAATGCGGCCAGAGACAATTACTAGCTTGCAGTACGGCGGTCGGGTTCGTCATGCTTCGTCATCCTCGCCATCTTCGTCCCAGTCCTCGTCTTCGCCCATTTCGTAGACATCGGCGAAGTCTTCGTCCTCGTCGAATTCGAGTTCCTCATCCTGACCCAGGCCGAGCTCGGCCGCCAGCGTCGCGATATCCTCGGGCACGTCGGCGCGCCAGTGGACATCCTTGCCCGTGGCGGGATGAATCAGTCCGAGGCGCCACGCGTGCAGCGCCTGGCGTGCGAAGCCATTGGGCAGCGGCGTCACCGAGCGCTTGCCGCGCGCGCGTCCGTACACGGGGTCGCCCAAAAGCGGATGCCCCGCGTCCGCGAAATGCACGCGAATCTGATGCGTGCGGCCGGTTTCGAGATCGCAATGGATCGCGCTGACGGGCTGGCCGTGCCAGGTCGTGCGATGAATGGTCCGGAAGTGCGTGCGCGCCGGTTTTCCGGAGGCGCTGCGCACGACCGCCATGCGGGTGCGCTCGCGCGGATCGCGGCCGATCGGCGCGTCAATCGTGCCGTCGTCCGGCATGTAGCCCCACACGAACGCGACGTAACGGCGCTTCACCGTGCGCGCCTGCAACTGGCGCACGAGGTCGGTCTGCGCCTCCAGCGTGCGCGCGACGACCATCAGCCCGGACGTTTCCTTGTCCAGCCTGTGCACGATGCCGGCGCGCGGCAGGCCCGCGGCCGAATCGCCATAACGATGCAGCAGGCCGTTGAGCAGCGTGCCGCTCCAGTTGCCTGCCGCCGGATGGACCACCATGCCCGCCGGCTTGTTGATGACGACGAGCGTCTCGTCCTCATAGACGATGTGCAGCGGCACCGGCTCCGGCGTGAACGCTAGCTGCTCGGGCAGCAGGTCGGGCACGAGCGTGATCGTTGCGCCGAGCGGCACCGGCTGGCGGACTTTCGCGCCCGCGCCGTCGACGAGCACGCGGCCCTCCTCGATCCAGCCCTGCAAGCGGCTGCGCGAGAATTCGGGGAACACCTTCGCGAGCACCTTGTCGAGGCGGTCGCCCGCGAGATCGTCGGGCACGCGCGCCTCGCGCGGCGCTTCGCGCTCGGCCTGAGGGCCCGCGCCGGCGGTCGATTCGGCGGAAGCTGAGTCGTCGCCGATGGCGCATGGGCTATAATCTTTGAGTTGGTCTTTGGTACTACGAGTACTTGAGCGGGTCATTTGAACGAGATTCGGCGGGTTATCCATCTGCTGCACAAGATGAGCAGGATGACGAGCAGGCTCACGGGCGACACTACGACGATGCGCGATTCACCGCACTCAACCGTCACGCTCCGCGAAACTGAGCGGCAGAAACCGGAAGCCGCGCCGGAAACAAAGCTAGAACAGCGAGAATCAGCCAGGAACAGCAAGCACTGATGCGAGCCTTCAACACCATTCATCAATCGATGCGTCAAACGATCAAGTACGTGGCGCTGGCCGCGAGCGTCGCCATTGTCGCAGCCTGTCACGGCCTGCCCGAGAAGACCGACGAAACGGCAACGTGGAATAACAACAAATTATATACGGAGGCTCAGGACGCGCTATCCGGCAGCGACTGGGGCAAGTGCGCCAAGTACTTCGAGGCGCTCGAAGGCCGCGATCCGTTCGGCCATTTCGCGCAGCAGGCGCAGATCAACGTCGCGTACTGTAACTGGAAGGACAGCGAGACCGCCAACGCCGACCAGGCCATCGACCGTTTCATCAAGCTGCACCCGGATCATCCCGAGATCGCTTATGCGTACTATCTCAAGGGCATGATTCACTTCAACGACGACCTCGGCCTCTTCGGCCGTTTCTCCGGTCAGGACATGAGCGAGCGCGATCCGAAGTCGCTGCGCGAGTCCTATGACGCGTTCAAGGTCGTCGTCGACAAATATCCGCAGAGCAAGTACGCGCCCGACGCAGCACAACGCATGCGCTACATCGTGAACGCGCTCGCTTCGCACGAAGTCCACGCGGCCGACTACTACTATCGGCGTGGCGCGTACGTGGCGGCGATCAACCGCGCGCAGCTCGCCATCCGCGAGTACAAGAACGCGCCCGCCACCGAAGACGCGCTGCATATCATGATGCTGTCGTACGAGAAGCTCGATCAGCCGCAACTCGCCGACGACACCAAGCGCGTGCTCGCCGCGACGTTCCCGGACAGCCCGTATGTCACCGGCAAGCGCCGCGCGAGCGCGGAAAAGCCGTGGTATCAGATCTGGTAAGACGAGCAGTAAAGCAAAACGGCCGGTTGATAACCGGCCGTTTTTTTGTACCCGCGGAAACGCAGGAATCCGGGCGTCATTCGGCCAGTTCAGCCTTCCACTTCGCGGCATCGCTGAAGAACTCGCGCACCACGTCGAG
This sequence comes from Caballeronia hypogeia, assembly GCF_001544875.2. GTDB lineage: Bacteria > Pseudomonadota > Gammaproteobacteria > Burkholderiales > Burkholderiaceae > Caballeronia > Caballeronia hypogeia. The sequence goes on from NZ_FCOA02000017.1 coordinate 5,671, forward strand.
TTCGCGCGTGCGCTTGAACGGCGGCAGGCTTTGCCATATGCGGCGGCCGTACGGTTTGTCGACGAGGCGCGTGTCGCAGATCATCAGCACGCCGCGATCCGTCTCCGCGCGAATCAGCCGCCCCGCGCCCTGCTTGAGCGTAATAACCGCCTGTGGCAACTGATGCACCGCGAACGGGCTCAGACCTTTTTTCGTGAGCGCGTCGAGGCGCGCGGCGAGCACCGGATCGTCGGGCGGCGCGAACGGCAGCTTGTCGATGACGACGAGCGAGAGCGCATCGCCACGCACATCGACGCCTTCCCAGAAGCTCTGGCTGCCCACCAGGATCGCGTTGCCGTACGCGCGAAAACGATCGAGCAGTTCGGTGCGGCTCGCATCGCCCTGCACCAGTAGCGGATTTTCCCAGCCGCGCCGCTCGATGATGTCGCGCATGCGATTGGCGATGCGCTCGACCGCGCGCAAGGTCGTGCACAGCACGAACACGCCGCCGCCCGCCGCTTCGATCACCGGCAGCGCCGCTTCGAACACGGCATCGGTGAATTGCGGCGAGGACGGCTGCGGCAGATTGCGCGGCACGTACAAAAGCCCTTGCGTCGGATAGTCGAACGGGCTCGGCAGCGTCATCGATCGGCGCGCGTTCAGGCCCATTTGCGCCGCGTAATGCGTGAAGTCGCCGCGCACCGAGAGCGTCGCCGACGTGAAGATCCACGCGCGCGGCACGCCGGCGCGCTGCTTGGCGAAGATCGGCGCGACGGAAAGCGGCGTCTCGTGCAACTGGACCGTGTGCGAGAACACTTCGATCCAGCGCACCATCTCGTTCGGCTCTTCCTTCGCGGCTTCGGCCGCGGTGTGCTCGTCACTGACGACGGCGCGCTCCAGCGGCGTAGGCGGCGTGGTCCAGCCGGACAGCAAATCCTGAAGCTCGCGCGCGCGGCGCACCAGCGCCTGCAGCGATTCCGCGCGCTCGGCATGTTTGGAGAGCGCGTCGGCGAGTGCGTCGAGATGGGTTTCGAGCGTGTCGAGCGCCTCGAAGAGCGGATGACCGTCCGGCAGCTGGCCGAGCGACAGACGCACCGAATCTTCCTTGAACGCGAGCCGCAGATCGCGCGCCGCGCGCTCCAGCGCCGCGCCCAGCTTGGTCCAGTCGGCGGCGTCGCGCGCGTGGGAGAGACCTTCGGCGACCGTATCGCGCGCGAGTTCGAGGAACTGCGTGGTCGAAAGCGTCTCGCCGAAGAAGAGCGTGGCCGTCTCGGGCAACTGATGCGCTTCGTCGAAGATGATGGTGTTCGCCATCGGCAGGAGTTCGGCCATGCCGGTGTCGCGCAGCATCACATCCGCGAAGAACAGATGATGATTCACCACGACGATGTCCGCCTGCTGCGCCTCCTTGCGCGCCTGCATGACGAAACATTCCTTGTAGTGCGGGCAGTCCTGGCCCAGACAGTTGTCGCGCGTGGACGTGACCATCGGCCAGACGGGCGAATTCTCCGGCACGCTCGCGAGCTCGGCCTTGTCGCCGGTGCGCGTGATCTTCGCGAAACGGATGATCTCCTGCAGATGCGACGTGTCCTGACGCGTCGGCAGACGGCCGTTGTCGGCGGTGCGCTCGAGGTAGTAATGGCACAGATAGTTGGCCCGCCCCTTCAGCATCGCGACCGATACCGGCACCGCGAGCGCGTCGCGCACGGTCGGGATGTCGCGTTGAAAGAGCTGGTCCTGCAGATGCTTCGTGCCTGTCGAAACGATGACCTTCCCGCCCCACAGCATGGCCGGGACGAGATAGGCGTAGGTCTTGCCGGTGCCCGTGCCGGCCTCGACGATGAGCGTGTTCTCGCCGCCGTCGATGGCCGCCTTCGCCGTCGCGATGCCGATGTCTTCTGCCGGCTGTTCTTCGGGCGCGTACGGCTTGTCGGAGGGCCCGAGCTTGCGCGCGGGGCGGCGCTGCGCCTCGAACATGGCGGGCTCGGGCATCGCGCGACCGGATGCTTCCATCGCGGCCGCGACCGAGCGCGCCATTTCGATCTGCGAGGCGCGCGACCGATAACCGTCGATCGCGCGCGCGAGCAGTCCTTGCGCGGCAAAAATGGCTTCGAGTTCGGCGCTGCGCTTGTCGGTCAGCGCAAGCGCCGCTCGGGCGTCGCCGCCGGGTTGTGCGGGTGAGTTCAAGGCGTGCTAAATCCTGCGGGTTTCGGCGCGAACACGGGAGCTGTGCGCCGTCGCCAGCCTGAAGCCGCGCCCGGCGCGCGCGGCTCTCAATGCGCGTCCGTGTCCAGCTGCAACTGCAGCAGGAGAATGGTGTCCTTCACCTTGAGCTTGCGCTTCTTGAGGCGCCTCAGCTCCAGGTCGTCGCTGCCGGACATCTTGCCGATGAGCGTGTCCAGCCCGTGATGCTCTTCCTGCAACTGCGCGATGCGATCGCGAAGCACAGCGGCATCCATGGCGGGTTGTCGGGGTGCGTGCGGGGATTCACTCAAGCGCTGCTGCATGCTCGCCTCCTTTCATCCTCTTCGCCCGGACTCGCCCGCGCTCAGGCGGCAAGCCCGACGGCCCTATTTACCTTGCTGCTGTTGTTGCTGTTGCTGCTGGATCTTCAGTTGTTCCTGGCGCTCCTGCTCCTGCTGCTGCGCCTTTTCCTGCGCCTTTCTCGCGGCTTCTTTCTGACGCGCCTCGACTTCCACCCGATGCTGCTCGGCTTCCTGCTGCTTCTGCTCGTAGCGCTGGGCTTTTTGGTCGCGTTCCTGCGCGTCCTGCACGCCACGGGCGCGGGCTTCGTCGAGCTTCTTCTGGTAGTCCGCCTGCTTCTGGTCGTAGGCCTTCTGGTTGGCCGCGCGCTGCGGCGCCTCGGCGTTGCGCTGGGCCGCGGCGAGCGCGTTCTGACGCTGCTTTTCCTCGAAGGACTGCTGGCTCGCCTTCTCGTTCGCCGCGCGCTGCGGCGCTTCCGCGTCGTACTGCGCCTGCTTGATCGCCGCCTGCTGGTCGCGTTGCTGGGCGCGTTCGGCGCGCTGCTCGTCGTCGAGGGCGAGTTGTTCCTGGCGGATCTGCTGACGGGTCTCGCGCATTTCGTTACGCGCGTTGTCGAGGCAGTGATTCACGAAGAACTTGCCGTAGCAGTCGTGCTGCTTGACGCCGTAGCGGTAATTGTTTTCCTCTGTGCGCCGGTCGAGCACCTTTTGACGTTGCGCGAAACCGGCTTTCAGCGCGTCGTCGGCGTTCGCCGGAGCGGATGCGGCGTCCAGCGGACGCGCGGTCACGGACGTGCCGGGATCGATCGGTTTGGCGGACTGGGCCAGCGCGCGTTCCGGCGCGCCCGCGCCGATTGCGCACAGCACGCACAGCAGCGAAACAGCCGCTGCGGCCGGCACGTTGGAAAGGCGAAAGTTGGGCAAATGGATGAACGGCAACGTGATAAAGAATCAGGTGCGAAGCGGCTTGAGCGATGCCCAAATTCTATCACCGCAGGCCGGAGCGCTCCGCCATTTATGGCAAAATGCCCCGCTCAGGCAACCCGGCCCGAACCCGGCTCGCCACGCGGCCACGCGGCGCGCGGCGCCTCGCTCCCGCGAGCGGGCGCACGCGGCGCGCAGCTCGCCGGCGAGCGCAGACAGCGCAGAAACATGACGGAAACCGTAGCACTCAAGATCGTACAGCGCATTGCCACCGAACTCACCGTGCAGCCGCGCCAGGTCGCCGCCGCCGTGCAGCTTCTCGACGAAGGCTCGACTGTCCCGTTCATCGCCCGGTATCGCAAGGAAGTGACCGGCAATCTCGACGATACGCAACTGCGCACGCTCGAAGAACGCCTGCTCTATCTGCGCGAACTCGAGGACCGTCGCGCCGCGATCCTGTCGAGCATCGACGAGCAAGGCAAGCTCACCGACGAGCTGCGCGGCGCCATCGAAGGCGCGGACAGCAAGCAGGTGCTCGAAGACCTTTATCTGCCGTACAAGCCCAAGCGCCGCACGCGCGCGCAGATCGCCCGCGAAGCCGGGCTGGAGCCGCTCGCGCAGGCACTGCTCGCCGACCCGACACTCGATCCGCAAACCGAAGCCGCGAAATTCGTCGATGCCGAAAAAGGCGTCGCCGACACCAAAGCAGCGCTCGACGGCGCGCGCGACATTCTCTCCGAGCAGTTCGGCGAAACCGCGGAAATCCTCGGCAAGCTGCGCGAGCATCTGTTCAACCAGGGGCTCGTCATGTCGAGCGTGGTCGACGGCAAGCAAGGTGAGGAAGGCGAGAAATTCCGCGATTACTACGACTACAGCGAAACCATCCGCACGGTGCCGTCGCACCGCGCGCTGGCGCTATTCCGTGGCCGCAATGCCGGCGTGCTGAGCGTGAAGCTCGGACTCGGCGAAGAACTCGACGCGCAGATTCCCCATCCGTGCGAAGCCATGATCGCGGGCCATTTCCGCATCGCCAATCGTGGCCGCGCCGCCGACAAATGGCTCTCCGACGTGTGCCGCTGGTGCTGGCGCGTGAAGGTGCAGCCGCATATCGAAACCGAATTGCTCACGCAATTGCGGGAAGAGGCCGAGCACGAAGCGATCCGCGTGTTCGCGCGTAACCTGAAAGACCTGCTGCTCGCCGCACCGGCGGGTCCGAAGGCCGTGATCGGTCTCGATCCGGGTCTGCGCACGGGCGTGAAGGTCGCGGTCGTCGATCGCACCGGCAAGCTGCTCGCAACGGACACCATTTTTCCGCACGAGCCGCGCCGCGACTGGGACGGGTCCATCGCGAAGCTCGCACGTATCGCGCGCGAGACGCAGGCCGAGCTCGTTTCCATCGGCAACGGCACTGCGTCGCGCGAAACCGACAAGCTCGCGAGCGAGCTCATCGCGAAGCATCCGGATCTGAAGCTGCAGAAGATCGTCGTGTCGGAAGCCGGCGCTTCGGTGTATTCGGCGTCGGAACTGGCGGCGAAGGAGTTTCCGGACCTCGACGTGTCGCTGCGCGGCGCGGTGTCCATCGCGCGCCGTTTGCAGGACCCGCTCGCGGAGCTCGTCAAGATCGAGCCGAAAGCGATCGGCGTCGGACAGTATCAGCATGATGTGAATCAGCGTGAGCTGGCGCGTTCGCTCGATGCGGTCGTCGAGGATTGCGTGAACGCCGTCGGCGTCGATGCGAATACCGCTTCGGTCGCGCTGCTCGCGCGCGTCTCGGGACTGAATTCGACGCTCGCGCGCAATATCGTCGATTTCCGCGATGCCAACGGGCCGTTCCCGTCGCGCGAGCATCTGAAGAAGGTGCCGCGTCTCGGCGACAAGACCTTCGAGCAGGCTGCGGGCTTCCTGCGCATCAACAACGGCGAGAATCCGCTCGATCGCTCGTCAGTGCACCCGGAAGCGTATCCGGTCGTGCAGCGCATTCTCGCGAAAATCAGCAAGCATATCGGCGACGTGCTCGGCAAGCGTGAAGCGTTGACGGGTCTCTCGCCCACCGAATTCGTCGATGATCGCTTCGGCCTGCCGACCGTGCGCGACATTCTCACCGAGCTGGAAAAGCCGGGCCGCGACCCGCGCCCCGAGTTCAAGACGGCGACGTTCAAGGAAGGCATCGAGAAGATTTCCGACCTCGTGCCGGGCATGATTCTCGAAGGCGTCGTGACGAACGTGGCGGCCTTCGGCGCGTTCGTCGATATCGGCGTGCATCAGGACGGCCTCGTGCACGTCTCGGCGCTGTCGACGAAGTTCATCAAGGACCCGCACGAAGTCGTGAAGGCCGGTCAGGTCGTCAAGGTGAAGGTGCTGGAGACCGATGTGAAGCGCCAGCGCATCTCGCTCACCATGCGTCTGGCCGACGACCTCGCGCCGCCTTCATCTGGCAACGCGGCGGGGGCGCCGTCGCGCGGCGGGCAGGATCGCCGATCCGGTCAGCGTCCGCAGCAGCGTCGCGAGTCGGAACCGGCGGGTGCAATGGCTGCTGCGTTTGCCAAGCTGAAACGCTGAGCGCTGCCCTCGAAAACAGACGGACGCTTTCGTTTTTCAACGCCGCTCAGTAATTCGCACCGAGCGGCGTTTTTCATGGCCTCGCGACCAGTGTGACCCGACGGCGGATGTGTCAGTGGATCTGATCTGGTCGAATGTCGCCGCGCGCTTCATCGACCAGCTTGCGTCCCAGCAGCGCGGGCACCTCGCCGGGATGCCGTGCCATGTATCGGTCGTACAGCAGCGTGCTGCCCGCCACGCTCAGATGATGGTAGTCGTCGAAACGATAGATGGGCAGGCCGTCGAAGTCGAGACGGCAGATGGCGTCCGTGCACGGCACATCGAACGTGTGCATGATGCGGGCGCCGTGCGTGTTGGCCAGACGTTCGAGCATTGCTCCGATCGGCGCATGCTGCGTGCGCGCGATGCTCGCGTCGAATTCACAGTTTCGCCGCCGCACCGGAAAGAACAGGTCGTTGTTGAAGTCACAATTGACCAGCTCCATCGGGATCATGGGCACGTCGTCCACGAGGATCACACGCTTGCCCGCCGCTCGAAGTTGTGAAATGGTCGCGGTCAGTTCCGCCTCCAGCTCGCCCGGCTGAAATCCGTGACCATTCTGTCCCGCGCTTGCCAGGTTTTGATAGTTCTGCCACGCAGCCGCCAGAAACACCGTGCGAATGTCGGGGCGCGACATCACATGAGCCATGACTGCCCTGTCGTGCGCGACACACCTCAGATGATCTTCCTTGTAGCTCGGCTCGCCCGGAAGCGGCGGCATCTTCGCAATGGGCGGACACAAGGTGAAGCCGACATCGTGGATGGCCAGCTTCTCCGATCGGCCCAACTGATCGAAGAAGTAGATCAGGTGGTAGGCGTGCGAATCGCCCCAAAGAATCGCCTTATCGCCTGCTGACGCATCGCCGAGGACACACGAACGCTCATCCGCGACCTCGACCTTCGACCAGCATCGCTTTGCCCGCGGCATGTCGAACAGCGCGGTGCCCGACCATCTGACGTCGTTTTGAATCTTTGCCGGATAGGCGAACAGAAATCCGTCCGTCATCCGGGCACATCCCGCGATGGCTCCGGCGCACAGCAGCGGCACACCCATGAAGCACACGAGTGCTCTCACCGCCGGCATGGGGCGATGGCGAATCGGGCTCTCGATGAGGAGATAAGTCAGAACAGCGAAGCAAAACGAGATCAGGAGGGCAAGCGTCGCGCCGTGCCCGTCGAGCAAGTCCAGTTTTCGCGCCGCGACCAGCACCGGCCAGTGCCATAGATAGAACGGATACGATACTTTCCCGATCAAGACCATCACCGGGTTGTCGAGGAGATATCGTGAGAAGCGCGCGCGACGCCCGGCATGAATGACCAGCACGGCGGCGACGCACGGACCGAGCGCGCCCCAGCCAGGAAATTGCGACTGAGAGCTGAATCCGAGCGCGCAGGCGACGAGGACCGCGAGACCGATGGCGAACACGAGGTCGGCGCCACGGCTGGCACGCGCGGGGCGCCCGAACTCGCGAAGCGCGAGCAACGCGCCGAGCAGGAACTCGAACGCACGATACTGCGCGAAATAGTAAGCGCCTGCGCTGTCCCGGTTCGCCACCCACGAGGCAGCACAGAACGACACGATCGAAACGGCGATCAATACGTGCATCAGCCATTTCTTCGCCTTCGCGTGCAGGACGATGAGCAGTATCGGCAGAAGGAGATAGAACTGCTCCTCGACCGACAGCGACCATGTATGAAGAAGAGGCTGATCGGCCGCGGCCGCATCGAAGTACCCGGTCTGCTTCGAAAGAAATATGTTCGACGTGATGGTCGCAACCGCGAGGATGTTCTTCGCCAGTTGAAACGTGTCACGCGGTTAATAGAACAACACGCTGAAGCCCAGAACGGCAACCAGCATGAGACAGAGCGCGGGGGCCAACCGCTTCGCGCGTCTTGCGTAAAACGCCCGCAGTGAGAAAGTGCCGTTATTGAGATCGCCGGCAATGGAGGTCGTGACGACGTAGCCGGAAATGGTGAAGAAGATATCGACACCGATGAATCCGCCCGGGAACGCAGCGAATCCCGCGTGGCAGAAAGCTACCGCCAATACGGCAAAGGCACGAAGACCGTCGATGTCCGCGCGATATGGCTGGGACGCGTGTGAATTCTCTTGAACGAAAGGTAACGACATGGCAGCGCCGCCTCGGCATGCCGGGCGGTGAGGCAATTCAGGCTTGGTGACGCCGGAGGGCGGGATGGTCCGTCGAGCGCCGGTATGCGCGACGAATGAGAGTTGCCGCGCCACGAGGCCCGATTGGGCCGCGACGATACCTCACATCACCGCCCTTGCGTGTGGATTTAAGCATTTATTTACCGTGCCGCCGGCATCCCGGTTCGACGGCGTCGCGAACGCTGGCCGAAAAGTCGAACGCTCGATCCGTCAACAAAAAACCCCACGTTATGCAACGTGGGGTTTTCTTGGGCGCTTCTGCAAGGAACGCGTCAGATCTCGATCTTCGTCCCGAGTTCGACCACGCGATTCGCCGGAATACTGAAGAAGTCGGTCGGCTTCGCGGCGTTCTGATGCATCCAGGCGAACACGCGCTCGCGCCACACCGACATACCCGGCAGCTCAGTCGGCACAACTGTTTCGCGCGCCATGAAGAACGATGTGTCCATCAGCTCGAAAGTCATCGCGTGCGTGCGAGTGATCTGCTCGAGCACGGCTTTCACGTCCGGCGTCTCGTTGAAGCCGTACGCGGCCTTCACGAGGAACAGACCGCCGCCGATGTCCTTCACCTCCAGCCGGTGCGCGTCGTCCACATAAGGAATGTCGCGCGTCTGGAAATTCAGGAAGATGGTGCGCTCGTGCAGCACCTTGTTGTGCTTCAGGTTGTGCAGGAGACTCACGGGCACGAGCGAATCGCTGCCGGTGAGATAGATCGCCGTGCCCGACACGCGATGCGGCGGATGCGCAAGCAGGCCCTGCAGGAACGGCATCAGCGGAATACCGTCTGCCGCCGTGCGGTCCTTCACGATCATGCGGCCCTTGTACCACGTCATCAGCAGGAAGAAGAGCGCTCCACCGATGCACAACGGCAGCCAGCCGCCCTGCTCGATCTTCAGAAGGCTCGCGCCGAAGAAGCCGATGTCGATCGTCAGGAACACCGTGATCATTCCGCCGACGAGCCAGCGATTCCAGCCCCACAGATTCACCATCACCACCGACACGAGAATGGTGGTCGTGAGCATGGTCGCGGTGACGGCCAGGCCGTAAGCGGCCGCAAGATTCTCGGAGCTTTTGAAGCCGATCACGATGCACAGGATGATGAACAGCAGCATCCAGTTGACGAGCGGAATATAGATCTGGCCGATCGCGAGCTCGGACGTGTGCAGGATCTTCATGCGCGGCACGTAGCCGAGCTGAATGGCCTGGCTCGTCAACGAATACGCGCCCGAGATCACCGCCTGCGATGCAATCACGGTCGCGACCGTCGAGAGGATCACGAGCGGCAGCAGGGCCCAGTCGGGCGCCAGCAGGAAGAACGGGCTTTCGATGGCCTTCGGGTCGTGCATCAGCAACGCGCCCTGGCCGAAGTAATTGAGCAGCAGCGACGGCATCACGAGACCGTACCAGCCGTAGCGAATCGGCTTCGCGCCGAAGTGGCCCATGTCGGCGTACAGCGCCTCCGCGCCGGTCAGCACCAGCACGACGGAACCGAGCACGATATACGCTTGCAGCACGTGCTGCGCCATGAAGGAAATCGCGTAGTACGGATTGAGCGCGGCGATGATGCGCGGCTCGATCACGATATGCGCGGCGCCGAGCACCGCGAGCGTCACGAACCAAACGAGCATGATCGGGCCGAAGAGCTTGCCGACCACCGCGGTGCCGTGCCGCTGAATCCAGAACAGCGCGATCAGAATGACGATGGTGATCGGAATCACATAGCCCGAGAGCTTGGGCGCGGCGAGTTCCAGACCTTCGACTGCCGAGATCACGGACATGGCCGGCGTGATGACCGCATCGCCATAGAACATGCATGCGCCGAAGATGCCGAGCATCATCAGCACGCCCGAAACCTTGCCCGACTCCTTCACGCTGCGCAGCGCGAGCGTGGTCATCGCGAACACGCCGCCTTCGCCGTTGTTGTCGGCGCGCATGACGAACAGCACGTACTTGACGGCGACCACCATGACGATGGCCCAGAACAACAAGGAGATGACGCCCAGAATCGACGCCTCGGAAAGACCGATGCCGTGCGACGGACTGAAGGCTTCCTTCAACGAATAGAGAGGACTCGTGCCGATGTCGCCGAATACGACGCCGATGGCCGCGAGCGCAAGCGAGGGCAAGGGTTGTTTGTGCTCGTGCGCGTGAGTCGTGTTAGTCATAAAAGCGAAATATCCGTCCAGGGCGGAAAGAAACGAACGCCATTCTATCTAACGTCGCACGCGAAAACGCCTTCCCGCCTGTTGCCCGAACACCACGGAATACGCGAGTGAGAGTTTAGCATCGTGCCCCGCGTGCGTCGGCGGGCATGCGCGTCACTTTCGGTCGCGTCGTTGCGCCCGGCGAAAAAGCAAAAACGCCGTTGCGCCCGCGCATCGTGCGCGGGCGAACGGCGTTCGTCGTTCGAGACGGTCAATCCTCGAGGATCATCCACGCGACGCTTGCATGCCGCGCTTGATCCAGGCGCCGAGGTTATGCGGGCGCACCGTGTCCCACTCCTCAAACGGCTGATGAATCCACGGGTTCGTTTCAAGATACTGAACGTGGTAGTCGGGCTTGACCTTGGAGCATCCCTTGTACCAGAGCACCGCCGAGCGCACTGCGGTGATAGCCGGGTAACGTTCCTTCAGATGCTCCTGCACGCGTGCGAGCGTGACGCCCGAATCGACCAGATCGTCGACCAGCAGCACATTGCCGGAGAGGTCGCCGCGCGTCATCGTGATGTACTGCGCGATGTCGAGTTCGCCCTGCTCCGTGCCCGCGGCTTCGCGGTACGAGCTCGTCGCCAGAATCGCGAGCGGCAGATCGTAGATGCGCGAAAGCTGATCGCCGACGCGCAGGCCGCCGCGCGCGAGACACAGGATCTTGTCGAACTTCCAGCCCGACTCGTGCACGTTCAGCGCGAGGAGTTCGATCAGCCGGTGGTATTCGTCCCAGCCGACCCAGAGGTTCTTGTCGTCGTTGCGCGGGTCCGTCATCGCAATCATGTGAGGCTCTTTCAAATGCTTAGGTTATATACGAAATGTGGCCGCTCATGCGGCCACATTCTTTACTGCGTCCGGTTCGGGTCAGGCTCGGGAAACGAGCTCAGACCTTGAACGGATGACGAAGCAGGATGGTTTCGTCGCGGTCCGGTCCGGTCGACACCATGTCGATCGGCACGCCTGCGACTTCCTGCACGCGCGTGAGGTACTTGCGCGCGTTTTCCGGCAGACCGTCCCATTGCGTGATGCCGATGGTGCTTTCCTTCCAGCCACCGAAGGTTTCGTACACCGGCTCGCAACGCGCGACTTCCGACGCGCCACGCGGCAGGATGTCGACCAGCTTGCCGTCGAGCGTATAGCCCGTGCACAGCTTCACTTCGTCGAGGCCGTCGAGCACGTCGAGCTTGGTCATGCACAGGCCCGATATACCGTTGATCTGAATGGAACGGCGCAGCGCCGCGGCATCCAGCCAGCCGGTGCGGCGCGGACGGCCCGTGACCGAACCGAATTCCTTGCCGACGGTCGCGAGATCCAGACCGACCTTGTCCTGACGCTGCGGATTGTCGGCGTCGTACAGTTCGCTCGGGAACGGGCCCGAACCGACGCGCGTGCAATACGCCTTGGTGATGCCGAGAATGTAGTTCAGACGCTGAGGTCCGATGCCCGCGCCCGCCGTTGCCGCACCCGCCACGCAGTTGCTCGACGTGACGAACGGATACGTGCCGTGATCGATATCGAGCAGCGTGCCTTGCGCGCCTTCGAACAGCAGATTGCTGCCGGCGTGGTTCGCGTCGTAGAGACGGCGGGAGACGTCGGTCACCATCGGCGCGAGACGGTCGGCGTAGCCGAGCATCGTGTCGAGCGTCTCCTGGAAGTCGACGGCCTTCGCGCCGAGATACTGCGTCAGCACGAAGTTGTGGAAGTCGAGCGCTTCGCGCAGGCGTTCTTCGAACACGACGCGGTCGAAGAGATCCTGCACGCGCAGGCCGCGACGCGCCACCTTGTCTTCGTACGCCGGGCCGATGCCACGGCCGGTCGTGCCGATCTTGCCGGCGCCGCGCTTGGCTTCGCGCGCCTGGTCGATGGCGACGTGGTACGGGAGAACGAGTGTGGCGGCTTCGGAGATGAAGAGGCGCTTCTGAACGTCAATGCCCGCGGCTTCGAGTTCGTCGATCTCTTTGAAGAGCGCTTCCGGCGACAACACGACGCCATTGCCGATGTAACAGGCCGTGCCCGCGCGCATGATGCCCGACGGGATGAGGCGGAGAATGGTTTTCTTGCCGCCGATGATGAGCGTGTGGCCGGCGTTATGACCGCCCTGGAAGCGCACGACGCCCTGGGCGTGGTCCGTCAGCCAGTCGACGATCTTGCCCTTGCCCTCATCACCCCACTGGGTGCCCACCACAACGACATTGCGTCCCGGGTTCACATTCACTGCACTGGCAGACATGTTGATTCGTTAGCTGGTTAAAAACGTATTTTACCTATGTTCGCGAAAGCTTCCGAGTTTTTCGGGACGCGTTTCGCGAATTTGACACGCGCGCGTGATTGGCATCGGCTAAGCGAAATGCCTTGCCGATCAACCAATTGTATTCATCGCCCGCTTCAGGAGCGCGCCTCGACCACCCAGTTGCCGTCACGCTCGACGAGCACGCGGTCGAACGCGAATTCGTCCAGATCGTGGTCGTGGCCGGGCAGCGCCTGAATCACCACCTCGCCCGCCGCGCGCAGGGCCAGCACGGCCGCACGCAACGGTTCGTCGTGCTTCCACGGCGCGAGAATCGCGCTGCCGCGTGCGTCCATCGGCGAGATGCGCGCCACTTCGCGCAGGTCCAGCGAAAAGCCCGTCGCGGGCCGCGCACGGCCGTACGCAAGGCCGACATCGTCATACCGGCCGCCCCGCGCGACCGCGTTCGGCACGCCGTCGATATACGCGGAGAACATCACGCCGCTGTGATAGTCGTAACCGCGCAGGTCCGCCAGATCGATCATCAGTTCCGCGCCTTCGACCTGGCCCGCGAGAAATGCGAGGTCGTCGAGCGCACGCGCGATCACCGGCAGATTCGGCAGACGGCCACGGGCGATCTGCAGCACCGACGCGTCGCCGTACAGCGTCGGCAGCGCCCGCAACGCCTCGCGCGGCACTTGCCCGAGATGCGCCGTCAGTTCGTGCAGACGCGGCACGTCCTTGCTCGCGAGCGCGTCATAAAGCGACTGGCCGAGCGACACCGCCGCCGGCTCCAGTTCCAGCAGCGCCTGCAGCACGCCCGCGTGACACAGGTCCAGACGCACTTTGCTCAGACCTGCGAGATGCAGCGAGTCGAGCATCAGTTGCTGGATCTCGAGATCGGCTTCGAGACCCGCGTGACCGTAGATTTCCGCGCCGACCTGAATCTGCTCGCGCGTCGCATGAAGGCCGCGCGGCCGCGTATGCAGCACGACGCCCGCATAGCACAGGCGCGTCACGCCCTGGCGGTTCAGCAAGTGCGCGTCGATGCGCGACACCTGCGGCGTGATGTCGGCGCGCAGGCCGAGCGTGCGGCCCGACAACTGATCGACGAGCTTGAAGGTGCGCAAATCCAGGTCGCCTCCGCCGCTAGTCAGCAGCGACTCGATGTATTCGAGCATCGGCGGCATGATGAGCTCATAGCCGTACGAGCGGAACCGGTCGAGCATGCTGCGGCGCAGCTCTTCGATCTTGCGGGCTTCCGACGGCAGGACGTCGGCGATATTCTCGGGCAGTAACCAGGTGGACATCGATAGCTTTCCTACGGGGCGCGAGGTTTGGCGTAACGGCACGCGGCGCTCGCGGACTTCAACGGTCAAGGACGAAAGGATAAGGACAAGATAGGCGATCCGGCCGCGCCCTGCCGGGCGAGACTCATTGTCGCGCTCATGTCGCGATGAGCAGCAGGATCAGGCCGAGCACCATAGCGATCAGCCCGCCGATGCGGATGTGGTGAATCGGCCGCTCCGCGATGCGGCGAAAAGTGTCGCGCCACGCGGTCGGAAAAACGAAGGGAAACATGCCTTCGATGATCAGCATCAACGCAATCGCGAGCAGTAACGTCTCGGCCATGTCCTGGAAAATGAAAAGCCGCGCGACCGGAAACATCCGGCGCGCGGCGCGAGCGGGATCAGCGTTTCGCCGAGGCAGCCGCCGATGCATCCGGCGCGCCGCCCGTCGGGCTCTTCATGAAGCGGAAGAAATCGCTGCTCGGATCGACGACGATCACGTCGCCCGGCTTGAACGTCTTCTTATACGCTTCGAGGCTCTGATAGAACTGGTAGAACTGCGGATCGCGCCCGTAGGCATCGGCCGCTATGGCCGCCGCCTTACTATCTCCTTCGCCCTTGATCGACTGCGCCTGGCTGTAGGCGTCCGCGAGAATCTGCTGCTGCTCGCGCTCGGCGTCGGCCTTGATGCGGTCCGCCTCGGCCGTACCCTTGGCGCGTTCGTTCGACGCCGCCTGCTGGCGCGCCGCGATCATGCGCTTGTAGACCGCGTCCGCCACTGCCGACGGAAAGTCGATGCGCGTCATCTGCAGATCGACGAGCTGCACGCCGAACGCCGCGGCCGCGCCTTCCACGCTCTTCTGCGCCTCGCTTTCGAGCGCCTGCTGGCTGGCGAGCGCGTCGGTGAGCGAGCGCTTCGCGAAGGCGCTCGCGAGCGCCGTGCGCGCGAGCGCGACGATGCGTTCCTGCGCCGTCTGCGTGTTCTTCTCGTTGCTCTCGAAGAGCTTCAGGGGATCGGCGACGCGATACTTGATCACCGTGTTCACCAGCACTTCGTTCTTGTCCTCGGTCGAGAAGCGGTCGGCGCCGGATTCGTCGATGGTGAGCGTGCGCGTGTCAATGAGCGTGAGCGTCTGGAACGGAGGCGGCAGCTTGAAATGCAGGCCGGGACCTTCGAGACGCGGATTGCCTTCGCCATGCGCGGCGACCACGCCGGCATGTCTTTCGTCGACGGTGAAGATCATCGACGAGCCGATGAACAGCACGATGACGACCGCGACGACGAGCGCAATGATTCGATTCATGTTCGCGCTCCTTACTGCAGGTCTTCGGATCGGCTGCGCGAGCGGAACGCATCGCGCGAGCGCATCGAGTCGGAGCCGGCATTCGCGCTCGCGCCGCTGGCGGCGCTTGCCGGGATGGCCGGCGCGGCGGAAGCGGGTGTCGACGCCGGCGCCGCGTTCTGCGCGCGCGCCTGCTGTCCGTCGGCGGCCGGGACGTTCGCCGCGGTGGCGCCGCTCGCGCCCTCTGCCGTTTCCTTCGCCTGCTGACGATTGGCCTCGACGAGCTTGTCGAGCGGCAGATAGACGACGTTGTTGCCTGCCTTGCTGTCGACGAACACCTTGGTGGTACGCGAGTAGATCTGCTGCATCGTGTCCAGGTACATGCGTTGACGGATGACCGCGGGCGCCTTTGAGTATTCGGCGTAGACCTCCTTGAAGCGCTCCGCGTCGCCCTGCGCCTGCGTGACTTCGCGATTGCTGTAGGCGCGCGCCTCGTCGATCAGCTTGGCCGCGTCGGCCTTGGCGCGCGGCAGCAACTGGTCCGCGTACGCTTGCGCCGTGTCGCGGGCGCGTTCGTTGTCCTGGCGCACGCGCGCCGCCTCCTCGAACGCCGACTGAACCTGCTGCGGCACCTGCACGCTCTGCACCGCTACACCCGTCACCTGCAGGCCCGTGCGGTACGTATCGAGCGAACGCTGAATGGTTTCGATCAGGCGCGTGCGCAGCGACTCGCGATCCTTGTACAGGATGTCGTCGGTCTTGAGGCCGCCCGCGATCTCGCGGATCGCCGACTGCGCGGCCTGCGTGACGCTGTCGTCCGCATTGACGCTGCGGTACAGGAAATCCGTGGGCGACTTGATCTGGTACTGCACGGCGAACCGCACGTCTACGATATCGGCGTCGTTCGTCAGGAGCGACGCGTCGCGCACGTTGCTCTGCGAGAGCGCGGTGCCGCGCCCCACTTCGACCGAGCGGACCTGCGAGGTATCAACGATTTCGTTCGACTGGAACGGATACGGCAGGCGCCAGTGAATGCCCTGCGAGACCGTCTGACGGTACTTGCCGAACTGCGAGACGACGCCGACATGGCCGTCCTGCACAACGAACACGCCGCTGCCGAGATAGATGGCGATCAGCACGCCGATGACGACGCCCACGCCGATCTTCGTGCCGCGGCCGTTGTCGCGCGGCGCGCCGTTGCCGTTGCCGGGCTTGCGTCCGAACATGCCGGCGATGCGGCGATTGAACTCACGCCACATTTCGTCGAGATCGGGCGGACCTTCGTCCTTGCCATTCGGACGCTTGCCGTCCTGCGGGCGCTTCGTGTCGTTCTTCACGCCATTGCCGTCGCCCCGCCCCCAGCGCGGATCGTTGATCGAAAAGACGGCATGTTCGGCGTGCCGGTTAGTCCGCTCTTTGTAGTCGTTCACTCGGTGATTCACCATTGGACAGCGGGGTCGATATCGTTCCGACACGGATCAGTCTCCGTTCGCGGGAACCTTGTGATCGTCACGTGTTTCGGCCGGCCGGTGGTCCTCCGGCGGCGCGTTCGTGTCGTGTGTGGCGTTTGACCCGGACTGCGTGGATTCCTCGGCCTCGGGCGCCTCGTGCGGTTCCGACGTTTCCGCGAGCACGCTGGGCAGGCCCGCTTCCGCTTCCCCGGATTCCGCCATGGCGATTTCAGCGATGGCAGCGCGCAGCGCATCGAGCCCCTGACCCGTGCGCGCGCTCAGAAAGACGCGCGAAATATTACCATACTCGTCCCTTTCAACCGCCTCGCCACGGGCTTCGAGCTCAGGCACCGCATCGATCTTGTTGAAGACGAGGATCTGGCGAATGTTGTCCGCGCCGATGCCGCGCAACACCTCGTTCACCTGATCGATCTGATCCAGGCGCACCGCGCTCGATGCATCGACGACATGCAGCAGCACGTCCGCGTGAATGGTTTCCTCCAGCGTCGCGCGGAATGCGGCGACGAGCTGGTGCGGCAGTTCGCGGATGAACCCGACCGTGTCCGATACCACCACGTGCCCCGCTTCCTCGCCCAAGAACACGCGGCGGGAGGTGGTGTCGAGCGTCGCGAAAAGCTGATTGGCGGCATACGCCTGCGCCTTCGTCAACGCGTTGAAGAGCGTGGACTTGCCCGCGTTCGTATAGCCGACGAGCGACACCGACATCGTCCGGTTACGCACGCGCTGACGACGCTGCGTGCCATGCTGACGGCGCAGCTTTTCAAGCCGCGACTTGAGCGCCTTGATGCGCTCGCCGATCAGCCGGCGGTCCGTTTCGAGCTGCGTTTCGCCAGGTCCGCGCAAGCCGATACCGCCCTTCTGACGTTCGAGGTGGGTCCATGCGCGAATCAGGCGCGTGGACAAATATTGCAGTTGCGCGAGTTCGACCTGCAGCTTGCCTTCGTGACTGCGGGCGCGCTGCGCGAAGATATCGAGAATGAGACTCGTACGGTCGACTACGCGACGATTCAGCGCGACTTCGAGATTGCGCTGCTGCGCAGGTGCGAGCGCGTGATTGAAGATGACGAGTTCGACGTCGTTCGCGTCGCACTGCAGGCGCAGTTCCTCGACCTTGCCGGAGCCGATGAACATTTTGGCATCGGGGCTCGAACGGCGGCCGGTGAGCGTGACGGCGGGATGGGCGCCCGCACTCTGTGCGAGCAGGCTGAGTTCTTCCAGACTGGCTTCGAAATCGATCTTGCCGAAGTCGATGCCTACAAGCGCTGCGTTGATCAAATTAATGGTATTAAGTTTTTGAAGCGACCGGCGAGTTGCTTAATGTTCGCTTTGGAATGGCAAATAGGCGCCGGTCGCAAGCATGGTTTAGGACGATTCAGCGTCCGGGTGGAAATTCACCGGACGGGCGGGCACAACCGTGGAAATGGCGTGCTTATAGACCATCTGGGTGACCGTATTTCGGAGCAACACGACGTACTGGTCGAAAGATTCGATGTTTCCTTGAAGCTTGATGCCGTTGACCAAATAGATCGACACCGGCACGTGCTCTTTACGCAGTGCGTTCAAAAACGGGTCTTGTAACAATTGCCCTTTGTTGCTCATAGCAAACTCCGTGTTTTTTTGCAGGTTGGAAGTATTGTGGACGAAGAAAAAGAGATCCGCCGACAATCGCTACACTATAGCCGATTTTCGCTAAATCACGTTTTCGGCACCAGATCGGCCAAATGGCCTAAGGCGCCGTGGCGCAAGGCTTCACGCGGTTCTCATTCCTTGTCCGCGTAAGGGTTTCGGCTCGACCGAAACTCTATGCGAAGTGGAGTGCCGGCGAGTCCAAAAGTTTCGCGAAAGCGCCCTTCCAGATAACGCTTGTACGTGTCCGTGACCGCGTCGAGCGCATTGCCGTGCACGACGATAATCGGCGGATTTTGCCCGCCCTGGTGCGCATAACGCAACTTCGGGCGTACCGGACCGCGGCGGCGCGGCTGCTGGAATTCCACCGCTTCGATGAGCGCGCGCGTGAGCTTCGGCGTGGGCAGCTTGGCCATCGCGGCGGCGTAAGCGTCGTCGACCGATTTCATCAATGCGCCGATGCCAGTCTTCTCAAGCGCCGAGACGTAGTGGAATTTAGCAAAGTCCAGAAACTTGAGCTTGCGGGTAAGGTCGGCCTTGGTGCGCTCGCGCACATGCGAGTCGAGCCCGTCCCACTTGTTCACGCCGACCACCAGCGCGCGGCCCTGCTCGACCACGAATCCGGCGATATGCGCGTCCTGCTCCGAAATGTCCTGTTGGGCGTCGAGCAGCAGGATCACGACGTTCGCGTCCGCGATCGACTGCAGCGTCTTGACCACCGAGAACTTCTCGATGGCTTCGAACACCTTGCCGCGACGGCGCAAACCCGCCGTGTCGATCAAGGTGTATTTGCGGCCTTGTCGCTCGAAATCAACGTAGATCGAATCGCGCGTGGTGCCCGGCATGTCGAACGCGATCACGCGCTCCTCGCCGATCAGCGTGTTCACGAGCGTCGACTTGCCGACGTTCGGCCGCCCGACGATCGCGATTTTCACGCCATGCTGCGCCTTCTCTTCCTCGGTTTCTTCCGGCTGATCCGTGTACGCGATGTCGAGCGCGTCGTTGATCATCTCCAGCACGCCGTCGCCGTGCGCCGCCGAAATCGCGCGCGGATCGCCGAGACCCAGCTCATAGAAGTCCGACGCGACCGCCGTGTACTTCATGCCCTCGGCCTTGTTCACGACGAGAAAGAGCGGCCGGCCGGTCTTGCGCAGGTAGTCCGCGATGGACTTGTCCTGCGGCGCCAGGCCGTTGCGCCCGTCGACGATGAACACGACGATGTCCGCTTCCTCCACGGCCTGACGCGTCTGACGCGCCATTTCGTGCAGAATGCCGTCCTTCGCGACCGGCTCGAAGCCGCCCGTGTCCACCACGAGATACGGGCGCTCGCCGCCCAGGCGGCCTTCGCCGTAGTGACGGTCGCGCGTGAGGCCCGGCAGGTCCGCGACGAGTGCGTCGCGCGAGCGCGTGAGCCGGTTGAAGAGAGTCGATTTCCCCACATTGGGGCGCCCGACGAGGGCAATCACGGGTTTCATCTGATGTTGTTCAAGGTTGAACGCAAGGCGGACGCGGTACGCGCGGTTCAAACGTCTCGTTGCGTTCCGCTACGCCGCGCAATGGCTGCGCTTGTCAAAATTAGCATGGATTGGGCTTGCCGCACGCGAGGCGCGCCGGTGAATCAAGCCTTCGGCGGTCGATCGCCGGCTTTGCCTCATCTCGAGGCCGTTTCTTGCGCGGCGAGTTCGCGCACGCTTCGTTATTACGTCCCTGCTTTTGCATGCAGGTTGTGTCGCGATGCGCGCGCGGCGCATCACCTTCTTTCTCGTGCGGCCCGGGGTTGCCGGGCCTGCCGCGCGGCGCGCTTGCTACTCGACGAGCGCGAGGGATTCAAGTCCCTCGCGGCTCGCTGCGACTTCAGCTACCCGGACGGAAACCGTAGAGATCGCCGTCATGCGTCTGCACGACGAGCGTATCGCCCGCCAGCACGGGCGCCGCGGTGATCGCGCTGCCATCGGTCGGCGCGCGGCCGATCAGTTCGCCGTTTTCCGTATTCAGGAAGTGCACGAAACCCTGATAGTCACCCACCACGACCGCACGTCCGAGAATGTACGGCACACTGACGTTGCGGTTCTTGAGCGCCTCCGTCTTCCAGAGCGGCGTGCCATCCGCCGCGCGGAACGCGTTGACGACCGACCAATCGTCGCCTGCCGCGACGACGTTGTCCGTCTGCGCGAGACCGCTGTCGCTCGAGAAACTCTTCTCCCACACCGGGCGACCCGAGTTCGCATCGAAGCAGCCAATGCGGCCCTGGAACGTCACCGCGCACGTCTGCGCCCCGACGAGACCCGGCGCGCCGGTCACGTCGTTGATGCGCTCGACTTCGGTCACGCCCTTCGGATACGACACCGGCGCCTGCCAGTAGGCATCACCCGTCTGCAGGTTGATCGCCGCGAACGCGCCACCCGGGAAACCCGCGAGCACCGCCTGATTGCCGGCGAAGGTCATGCCCGCCGAGACGCGCAGGTTCAGCGGCACGGCGCGAAGCTGGAACACCCACTTCTGCTCGCCGGTCTGCGCGTTGAACGCGATCACCTTGCCGTCGATCGTGCGCACGATCACGAGATCATTGCCGACGAGCGGCGGCGAAACGATTTCGCCCGGCGCCGTGGCCGTCCACAGCAACTTGCCGTCGGCGCCGAGCACGTCGACCTTGCCCTTCAGGCCGCCCACCGCGGTGAGATTGCCGTCGCTGCCGACGCCCGCCGACAGATCGTCCTTGAGCTTGGTGCGCCAGACGTCCTGGCCGGTCTTCGCATCGATCTTGGCGACCGTGCCGTTCGTGCCCGCAGCGTAGACGTGATCGCCCACCGCGACCGGCGAGAACAGATAGCGGCCAGCCTTGCCGACGCTCGCTTTCCAGGCCTGATTGACGTTCAGCACCGGCTTGAAGTCCACGAGCGGTGTCGGCACGCGGCGTTCATCCTTGGTCGACGAGCAAGCAGCCAACAAGGCGGTCATCGCACAGGCGAGCGGCACGGCGTAGCGTTTCAAAAAAGTCATCGGTGGACGCAACATGGATTGGTGAATTCGGTTGATCGGCGCCGCCCGCATCGCTCGATGGCGACGCGGCGGCTTGATGGGTCAAAGCCCGGGTCGACGGATACGAAGCGGATCAGCCGCCGAGCGCATCGAGCTTGAACTGGACCAGCTGGCGTGCGGACGTGTCGTTGGCCGGCAGCGTGTCGAGCGCCAGTTTGTAGGCCGCGCGCGCATCGTCACGCTTGCCTTGCGCGGCGAGCAGGTCGCCACGGCGATCCGCGATCACGCCCTTGAACGCGTCGAGCGGCGCATCCGCGAGCAGCTTCAGACCCGCGTCGTAATTCTTCTCGTCGAGCAGGACGAGCGCGAGGCGCAGCTTCGCGATCTGCTTGTACTCGTCGTCCTTCGCGTGATCGATGGCCCACTGCAGCTGCGCCTTCGCGCCCGCCGCGTTGCCGGCCATGTAGAACGATTTCGCCGCCGCGAGCGCGGTCATCTGCGCGTAACCCGTGCCGCTGAACTTGTCCTCCATGTCCGATGCGACTCGCGCGACCAGTGCCTGATCGTTACCGTTCACAGCCTGCTGCAGATGGTCGTAAAGCACCGATGCCTCGGCCGCCTGACGGCGCTGCCAGAAATTCCAGCCGTTGTACCCGGCGGCAATGACGAGCGCCACGAGGACGATCCACGTCGTGGAGTTACCCCATTTGGCCCACCAGGCCTTTACGCTTTCCAGTGATTCTTGTTCGTCGTGATAGCTCATCGTCCAGCTATTCCTTCCTGCGTTTCGTTACCCTCTACGAGCGCCGCGCGCGATGCCTGGGATCGTGACGATCCCGTTCGATGCGCGCGGCAACGCGCCTAAATATTAGGCAGCCTCGTCATCGGCGGTTGCAACCATCGCATTGATTAGATATTCGGTCAAGTCTTCCGCCGGAACGTTTACTTGCTCGTTCTTTTGCGCCTCGGGCGTTTCGCCGCCCGAACGACGCAGCGCCTTGACGCCGATCATGCCCTGCGCGAGTTCGTCTTCGCCCAGCACGACCGCAAAGGCCGCGCCGCTCGCATCGGCCTTCTTCATCTGCGACTTGAAACTCGCGGCTGCGCCGTCCGGGCTGCAATGCAAAATGACATCGAGGCCGGTGTCGCGCAAACGCTCGGCGACGATGAACGCATGCTCGGCAGCCTTCTCGCCCTGATGCACGACATAGACGTCGGTGCCTTCCGCTTCCGGCACGAGCTGCTCTTCCTTCAGCAGTTCGAGGATGCGCTCGACGCCCATCGCCCAGCCGCACGCGGCCGTCGGCTTGCCGCCGAGCTGCTCGATCAGCGGATCGTAGCGGCCGCCGCCCGCGACCGTGCCCTGCGCGCCGAGCTTGTCGGTGACCCACTCGAACACGGTCAGGTTGTAGTAGTCGAGGCCGCGCACGAGACGCGGATTGACGGTGAACGGAATGTTGTTGGCCTTGAGCAGACGCTGCACGCCTTCGAAGTGCTTGCGCGATTCCTCGCCCAGAAAATCGACGAGCTTCGGCGCGTTCTGCGCGATCTCCTGCATCGCCGGATTCTTCGTGTCGAGCACGCGCAGCGGGTTCGTGTAGAGACGGCGCTTCGCTTCTTCGTCGAGCGCATCGGCGTGCTTCTCGAGATAAGCGATCAGTTCCTGCCGATGCGCCGCGCGCTCTTCCGCCTGGCCGAGCGAATTCAGCTCGAGGCGGATGCCGGTGAGGCCGAGGTCGTCCCACAGGCGCTGGCACATCATGATGATTTCGGCGTCGGTGTCCGGGCCCGCGAAGCCGAGCGCTTCCACGCCGACCTGATGAAACTGGCGATAACGCCCGCGCTGCGGACGCTCGTGACGGAACATCGGCCCGATGTACCACAGACGCTTCGGGCCGTCGTACAGCAGATTGTGCTCGATGGTCGCGCGCACCACGGCAGCGGTGTTCTCCGGGCGCATCGTCAGATGCTCGCCGTTGAGCGAATCCGTGAAGCTGTACATCTCTTTCTCGACGATGTCGGTCACTTCGCCGATCCCGCGCGTGAACAACTGCGTATGCTCGACGATCGGCGTGCGGATGTTCTGATAGCCGTACGCGCGCAGCATCGACTTGACGGTGGTCTCGAAGAAGTCCC
The DNA here is from genome assembly GCF_001544875.2 of Caballeronia hypogeia. Taxonomy (GTDB): domain Bacteria; phylum Pseudomonadota; class Gammaproteobacteria; order Burkholderiales; family Burkholderiaceae; genus Caballeronia; species Caballeronia hypogeia. Next base: position 29,044 of record NZ_FCOA02000017.1, read on the forward strand.
ACAACGCGGCATCCTGCGGGAGGATGTCGTTCATGCCCTTCACGCCGCTCAGTTTCCCGAGCCGTTTATTCTGTTCAGTCATCTGTCTTCAGAGGGTTGCGGTGGACGTCTCTTCGCGCTTGCCGGTATTTTGGCCGTAAGTGCGCTCGACATAGTCGCTGACGATTTGCTGGAATTCGACGGCGATATTCTCGCCGCGCAGCGTCTTCACCTTGACGCCGTCGATGAACACGGGCGCCGCCGGATTCTCGCCCGAACCCGGCAGGCTGATGCCGATGTTCGCGTGCTTCGACTCGCCCGGACCGTTGACGATGCAGCCCATGACCGCGACGTGCATCTTTTCGACGCCGGCATATTGGTCGCGCCAGACGGGCATGGAGTTGCGCAGATAGGCCTGAATTTGCGACGCGAGTTCCTGGAACAGCGTGCTCGTCGTGCGGCCGCAGCCGGGACACGCGATGACCATCGGCGTGAAGGAGCGTAGGCCCATGGTCTGCAGAATTTCCTGACCGACGACGACTTCGCCCGTGCGCGCGCCGCCGGGTTCCGGCGTCAGCGAAATGCGGATGGTGTCGCCGATGCCTTCCTGCAACAGCACGGAAAGCGCCGCGGTGGACGCCACGATGCCTTTCGATCCCATGCCCGCTTCGGTCAGGCCCAGATGCAGCGCGAAGCTGCAGCGCCTGGCCAGCTCGCGATACACGGCGATCAGATCCTGCACGCCGCTGACCTTGCACGACAAGATGATCTTGTCGCGGCCCAGACCCAGTTCGACAGCGCGTTCCGCGGAGCCGATCGCCGATTGAATCAGCGCCTCGTACATCACGCTTTGCAGTTCCCACGGCGTGGAACGCGCGGCGTTTTCGTCCATCATGCGCGCGAGCAGGTCCTGATCGAGGCTGCCCCAGTTCACGCCGATGCGCACCGGCTTGTCATATTTGATCGCGGCTTCGATCATCTGCGCGAATTGCGTGTCGCGCTTCGCGCCCTGACCGACGTTGCCCGGATTGATACGGTACTTCGACAGCGCCTCCGCGCACGCCGGATGGTCGCGCAGCAGCAGATGGCCGTTGTAATGGAAATCGCCGACGAGCGGCACGGACACACCCATGCGATCCAGTTGCTCGCGGATATGCGGCACTTCGGCCGCCGCCTCCGGCGTATTCACCGTGATGCGCACGAGTTCCGAGCCCGCCTGCGCCAATTCCTTGATCTGGATGGCGGTGCCGATGGCGTCGGCGGTGTCGGTGTTGGTCATCGACTGCACGCGCACGGGCGCGTCGCCGCCGATCGTCACGATCTGGCCGCCCCAGCGTACATCCACCGCGTGCGAAGAGCGGCGCTTCAACGGACCACCGAAGACGGGTTCGGTAGAACAAATCTTGCTGCTGATCAGGGATTGAGCTTCGGATTGCATCGAAAAACCCTTTGGCAACCTTCGCGCCGCAAAGGCGGCGAGTTGCGTGATTGAAACCTCAAACGGGCGTCATGGCTTGCACCGTGACGCCCCTGACTTGTCTTTCGCGCTCGGCATCGACTCGATTCGCGCCTCGGGGAACCCTCGAGAAAGCCCTTAAGGGAGCGAGAGACGCGCGACATTGCCGCGTGCGGACGAATAACGCTTGGCATCGACCGGTTCGTCGTCGACCGACAACGATTCGACGCCCTTCACATTGCCGACGGTCACCTTGAAAGGCGCCTCGCCCTGCACCCGCTGCGTGCTGCCCGCGTGAACGAGGCCGGAATACAGTTCCTTGCCGTCCTTGCCGCGCACGCTAAACCAGCTATCTTCCTTCACTCTCAATTCGATGGCGCTCGACCCGCTGCCGGCAACCGCCGGAGCCGAAGCCGCCGCCGTGGTCGCCGATGCGGGTTTCGCCGCCGCCGGTGCGGGCGCCGCCGCGGCCGGCGTGCTCGCACCCTGCACCGCGGACAAAGTGGAGGACGAGGCGGGCAGCGCGTTGGTGCCGAGCGGACGCGGCATCGGCTGCTCACCGGGCGCGGTCGACACTTCAGGCAGCGACGCTTCGCCGGTGTTCGCCGCCGCGGCTTCGTCCGGCGTGGGCGCGGACGCCCCGCCGGCCGTTTCGTTCGATGGCGATGTCGACGACGACAAGCCCATCCCCGTGGTCGCCTTCAGCCGCGCGAGCCAGTTGCCCGAATCGCCGTTGGTGTGCCACATGATGAGCGCCGCCAGCACGACGATGACCGCGAGCACGCCCCACATCCACGAACGCTTGCGGCCCGACGAATTGCCGAGCGGCACCGACACGCGACCGCGCGGCAGACCCGCGCCGGCGGACGCCGGAACCTTCAGATTCTCTTGGATGGCAGCGCCGCCATCGCGCCGGAACGCCTGGGTGAACGGCGCGGGATCGGCACCCAGAATCTTCGCGTAGCTGCGCACGATGCCCGCCGCAAAAGTGCGATCGGGCATCTGGCTGATGTCGCCTGCTTCGAGCGCGAGCAGTTTCGGCGGCGAGACTTTCAGGCGCGCGGAAACGTCGTCGATCGACCATGCTTTCGCCTGCCGGAGCTGCGCGAGGCGCGCGCCGACAGCTTGGATCGAGTCCAGGTTCCCCGCCTGGCTCGCATTCGATGCCGCCCCTTCCGCAGCGGCCGGAGCGTCGTGCTGACTGCCGGGCCGGTTGCCGGTGTGACTGCCAAAAGGCGTCGGGTGCTGCGGCTCACTCATGCCAAATTCCTCGCATCGATTCTCTTATATGGCGCGTTTGCAACGTACGGTTGAAAAACCACGTGAACGATACAACTGCCGCGCCAATGCAGACGGCTTTATAACAAAAAGTGCGGCTTTTCGTGCCGCTTTCGGGTCGCTCTTCGCGTCCGCTTTTCATGGCTTTTGATTGCTGCTTTTCAGGCCTCGGGCTGAGGCCTGACTGCAGACGGCGCGCCGAGCCGTTGCGCGCCGCGATGCGCCATCAGACGGCGCGCACCTCGATCGTCTTGCTCCCCGCGCGATTCATGCGCTCGGCGAGACGCGTGCGATCCTGCACCGCGCCGGCGAGTTGGCCGCATGCCGCGTCGATGTCGTCGCCGCGCGTCTTGCGTACTGTGGTGACGACGCCCGCGTCGATCAGCACCTGTGCGAAACGCTTGATCTGCTCGTTCTTCGAGCGCGTCAGGCCCGACTCGGGGAACGGATTGAACGGAATGAGGTTGAACTTGCACGGCACGTCGCGCGTGACGGCGAGCAGTTCGCGCGCGTGCTGCTCGGTGTCGTTCACACCGTCGAGCATGCAGTATTCGAACGTGATGAAGTCGCGCGGCGCGACCTTCAGATAGCGCTGGCACGCCGCCATGAGTTCGCGCAGCGGATACTTCTTGTTCAGCGGCACGAGCATGTCGCGCAGCGGATCGTTCGGCGCGTGCAGCGACACCGCGAGCGCCACCGGCAGATCCGCCGCGAGACGGTCCATCATCGGCACGACGCCCGAGGTGGACAGCGTCACGCGCCGGCGCGACAGGCCATAGGCGTTGTCGTCGAGCATCAGTCGCATGGCCGGAACCACAGCGTCGTAGTTGAGCATCGGCTCGCCCATGCCCATCATCACGACGTTGGTCACGACACGCTCGCCCTTGCCCGGGCCGCCGACTTCGCGCCCCATCGACTTGCGCAGCGCGAATTCCGCCATGCGCAACTGGCCGATGATCTCGCCCGTGGTCAGGTTGCGTGAGAAGCCCTGCTTGCCGGTCGAGCAGAACCGGCAGTTGACCGCGCAGCCCGCCTGCGACGACACGCACAGCGTGCCACGCGTTTCTTCCGGAATGAACACGGTTTCGACCGCGTTGCCGTTGCCGACGTCGATCAGCCACTTGCGGGTGCCGTCGGCGGAAACGTGGTCGGAAATGATGTCGGGCATTGCCATATTGGCGCGGCCCTTGAGTTTTTCGCGCAGCGATTTCGCGAGGTCCGTCATGCCGTCGAAGTCTTCGGCACCGTACTGATGGATCCAGCGCTGCAATTGCTTGGCGCGAAACGGCTTTTCGCCCAGGCTGCCGCAATACGCGACCAGCCCGGCGGCGTCGAGATCGAGAAGGTTGACGTTGGTGCTGCTCGTCATGTCGAGTTCTGCCATTTCAGATTGCGAAGCCCGGAAGCTGTTTTCCGGGACCGTTCGCGCCATTTCCTGCTTGTTTTCGTACCGCTTTTCTTGCGTCGAGGCGCGATGCACGCAACGGCCACACAGCCATCGCGCGAAACAACGCGAAAATTAACGCGAGTAGACGTTCACTTCCGGGAAGAAGAAGGCAACTTCCTGGCGCGCCGTTTCCGGAGCGTCCGAACCGTGCACTGCGTTCGCGTCGATGCTGTCGGCGAAGTCGGCGCGGATGGTGCCCTTGTCGGCCTTCTTCGGGTCGGTCGCGCCCATCAGGTCGCGGTGCTTGGCGATCGCGTTCTCACCTTCCAGCACCTGAATCACGACCGGGCCGGAGATCATGAATTCCACGAGGTCCTTGAAGAACGGACGCGCGGCGTGCACGGCGTAGAACTTCTCTGCGTCGGCGCGCGACAGATGAACCATGCGCGACGCGATAATCTTCAGACCTGCGTTCTCGAAACGGCTGTAGATCTGGCCGATAACGTTCTTTGCCACTGCGTCCGGCTTGATAATCGACAGGGTGCGCTCGATCGCCATGAAAAACTCCAAAAAATGAACGGTTTACGGATTAAAACGAATCGACAATTGTAGCACGAAGCAAGGTATCATTGCGATTGAAACCTTACGACACCGTAAGGATCAAATCTGGCGAGTACTTGAACCAAGGAACACCCGGATTAGCCGTTCGAACTATTGAATTCGGGCCGCGCCGAGGCCATATTGGAGCAAGGCGCTGCATTGCAACCAGCAAGGCGCGACGCGGCGAAGGCACCAGAACGGTTCCGGCGGTCCTAATACTGGTTTAAGTCCGCGCACCTTATCATTCGTGTGTGACGAATGTCGCGGGAAGACCGAACGACAGACAATTGGAGCAAGGAGAAACCATGAACGAATCACCCTACAGCTTTGGCCGTAACGGCAGCGTCACCTCGGTGGAGACGCGCAACCGCGTGCTGCGCAACACCTACTGGCTGCTCGCGCTCTCGATGGTGCCGACGGTGCTAGGCGCGTGGGTCGGCGTGGCGACGGGCTTCTCGCTGTTCGCCGCCTCCAGCCCGGCAATGAGCTTCATCGCGTTCCTCGCGATCGCGTTCGGTTTCATGTTCGCCATCGAAAAGACGAAGAACAGCGGCGTCGGCGTCGCGGTGCTGCTCGGCTTCACGTTCTTCATGGGCCTGATGCTCTCGCGTCTGCTGAGCTTCATCCTCGGCTTCTCGAACGGCCCGCAGCTCATCATGATGGCGTTCGGCGGCACCGGCGTGATCTTCGCGGCCATGGCGACCATCGCAACGGTCAGCAAGCGCGATTTCTCGGGTCTCGGCAAGTTCCTGTTCATGGGCGTGATCGTCATTCTGCTGGCCGCGTTCGCGAACATCTTCCTGCAGTTGCCCGCACTGATGCTGACCATCTCGGTGCTCGCCATCGTGATCTTCTCGGCGTACATGTTGTTCGACGTGCAGCGCGTGGTGAATGGCGGTGAGACGAACTACATCAGCGCGACGCTCGCGATCTACCTCGACCTGTACAACGTGTTCACGAACCTGCTGGCGCTGCTCGGCATTTTCGGCGGCAACCGCAACTGATCTTCGGTTTCGGGCGCTGCAGCAAAAAAACCGGCCTTCGGGCCGGTTTTTTTGCGTCTGCGTAAATCGCTCGATCCGGTTCAATCGCGCTCGAACAACGCGATCGACTCGACGTGCGACGTGTGCGGGAACATGTTGACCACGCCGGCGCCTTTCATCCGATAACCTGCTTCGTGCACCAGCAGGCCAGCATCGCGCGCGAGCGTGGCCGGGTTGCACGACACGTAAACGATGCGCGTCGGCAACGGCCCGTCGCCGCTCTGCGCGATATCCGCGAGCGCCTTCGACACGGCAAGCGCGCCTTCGCGCGGCGGATCGATCAGGAATTTATCGAAATGGCCGAGGGCGCGCAGGTCGTCGGCGGTGACTTCGAACAGATTGCGGCACGCAAAAGACGTGTGAGTGTCGACCCCATTCGCTTTCGCGTTCTCAAGCGCCCGCGCCGTCAGGGCCTCGCTGCCTTCGATTCCCACCACTTCGCGCGACACGCGCGCGAGCGGCAGCGTGAAATTGCCGATCCCGCAAAACAGGTCGAGCACGCGATCCGATTTCTCCGGCGCGAGCAGGCTGAGCGCGCGGCTCACCAGCACACGATTGATCTGATGATTAACCTGCGTGAAATCGGTGGGCTTGAACGGCATGCGGATGCCGAATTCGGGCAGCGTGTAGGCCAGTTCGCGATCGAGCGGATAGAACGGATAGACCGTGTCGGGGCCTTTGGGCTGTAGCCACCATTGAACATTGTGTTCGTCGGCGAAAGTGCGCAGCAGCGCTTCGTCGGCTTCGGTCAGCGGCTCGAGAATGCGCAGCACCAGCGCGGTGACGTCCGAGCCCACCGCCAGCTCGATCTGCGGCATGCGATCGCGGATCGACAGCCCTCCCACCAGATGACGCAGCGGCACGAGCATCGCCGAAACGTGCGGCGGCAGGACTTCGCAGCTTGTCATGTCGGCGACGTAACTGCTCTTGCGTTCGTGGAATCCGACCAGCACGCCACCCTTCTTCTCGACGTGCCGCACGGTCAGACGCGCGCGATAGCGATAGCCCCACGACGGCCCGTGGATCGGCCGGAACATGGTTTCCGCACGCAGCTTCGAAAGATGTTGCAGATTGTCCTCGAGCACGCGCTGCTTCACGGCGATCTGCGCGCGCACGTCGAGATGCTGCATGGAGCAGCCGCCGCAAATCCCGAAAAACTGGCACTTCGGCTTCGCGCGGATCACGCTCTCGCGCAGCACCTTCACGACTTGCGCCTGCTCGAAGCTCGGTTTCTTGCGATAGCTCGCATAACTCACCTTCTCGCCGGGCAGCGCGCCCTCGACGAAGATGACCTTGCCCGGTTCGCCGTCGTCATTGACCGTGCGGCCCACGCCGCGCGCCTCCATGTCTAGCGAAACGATTTCGATTTCGGGCGCGACGAAGTTCGGATCGGGCGTGACGGATTTCGCCGGCGCCGCGCGGCGGCGATAAGAAGGTTTTCGAGCGGCTTCAGACACCTGCGTACTTCCTGACTAACGAATTGGCAAAGGCGAGATTGTAGACGAACGTCATCGACGCACCACGCCTACTTTCCGAACGCTGCCAGATATTCGGCCCAATGCGGCGAGGTTTCCTGCGCGAGCGCGTTCTTCACGAAGTTGATTTCGTCCGCGTACTCGTCGGGCGTGAAACCACCGCGCATCATCTGAAAACGGCAATACATCAGGTAGGTGTTGACGACATCGGTCTCGCAATAGTTGCGGATTTCGTCGATCTGGCCGTCGCAATACGCGTCCCACACCTTGCCGCCGTCCATGCCGAGCTTGCCGGGGAAGCCGCACAGCTTCGCGAGCGCATCGAGCGGCGCGTTGGCGCGCGCCTGATACATCGCGAGCACGTCCATCAGATCGATGTGCCGCATGTGATAGCGGCTGATGTAGTTGTTGAACTTGAACTCGCGATCGTCCTGGCCGAGATCCCAGTATCGCGACGCCGCGACGCCGTGCACCAGCGCGCGGTAATGCAGCACCGGCAGATCGAAGCCGCCGCCGTTCCACGACACGAGCTGCGGCGTGTACTTTTCGATCACGCGGTAGAACGACTGGATCAGCGCGGCCTCGCCGTCGGCCGTCGTCCCGAGCGAGCGCACGCGAAAGCCGCTGTTGTCGCGAAACACGCAGGAAATCGCGGCGACGCGTTGCAGATGATGCGGCAGAAAGTCATTGCCGACGCGCTCGCGGCGCGCTTCGAACGCATGTTCGGCGACTTCGCGGTCGGAGAGGTCATCGGGCAAATCTTCGAGACGGCGAATGCCGTCGACATCGGGAATGGTCTCGATGTCGAAAACGAGAATCGGTGTCATTGAATCCTGGAATGCGGCGCTCCAAACCGCAGAGCGCCGTCAAAGCGTCAAAGCACGGCGTCCTTGCGAACGCCGTTGGATGCGAAAAAGCGCTTGAGCCGCACGAGCGCCTCTTGCTGGATCTGGCGCACGCGCTCGCGCGTGAGGCCCATTTCGTCGGCGAGCTCTTCGAGCGTCGCGGGCTCGATATGGTTCAGGCCGAAACGCCGTTCTATCACATGCCGGTGTTTGTCGGACAGCCGCGACAGCCACAGACGCGTAAGCGATTCGAGCTCGCGGTGCTGTACTTCGGCGTCCGGCGACTGGCTCTGATCGTCGGAAAGCAGGTCGAGAAGGCTGCTGCCGGGATCGAGGTCGAGCGGCGCGTCGAGCGAAGCCGTGTGTTCGTTGAGCGCGAGGATATCCGTGACTTCCTCGGGCGTCTTGCCGGTGAGATACGCAATGTCGTCGATGCTCGCGTCGCGGCGCTCGGGCGCCACGCTGTCCTGCGAATTGGCGGAATTTTTTTCCAGATGGCGTTTCGCGCGCAACACCTGGTTGAGCTCGCGGATCACGTGCACCGGCAGGCGGACCGTGCGCGCCTGGTTCATGATCGCGCGTTCGATGCTCTGGCGGATCCACCAGGTGGCGTAGGTCGAAAAGCGGAAGCCGCGCGTCGGGTCGAATTTCTCGATGGCGTGCATCAGGCCGAGATTGCCCTCCTCGATCAGATCGAGCAACGGCACACCACGGTTCAGATAACCTTTCGCAATGCTCACGACGAGGCGCAAATTGCGCTCGATCATGACCTGGCGCGCCTCGAACTCGCCCGCCTTGGCGAGCCGCGAATAACGTTGCTCCTCCTCGACGGTGAGGAGAGGCTTTACGCTGATGCGATTCAGGTAATGCTGGATGGTGTCGGCCGTGAGTTCGGCCTGCAGGAGGGAGCGGAAGTCGTCGGCGTCGGGCGCGGAATCGTTTGCGCCCTCACCCGCTTCGTCGCTGTTCTTGCCGCGGCTGTTGCCGCTTTCTTCATCGCTGTCGGAATCGGACTCGATGTCCACGTCGACATTTTCGGCATCGTCGTCATGATTCGAAGCACCGTCTTCCACCGACACTTGCAAAGGTCGGCTGATCGTCTCAGTCTCGGCTTGCGGCAGGCGGCGCTTCGTTTTTGGCATGATGGTTTCGCTTTATTGCGGCGGCAAATACTTCAGTGGGTCAACAGGTTTTCCCTGTCGGCGAACTTCGAAGTGCAACATCACGCGGTCCGAATCGCTGTTCCCCATCTCAGCGATCTTCTGCCCTTTAGTTACCGCGTCTCCTTCTTTTACCATCAAAGCGCGGTTATGTGCATATGCCGTGAGAAAAGTCGCATCGTGCTTGATGATAATGAGATTGCCGTAGCCGCGCAGCCCATTTCCGGAGTAAACCACTCGGCCATCCGCCGAGGCATTCACCGGATCTCCCGCCGCACCGCCAATATTCAAACCCTTGTTCTTCGCGTCGTCGAACGTGCCGATAATCGGACCACGCGCCGGCCAGATGAACGCCGGCTGGCCCACGGGCGCAGCCGCGTTCGCATCCGCTCCGGGCACGCCCGGCGCACCCGGCGCCATGCCCGTCGCCGCACCCGGCACACCGGGGGTCGCGCCCATACCCGAATTCGGACCGTAGTACGGCGGCTGCGCCGCGGCGCCCGGCTGCGGGCTCGCGTAGGCGTTCGCGCCATTGAGCGGCTGCGTCTGCACGCCGCCGCCCGCGATCGGCGCGGTCGCTACGCCCGGCGTTGCTGCCGCGACGTTCGCGCCCGGAGGCGCCACGCGCATCAACTGGCCGACTTCGATCTGGTTCGGGTTGGTCAGGTTATTCCACGCTGCGATGTCGTGATAATTCTGACCGTTTTCCAGTGCGATCCGATATAGGGTGTCGCCCGGTTTTACGCGGTAATAGCCCGGAGGCGGTGGACCGTTGTCCGGCGTCTGGGCTGCCGTCGTGCCGATGGGCGCGCCCGTTCTGTCGACGACCGGCGCCATGTCCATGCGCGTCGAACAGGCCGCCAGCACGGACAACGCAAGCACGCACACGCCGCGCTGCGCCAGGCTCGCGCGTTGGTCGGCAGTTTCTTCTCGCAAAGCACGCAAGATACTCATCGGTGTCAAATCACTCCGGATTTTAAGGGTACAAAGAAAACGCGATCGAGCTGTTCCTCCCGCCATTGCGTCGCCGACACGCGCGTGACGAGCGTCAGCACCTGCGACTGCGCGGTCTGCGATCCGACCGGCGCGACGAGCTTGCCGCCCACCGCCAGCTGGTCGAGCAACGCCTGCGGCACGTCGAGCCCCGCGCAGGCAATCACGATCGCGTCGAACGGCGCAGCGGCGGGCAAGCCCAGGCGGCCGTCGCCGTAATGCAATCTGATGTTCGGCACGCGCAGCGGCCGGAGATTGAGCTTGGCGCGCTCCGACAAGGGGCGCACCCGTTCGATCGAATAAACCTCGGTCGCGACCTGCGACAGCACCGCCGCCTGATAGCCGCAGCCGGTGCCGATCTCCAGCACCTTGGCGAGCGCGCGCCCGGTCGCCACCAGTTCGATCATGCGCGCCACGACCGATGGCTTCGAGATGGTCTGGTGATGGCCAATGGGCAGCGCGGCGTCTTCATAAGCCTGCGCGGCCAGCCCCGGGTCGACGAACATATGGCGCGGCACGACCGACATCGCGTTCAGGACGCGCGGATCGGTCACGCCGTTCGAGCGCAGCCGTTCGACCATGCGCTCGCGCACCCGTTCCGAGGTGAGCGTCTGCGTGCTGGCCAGCGCGACATTGGGCGCGCCCTTGCGTGTCGCGGTGGAAGCGGCGTTCAGGTCGCGCTCGGCGGCCCGCGGCGCGTGCGCGGGACGATGGGTTTGTACGGCGCTCCTGTTCGCGGCCGGAACCGGTTTCGTTGCGCTTGCCGCCGGCTTCGCGTTGGAACGCGCGGGAAAAACCGATGTGGCCGGTGTGGCCGATGCGGCTGCCGTCGCCGGATTCTTCATCGCCGTGTTCGCCGCGCGCGAAGGACCCGGCTTGGCCGTCTGAGCCGTCGCTGGCTTGAGCGTGGCAGCGGCGACCGGCTTGCCGCGAGAATCGTGCGCGCGATGCGCGGGCTTGCGCGGCTCGCGAACCAGATCCGCGAGCGCCAGCGGGAAACGCTTGGCGCGCTCGTCGGTCATGTGCGACCGCTCCCGGCCCGCGCCCATTCGCGCGTCTCGGCCATGAGCCTGGTATGAGTGAGATCGAGTTGCAATGGCGTGATCGACACGAAGCCGTTGGCCACCGCATGGAAATCGGTGCCTTCGCTCGCGTCCAGCGCGTCGCCTGACGGGCCGATCCAGTAGATCGGATTGCCACGCGGATCGGTCTGGCGGATGACCGGCTGCGAAGGATGACGCTTGCCCAGACGCGTCACTTTCCATTCGCGGAGCTGGTCGTAAGGCAGGCTCGGGATGTTCACGTTCAGCAACGGATGCCCCGGCATCGGATGCTCGAGGAAATGCGCGACGATCTCGGCGGCGACGCGTGCGGCGTCATCGAGATGCAGCCAGTCGCGGCCGACGAGCGAGAACGCGATGGCCGGAATGCCGAACATGAAACCTTCGGTGGCGGCGGCGACGGTGCCGGAGTACAGCGTGTCTTCGCCGACGTTCTGGCCGTTGTTGATGCCGGAGACGACGAGATCCGGCTGATGCTCGAGCATGCCCGTGAGCGCGATATGCACGGAGTCGGTCGGCGTGCCGTTCACGAAATTGAAACCGTTCGGCGCCTGATGCACGCTCAAGGGCCGCGACAGCGTAAGCGAGTTGGACGAGCCGCTGCAGTTTTGCTCGGGCGCCATTACGGTTACTTCGCCGAGCGGCTGCAGGACATCGTGCAGCACATTGATGCCGCGCGCCAGATAACCGTCGTCGTTGCTGAGTAGGATTCGCATCCGACGATTGTAACCGAGGAAACATGGCGCGACGACGACTCGCAGGCTCGCGTCAGACCGGCTCTCTGGCCTAAACTGAGCCCTCTCGAAACGAGGAGACACTATGCGCGCCGTACGCTGCAACCAGCATGGATTGCCCGACACGCTTTCCATCGAAACGCTGCCCGATCTGCATGCCGAATCCGGCGAACTCGTCATCGACGTGAAAGCGGCGAGCGTGAATTTTCCCGACGTGCTCATCATCCAGAACAAATACCAGTTCAAGCCGCCGCTGCCGTTCACCCCGGGCGCGGAGTTCGCGGGCATCGTGCGTGAAGTGGGCGCTGGCGTCACGCGCTTTCGGCCGGGCATGCGCGTGGCCGCCTATACGGCGCAAGGCGCGTTCGCGGAGCAGGCGCGCGCCAAGGCCGACGACGTCATCGCCCTGCCCGATGACGTCGATCTCGCCGACGCCGCCGCGTTCACGCTCGCCTATGGCACGTCGTACCACGCGCTCGTCGATCGCGGCGAGTTGAAGGCCGGCGACACGCTGCTCGTGCTCGGCGCGGCCGGCGGCGTCGGCGTCGCCGCGATTCAGATTGGCAAGCTTCTCGGCGCGCGCGTGATCGCTGCGGCATCGAGCGCGGAGAAGCTGGCGTTCTGCCGCGCGCATGGCGCCGACGATGTCATCGACTATACGAATGAAGATCTGCGCGAGCGCCTCAAGGCGCTGACCGACGGTCTTGGCCCGGATGTCATTTTCGACCCGGTCGGTGGCGCTTATGCGGAGCCGGCGTTTCGCAGCATCGCGTGGCGCGGGCGGTATCTCGTCGTCGGCTTCGCGAACGGCGAAATTCCGAAGCTGCCGCTCAATCTCGCACTGTTGAAGGGCGCGAGCATCGTCGGCGTGTTCTGGGGCGCGCACATGCAGCGCGAGCACGCGCAGGCCGATCAGGAATTCGCGACCATGGTCGACTGGATCAAGTCGGGCAAGCTGCGCCCGGTCGTCACGAAACGCTACGCGCTCGACGAAACGCCGCAAGCGCTCGACGACATGATGCATCGCCGCGTGACCGGCAAGATCGTGATCGAGCCGTGACCCTCGCCTGCTAACATCGACCCCTCCCTCCCGCAAACCCCGCAAGTGAACATGACGAGCCCACGCATCGACGCCAGTGTCATCGTGCCGGTCTACAACTGCGAAGCCTGGCTCAAGCCGCTGCTCGCTTCCGTGCTCGATCAGGAGGGCGTGGCGCTCGAAGTCATCGCCGTCTGCGACGGCGCGACCGACGGCAGCCTCGCCGTGCTCGAGGCGATGGCCGCGCGCGATGCGCGCATCCGCGTTGTGACGCAGGAAAATCGCGGCCTGTCGGCGACGCGCAACGTCGGCCTCGCGCTCGCACGCGGCGAATGGATCGTCTTCGCCGACGGCGACGACTGGATGAAGCCCGGCGCTTTGCGCGCGTGGATCGGACACGGCCGCGAGCACGATCTCGAAGTGGTGATCGGCAATGGCTTCAGCTTCGAGACGCTGCCGGCGCCCGCCGATCCCGCGCCACTCTACGAGCGTCAGCCGTGGGGCGAAATCTGCAATGGCAAGACATGGATGGCGCGCACCGTGCCGAACGACGACTGGGTGGTGTGCGCGTGGCTGCAATGCGTGCGGCGCGATTTCGTCGAACGGCACGGTCTGCGCTTCGAAGAAGGCATCGTGCACGAGGACATCATCTGGGCGCTGCAGGTCGCGCTCAAGGCGCAGCGCGTCGGCTTCGTGCGCGAGCTTTACTATGGCTACCGGCGCAATCCCGCGTCGATCACGAATTCGCCTTCGCCGGCGGACGTCGCGCGCCGCGCCGCGGGTTATCTGCGCGTGATCGACGCGCTCGTGACGGCCGCACTCGATCCGCGCGCCGAAGCGGGTTTTCGCCGGCTGCTCTTGCGCCAGGCGAATCGCGAGGGCGGCAATCTCCTGCACATCCTCAGAAAGCGCATGTCCGATGACCAGCAACGCAAGCTCTTTGCGCAGCAGTTCCTTCAATCCGGTTATATCCGCGTCATGCTGAAAGGTGCGACGAACGCCAGCGAGTTCTGGCGCGCGGTGCGTTGCTGGCGCATGTATTCGCGCTTCGCGGCCTAGGCCGATCGCCGCTTCACATGCGACGCGATTGCGCGCCCGGCAGCATGCCCATGCGCGTCGCGTTGGCGTCGCCGAAATCGGCTGCCGCATGCTGACGGATCACGCGCGCATGCTTGCCGCGCAGCGTTTCGAAAGCCGTCGTCACGCGACGCACGGTGAGCAACCTCTGCCACAGACGCTCGCGAAGTCCGCCGAACGGCAAGAGCGAAGGCGGCAGCACGATCGCGCCCGGTCCCCAATCCGGGCGCCAGGAGCGAGCGAGCCCCTGACGCATGAACAGCGTGAGCGTCGGCACGCCGATGCAGGACGCGAGATGCCCGAGCCCCGAATCGTTGCCGATGAACCAGGCCGATTCGGCGATCCACTTCGCGACCTCGTCAAGACGCACGAGCGCATTGACCTCATGCCCGTCCTCGCCGATATCGCCCCATGCGCCCAACTCCGTCGGCGCGACGAGGAAGCTCGGCTGCAACTGACGGCGCGTCAGCACGCGCGCGAGCGCGAGAAACTTTTCGCGCCCCCACATCTTTTCCGGATGACTGCCCGTCGGATGAATGACGACGCGATCCGCGAAACGACCGCATCCGATGTCCGCCGGCACGACCAATCCGTTCGAGCGGGTGACATCGCGCAGACCCAGCACGTTCGTCGCGATTTCGACGACCCGATCCACCATATGCTTGTGGCCGCCGTATGCCGACAAGGTCGACAGACACAGCGTCTCGCCCGTTCGGCTCAGGTTCCGCGCGTAATCGGTGGGCCTCAGTTCGAGCACCGTGTCGAACGCGTGTTGCCAGTCCCCGGGCCGTCCGACCGTCACATGCGGAAACCAGTCGGCGAGCTGCTCCGCGACCCAGCCGAACACGACAGGTCTGTAACCATTGAGGATGAGGTTGTTGACGAGGACCAGCCCGATCAGGCTGTCACCGATCGGCGACGGCAGCACCACCGCAACCGAACGGTCATTTCGCAGTTTCATTCTTGGTCTCGCGGGATGGCGGGGACGATCACCGCGCTTGTTGCCACGCGATGACACCCGAACGCGGAGTGTCCCTTGTTTGCGTTACGACTTGATGTGCGTGCAAGCCGCTGTCGCCCGCAACACCTGAATCGCCCTGCATGATAGCGATGTCAGCCACGCATGACCATAACGAATTCTTACATATTTGGTGACAGCGTCTCTTGCGTCCGGGAGCCGTCGTCCAGCGGTCAAAGCTTCTCGGTCTCGCCGCTTTTCGGCTGCCATTTCATGAGCCGCCGCTCGACCAGCGCCACGAGCCCGTCGAGCACGAGCGCGAAGGCCGTGAGCACGAGAATGCCGGCGAAGACCGTGTTGATGTCGAAGGTGCCTTCGGCCTGCAGGATCAGATAGCCGACGCCGCGCGCCGAGCCGAGATACTCGCCCACCACCGAACCGACGAACGCCAGCCCCACCGAGGTATGCAGGCTCGAAAACACCCAGCTCGTCGCGCTCGGCAGATAGACGTGACGCAGCAGTTGCTTGCGGTTCGCGCCCAGCATGCGCGCATTGGCCAGCACGACCGGACTCACTTCCTTCACGCCCTGATAGACGTTGAAGAACACGATGAAAAAAACCAGCGTCACGCCGAGCGCGACCTTCGACCAGATGCCGAGACCGAACCACACCGCGAAGATCGGCGCGAGAATCACGCGCGGCATCGAATTGGCGGCCTTGATGTAGGGATCGAGCAGCGCGCTGGTCATGGGCGCGAGCGCGAGCCAGAGGCCGACGCCCAGTCCGGACACCGTGCCGATCACGAATGCCAGCACGGTTTCGATCAGCGTCACCCAGAGATGGATGTAGATCTCGCCGGTCGTGAACCACTCCCAGATGCGCACCAGCACCTTCTGCGGCTCGCCGAAGAAGAACGCGGCTTTATTGGCGTCGTCGAAATAGAAAGGCGGCAGGAGCGTCGGGCTCGTCAGCACGTACCACAAGACAAAGCACGCGAGCAGCAGCAGCCATTGCCACGCAATGAGATTCGCCCGGTTCGGGCGCAACTTGTTCCACATGATGTTTTATTCGGTGACAGCGGGCTTGAGCTGCTGTTGATAGCCCTTCAGCACTTCCTCGCGCAGCACGCCCCAGATCTGCGCATGCAATTCGACGAAGCGGGGATGCGAGCGGATTTCGGCGACATCGCGCGGACGCGGCAGATCGATCGTGAATTCACCGATCGGATGCGTGCCCGGTCCCGCTGCGAGCACCACGACGCGATCGGACATCGAAATCGCCTCGTCGAGATCGTGCGTGATGAAGAGCACGGCCTTGCGCTTCGCGGCCCACAGATCGAGCAGCTCGTTTTCCATGAGCTGGCGCGTCTGGATGTCCAGCGCGGAGAACGGCTCGTCCATCAGGATGATGTCGGGATCGAGAATCAGCGTCTGCGCCATCGCGACGCGCTTTCTCATGCCACCCGACAACTGATGCGGATAGCGGTCGCCGAAGCCGCCGAGACCCACGCGCTTCAGCCACTCCTCGCCGCGCGCGTCGGCTTCCTTTTTCGGCACGCCGTGGAACGCGAGGCCGGCCGTCACGTTGTCGAGCGCGGAACGCCACGGCATCAGGCCGTCGGCCTGGAACATGTAGCCCGCGCGCCGGTTGATGCCCTTCAGCTTCTCGCCGAACACGCTTACCGTGCCCGACGATGGCTCCAGCAACCCCGCCGACACGTTGAGCAAGGTGGACTTGCCGCAGCCGGTCGGCCCGACGACGGACACGAATTCGCCCGGCGCGATGGTCAGATTCGTATCGCGGACCGCCGTGTAGCGGTCACGGCGATTCTCCCGCGAGGCGAAGGTGCAGGTGACGTCCTGCAGCGCGAGCGCCGGTTCGATAAGCGACGACATCGATCAGACCTTCACGCTCGCGAGCGCCTTCTTGGCGAAGTCGTTGGTCCACGTCTTCGACAGATCGATCGGCTTGCCTTTGACGGTTTCGTCGAAGACCTGCAGCGTCTTGAGCGAGGTCGCGGGACCGTCGGCGGGCATCAGGCCGTCCGGCGAGAGCGCTTCCTTCACGTGCTGCCAGGAATCGAGATACAGCGCGCGGTCGCCCAGCAGGAAGCTTTCCGGCACGGTCGCGATCAGGTCCTTGCCCGATGCGGTCTGGAGCCACTTCAGCGCGCGCACCATCGCGTTGGTGAGCGCCTGCGTCGTGTTCGGATTCTTCGTGATGAAGCTCTGCGATGCGTACAGGCAGCCCGCCGGCATGTTGCCGCCGAACACCTTGACGGTATCGGCGAGCGTGCGCGTGTCGGAGACGATGCGGATTTCGCCCGCGCGATCGAGCTTGGTCATGACCGGATCGAGATTGGCGATGGCGTCGATCTGCCCGGATTCCAGCGCGGCGATCGCGCCCGCGCCGGCGCCCACGCCGATGAACGACACGTCGGTCGCCTTGAGTCCGGCTTGCGCGAGCACGAAGCTCGCCATGATGGATGTCGACGAACCCGGCGCCGTCACGCCGATCTTCTTGCCCTTCAGATCCGCGACCGACTTGTAGTTCGGCATCGTTTTCTTCGACACGGCCAGCACGATCTGCGGCGCGCGGCCCTGCAGCACGAACTCGCGGAAGTACTGATTCTTCGCCTGCAGCAGGAGCGTGTGCTCGAACGCGCCCGACACGACATCCGCACTGCCGCCGACCGCCGCCTGCAACGCCTTCGCGCCGCCGGCAAAATCGGAGATCTCGACGTCGAGCCCTTCGTCCTTGAAGTAATTGCGGCGCTCCGCGATGGTGAGCGGCAGATAGTAGAAAAGGTTCTTGCCGCCGACCGCGACCGACACCTTGGTCTGTTCCGGCTTGCCCTGCGCGAATGCGAGCGGCATGCCCGAAAATGCACCACTCGCGAGCACGGCGCCGCTCGCGATGAACGTTCTACGTTTCATCGTCTTGAGTCTCCTGAATTTTCTTGTTATCTGCGCGTCCGCCTGAGGGATCAGATCACCTTGGCCGCGCGCAGCCTCGCAATATCGTCGGCATCATACCCGAGCGTTTGAAGTACTTCATCCGTGTGTTCACCGAGTTGCGGTCCGAGCCAGCGCGTTTCGCCCGGCGTTTCCGACAGCTTCGGCGTGACGTTCGGCAGCGTGATCTCGTGTCCGTCCTGCCACGGAAAGCATTGCAGCATTTGCCGCGCGATGAATTGCGGATCGGTGAACATGTCCGCGACGCTGTAGATGCGGCCGGCCGGAACGTCTGCGGCATTGAGCACCGCGAGCGCCTCGTCGATGCTGCGCGTCGAGAGCCACGCGGCGATGGCGTCGTCGATTTCCTGCGTGCGAGGCACGCGGCCGTCGTTCGAGGCGAGCGCGGGATCGTCGGCCAGGTCCGCGCGATCAATCGCGTTCATCAGGCGCTTGAAGATCGGATCGCTGTTGCCGCCGATCACGATGCTGCCATCGCGGCACGGATATGTGTTCGACGGCACGATGCCCGGCAGCGACGCACCGGTGCGCTCGCGCACCATGCCATACACGCCGTATTCGGGCACGACGCTTTCCATCATGTTGAAGACGGCTTCGTATAGCGCGACATCGACCACCTGCCCTTTGCCGCCGTTGACCTGCTTGTGATGCAGCGCCATGAGCGCGCCGATCACGCCGTGCAGTGCGGCAATCGAATCGCCGATGGAAATGCCGATGCGCGGCGGCGGCAACTCCGGATAACCCGTGATGTGACGCAGCCCGCCCATGGATTCGGCGATCGCGCCGAAACCCGGCCGGTCGCGATACGGCCCGGTCTGACCGTAGCCCGAAAGCCGCACCATCACGAGACCGGGATTGTCGGCGGACAGCACCTCGTAACCGAGCCCGAGCTTCTCCAGCAAACCGGGCCGGAAATTTTCGATGACGACATCGGCTTCCTTAGCGAGGCGGCGCACGATCTCCTTGCCCTCGCCGGACTTGAGATTCACCGTCACGGATTTCTTGTTGCGCGCCTGCACCGCCCACCACAGCGACGTGCCGCCGACTTCGGGATAGAGCTTGCGCCACTTGCGCAACGGATCGCCGCCATTCGGATCTTCGATCTTGATGACTTCGGCGCCGAATTCGCCCATGAAGCGCGCGGCGAACGGTCCGGCGATGAGCGTGCCCAACTCCAGCACCTTGACGCCGGCGAGCGGCCCGGTCCCCATCGTTGCGCTCATGGCCTTGTCTCCTGGGTGTTTTTTGTTAGAGCGGAATATCGAGCGGCTTGAAACGAGGCGTGCCGTCGGCTAGCGTCTCGTTGAACATCGCCGCGGGGCGCACCCACAGACCGCGCTCGTGCGGCCAGAGATGTTCGTAGACGATCATCGCCTCCTCGGTTTCCGAGTGACGCGCCACGCCGATCACGCGATACAGCCCGCCCTTGTAGTGACGATGCGTCGCAAGCGCGAGGGCTTCGGTTTCTGTCATTGACTGAGATCCTTTCATACGGAGCGCCGGTCGAGCACCGCGCGCGCGATGGTGCCCGCATCGACATATTCGAGCTCGCCGCCGACCGGCACCCCGCGTGCGAGCCGCGTCACCTTCAGCCCCTTCGACTTGAGCGCCTGCGCGAGATAGTGCGCGGTCGCTTCGCCTTCGTTCGTGAAGTTGGTCGCGAGCACCACTTCCTGCACCACGCCGTCGAGCGCGCGGTTGATGAGGCGCTCGAAGTGGATTTCCTTCGGACCAATGCCGTCGAGCGGGCTCAGCCGCCCCATCAGCACGAAGTAGAGCCCGCGATACGTGAGCGTCTGTTCGAGCATGATCTGATCGGCCGGCGTTTCGACCACGCATAGCAAGGCCGGATCGCGCTCTTCGTCGAGGCAGACTTCGCAAATCTGCGCTTCGGTGAAGGTATTGCACTTCTCGCAATGCTTCAGATGCTCGGTCGCGAACAGGAGCGACGCCCCGAGCTTTTCGGCGCCCGCGCGGTCATGCTGCATCAGGTGATACGCCATGCGCTGCGCCGACTTCGGTCCGACGCCGGGCAGCGCGCGCAGCGCTTCCACGAGCGCCGACAGGGCGGAAGGTTGTTTCATGTTTCCTCGTGACGCGCCGGGATCGCTCCGGCGCGCGGTTTAGAACGGCAGCTTGAAGCCCGGCGGCATCGGCATGCCGGCGGTCATGCCGCTCATTTTCTCTTGCGTGGTGGCCTCGGCCTTGCGCACTGCGTCGTTGAACGCGGCCGCGACCAGGTCCTCGAGCATGTCCTTGTCGTCGGCGAGCAGGCTCGGGTCGATCGACACGCGCTTGACGTCGTTCTTGCAGGTCATCGTCACCTTCACGAGACCGGCGCCGGACTGGCCCTCGACCTCGATCAGCGCGAGCTGATCCTGCATCTTCTTCATGTTTTCCTGCATCTGCTGAGCCTGTTTCATCAGCCCGGCGAGTTGGTTCTTCATCATGGTGCGGCTCCTTCCTGGAAAACGTGTGACGGGTGAGCGCGCGGTTCACGCGCACGCTCGGCATTCGTTGATGATGCGCGGCGTCGATTCACGCGCCGCGCCCTTCGATTCACCACGGATTCGCGCCCGATGCGGAAATCGGCCTGATCGAACCCTGCACAATGCTGGCGCCGAAATCGCGGATGAGCGATCGCACGAACGGGTCCTGCTGGATCTCCTGCTCGGCTTCGTGCTGACGCTTCGCGCGTTCGGCTGCGTCGAGCGCGGCGGCGGTGCGGCGCGCCGGCCCGACGTTCACGGTGACTTCGATCGCGCGGCCGAGCCTTTCGGTGAGCGCGGCCGTGAGTTTCGTCACGTGCGAGGCGTCGGTGTACATCTGCACCGCGACCGCGAGCGTGACGGAATTCGCGGCGCACGCAGTCAGTTCGCTGTTGAACGCGAGCTGATACGCGACGCCCTTCAACGGCAGATCGACGGCGAGCGCGGGCCATTCGACGTTGACGCCGAGCGCGTCGAGCGGCACGGCGGGCGGCAACTGCGTAGCGTCGATTCTGGGCGGCGGCGCCGATTTCGGCGCGGGCTCGCTGTTGCCGAAGCGCATGTCGTCCGGGCCGCTGTCGAACGCGGGCACGAAACCGTCGTCCGGCGGCATGAAGTACTCGGCTTCCGATCCCGGCGGCGGGTAATCATCCGCCGGCATATCTTCCCAGGGCGGAACCACATTCGCCTTGCCGGCGTTGCTCGCGGCGGGCCTGGGTTCGGGTGCGGACGGCGCGGGTGGCGCACGTCGGGGCGTCGGAACCTGAACCTGCACGGTCGGTTTCGCGGCAGGCTTCGGCATCGCGGGCGCGGCCGCTTGCGCTGCCGGCGCCCCGCGCGCGCCTCGGTCCGAAGAAATGCGCATGCCCGCGCTGCGCAGCACGTCCAGCGCAGCGCTCGCGCCGCCTGCTGCGCGGGGGGCGTTCGTGGCTTGCTCCTCCAGCGCGCGTGCGGCAGGCGCCGCAGCCTCGTCGGCGGCTTGCCGCGCGGCCTTCGGAACGGGTGCGGGTTTCGCGGGTACGGGCTCGCTCGTCTCGACGGTCGCCTCAGCTTGCGCCGTTTCAGCGGCGACTTCCTTTGCAGGCGCCGGTTTCGTCTCGACAGCATCGGGTTCCGCTGCCGGCATCGGCACCGGCGCTTTCGCTACGGGCGCGGGCGCGACCGCGCGCTCCGCCATCGCGCCCGCGAGCGCGGCGCCACGCGCCGGCTTGGCGCCCGAAGGCGCGCTCACCGCGACGCCACCGCCGCCTCCGCCGGGGCCGCCCGCTGGCTCGAATGCGAGCATGCGCAGCAGCGTCATCGTGAAGCCGGCGTATTCGTCGGGCGCGAGGCCGAGCTCGCTACGGCCCACGGTTGCGATCTGATAGAAGAGCTGGACTTGCTCGGCGGCGAGGGTATCGGCGAAGCGGCGGATATCGGCGGCCTCGGGCCATTCATCCAGTACCGACGAAGGCGCGAACTGCGCCCACGCGATCCGGTGCAGAAGGCTCGCGAGATCCTGCAGCGCGGTGGAAAACGACAGGCTGCGCAGCGCCATTTCGTCGGCGATCGCAAGCAGGCTCGCGCCATCGCTCGTGGCGAGAGCGTCGATGAGACGGATAAGATAGCTTTGATCGAGCGCGCCCAGCATGCCGCGCACGGCCTCCTCGGTGACTTCGCTCGACGAATAAGCGATCGCCTGATCGGTCAGCGAAAGCGCGTCGCGCATGGAGCCATCCGCTGCGCGCGACAAAAGCCGCAGCGCCTGTGACTCGAACGCGATGCTCTCCTGCTGAAGAATATTCTCCAGATGCGACACGATATGCCCCGCCGGCATCTGCTTCATATTGAACTGCAGGCAGCGCGAGAGCACGGTGACCGGAATCTTCTGCGGATCGGTCGTCGCGAGAATGAACTTCATGTGCGGCGGCGGCTCTTCGAGCGTTTTCAACATTGCGTTGAACGCTTCTTTCGTGAGCATGTGCACTTCGTCGATCATATAGACCTTGAAGCGCGCATCGACGGGCGCATACACCGCGCGTTCCAGCAGCGTGCGCATGTCGTCGATGCCGCGGTTGCTCGCCGCATCCATTTCGACGTAGTCGACGAAACGCCCTTCGTCGATTTCCCGGCACGCACGGCACACGCCGCACGGCTTAGAGGTCACGCCGGTTTCACAATTGAGCGCCTTCGCGAAGATGCGCGAGAGCGTCGTTTTGCCGACGCCGCGCGTGCCCGTGAACAGATAGGCGTGATGCAGGCGGCCGCCGTCGAGCGCGTGCGTGAGCGCACGGACGACGTGCTCCTGGCCGACGAGCGACTCGAACGATTTCGGCCGCCACTTGCGTGCGAGAACTTGATAGGTCATGCGCGAAATTGTATCAGCAACGCCCGCGCGCAAACTCCGCCCCAGAGGCCCGCAAGCCCGCGCAAAGCAGGCACTTTCGCGCGACGAAAATGCACGAGCGCACCGCATGCAAATGGCGCGAATCCGACGAGTAAATCAGGGAATGCTGCAGCAGAAGCTACGGAGACAAAGCAGAGAAAAGCGGAAGGTGACGAGCCCGACCCTCGGCACTGGTGGAAAGCGGCTGTGGCTGCTTCGTTCCCGACCTGACCAGGTTGACCGCGCCACCATGCGAGGAGGCCCGTCACGTCGAATTGTACCACGGCCCTCGACATGCCCGGAAGGCTTCAGTGAAAACGCCAGCGCCGGACTCGCGGGCCATCTCCGCGACGTCGACATCGCCTCTTGTGCTTGGTGTTTTCGCCCTCAGATTGCCTCTATCGGTATCCGGCAACGGATAGCAAAGTAGGCTAAGATGACAAGTGAATTACCCGAAGGCGGTGCATTTCGCCCTCTCGCGGTTCATTCGCCGCCGCGCGCGGGGCATTCCGGCGCACGGTGTGCAAGCCTTCTTGCGGCCGTAGGCGACGAATCTTTTTTTCAGTTTTCGTGTATCGTGGCGAGCATTCAAACGCGGGCCTCGAATCAATAGAGGTATTCAGACAATGAGCGAATCAATCAAGCACATCAGCGACGCTTCTTTCGAACAGGATGTGGTCAAGTCGGATAAACCTGTCCTGCTCGACTTCTGGGCCGAGTGGTGCGGTCCGTGCAAGATGATTGCCCCGATCCTCGACGAAGTCGCGAAGGATTACGGCGATCGTCTGCAGATCGCGAAGATCAACGTGGACGAGCATCAGTCCACGCCAGTGAAGTTCGGCGTGCGCGGCATTCCCACGCTGATCCTGTTCAAGAACGGCGCCGTCGCCGCGCAGAAAGTCGGCGCGTTGTCCAAGTCGCAACTGACCGCGTTCCTCGACAGCAACCTGTAACTGCATGATCGGCGGGCGCCGGCATCCCCGGCGCCCGCTTCTAGCATCCCCAGCGCATACAGGCGTCACGCGATGCATCCGATGTTGTCGCGCGACAACATCGGCCGAAAAGCCCCGCCCAAAGCCCACCCGAGGCTGCTGCGGCGTGTGCTATGCTAGAATCACAAGAGTTCAAGAAGTATTAAGTCTCGAGCGGTTCCGCTCACCTCTTCTCCCAAATCTTTCTGTCGCACCTCTCTCCCTGGCGGGAAATCCGTATGCATTTATCCGAGCTCAAGTCTCAGCACGTGTCTGCACTGATCGAGATGGCCAATGGCCTCGAGATCGAAAATGCGAACCGCCTGCGCAAGCAGGAATTGATGTTCGCGATTCTTAAAAAGCGCGCCAAGGCTGGCGACACGATTTTCGGCGACGGCACCCTCGAAGTGCTGCCCGATGGCTTCGGCTTTTTGCGCTCGCCCGAGACCTCGTATCTCGCGAGCACGGACGATATCTATATCAGCCCGTCGCAAATCCGCCGCTTCAATCTGCACACCGGCGACACGATCGAAGGCGAAGTGCGCACGCCGAAGGACGGCGAGCGTTATTTCGCGCTGGTAAAAGTCGATAAAGTCAACGGGCAGCCGCCCGAGGCCTCGAAACACAAGATCATGTTCGAGAACCTCACGCCGCTGCATCCGAACAAGCCGCTGCCGCTCGAGCGCGAAATGCGCGGCGAGGAAAACGTCACGGGCCGGATCATCGACATGATCTCGCCGATCGGCAAAGGTCAGCGCGGTCTGCTGGTCGCGTCGCCGAAGTCGGGTAAAACCGTGATGCTCCAGCACATCGCGCATGCGGTGAAAGCGAATCACCCGGACGTCATCCTGTTCGTGCTGCTCATCGACGAGCGTCCGGAAGAAGTGACGGAAATGCAGCGCTCGGTGCGCGGCGAAGTCATCGCTTCGACCTTCGACGAACCCGCCGCGCGTCACGTGCAGGTGGCCGAAATGGTCATCGAAAAGGCGAAGCGTCTGGTCGAAATGAAGCACGACGTCGTGATTCTGCTCGACTCCATCACGCGTCTCGCACGCGCCTACAACACGGTGGTGCCGGCCTCGGGCAAGGTGCTGACGGGCGGCGTCGACGCCAACGCGCTGCAACGTCCGAAGCGCTTCTTCGGCGCGGCACGGAACATCGAGGAAGGCGGGTCGCTCACCATCATCGGCACGGCGCTGATCGAAACCGGCAGCCGCATGGACGACGTGATCTACGAAGAGTTCAAGGGCACCGGCAATATGGAAGTGCACCTCGAGCGCCGTCTCGCGGAAAAGCGCGTCTATCCGTCGATCAATCTGAACAAGTCGGGTACGCGTCGCGAAGAACTGCTCATCAAGCCGGATCTGCTGCAAAAGGTCTGGGTGCTGCGCAAATTCATCCACGACATGGATGAGGTCGAAGCCATGGAATTCCTGCTCGACAAGATCCGTCAGACGAAGAACAACGCCGAGTTCTTCGACATGATGCGTCGCGGCGGAGGCTGATCCCGCTTCGTTGCCTGAACACAAAAAACCGTCTGCTTCGTCAGGCGGTTTTTTGTTGGCGCCGTGCGTACAATCCGCAACTGTTCCCGTCTTCCGATTCGACGCATGGCCAACCTCTTCTCCCGCTGGTTCGGCGCGCAACGCCGCGAGCGCGCGCTGCGCAAATACGCGATCGACGACGCGCTCTGGCAGCGCACGCTCGGCGCGTATCCGTGCTTCGGTCATCTGAGCGCGGAAGACCTGCTGCGGCTGCGCGAGAGCGCGAGCCTGTTCATCGCGCAAAAGGAATTCTCGACCGCGCACGATCTCGAACTGACCAACCAGATGATTGTGTCCATCGCCGCGCAGGCCTGTCTGCCGGTGCTCAATCTGGATCTCGATCTGTATCGCGGCTGGGTCGGCGTGATCGTCTATCCGGGCGAGTTCATCATCAGGAAAACCGTGGAAGACGAGGACGGCATCGTGCACGAAGTCGAACACGACGCAAGCGGCGAAGCGTGGGAAGGCGGTCCGGTGGTGCTTTCGTGGGAAGATGCCCAGATGGCAGACGGCTCCGACGCCTACAACGTCGTGATCCACGAGTTCGCGCACAAGATCGACATGGTGACGGGCGAAGCCGACGGCCATCCGCCGCTTTATCGCCGCTGGCACGCACCGCTCGATTCGACCGCGTGGGCCGATATTTTCGACAACGCCTACGACCAGTTCTGCGCGCGCGTGGACGCGGTGCCGCAGTCGCGCTTTCGCCGTTTCGAGCGCGAATCGCTGATCGATCCTTACGCGACCGATCATCCGTCGGAGTTTTTCGCGGTATGCAGCGAGGCGCTGTTCGTCACGCCAAAGCCGTTCGAGGCGGAATATCCAGAGCTGTACCGGCTGCTCGCGCGCTATTACCGGCAGGACCCGGCGGGCGTCGGCGCGCTCCGCGCGTAAGCTGCGCCGGAACCTCCAAAAAAGATGTCAACCGACTGATTTTCTGGCATAATCGCCGCTTTTCGACCCTAGGCAAGTGACTCGCGCGGCACTGCAAACAAGTGCAACGGGTTGGCTACCGCCAGATCTCAGGAAAGACCATGAAACAAGGCATTCACCCGGATTACCGCGAAGTTCTGTTCATCGACATGTCGAACGACTTCAAGTTCGTGACCCGCTCGACCATCCAGACGCGCGAAACGGCCGAATTCGAAGGCAAGACCTACCCGCTCGCAAAGATCGAAGTGTCGTCGGAATCGCACCCGTTCTACACCGGCCAGCAGAAGATCATGGACACGGCCGGCCGCGTCGAGAAGTTCAACAACAAGTTCGCACGCTTCTCCACCAAGAAGTAAGTCGGGCTTCAGGCTTCATGAAAAAAGGGCAGCTTTGGCTGCCCTTTTTTGTCGCCGTTCGTTTGTCCGCGCTAACAAGCGCACCGGCATCGCCCTTGCTCAATCTGGTAAGGGTTGTAGCGCACTGTTACAGCGGGCGCTGCCGGACGCGCCCGATCGTCGCGACGCGACTACAATGCCGGTTGCTCCGGCCCCGCCGCGCATCCGGCGCGAATCAGCGGACCGTTTTTCCATCAAGTCCTAACGCATGCGATCTGTCGTTCGTCTGACCGCCTCCGCCACCAGCGCCCTGCCGCGCTGGCTGCTGCTCGCCATCTGCATTACCTACGCGTCGTTCGGCCTGTTCGGCCGCGATCCGTGGAAGAACGAGGATGCGGCGGGCTTCGGCGTCATGTGGACGATGGCCAACGGCGACGCCCGCGACTGGCTGCTGCCGAATCTCGTCGGCAAGGCGCCGACCGCAGACGGCCCGCTGATGTACTGGCTCGGCGCATCGGCGATTCGAATCCTGAGTCCTTGGGTCGATGCGAGCAATGCCTCGCGCGTGGTCACGGGCCTGCTCTTCTGCCTCGCCTGCGCGTTCGTCTGGTATTCGACCTATCTGCTCGGCCGTCGCGACGAAGCGCAACCGTTCAAGTACGCATTCGGCGGCGAGCCCGAGCCGCGCGACTACGGCCGCACGCTGGCTGACGGCGCCCTGCTGATCCTGCTCGCGTGCTTCGGCCTCGCGGAGCGCGGCCACGAAACCACACCGCAGCTCGCACAGTTCGCCGGCACCGCGATGCTCATCTACGGACTCGTGCGCAGCCTGGACAAGCCGATCCACGGCGGCCTCGTGTGGGGCGCGGCGATCGGCGTGGTCGGGTTGTCCAGCTCGCCGGTGCTGGTGTTCGCGCTGCTGCTGTGCACGCTCGCGATGACGATCATCGTCAAGCAGGTGCGCGCCGCGCCGCTCCTGATCTACGGTCTGCCGGTCGCCGTCCTGCTGATCGCCGCGTGGGTACTGCCGACGCTGCACTACTTCCCCGACGACGGCCAATGGTGGCTGCGCCAATGGTGGCGCAACAGCTTCTCGTTCTTCTCCGGCACGCCCGGCTCGATCTTCGGTTACGCGGTCAAGAACCTGCCGCTCTTCACGTGGCCCGCGTGGCCGCTCGCCGTGTGGGCCTTCGTGAGCTGGGGCGGCATGCGCCGCTCGCCGCACGTGGGCGTGCCGCTGTCGATCATCGGGCCGTTGCTCGTGCTGGTCGTGCTGCAGGCGCATGAAACCAACCGCCTCTTCATGCTGCTGCTGCCACCGCTTTCCGTGCTCGCGACGTTCGCGCTGCCGACGCTCAAGCGCGGCGCGATCAACGCGATCGACTGGTTCGCGATGCTGAGCTTCACGATCATCGGCTCGCTCGTGTGGCTCGTGTGGACCGCGGGCATGATCGGCTTTCCCGCGCCGATGGCCCGCAATCTCGCGCGTCTAGCGCCTGGCTTCCATCCCGAATTCAAGCTGATTTCGTTCGTCTGCGCGGTGGCCGTGACGGTGTGCTGGTTCATGCTCGCGCGCTGGCGCCTCGCGCGTCATCCGAAGGTGCTATGGCGCAGCGTGGTGCTGTCGAGCGCGGGCACCACGCTCATGTGGGTGCTCCTGATGACGCTGTGGCTGCCGGTGGTCAACTACAGCCGCACGTATCGCGATGTCGCGGAACAGATCGCCGAACATCTGCCGCCCGATTACACCTGCATCTCGCCCGTGCGTCTGGGCGACGCGCAGATCGCCACGTTCGCGTATTTCGGCGGCATGCACTTCGCGTTCGATGAAGACTGCGACGTGATCCTGCGTCAGGATCACGCGGACTACGGCGAGCCGTCTTCTATGTCGGAATTCCAGTGGAAGCTGGTCTGGGAAGGCCGGCGCGTGGCCGACCGCGACGAGCGCTTCCGCCTCTACGTGCGCATCGAACGGCCGACGCCGCCGGCGAAGAAACCGCTGCGATCGAAGAGCCTGCGCCGGACGCAGTAAGCATGCGCGCGACAACGACTGCGGCCAGCACGACCGGTATGCTGAGCGACGTGCGCAAGATCGCGGCGCTCGCGTGGCCTGTGCTGATCGGCCAGCTCGCGGTGATCGCGTTCGGCGTGATCGACACCGCAATGGTCGGCCGCTTCTCCGCCACCGATCTCGCCGCGCTCGGGCTCGGCGGCTCGGTCTACATCTCGGTGTATATCGGCCTGACGGGGATTCTCGTCGCGCTGCAGCCGATTGCCGGGCAACTCTTCGGCGCGGGCCGCGAGAGCGAGATCGGCGAGGAGACGCGCCAGGCGCTGTGGCTCGCCGCCGTGCTGACGGTCATCGGCTTCGTGCTGCTGTTCCATCCGGAACCGCTGCTCTCGCTCGCGAAAACGCCGCCCGCGCTGCACGACCGCACCGTCGACTATCTGCGCATTCTCGCGTTCGGCCTGCCCGCGAGTCTTGCGTTCCGCGTCTACAGTTCGCTCACCAATGCGGTCGGCAAGCCGCGGCTCGTGATGTTCCTGCAAGTCGGCGGATTGCTGCTCAAGTTTCCGCTCAATACGTGGTTCATCTTCGGCGGGTTCGGCGTGCCCGCGCTCGGCGGTCCCGGCTGCGCGCTCGCGAGCACGCTGATCAACTGGGCGCTGGCGATCGTCGGCATGACGGTGCTGTTCAAGGTCGAGTTCTTCCGCCCGTTCGGCATCTTTTCTCACTTCTGCTGGCCGGTCTGGCGGCGGCAACTCGCGCTCCTGCGACTTGGCATTCCGATGGGCCTGTCGTACCTGATCGAAGTCACGTCGTACACCTTCATGGCGCTGTTCATCTCGCGCTTCGGCACGACCACGCTCGCGGGCCATCAGATCGCCGGCAATCTGGGCGCGGTGCTGTACATGACGCCGCTTTCCATCGGCATTGCCGCGTCGACGCTCGTGTCGCAGGCGCTCGGCGCGCAACGCCACGACGACGCCCGTTCCATCTCGCGCCACGGCATCGGCATGGCGTGCGTGCTGGCGCTGGTGTACGGCGTGATCCTGATCGCCGCGCGCCCGCACATCATCGCGGCTTACACACCCGATACGAACGTGATCGCCGCCGCGATGCCGCTCGTGCTGATCATCGCCTTCTACCATCTCGGCGATGCGCTGCAGATCACCACCGCGTTCATCCTGCGCGCGTACAAGGTGACGCTCGTGCCGACCCTGATCTACGCCATCGCGCTGTGGGGCATCGGGCTGGGCGGCGGTTATCTGCTTGGCTTCGACGTCGGCGGCGGCGTGCCGGAATGGCTCCAGGGCGCGCGCGGCTTCTGGATCGCCAATTCGGCGAGCCTGGGTGTGGCCGGCATCGGGCTGTTCGTTTATTGGCGGCGCGTCAGCTCGCGTCATCTGAAGAACGTCGACCCGAACTGAACCGCGTGCATCCGATGCGATGGTTTGTATGAAAAAGCATCGCCGGTTTGCATCATCGGAAAGAACGACGTAAGGCTCCAGTAGAATTTCGCGTCGAGGAAAACTCGGAGCGAGTGAATGAGCCGCATAACAACGTCACAAAAAAACTGGTTTCTGGCCGCAACCGCGCTGATCGCCGCGCTTGGAATGAGCGTCGCGATTCATCGGGCTGATGCCGCGCGCATCGTGAGCGTGTCGCCGCAGGGCAAAGTCGCGCAAGTCCGGCAAGTCGTCGCCAAATTCGACGAGCCGATGATCGCCTTCGGCAACGCCGCCGCGCCGGCGCCCGGCAAGCTCGCCTGTAGCGGCGCGAGCGCTTCGGCCACATCCGGCTCGGGCCGCTGGATCGATGCCAGGACCTGGGCCTTCGACTTCGAACACGATCTTCCGCCGGGCGTGCGTTGCGCGCTCGATCTTTCCGATAGTCTCAAATCGGTCGCGGGCAATGCGCTCGCCGGCCCGCGACAGTTCGCGTTCCAGACGGGTGGTCCGTTCGTCACGCGCGTCATGCCGGGTTATGGCGATATCGAAGAGACTCAGGTCTTCGTGCTGCGCCTGAATGGACCGGCGACGCAGGCTTCCGTGCTTCAACATGTGTGGTGCGAATCGGCCGCGCTCGGCAACCGCATTCCGGTGCGCACCGTTGACGACGCCACGCGCGCCACGCTGCTCAAACACTTCCGGCTGGAAAAGGAAGGCGATCGCGTGCTGACGCTCGCGTGCCAGCAGACCCTGCCTTCCGCGACCAAGATGCAGCTCGTCTACGGCACGGGTGTGAGCGGGCCTGGCGGCATCGCCAACGATGTCGAAAAGCGCTTCGACTTCAACGTGCGCGAGCCCTTCGCCGCGAGTTTTTCGTGCGAGCGCGAGAACGCGAAAGCGCCGTGCACGCCCTTGCGTCCGCTGCGGCTGAACTTCAGCGCGCCGATCAGCCGCGCCGATGCGCAGAAGTTCGTCCTGCGCGGGCCCAAAGGCACGGCCTCGCCTCATTTCGAAGACAGCGACAGGGACGCGGAAATCAGCGCCGTCGAATTCGCCGCGCCCTTGCCCGAGCGTGCCGATCTCACCATCGAGGCCCCCGCGAATCTGAAAGACGTGAGCGGGCGCGCGCTCGCCAACGCCGATCTCTTCCCGCTGAAAACCGCCACCGCGCCGATGCCGCCGCTCGCGAAGTTCTCGTCGGGCACGTTCGGCATCATCGAACGATTCGCGGAACCGGACATGCCCGCGATGCTGCCTGTCACGCTGCGCCATGTCGAAGCGGACCTGCACGTGCAGGGGCTGACTTCCGGCACCTCGCAAATCACGAAACTCAGGCTCGACGCCGACACCGACATCCGCCAATGGATGCGCGCCGTCGATCAGTTCGACGGCATCTCAATGTCGCGCTCGACGATCGAAGAACGCATGCCGCGGATGCTAAAGAGCGGCATCAAGCCAGTCATCATCCCGAACAGCGACGGCACGGTGTCGAAGGACCCGCAGATCGACATCCGTTCGTTGTCGATGCTCGCGCAACAGAAAGGCGTCGAAACCCTGACGCTGCCCGCCGCCGATCCGAAAGCGTTGCGTCCGTTCGAAGTCGTTGGCATTCCGCTCACGAAGCCCGGCTTCTATGTCGTCGAACTGAGCTCGCCGGCGCTCGGCGCGTCGCTGCTCGGCAAGAATCAGGCAATGTACGTACGCACGTCGGTGCTGGTCACCAATCTCGGCGTGCATTTCAAGCAGGGACGCGAGAACAGCCTCGTGTGGGTCACGACGCTCGACAAGGGCAAGCCCGTCGCCCAGGCAGACGTCCGCGTGACCGACTGCAACGGCGACGAAATCGCCACCGCGAAAACGGATGCGCAGGGCATCGCGAAAATCGGCAAACCGCTCGCGGCAGTGGGCGAATGCAACGACAAGAGTCTCGCGTGGAGCGGCTTTTTCGTGTCGGCGCGCGTGAACGATCCCGTCACCGGGCCGGACATGGCGTTCGTGACATCGGACTGGAATCGCGGCATCGAATCGTGGCGCTTCAACGTGCCGACCGACATGAGCGCGGCGCGCACCACGCGCGCGCATACCGTGTTCGATCGCACGCTGTTGCGCGCGGGTGAAACGGTGTCGATGAAGCATCTGCTGCGCGTCGAAACGCTGACCGGGTTCGCGTTTGCATCGAACTATCCGAGCCGCGTGACGATCCGGCACGTCGGCAGCGGACAGACCTGGCATCTGCCTCTCAAATGGGCGGCGGACCATAGCGCCGACTCGACCTTCACCGTGCCCGTCGCGGCGAAGCTCGGCGAATACAGCGTGGCGCTCGACAACGGCGCCGCCGCGTCGAACAACCACGACGACAACGACGATAACGACAACGCCGTCACGCAGTCGTATGAATCGGGCAGCTTCCGCGTCGAGGAATTCCGGCTGCCGGTGTTCAAAGGCTCGATCACGGCCGGCGATGCGAAATCGGCCGCGCATTCGACAGGACTCGTCGCCGCGCAGGAAGCGCCGGTTTCCGTGCAACTCGAATACGTGCAGGGCGGACCGGCGTCGAATCTGCCGGTGCAGGTATCCGCGCTGGTGCGCGATGTCGCGCCGCCCTTCGCTTCGCGATACGAGGCGTTCAGCTTCGCGCCGTATCGCAAGCCCGCGAACGATGGCGCCAGCGCGCCCGCCGAGGACGAAGACAGCGAGCAGCAGGACAACGCGACGACGAAACTCGTCGCCGACAAGCTGCGCGTGACGCTCGATCGCGACGGCTCCGGCAAGCTCACGATCAAGCCGCTGCCCGCCGTCGAAGCGCCGAAACGTCTCGCGCTCGAAGCGAGCTTCGCCGATCCGAACGGCGAAGTTCAGACGATCAGCGGCGGCACGATTTTGTGGCCCGCGTCGGTGGCCGTCGGCGTGAAGGCGGGACACTGGGTGTCGGTCGGCGGCGCGCTGCCGGTGCAGGCGCTCGCGCTCGATCTGCAAGGCAAGCCGCGCGCGGGCGTTTCAGTCGAGATCAAGGCCGTCGCGCGCGCGATGTCGAGTTCACGCAAGCGTATGGTCGGCGGCTTCTATGCCTACGACAACCACACCGAAATCAAGGATCTCGGCACGCTCTGCAGCGGAAAGAGCGACGATCACGGCATCGTCTCCTGCGAGGCGACACTGAAGGAGCCCGGCAATGTCGATCTGATCGCGATCGCGAAGGACGGCGACGGCCACGCCGCCAACGCGAGCACGTCTGTCTGGGTCACGCGCGCGGATGAACTGTGGTTCGGCGGCGAGAATACGGACCGCATCGACGTGTTGCCGGAAAAGACCAGCTACGAGCCGGGCGAAACCGCCCGCTTTCAGGTGCGCATGCCGTTCCGTTCGGCGACTGCGCTCGTCGCGGTCGAGCGCGAGGGCATCGTCGAGACGCGGGTCGTCGAGCTGAACGGCCGTGACCCGACCGTCGAACTGAAGGTCGAGGAATCGTGGGGGCCGAACGTGTACGTGTCGGTGCTCGCGCTGCGCGGACGCATCCGCGAAGTTCCGTGGTATTCGTTCTTCACGTGGGGATGGAAGGCGCCGGTCGAATGGGCGCAGGCGTTCTGGTACGAAGGCCGTCAATATCAGGCGCCGACGCCGCTGGTCGATCTGAGCAAGCCCGCGTTCCGTTACGGGCTCGCGTCGATCAGGGTCGGCACGGCGTCGCACAAGCTCGCGGTCAGCGTGAATCCGGATGCGAAGTCGTACACGGTGCGCGGCCGCGCGCACGTCAAGGTGAAAGTCGCGCTGCCCGATGGCAAGCCCGCGCCCGCAGGCACGCAGATCGCCGTCGCCGCAATCGATGAAGCGCTGCTCGAACTGATGCCCAACCGAAGCTGGGACGTACTCGACGCGATGCTTCAGCAGCGCGCATACGGCGTCGAGACGGCGACCGCGCAGATGGAGATCATCGGGCGGCGTCACTTCGGACGCAAGGCCGTGCCCGCGGGCGGCGGCGGCGGGCACAGCGCGACGCGCGAACTGTTCGACACGCTGCTTCTGTGGAACCCGCGCGTCCCGCTCGATGCGCAAGGCGAAGCCACCGTCGACGTACCGCTGAACGACGCGCTCACGCGCTTTCGGATCGTCGCCGTCGCGGCGGTCGGCGCGGGGCAATTCGGCACGGGTAGCGCATCGATTCAAAGCACGCAGGACCTTCAACTGATCTCGGGATTGCCGCCGCTCGTGCGCGTAGGTGACGCGTTTCGCGCGCAATTCACGCTGCGCAACACGACCGCGCGGACCATGCGCGTCGTCGTCACACCGCGCGCGGGCGTGCTCGCGCTCGATGCGCGCACGGTGGAGCTCGCGCCGGAATCGTCGCAGGAAGTGGCGTGGAACGTGACGACGCCGGATGTGCTCGGAACGAACGCTTCCGCGAGTCTGGAGTGGAATGTGACGGCATCCGAACAAGCCGGACCGAAAGCGAGCGACGCCGTCAGGCTCACGCAAAAAGTCGTTGCGGCGATTCCGGTGAACGTGCAGCAGGCGACCATCGCGCAAATCGATGGGACGTACACGCTGCCCGTCGCACCGCCCGCCGATGCGAGCAAGTCCAGCGATGGCAACGTGCGCGGCGGCATCGCGGTGTCCTTGCAACCAAAGCTCGCGGACGGTCTGCCCGGCGTGCGCCGCTGGTTCGAGCGTTATCCGTACAGCTGTCTGGAGCAACAAACCTCGCGCGCGCTCGGCCTGATGGACGCCGCCCAATGGCAGGCCGTGCTCGCGAAAATGCCGTCCTATCTCGACCGCGACGGCCTCGCGAACTACTTTCCGCCCGCCGACGACGAGCGCCCGACCGGCAGCCCCGCCCTCACCGCCTATCTGCTCGCCGTGACCGATGAAGCCGCGAAGCAGGACCGCCGCTTCGCGCTGCCCGACGATCTGCGCAACCAGATGGCGGCGGGTCTCGCGAACTTCATCGACGGCAAGATCGAGCGCAAGTTCTGGGCGCCGCGCAACGATCTCGACTATGAGAAGCTCGCGGCGATCGAAGCCTTGTCGCGCTTCGGTCTCGCGCAGCCGCGCATGCTCGGCTCGATCACACTCGCGCCGGATCAGTGGCCGACATCCGCCGTGCTCGATTACTACGCGATCCTGTCGCGCGTCGATGGCATTCCGAATCGCGATGAAAGGCGCGCGCAGGTCGAGCAGATCATTCGCGCGCGGCTCACGTATCAGGGCACGCGCCTCAACTTCTCGACCGAACGCGACGACGATCTCTGGTGGCTCATGACCGGCACGGAAACCAACGCCGCGCGCACCGCGCTGATCTTCGCTGACGCGCCCGGCTGGAAGGAGGAGATGCCGCGCCTGGTCGCGGGCCTGCTCGCGTTGCAGAAGAACGGCGCGTGGCAAACGACGACGGCGAACCTGTGGGGCGCGCTCGCGGTCGGCCGCTTCTCGCGACTGTTCGAGAGCACGCCGGTGACGGGCCATACGTCGATTCAACTGGGGACGACCGCGAACGAGGTCGACTGGCGCGCGACCCCTGCGCCGAAGAGCGACAACACGCACAGCGTGATGCTGCCGTGGTCCAGCGGCTCGCTGACGCTGACGCAGGCCGGCACGGGCAAACCCTGGGCGACGATAGAAAGCCTCGCGGCGGTCGCGCTGAAGGCGCCGTTCGCGGCGGGCTATCGCATCGCGAAGACCGTCACGCCGGTCGATCCGGCGGTGAACGGTGTGCTTTCGCGCGGCGACATCGTGCGCGTGCATCTGGACATCGACGCGCAAAGCGATATGACCTGGGTCGTCGTGAACGATCCGGTTCCCGCTGGCGCGACGATACTCGGCTCCGGCCTCGGCCGCGATTCCGCAGCGGCGACGCAAGGCGAGAAGCGGGATCGCGACGCGTGGCCGGCGTTCGTCGAGCGCGGCTTCGATGGCTATCGCGCGTATTACGCCTATCTGCCGAAGGGCAAGCTGCAAGTCGAATACACGATGCGCGTGAACAATCCCGGCACTTTCGGCCTGCCGCCGACGCGCGTCGAAGCGCTCTACGCGCCCTCGACATTCGGCGCGCTGCCGAATGCGCCGGTAGTCGTCAAACCGCTCGCCGCGAAGTGATCCGATGAAACGCGCCGCCTGCCTCGTCATCGCCTGCTTCGCGTGCCTTTTTTCGGCGGCGGCGCACGCCTCGCCGTCGTTCGACGACGTGCGCGCGAAGTGGCGCAGCTCCGACTGGGTGCTGCTCGACCGCGACGGCGAACCCGTCGCGCGCACGCGTGTCGATAAAAGCGCGCGGCGTGGCGACTGGATCGCACTCGCGGACGTGTCGCCGGCGCTGCGCGAGGCGATCGTCGTCTCCGAGGACAAGCGCTTCTATGAGCACGCGGGCGTCGACTGGCGCGGCGCGGCGGCGGCGGCCTGGGGCAATCTGTGGAACACGCGCACGCGCGGCGCATCGACGGTGACGATGCAGCTCACCGGTCTCATCGATGCCAACGGCAAGCCGGCCGGACGCCGCTCCGTCGGCGAAAAGGCCGAACAGACGATCGGCGCGCTGTGGCTCGAACGAAGCTGGCGCAAGGATCAGGTTCTCGAGGCGTATCTCAACCTCGTGCCGTTTCGCGGCGAGATCGTCGGCTTGTCGGCGCTGTCGCAGACGCTTTTCAACAAGGCGCCTTCCGGTCTCGACGAACGCGAAGCCGCGCTCGCCGCCGCGCTGGTGCGCGCGCCGAACGCGCCGTATCGACAAGTCGCGTCACGCGCGTGCGTGATCCTGCGCGACATGCGGACGTTGCACGGAACACGCGATGACGATCCGTGCATCAATCTCGACAGCTACGTCCAGCTCACCCTCACGCGCACCGCTTCAGCGCCCGCCTTTGCACAGGGCGACGACGCGCTCGCGCCGCATTTCGCGCGCCGCATCGCGGGCGTCGCGCACCCGGCGGCGGGCGCGCGCGTGCGCTCCACGCTCGATGCGCGGCTGCAGCGCTTCGCCCGCGACACGCTCGCGCGCACGCTCGCCGAACTCAACGCACGCGCTCATCCGCGCAACGTGCACGACGCCGCGGCGATCGTCATCGATAACCGCACGGGCGACGTGCTCGCGTGGGTCGGCTCGGCGGGCGGGCTGTCGAACGCGCCGGAAGTCGATGCCGTGCTCGCCGCGCGTCAGGCGGGCTCGACGCTCAAGCCCTTCCTCTACGCGCAGGCCATCGACGAAAAGCGCGTCACCGCCGCCACCCTGCTCGACGACGCGCCGCTCGACCTCGCCACCGGCGGCGGCCTGTATATCCCGCAGAATTACGATCACGACTTCAAGGGCTGGGTGAGCGTGCGCACGGCGCTGGGCTCGTCGCTGAACGTGCCGGCGGTGCGCGCGCTGGTAATGGTCACGCCGCACCGATTCGCGAAGACGCTCGTCGCGCTCGGCCTGCCGTTGACTCAGGCGGGCGATTACTACGGCTTCAGCCTCGCGCTCGGCAGCGCCGATGTCACGCTGGCGACCCTCGCCAATGCGTATCGAACGCTCGCGAACGGCGGCGTCGCGCGGCCGGTTTTCGATCTCGCGGAACACCGCGCGGCGCCCGCCGGCACCCGCGTGTTCAGTGCCGAAGCGAGCTTCATCATCACCGACATCCTCGCCGACAACAACGCGCGCACGCGCACCTTCGGCTTCGACTCCGTACTCGCGACGCGCAGCTTCAGCGCGGTGAAGACGGGCACCAGCAAGGACATGCGCGACAATTGGGCGGTCGGTTTCACGTCGCGATACACCGTTGGCGTGTGGGTCGGCAACGCGGACGGCGCGCCGATGTGGGACGTCTCGGGCGTGACCGGCGCGGCCCCGGCGTGGAACGCCATCGTCAACTATCTGAACCGGCGCGCGGATAGCCGCGCACCTCAGGCGCCGGCGGGCGTCGTCAACACGCGCGTCACGTATCAGGACGACATTGAGCCTGAGCGCGGCGAGTGGTTCGTGCGTGGCACGCAAATGAGCGAGATCGGCCTCGCGGCGAATGCGTCGCGGAGCGCGCGCGATTCACACGCCGACGCACGCGCCGCCCGCATCGGCGCGCCCACGGACGGCACCATTTTCGCGCTCGATCCGGACATTCCACCTGCACGTCAGCGCGTCTGGTTCGAGCGCGCGGACAGCGACGCGCGCCTCGCGTGGCGGCTCGACGGCAAAACCTACGGCCGCGATGCCCGCATTGCATGGCTGCCGTGGCCGGGGCGCCACGTGCTGGAACTCGTGGACGCACATGGCGCAATCGTCGATAAAGTCGGCTTCGAAGTGCGCGGCGCGTATGCCAAAACTGCCGCGCGGCCTGCGAAATGATCTGCCGAAACCATGACGAAACTTTGCAGCGCGAAGCGTTGCGCGGTATTGGTATGTCCGAAGACGACGGCGCAAACACGCAACGTCATCCGCCGAACGTTTCGCAACGTTAAAGAGTGTGCGCAAGTGCGGCGTGCGCGGCGGGAACGTGCACAATGCGGCGTCTTCGTTCGGGACGGCTTTTTGCCCTATGCTTAACGGCATCGTCCGGATTGACTCCGGTTTGCGCGGCCCGAACTCTTCGAATCGTTGTTTCTCTCAAGCCTGGAGTGACGTCATGCTGAAAAAGCTGCTGATGTTGTGCTTAGCGTTGATGCTGTCGATCGGTTCGGCCTTCGCCGCCGTCGATGTCAATACGGCCGATCAGGCCGCGCTCGAATCGGTGAAGGGCCTCGGGCCGGTGAAGTCGAAGGCGATCATCGACGAGCGCGCCAAGAATGGCCCGTTCAAGGACGCCGACGATCTCGCCACCCGCGTCAAGGGCCTGGGCACCAAGTCGGTGGCCAATCTGGAGCAGAACGGCCTGACCGTCGGCGGTTCGTCGTTGCCGCCGACCGGCAAGTCCGCGAAGCCCACGACCTCGGCGGGCGGCAGCGCCGCATCGAACTCGACGGTCAAATCCTCGACGGCGGCCACCGCCGCGACCTCGCCCGCGGCCACGACGGCGCAGACGCCGGCCGCGACGCCTGGCGCGCCGGCATCTGGCGCGAAGGCATCGAAGAAGTCGAAGAAGGACAGCGCTGCCTCGGCCACGACGAGCGCATCGAGCCCCGCCGCTGCCAGCGATGCGAAGCCCGCCAAGTCGAAGCGCAGCAAAAAAGACAAGGCCGCCAGCGCCGCGGCCGCAAGTCAGTAATTTCTCGGGGAACCTTGTCGAAGGAAACTTGCCTTCGCGTATGACCTTCGTTGTACGGCCGTTCGGCCGATGCCTGCGCCGCCCTGCCCGAAGCTGCTCCGGAGCGGCGGCGCCAGGCGAACCCACCCCGCAACCCTCGTAGTGAGACTGCCATGAGCCTACTCGATATCCTCGCCTCCACCCTCGGCAATTCATCGCAACAAGGCGGCCAGCCCGCCCAGTCGGGCCAGGCCGCGCTGATCGCGGCGGCGCTCCAGTTCGTCAACAGCCAGCCGGGCGGCATCATGGGCCTGCTCCAGCGTTTCCAGCAGCACGGCGCGGGCGATATCGTCCAGTCGTGGATCGGCAATGGCGAGAACAAACCCATCAGCCCGGACACGCTCACGAACGTGCTCGGCCAGGACAATGTCGGCGCACTCGCGCAAAAGGCCGGCGTCTCGGGCGATCAGCTTTCGGGGATGCTGGCGGCGGTTCTGCCGCATATCATCGATCGCGCAACGCCGAACGGCCAAGTGCCGCCCGAAGGTCAGCTCGATCTGACCGGTGTGCTCGGTTCGCTCGGCGGACTCGCCGGACTGTTCGGCAAGAGTGAGGAGCCGAAGCAGGGCTGAGTTTCCGCTCCGCTTCATGAAAAACCCCGCAGGCTTAGCGCCGTGCGGGGTTTTTTGTTTTCAGGGGCGCGCGAGCCGCCGTTTCGTCAGTCTCTATCGCCGACAAAAACTGCTCGTTCGGAAGGATTTTTTTGGTCATTGCCTGGATGCGCGAGATGAAACCCCTGCAATCGCACGGATTTCAACGAAGATAAAAAAGGGCAGCGGATTCCCGCTGCCCTGCTCCCGCGCCTTCTTCGAGAAAGCGCTTTCGCCTCAATGCACCACCCGATCGAACACGAACTTCCCGTCGCGCAGATCGACCGGAATGACGTCCTTCGGCCCGAAGCGCCCGGCAAGGATCAGCTTGGCGACCGGATTCTCGATCTCCTGCTGAATCGCTCGCTTCAGCGGCCGTGCGCCGAACAGCGGATCGTAGCCGACCTTGCCGATCTGCTCGAGCGCCGCGTCCGATACCTCGAGCTGCATGTCGAGCTTCCCGAGACGCTCCTGCAAGCGCAGCAGCTGAATCTTCGCGATCGACTCGATATTCGTGCGGTCGAGCGCATGGAACACCACGACGTCGTCGATACGGTTCAGGAATTCCGGCCGGAAGTGCAGCTTCACTTCTTCCCACACGGCGTCCTTCACCTTCTCCTGCGGCTCGCCCACCATGCCCTGAATCACTTGCGAACCGAGATTCGAGGTCATCACGATCACCGTGTTCTTGAAGTCGACAGTGCGGCCCTGTCCATCGGTCATGCGGCCGTCGTCGAGCACTTGCAGCAGCACGTTGAACACGTCAGGATGCGCCTTCTCGATTTCATCGAGCAAGATCACGCTGTACGGCTTGCGACGCACGGCTTCAGTCAGATAGCCGCCTTCTTCATAGCCGACGTATCCCGGCGGCGCGCCGATCAGCCGCGCGACGCTGTGCTTCTCCATGAACTCGCTCATGTCGATGCGGATCAGATGATCTTCCGAATCGAACAGGAACGCCGCGAGCGCCTTGCACAGTTCCGTCTTGCCGACGCCCGTCGGTCCCAGGAACAGGAACGAACCATAAGGCCGGTTCGGGTCCGACAGACCCGCGCGCGAACGGCGAATCGCGTCCGCCACCGCGCCGATCGCCTCGTCCTGGCCGATCACGCGCTCGTGCAGCTTCGCTTCGATCTGCAGCAGCTTTTCACGCTCGCCCTGCATCATGCGCGCCACGGGAATGCCGGTCGAACGCGACACCACTTCCGCGATTTCCTCCGCGCCGACTTGCGTGCGCAGAAGACGCGGACGCGTCGGGTTGTTCTGTTCCTGCGACTCCGCCTGCGTCACCTGCTTGAGACGCGCTTCGAGTTCCGGCAGCTTGCCGTATTGCAACTCGGCGACCTTCTCGAGCTTGCCTTCGCGTTGCAGACGCGTGATGTCCGCGCGCACCTTCTCAATTTCTTCCTTCAGTTGCGCGCTGCCCTGCACCGCCGCTTTTTCGGCAGTCCAGATTTCCTCGAGATCGGAATACTCGCGGTTCAGGCGATCGATTTCTTCCTCGATCAGTTGCAGCCGCTTCTGCGAGGCCTCGTCCTTCTCCTTCTTCACGGCTTCGCGCTCGATCTTCAACTGGATCAGACGGCGATCCAGCTTGTCCATCTCTTCGGGCTTCGAATCGATTTCCATCTTGATGCGCGACGCGGCTTCGTCGATCAGATCGATGGCCTTGTCCGGCAGGAAGCGATCCGTGATGTAGCGATGCGACAGTTCCGCCGCCGCGACGATCGCCGGATCGGTGATCTCGACGCCGTGGTGCAGCTCGTACTTCTCCTGCAAGCCGCGCAGGATCGCGATGGTCGCCTCGACCGACGGTTCATCGACGAGCACTTTCTGGAAACGCCGCTCCAGCGCCGCATCCTTTTCGATGTACTTGCGATATTCGTCCAGCGTGGTCGCACCGATGCAATGCAGCTCGCCGCGCGAGAGCGCGGGCTTCAGCATGTTGCCCGCGTCCATCGCGCCTTCGGCCTTGCCCGCGCCGACCATCGTGTGGATTTCGTCGATGAAGACAATGGTCTGCCCTTCGTCCTTCGCGATATCGTTGAGCACGGATTTGAGGCGCTCTTCGAACTCGCCGCGATACTTCGCGCCCGCCAGCAGCGCCGCCATGTCGAGCGACAGCACGCGCTTGCCCTTGAGCGTCTCCGGCACTTCGCCGTTGACGATACGCTGCGCGAGTCCCTCGACGATCGCCGTCTTGCCCACGCCCGGCTCGCCGATCAGCACCGGATTGTTCTTGGTGCGGCGCTGCAGGATCTGGATCGAGCGGCGAATTTCGTCGTCGCGTCCGATCACCGGATCGAGCTTGCCGGCGCGGGCGCGCTCGGTCAGATCCACCGTGTACTTCTTGAGCGCTTCGCGCTGGCTTTCGGCATCCTGGCTATCGACCTGCGCGCCGCCGCGCACAGCGTTGATCGCGGCTTCGAGCGCCTTGCGCGTCAGGCCGTGCTGCTTGGCGATGCGGCCCGCTTCGCCGCGATCGTCGGCCACGGCGATCAGGAACATCTCACTTGCGATGTAGGTATCGTTGAGCTTTTGCGCTTCCTTGTCGGCGTTGTTCAGGAGGCCGGCGAGGTCGCGGCTCACCTGGACGTTGCCGTCAGTGCCCTGCACCTGCGGCAGGCGCGCGATGGCGTCGTTCAGCGAACTCTGCAGCGCCTGAACCTGCACGCCCGCATGCGACAGCAGCGAGCGCGCGGAACCGTCCTGCTGCGCAAGCAGCGCCGCGAGCAGGTGCACCGGTTCGATGTACTGGTTGTCATGGCCGACCGCCAGGCTTTGCGCGTCGGAGAGCGCTTCCTGAAACTTGGTAGTGAGTTTGTCGATTCTCATTTTTTGACTGCTCCAATTCTGAATACGTCGAAAATGAGGTGCATATCGCCGGTTTCAAGCATGTTTTGCCCGATTCCGACGATTTTTGTTTCTCGACAGGAGACCGCGCCGCGTCCGGGCGCACAGGAGAGACCGCCGCGTGCGGATTTCGTTCTGCGCGGCGGCCGGCCCTCAGCTTGCGGCGCCGCTCGGAACCAGCGCGAAGGCCGGCGCGGCGACGATCGGCACGATGCCGAGCATGCGCGCCAGTTCGCTCGCAGGCCGCGCGAGATCGTCGACCGTGTGTTTGTCGAGCTCGGCCAGGAAGGCATCGCGCGCGGCGGCGAACACGCCCTTCAGGCGGCAATGGGGCTCGATCACGCAGCCGCGATGATCGGTGCCGTCCGAAAAACAGCCGACCACGGCGAAGTCGCTTTCTGTCTTGCGCACGATATCGCCGATCGTGAGCGTCTTCGAGCGCTCGGCGAGGCGCAGTCCGCCATTGCGTCCGCGCACGGTTTCGACCCAGCCGAGTTCGCCGAGCTGCTGGACGATTTTCATCAGATGGTTCTTCGAGATGCCGTATGCGTCCGAGATTTCCTGAATCGTCGACAGACCGGATGGCCGAATGGATAGGTAAAGCAGTACCCGCAGCGAATAATCGGTGTAATCGGTAAGTCGCATGATTTCGCGCGAAGAAGGTTTAATGGCTTGAGCGGGGCGGAAGTCCGGCGAGAGGCGCGACGGAACGCGCATTGCGCCGAATGTTTCGCATTGGTGACAATGGACTTCAAATCCGGCTGACCCTGCGGGATTCGGCGGTGTCCAGTACATTCAGCGAGTTCGACCGGAACATATGGCTTACGGACGAACGTGCATGCGATTCGGACTAGTTAGAACGCGCAAAATCAAGTTTTCTGCACTTGGCTGTTCCGCACGAACTCGCAGTTGCGACATTTTGCGTCATATTGATATTGTTCGTCAGCAAATAATCAGACTTTCACGCCCTTCGTTTCGCAAATGATGACAAACATCCAGCACCCCGCCGCCGATACGCCGCGCGAGCGAGAACCCGACGAAGCCAATATTCGCGCGCTGGTCGAAGCGTTCTATGGCCGCGTCGATGAAGACCCGCTGCTCGGTCCGATCTTCTCCCGTGCGCTCACCGGCCGCTGGGACGAGCATCTCGCCAAGATGACCACGTTCTGGTCGAGCCTCGTGCTCGGCACGAAGAACTATCGGGGGAACGTGCAGGAGGCGCATCGGCCTGTAGACGAAATCGAACCGCGCCACTTCGCGCGTTGGCTGTCGCTGTTTCTGAATACCGTCGAAACGCGTTACGAGCCGGCCGCCGCCGTGCAATTCATGGAACCGGCGCTACGCATCGCGCAGAGCCTGCAACTCAGCAAGTTTGGCTGGGACTACCAGATTCCCGTTGAGCAGCAGGAATTGCTTGCGGCGCTGAAGCGCCAGCGCACAGGCGACAATCCCGAGCCGCGCTTTCCCGAACGCCCGGGCGCGGAGCCGTTTCCGGCCAAGTTCGTCGGCAAGCCCGCCGACGAAAAGTAACCGCGGCTACTCCTTCCCGTGCTGCCAGCGCGCGAGCGCCGCGTCGTCGGATTCGCGTGCGTCGACCCAGCGTTCGCCCGCCCCGGTCTTCTCCTTTTTCCAGAATGGCGCCTGCGTTTTGAGGTAGTCCATTACGAAGGCGCACGATTCGAACGCGTCGGCGCGATGCATCGCCGTGGTCGCGACCAGCACGATCTGGTCGAGCGGCTTCAGTTTACCCACGCGATGCACGATCAGCACGTCCGAGCCGCGCCATCGCGCGCGCGCCTGATCGGCGATCGCTTCCAGCGACTTCTCCGTCATGCCGGGATAGTGCTCGAGCTCCATCGTCTCGACGGCGCTGCCTTCGTTCAGATCGCGCACCGTGCCGACGAAGCACGCGACCGCGCCGACTTTCGGATTGTCGGCGCGCAGGGCGGCCACTTCGGC
Source organism: Caballeronia hypogeia (assembly GCF_001544875.2). Lineage (GTDB taxonomy): Bacteria > Pseudomonadota > Gammaproteobacteria > Burkholderiales > Burkholderiaceae > Caballeronia > Caballeronia hypogeia. Next base: position 73,805 of record NZ_FCOA02000017.1, read on the forward strand.
GCTTATGTCGAAGTCGGCTTCCTGGACGCGGATTCTTGATCGCGTATTCATGGCTCAGCCGCCCGTGACCGGCGGAAAGAACGCGACTTCGCAGCCTTCGGTAATGCGCTGCGACGGGTTCGTCATGACGTGATTGCACGCCATGCGCAACGCGCGGCCTTCGGCGAGCGTCTCGGCCCACACGCCGCCGCGCATGCGCAACCACGCGCGCACGTCGCCGACATTGACGACCGTGTCCGGCACGCTGACCGTTTCATTGGCGACGCCGAGCGACTCGCGCACGCTCGCAAAAAATCTCAGTTCGACTTTCATGTCCAGCCTGGTCCTTTACCGCATCAGTTCGGAAAACGGGATAAAACGCACGATCTCACCTTCGCTGATCGCGTGATTCGGGGGATTGTCGATGAGGCCGTCGCCCCACACGGTCGATGTCAGCACGGCCGAGCTCTGATTCGCGAAAAGATCGAGCCCGCCCGACTCGTTCACCCGCGCGCGCAGGAACTCGTTGCGGCGATCGCCTTTTTTCTGGCTGAAGTCGGCGCGCATCGAAAACACGCGCGGCGCGACGTTCTTCACGCCGGACAAGCGCAGCAGAAACGGCCGCACGAACAGCAGAAAGGTGCAGAAGCTCGACACCGGATTGCCCGGCAGGCCGATGAAGAACGCCTCGCCGGTTTCACTGCTTTCGGCGGTATCGGCACCGCGCCGCACCGCGCCAAACGCGAGCGGCTTGCCGGGTTTCATCGCGATCTGCCACATGGAGATGCGCCCTTCCGCCTCCACTGCCGGCTTCACGTGATCCTCCTCGCCGACCGACACGCCGCCGCAGGTGAGAATCAGATCGTGCTCGCGCGCGGCGCGCCGCAAGGTTTCGCGCGTCGCGTCGAGCCGGTCCGGCACGATGCCGAGATCCGACACCGCGCAGCCGAGCTTTTCGAGCAGCGCGCGCAGCGTGAAGCGGTTCGAGTTGTAGATCGCGCCGGGCTCTAGCGGCTCGCCGGGCATACGCAATTCGTCGCCGGTGAAGAAGATCGCGACGCGCACCCGCCGCACGACTTCCAGCCGGGCGCAGCCCACCGATGCCGCGAGCCCGAGCGCCTGCGGCGTCAGGCGCGTGCCGGCCGGCAGGATGACGGAATCGCGCTGAATATCCGCGCCTTGCCGGGTGATCCATTCACCCGCCGTAGGAGCCTGCGCGAAGGAAACTCGCCCGTCATCCGCGACCTGCGCCATTTCCTGCATGACCACCGTATCCGCGCCCGGCGGCACCGTCGCGCCGGTGAAGATGCGCGCCGCCGTGCCCGCCGCGAGCGGCGCGGCCGCGTGGCCCGCCGGGATACGCTGCGACACCGGCAGCGCAACGGGCGCGCCTTCGCTCGCGCCGGCGAGATCGGCGGCGCGCACGGCGTAACCGTCCATCGAGCTGGTGTGCATCGGCGGGACGTCGAGTGGCGAGCTCACATCGGTGGCGAGCACTCGATTGCCCGCATCGAGCGTATCGACGGATTCGCGGCCTTCGACGCCACGCGCGGCGTCGAGAAGACGGGCGAGCGCGTCGGCCGTGGCGAGCATCGGAGGACGTGAGGAAGCGGCTGGCGTGGTCGACATGGAATTTGCTTCGGGCGCGCGAAGCGTCCTGATCGTTAAGAGAGGCACTGCATCCGGTCAACCATTGTAGCGACAAGGACGGCGCGACACCTGCGCCTGAAGGCTTGCCCGCCATGCGACATCGCTGATACCGAAGCGGCGTGGACGCGCGCAAAGCCGTCGCGGCGCGGTGATACACTCGCAGCACACTTCCCACGTCCATTTCCATGAAATTCTGTTCCGTCTGCGGCCACGAGGTCGGCCTCGCCATTCCGCCCGGCGACAACCGCGAACGCTTCGTCTGTGACAACTGCGGCACCGTGCACTATCAGAATCCGCGCAACGTCGTGGGCACCGTGCCCGTGTGGGACGACAAGGTGCTGTTGTGCCGCCGCGCGATCGAACCTCGCTACGGCTACTGGACCTTGCCCGCCGGCTTCATGGAAATGGAAGAAACGACGAGCGAAGGCGCCGCACGCGAGACGCTCGAGGAAGCGGGCGCGCGCGTCGAAATCCAGAGCCTGTTCACGCTGCTCAACGTGCCGCACGTGCATCAGGTGCATCTGTTTTATCTGGCGCGGCTCCTGGATATCGAAGTGGACCCGGGCGAGGAAAGCCTGGAAGTGAAGCTGTTCGACGAAAGCGAGATTCCGTGGGACGAGATCGCTTTCCCGACGGTCGGGCAGACGCTGCGCTTTTTCTTCGCCGACCGCGCCGCGGGCAATTTCACGCTGCACACGGGCGACATCTTCCGCACGCTGCGCGACGGCTGATCGTCTCCACTACGCCACCGCCCCCGACGACACAGCCCGCCGACTTCCCGAGAACATGGTTCCCTGGCTCGCCGACGACGATCCCTTTCCGCCCGTCGAGCGCGCGCTCGGCGCGGCGAGCGGCGCCCCGGGGCTGCTTGCCGCGAGCGCGGATCTGCTGCCCTCGCGCCTCATCGATGCTTACCGGCGCGGCATTTTCCCGTGGTATTCAGATGGTCAGCCCGTGCTGTGGTGGAGCCCAGATCCGCGCATGGTGCTGTTTCCTGCCGAATTCAAGGTGTCGGATTCGTTGCGCAAGACGTTGAAGCGCGTGGTGCGCGATCCCGTCTGGGAAGTCCGCGTGGACGACGATTTCCCCGCCGTGATGCGCGCCTGCGCCGAGACGCCGCGCGACGGCCAGCGCGGCACATGGATCACGACCGATATCGTCGACGCGTACACGACGCTGCACCGCGCGGGCAGCGCTCACAGTATCGAAACGTGGTACGACGGAGTGCGCGTGGGCGGGCTTTACGGCGTGTCGTTCGGGCGCATGTTCTTCGGCGAATCGATGTTCGCGCACCGCACCGATGCATCGAAAATCGCGCTCGCGGCGCTCGTCGGACACTTGCGCCGCAATCAAATTGAGATGATAGACTGCCAGCAGAACACGTCGCATCTGGCGTCGCTGGGCGGCCGCGAGATTGCCCGCCGGGCGTTTGTCGCGCATCTCCGGCGAGCCGCCGCCGAAGCGCCGATCGGCTGGCGTTTCGACAAGACTGTCCTGCTCGAGGTCCTGGCACGCTGAATGCATGAAGCGTAGCGCCCTGAGCGTGACGCCCCAGTGTGATGCCCTGAGCGACCCACGATATGCAGCCGCCTGGCGCGCTTCATGCGCGCACCGGCCGGCAACGACGAGACGACGCCTGCGAGAGCCGCCAACGTGACACACCCGAACGAGCTGCCGCTGTCACCGCTTTCCGCGCTGCAATTCTATGCAACAGCGCCCTATCCGTGCAGTTATCTGGACGGACGCGTCGCACGCTCGCAGGTCGCGACTCCCAGCCATCTGATCAACTCCGACGTCTACACCGAACTCGTCAAGGCCGGTTTCCGGCGCTCGGGCGTGTTCACCTATCGGCCGTATTGCGACGGCTGCCGCGCCTGCGTGCCGGTGCGCGTGCCGGTCGCGCGCTTCGTGCCGAACCGTGCGCAACGCCGTGTGTGGAAGCTGCACGGCAATCTCGTCGCGAGCGTGGCGCCGCTGCATTACGACGAGGAGCATTACGCGCTCTACATGCGCTATCAGTCGGCGCGGCACGCCGGCGGCGGCATGGACCGCGACAGCCGCGACCAGTACGAGCAGTTTCTGCTGCAGAGCCGGATCAACTCGCGTCTGGTCGAATTCCGCGAACCCGCGCATCCAGGCCATCCTGATGAGCCCGGCGAGTTGCGCATGATCAGCATGATCGACATTCTGGGCGACGGGCTTTCTTCGGTGTACACGTTCTTCGAGCCCGACATGCCGAAGACGAGCTACGGCACCTTCAACATCCTGTGGCAGATAGAACAGGCGAAGAGCCTCGATCTGCCGCACGTCTATCTCGGCTACTGGATTCGCGAAAGCGAAAAAATGGCCTATAAGGCCAATTTCCGGCCGCTGGAAGGTCTGATCGACGGACACTGGACGCTGCTCGATCCCGCCAGCACGCAATCCGCCGGCACTTTGCCGATGCCCGGGCGCATCCATACGCCGGGCCAGCCGAAGTAGCCGCCCGAAAGTCGCAAGGGGCGGCGAGCGCTTGCTGCCCGTATACCCCGACAGGCCGCGCCGCCAAAGCCGCTAAAATAGCGGTCTTAAAAAAATTCGCCGTCGCCGGCTTTCATTTCGTGTTCAGTTCCCTCTACCCGCTCGCGCGCTCGCATCTGTTCAAGATGGACGCGGAAGACGCCCATCACCTCACGCTGCGCATGCTGGGCGCGGCCGGCCGCACCGGACTTGCCAGCATGTTCGCCACGCGCGGCCCGGATTCGCCCCGCACCGTCATGGGCATCAGGTTCCCCAATCCGGTCGGCCTCGCGGCGGGCCTCGACAAGGACGGCGCGTGCATCGACGGGCTCGCCGCCCTTGGCTTCGGCTTCATCGAAGTCGGCACCGTCACGCCGCGCGCGCAGCCGGGTAATCCGCGCCCGCGCATTTTCCGGCTGCCGGAAGCGAATGCGCTCATCAACCGGATGGGCTTCAACAATGGCGGCGTCGATCAGTTCGTCGCGAATGTGCAGGCCGCGCGTTATCGCGGCGTGCTCGGGCTCAATATCGGCAAGAACGCGGATACGCCCATCGAGCGCGCCGCCGACGACTATCTGTACTGTCTGGAACGCGTCTATCCGTTCGCGAGCTACGTGACGATCAACATCTCTTCGCCGAACACGAAGAACCTGCGGCAACTGCAAGGCGCGGGCGAACTCGATTCGCTGCTCGGCGCGCTGAAGGACAAGCAGCAACGCCTTTCCGACCTGCACGGCAAGCTCGTGCCGCTCGCGCTCAAGATCGCGCCCGATCTCGACGACGAGCAGATCAAGTCGATCGCGGGCACGCTGCTGGCACACAAGATCGACGGCGTGATTGCCACCAACACCACGCTTTCGCGCACCGCCGTCACCGGCATGAAGCACGGCGACGAAGCCGGCGGCCTGTCGGGTCGCCCGGTGTTCGACGCGTCCAACGAAGTCATCCGCAAGCTGCGCGCCGAGGTTGGCAGCGAAGTGCCTATCATCGGCGTGGGCGGCATCTTTTCCGGCGCGGACGCGCGCGCGAAACTCGCGGCGGGCGCATCGCTCGTGCAGATCTACACCGGGCTGATCTATCGCGGCCCGGCGCTCGTGAAGGAATGCGTCGAAGCCCTCGCGTGAAGAAGTGGCCCGAGGAAATATAGAAATGAGCAAACGGTATGACGCGGCGATTGCAATTTCACTATGATCGCCGCACCTGAATGACGCACTTCATGGCCCACAAAGAGGAGAAAAACACGATGAAACTGTCTACGCTCAAGAAGCTCGTCGCCGCCAGCCTGATCGGCGCGGCATTCACCGCCGCCACCACCGCGGCGCACGCCGAAGACCTGCTCGATCAGGTCAAGCAGCGCGGCACGCTGCGCATCGGTCTGGAAGGCACCTTCCCGCCGTTCAACTCGAAGGCGCCGAACGGCGAACTGGTCGGCTTCGATGTTGATATCGCCAAGGCCGTCGCGGCCAAGCTCGGCGTGAAGCCGGAGTTCGTCACGACCGAATGGAGCGGCATCATCGCGGGTCTGCAGGCGGGCAAGTTCGACGTGATCGTCAACCAGGTCGGCATCACGGACGCGCGCAAGCAGACGCTCGATTTCTCGCCAGCGTACACGTACTCGAACGCGCAACTGATCCAGCGCTCGGAAGACAAGCGCGAGTTCAAGACGCTCGAGGACCTGAAGGGCAAGAAGCTCGGCGTGGGTCTCGGCACGAACTATATGGACATGGCGAAGTCGGTGCCGGGCATCGATGTGAAAACGTATCCGGGCGCGCCCGAATATCTGCGCGATCTCGCCGCGGGCCGTCTCGACGCAGCGCTCAACGACCGCCTGATGCTCGCCTATCTGCTGAAGAACTCGCAGTTGCCGCTGCGCACGGGCGCGAATGTCGGCGCGGGCAATCCGTCGGGCATTCCGTTCAAGAAGGGCAATCCGAAGTTCGCGAAGGCGATCGACGACGCCATGACCCAGCTCGAAGCCGACGGCACCTTCACGAAGATTTCCGACAAGTGGTTCGGCATCGACGTGACCAAGCCGGCGAAGTAAGTCACGGCTTTCAGGCAAGCCAGGGCGGCATCGGTGACGGTGCCGCCCTTCGTTTTTTCCGCTCCGGTTTATGATGTGCGCTTTGCGCGCGCCGATCGCATCGCCGCGCAATGGCTCTTTCAACGCTTCCCCTACATGTCCACGACATCCCTGCTCGTCCAATCGGCGCCCGTGCTGGCGCAAGGCGCGCTACTGACGATCAAGTTCGCGCTCTATTCGATGTTCTTCGGCCTGATCGCGGCCGTCGTGCTCGCATTGATGGGCATCAGCCAGAGTCGCGCGCTCGTCGCCGTCGGGCGCTGCTATGTAAGCATCATGCGCGGCACGCCGCTGCTCGTGCAGATCTTCGTGATCTATTACGGCCTGCCGAGTCTCGGCATCTCGCTCGATCCGACACCCGCCGGCGTGATCGCGCTGTCCGCCAACGTCGCGGCGTATCTTTCCGAAAGCATGCGCGGCGCAATTCTCGGCATTCACGCCGGACAGTGGCTCGCCGCCTACAGCCTGGGTTTGTCGCGCACGCAGACGCTGCGCTACGTGATCGGTCCGCAGGCGCTGCGTATCGCTGTACCGAGTCTGTCGAACAGTCTCATCAGTTTGATCAAGGACACGTCTCTCGTGTCGGTCATCACCGTGACCGAGCTTTTGCGCAGCGCCCAGGAAGTGATCGCGGCGACCTATCAGCCGCTGCCGCTCTATCTCGCGGCTGCATTCGTCTATTGGGTGTTATGCAGCGTGCTGGAATTCGTGCAGCGGATTTTCGAGCGGCGTCTCGCGCTGCCGGGACGTCATTGAGAAACGAAAGCCGCTGAGAAGCGGCTTTTTCGTATCCGTCGGTTTCAGTCGGTCTCGAAGGGAAAACGCAGATTCAGATCGCGCCGCGCGGCGTCGATGATCGCGATCATGCGCATGGATACCGCGTGCGACATGACCGGGCTTTCGATTTCACCCGCGCGCAGCAGTTCGCAAAAGTGCGCGGTTTCGTAATTCAGGCCGCCGCCGCTGAACGGCTCGTCCAGTTCGACCTTGCGACCGTCCGTGTAGGCAATGGTCGCGCGTGCCGGATTCCACCAGCCTTCGTCGATCGTCACCGTGCCGCGCGTGCCGGCGATCAGCGCATCGCCGCGACCTTGCAGGTCGAGCCCACAGAACAGTTGCGCGATGCCGCGCTCGTGACGCACGTTCAGGCTCGCGAACACGTCGACGCCAGTCGCGCCGAGACGGCCGATCGTCTGCACGTCGAGCGCCTCGCCGAGCCAGTCGACCGCGAGAAACGCCTCGTAAATGCCGATGTCGAGCAGCGCGCCGCCGCCCATTTCGAGCGAGAACGAAGGATGATCGGGCGGCACGTTCGACGCCGAGCAGCCCGCGCGCACGAGCCCGATCTCGCCAATCGGATCGCGCACCAGATGTTCGCGCAGCCGCCGGTAGAGCGGATAGAACGGCGGTTTCATCGCTTCCATGAACAGCAGCCTGGCTTCGCGCGCCGCGTCGATCATTTCCTGCAGCGAGCGCGCGTTCACGGCGGCCGGTTTCTCGCAAAGCACGGCGCGCCCGGCCGCGAACGCGCGCAGGGCGTAGTGCGGATGGCTGTCCTGCATCGTTGCGATATAGAGCGCGTCGATGTTCGCGAGCAGTTCGTCGAAATCGGCGAAAGCGCGCGCACCGAATGCGTCGGCGAGCGCCTGCGCCGGGTCCGCGCGGCGCGACCAGACGCCCGCGAGCCGCGCGCCCTCGACATGCTTCAGGCTGTCGGCGAAGCGTCGCGCGATGCGTCCCGCGCCGACGATACCCCAGCGGATCGTCTCTCCGGTGAATTTCGATTCGGCCAAACCTCTCTCCCTGCGCAATATCGTGACGCGAAGCATTGTGCCTCATTGCATCGCGCGCCGATCTTGCGTACTACGATTGCATACTGCAAGAACGACGAAAGCCGGGACACGTCCCGGCTTCCTTGCAGACTTCGAACCAAACAGACGATGCGCGTTACGCCGCGCCCGCCGATGCGTTCACGTTCGGCGCAGCAGGCTGGCTGTTCACGCGTTCGAGCGCGAACGCGCGGCCGACCTCTTCCGCCGCCAGATCGACGAGCGCGCGCGTCGCGGCTTCTGCGGCGGCGGGATCCTTCGACTCGATCGCCTCGACGACGCTCTTCTGCGCGGCGAGCGTCGCCTCGCGCACGGACTCGATGCCGTCCACGATCGGATTCACCGTGACGAGCGCGCCGCGCACGATTGCAGTCATCTGACGAAAGAACTGGTTGCCGCTCGCCGCGACGATGCGCGTGTGCAGCACCTCGTCCGCCGCCTGATATTCGGGCTCGCCCACCTGCAGGCGCGACAGCGCATCGAACGCGTCACGAATGCCGGCGATCTCGTCGGGCGTCGCACGGGCTGCCGCGAGTGCGGCCGCGCGCGGCTCGATCAGCATGCGGAATTCGATTACATCGCGCAGAAACGTCTGATCGGGTTTTGCCCGAAAACGCCAGCTCACCACGTCCTCGTCGATGAGGCGCCAGTCGCTCATCGGACGAATGCGCGTGCCGGTTTTCGGCCGCACGTCGAGCATATGGCGCGCGAGCAGCATCGAAAGCGCCTCGCGCATGACGGTGCGGCTCACGTCGAACTCCTTCGAGAGGATGTCCTGCGGAGGCAATATCGCGCCATATTTTTGCTCGACGATCCCTGAGACGAGTCCGTCCATGACCTTCGCCACCAGCGATCGCTCTTTGTTGTCATCCATCTCGCTTCTCCCCTCTTCGCCTGTTCCGTAGCCGTGTGTATAAGCGCATCGCTTTCGCTTCCCCGGTTTCTGCGAAAGGCACGACGGGTTTCCGAGAGGTCCATTCGTCGTGCTTGATACGTTGCGTCTTCGTTGCGTCGAATGCCAGTGAGGAATTTCCTGACAGGGTAATCCCTCTGAGCCCGACGTCGATATTTCGTTTTCTGTCTTTCTTACCGCTTCACGTGCATCTGCTGCGCTTGCGCCGCGCGCGCGCCGCCATTCGTCAGGGAAACTGAAGAATGGCGGCGTCGCAGCGCGGCGCGAGCGTTCATGTGCGGCCTGCGAATTCAGCGGACCGGTCATGCACCCATTTGAGCAAGCATCTCGTATGCGTTCTGTGCGAACGCGAACGCTCGCTTGCTGGCACAGGCCTTTTGTATGATTCGCTTGTCGGGCCGCAAAGCGCCGCAGCACGCCGCTTCGCGGCGATTTTGCATGTTGTATGCCTAAACCGCGCCATCGGGTGCACGGGAGCGGCGCGCATCGGTTGTAATCTGCCGACGATTCACCGCCGCTCGTTCCGCGAGCGTGTGCTGGTAAATCGCCATGTACTCGGCGGCGACGCGCTCGACCGAGAGTGGCTGCAAATTCTGCCGCGCCCGCTCCGCGAACTGGCCGCGCGCGGGTGCGTCGAGCAGCAGCCAGCGCAGCTTGGCGGCCGCCAGCGCCGGCTCGCCCGGAGGCACAAGCACCCCTGCGGCGCCGTCGTCGAGCATTTCGGGAATGCCGCCCACGCGCGTTGCAACGATCGCGCAGCCGGCCTCGCGCGCCTCCGCGATCACGAGCGGACTCGGGTCCTGCCGCGACAGCAGCGCGAAGACGTCGGCGCCCGCGAAATACGGCCGCGGATCAGCGACAAAGCCAGTGAAATGCACCGACGACGCGATCCCGAGTTCGTCGGCGAGCGCTTCCATCGCGCCGCGATCGGGGCCGTCGCCGACCAGATACAGATTCGGCTCGGGCAGAAACTCGCGCTCCTGCGCGGACTGCTCGCGCACGAGCGCGAACGCCTGCAGCAGATCCGCGATGCCCTTCCTGCGATACATGCCCGCCACGCACACGATGTTCGGATGCGCGAGCGGCACGGGCAAAGGCCGCGCGGCAGGCCGCAACGCGATGCGCGGCGCTCCCAGGCTGCCGTTGAGCACGACCGACATGCGCTCCGGCCTCATGCCCCGCGCTTCCAGCTCCGTCGCGACGCCGCGGCTAACGGCGACCATGTGATCGCCCGCGCGCACCAGCGACGCACTCTTCTGCAACTCGTGATGCACCGTCGTGACCAGCGCGAAGCGTCGCCGCATGCTGCCGAAGCGCGAAATGAGCGCGCCCGTCATCATGTGCGCGTGAACGATGTCGGGATCGAAACGATCGATGAGACGATTGAAGCCCGCGATCATCGCGGGAACGCGCCATGGCTGGCGCGACTGCTGCAGCGGAATGTGCGTGATGCCGTGGCGCCGCAACAGCGGCTCGAATCCGCCGCCGGACGACGCGACCACGACATCCTGACCCATGCGCGCCTGCACGCAGGCGAGATCGACCATCATGTTGACGGTGCCGTTGCCGATCGTCTGCGCGTGGTTCGCCAGATGGACTATTCGCATGAGAGGAGCCGTTTGCACGCGCGCCGGCACGTCGCCCGCGGCGCTGTTCGTTTTTGTTTGTGTCGAGGACCGTTCTGGACGGCGTGCGCCGTCCTGCTCGTTGTTCTTGCCTCGTTGCTTCGGACGGCTCACGCCTTTGAACTACTGTGTGGCGACTGCGTGGTTGCTGCGTGCTTGTTTCGAGTTTTTTTCGAGTACGAGCGCCGGTCTGAGCGCCCGTCGTCCTGCTCACTGCGATGGATGCTTCGGGTGGCGCTTATAGCAACTCGTATGTGCTTGCGTAATCGACGGAACCGGCCACCTGCGCCTTGCTCGTGCTGAGCGTTTCGCGCGTCTGCCGGCTCTTTCTCGTCAGACCGATATACGGCATGCCGTGCTCGAGGAACGGACCTTCGGTCTTTCGAAAGCCGAACCCTTCGTAGAAGCCGCGCAGGCTCACCGGCGCGGTCAGGCGCACGCCGCGGCCGGGCCAGCGCTCGGCGCTCACCGCGAGCACGCGCTCGATCAGTGCGTGCGCGGTGCCATCGCCGCGACGCAGCGGACTCGTCAGGATCTTGTCGACCACCACTTCCGGATCTTCTGCATCGCCTTCGTGAATGCGCGCATAAGCGAGCACCGGCATCGAGCGGCTCATGTCTTCGGCGGCGAAGACATGCGTGCCGGTTTCATCGCGCCCGTCCGGGTCGAGATGCACATGCGACTGCTCGACGACGAACACCGCACTGCGCGCGCGCAAAATCAAATAAAGCTCACGCGCAGTGAGTTGTTCGAAATCCAGGATTTTCCAGTTCATTGATTATCTCCATGCTTTGCCGGTAATAACCGGCGTTTGCGACGATTAAACGTTACCCCCCGACCCGCAAGCATTCGGTGCGCCATCGCACCGACCCAAACCTTGGGCGCCCTTCAAATAGGGCCCACCACACGCAAAAAGGCGTCCCGGGGAAACAAGACGCCAAGCCCGACAACTCACGTTGCGCGGCGGCCCGTCATGCGGGTCGCCGCGTGCGCGCGTCCGTCGATAGCACTCGCGTAATACGGCACCTTCATGGGAAAATCAAAATGCATACCGCCATCGAACGCGACAGAGACGCACAACTACAAGCACAAGCATCCACGCTCGGACGCGCACGCGGTATCGGACGTCGGCCTTCCCGGCCCGAGGTAACGGCATGAGCGCGTTCCATACGAGCGGTGTGACGGGTTCAGGCGCGAGTCGTTCCCGCGTCGTGTCACTCGATCCTCTGCGCATGCGTGCGCGCCGTCATCATGCGCATGCGCTGCATCGCGGCGAGCGCATCTGGCGTGAAGGCGTCGCGCCCGTCGATCTGTGGATAGAACTCCTGCATGGCAACGGCCTGGAGCCGCGCGCGGTGCTCGCCTTCGCGGTCGCGCAGGACTTCGAGGACGACCAGTTCACGCTCGGCAAATGCTCTTACGAAGACATCGAAAAGCTGTACGGTCTGCAGGTGCAGGAGCTCGCCGTGTTCGACTCGCTCGAGGAACGCGCGCTCGTGCAGACACGGCGCGAGAACATCGTGCTCGTCGAGGTCGATGCGTTCTTTCTGCCCGACATGCGCGCGGATTCGTATCATCGCGAGCATGCGAAGACGACTATCGGCATCGATGTGATCGATCCTGATGCAAGGCGTTTCGGCTACTTTCATCACACGGGTTACCACCTGCTCGATGGTGACGACTACGACGGCGTGTTGCGGTCCAACGTAACGCCGCAGCAGACGCTCTTTCCGCACGTCGAATTCGTCAAGCGTGTGCGCGAACCGCTGTCCGGCACGCCGCTCGCCGAGGTTTCGGCGGACCTGCTGTGCGCGCATTTGCTGCGACGACCAATGCACAATCCGATCGCTCGCTGGCGCGCGGCCTTTCCCGCCCACGTCGAGACGATGCTCGCACGCGGCGAGCCCTACGCGCGGCTCTATGCGTTCAACATGATGCGGCAACTCGGGGCCAACTTCGAACTGCTAGCACACTACCTGCAATGGATGCGCGAACAAGGCTTCGACATTCCGGCACAGACTCACATCGGCGCGCGCAAGATCGCCAGCGAAACCATGGTGATGCAATGCCGCCTCGCACGCGCGCTCTCGCGGCAACGCGTCGAACTCTGCGAAGCATCGTTCGACATTCTGGAGGACGCGTATGAACGTGTCATTCCTCCACTGGCGAATATCGTCTGTTGAGCAATTAATACGCGCGCCTTAATGGAGCACGATGCAATTCGTAGAATGCATTATTTAAAACCATATTCGAGGCCTCGTTTCAAGGCCTTTTTCAATCGCTTACGTGCTCGATACATATCCAGAGCCATATGACCGCGTGATGTCATTGGGGCGTTTCGCCTGAATCCGGAATAGCGCGATTAATCGCTCCGCATGAAATTTTCCTCGATGAAACATTTCGCTGCCCTTTTCTGTCGCACGAAATGGCTCCGTTCCCGGCGGCAATCCGACAAACGACCGGCAAACGTTTGGCGGCGTGATGCGTATCTTCAGCGCGATGCCCGCTTGGCTGCGAGCGCCGTGTGAGATAGCCCTCGCTCCTCAAGCGCCGACAAAGGCGAGATTGCGCGTGGTGTAGCGCACGGATTTTTCAGCAGGTGGAATCGACGCGACGTTCCCGCTACAAGCAACATTCCGCGGAAGACATTCTCCATATCCCGAAGAGCCACGTAGCGCAAGGCTCTTCGGGGAATCAAGCGGAATGTGTGCGGACGCGCGTTCGCTGGCCCACCCAGCGCATGGAACACGGATGAATCAATTTTGATTATCCCTACGAAAGGGGGCTTCCCGTCGATGGGATGTCGACCTGTGAGGCCTGTCACACGTTGATCAGAAAAGGTCAGACCGACATATGGGGGGATTGAACTGAGGAAACTTGTCGAGGCGTGCACGTATTCCTAAGACCAGCAATGTTCAAGACTGAAACAAAAACGCCGCGCTGCGCTGCACCACGAAAAATGCTTTCGCCCAGAAGCCCCACCAGCATTGACGTTGGTCGTATTGGCACAGTCCTCGCTAATAGAAAACCCGCAACCCGAACGAACGCGATCAACAAAATCAACTCAGGCGCGAGCGGGCTGCTACGGGGCTGGTGTGAGGCGTTTTCGACGTGCCGGTACGCGGCGATTCAGAGAACGGTCACGCCAGTAAATAAAAATGTGAAGCGCAATGCGCGAAGTTACGAGAGAGAACAAATCATGCTGACCCTCCAGTCCGACTTGCACGGCAACCACCTGCTCGGCGCACTTCCGGCGCACGAATGGCAAGCGCTCACCCCGCATCTCGAACTCGTCCAGCTCCGCACCGAACAACTGCTGTGCGACTCGGGCCAACGCATCCACCACGTCTATTTCCCGACAACCGCGATCGTCTCCCTGCTGCACACGATGGAAGACGGCGGCTCGGTCGAGATCGCCGCGGTGGGCCGCGAAGGCATGACGGGCGTGCCCGTGCTGACCGGCGGTGAAACCATGCCCACGCGCGTGCAGGTGCAGTGCCCCGGCTTCGCTTATCGCATGAGCGCGCAGGCCCTGCGCGAGCAATTCGGCCGCTCCGATTTCCTGCGCCGCCTGATGCTGCTCTATATGCAGGCGCTCCTCACGCAAGTCGCGCAGACGGCGGCGTGCAACCGGCATCACTCGCTGAACAAGCAACTTTGCCGCTGGCTTTTGATCGAAATCGATCGTACGGCGTCGAATGAACTGCAGGTCACCCAGCAACTCATCGCCGACATGCTGGGTGTGCGCCGCGAGGGCGTGACCGAAGCGGCTGGCAAGCTCCACGACGCCGGACTTATCCACCATAGCCGCGGCTGCATCAAGGTGGTCGATCGCGAAGGGCTCGAAGCCCGCGCCTGCGAGTGCTACGGCCTCGTGAAGCGAGAATTCGACCGACTATTGCCGCGTCTCCGTGCAACCGAGGCTGCTGCTTCCGCCTCCAGTGTTTAATGGTCTCAATTGATGCAAGATAAAAAAAACGACATGATTGCGTGGCTGGCACGCACTCTGGACGTCTGTCTGATCATTGCGGGCGGCCTTATCGCGCATAGTGTGCGCTTCTCAACGCTCGATTTCAGCGATATCGAAAAATTGCTGATTGCTTTCAACTCGGTTCTGGCGCTGCTTTTCTTCCCGGCGTTCGGCGTGTACGAAGCCTGGCGCGGCAAGCCGCTTCCGGTGATGCTGGCGCGCGTCACGCTCGCGTGGATGGCCGTGGTGGCCGCAGGTCTCCTGCTCGCTTTCACGCTGCATCGCATGGATGCCGTGTCGCGTCTGTGGTTCGCATATTCAACCTTGATTTCCGGCGCGCTCATCATCACGGTGAAACTGGCCGTCTATACGGGGCTGCGGGGCGTGCGCGGACGCGGCTTCAATCAGCGCACCGTGGCGATCGTCGGCGCGCAGGGCTTCGCGCGCACGCTGCTCGCGCATCTGAGCAGCACGCCCGAGCAAGGCTTCACGCCGGTCTGCCTGCTCGACACGACCGGCGATGAGGAACTGCACGCGAGCGGCCTCGACGGCGTGCCGGCGACAACCGCGATCGGCACCAACGGCAACCGGCTTCCGGTGCTGAACGACTTCGATGAACTCGTCGAGAAAGTGCGTGCCGAGGAGATCAACGAAGTGTGGCTCGCGCTGCCGTTGTCGCAGGAACACACGATCTACCGCTTCGTGCATGCGCTGCGCCACGACTTCGTGAACCTGCGGCTGATTCCGGACACGCGCAGCATTTCGCTCTTCAATCATTCGATGACGGATGTCGCGGGGCTCGCCACCATCAATCTGACGACTTCGCCGGTCAGCGCGCTGCAGATGTGGCCGAAGATGCTGTTCGACCGGCTGTTCGCGGCGACCGCCGTGCTCGCGCTCTCACCGCTGCTGATCGCGATCGCGATCGCCGTGAAGACGACATCGAAGGGTCCGGTGTTCTTCACGCAGAAACGCAAGGGCGCGGACGGACGGCCGTTCCCCATCTATAAATTCCGCTCGATGGCAGTGCACAAGGAGACCACGGGGCATGTGACGCAGGCGACGCGCAACGATCCGCGCGTGACGAAGGTGGGCGCCTTCCTGCGGCGCACGAGCCTCGACGAGTTGCCGCAGTTTCTGAACGTGTTGTTCGGGCACATGTCGGTGGTGGGCCCGCGCCCGCATGCGCTGGAGCACGACGATCTCTACAAGGATCTCGTCTACGGCTACATGTTCCGCTACCGCATCAAGCCGGGCATCACGGGATGGGCGCAGGTGAACGGCTACCGCGGCGCGACCGAGAAGATCGAGAAGATGCAGAGCCGTGTGAAGTTCGACCTGTTCTACATCCACAACTGGTCGTTCTGGTTCGACATCAAGATCGTCGCCATGACGATGTTCAAGGGATTCATCGGACGCAACGCGTTCTGATCGGTCCTCCGACGAAAACAAAAGCCCGGCGATGCGAATCGCCGGGCTTTTGTTTTGGCTCGCGCCTGTCTTACTTGTAGTCGATGCGTTCGACGCCCGATTCGGTGCCGAGCAGGCAGAGGTTCGCACCGCGCGCCCCGAACAGCCCGACCGTGACGACGCCGGGCCACGCGTTGATCTGCGCCTCTAGCGCGCGGGGGTCCGTGATCGACAGGCCCTTTATGTCGATGATCTCGTTGCCGTTGTCGGTGATGTAAGGCGCGCCGTCCTTCGTCACGCGCAGAACCGGCACGCCGCCGAGCGCGGCGAGCTTGCGGCCGATCGCAGTGCGCGCCATCGGCACGACTTCGACGGGCAGCGGGAACGTGCCCATCACGGGCACGCGCTTGCTCGCGTCGGCGATGCAGACGAACACGTCCGCCACCGACGCGACGATTTTCTCGCGCGTGAGCGCGCCGCCGCCGCCCTTGATCATCGCACCGCTCGCGTCGATTTCGTCGGCGCCGTCGACGTAAATGGAAAGCGTCTCGATGTCGTTCAGATCGAACATCTTGAAACCGTGCGATTCCAGACGCGCCGTGGTCGCGACCGAGCTCGACACCGCGCCGCGATAGCGCGCCTTGGATTTCGCGATGGCGTCGATGAAGCAATTGGCGGTCGAGCCGGTGCCGACACCGATGATCGCGCCTTCGGGCACGTTCGCGTTCACGTAGTCGGCGGCGGCCTGGCCGACCAGTTGCTTGAGTTCGTCTTGAGTCATGGGAGCGGTGCTGCTTGTCGGAGAAAACTGAGATTTTATCGGAGCGCGCGGCGCGTTCACGGGAATCATGCAATCGCGTGCAGAAAGCCCAGCGGATCGTGCGTGCGCGCCACCGACGCGATGAACGCGAACACGATGATCGCCAGCACGCCATAGACGGCGCGCGCGCCCTTCGTGCGGCCGCGCTTCAGCGCGAGCGTGCCGAGCACGATATAGACGACGAGGCCCGCGATTTTCGCGCTGAGCCACGCGGCGTTCGCGGAAAAGCCGACGATCGCGACCAGAGCGATCGCGCTCAGCAGCAACAGCGTATCGATGATGTGCGGCAGGATTTTCGCCGGACGCGCCTGCAGCAGACGCGAGTCCATCAGCATCCAGATCCAGCGCAGCACGAAACCGGCGATGGACAACCCCGCGCAGGTCATGTGAAGTGCGCGCAGCGGGAGGAAGTAATCGCCCATCGTGGGCTCCTTTCTTATCGAGGGAAGTATTTGTCGAGCAGGGCTTGAGCGATGGCGTCGCTTTCGGCGTCGGCGTCGCCCGCGTAATCCGACGGCCGGAAGTGCATCTGGAATGCGCTGAAGACGCGGCGGGTTTTGTTGTCGAGCACGCCGTCGGTGGCGACGTCGTAGCCGTAGCGCTTCAGCTTTTCCTGCAGCGCGCGCACGTCTGCCGGCGCCTTGCGGTCCCGGCCGGCCAGGCGCGCGGCGACGGTGACGTCGTCGGGCCATGCGCCCACGCCGGCATCGTACAGGGCGCGCCACGGAAAGAGCGGACCCGGATCGATCTTGCGCTGCGGCGCGATGTCGCTATGACCGACGACGCGTGTCGGCGGAATGTTGTGGCGCGCGACGATATCGCGCGAGAGCTTGATGAGCGCGTCGACTTGCGCGGGAGGATACGGCTGCCATTTGCCGTCGCTGAGCGGGCCGATCGGGCCGAGGTTCACGTTCTCGATGCCGATCGACGAGGCGTTCAGCTCCGTCGCGCCTTGCCATGAGCTGACGCCGGCGTGCCACGCGCGCATGTTCTCCGGCACGAGCTGATAGACAACGGGCTCGCCCCGCTCGATGCGCGGCGCGTCGGGGACGACGTAATGGACGCTGACGTCATCGCCCGTCAGAACCGCGAGGGATCGGGCTTCGTCGATTTCCGTGTAATGCATCACGAGGAAACGGACGCGGGAGTCGGCGTTTCTGGCTTTGTATTGCGTGTCGGCGATGTAGCTGCCGCGATCGATCTGCGTGGTGGTGCAGGCGGCGAGCATGAGCGCTGCCGAAGAAGCAACGAGCCCGACCAATTTCAAGAGCCTGGTCATGTTGACAATCCGACTATTGCGCGTCCTTCGTCCACGCTTCCTGTACCCGCCTGAAACGCGTACCCAGCGCTGCATCACTAGGATGGTTTTTCAAATTGTTAGGAAGTCGAAGCACGCGTCCGTCGATCTGATGATAGTCACTGTCCTTGAGCGCAGGTGAAATGCGCACCCGGTAAGAAAAGGGCTCGATCGCCATCAGGTCACGGTCGTACAAGGTATGCAGGTCGGCGCGAAGCAAGACTCCGTTTTGAACGTGATTGGTCTCTTTTCCCAGATAGCTACAAATATGGGCAGCCTCGAGCACCTCTCTGACGTTGCATTCAGTGATAGCGCATCGGCCGTCGTCGGCTTTCAATAAGTCCTGGCGAAAGATCGACTGGCCCTGACGCAGCACGATCGATGCGTCTATCCATCTTCGGGCATCTTCAACGTTGAACGGATTGAAAGCGCCCGAAGAGTCAATCGCAAACTCAACCAACTCGAGGGAAGGGTCAGGAATCTCAGTCGCATTGTCCTCGATGCCTTTAATTTGAAAATAGCCGTCTTTCCAACCCGTCACAAACGCAAGACCAAGAACCAGATAACGCGGGTCTGGTTTCGTCTTGACTTGGCGCATAACCCCGACAGGAATACGATCCCGCCAGCAAGCCAGCAAAGCGCGATTTGTAAATTGGCTGTCGCGCCTTGTTGGATCGAGTTGCTCTTGAAAATACTGATAGGTCCACGACCCGTCTGCCTTCATTTCCGGCTCGAGATCGTCATACGCGCTCTGAAGCGACTGACGTACGCTTACGGCGTATTCGATATCTTTCGGTTTATGAATTCCCTTTGCTTTGTTGACAATGAACGTGCCATCCGCCAGGGGTTCGGGCCAAGGAACAACCTGGCCCTTGCGGTTATGAAACCATTGCAACGCGGCTCGGTGAGCAGGAGTCAGATTTTCGAAGATTGCTTCTAGCAAAGCCATGAGTGGAATACCACGACGTTTGAGCTGCGCTTACTTCTTCACCTGCCGCTGCCTCACCGCTTCGAACAAACAAACCCCGCTCGCCACCGACACATTCAAGCTCTCGACCGATCCCGCCATCGGAATATTCATGATCTCGTCGCAGGTCTCGCGCGTGAGCCGGCGCATCCCTTCGCCCTCGGCGCCGACCACGATCGCCACCGGACCATCCAGCTTGGTCTCGTAAAGCGAAGCCGTCGCCTCGCCCGCCGTGCCGATCACCCACACGCCCGCGTCCTTCAGCTCCCGCAGCGAGCGCGCCAGATTCGTCACCGTGATATACGGCACGCTCTCCGCCGCCCCGCTCGCCACCTTCGCAGCGGTCGCATTCAGGCCCGCCGAGCGATCGCGTGGCGCGATCACCGCGTGCGCGCCCGCTGCGTCCGCGACGCGCAAACACGCGCCCAGATTATGCGGATCGGTGACGCCGTCCAGCACCAGCAACAACGGCGTGCCCGAAATGCCATCGAGCAACTCGGCCAGGTTCTGCGCAAGCGGCAGATCGTTCGCGCGCGCCACCACGCCCTGATGCTGAATATTGCCCGCGAGCCCCCACAGGCGCGATTCATCGGCCGCGATCAGCCGCACGCCCGCTTCCTTCGCGGTCCGCAGGAAGTCCTGCATGCGCCGATCCTTGCGCGTGGGGTCGTACAGCACCTCCTCGATCGACGATGCATCCGCCCGCAAACGCGCGGTGACTGCGTGAAATCCGTATAGAACCTTGAGACGTGACATGACTGATCCGAACCTTCGGTGAAAACTTGAAAAGCACGACGCGGTCCGAGCCATGAGGCATCGGACCGCGCGTATTCGATGACGACGCGTGCTGCGCGCCGCCCTAACGTTTCTTGCGCGCCGGCGACTTCGACGCCGCCCCGCGCTTCTTCGCAGCGCCGCCTCCGCGCGGACCGGACGCGAGCGCCGCGCCCTTCTTCGTGCCGCCGCGGGCGCGCGTGCTCGGCGCGTCGTCGTCGTTGAACGAACGGATGCGCGGACCCGCCGCGACGCCGCCCGCACCCGCCGCCGCTTCACCCGCCCCCGACGACGCACGCGGCGCCGGCGGCTTCACGGGCGTATCGCGCACGAGACGGAAATCGATCTTGCGGGCATCGAGATCGACGCGTCCAACCTGCACGCGCACGCGATCCGACATGCGGTAACGAATGCCCGTGCGCTCGCCGCGCAACTCGTTCTTGATCTCGTCGTACTGGAAGTAATCCGAGCCGAGCTCGGTCACATGCACGAGCCCTTCGATGAACAGCGAATCCAGCTGCACGAAAATGCCGAACGAGGTCACGCCGTTCACCATGCCGCCGTATTCCTCGCCGAGCTTGTCGCGCATGAAATAGCACTTGAGCCAGGCTTCGACGTCGCGCGAGGCTTCATCCGCGCGACGCTCGTTGGACGAGCAATGCAGCCCGAGCTCTTCCCAGATCGCGACGCTGTTGCGCGCCCGGCCACGCGCGGTGTCGTCGGCCTTCTGCATTTCGCGCGCCGCTTTGGTCAGGCCCGTGCTCAGCGAAACGTCATGGCCGATGTCCGGCAGATACTTCTTGCCCTGCAGGATCGCGTAGATCGCGCGATGCGTGAGCAGATCGGGATAACGGCGGATCGGGCTGGTGAAGTGCGCATACGCTTCGTAAGCCAGGCCGAAGTGACCGATGTTGTCCGGGCTGTACACGGCCTGCTGCATCGAGCGCAGCACCATCGACTGGAGCATTTGCGCGTCGGGCCGGTCGCGAATCTGCGCGATCAGCGCGGCGTAATCGCTCGCGTGCGGTTTGTCACCACCCGTCAGCGTGAGGCCGACGCCGCGCAGGAACGCGCGCAGGTTCTCGAGCTTTTCCTCGGTCGGCCCCGCGTGCACGCGATACAGACCCGGATGCTTGTTGCGCTTCAGGAAGTCCGCGGCGCAGACGTTGGCGGCCAGCATGCACTCCTCGATCAGCCGATGCGCGTCGTTGCGATGACGCGGCACGATCTGCTCGATCTTGCCCTGCGAGTTCACGACGATATACGTCTCGGTCGTGTCGAAATCGATCGCGCCGCGTTTCTGACGCGCGGCGTGCAGCGACTTGTAGACGCCGTAGAGATCCTGCAATTGCGGCAGCAGATCCGCGCGCTTCGTCGCTTCCGGTCCTTTCGTGTTCGTCAGCACGGCCGCGACTTCGGTATAGGTGAGACGCGCCGCCGAATGCATCACGCCCGGATAGAACTGATATGCCTTGATCTCGCCGCGCGCGGTGATGACCATGTCGCACACGAGCACGCAGCGGTCCACATGCGGATTCAGCGAGCACAGGCCGTTCGACAGCTTCTCCGGCAGCATCGGAATCACGCGGCGCGGGAAGTAGACCGAGGTGCTGCGATCGAGCGCATCGACATCGAGCGGCTCGTTCGGGCGCACGTAGTGCGACACGTCCGCGATCGCGACCAGCAGACGAAACCCCTGACCGCGTCCGACGGCGACCGGCTCGCAATACACGGCGTCGTCGAAGTCGCGCGCGTCCTCGCCGTCGATGGTGACGAGCGGCACGTCGCGCAAGTCCACCCGATGACGGATATCGACCGGACGCACTTCGTCGGGCAGCTTCGCGGCCGAGGCGAGCGCGGCGTCGCTGAACTCATGCGGCACGCCGTATTTGCGCACGGCGATTTCGATCTCCATGCCAGGGTCGTCGATATCGCCGATCACTTCGGCCACGCGCCCGAGCGGCTGCGAATGCCGGCTCGGGAAATCCGTCAGATCGACCGACACCACCTGGCCGACCTTCGCCTTCTTCGGATTCTGCGTGATGAGAATGTCGTGCCCGATGCGTTTGTCTTCCGGCACGAGAATGAGCGCGCCGTTCTCGTTGACGAGCCGGCCGATGATGCGCTTGTTGGCGCGCTCCGTGACTTCGACGATATGCCCTTCCGGCCGCCCGCGACGGTCATAGCCGACGATGCGCGCAAGCACGCGGTCGTTGTGCATGACCTTCTGCATTTCGCCGTTGGGCAGAAAGAGATCGTCCTGGCCGTCGTCGCGGATCAGGAAGCCGAAGCCGTCGCGATGTCCCTGCACGCGCCCGGCCACGAAATTCGACGGATGCGTGAGTTGATAATGGCCGCGTTTGTCGAGGCGGATTTGCCCGTCGCGTTCCATTGCCGCCAGTCGCTTGAAAAATCCTTCGCGCTCCTGGCGCTTGATCGACAGCGCCTCGGCGATGTCGTTCGCGGCATGCGGTGTCTCGCTCGTGCGCAGCACGCCGAGAATTTCTTCGCGGCTCGGAATCGGATACGGATATTTGCTCAAGGGCGTAGTCGTGTTTTTTCTCGTTGGACGGGACTTTTGCGATGCTTTGCTACCCGGAATGCGGTCTTCGTTGCGGGTCATTCTAACACCCGTCGTTTAAGCACCACGGGCTGCGGAGGCCGGCGCGGCGTGCAGCACGGCCCCGCTGCACGCCGGTTACGCGCTTTATATCGAAACACTTGACAGGCGTATTTCACTCGCTATAATGGCGTTCTTTGCTGCTGACGCAACAAGCCAACAACAGCAAAACGCACCCTTGCCCAGGTGGCGGAATTGGTAGACGCACTAGGTTCAGGTCCTAGCGGTGGCAACACCGTGGAGGTTCGAGTCCTCTCTTGGGCACCAAGATGTAAGAAAAAGCCACCTCGATGTCAAAGTCAGGTGGCTTTTTCTATTTATGCGGAGACCGTGTTTTTGATCGAGGCGAGTTGTATGACTTTTCGATTGACACGGCGCCCGTACCCGCTAAAATAGCGGGCTCGCTGTACCCCTTGGCCCAGGTGGCGGAATTGGTAGACGCACTAGGTTCAGGTCCTAGCGGTGGCAACACCGTGGAGGTTCGAGTCCTCTCTTGGGCACCAAGATGTAAGAAAAAGCCACCTCGATGTCAAAGTCAGGTGGCTTTTTCTATTTATGCGGAGACCGTGTTTTTGATCGAGGCGAGTTGTATGACTTTTCGATTGACACGGCGCCCGTACCCGCTAAAATAGCGGGCTCGCTGTACCCCTTGGCCCAGGTGGCGGAATTGGTAGACGCACTAGGTTCAGGTCCTAGCGGTGGCAACACCGTGGAGGTTCGAGTCCTCTCCTGGGCACCAAGGTCCTATTTCGCGAGACGCTTTTTTCAAGCGCATCGCATATGAAAAACCCCACGCATGATCGTGGGGTTTTTTGTTTTTCGCCTTCGCTTTTCGTGCTCCCTGCTTTCATTTTCTATTCGATATCCGATGTATCGAATCGAGAATGAAGCCACGCGGTAATTCTCCGATCCATCGAGCGCAAACGCCCGCGCGGAAAGGCTGCCGCAAGGTTCATTTATTGCTCATCCGCATTGCACTATCCGTCATTCGTTACCCGAACGGAGCATGAGCAATGAGCTGGACGCGCGAACAAAGAAACGTGACGATCGCCGCCTATCTGGGCTGGACACTCGACGCATTCGATTTCTTCCTGATGGTTTTCGTATTGAAGGATATTGCCGCCGAATTCAATGTGAAAATCCCGGAAGTCGCGTTCGCGATCACGATCACACTGGCGATGCGCCCCATCGGCGCACTCATTTTCGGGCGACTCGCCGACAAGTTCGGCCGCCGTCCCACGCTGATGATCAACATCGCGTGTTATTCGCTGCTCGAATTGCTGTCTGGCCTGTCGCCGAATCTCGCCACGCTGCTGATCCTCCGCGCCCTCTTCGGCATCGCGATGGGCGGCGAATGGGGCGTCGGCTCCGCACTGACGATGGAAACCGTACCGCCCCACGCGCGCGGCTTCGTCTCCGGGCTTCTGCAGGCGGGTTACCCGAGCGGCTATTTGCTCGCTTCGATCGTCTTCGGCGTGCTGTTTCCGATCGTCGGCTGGCGCGGAATGTTCTTCGTCGGCGTAGCGCCCGCGCTGCTCGTGATGTACGTGCGCGCCCACGTGCCCGAATCGCCCGCCTGGCGCGCGATGGAGAAGCGCAAGCGCCCGGGTCTGCTCGCGACTCTCAAGCAGAACTGGACGCTTTCGCTCTACGCGATCGTGCTGATGACCGCGTTCAACTTTTTCTCGCACGGCACGCAGGACCTCTATCCGACCTTCCTGCGCGAGCAGCATCACTTCGATCCGCATACCGTGTCGTGGATCACGATCGTGCTGAATATCGGCGCAATCGTCGGCGGGCTGTTCTTCGGGGCGCTGTCGGAGAAGATCGGCCGGCGGCTGGCGATCTTCATCGCTGCGCTGATTGCACTGCCCGTCCTGTATCTGTGGGCGTTTTCGAGCGGGCCCGTCTTGCTGGCGATCGGCGCATTTCTGATGCAGATCTCGGTGCAGGGCGCGTGGGGTGTGATTCCGGTACATCTGAACGAAATCTCGCCCGACGAGATTCGCGCCACTTTCCCAGGGCTCGTGTACCAGCTCGGCAATCTGCTCGCCGCGGTCAATGCGACGATGCAGGCGTCGCTGGCCACTTCACACGGCGACAATTACGGCATGGCGATGGCGATCGTCGCGGGGGTCGTCGCCGTCGTCATCGCGGCATTGATTTTCTTCAGCCGGGAGCGGCGGGGCATCGATCTGACGCGCGCGGCGCAGGAAACGGATGCGGGAGGCGGAGTCGCGGTCGCACATGGTTGACCCCGTGCGAGACGGGGCCACTCCATTTAAGAATTGCGTCGGTCAATCGAAAGGAAAACTGCCTGTATAACTATCCTTCGCCGGCCTCGAACGCGATGTTCCGGAGCAGTTCCCGGAGCGCGACACGATCCGGAGCATTGCCCACCCGCCATCGCTTGCGCCTCAACCATCGCACCACGCTCTCGGACACACCGAGTTGCCAGCTGATCGCGGGAATCGACACGCCTTGCTCCAGACAGCACAAGGCGACAAATTTCGCGACAGGAGTGATGCGTCCGTTGCCGTCACGGTACAGCGAAAACCTCGCACCGGAACTGCGCAAGCGAATGCTCTCGATAAGGCTCGTGTCTAGCGGCACATATACGTACTGACACTTGCCCTTCGCGCTCAATGACTTGAAAAGCAAATATCCCTGAATACATGCCCAATCAGGAAACGTGGCCTCCAAGGAAATGCCGCCTATATTTAGCCTAACTAATTGATCTAGATTCTCCAAAGCCGACTATGCTCCCCAGACCACGTGCACGCTGGCAGGTGGTCACAACAAGAGGCTCGCCCTTTGTGACTTGCTGTGGTGAGATCCGGCAAAGAACGATCCACAGCGCCCTTTTGATCCCCGCGCCGCGCGGGGATCGATAAACCCTTTGGCGTCACTCCGGCGTCGCATTCGACGCCGCGAATCTAGATCAGGTTATTTTTAGCTTGCATGATTTAATCTTGAACTGGATATTCCGAGTTCAACGTCCCCAATTCCCGAATCGTTTCACGACGGGATTTGTATCGCAACCGTAAAAAGCCCAATTAGAGGGAGAAATCCAGAACATCGGCACGTCATGTGCTCGTAGACTGGCATTTTCGAGTTCGTGGCCGCTCTCGTCGGAGATCCGTGATGCCCGCTCTCTACGTAGTCGCTTTTCTCGCGCTCGCCGGCGCGCTGTCGTTCCTTCAGGCTCCCGCGCTCGCCTGGCTCGCCGGCCTCATCATCTGGGTAGCGCTGGGACCGGTCGTCGGCGTGACCGGCTCCATCGGCGTTGCGTTGCTCGCGATCCTCTTCCTCGTTCCCGCGCTCGTGCTCGCCACGAAACCGCTGCGCCGCGCACTCATCAGCCGTCGCGTGTTCGCGCTGTTTCGCGAGATCCTGCCGGAGATGTCGTCGACGGAACGTGATGCCATCGAAGCCGGCACCGTCTGGTGGGACGCCGAACTGTTTTCCGGCCGCCCACGCTGGGATACGCTGCTCGCGCACGGCGCACCAAAGCTGACGGCCGAAGAGCAGAGCTTTCTGGATAACGAATGCGCGCGCCTGTGCGATCTCTCCAACGACTGGGACACCACCGCGATCTGGCAAGACCTGTCGCCTCAGGCGTGGGCCTACATCAAGGAACAGGGGTTTTTGGGGATGATCATCCCGAAGCAGTACGGCGGGAAAGCCTTCTCCGCGTATGCACATTCCCAGGTCGTCATGAAGCTGGCGACGCATTCGTCGGCGGCGGCCGTGTCGGTGATGGTGCCCAATTCGCTCGGTCCGGCCGAACTGCTGCTTCACTACGGCACCGAGGAACAGAAGAATCACTATCTGCCACGCCTCGCGCGCGGCGACGAAGTTCCCTGCTTCGCGCTGACGAGCCCCTACGCAGGATCGGACGCCGCCGCGATTCCCGATGTCGGCATCGTCTGTCGCGATATGCACGAGGGTCGCGAGACGCTCGGCTTTCGCGTCACCTGGAACAAGCGTTACATCACGCTCGGACCGATCGCCACCGTGCTCGGCCTCGCCTTCCGCGCACTCGATCCCGACCATTTGCTGGGCGATGACGAAGCGCCCGGCATCACCTGCGCGCTGATTCCGACGAGCCATCCCGGCGTGCAGATCGGCCGCCGTCACTGGCCGCTCAACGCGGTGTTCCAGAACGGGCCGAACTCGGGCCGCGACGTCTTCATCCCGATGGACTGGGTCATCGGCGGCCGCGCGCAGGTCGGCCGCGGCTGGCGCATGCTGATGGAGTGCCTTGCCGCCGGACGCGCGATCTCGCTGCCTTCGTCGAATGTCGGCATGGCAAAACTCGCGGTGCGCGGAACGGGCGCGTACGCCGCCGCGCGCCGACAGTTCCGCACCTCGATCGGACGCTTCGAGGGTATTCAGGAAGCGCTCGGGCGCATGGGCGGCAATCTGTACGTGATGGACGCGGCGCGCCGCCTCTCGGCGCAGGCGGTCGATCTCGGCGAAAAGCCTTCGGTTATATCGGCGATCGCGAAGTACCACATCACGGAACGGGCGCGGGTCCTGATCAACGACGGCATGGACGTCGTCGCGGGCAAAGGCATCTGCATGGGGCCGTCGAATTTTCTGGCGCGTGCGTATCAGCAGATGCCGATTTCGATCACTGTCGAAGGCGCGAATATCCTCACGCGCTGCCTGATCATCTTCGGACAGGGCGCGATCCGCTGCCACCCGTACGTGCTCAAGGAAATGACCGCTGCGCGCGAACACGATTTGCGCGCCTTCGACGCCGCCTTCTTCGGCCACGCGAACTTCCTCGCTTCGAATGCGATGCGCAGCTTGGTCTACGCATGCGGCGGCGGCGCGCTGATCGCCCGGCCCGCGCGCGCCGATGCCCGGCTCGCGCCGTACTATCGCGCGGCCACGCGCCTGTCGAGCGCGTTCGCACTGTTCGCCGATGTCTCCATGCTCGCTCTCGGCGGCGAGCTGAAACGGCGCGAGCGGCTCTCGGCGCGTCTCGGCGACATCCTTTCGCAGCTATATCTGCTCTCGGCGACGCTCAAGCGTTTCGAGGACGACGGCCGCCCGGAAAGCGACCTTCCGCTCGTGCGCTGGGGCGCGGAAGATGCGCTGTATCGGGCGCGCGCGGCCTTCGAAGGCCTGCTCGCGAACTATCCGAACCGCGCGGCGGCGGCGTTCCTGCGCGTGATCGCATTTCCGCTCGGTTTGCCGCACGCACCCAGCGCCGATGCGCTCGGCAACGAAGTCGCGCTGCTCATGCAGACGCCCGGCGATGCGCGCGAGCGGCTCGTCGCGGGCTCGCACGTTGCGGCGCTCGACATCCATCCCGGCGATCCGATCGCGCGCGGCGAAAAACTGCTCGCGCTCACGCCTGCTGTCGCGGCTCTGGAGGCGCGTCTGCGCGAAGCCGTCAAAGCCGGCGATACGCCCGCGTTGCCGCAGAGTCCCGACGAAATCGGTGCGTGGGCGCAGGCGGCCTCCGCGCGCGGTTTCATCGATGACAGCGAGCTTGCGCTGCTAGTCGAATGGGCGGGACACGCGCGCGAAGCCGTGAAAGTCGATGATTTTTCCCCAGACTTCGGTATCCTCGAAGCATTGCAAAAGCGCAGCGCGGCGCTGGAGCGGCAGTTGCCCGAGACTATCGCCTGAGCCGACGCCGCGTCATGCGCCCCCGACGACCGATCGCCAATCGATGAAAGACCGCTATCTCGACTTCGTCAATTCGCCTTTCGGCACGAGCATCGCCCGCTCGCTCGGCTTGCCGCGTCCCGAGGTATTACGCCGCCATCGCGCGGATCAGGCCGAATTCGGCGGCATGGCCGCCATCGGCGCGGGACCTTCGCCCACGCTCTTCGACGCGCTCCTCGGCGTGCTCGCAACAATCGGCATGACGGGCGTCGCGCATGAAAGCGCGTACGGCTGGCTGCCCGCCGCCGCCCGCCACGGCGTGATGAGCGGACGCTTCGAGCCGCGTTCGGGCGACGCGCACGCGGTCGATCGCGTGCAGGCGCTGATCTTCGATGCAACCGGCATCGAGCACAGCAGCCAGTTGCATTCGCTCTACGCCTTCTTTCACGATGCGCTGCGCTCGCTCGCGAAGAACGGGCGCATCGTCGTGATCGGACGTCCGCCGGCCACGTGCGCAAGCGTGGCGGCCGCGACCGCGCAGCACGCGCTCGAAGGCATGACGCGTTCGCTCGGCAAGGAAGCGCGCAACGGCATCACGTCGAATCTGCTGCGCGTGGCCGAAGGCGCGGATATCGACGCCGCGCTGCGCTTCTTCCTGTCGCCGCGATCGGCGTACGTATCGGGACAGGTCGTGACCATCGACGCTCCCTCCACCTCGCCCGAAAGCTGGACTAAGCCGCTCGCGGGGCGGCGCGCGCTCGTGACCGGCGCGGCGCGCGGCATCGGCGCCGCGATTTCGGCGGTGCTGGCCGAGCACGGCGCGATCGTCACCGGGCTCGACGTCGAAGCCGTCCGCGGCGCGCTCGACCAGACCATGCTCGCGATCGAAGATGCGGCGCCTTCGGCGGGCGCGCATGCGGCGCTCGTCGCGGACATCGCCGCGCCGGAAGCGCCCTCGCAAATCGCGGCCGCGCTCGCGGCGTCGGGCGGCATCGATATCGTCGTGCACAACGCGGGCATCACGCGCGACAAGACCATCGCGCGCATGAGCGGCGAAATGTGGGACAGCGTGATCGACGTCAATCTGCTGGCCCAGGAGCGCATCGACGAAGCGTTGCTCGAGGCCCACGTGTTGCGCGATGGCGGGCGCATCGTCGCGGTGTCGTCGATTGCGGGCATCGCGGGCAATCGCGGGCAGACCAATTACGCGACCTCCAAAGCCGGTGTGATCGGCCGCGTGCGCGCGATGGCGCCGGTGCTGCGCGCACGCGGCGTGACGATCAATGCGGTCGCGCCCGGCTTCATCGAAACGCATATGACCGCGCGCATGCCCTTCGGCTTGCGCGAGGCCGGCAGACGGCTCAATTCGATGGGCCAGGGCGGCCTGCCCGTCGATGTCGCCGAAACGGTCGCGTGGCTCGCGAGCCCGGGCAGCGCGGGCATCACGGGCAATGTCGTGCGCGTGTGCGGCCAGAGCCTGATCGGCGCGTGAGGAGACGAGACCGCATGCACGCACCGACCCTGCCGCGCGCCCGCACCGTCGTCATCGATACCCTGCCGCCGCCCGCGAAGCTCTATGGGCGCGCGCTGCCCGCGCTCTTCAGACGCGCACGCGCGCCGGAGTTGCCCGCGCTGCGCCTCGTGCGTCCCAACGTGAAGCTCGACGCCGAAGACATCGGCCGCTATGCGCGCGTGTGCGGCTTCATTCCCGAGCACGGCGTGCCGCTGACCTTTCCCCACGTGCTCGCGTTTCCGCTGCATCTGATGATGCTCACGGACCCGTCGTTTCCGTGGTCGGCGCTGGGCGTCGTGCATCTGTCCAACAGCGTGCGGCTGCGGCGGCCGCTCGCGGCGGGTCAGAGTTTGCGTGTCGAAGTGGAGTGCGGGCCGCTCGTGCCGCATCAGAAGGGGCAGGCGTTCACGCTGCATACGCGCATCTATCGGCGCGGCGAAGCCGTGTGGGACGGCGACAGCGTCTATCTGAAGCGCGGCGTGCGCGGCGAGAGCCATGCGCCATCGACCGAGATCGTCGACGTTGCCGATGCAGGCGTCCCGCTGCTCGCGCGCGAGGCGCGCTGGCAGCTTCCGCCGCAGCTCGGGCGCGACTATGCGAAGGCGTCGGGTGACTTCAATCCGATCCATCTGCACATGCTGAGCGCCAAGGCGTTCGGCTATCCACGCGCGATCGCGCACGGCATGTGGACGCTCGCGCGAACGCTCGCGGCGCTGCATCCGGTCAAGGCGCTCGCCTCCGGGCACGCGCGCGGCGATTTCAAGTCGCCGCTCTATCTGCCCGGCGACGCGACGCTGTGGACCGCCGCGCCCTCGCCCACCGCGCGCGATTTCGAGGTGCGCGATCTGGCGGGCGACCGGCCGCATCTGCGCGGCCATTTCGAATGGGAGCTGCCATGAGCGAGGTCCGGCGCGTCGCGATCATCGGCAGCAACCGCATTCCGTTCGCGCGCTCGAACACGGCGTACGCGAGCGCATCGAATCAGGACATGCTGAGCTTCGCGCTGCAGGGGCTCGTCGATCGCTTCGATCTGCACGGCATGCGGCTCGGCGAAGTGGCGGCGGGCGCCGTCGTCAAGCATTCGCGCGATTTCAATCTGACGCGCGAAGCCGCGCTGTCGACCACGCTGGCCCGCGAGACGCCCGCCTACGACGTGCAGCAGGCCTGCGGCACGGGGCTCGAAACCGTGATTCTGGTCGCCAACAAGATCGCGCTCGGGCAGATCGACGCGGGCATCGCGGGCGGCGTCGACACGGCCTCGGATGCGCCCATCGCCGTGAACGAGCGCATGCGCAAGATCCTGCTCGAGGCGCATCGCTCGCGCTCGGCGGGACAGCGCCTGGGCGCGCTCGCCAAGCTCAGGCCGGGCATGCTCTTCAGACCCGCGCTGCCGCGCAACGCGGAGCCGCGCACCGGCCTTTCGATGGGCGAGCATTGCGAACTGATGGCCAAGCGCTGGAAGATCTCGCGCGAGGCGCAGGACGCGCTCGCGCAGGAAAGCCATCGCAAGCTGGCGGCGGCGTACGGGCGCGGCTTTTTCAACGATCTGATGACACCGTACAGAGGGCTCTCGCGCGACAACACGCTGCGCCCCGACGTCTCGCTCGATCAGCTTTCGGCGCTCACGCCCGTATTCGATCGCGACGCCGGCACGCTCACCGCGGGCAACTCGACGCCGCTCACCGACGGCGCGTCGGCGGTGCTGCTCGCGTCCGAGGCATGGGCCGCCGAGCGCGGACTGCCGGTGCTCGCGTATCTGACGCACTCGGCCACCGCCGCCGTCGATTTCTTCGACAAGCGCGAAGGCCTGCTGATGGCCCCCGCCTACGCCGTCCCCGCCATGCTCGCGCGCGCGCGGCTCACGCTGCAGGACTTCGACTTCTACGAAATCCACGAAGCGTTCGCCGCCCAAGTGCTCTGCACGCTCGCCGCGTGGGAAGACGACGAATACTGCCGCACGGCGCTGGGCCTCGAAGCACCTCCCGGCTGGATCGACCGCGCGCGGCTGAACGTGAACGGCAGTTCGCTCGCGACCGGCCATCCGTTCGCGGCGACGGGCGGGCGCATCGTCGGCACGCTCGCGAAGATGCTCGCGCAGGCGGGCGCGCAGGCCGGCGGCACCCCGATGCGCGGCCTTATCTCGATCTGCGCCGCGGGCGGTCAGGGCGTCGTCGCGATCCTGGAGAGCGGCGGGCGGCAGACATAGCAGCAATCACAAAATAAAGGCGCGCCAAAGCCGCGCCGACGGAGACACCGCATGAGCCCGGGACCGCAAGCGCCGAGCGCGGTTGTGACGCCGCACGCGACGGACGGCATCTGGTACGCGTCATATCCGCCGGATGTGCCGCGCGAGATCGACCCTGCGCGCTATCGCTCGCTCGCGCATTTCTTCGACGAAAGCGTCGCGCGCTTCCGCGATCAGGTCGCCTTCGTGAGTCTGGGCTCCGAGTTGAGCTTCGCCGCGCTCGGCGCGAAAGCGCATGCGTTCGCCTCGTATCTGCAGGACATCGGCGTGAAGCCCGGAGATCGCGTCGCGCTGATGATGCCCAACACGCTCGCTTATCCCGTCGCGCTGTTCGGCACGCTCATCGCGGGCGCGATCGTCGTCAACGTGAACCCGCTCTATACGGTGCGCGAGCTCAGCCATCAACTGAAGGACAGCGGCGCGCAGACCATCGTCGTGTTCGAGAACTTCGCGAAGACGCTGCAGGACGCGCAGCCGGGCTCGCGCATCCGCAACGTCATCGTGACGGGGCTCGGCGATCTGC
This sequence comes from Caballeronia hypogeia, assembly GCF_001544875.2. GTDB lineage: Bacteria > Pseudomonadota > Gammaproteobacteria > Burkholderiales > Burkholderiaceae > Caballeronia > Caballeronia hypogeia. The sequence goes on from NZ_FCOA02000017.1 coordinate 106,147, forward strand.
TCGGGCGCGGACTCAACGTGAAAGGCCGCGCGATCGATCTGTATCTGCGGCACGTGAAAAAGCAGGTGCCCGCGTACGCGCTGCCCGACGCGGTCCGCCTGCCGCACGCGCTCGCACTCGGCGCACGCCGCGCGTTCGAAGCGGTGCGCACCGGTCATGGCGACATCGCGCTCATTCAATACACGGGCGGCACCACCGGCGTCGCGAAGGGCGCGATGCTCACGCATCGCAATGTCATCGCCAATCTGCTGCAAGCGCTCGCGTGGACGCGCGGCGTGCTCGTCGATGGCCGCGAGATCGTTGTCACGCCGCTACCGCTCTACCACATCTATTCGCTCACCGCGAACGCGCTGGTGTCGGTTGCGGTCGGCGCGCGCAATGTGCTGATCGTCAATCCACGCGACATCGACGCTCTCGTGCGTACGCTGCGTCACGAAAACTTCACGACGATCACCGCGCTCAACACGCTCTACAGCGCGCTCATGGACCACGAGGAATTCCGCCGGCGGGACTTTTCCGCGCTCAAGCTCGCGATGGCGGGCGGCATGGCCACGCAGCGCGCCGTCGCCGAGCGCTTCCGCGCGATGACCGGACGCGCGCTCGTCGAAGGCTACGGGCTCACCGAATGTTCGCCGCTCGTCTGTGCGACGCCGCTCGAGCGCCAGGGTGCCGACAGCTTCGATGGCACCATCGGCCTGCCGGTGCCCTCCACGCTCGTGCGCCTGCGCCGCGACGACGGTTCGTGGGCGAATATCGGCGAGCCGGGCGAACTTTGCGTGCACGGACCGCAAGTGATGAAAGGCTACTGGAACCGTCCCGAGGAAACGGCGGGCGTCATCGACGCGCACGGCTGGCTTGCGACCGGCGATGTCGGTGTGATGGACGCGCGCGGCTTCGTCACGCTCATCGACCGCAAGAAGGACATGATGATCGTGTCGGGTTTCAACGTGTATCCGAACGAGATCGAGGACGTGCTCGCCGCGCATCCGAAAGTGCGCGCGGTGGCCGCCGTCGGCGTGCCCGATCCGGTGACCGGCGAGCGCGTGAAGGCGTTCGTCGTGCGGCGCGATGCGTCGCTTTCGGTGGAAGAATTGCTGAAGTTCGCCCGTTTACACCTGACCGGCTACAAGGTGCCGTCCTACGTCGAGTTTCGCGACGCGCTGCCGCTCACGACGATCGGCAAGGTCCTCAGGCGCGAATTGCGCGACGCCGAATTGCAACGCCAATCTCGGGAATAGATGCTCATGCCGCGTGCGCGACGACGCAACGCTTCAGACTTGCGGTCTGCCTGCGCGGCGCTGTGCGCCTGCCTCGCATTCGCGGGTGGTCCGGCGCTCGCCCAGACAACGGACGACGGCGAAGCGGCGCATATCGCGCGCATCGCCACGCTCGGCGTCGAACAGCAGACGCAGTGGCTCGCGCAATACGCCGCCAGCGGCGCGCTCGCGAAACTCGACGACGCGCGACTCGTCGAACTCTTCAGCGCGCTCGATCCACGCACGCTGCCGCGCTATCTGCAAAACGGGCTGCGCGATTACGCGTCGTACGAACTCACGATGCGGCGGCGCGAGCGCATCAAGGGCAAGTGGCCGAAGCGCGCCGATCACATGCTCGTGCGCGTCACGCGCGAACCGCTGCGCATCTACGCGAAATGGCTGCCCGACGGCGCGCACGCCGGCCAGGAAATCATCTATGACGAATCCACGCGCCCCGAGGAGCTCTACGGCCATCTCGGCGGCTTTCTCAGGGTCGTGCCGATGTGGGCATCGGTGCACGGCGTGCTCGCCCGCGCGCAGTCGAATCATTCGATCCGCGAGCTCGGCATCGAAGCGATCACGCAACGCTTCATCGACGAAGGGCGCAAGTTCGCCGATGCCGGAATCACGAAGCCCGCCGATATCGAAGTGAAGACCATCGACGGACTGCGCGTGGTCGCGCTGACCTACGAAACGCCGACGGGTCAGCCGGATTTCTACGCGAAGAAGGAGGTTCTCGGACTCGATCTGGAGCGCCCGGTTTTCCGGACCCTGGAGTCGTACGACAACGACGGCACCATTTTCGAAAGCGTCGTGTTCGAGCGCATCGAACCCAAACCCTTCGACGGACTGACTTTCGACCCGAAAAACCCGGACTACCGGTTCTGATCGGAGCCCTTGTGAAGTGTGCGCTGAACACGTGACACCGGGTGTAACAACTCGCCGCAGGGCGCGTCGTGCGGTTTAAGTTTCGCCTAAGAGTCGACCGATAACCTGCCCGGATTCCATCGACATCAAGGTGCGCACCTGCCGGAACGCCCGGTGCGCCAAGCATCGTCATGCCAAAGTGAGGATTACCTCCATGAACTTCCGCCGTCCGGCCGCCGCACCCGTGCGAGCCATAAAAAGACTTCTGAGCCATCACGAAATCGCCACGCTGCTCCTGCTCATGCACGCGCCCATCGACGTCATGGCGGCCACGCCGGATGTCGCTTCGCTGCAGGAATACGGATATGTCGAGATCGTGTCGCCGGACGCCGACACGCCCAAGGTGCGTCTGACCGAGGACGGCAACGCGGTGCTGCGCGGACTCGGCGTCAGGTAAGCGCGGGCCTGGCGGACGCCCGCAAACGCGAACTCTGTAATAATCGGTCGATCCTTTTCACCTTCGACCCAGGAGTCATTCGCGATGTCCGCCCTTTCTCCCATCGTGCAACGTGTGCTCATCACCAACGACGACGGCATCGACGCGCCCGGACTCGCCGTGCTCGAAGCAGTCGCGGCCGAACTCGCGCACGAAGTCTGGGTCATCGCGCCCGAGCACGATCAAAGCGGCACCTCGCATTCCATCAGCCTGCATTCGCCGTTGCGCGTATCGCGTCAGGGTGAACGGCGCTTCGGCGTACAGGGCACGCCCGGCGACTGCGTCGTGATGGGCGCGCGTCACATCATGAAGGACGCGCCACCCACCCTGGTGCTGTCCGGCATCAACCGCGGCGCGAATCTCGGCGTCGAGACGATGTTTTCCGGCACCGTAGGCGCGGCGATGACGGGCCTGCTGCTCGGCCTCCCGTCGATCGCCCTGTCGCAGACCTTCCGCGATCGCGAAAACGTGCGCTGGGACACGGCGCGCGCGCTGGCGCCGGGCGTGATCCGCCAGCTGCTCGAAATCTCCCACGACGCGCCCACCTGCCTCAACGTCAACTTCCCCGATTGCGATGCGTCCGCCGCCGGTCCGCTCACCGTCACGCGGCAAGGCGTCGGGCTCGTGGAAGGCATCGACGTGGTCGCGGAAGTCGATCCGCGCGGCATCGACTATCACTGGCTGCGCTTTCAGCGCGGCCCGCGCCCGAACTCGCCCGACAGCGAGACGGCGGTCATCGCGTCGGGCGGCGTGTCGGTCACGCCGCTGCATTTCGATCGCACCGACGAGCGCACCTTCGCGACCCTCGAAGCCGGACTGAAACGCGGCCTCTGAGTCCGCGCCCGCGCGGCTAGAACCTTTTCTCACAGACGGCAACGGTCGTTTCTCGTATGCTGAGCCGCCCGGCATCGGCGCGCATGGATTCCGGGCGCACTCATCACGACAAGGAGAAAACATGACCCTTTCCATCGGCTTGCGCGGCGCGCACCTGACGCTCGGCGCGCTGTGCGCCACGCTCGCGGCGAGCGTGTTCGCGCAGGCGGCGACGCCCGTCGGCACCTGGCAGACCATCGACGATCAGACCGGCAAGCCCAAAGGGATCATCCAGATCGCCGACGACGGCAGCGGTCAGTTGTCCGGCAAGGTCGTGCGCGGCATCGGCGAATTCGATCATCCGGAGCGACGCTGCACGGCCTGTACGGACGAGCGGAAGGATCAACTGGTCAAGGGCATGACGATCATTACCGGCATGCGCCAGGACGGCGATGCCTGGGACGGTGGCCAGATCCTCGATCCCGAGAACGGCAAGCTGTACAAGTGCAAGATGAAGCTCGAGGACGGCGGCCAGAAGCTCGTGGTGCGCGGGTATGTCGGCGTGTCCCTGCTGGGGCGCTCGCAGACGTGGGTGCGTCAGCAATAACGCACGAGCCGGATTTATGACAAAACGACAAAGCCGGTCGAAGACTTTCGTCTCCGACCGGCTTTGCTTCTTTCTGGTTTGCCTCTCTGTTGCCGCGTACGAGCTGCCTGAAGGGCTTCGGCAGCTGGCTTACGCAGCGCGACGCGCGAGGGGGCTGTCCGCTTGCGCGACGTCCGGCAGCTCCGTTGTCCCGGACGGCATCTCGGCCGGCACGCGCATGCGCGAAGTCATCAACGCATAAAGCGATTCGCCCGCCGGCCCGAACAACTGGGTCATGACCCGCAGCAACACGCCGGACTCGTGCCACGCCTTAAAGCGCCGATGGCAAGTCTGATACGACGGGTATTTGCGCGGCAACGTGGACCACGACGCGCCGCTGTACATCACCCAGAGCACGCCGTTGAGCACGGCGCGGGTGTTCGCGAGCGGCCGCCCCCGCAGTTCCGAACGCGGACGCAGTTCGGGAAGCAGCGGCGCCACCATTTGCCATTCTTCGTCGGACATGTCGCGATAGGGCTTCACGGTATTCTCTCCAATTTGCTGACCAATAACCGGTATCGACGATACCGAGTACCCTTACGCCGGCAAATCGGAGTGATCCTAATCTTGAAAAAGCCCGTGAAGCCTTATGCCTGTTGGCTAACCGCCGATTTTTGATTCTCGTATTAGGTCAGCGAAATATCCGTGACGCGCCGCGGCGCTTCCAGATATTCCTTCGACTGCATCTCCACGATACGCGACACCGTACGCGCGAACTCGTTAGCCATCGGCCCTTCGACGTAAAGGTCTTCGGCCGGCACCGCCGCCGACATCAGAAGCTTCACCTTGTGATCGTAGAAGACGTCGATGAGCCACGTGAAGCGGCGCGCCTCGGAGGCCATGCGCGGCGTCATCTGCGGCACATCGGAGAGAATCACCGCGTGAAAGCGGTTGGCAAGCTCCAGATAATCGTTCTGCGAGCGCGGGCCGCCGCAGAGCGTCGCGAAATCGAACCAGACGACGCCGTCCGCCTTTCGCAGCGCCTTGATTTCGCGCTTCTCGATATGCAGGATCGGGCTTTCGTCGGGGACGGCTGCGAGCTTTGCGAAATCCGAGCGCAAGGACTTGTCGGCGGCAGCGCCGAGCGGCGTGTGATACGCCTTCACCTGCGACAGCGTGCGCTTGCGGTAGTCAGTGCCGGCGTCGACGTTGAGCACGTCGAGATGCTGCTTGATGAGCTCGATCGCGGGCAGCAGACGGTCACGATGAAGTCCTTCGGGATACAGCGTGTCGGGCTCGTAATTGGACGTCATCACGAACTGCACGCCGGCCTTGAACAGCCGGTCGAGCAGGCGATAAAGAATCATCGCGTCGGCGATATCCGAGACGTGGAATTCGTCGAAGCAGATGAGCCTGTATCGTTTGGCAATGCGCTTCGCGAGCTCGTCGAGCGGATCGGCCTGCCCTTTCAGCTCCTCGAGTTCGCGATGCACTTCGCGCATGAACTCGTGGAAATGCAGGCGCGTCTTGCGCTGCACCGGCACGACCGCGTAGAAGCTGTCCATCAGGAAGCTCTTGCCGCGCCCGACGCCGCCCCACATGTACACGCCGCGCGGCAGGTCCGGATGCACGAGAAACTTCTTGAGCGCGTTGGAGCGGCGCGACTTGTACGCGACCCACTCTTCGTAGCAGCGCTGCAGGCGCATGACCGCCGCGAGCTGCGCCTCGTCCGATTGATAGCCCCGCGTGCGCAGTTCGTTTTCGTAGTATTCGGTGACGTTCATCTTCTGCCGTTCGAAGTGACAAAGGCGAGCGGATCGACCCGCTCGCCTTTGCTGTGCTGCCTTGTTGCCGAGGCAAACGGTATTACATGTTCAACGCGCGCTTGTCGACGGCGAGCGCCGCTTCACGCATCACTTCCGACAGCGACGGATGCGGATGGCAAATGCGGCCGATGTCTTCCGACGCCGCCTTGAACTCCATCGCGACGACCGCTTCGGCAATCAGATCCGATGCATCCGCGGCAATCACGTGCACGCCGAGGATTTCGTCGGTCTTCGCGTCGGCGATCATCTTGACGAAGCCTTCCGCCTTGCCGATACCCAGCGCGCGGCCGTTGGCCATCATCGGGAACTGGCCGGTCTTGATCTCGCGGCCTTCGGCCTTGAGTTGCTGTTCCGTCTTGCCGACCCACGCGATTTCCGGTTCCGTGTAGATGACCCACGGCACACAGTTGTAATCGATGTGCGGCTTCTGGCCGTCGATGATTTCCGCCACCGCCACGCCTTCGTCTTCGGCCTTGTGCGCGAGCATCGGGCCGCGCACCACGTCGCCGATCGCGTAGACGCCCGGCACGCTCGTCGCGCAGTGATCGTCCACGTCGATGAAACCGCGCTCGTTGGCCTTCAGGCCGATGCTTTCCAGACCGAGGTTGTCGGTGTTCGGCACACGGCCGATCGACACGATCAGACGCTCCGCTTCCAGCGTCTGCGCGTTGCCGGCGTTGTCCGTGTAAGCGATCGACACGCCGTTATCCGAGGTCTTCACTTCGCCGATCTTCACGCCGAGATGAATGTCGAGACCTTGCTTCTTGAACTGCTTCGCAGCTTCCTTCGCGAGCGATTCGTCCGCCGCGCCCAGGAATTGCGGCAGCGCTTCGAGCACGGTGACTTCCGCGCCGAGACGACGCCACACCGAGCCGAGTTCCAGACCGATCACGCCCGCGCCGATCACGGCGAGCTTCTTCGGCACGGCGTCGAAGGACAGCGCGCCTTCGTTGTCGGCCACGATCTTGTTGTCGACCGGAATGTTCGGCAGATGACGCGCCTTCGAGCCCGTTGCGATGATCACGTTCTTCGCCGTGACGACTTCGGTCTCCCCTTCGCCCGACACTTCGATCTGTACGCCGGCCGCATTCTTGCCGGTGAACTTGCCATGACCCTTGAGCCACGTGATCTTGTTCTTGCGGAACAGGAACTCGATGCCCTTCGTCATCTTTTCGACAATGCCGTCTTTACGCGCGAGCATCTTCGACACATCGAGCTTCACGTCCGACACGCTGATGCCGTGATCGGCCAGATGCTTCGACGCATTCTCGAATTCTTCCGACGACGCGAGCAGCGCCTTCGACGGAATGCAGCCCACGTTCAGGCACGTGCCGCCGAGCTTCAGCGCGCCAGCCGGGTTCTTCCACTTCTCGATACACGCAACCGTCTTGCCGAGTTGCGCTGCGCGAATCGCCGCGATATAGCCGCCAGGGCCCGCGCCGATCACGACGACATCAAATTCTTTGGACATGACTTTCCTTGGGTCTGTCTCCGCTCTTGCGGAGCGTGCCTTGCATGGCGCGCGCGAGTCTATCGCGCGCGCCAGTCGGCCGTTCTATGCGTTGATGCTTACAGGTCCAGCAGCAGGCGAGCCGGATCTTCCAGCGCATCCTTCATCGCGACCAGCGAAAGCACGGCTTCGCGGCCGTCGATGATGCGGTGGTCGTACGACAGCGCGAGGTAGTTCATCGGACGGATCACGATCTGGCCGTTTTCGACGACCGCGCGTTCCTTCGTCGCGTGCACGCCGAGAATCGCGGACTGCGGCGGGTTGATGATCGGCGTCGACAGCATGGAGCCGAACACGCCGCCGTTCGAGATCGAGAACGTGCCGCCGGTCATCTCTTCGATCGACAGCTTGCCGTCCTTGGCCTTCTGGCCGAATTCGGCGATCTTCTTCTCGATGTCGGCGAGGCTCATTTGATCCGCATTACGCAGGATCGGCACGACCAGACCGCGCGGCGAACCGACCGCGATACCGATGTCGAAGTAGCCGTGATAGACGATGTCGTTACCGTCGATCGACGCGTTCACGAGCGGGAACTTCTTCAGCGCGTGCACGGCGGCCTTCACGAAGAACGACATGAAGCCGAGCTTCACGCCGTGTTCCTTCTCGAAGCGGTCCTTGTACTTGTTGCGCAGATCCATGACCGGCGCCATGTTGACTTCGTTGAACGTCGTCAGGATGGCGTTGGTCTGCTGCGACTCGAGCAGGCGTTCGGCGATACGCGCGCGCAGACGCGACATCGGCACGCGTTGTTCCGGGCGGTCCTTGAGCCACTGATCGGCCGATGCCGGTGCGCTGACTTGCGGCAGCGACGGCTTCGCGGCGCGCGCGGCGGCGGGAGCCGGTGCGGCGGCCTTGGCGGCAGCCGGAGCGCCGGCCTGCGCGGCGAGCGCGTCGCCCTTCGTGATGCGGCCGTCGCGGCCCGAACCCGATACCTGATCCGCCGAAACGCCCTTCTCGGCCAGGATCTTCGTCGCGGCCGGCGAAGCAGCGCCGCCCGTGGCGCCCGATGCCTGAGCAGCAGCCGGAGCCGATGCGGCAACCGTTTCCGCGACCGGCGCGGGCTTCACTTCGGCGTCGCCGGCAGCGGCGGCGGCGGGTGCTTCGCCTGCTTTCGCTTCGGTGTCGATCTTCGCGATGATTTCGTCGGCGGTGACGATATCGCCGTCATGCTTGATGACTTGCGCGAGCACGCCAGCCGACGGCGCGGGCACTTCGAGCACGACCTTGTCGGTCTCGATTTCGATGAGGATTTCGTCCTGGGCGACAGCCTCGCCCGGCTTCTTCTTCCACTGCAGCATGGTCGCTTCCGAGACCGACTCGGAAAGCTGGGGAACCTTGACTTCTACGATAGCCATTTCTGTATTTTCCTGATGCGTGTCTGTGTGTACGAGCGTGGGACCGGCGCGCGAGGCGCCGCCGGTCCCATCGGGCATTGCTTACTTCGCGATGACCTGCGCGCCCTTCAGGCGGCCGAACGCGCCTTCCACGAGCGCCTTCTGCTGCTCGTAGTGCTTCGCGTAGTAGCCGACAGCCGGCGACGCCGAAGCCGGACGGCCGCTGTAGGCCAGCTTCATGCCTTCGCGCATGCCTTCGCGCAGATGGTGCTCGATGTAGAACCAGGCGCCCTGGTTCTGCGGCTCGTCCTGCACCCACACGACTTCGGTCGCGTTCTCGTACTTCTTGATCTCCGCGTCGAACTGCTTGTGCGCGAACGGATACAGCTGCTCGATACGCACGATGGCGACATCGTTCGCCTTCGCTTCGCGGCGATGCGCGACGATGTCGTAGTACACGCGGCCCGAGCAGCAGATCACGCGCTTGACCTTCTTCGGCTCGATCGTTTCGTCGACTTCGCCGATGACCGGCTGGAACGAGCCCTTGGCCAGTTCCGACAGATCCGACACGGCTTCCTTGTGACGCAACAGCGACTTCGGCGTCGCGATGATCAACGGCTTGCGGAACAGGCGGATCATCTGACGGCGCAACAGATGGAAGATCTGCGCCGGCGTGGTCGGCTGAACCACTTGCATGTTGTGGTCCGCGCACAGTTGCAGGAAACGCTCGATACGCGCCGACGAGTGCTCCGGACCCTGGCCTTCGTAGCCGTGCGGCAGCATCATCGTGAGACCGGAGACGCGTCCCCACTTCACTTCGCCCGACGAGATGAACTGGTCGATCACGACCTGCGCACCGTTCACGAAGTCGCCGAACTGCGCTTCCCATGCGACGAACGTGTTCGGTTCGGCGGTCGAGTAGCCGTATTCGAAACCGAGCACCGCTTCTTCGGACAGCACCGAGTCGATCACCGTGAACTTGGCCTGGCCTTCCGCAATGTTCTGCAGCGGAATGTACGTGCCGTCGTTCCAGCGCTCGCGGTTCTGATCGTGCAGCACTGCGTGACGGTGCGTGAACGTGCCACGGCCCGAGTCCTGACCCGTCAGACGCACGGCATAACCCGACGCCACCAGCGACGCGAACGCGAGGTGCTCGCCCATGCCCCAGTCGAGCTTGGCTTCGCCCAGACCCATCGCGCGACGGTCGTTGATGACGCGCTCGACCAGCGGGTGAACCTTGAAGTTTTCCGGAATCGTCGTGATGCGCTCGGCCAGACGCTTCAGTTCGGCCAGCGGCACCGCGGTGTCTGCCGCGTCGGTCCACTTGCGGTTCAGGAACGGCACCCAGTCGACCGCGTACTTGCTCTTGTAATTCGAGAGCACCGGATCGATCGTGTGATGACCTTCGTCCATCGCCTGACGATACGCCTTGATCATGTCATCGGCGCCTTCCGCCGTGATGACGCCCTGCTGCACCAGCTTTTCCGCGTACACTGCGCGCGTGCCCGGATGCTTGGCGATGGTCTTGTACATCAGCGGCTGCGTGACCGCCGGCGTGTCCTGCTCGTTGTGGCCCAGCTTGCGGAAGCAGATGATGTCGACGACCACGTCCTTGTGGAACTTCATGCGGAAGTCGATCGCGAGTTGCGTCGCGAGCACGACGGCTTCGGGATCGTCGCCGTTCACGTGCAGCACCGGCGCTTCGATCATCTTGACGACGTCCGAGCAGTACAGCGTCGAGCGCGCATCGCGCGGGTCCGACGTGGTGAAGCCGATCTGGTTGTTGATGACGATATGCAGCGTGCCGTACGTGCCGTAACCGCGCGTTTGCGCGAGGTTCAGCGTTTCCATCACGACGCCCTGGCCCGCGAAGGCCGCGTCGCCGTGGATCTGCACCGGCAGCACTTGCAGGCCTTCCTCGTCGCCGCGGCGGTCCATGCGCGCCTTGGCCGAGCCCTCGACCACCGGGTTGACGATTTCCAGGTGCGACGGGTTGAACGCGAGCGACAGGTGAACCGGGCCGCCTTCCGTTGCGACATCCGACGAGAAGCCCTTGTGGTACTTCACGTCGCCGGCCGGCAGGTCATCGACGTGCTTGCCTTCGAATTCGGCGAAGAGGTCCGCCGGCATCTTGCCGAGCGTGTTGACCAGCACGTTCAGACGACCACGGTGCGCCATGCCGATGACGATTTCCTGCACGCCGTTCTTGCCCGCGTGACGCACGACTTCGTCCATCGATGCGATGAAGCTCTCGCCGCCTTCCAGCGAGAAGCGCTTCTGACCGACGTACTTGGTGTGCAGGAAACGCTCGAGGCCTTCGGCGGCCGTCAGGCGATTCAGGATGTGCTTCTTCTTGTCGTTGGAGAAATTCGGCGTCGAGCGGATCGACTCGAGCTGCTCCTTCCACCAGCGCTTCTGCTCCGGATCGCTGATGTACATGTACTCCGCGCCGATCGTGCCGCAGTACGTGTCACGCAGCGCCTTGACGATATCGCGCAGTGACGCCTGCTCGAAACCGAAGTACAGGTTCGTGGCGTTGAACACCTGGTCCATGTCGGCTTCGGTGAAGTCATAGAAGCCAGGTTCGAGTTCGGGAATGGCGGGACGCTCGCGGCGCTTGAGCGGGTCGAGGTTCGCCCATTGCGAACCAAGGAAGCGATACGCGCCAATGAGGGATTGAACGTAGACTTGCTTGCGCGCGGTGGTCAGATCACCGGTGCTTTCGCGCGGCAGGAAGGCGTTCGCCTTCGCGCGCTGAGCGAAGGATTCAACGATGGGGCCGTGAGCCACGTCGTTGTGTGCCGTACCGTCGGACGCGGGCACGTTCTGCAACGCGTCGAAGTAGGCGCGCCAGGTCTCGGGCACTGACGCAGGATTATCGAGATATTGCTCGTACAACTCTTCGACGTACGGAGCATTACCGCCGAACAGATAAGAGTTCGACTGGAATTGCTTCATCATTTTACGCTCACCTTTCTTCGAGTTTCTCGAGGAAGTGCGGGTTACGAAACCTTCCGCGCCACGGCCTGACCGTTTAGCGGATTGCGCGAATCAAGTCTGCTTGGAAGGACCTAAAAAGCGACAGCTAATCCGAGAAGCATAGCACAGAACGAATAGTCATATGACGGATCGCCGCATGTGCCCCGCCCTCGTCACCCTTACGCAACAAGCATGTGCGGGCTTTTATGAGATACGCAAGAGTCCTTTGCGCGAGGTCGCAAAATGAAAAAAGCCGCCCGAAGGCGGCTTTTGATCGCATGAAGCGAACGGATATCAGTCGGCCGATGCCTCGCGGCTTGCGCGACGACGCTCGTGCTCCTTCAGATGGCGCTTGCGCAGACGAATCGACTGCGGCGTGACTTCGACGAGCTCGTCATCATCGATGAACTCGACTGCGTATTCCAGCGAAAGCTGGATCGGCGGCACGAGACGCACGGCTTCGTCGGTGCCCGAGGCGCGCACGTTGGTCAGCTGCTTGCCCTTGATCGGGTTCACGACGAGGTCGTTGTCGCGGCTGTGGATGCCGATGATCATGCCTTCGTACAGCGCATCGCCCGGCGACACGAACATGCGGCCGCGATCCTGCAGCTTCCACAGTGCATAGGCGACGGCGGCGCCATCGTCCTGCGAGATCAGCACGCCATTGCGACGCTCGCCGACCGAGCCTTCCTTCACGGGCGCGTACGAGTCGAACGTGTGGCTCATCAGACCCGTACCGCGCGTGAGCGTCAGGAACTCGCTCTGGAAGCCGATCAGACCGCGCGCCGAAATCTTGTACTCGAGACGCGTGCGGCCACGGCCGTCGGAAGTCATGTCGAGCATTTCGCCCTTGCGGCGGCCGAGTTCTTCCATCACGCCGCCCTGATGCTGGTCTTCGATATCGACCGTCAGGTTTTCATACGGCTCGCACTTCACGCCGTCGATTTCCTGCAGCACCACGCGCGGACGCGACACGGCCAGCTCGTAACCTTCGCGGCGCATGTTCTCGACCAGAATCGTCAGGTGCAGCTCGCCACGGCCCGACACTTCGAACGTGGTTTCGTCGCCGGTGTCTTTCACGCGCAGCGCGACGTTGTGATTCAGTTCCTTGGTCAGACGATCGCGAATCTGGCGGCTCGTGACGAACTTGCCTTCCTTGCCCGCGAGCGGCGACGAGTTCACGAGGAAGTTCATCGTGAGCGTCGGTTCGTCGACGGTGATCATCGGCAGCGCTTCGGGATTGTCGGGCGAGCAGATGGTCACGCCAATGCCGATTTCCTCGATACCGTTGATCAGCACGATGTCGCCGGCTTGCGCTTCTTCGACCTGCACGCGCTCCAGACCGTGGAACGACAGCACCTGATTGATCTTGCGATTCAGGATCGCGCCGTCCGGACCCGAACGCACGGCCACCTGCATGCCCGGGCGGATACGGCCACGCGCGACACGACCCACGCCGATACGGCCGACGTACGAGTTGTAGTCGAGCGACGTGATCTGCAGTTGCAGCGGGCCGTCCGGATCGGCCGGACGAACCGGCACGTGCTCCAGAATGGCTTCGAACAGCGGGCGCATGGTGCCTTCGCGCACGTCCGGATTGAGCCCGGCAAAACCGTTCAGACCCGACGCATACACGATCGGGAAATCCAGTTGTTCTTCGGTGGCGCCGAGCTTGTCGAACAGGTCGAACGTCTGGTTGATCACCCAGTCGATACGCGCGCCCGGACGGTCCACCTTGTTGACGACGACGATCGGCTTGAGACCGAGCGCGAGCGCCTTCTTGGTCACGAAGCGCGTTTGCGGCATCGGGCCTTCGACGGCGTCGACGAGCAGCAGCACGGAATCGACCATCGAGAGCACACGCTCCACCTCGCCGCCGAAGTCCGCGTGTCCCGGGGTATCGACGATATTGATGTGCGTGCCTTCGTATTCGACGGCGCAGTTCTTCGCCAGGATCGTGATGCCGCGTTCCTTTTCGATGTCGTTCGAGTCCATGACCCGCTCGGCGACCTGTTGATTTTCCCGGAACGTGCCCGACTGGCGGAGCAACTGGTCGACGAGCGTGGTCTTGCCGTGGTCGACGTGGGCGATGATGGCGATATTGCGGAGGGCGCGAGTCATAGAAAGATGTCTTGGTTGTGCGCCGTAGGAGCGAGCCTCTACGCGAGACTCTATGGCTCGGCAGCCCATCTGAAAGCATCATGCAAGCATGACAACGCGGGCCCGGCGCGGTGAGAACCGAAAAGTATAGCACGCATGGATGTCTTTCCCTTGCAATAGGACTCAACCCGTAAGCTCGGGCGCGCACCCGTTGTGCCCGCGAGACGCCCGGCGGGTATGACTCCGGGCCGAAATCGTCCGCCGATTGTTAAGCAAATCCGGAAAACATTCTTGCAGCGTCCGAGACAGGCTCCTATAATCCTGCCTAGTCAACTATTGCAATCGCATAAATTATTCCCATGAGCGACGCTCCCAAATCCTCCGCGATCGGCGATTACGTGCTCGCCGAGAGTGTCGGCTATCTGATCAGCCGGGTGCGCTCGACCATGTGGAACATGGTCACGCAGCACACCTCCTCCGAACTCGGCATCACGAGCACGCAGGCGAGCATCCTGTTCATGCTGGCGGTCGGCAAGTGCCTGACGGCGGCGGACATCGCGCGCGAATATGGCATCGATGCGAGCGCGGTCACGCGCCTCATCGACCGGCTGGAGAAGCGCGGCCTGCTTTCGCGGGTGCGCAGCGAGGAGGACCGGCGCGTCGTGCGTCTGGCGCTGACCGACGAAGGCCAGGCGACCGCGGAACGGATTCCGGCGATCTTCACGCGCGTGCTGGACAATCTGCTCACGGGCTTCACACCCGAGGAAGTCGGCTTCCTCAAGAGCATGCTGCGGCGCATTCTTGCCAATTCCTGCGATCCCTCGGTGGCTTCGCTGCTTAGCTGCAATGATAAGCCTGGTACGTCATTGCGATGACAAGCAAATCGGTCATCCAAAGCCTACAAAATGATTGCAACGTCCATCTTTAATTCTCTTCTCAAGAGACGAGATATGAAACACCTCTCCCTGTCCGCGCAACGCTTCCCGCGCCGCGCGACGAGCGCCGTGGCGGCGGCCGCCGTCGCATTCGCGTTCGCGGGCTGCGCGAATTACTCGGGTATTTCGAGCGACAAGCAGATTGCCGCGCCTGACAAGTTCGAGGCCACGCAAAGCGTGCCGGGGCAAGGCGGCCAGTGGCCTTCGCTCGACTGGGCGAAGCAGTTTGGCGACCCGCAACTGCCGCAACTGATCGACGAAGCGCTCGCGGACAATCCGAGCATCGCGCAGGCGCAGGCGCGCATCGCGAAGGCGTCGTCGTATATCGATACGTCGCGCTCGGCGCTCTATCCGAAAGTCAACGGATCGTACTCGTGGACGCGCGAGCTGTATTCGGCCAACGCCCTCTTCCCGCCGCCCTACGGCGGCACCTGGTACAGCGAGAACAATGCGCTCGTGAGCGCGTCGTGGGATCTGGATCTGTGGGGTAAGAACCGCGCGCGGCTGAATCAGGCCGTGTCGCAGGAAAAGGCCGCCGAGGCGGACATGCAGCAGGCGCGCGTGACGCTCGCGGCATCGCTTGCACGCACCTACAACCAGCTCGCGCTGCTCTATGCGCTGCGCGATGTCGCCCAGCGCGAGATCGCAAACCGTCAGGACGTCGGACGCATCACGAACGGTCGCGTGGCCGCCGGTCTCGATACCAACGTCGAGCGCCGCACGGCGGAAGGCAACGTCGCCACGAGCCAGACCAGCCTCACCGAACTCGACGGCCAGATCGAGTCGGTCCGCTATCAGCTCGCGGCGCTGCTCGGCAAGGGCCCGGACCGCGGCCTGCAGATCGCCAAGCCGGTCATCGACCCGAAGGTCAATGTGACGCTGCCCGATAACATTCCTGCCGATCTCATCTCGCGCCGCCCGGATATCATCGCGGCGCGCTGGCAGGTGGAGGCCGCGACGCAGAACATCAAGGAAGCGAAGGCCGAGTTCTTCCCGGACATCAATCTCACGGCGGCCTTCGGCTTCGACGCGTTCGGCTGGAGCAAATTCCTGCAATCGAGCAGCCGCCAGATCCAGTTCGGCCCGGCGATCCATCTGCCGATCTTCGATGCAGGCGCCCTGCGCGCCCAGTTGAAAGGCCGCTATGCCGATTTCGAGGGCGATGTCGCAAACTACAATCAGACGCTCGTCAGCGCGCTCAACGACGTCGCGACGAACATCTCCGCGATCCGCTCGCTCGACAAGCAAATGTCCGACGCGAATCGCGCGCTCACGGCGGCGACCAGCGCCTACCAGCTCGCGGTGATCCGCTACAAGGCGGGCCTGTCGCCGCAACTGCAGGTGCTCAACGCCGACGACAACCGCCTGGCAAACGAGCAGACCGTGACGAATCTGCGCCTTAAGCGCACCGATCTGCAGATCGCGCTGATCAAATCGCTGGGCGGCGGCTTCGACGCGACCAGCACCAATCTCGCGATCGACGGCAGCGGCCAGCAGCAGGCGGCGAATCCGACGACGAACCAGACGTCGCCGTCGCAGTAAGCCGCCCACCAGAACACGCATCAAGACAAAATACGGAATATTCGGAGTCTTTCATGAGCGACCCTCAACAAAACGCCGCCGCGCCCGCGCCGAAACAAAGCAACGGCAAACGCCGCCGGCTGATGACGCTGATCGTGCTCGTCATCATCATCGCCGCCGTCGCTTACGGGCTGTACTACTTCCTCGTCGCGCGCTTCCACGAATCCACCGACGACGCCTATGTCAACGGCAACGTCGTGCAGATCACGCCGCAGGTGGTGGGCACCGTGGTCTCGGTAAACGCGGACGACACGCAGACGGTGAAGGTGGGCGATCCGCTCGTCGCGCTCGATCCGGCCGACTCGAAGATCGCGCTCGATCAGGCTGAAGCGAATCTTGCGCAGACCGTGCGTCAGGTGCGAACGTTCTTCGTCAACAACAACCAGTATGAAGCGCAGATCGCGCTGCGCCGCTCGGATCTGTCGCGCGCGCAGGACGACCTGAAGCGCCGCATGCAGGTCGCGCAGACCGGCGCCGTGTCGCAGGAGGAAATCTCGCACGCACGCGATGCCGTCCGCAGCGCCCAGGCCGCGCTCGACGCCGCCGAGCAGGAGCTCGCGTCGAACCGCTCGCTCACCGCCAACACGACGATCGCCGATCACCCGAACGTGCTCGCCGCCGCGGCGAAGGTGCGCGACTCGTACATCAACTATGCGCGCAACACGCTGCCGGCGCCGGTCACGGGCTATGTCGCGAAACGCTCGGTGCAGGTCGGCCAGCGCGTCGCGCCGGGCAATCCCTTGATGGCGATCGTGCCGCTCAACGCCGTGTGGGTCGATGCGAACTTCAAGGAAGTGCAGTTGAAGCACATGCGCATCGGCCAGCCGGTCGAACTGACCGCGGATCTGTACGGTTCGAGCGTCGTATATCACGGCAAGGTGATCGGCTTTTCGGCCGGCACGGGCTCGGCCTTCTCGCTGCTGCCGGCGCAGAACGCGACCGGTAACTGGATCAAGGTCGTGCAGCGTCTGCCGGTGCGTATCGAACTCGATCCGAAGGAACTGGAGGCGCATCCGCTGCGCATCGGTCTTTCGATGAACGTCGACGTGACCATCAAGAACGACCAGGGCGGCCAGCTCGGCAACGCGCAGAACACGGTCTATCAGACCAACGTGTTCGAGAACTACGGCGCGCAGGCGGATCAGGAAATCGCGCGCATCATCCAGCAGAACGCGGGCACCGGCGCGGGAACGGGGGCACAGAGCTCGTCGTCGGCGCATGGCAAGGCTACGAAGTCCGCATCCGCCGCCAAGCTGATGTAAGCGGATTAGCCTCATGTCTCAGCAAAACGTCGTTCACCCGCCGCTGTCGGGCGGGAAGCTCGTCATCGGGACGATCGCCGTGTCACTCGCGGTGTTCATGAACGTGCTCGACACGTCGATCGCGAACGTCTCGATTCCGTCGATTTCCGGCGACCTCGGCGTGTCGTCGGATCAGGGCACGTGGGTCATTACCTCGTTCGCGGTCGCCAACGCCATTTCGGTGCCGCTCACCGGCTGGCTCACGCAGCGCCTGGGCCAGGTGCGGCTGTTCCTTGGCTCGATCATTCTGTTCGTGATCGCATCGTGGCTGTGCGGTCTCGCGCCGACGCTGCCCTTCCTGCTCGCCGCACGCGTGTTCCAGGGCGCGGTCGCAGGCCCGATGATTCCGCTGTCGCAAACGCTGCTGCTCGCGAGCTATCCGCGCGAAAAGGCGCCGATGGCGCTTTCCATGTGGTCGATGACCACGCTGATCGCGCCGGTCGCGGGCCCCGTGCTCGGCGGCTGGATCTCGGACAATATTTCCTGGCCGTGGATTTTCTACGTGAACATCCCGGTCGGCATCGCGGCGGCGATCGCTACATTCGCCATCTTCCGCGACCGCGATTCCGTGATCCGAAAGGCGCCGATCGACACGGTCGGGCTCGCGCTGCTCGTGATCTGGGTCGGCTCGCTGCAGGTCATGCTCGACAAGGGCAAGGACCTCGACTGGTTCAATTCGACGACCATCGTCGTGCTCGCGCTGGTCGCGGTGATTGCGTTCGCGTTCTTCATCGTGTGGGAGCTGACGGCGGAGCATCCGGTCGTGGATCTTTCGTTGTTCGAACTGCGCAACTTCACCGGCGGGACGATCGCGCTTTCGGTCGGCTACGGGCTCTACTTCGGCAATCTCGTGCTGCTGCCGCTATGGCTGCAAACCGATATCGGCTACACGGCGACGAACGCGGGTCTGGTAATGGCGCCGGTCGGCCTGTTCGCGATCCTGCTCTCGCCGATCACCGGCAAGTTCCTGCCGCGCACCGATCCGCGTTATATCGCCACTGTCGCGTTCCTCGTGTTCGCGCTGTGCTTCTGGATGCGCTCGCGCTATACGACCGGCGTCGATACCTGGGCGCTCACGCTGCCGACGCTGATCCAGGGCATCGGCATGGCGGGCTTCTTCATTCCGCTGGTGTCGATCACGCTGTCGGGCTTGCCCGGGCATCGGATTCCAGCGGCGTCGGGCTTGTCGAATTTCGTGCGGATCATGTGCGGCGGCATCGGCACGTCGATTTTCTCGACGGCGTGGGAGCATCGCTCGATCGTGCATCACGCGCAACTGGTCGAAGGCGCGAATTCTTACAACCCGGTGTTCGCCAACCAGATGCAGCAGATGGGTGCGCTCGGCTTGTCGCAGGATCAGACCGTCGGTCTGTATAACAGCATGGCCACCCAGCAGGCCGCGCAGCTCGGCGTAAACGACATGTTCTATCTTTCTGCGGCGATTTTCGTCGCGCTGATCGCGCTGATCTGGATCACGCGGCCCGAGCGTTCGGGCGGCGGGGATTCGGCGGCGGCCGCCTCGGCGGCGCACTAAGGGCGGTGCCAGTATCCGGATAAGAGGGAGAAGCGCGAGCTTCTCCTTTTTTTTGCGCGTTACTCCTGCCCGGATCGGTGATCATCGCCCGCGGACAAACAATTTTCTCCAGAAAAGTTCGGGGGGCGCAGCTAGATTGACGGCTCTTCCCCGAACAGGAAATCTGGTTTCATGAGAATCACCAAAATTGCAGCTTGTCTCGTCGTCTTGTGCATGTCGGTTCCGGTCACCGCCGTCCACGCTCAGCAGGCTGGCACGTATCGTTTGACTAACGCCTTCACCGGCATGGCAAAGTGCCTGGACATCGTCAACGACGGCCGCAACACGCAACTGAATCTTGCGACATGCGGCAACTACTCCGGACAGGCGTGGAACATGAGCGCCCCCGACTCGCAGGGTTATCGCTCGATGCGTACCGACTTTACGGGCAGGGGCATGTGTCTCGATGTCGTGAACGACGGTCGGAACAATCAGCTAGAAATGGCTCGCTGCGGCAACTTCACCGGTCAGGCCTGGCACGTCGAGCCGGCAGGCAATGGCAGCGTCAGGTTGAGAACCCAGTTCACGGGAAGTAGCCGCTGCCTCGACGTGGTCAATGACGGCCGAAACGATCGGGTCCAGCTTGCATCGTGCGGCAATTACTCCGGGCAACTCTGGACACTCGAGCGGATGTAAATCGCGCAACCGGCGTGTCGTCGGCGTGTCGCCTTGTCGGGCGGCACGCCGCGCAGCTTCAGCCTTCGCTCGTCACGACCAGCCTCTCGGGTGCGAGCAAACCGTCGCTGGCCCGGGCGACGCCCAATAGCCGGCCACCGTCTTGTGCATAGACCCGCACCCGGCCGTCTTCGAGTCGCGTTTGCGCGACATCCGCGAGGCGTAGCCGCTGGCCGTGCAGGAAGCGTTTGGTCGCTTCGTCGTTCAGTTGAACGGCGGGAAACGTCGACAGAAGCGCATCGACCGGTTGAAGCCTTTCGTCGCGCTGCGCCTCGTTCAGGCTCGCCAAATCATCCAGCGTCACCGCGTGCTCGAGCGTCAAGGCGCCGACACCCGTCCGACGCAACGCCGTCAGATGTGCGCCGCAACCCAGCGCCTCGCCGATGTCTTCCGCCAGCGTGCGCACATACGTGCCCTTGCTGCATGTCACGCGAAACGTGACGAGCGGCAAGGCGCAGGCAATCAGTTGCAACACGTGGATCGTCACTTGCCGGCCTTCGCGCTCGACGGTCTGACCCGCGCGCGCGTATTCATAGAGCGGCTTGCCGTCGCGTTTGAGCGCGGAGTACATCGGCGGGACTTGCACGATGTCGCCGAGAAACTTCGACATCGCATCGGAGACCGCCGCTTCGTCGCACGTCACGTCACGCGTGTCGATGGCCTCGCCTTCGGCGTCGCCGGTCGTCGTGCGGATGCCGAGGCGCATCGTCGCCTCGTAGGTCTTGTCCGCCTCGAGCAGGTCCTGCGAGAACTTCGTCGCTTCGCCGAAGCACAGCGGCAAGAGGCCCGTCGCGAGCGGATCGAGCGTGCCGGTGTGGCCCGCCTTCTTCGCGAGATAAATCCGCTTGGCCTTGATGAGCGCGTCGTTGCTCGACAGGCCGAGCGGCTTGTCCAGCAACAGCACGCCGTCCAGCGCGCGGCGCGGAATCTTCGGCCGCGCCTGTTTCTGCGAACCGCTCATGAATTACGCGCCTTCCTTGCTGTCGTCGGCGTCGTCCGCGTCTTTCGCGCGCGTCGCGTTGGCTTCATCGATCAGGCGCGACATCTCGACTGCCTTCTCGATCGTCTGGTCATAGTGGAAATGCAGCGTCGGCACGGTGTGGATATGCAGGCGCTTGAACAGCATGTTGTGCAGATGCCCCGCTGCGTGATTCAGCCCTTCCTGCGTCTGCTTGGGATCGCCCGTGAGTGTCGTGAAATAGACCTTCGCGTGTGCATAGTCCGGCGTCAGTTCGACGCTCTGAATCGTCACGAGCCCGATACGCGGGTCTTTCACCTCACGCATCAGTTCGGAAAGATCGCGCTGGATCTGATCCGCAATCTGCACGTTGCGGTTCGCGGATGTTCGTCTTTTAGCCATGGTGTCTTTTCCGTATTTCTTTTCCCGCCGCTGAAGCACGCCTGAAGCAAAAAAGGCGGAGCGAGCCGCCAGGCCCACCCCGCCCTCTGATCAGCGGCTAGCGCATTACAGCGTACGCGCCACTTCCGTCACTTCGAAGACTTCGAACTGATCGCCTTCGACGATATCGCTGAAGTTCTTGATCGACATACCGCACTCGAAGCCCTGACGCACTTCCTTGACGTCGTCCTTGAAGCGCTTGAGCGAGTCGAGTTCGCCGGTGTGGATCACGACGTTGTTGCGGATCACGCGCACCGACGAGGAACGCTTGACCACGCCGTCCGTGACCATACAACCCGCGATCAGGCCGACCTTCGGCACGCGGATCACCTGACGCACCTCGACCATGCCCGTCACCGTCTCGCGCTTCTCCGGCGCGAGCATGCCGGACATCGCCGCCTTCACCTCATCCACTGCGTCATAGATGATGTTGTAGTAACGGATGTCGATGCCGTTCGACTCGGCCACCTTGCGCGCCTGAGCATCCGCACGCGTGTTGAAGCCGATGATGACCGCCTTCGAAGCCGTCGCCAGGTTGACGTCCGACTCGCTGATCGCGCCAACCGCGCTGTGCACGATCTGCACGCGCACTTCGCTCGTCGACAGCTTGAGCAGCGACTGCACCAGCGCTTCCTGCGAGCCCTGCACGTCCGCCTTGACGATGAGCGGCAGGTTCTGCACTTCGCCTTCGCCCATCTGCTCGAGCATGTTCTCGAGCTTGGCGGCCTGCTGCTTGGCCAGCTTCACGTCGCGGAACTTGCCCTGACGGAACAGCGCGATTTCGCGCGCCTTGCGCTCGTCCGGCAACACGATGACTTCCTCGCCCGCCGCCGGCACTTCCGACAGACCCTGGATTTCCACCGGGATCGACGGACCCGCCGACTTGGTCGGCTTGCCGGTTTCGTCCAGCATGGCTCGCACGCGACCGTACGCGCTGCCGGCCAGCACCACGTCGCCGCGGTTCAGCGTGCCCGACTGCACGAGGATGGTCGCGACCGCGCCCTTGCCCTTGTCCAGCTTCGCTTCGATGACGAGACCCTTGGCGGCGGCCTCGACCGGTGCGGTGAGTTCGAGCACCTCGGCCTGCAACGACACGTTTTCCAGCAGGTCGTCGATACCCTTGCCGGTCTTCGCCGACACTTCGAGGAACGGCGAATCGCCACCGTACTCTTCCGGCACCACGCCTTCCGCGACCAGTTCCTGCTTCACGCGGTCCGGGTTGGCATCCGGCTTGTCGATCTTGTTGATCGCGACGACGATCGGCACGCCGCCCGCCTTCGCGTGGGCGATCGCTTCCTTCGTCTGCGGCATCACGCCGTCATCGGCCGCGACGACCAGAATGACGATGTCGGTTGCCTTCGCACCGCGCGCACGCATGGCCGTGAAGGCCTCGTGACCCGGGGTATCAAGGAAGGTGATGACGCCGCGCGGCGTATCGACGTGATATGCGCCGATATGCTGCGTGATGCCGCCCGCTTCGCCCGCCGCCACTTTCGCGCGACGGATGTAATCCAGCAGCGAGGTCTTGCCGTGGTCGACGTGACCCATGACGGTGACGACCGGCGGACGCGGCAGCTTTTCCGCCGTGTCTTCGGTGGCTTCGCCTTCGATCAGCAGCGCTTCCGGATCGTCCAGCTTCGCCGCGACCGCGCGATGGCCCAGTTCCTCGACGACGATCATCGCCGTTTCCTGGTCCAGCACCTGGTTGATCGTGACCATCTGACCGAGCTTCATCATCACCTTGATGACTTCCGAAGCCTTCACCGACATCTTGTGCGCGAGGTCCGCGACCGAAATGGTTTCCGGCACGTGCACTTCACGAACGATCGGCTCGGTCGGCGCCTGGAACGAGGTCTGTTCCTGATGCTTGCCGCGACCCTTCGGACCGCCGCGCCAGCCGCGATCGACGCCGCCGCTGCTGTCGCCGCGCGTCTTGATGCCACGGCGCTTCGAAGCGTCGTCCTGCTGCGACCAGCCGCCCTTGCCGGCCTTTTTCTTGTCGCCGGCGCCAGCCGGTGCCGTCGATGCGGGCGCCGCAGCGCCGCCGGCGGCCGGCTTCTTCGCCGCGGCAGGACGCGCGGCCTGCGCGCCTTCCGGCTTCGCGGGCTTGTGCAGCGTGCCTTTCGCTTCGGCGGCCTTGGCCGCTTCCGCCGGCTTCGCGGCGGGCGCCGGTTCCGGTGCCTTGACCTGCGCCTTGCGCGGCGTGTTCATCATTTCGCGGATTGCGCGCGCTTCGGCTTCAGCCGCGGCACGGCGCTTCGCGATTGCTTCCTGCTCGGCGCGCGCCTTGTCGGCTGCGGCCTTCGCGTCTTCTTCCGCCTTCTTGGCGGCTTCGCGCTGGGCGGCGCGCTCGCGCGCGGCCTTCTCTTCGGCCGCCTTCTCTGCGGCTTCGCGTTGCGCTTTTTCAGCAGCTTCGCGGACCGCGTCCTCGTTCTGCTTCGCTTCCGCCGTTGCCTGGGCGCGCGCTTCCTCGCGCGCTTCCTGACGCGCGGCCTGCGCTGCACGCGAGATTTCCGCAGCCTGAGCCGCTGCCGCCGCTCGACGCGCAGCTTCCTCTTCCTGCTTCTTGCGCTCGGCTTCGGCCGCTTCCTCGCGGGCGCGGCGCTCGGATTCTTCCTGTTCGAGCTTCGCCTGACGCTCCTGCAGCTCGCGCTCTTCACGCTCGAGCTGCTCCGCGGCCAGACGCGCTTCTTCCGCGCGGCGCTGAAGTTCGGCTTCGTCGACTTCCGGTTCCTCGACATGGTTCGTCGCGGCTTCCGGCTGCTCGGCGCCGGTTTCGTCACGCTTCACGAACACACGTTTCTTGCGCACCTCGACCTGAATGGTGCGAGCTTTACCCGTTGCGTCGGATTGCTTGATTTCCGACGTATGCCGGCGGGTCAAAGTGATCTTGCGCTTGTCGGCGTCGGCGGAACCGTGCGACTTGCGCAAATGATCGAGCAGACGCGCCTTGTCCGTCTCGGACAGGTCGTCGTTCGCGCTCGCTTTCTGGACGCCAGCCGCCTGCAGCTGCTCGAGCAGGACGCCCGCAGGCATTTTGAGTTCCGCGGCAAATTGGGCTACGTTGTTACTCGCCATTCATTCCTCTTGATGCAAGGACAGATCCTTGCGGTTAGATCGGGGTCACGCGGCCGAACCGGCCGCCAAATATCAGTGCGCCATGGTCATTTCTCACTGGAACCAGTGTTCACGTGCTTTCATGATCAACGCCTTAGCGGCATCCTCTTGCATACCGGTCATTTCGACCAGTTCGTCTACTGCCAGCTCCGCGAGGTCATCGCGGGTCTGAATCTGGTGTTCGGCGAGCTTCGCGAGAAGCTCGTTGTCCATGCCGTCGAGGCTCTTCAGATCAAGCGCGACGCCTTCCACTTTCTCTTCGTTGGCGATGGCCATCGTGAGCAGCGCGTCGCGTGAGCGGTTACGCAGCTCGTGCACGGTGTCTTCGTCGAAAGCTTCGATCTCGAGCATTTCGTTAAGCGGCACATAGGCGATTTCTTCAAGGCTCGTGAAGCCTTCGTCGATCAGGATGTCGGCGACTTCCTCGTCCACATCCAGACGCGCCATGAACAGGTCGCGCAACTTGCCACGTTCTTCGTTCTGCTTCAACGCCGATTCGTCCGGCGTCATGATATTGATCTGCCAGCCGGTAAGCTCGCTGGCGAGACGAACGTTCTGGCCGGAGCGGCCGATGGCGACCGCGAGTTCGTTTTCGTCAACGACGACGTCCATCGAATGCTTTTCTTCATCGACGACGATCGACTGAACGGCTGCCGGCGCGAGGGCGCCGATCACGAACTGCGCGGGGTCTTCCGACCATAGCACGATGTCGACGTTCTCGCCACCGAGCTCGTTGCGCACCGCCTGCACGCGCGAACCGCGGATGCCGACGCAAGTGCCGATCGGGTCGATGCGCTTGTCATAGGCGATCACCCCGATTTTCGCACGCACGCCGGGATCGCGCGCGGCCGCCTTGATTTCCAGCAAGCCCTGCTCGATTTCCGGCACTTCGAGTTCGAAGAGCTTCATCAGGAACTCGGGCGCGGTGCGCGAGAGTTCGATCTGCGGGCCGCGCGCGGTGCGATCGACCTTGGCGATGTAGGCGCGCACGCGGTCGCCCACGCGCAGGTTTTCCTTCGGAATGAGCTGGTCGCGGCGCAGCAGCGCTTCGACGCGGCCCGATTCGACGATGAAGTTGCCCTTGTCCAGGCGCTTCACCGAGCCGGTCATGATCTTTTCGCCGCGCTCGAGGAAGTCGTTCAGAATCTGCTCGCGCTCGGCGTCGCGCACCTTCTGCAGAATGACCTGCTTGGCCGCCTGCGCGCCGATGCGGCCGAATTCGATCGACGGAATCGGCTCTTCGATGAACTCGTCCACCTGTGCGTCGGGCTTTTGCTCCTTCGCTTCGAACAGCAGGATTTCCTGATCCGGCTCTTGCAGGCCGGCCTCATCCGGCACGACGCGCCAGCGGCGGAAGGTTTCGTGCTCGCCGCTTTCACGGTCGATGGCGACGCGGATATCCACGTCTTCCTCAAAGAGCTTCTTCGTAGCGGAAGCAAGCGCAGCCTCCAAGGCTGCGTACACGACGTCCTTGTTGACGTTCTTTTCGCGTGCCAGCGCATCCGCCAGCATCAATACTTCGCGACTCATTGTTTGCGGCTCCTAAAGTCAACCTTGGGGACGAGACGTGCCTTATCGAGGTCCGCGAGCGTGAAATCCAGCATCGCGGCGCCGTCCTTCCCTTCAAATTCCAATCCGATCGTGTCGCCCTGCGGGGCGTGCAAGATGCCACGGAACGACTTGCGCCCGTCCAGCGGCTTTTTCAATGTAATGGCTGCCTCGCTTCCGGCGAAGCGCTCGAAATCGGCCAGCTTCTTGAGCGGGCGATCGAGTCCCGGCGAAGAAACTTCGAGCCGGTCGTAGTCGATGTTTTCGACTTCGAACAGATATTGGAGCTGGCGCGTGACCTTCTCGCAGTCTTCGATGGCGATACCGGCCGGCTGGTCGATATAGATACGCAGCATGCCGCCTCCCGAACGCTCGAGATCGACAAGCTCGTAGCCCAGGCCCGAGACCGTGGTTTCAATCAGTTCCGTCAGTTGCACAGTAACTCCAAGGTGTTTCGAACGCTCCACGCCGAAACACCTGCGGGCGAGCGCCTTCATGCGGGCGCGCACCCCTGCTCCCGAGATGCCGAACCGAAAAGCCAAAAAAAAATGGGCGCAACGCCCATCTTTTTCAACCAGGTCACACTCAGGGCAGCGAAAGAAAACTACGTGCCCAGCGACTTCATGATTTTAGCCATTTTTCAGGATAAACGCAAACTTACGGCGCTCTTTGAGCCACGTTGAACTCATTTTTGCGAGGATACGCGTGGCGGTGCCGAGCGACGAGGATTGTTATCGCGTCGCCGAGGGGTGAATCCATCCCTCGGCCAGCTTCTCACCGAATCGCTCGTGCTCAGCGGCTGCGCGTACGGTTGCGAGCGCCCCGCGCCGCGCCGCCCTTGCCCTGACCCGCACCCTGCTGCGCGCCGCCCTGGCGATTTCCGCCGCGCGGAGCGTTACCACCCGCGGCGCGCTTGCCAGCGCCGCCCATACCCTGCGGCGCACCTTGCGGGCGCGGACCGCGCCCGCCCGGACGCGCGCCGGTAGCGCGATTGCCGTTCGGCTCCTGGCCGATGCGGTTGCCGTTCGGCTCGCGGCCGCCGCGCCGTCCCTGGCCGCCCGCGTTGCCGCCGCCGTTGCCCGGATTGCCGCCGAAACCGCCCATCCCGCCGAGACCGAAGTTTCCGGGCATGCCACCGGTCTGGCCGCGCCGGCCACCGCCGCCGCGTCCCGGCGTCTGCTGGGTCATGCGCGAGTGCGAACTCAGCACCGGCTCGCGCGTGATGAAGCCCATCGACGTCTGCATCGGATCCGGCTGCACGCGGGGCGCGGAACTGCGTGCGCCCTTCTCGGCCGTCGGCAGCTTCAGGCCGACGGATGCCAGCAGGCTGCGCACCTGATTGTCCTCGAGCTCTTCCCAGCGGCCGCGCTTCAGACCGCGCGGCAGTGCGATCGGACCATGGCGCGTGCGGATCAGGCGGCTGACCATCAGGCCCGCGGCCTCGAACATGCGGCGCACCTCGCGATTGCGGCCTTCGGCTAGCGCGACGTGATACCAGTGATTCGTGCCCTCGCCGCCGCCGTCCTGGATACGCAGGAAATTCGCCGGACCATCGTCCAGCTCGACGCCCTTGAGCAGCTTCTGCTTCATCGCCTCCGACAACTGGCCGACCACGCGCACCGCATATTCACGCTCGACGCTGTAGCGCGGATGCATGAAGCGGTTGGCGAGATCGCCGGACGTCGTGAGCAGCAGCAGGCCTTCGGTATTGAAGTCCAGACGGCCGACCGCAAGCCACTTGGCGGTTTTCATCGAAGGCAGTTTGTCGAACACGGACGGACGGCCTTCCGGGTCCGCGTGACTGACGATCTCGCCCGTCGGCTTGTGATACAGCAGGATGCGCGGCGGCTTGCTCGCGAGCTTGCGCTTGATCGGCTTGCCGTTGATGCGGACCTGATCGGTCGGCAGAATGCGCTGGCCGATGTGCGCCGGTTCGCCGTTCACCGACACGCGGCCGGCGATGATCAGCTCTTCCATGTCGCGGCGCGAGCCCATGCCCGCATCGGCGAGCACCTTGTGCAGCTTGGGCGCGTCGTCGTCCGGCTCCAGCACGCGCTTCTGTTGCGGCACGGTGCGGCCGCGGCGCAACATCGGGGCGCGCACGCCGGTGGCGGTGTTGTCGGCGTCGAAGGCGGGCGAAGTGACGTAGGCGAACACGTCGTCGACGGCGGCCGCTGCCGCGCTCTCGACGGTCGCCGGACCCGCGTCGTTATTGCGCTTGCCGCGCTTCGGCTGCTGCTGTTGCGCGCTCTTGCGCCGACCGCCTTCGCGCGGCGCGGGTGCAGCGGCCTGCTGAACCGCATCGCCTGCCGGCGCATCGACGGCAGCGGCGGCGTCCGGAGCCTCGGCACGCGCGTTCTTGCGTCCTCGCGGGCTCGCGCCTTCTGCCTTGCGCGCACCCTTCGCGGCCGGGTCCTTGCGCGGCGTGCGCACCTGCGCGGCGACGACGCCATCGGGCGGCGTCTCGTTCACGGCGCCAGGCGCACCGGGCGCGGCCTCGGCGCCCTTTGTCTTCGCGACAGCGCGACGCCGTGCGATCAGGCTGCGCGGCCCGCGGCGCAGTCCGCGACGCGGACGATCGTCGCCCTCGCCGCCGCTGTCCTCGGCGCCTTCGATGCGCGTGCGTTCGCCGGCGTCGGCCGACTCAGGTGCGTCCGCGGCGTGCACAGGGCGCGCGGATTCAGGCGAATCGCTGTCGTGGGAGTGTGTCAAAACAACCTCAAATGTCGAATCGCGCGCCCGTCGCGGGCGCGTCTAAAAATCCGCTGACTGGTCCGGCTGGTCGTCTCGAAATGATCTTTATGGAGAGCCGGGTTGCCAGGTCAGGGGCCATGCAATTTGCGTTCAGGCGCGGCGCGCCTTCGGTTCTTCGGATTCGTCGTCGAGTCCGGCGTGGTTCGATGGACTCGCGTCTTCTTCAGCGTCGCGCGTCGGCGTGGGCGTGTCGTGCGCCTCACGCGCGTCGCGCGCGGTATTCAATTGTTGCTCGTGGACCCCGGCAGCCGACGCAAAGCGCTCGGTCTGCAATTCCGCAGATTCCGTTCCGGGTCCTGCGTGCTGGTCTTCTGTCTCTTCTTGCGCGGCCGGGGCGTCGGTGGCGCTCTCTTCACCGCCGGATGCCGTGGGGCCCTTCACTGCCGCTTCTACCGCCGCTTCCGCTTCGGTCACCTCATCGGCGTTGACCAGCGCGGCCCCATTGTGTTCCCCGTCGCCGGCCGAGTCCTGCGCCGCGCCCTTCGCCGTCTGCGCCTCGCCCGCGACACTCTCGGGGAATTCGATCGAATGCTGCGCGAGCAGCGACGCTTCCAGTTGCGCCGACGGATTGTCCAGCGCCGGCAGTTCGTCGAGCGCGGTCAGACCGAGATCGTCGAGGAACTGCTTGGTCGTCGCGTACAGCGCCGGGCGGCCCGGCACGTCGCGATGGCCGATCACTTCGATCCAGCCACGATCCTCCAACTGCTTCACCACCTGCGTGTTCACCGTCACGCCGCGGATTTCCTCGATATCGCCTCGCGTCACCGGCTGCCGATACGCAATGATCGCGAGCGTTTCGAGCACGGCCCGCGAGTACTTCGGCGGCTTCTCGGGATGCAGCCGGTCGAGATAGGTCCGCATCGCCGGCTTGCTCTGAAAGCGCCAGCCCGAAGCGAGCGCCACCAGTTCCACGCCTCGTCCGGACCAGTCGGCCTTGAGCGCTTCGAGCAAGGTGCGAACGGTATCCGCCGAAATGTCGTCGGCGAACAGCTTGCGCAAATCATTCAGCCTCAGCGGTTCCTGCGCGCAAATCAAGGCAGTCTCGAGGACGATCTTCGCCTCTTGGGTATTCATGCAGCTTGGATCAACCCTGTATGGTCAATGATTCAATTCAAAGCGGGCTTGCGCAGGACCGAACGCGACCGAAGCGGTGCGAACGATAAAGCTGGACGCTGAGTTCAAGACGCGCTCGCCCGATTGTAATCGGTCATATTGATGGGAGCACGCACCGGGGAGAGGCGATATCGGGTGCTCGGTGAGCGAGCGCCGGGCCATCCCAGCCGGACGAGGTGGCGCTTTCGTAGGCGAAAGCGCGTGACTGAGCGCCATATTACGCAAAAAGAACCGGGGCGTAAAGGTGATCGATTATCGCGCGTCAAGACTCACTCGAAGCTGACTCGGCGCCGGGCCGGCGCCGATTAGTGTCGACGCTCGCCTCTCAGAACGCGGCGCGCATGGCAAGGAAACGCCTCAAACGCTCGACGCCCGCGTCGAGCCGCGCCGGATCGCACGCGTAGCACCAGCGCACGAAACCTTCACCTTCCGGACCGAACGCGCTGCCCGGCGCGAGCCCCAGGCCGACCTCCCGCACCAGCGACTTGCAGAGCTCCAGACTGTGTTGCGCGCCCGGCAGCGAGAAGAACAGATACATCGCGCCGTTCGGCGCGCGCACGTCCACGCCTTCGATGCGCTGCAACGCGCTCACGAGATGGTCGCGGCCCGCCCGCAGATCGCCGACGAGCGCCTGCGCGAAGCGCTCGCCCTCGTCCACCGCCGCGACGCCCGCCTGCTGTACGAACGAAGGCGCGCACGACGTGTTGTATTCGACCAGCTTGCCAAGATCGTCCATCAACTGCGTCGGCGCGACCAGCCAGCCGAGCCGCCAGCCGGTCATGAGCCATGCCTTCGAGAACGAATTGACCGCGATCACGCGTTCGTCGCGCGTGGCGAGATCGAGAAACGAAGGCGCCGTCCCGCCGGGCGCGCCGTCGCCGTAATACAGGCGCTCGTACACCTCGTCCGCGACGATCCAGATGCCGTGACGGCGGCAATGCGCAAGCACGATGCGTTGCTCGTCGCGCGTCATGGTCCAGCCGGTCGGATTGTTCGGCGAGTTGATCATCAGCATGCGCGTGCCCGGCGTGAGCGCCGCGAGCAGGCGATCAAGATCGAGCGCCCAGCCGCGCGCGCCGTATTCGAGCGATACCGTTTCGACGCTCGCGCCCAGAATCTTCGGAATCTCGACGAGATTCGGCCACAGCGGCGTCACCGCGACGACCCTGTCACCCGCGCCAACGACGAGTTGTGCCGCCAGCATCAGCGCATTCACGCCCGCACTCGTCACCGCGATATGCCCGGGCAAAGTCGCCCCGTGCAGCGCGCTGACGTAACGGCTAAGCGACTCGCGCAATGGCGCGATGCCCAGATTGTGCGTGTAGAAGGTGGCGCCATCAGCAAGCGCGCGGCTCGCGGCGTCGCGGATGAATTCGGGCGTCACGCGATCCGACTCGCCGAACCAGAATGGCAGCACGTCGGCGACGCCGAAGCCCGCGTTCGCCACTTCGCGGATCTGCGACGCGCGCAACGCCCGCACGGCGTCGCGCGCATTGGGAGCGCCGGGATCGTGCTCACCCGCCAGTTGACTCAGTTCGCTGACCACCGCTCCTTCCGATTCACTCATCGCCCGCCCCGTCGTCTTGTCTTAAAAATGAAGTCTAACGCGCGCGCCGCGTTTTCGAGATGCCGGACCGGCTTCAACCGAGGTCTTCCGCACGTCGCGGCAGCGACGCGATCAGCGACCAGACAGATTCCGCCGCCGGCGACAGCGAGCGGTCACGCCGGCGCACGAGCTCCACGGTGCGTTCGGCGCGCGGCGTGAGCGGGAGCGCGACGAGCGACGAGTCCGCCGGCAGCGGCAGCGCGAGCCACGGCAGCACGCTCACGCCGACGCCCGCCTCGACGAGACCGAACACGGTCGCCGAGTGGCCGAGTTCCTGCACGACCTGCGCCTCGACGCCGTGCTCCTGCATGACCGTGTCGATGATGGGCCGGCTGCCGGACGCGTAATCAAGCATGACGAGTCGCTCGCCGGCGAGCGCCGCCCACGGCACGGCGGCCTCGCGCGCGAGCCGGTGATCGCGCCTCGCGACGAGGCAGAACGAATCCGTCATCACAGGCTCACCGTGCAGTTCGTCGGAGGAAAACGGGCCGATCACCACGCCGAAATCGACTTCGCCGGATTTCACCTTGCGCAGGACATCGGACTGGACGTCGTCGCGCAGGCTCAGCTTGATCAACGGATACTGCCGCAGGCTCGAGGCGATGACGCGCGGCATCAGCCGGCAGGCGACAGTCGGGCTCGCCGCGACGATCACGCGTCCGCGACGCTGCTGACCGAGATCGCGTGCCTCGCGCAGCGCTTCGTCGAGATCGGCCAGAAGCCGCGACACCGTGCCGACGAGGTCTACGCCCACGTCGGTCAGTTGCACTTCGCGCGTCGTGCGGTCGATCAGCTTGAGGCCGATCTCGCCTTCCAGCTCACGCACGCAGCGGCTGACCGCCGATTGCGTGAGACCAATTTCCTCGCCCGCGCGGCTGAAGCTGCGCAGTCTCGATACTTCGATAAAGACGCGCAGTTGCCGCAACGTCACGTTCATTGGCGCGCTCATTCGTCAGGCTCATCAATGTTTCTGTTTCATGCGAAATTATATCGACCGGTGCGTAATTTCATACGCGAACGTACGTTTCGCTGCGGTGCAGCAATTTCGCGAAACGCACGCCGGATGGGCCTATTGCACTTGATTGGTGATTGTCCCGATTTCTTAATCAGTCCATTTCGGGTCTGATACGGGCCATGCTGACATCGCGTCAGCCTACTGCCATGCGGGTTTCCCGGATTTCGCGACATGCATGGCACGGTTCTCGCATTTCATTGCGCACAGAGGTCGGAGCCATACGCGGATACATTGAAAGCGTCCGTCGCCATCCGCTCCGGCCTTCCCAGGTATTCGTTAATCGGATTCCGTCCAGAGTGCGCGGCGCGGGGCAGCGCACCGGGGTTAGCTTCGCTGAGGTGAGATATGGTGCTGTTCGACGATTTGAGAGATAACGAGTGGGCGTTGGTCGAGGCGTTGTTCTGTTCCGAGCCGGCGCGTAGCGAACGGCGCGGCCGTCCGCGCGTCGAGGCGCGCGCCGTGGTCAACGCGGTTCTGTGGGTGCTCTCCACCGGCGAAGGCTGGTCGAAGCTGCCCGGGCGCTATCCGTCGCCGCCGACTTGCCGTCGGCGGTTCGACGAATGGCAGGCCGACGGCACGCTGGCGGAGATCGTCAAGCGCCTGTCCGGCAATGGACGCGAAGTGTCGTTGCGCGGACGCATCGGCTCCAGCGCCGCGAAACCGCCGGCGCCGCCGAGCCGCGACCGCCTGCGCGGCGCGTTCTGGACCAACCCGGAATCGTGGCGCGCCCCGGCCAAGATGGCCTGAGGCGACCCGACTGCACGACCCGAGCCGGCGCTCGCCCGCTTCGCTTCAAATTTCACCTCTCGCGCAGGGCTGCGTCCTGCGCGAACCCTCTCTCTTCCCCTGCTTCTTCGCCTCTGACGGACGCCTGACGTCCGGCGCCGATTTCATCTGTCGCACTCCACAGAGCGTGATCGCATTGCCTGAATTGCGCGCTGCGGCCGCCTCACGCGCTCACGACGAAACAACTCTTTACCATTCCTTACAGCGCCGCTTCGGCGCAAGGCCTAGCGTGGTGAATGATCGAGCAAGCCCCACGAAGGCTTGGAGGGATTTCACATGAAGGCATCGACTCTGCTTGTGCATGGCGCGTTCGTCGCGCTGACGAGCACCGCGGCCATGAGTCAGGCGCCGCCGCCGCCGCCCGCCTCCGATTTCCACGTGAGCACGAAGGCCTCGCTGGCTGCGACGCAGAACGGAAGGAATCGCGATGCGACGCCGCCCGCGCCGCGCGGCGACCTGCGTGGCGATATTGCGAGCAACGTGCGCGCACGTCCCGATGCTGAGCGCGACGCGCGCTCGCAACATCATTGAATTCGGCTGGACGATCGATACGCGAAATCGCGCGGAACCACTCTGGCAGGTATCAGTCACACCCTATGCCATGAACACAGCGTGGCAACAGCGAGATCCGGTCTGCCCGTGTCCTTTGCGATACGGGCTTTTTTTTGAATCAGAGATGTCTCTGGCGCGCACGGAGCTTGCGCCCGTCGTGCCGCTCTTTTCAGATAACAGGCCCGCCTCGACCTGCGTCGCCGACCGGCATGCTTCCAGTTGGTTGACGAAGTCCGGGGGGCAGCCGGCTGTCTACAGCCTCGCTTCCAGAACCGCTTCCTGACCGCCGAAGGTATAAGGTTCCGCGCGGCGCAGGTCCCAGTCGCTGGAACGCTCGTCGCGTGAGAGTCGCGTGAATTCGTGCTTGCCGCGTTCGGTGACCACGGCGATATCGACCGGTGCATGGAATCCGGGCGCGGGCGCCACGGTGCGCTGACGGGTCAGTTCGAGCAGCCCGAGAGCGCGTAGAAGAGCGAAAACATTCGGGCGTTTCGCCCAGGGAACCTGACGATACTGCGCTCGGCGGAGTGCTTCGAGTACGGCTTCGTTAGAATACGTGGTCATCTCGTTCTTTCTTCCTGTGCAGCCATGACGACGCGCGTGACGGTCGCAAGACGGTCCGCGACGCCGACTGAACGCGGCGCGCCGAATCTCGGCTTCGAGCGAGACATATGACTCGCAGCCCAATGTTTGGCCGCCGCTTGCGTTAGGTGCTGCTTTTTATTACAAGCCCCCGTTGAGAGCGCGCTGATCACGCGCTTTACTGCGACACCCGCCGATGCGTTCCGATGCACGCGATGACGGAACGATTGCCCTAAAACCAATACGTTACCCCAATCAAATTGGTTCTATTCACTTTATTGCTGCTTTTTTTTGCATTATTTGCGCTTTGGCGGCGCCGGCGCGCGCAAATCGCGATCACCGCGCTGCTGCTCTCGTGGGCGGTCGGCGCCGGCTGGTTCACCACGCCGCTGCTCGATCTGGTTCAGCATGGTTATCGTCACACTGACGTGCCTGACTTTGCGCCGAACACGACCATCGTCCTGATGGGCGCAGGGACCGCGCGCAGCACATCCGGCAGTATCGCGCCCAAATCCGATGCGATCCCGCGCATCGCGGCCGCGGCGACGCTTTATCGCGAATGCCGCAAGACGGTCGACTCGTGCAAGGTGATCCTGAGCGGCGGCGATCCGCAACATAACGGCCAGGCCGAGGCCGACGTCTACGCGCCTTACGCACTCGCGCAGGGTATCGATGCAAAGGATCTGGTGCGAGAGAACCGCAGCCTCAACACCTATCAGAACGCGCGCAACGTGGCCGACATTCTGGGCCATTCACATGACAATCGTTTGATCGTGGTCACATCCGCGTATCACATGCGACGCGCGCTGAGTGCGTTCGAAGCCTTCGGGTACGAGCCAGTGCCCTATGTCTCCGATGTGCGGCATAGCCGCGCCACGCTGCTCCCGCGTTACCGCAGCTTCACGAACAGCGAACTCGCGGCGCATGAACTCGTCGGGCTGGCGCGCTTCAGGGTCTATCGCTGGCTACATCTCTACTGAGCATGGCGACGTCGGCTGCCGGAGAGTGTCCTGCGCTATCCGCGAAATGCTAAGCACTGGCAAGCAATTCCGCCGGTCGACACGAACTTGCAACTCACGCGCGGCCAGCCAGATTGACGCGCGACACACCATTGCCCGAATCTGCGCTTATGATTCGGATTGTCTGACCGCCGGATGCAGGCAGGTTGCGACCGGCGGCTTTCGAGGCGGCGGGAGCGTTTTTTGCTCCGGCCTTAAGGTCGTGCCACCGGATCGGACAGACGATTCCCGGGTTCAACTGCTATTAGGAGGTAACAATGAAGAAAGTGTCCCTGGCTGTTCTGTTGTCCCTCAGCGCGGTCGCATCGGGTGCGTATGCCCAGAGCGATCAGGGCGTGACGATGAGCACCGATCCTGCAAAGATCGCTGACATCGAGTCTCGCGCGCAAAACCTGCAATCGCAGCAAGACAACATGCAAAACATGCATTCGCAGGCTTCTTCGCACAAATCAGGTCATCACAAGAAATCGCACAGCAAGCCGATGTCCGGATCGGGCGAGTAAGCCCGCCTCCGGTTCAGGCTCTCTTGCTGCAGGCACGGGGCCATTCACGCCGCCTTCGACCCCGTCAGAGGGTCGAAGGCGGCGTGTACGTTTTTGGCGTGGGTTTTTGCCTGCGTCGGGATCACGGCGGCGCTTTAAACGCGTGTCGTTCGATGCGCGACCCAATCGCCGCTCTCGATGCGCGGCAGACCCTCCACGGCAGCAGCCGCCACCGGATAGATCAGACAGTCCATACGATCTTTCCGCCCTTCGACATTGACCTCGACATGCAGTCGATGCGAGCGGAACAATCCCTCCACACCCGGATAGACGTTCTCGATTTCATCGAGCACCGGCACGAGCGCATCCTCGATTCGATAGACGTCGCCGCGAACCGGCGCGCCCGCATCGTCGATCACGAGGCCCGGATAGGTTCCGAAATCGAACAGGCGGCCCTGCACGTGCGCCGCCCCGAGCCATTCAGGCGCCGCGATGCCGTGGCGCTCGGCCGCGCAGCCGATGTCGTTGACCTCGCCGGCACGCAGCGTGCCGTAGACAAAAACGTATTGCATCGAAGAAAGACCTTTGACGTTGGGATCAACGTCATTATGCGCCGGGCAAAATTCGCGGCGGCATCCTGACTCGCCTTACCGCACCTCAATCCGCGACGATCCGGCCGTTCGCGCTTTGGGCTACCATCGGCGCTTGGCGGCTGAACGCAGACTCGCGTCGCCGCCGCATCTCATTTGCCCGAGAAACATGGCCACGATTGTCGAATCGAGATCGCCGCATGAGGAAGTCGAGCATCTCGACATTCCGCTCGAACATTCGCCGACGCTCGAACACCCCATTCGGGTGCGCTCACGGCCGGTGCCTTATGGTGTGCGCATCGCCCTGCACACCCATCCGTGGGCGCAGGTCGCCTACACGTCGCGCGGCGTGCTGCGCGTCGCGACCGCCGATTCGACCTGGATGGTGCCGCCCTCGCGCGCGATCTGGGTGCCGCCCAACGTCACCCACGAAGTGGTGATCGTCGAGGACGCTTATTTGCGCACGCTCTATGTCGATGCCAGCGTTGTGCCGGCCGGTCTCGGCGCGTGCCGTGTCGTGGAGGTGTCGCCGTTGCTGCGCGAGGTCATCGCCGCGCTCGACGATGCGTCCATCTCCCGGCAACGCGAGCGTCTGCTTGGCGCGCTC
Organism: Caballeronia hypogeia; assembly: GCF_001544875.2. Taxonomy (GTDB): domain Bacteria; phylum Pseudomonadota; class Gammaproteobacteria; order Burkholderiales; family Burkholderiaceae; genus Caballeronia; species Caballeronia hypogeia. Next base: position 143,149 of record NZ_FCOA02000017.1, read on the forward strand.
GCGCTCGACGAGATCATCCGCTCGCAGCCCCTGCCGCTCTCCGTGCCGATGCCCAACGAGAAGCGCCTGCGCGCGCTGTGCAACGCAGTGCTCGCCGATCCGTCGCATTCGGATCTGGAGCGCTGGTCCTCGGAGGCGGGTGCGAGCTCGCGCACCATCGCACGGCTTTTCAGGCGCGAGCTGGGCGTCAGCTTTTCGCAGTGGCGCCAGCAGGCCGTGCTCGCGCGCGCGATTCCGCTGCTAAGCCAGGGGCGTCCTCTTGCGCAAGTTGCGCGCGAACTGGGCTACCAGAGCCAGAGCGCCTTTTCCGCGATGTTCCGGCGCGCGTTCGGTGAAAGCCCCCGCGCGTTTTTCGCGCGCGATGGCCGCGACGATCCCGATGAGCGCGATACCGACGTAACGTGAAACCCCGCCTCGCTCAGACGCGCCGCACCATGTGGCGAATCGCGCCGAGTTGCGCGAGGCGCGGCCCCGCAGCCCGATAGCCCAGACGTATGTAAAGCCGTGCCGCGGGATTGTCGACGAACACGCGCAACTGGCACTCGGCAAGTCCGCGCGCGCGCGCCCAGCGGTGCGCGGTGTTGAGCAGGAAGGTGCCCGCACCGCGTCCGCGATAGCCTTGTGCGATCTGCACGTCGCGAATATGCAGTGAATTGTCTTCCTCGGTGACGCGCATCACGCCAATCGGTACGCCGTCGGCCTGAAGAATGAAGTTTTCGGATTCGCGCCAGCTGGACAGAAACAGATCGCCGCGCCAGACGAGGTTGTGACGCCGGTAGTAACCGACCATGTTGTCGTGCGTGAGCGCTTCGGCGAATGCGAAGTCCGCCATGGCTGCCTGGCGCAGTTGATAGAGCGAGAGGTCTTCGGTCGGGTCGAGCATCGCACGGGTGCTGGGCACGAGATCAAGTGCCTAAACACTATGACAGTGCGCGCATGCTGGCAATGGCCAAAATTGCGATCGATGCGGGCCGAAGGCGTACGAAAGGAGTGAGCGCCCGGAGAAGGCGAAAAAAAATCCAGCGCGAAGGCTGGATTTTTTCGAACAACGTGTTGGCGGAGCGGACGGGACTCGAACCCGCGACCCCCGGCGTGACAGGCCGGTATTCTAACCAACTGAACTACCGCTCCACTTTCTTTCATCGATTCGCCGTGTCACCGGCGAATCCTGCGACGCTTTTCGAATCTGCGACGCCGATGTTCTGGCGTCCCCTAGGGGATTCGAACCCCTGTACTCACCGTGAAAGGGTGATGTCCTAGGCCTCTAGACGAAGGGGACTTCAACTTTTCGCATACCTGCAACGCGCTGCGGCGAAAAAAAACCGGCTCTCAGTAGCCGGAGTGTTCCTGCTCGCAATCTTGCTGCAAATATCGCATTGCAAATGCTGGCGGAGCGGACGGGACTCGAACCCGCGACCCCCGGCGTGACAGGCCGGTATTCTAACCAACTGAACTACCGCTCCACTTCTTTCATCGATTCGCCGTGTCACCGGGAATCTTGCAGCGCTCTTTCTAGCAGCCGCCGATGTTTTGGCGTCCCCTAGGGGATTCGAACCCCTGTACTCACCGTGAAAGGGTGATGTCCTAGGCCTCTAGACGAAGGGGACAGAAACTTGTGATTCTGTCTTTACTACTGCTTCGCTTATCTTCCGGCTTACTTGCCGCTGATCAACGAAGACCGAAATTCTATACAACTTTGTGCTACTTGTGAAGTATTTTTTGCGATTTCCGAATCTTCCGGAGAACAAGCTTCGCATTACTTCAACTGTTCCTTGGTGGAGGTAAGCGGGATCGAACCGCTGACCTCTTGCATGCCATGCAAGCGCTCTCCCAGCTGAGCTATACCCCCTTGCAGAACAGAAACGAGATTGTATAGGGCGTTTTTGGGGTTGTAAATACCCTCTGACGAACAAACTGAAACTTTTTTCGCTTCGGCTCACGCTTTCGCATGTAATCGATGACGCGCCGCCCTTTCCACGGCGTTCTGGCGCGTCATCCGCCGTTGCGAGCTCAGCTTGCCGCCCGTTCCAGGCGCTTCAACACCGCGTCGCGGCCGAACAGCATCAGCACCGCGTCGATCGACGGTGTGTGCGTCGTGCCGGCGACCAGCAGGCGCACCGGCATCGCGAGTTGCGGCATCTTGAGCTTGTGGGCGCCGAGCGTCGCCTTGAGCGCGGCCGCGATCGCCTCCTTGGTCCAGTCGACGTCGGCGAGCACCGTGCGCAGATCGGCGATGGCGGGTTTCACCGCGTCGCTGACGTGCTGCGCGAACGCGTCGGGATCGATGGCCGGCTCGCGGTAGAACATCGCGGCGTTATCGGCGATTTCCTTGACCGTCGATGCACGATCCTTCAGCAGCGCGATGACCTGATCGAGCGGCGCGCCGTTGTCGATCACGGAAGCATCGATGCCCGCCGCCAGCAGGAACGGCTTCGTCAGCTCCGCGAGTCGCGCGTTGTCGGCTTCCTTGATGTAGTGCGCGTTCAGCCAGTTGAGCTTGTCGTGGTCATACTGAGCGGGCGACTTGCCGAGATGCTCCAGATCGAACCATTCGACGAACTGCTCGCGCGAGAAGATTTCCGCATCACCGTGCGACCAGCCCAGACGCGCGAGGTAGTTCACCACGGCTTCCGGCAGAAAGCCGTTGTCGCGGTAACCGGTCACGCTCATCGCGCCGTGACGCTTGCTCATCTTCTCGCCCTGCTCGTTCAGCACGGTTGGCAGATGCGCGTACACCGGCGTCTCGCCGCCCAGCGCGCGCAGGATGTTGATCTGGCGCGGCGTGTTGTTCACGTGGTCGTCGCCGCGAATGACGTGGGTGATCTTCATGTCGAGATCGTCGACGACCACGCAGAAGTTATAGGTCGGGGTACCGTCGGGGCGTGCGATCACGAGATCGTCGAGCTCCTCGTTCGAGATTTCGATGTGCCCTTTCACCGCATCGTCCCATGCGACCGCGCCCGAAAGCGGATTGCGGAAACGCACGACCGGCTGCACGCCTTCCGGAACCGGCGGCAGCACCTTGCCCGGCTCGGGACGCCACGTGCCGTCGTAGCGCGGCTTTTCGCCGGCGGCGCGCTGGCGCTCGCGCAGCGCGTCGAGCTCTTCCGTCGACATGTAGCAGTGGTAGGCGAGGCCCTTTTCCATCATCTGTGCGACGACCTCGCGATAGCGGTCCATGCGCTGCATCTGGTAGAACGGGCCTTCGTCGAAATCGAGGCCGAGCCACGCCATGCCTTCGAGGATCGCGTCGACCGAGGCGTCGGTGGAACGCTCGAGATCGGTGTCCTCGATGCGCAGCACGAAGGTGCCCTTCGTCTTGCGCGCGAACGCCCACGGATACAGCGCGGAGCGGATGTTGCCGAGATGGATGAAGCCGGTCGGGCTCGGGGCGAAGCGGGTACGGACTTGGGTGGTCATTGCTGTTCAGCTCGAAGGATGGCGCCCGCGCCGGGCATGTCGCCCGGAACGGGCGGCTGGCGGCGAGCGAGGCCGGAATGCGGTCTGGCGGATATGCGGCGCGCTGCTACGCCACGCGTCTGGCACGCTGGGCGGCATGCCCTGCGGCCGCGCCCGATACCCGCTTAAAATGAGTCGAAATTATACTCGCCGACCGCTTTGTGTCGGCCGGTGCGCCTTTTGTTTTATGATGTGCGCGCTTTTCGAGATAACCCGAGCGGCGCGTGCGAACGCCGCACCGGGGACCTGCTGCATCGCCGGAGCACAACTTGAGTTCATCGTCACCCCGTCTTTCGCGCCGCGCGTTCTCGCTCGCGGCCGCATCGTCCGTTCTTGCCGCCTGCACGACCACCGGCGGCAGCAATGTCGCCGTGAAAAACGACAACCCCGAAGCGCCGCCGAAGGCCGATCCGCAGCGGCCGGTGCGCCTGGGCCTCGCGCTCGGCGGCGGCGCCGCGCGCGGCTTCGCGCATATCGGCGTGATCAAGGCGCTGGAGGCGCGCAACGTACATGTCGATCTGGTCGCGGGCACGAGCGCCGGCTCGGTCATCGCGGCGTTGTATGCATCGGGAATGAACGGCATCGCGATCAACAAGCTCGCGCTGACGATGGACGAAGCCTCGATCAGCGACTGGGCCATGCCCTTTCGCACGCGCGGCATCCTGCAAGGCGTCGCGCTGCAGAACTACCTGAACAAGACGCTCGACAACCGTCCGATCGAGAAGATGGCGAAGCCGCTCGGCATCGTCGCGACCGATCTGAAGAGCGGCCAGCCGATTCTCTTTCAGCGCGGCAACACCGGAGTCGCGGTGCGCGCATCGTGCAGCGTGCCGTCGATTTTCGAGCCGGTGAAGATCGGCGATCGCGAATACGTGGACGGCGGCCTCGTGAGTCCCGTGCCGGCCGCGTTCGCGCACAAGATGGGTGCCGATTTCGTGATCGCGGTGGATATTTCCGCGCGCCCGGAAGGCGGGCTCACGTCGAGCTCGTTCGACGTGCTGATGCAGACCTTCACGATCATGGGCCAGACCATCAAGGCCTACGAACTCGACAAGTACGCGAACGCGGTGATCCGCCCGAATCTCAACGCGATGAGCAGCAGCGACTTCAGTCAGCGCAACGCATCGATTCTCGCGGGCGAGGAAGCGGTGGCGAAAATGTGGCCGACGTTGCAGCGGCAGCTCGCGGAGCGCGGCGTGCGCGTTTGATCTTTTTGTGCATCGAAAGAGAGAGGCCACGCGTGTTCCGCGTGGCCTCGTCTTTTTTATCGCAGCGACTTCACCGTGTCGGCGGTGACGTCGGCGCTCTGGCCCCCCCAGGTCGCGCGCAGATAATTCGCCAGCTGCGCGATCTGCTCGTCGCTGTATGTCGCGGCGAACCCCGGCATGGACTGCATCGCTTCGACGCCCGCGAACGGCTGCGCTTCGATGCCGTCGAGCATCGATACGATCAGGTTGCGCGGATCGGCGAGACGCAGGGTCGAATTGCCGTCCATCGCCACGGCGACGTGCGGCTTGCCTTGCCCTTCGGCGCCGTGACAGCCCGCGCACGAATCCAGATACAGATTGCTGCCAGGCGCGAGCCGCGCCATGTCCTCGGCCTTCACCGGTGCGCGCGGAGCGGGAGCGGGTGGCGTGTCGCCGAGCAGATAGACGGCGAGCGCGCGCGAATCGTCGGCGCTCAGGTGCTGCGTGCTCAGATACACCACCGGATGCATCTCGCCGAACGCCGAGCCCTGGCGAGCGACGCCGGTCGCGAAGAACGCCTGCAGGTCCGCGCCGGTCCAGCCGCGCGCGGCGAGCGCTTGCGGCGTGATATCCGGTGCACCGATGCGCCCGAGCGCCTCGCCCTGCAGCGTGCGCGATACGTCGAGCTGGCCGAACGCGCCGCGCGGCGTGTGGCATTCCGTGCAATGGCCGAGCGCATTGGCGAGATACTGCCCGCGCCGCCAGTCGGCCGATTCGCCCTTCGATACGTCAGGCAGCGAATCCTTCAGGAACAGCATGTCCCAGAAACGCACCGCGAAGCGCACGTTGTACGGGAAGCTGAGATTCGCCTCGACGTTCGGCACGGCGGCCGGTTTCTGCGTCATCAGATACGCGTAGATCGCGTCGCTGTCCTCGCGCGACAACTGCCGATACGACGTGTAGGGCATCGCCGGATAAAGCTTGCCTTTCGGCGCTTTGCCGTCATGCAACGCGGCGTAGAACTCGTCCGCGCTCCACTTGCCGATTCCGTATTGCGGATCGGGCGTGATGTTCGTGCCGTAGAAGGTCCCGAACTGCGACTCGAGCTTCACACCGCCCGCGAACGGCGCGCCGCCGGTCGCGGTGTGGCATGCCGCGCAATCGGCGGAGCGCGCGAGATAGCGCCCGCGGCCGATCTGATCGGGCGAGCTCTTCAAGGGCGGCATGTAATCCTGCTGCCCGCAGCCCGCGAGCGCGATGACGGCGAACGCGAGCGGCGCCAGACAACGAGTGAAGATCGATGCGCTCATGCTGCGTCCTTCACGAGTCCGGGCGTGGAAAGCACGAGATCCTTCACGGCCTCGTAGTAGCGCACGTAGCCCGTGCAGCGACAGATGTGATCGTTCAGCGCGGCCATGATGGTCGATTCGATCTGATCCTTCGCGACCGGCTCGCGCTTGAGCCTGTCGAGCAGCACGACGGTCGCGTTGACGAACCCCGGCGTGCAATAGCCGCACTGGAAGCTGAAATGCTCCAGGAATTTCTGCTGCACCGGCGACATCGCGACGACTTCGCCCTGCTCGTTGCGCTGCGCGTGGCCTTCGATCGTGCGCACGGTCTTGCCGTCGAAGAAATGCGCGCCGTTGATGCACGTGCGCACTTCCTCGCTGACGCCGTCGGCCCGATCGACGATCACCACGCACGCGCGGCAGACACCCTGCCCGCAACCGAGGCGCGAGCCGGTGAGACCCACGTACTCGTGCAGGAAATCAATCATCGGCAGGCCGGCGGGCACGTCCATTGGGCCGACCTGGTTGCCGTTGATGGTCAGCGAAAGCGGGCGCGTCTGGACGCCCGCGGCGGATTGGATGGCCGTCATGCGAGCACCTCCTGAATGTTTTGCGGCGTCACCGGCAGATCGGTGAAGCGATGGCCGATCGCATGCGCGATCGCGTTGACGATGGCGCCGACCACCGGAATCATCACCACTTCGGCGATGCCCTTCGGTGGATCGGTTTCGGTGAGCGGCGGCAGCGCTTCGCTGGTCTGCGTCCACACCGCGACGTCGGCGGCGAGCGGCAGGTGATAGCGGTTGAAGTTCCACGTGCCGTTGCCCGGACCGTCTTCGTAGAGCGGCAGATATTCGTGCAACGCGTGGCCGATGCCCATTGCGATGCCGCCCTGCACTTGTCCCGAAACGAGTGCCGGCGAGATCTGGTTGCCGCATTCGAAGATCGAATGATGCGAAAGCAGCGCGACCTTGCCGCTCGCTTCGTCGATCGCGAGCTCGACGAGTGTGCCCAGCGCGCTGTAATAGGTGACGGCGGCGTTGTTGCGCTGAACCGGCGCGATGAAGACCTTCTTGCGGTCGAGCACGGTGTAGCCGTTCGGCGTGTTTTTGCCCTTCCCTGCGCCATGGCGCAAGGACAGACCGTCGATCGGCAAGCGCTCGACGTTCCCGCCGAGATCGAACTGCGCCTCGCTCCACTGCCAGCGATTGAACGTGTGCACGGTCGCGCCGGTGACGAGGCCGAGCTCATGGGCCTTCTTCGCGAGCTGTGCGAACGGCAGCGCTTCCATGCCGTTGGCGGATAGCTTGCCGTCGACCCAGCGCGCGTCCTCGATGCGCACGACGAACGACGCCGCCTGACCGCCGCCGATGCCCTGCCCCCAGATCGCCATGGCGGCGGGCCAAAGACCCTGACGGAACACGACGCGCGCCGCTTCGCGCGTGGCATGCGTGTAGTAGTAGGCAGAGTTCGTCGCGCTCGCGGGCGACGCCAGCGCCGGCGACCAGCGCGGATTCGCGCTCAGCCGATCCTGCTCCGCCTGCGACATGACGTACGGATCGCCGCTCGAGACGACCGGAAGATCGGCCCAGTCGGTGATCGACATATGCACTTCGGCGGCTGGCTTGCCGAGCCATTTCGCGACCGCGAGCGCCTGCGAAGTGGACGAGCCCGTGCCGATTTCCGTGCCCGAATGCGACAGCGCGATGCGCCCGTCGGCCGTGAACTCGACCTTCGCGAACGCGCTTTCCGCGCCCGTGCCGAAATCCTTCTGCGTGCACGCGAAGCCGATGCCGTGACGCTTGCCAGGATGCGCGGCCTCGTACGCGGCCTTGCGTTTCGCGCGCTCCTTCCACAGCGGATGCGCCTGCGCTTTCCTGAGCACTTCCTCGGCGCGCATCACGCCAGCCGGAATGGCGCCCTGTGTGTTCTTCATGCCGGTGCGGAACACGTTTCTGAGCCTCAATTCGATCGGATCAATATCGAGCTGCTGCGCGATGTCGTCCATCATCATTTCGGTTGCGGCCATGCTCTGCAACGTGCCGTAGCCGCGCGCCGAGCCCGCGTCGACCGCGCGCGAAGCCGTGGCGAGCGCCGTCAGATCGCTTTGCGGAATGTAGTAGATCGATTGCGCGGCCGTGGCGCCGACCATCGCGACGGAGGGCGAAAAGTTGCAGCGGCCCCCGCCATTGGCTTCGAAATCGCCCTTGAATGCCTGGATCAGGCCGGTCTTGCGTTCCACCGCCATCCGATAGCGCATGTCGAACGCGTGGCGCTTGAGCGAACTCTGGAACTGCTCGAAACGATCGTTGGCGATGCGCACCGGGCGGCCGCCGCCGTAGATTGCCGCGACGAGGCCATGGAACGGCATGCTGTAATGGTCCTTCGAGCCGTATCCGACCGTATAGCACGGGTGCAGGAACAGCTTCTTCACCGCAAAGCGCGACTTCGCCATCATCTCGATGACGCTCTGCATCAGTTCGGTCGGCCCCTGCGTCGGGATGACCATGTGCAGCGACTGCGTCGCGGCGTCGTACCAGCAGTTCGCGTTGTCCGGCTCGAGCGCCGCCGTGTCCGACGATTGCGTGCGATACGCGCGTTCGACGACGAGCCAGTCCTCGGACGGCTTGTCGAGCGCAAGCGCGATCTGCTGCGCGTGGAACGCCCCCTGCTCGTCGAGCTTGCCGTGCTCGTTCGCATCGGCCCAAACGGGCGCGCGCTTTTTCATCATGTGCGGGAACAGCGGCGCGTTTTTCAGGCTCGAGAAGGTGTCGTCATCGAACGGCGTCTTGCCGCCCACGCGCACGAAGCGAAACGCCGCATACGGATCGCGCTCGAGCGGCCCGGTAATCGCGCCGTAGCGGATCAGGTCTTCGCGGAATTGCAGCTTGTCCTTCGCGAAACGGAAGCGCGCGAAGTCGTAATAGATCAGGATCGCGACGGCCTGGCCCAGATAGGCCGGCGTCTTGCCGGCGGGCAGCAGCATGTCGTCGCCGTAGAAGGCGGGGAACGCTAGCTGGTCGCGCGCGAGATCGTCGGACGTGATCACGCGATCCGGCGCGAGCCCGGCCGCTTCGAGCGCAGAGAGATCGAAGCCCGCGTAGATGCGGTCCGCCAGCGTCGCGCGCAGAATCAGCGCGTGCGACTGTTTCTGCGGCCAGTGCGGCATGTCGGAGGCGCGAATATCGCGCGCGAACACTTTCGCGCCGGTCACCTTCGCGATGCCGTCGATGCGGAATTTCGCGTCGCCGTTTTTCGCATCCCATTGCACGGGCGTGAGAATCTTCTCTTCGAACAACGCGGCGAATGCGCGGCTGCCGAGCGGCGCCACGAATACCGACACGCCCGCGAGCACGCCGGTCTTCAGAAAGCCGCGCCGGGAAAGGCCAGGTTTCCCCATGTACATCTCCTTCAAATGACGCCCACCGGGCCTTTCGCAGCGAGCCGGACGCGCGCCGCCTGGCGCGGAAACGTGAAATTTTGTATGGATTGCGAAGCATCGCCACGCAGACGATTCAGTCACGATCGCGTGATTCAGCCGGCGTCGATCGCCTGATCGTTGCCGAATCGCAAGCGGGCGCGATTTTAAGTCGCGGGGAAACGGTCAACAACGCTGCCGGCGTCAACTTCTGTCAAAGATAGAAAGCGTTGCGGGCAGGCGAAATTTTTGAGGAAAAGCGTCGCACAGAAACAAAAACGGCGGCTTCTCGCGAAGCCGCCGTTCTCTCTGACACGAAAGCAGGACCGGTTAGTAATCCGCGTCCTCGATCCACGCCGCCTGGATCGCCTCCAGGATCTTTTCGTTGGATTTTTGTGGATCGTCGTCGAACCCGTCGAGTTCCGTCACCCAGCGATGCAGGTCAGTGAAACGCACATATTGGGGATCGATATCCTGATGCGCGTCGGTCAGCGCCATCGCGATATCCTGAGTATCTGTCCACTTCATGGGCGAGCCTCCTGTCAGTGATTTTCTTTGGCGTGGTTGATGGTGTAGCGCGGGATCTCGACCACCAGATCCTCGTCGGCCGGCACCATTGCCTGACATGATAACCGCGATGTAGGTTCCAGCCCCCACGCTTTGTCGAGCAGGTCGTCCTCGAGTTCCTCGGACGGTTCGAGCGCGTTGAAGCCCTCCCGGATGATGACGTGACACGTCGTGCACGCGCACGATTTCTCGCAGGCGTGCTCGATCTCGATGCCGTGATCCAGCAGGTTGTCGCAGATGCTCTTGCCGATATCGGCGTCGATCACCGCGCCGTCCGGGCAAAGCTCCACGTGAGGCAGCACAACGATTTGAGGCATTTTTCGTGATATCTCGAATTGGGGTGATCAGACGTCGTCGAGCTTGCGGCCCGCGAGCGCGCGGCGAATGCTCTTGTTCATGCGGCGTGCGGCGAACTCGTCGGTGGCGACGGCGAGCGCCTTCGTGGCGTCCTCGATCTTTTCCACCGACTCGCCCTTCGCCTGCACGGCCAGTTCCGACGCCAGCGCTTCGATCTGCACGCGCTCGGCGTCGTCAAGCAGTTCGCCGTCGGCTTCCAGCGCGGCGTGCGTGGCTTCGATCAGACGGTCCGCTTCGACCTGCGCCTCGCGCAGCGCGCGAGCACGCATGTCGACATCGGCGCTATTGAAGCTCTCTTCGAGCATGCGCGCGACCTCGTCGTCGGCGAGACCGTAGGACGGCTTCACCACCACAGAAGCCTCCACGCCCGACATCTGCTCGCGTGCGAACACCGAAAGCAGTCCGTCCGCGTCGACCTGGTAGGTCACACGAATGCGGGCGGCGCCCGCGGCCATCGGCGGAATGCCGCGCAGTTCGAAGCGCGCGAGCGAACGGCAGTCCGAGACGAGTTCGCGCTCGCCCTGCACGACGTGGATCGCCATGGCCGTCTGGCCGTCCTTGAAGGTCGTGAAGTCCTGCGCGCGCGCGGTCGGAATCGTCGAGTTGCGCGGGATGATCTTTTCAGTCAGTCCGCCCATCGTCTCGACGCCGAGCGACAGCGGGATCACGTCGAGCAGCAGCCAGTCGTCGCCTTCGCCGCGTCGATTGCCGGCGAGCAGATCGGCCTGCACCGCCGCGCCGAGCGCGACGACCTGATCGGGATCGAGGTTGATGAGCGGCGGCTGACCGAAGTACGCCTCCACCGCGCGACGAATCACCGGCATGCGCGTCGCGCCGCCGACCAGCACCACGCCCTTGATGTCTTTCGGTGCGACCTTCGCGTCGCGAAGTGCTTTTCTCGTCGGTCCGAGCGTGCGCGCGACGAGCGTTTCGGTGATTTCGGCGAATTGCGCTTCCGTCACGGCGACGTCGATTTGAACGCCCGTGGACAGCGTGGCCTGCACGCGCGTTTCAGGCGCGTCCGAGAGCGCTTCCTTGGCCGTTCGCACGCGATCGAGCATCAGGCGCACGTCTTCCGGCGCTGCGAGCTTCACGCCCGCCTGCTCGAGCACGAAGCGATACAGCGCGTGATCGAAGTCGTCGCCGCCGAGCGCGGAATCGCCGCCCGCCGCGAGCACTTCGAACACGCCCTTCGTGAGCTTGAGAATCGACAGATCGAAAGTGCCGCCGCCCAGATCGTAGACCGCGTACAAACCTTCCGCGCCGTTGTCCAGACCATAGGCGATCGCGGCCGCCGTCGGTTCGTTCAGCAGGCGCAGGACGTTCAGGCCGGCGAGCTTCGCCGCGTCCTTGGTCGCCTGCCGCTGGGCTTCGTCGAAGTATGCGGGCACCGTGATCACCGCGCCCACGAGATCCTCGCCGAGGGTGTCTTCCGCGCGATAGCGCAGCGTCGCGAGAATCTCCGCCGAGACTTCGACTGGGCTCTTCACGCCGTCGATCGTGCGGATCTGCACCATGCCCGGGGCGTCGATGAAGTCGTACGGGGCGTTTTCCGCGCCCTCCACCTCGCTCTTGCCGCGGCCCATGAAGCGCTTCACCGAGACGATGGTATTGCGCGGATCGGTGACGGCTTCTTCCTTCGCGGTGCGGCCGATGCGCCGTCCGCCCTTTTCCAGATAACGCACGACCGACGGCAGCAGCACGTGGCCGTCCTCGTCGGGCAGCGCTTCGGGCACGCTGTTGCGCACGGCCGCGACGAGCGAGTTCGTCGTGCCGAGATCGATGCCGACCGCCACGCGCCGCTGATGCGGCGCCGGCGCCATGCCGGGTTCTGAGATTTGCAGTAAAGCCATCGTTGGTCTTATGGGGTGTTATGCGGCGCACGCGCGCGCTTTCGTACGTTCCGAACGCTCACGCGTGTTCCAGCCGCTCGATCTGCGTGCCGATGTCGTGCGCCACGCGTTCGATGAACATCAGTTGCCGCACGGCCTCGCCCGCGGCCTGATCCGACTTGCTGTCGATCAGTGCGGCGAGCTTCGTGAAGCGCATGCGCTCTTCGTCGCGCAGTTCGTCGAGCAGCGCTTCCAGCGCACCGATATTCTTCGCGCCGGCGGCATCCTCGACATTTTCGCGCCATTCCATCTGCTGCATCAGGAACGCGGGCTCCATCGCCGTGTTGTTCTCCGCGTCGACGTCGATGCCGCGCAGCGACAGCATGTAGCGCGCGCGTTTCAACGGATCGCGCAGCGTCTGATACGCCTCGTTCGCGTGCGTCGCCCATTGCATGGCGAGACGGCGCTGCGCGTCGCCTGCCGCGGCGAAGCGGTCCGGATGCACTTGCGCCTGCACGGTGCGATACGCGTCGTCCAGCGTGTGTTGATCGACGGCGAAGAGCTGCGGCAGGCCGAAGAGGTCGAAGTGATTGTCGGTAAGCGAGGCCATGACGATAAATTCAGTTTCAGTTCGCGCGAATGAAAAAGGCGGCCAGCGCCGCCTCTTTTGCCGATGTTGCCGGCGCCACGCGTCTCAGACGCGGAACGATTCGCCGCAGCCGCACTCGTCCTTCGCGTTCGGATTGTTGAAGCGAAAGCCTTCGTTCAGCCCTTCGCGCGCGAAGTCCAGTTCGGTGCCGTCGAGATACGGAAGACTTTTCGGATCGATCACGATCTTCACGCCCGCCGATTCGAACACGGTGTCTTCCGGCGCGAGCTCATCGACATATTCGAGCTTGTACGCCAGACCCGAACAGCCCGTCGTGCGCACGCCGAGTCTCAACCCGACGCCCTTGCCGCGCCGTGTCAGATACTTCTGCACGTGCTGTGCCGCCTTATCCGTCAACGTGATTGCCATAGTCTTCGCTTCTCTCTTCGAGGCGTCACGCCCATGTATGACGCCCGCTTTCATCACTTATGCCGCGTGCTGCTTCGCTTCCGTCGCCGAGGCTTCCGGCGCCGCAGCGCCATGGCGCTGCTTGTAGTCGGCGACCGCCGCCTTGATCGCGTCTTCCGCGAGGATCGAGCAGTGGATCTTCACCGGCGGCAGCGCCAGTTCCTCTGCGATCTGCGTGTTCTTGATCGTGAGCGCCTGATCCAGCGTCTTGCCCTTCACCCATTCGGTGACGAGCGAGCTCGAGGCAATTGCCGAGCCGCAGCCGTAGGTCTTGAACTTCGCGTCCTCGATCACGCCATCCGCGCCGACGCGGATTTGCAGCTTCATCACGTCGCCGCATGCGGGCGCGCCGACCATGCCGGTGCCGACCGTGTCGTCGTCCTTCGAGAAGGAGCCGACGTTGCGCGGGTTTTCGTAGTGGTCCAGAACCTTGTCGCTATAAGCCATGATTCAAACTCTCCTAATATTCGGTGTCGCGTGGCGCTCAGTGGTCGCTTGGTTGCTGCTTAGTGCGCGGCCCACTGGATCGTCGAGATGTCGATGCCGTCCTTGTGCATTTCCCAGAGCGGCGACAGATCGCGCAGCTTCGCGATCTTGTTCTTCAGCAGGTTGATCACATAATCGACGTCCTGCTCGGTGGTGAAGCGGCCGACCGTGAAGCGGATGGAGCTGTGAGCGAGTTCGTCGTTGCGGCCGAGCGCGCGCAGCACATAAGAAGGCTCCAGCGACGCCGACGTGCACGCCGAACCCGACGACACCGCGACGTCCTTCACCGCCATGATCAGCGACTCGCCTTCGACGAAGTTGAAGCTGATGTTGAGGTTGTGCGGCACGCGGCGTTCCATGTCGCCGTTGACGTACACCTCTTCGATATCCTGCAGGCCTTTCAGCAGACGGTCGCGCAGCATGCGAATGCGCTCGTTTTCCGTCGCCATTTCCTCGCGCGCGATACGGAACGCCTCGCCCATGCCGACGATCTGATGCGTAGCCAGCGTGCCCGAACGCATGCCGCGTTCGTGACCGCCGCCGTGCATCTGCGCCTCGATGCGCACGCGCGGCTTGCGGCGAACATACAGCGCGCCGATGCCCTTCGGGCCATACGTCTTGTGCGCCGAGAACGACATCAGGTCGACCTTCAGCTTCTGCAGATCGATTTCGATCTTGCCGGTGGCCTGCGCCGCATCGACGTGAAAAATGATGCCCTTCTCGCGCGTGATCTCGCCGATCGCCTCGATGTCCTGGATCACGCCGATCTCGTTGTTCACGCTCATCACGGAAACGAGGATCGTGTCCGGGCGGATTGCCGCCTTGAACTTGTCCAGATCGATGAGACCGTCATCCTTCACGTCGAGATAGGTGACTTCGTAGCCTTCGCGCTCAAGCTCACGCGTGGTGTCGAGCACGGCCTTGTGCTCGGTCTTCACGGTGATGATGTGCTTGCCTTTGCTCTTGTAGAAATGCGCCGCGCCCTTGATGGCGAGGTTGTCCGATTCCGTCGCACCCGAGGTCCAGATGATCTCGCGCGGATCGCAGTTGACGAGCGCCGCGACGTTCTCGCGCGCTTCCTCGACCGCACGCTCCGCATCCCAGCCGTACTGGTGGCTGCGCGAGGCCGGATTGCCGAACTGCTCGCGAAGATACGGAATCATCTTGTCCACCACACGCGGATCGACGGGTGTCGTCGCGCTGTAGTCCATGTAAATGGGCAGGTGGGGAATATCGTTGTTCATCAGTCGCTCCGGGATAATCGGTCAATGCTTCCAGCTGGGACGCCTTCCATGCGCGCACGGCCCATGCCGCGCGCCGGCATGTGTCATCCGGCCAGATTGAAAATGGAATTCGGACCCTTGGGCACGACACGCGCCGCCTCGACACTGGCCGACTCGCTGCGCCGGTCGCGCAGCACCGCCGAGGAACCCTCGCGAGCGCGCTGCTGGTCGACCAGATCCTTCAACGAAACGGAATCCAGATACTCGACCATCTTTTGATTGAGCGTGGCCCACAGCTCGTGCGTCATGCAGTGACCGTCGTGCTGCTTGGTGCCTTCGCACGTGCCCTTGCCGCCGCATTGCGTGGCGTCGATCGGTTCATCGACCGCGATGATGATGTCCGCGACCGTGACGTTCTCCGCACGACGCGCCAGGTTATAGCCGCCGCCCGGTCCGCGGACCGATTCGACGATCTCATGGCGACGCAGCTTGCCGAAGAGCTGTTCGAGGTAGGAAAGCGAGATGCGCTGGCGCTGACTGATGCCTGCCAGCGTCACCGGGCCCTGCTCCTGGCGCAACGCCAGGTCGATCATCGCCGTGACGGCGAAACGGCCTTTCGTGGTGAGTCTCATAATTGGGGGCTAACGCTAATACTCGATGATTTTCGTCAAGTATAAATAGCCCACAGTTTTAGTCAAGTACTCGGGGCGAGATAAGTAGTCTTTTAACGCGCTTTTTTGCGATGAGGGAAACGCACGCGCTCAGGCGCTCAACTGGGCGTGCAAGGCTTTGAGCAAGCCCTCGCATGCGTCCTCGCATTGATCGAGGACTTTTTCGAAACCTTCCTCGCCGCCGAAATAGGGATCGACCACGACGCGGCTGTCGTCGCGCGTGGCGAATTCCATCAGCAGACGAATCTTGTCGCGATGCTCGGACGGACAGACGGCCGATAGCGCCGTGGCGTTGGCGTCGTCCATCACGATGAAGAGGTCGAAGCGCGCGAAATCCGCTGCCGCGACCTGCCGTCCGCGCAGCTTCGACAGATCGTAGCCGCGTTTCTTCGCCGCTTTCTGCGCGCGCTCGTCGGGTGGCTCGCCAATGTGCCAGTCACCTGTGCCGGCCGAATCGATCACGATGCGGTCGGCCAGCTTCGCCCGCTCGACGAGATCGCGCATCACCGCTTCCGCGCTGGGCGAGCGGCAGATGTTGCCGAGACAGACGAAGCAGACTGCGATCGAGTTCATCTAGAGCCAGGAAAAGTCGTGATGCACGGCAACGTCGGCGAAAACCGACGCCGGAATGCGTCCCGAATTATACAAAGGGGCACAATTTTTCGCCGGAACGAGATGGCTCGAATGCCTCCCCCATCCCGCTCAGCGTTCGTCGCGATGGATGTCGTGCGTGACGAAGCGTGATTCACCGTTCGGCATGTCGAGCCAGTCGCGATGCGCGAGGGTGCGGCGGATATCGCTCAGGCCGCTCTCCCAGTGCTCGCGCATCGTCGAGAAGCCGAATTGATAGTCCTTGAAGTGGCCTTCGTATTCCTTCTGTCGATAAATCAGGTGAATGATGTTGTAGCGCTTCGAGCACGCGAGATCCTCCGCTATCCGACACCATTCGTCGTTCTTGCGGATCTCCTCGGGAACCAGGTCGAGCACGTGCTGCAGAACGTTTCGTGCACGTTGCGCGCGCTGCATCTGGTCGGTGACGAGGCGCGTGCGGCTCGAATATTGCACGTCCTTCACGCGCCCCATCACATCGACGATGCTGTCCGGCACCGGTCCGCGCGCGCTCCACAGATCGACCTGGAAGGCGAGCGTATCGCGGCGCGGCGTGGCCATCGCGACCTCATACAGCGGGGTGTTCGACATCAGCCCGCCGTCCCAGTAGAACTGTCCGTCGATCTCGACCGCGGCGAAACCCGGCGGCAGCGCGCCCGAAGCGATGAAATGCTCCGCGCGCAGCGTGATCCGCGTGTTGTCGAAGTAGGCGAAATTGCCGGTCGCGACATTCACCGCCCCGACCGACACGCGCGTCTCGCCCGAATTGATGCGATCGAAATCGCACAGGCGTTCCAGCGTGGCCTTGAGCGGCGCCGTGTCGTAGTAGCTGGCGGCCTGAGGCGAAGTCGATGCGATCGGCGACGGCGGCGGAAAGCGCGGCACGAAAAAACCCTTCTGCCCTTCGACGACCGCGCCGAACGCCTGCCACGCGGTGAACGCCTTGCGAATCTCGTCGGCGGAATCGAACAGCGCGCGCTCGAGGAACGCGGGCAGCGGAAAACCGAAGGCGGGCTGGCAGATCGTCGCCCAGAATTCCAGCAGACGCGTCACGCGATGTTCGGGCGCGTTGCCCGCGATGATCGCTGTGTTGAGCGCGCCGATCGAGATGCCGGCAATCCAGTTCGGATGAATGTCCGCCTCGTGCAGCCCTTGATAGACACCTGCCTGATAGGCGCCGAGCGCGCCGCCACCTTGCAGCATCAACGCGACCGTCTGATACGGCGGCAGTTGAATACGTGTTTGCGTGGGCTCTTCGGCCGGCGCCGGCGCCGCATCCTTTTTGCGGCTGCGTGCGCGCCCCTGCCGTACTGCTTCGTCGTTCTCGATTTCCGACATCCCGCGTTCTCTCCTTTATTGCATGAACCAGCCGTGACTGACGACGAACGATTGCCCCGTCAACGCCGCCGTCTCGAACGCCGACAGAAACAGCACGGTCTGCGCGACATCTTCGACGGTCGTGAATACGCTGTCGACCGTGCCGCCCAGCATCACGCGTTTGACGACCTCTTCTTCGCTAATCTTGAGTTCCTTCGCCTGCTCGGGAATCTGCTTGTCGACGAGCGGCGTGCGCACGAAACCCGGACAGACGACGTGCGATCGCACGTTGTGCTTCGCGCCCTCCTTGGCGAGCACGCGCGCCAGGCCGAGCAGGCCGTGTTTCGCCGTGACATAAGCCGATTTCAGCGGCGAAGCCTCGTGCGAATGCACCGAGCCCATGTAGATCACGACGCCGCCACGATCGTCCTTGTACATGTGCTTGAGCGCGGCCTTGGTCGTGAGAAAGGCGCCATCCACGTGGATGGCCATCATCTTCTTCCAGTCGGCGTAAGCGTAATTCTCGATGGGATTGACGATCTGGATGCCCGCGTTCGACACGAGAATATCCACCGAGCCGAGCTCCGACGCGGCACGGTCGATTCCCTGATTCACCGCATCTTCATTGGTCACGTCCATTGCAACGCCGATGCCCTTGCCGCCCTTGCTGCGGATTTCCTCGGCGACGGCGTCCGCGCCAGCCTGATTCAGATCGGCGATGGCGACCGCCGCGCCCGCATCGGCAAGGGTGAACGCGATTGCACGGCCGATTCCGCTCGCCGCTCCCGTCACGACGGCAGTCTTGCCCTGGAGCTTACCGATTGATGACATGCGAACCTCCTATCGAGTGAGTGACATTGCGTAAATGACAACATCCATCGGGACGGCCATCAAGCTGGCCGTTCGGCATAGGAAAACTCGTTTGGATCTTAAGAACGCTTAGGCCGTTCGGCCGACTGTTCACGATGACCCAGGAGCGGCTATTGTGCATGAAGGACGCAATGCGCTGCAGCAAAGGGCGAACGGATCGCGGCAGTGGCCTCGGCTACAATGAACGCCCCTCGTGCACGCCATCGTGCGCAGCCGCGTGCCTTGCGCCCGTTTTCCATCATCGTTTTTCGCGCCCGTCGCGGGCCTCTCATCATGCTCAGTTATCGTCACGCCTTTCACGCGGGCAATCATGCCGATGTGCTGAAACACGCGATCGTCGTCCAGATGCTTCGCCATCTCGGCCTGAAGGACAAGTCGTATTGGTATATCGACACGCACGCCGGCGCGGGGGTCTACTCGCTCACCGAAGGCTTCGCCACCAAAAACGCAGAGTTCGAGACGGGCATCGGACCGCTGTGGGATCGGGACGATCTGCCGCCGCTGCTCGCGAATTACGTCGACGAAGTGAAAGCGCTGAATCCGGACGGCACGTTGCGCTTCTACCCGGGCTCGCCCTATCTCGCCTGGCGCTCCATGCGCGAACAGGATCGCATGCGGCTGTACGAACTCCACAGCACCGAGATCGACGTGCTGCGTCACAACTTCCGCGACGCCGGACGTCGCGCAATGATCTACGAAGGCGATGGCTTCGACGGCATCAAGGCAATTCTGCCGCCGCCGCCGCGTCGCGCGCTCGTGCTCATCGATCCGTCCTATGAAGACAAGCGCGACTACGCGCGCACGCTCGGTTGTCTCGAAGAGTGCCTGAAGCGGTTCGCGACCGGCACGTACGCCGTCTGGTATCCACTTGTCACACGCATGGAATCGCAGCGTTTCGCGGATCAGTTGAAGGCGCTGCAGCCGAGCGGCTGGCTGCACGCGTCACTGACGGTCAGAAAACCGCCGGAAGACGGTTTCGGATTGTTCGGCAGCGGCATGTTCGTGCTGAATCCGCCGTACACCCTGGCGAAGGAATTGAAAGAGTCGCTGCCCTTGCTGGTCGATGCGCTCGGCGAGGACGACGGCGCTTCGTTCAAGCTGGAGCAGCGTGCGGGCTGAGCGTCGTGGATTGCGCGCGGTCCGTTCAGCGATAGTGCGGCCGCGGGACCACCGCCCGGCCGCCGCCTCCCGGCGGCGTGGCAGGCGCATTGCTTTGTCCGCCCGAATATTCGACGTACGGCGACACCACGATGGGCTCCGCCTGCTGCGGCGATCCGGGCAGCATGTCCATCGGCACCATGCCGGGCCCGCCCAGCGGTCCGCTTTGCAGCACGGTACCGCTCACGCCGCTGTGTATGCCGGTTTGTGTATCGAGCACGAGCGGCTCGCCTCCGGGCTTCGCGAACGCCAGCTGGAAGAAGCACGCACCCGCCGCGATCGCGACGCAGAAACGCGCCATGCGCGCAGTGCCGCCGTGAAACCGGACATTCTTCGTGTCGTTTATCTGGCTGGGCATCGGTCGCTCGAATATGTAGACGAAATCCGCTTTACCTTACCCCGGTGGCAAGCTTTAGGCTAGACGTTTCGACTCGGTTGAGCCTGCAACCGCACCCTTTTCAAGGAGATACGATGAAATTAACAAGAATCGCGCTTGCCATCTTCACGGCCCTTTGCAGTGCGAGCGCGATCGCGCAGAACGCTCCGGCGTCGGCAAGCGATGCCATGCCGGGCATGAATATGGAGCACCACGCGCCTAAGCCCACGGACGTTTCGTCGACTGCGGCGTTTCAGGCCGCCGATCAGAAAATGATGTCGGGCATGTCGACCGTCGAATACACGGGCGATGCCGACCGGGACTTTGTGATGCACATGATTCCGCATCATCAGGGCGCGGTGGAAATGGCGAAGGTCGAGTTGAAGTACGGCAAGGATGCGAAGCTGCGCAAGCTCGCAAAGGACGTCATCGCCGCGCAGGACAAGGAAATCGCGTTCATGAACGCGTGGCTGGCGCAGCATCCGCGCAAGCAGTAACGCCAGAACACGGCGCCGGCGTCATCCGTTCGTGCGACACAAAACAAAAGCCCCGCAATGCGGGGCCTTTCAATTTTTGCGTGCGGCGTTTTCTACGCCTGCCACGAAACGCTTACGCGTTGTAGCCGTTCGTCTCGAGCGAGCGGATGCGCTGTTCGAGCTGGACGATGTCCGTCGACTGCGACAGATACGCTTCGCGACGGCGCTGTTCGGCGGCTTCAAACCAGATGCTCAGTTTTTCGATCAGAAATGCAAACATGATGTTCTCCAAGGTCTTAACAAGATCCCTGGCGGCTCGGGTCAGGGATTACCCGCGTTAGGGAATACCCGGATTATAGGGGAGAATTTTCACGACGTGTTAGTGAAATGCGTGAATACTGTGCATTCGGTTTCGGAATGGTGCGCGCAAGCTTCTTGCTAAGTCGCTGATTTTTCAGATAAATACGAATCCGCGACGCCAATCAGCCAAATTTACGCACCGTTTTGGTGCAATCACTGAGCCAGCTTGTTGAGAATCGGGCATTCGGGTCGCTCATCGCCGTGGCAATGATTTGCCAGATGCGACAGCGTGTCGCGCATCTCAGACAATTCGGCGATTCGCCGGTCCAGTTCCGCCACGTGTTCCAGCGCGATCGACTTGACCTCGGCGCTCGCGCGAGAGCGGTCCTGCCACAACGCGAGCAATTTGCGGATGTCTTCGACAAGAAAACCAAGCCTTCGCGCCTGTCGCACGAAACGCAGCGCGTGAACTTCTTGCGCGCCATACACGCGATATCCGGACGAAGTCCGTCCAACCGGATTTAGCAAGCCGACGCTCTCGTAGTAGCGGATCATTTTCGCCGTCACGCCCGAGGCGCGGGCTGCTTCGCCTATGTTCATCGTTCGCTCCTGAAAAATGTCATTCCGACTCTACACCTTCCCATAATGGCAAGGTATACGATGTCATTGTCTGTAATTCTCCAAAAGGAAAAACCGCAATGACCGAATTCGAAGTTCAGGGCATGAGCTGCCAGCACTGCGTCGCGGCCGTGACGCGCTCGATCCGGGAAATCGATCCGCAGGCCCAGGTTCGCGTCGATCTCGAGCGCGGCAAGGTCGCGGTCGAATCGAAAGAGTCGAATGATGCGCTGAAGGAAGCTATCGACGAAGCGGGTTATACCGTCGTCGGCATCGCGTCGGCATGAGGGCCGGCAAACCCTATATCGTCGCGCTGATCGGTGCGTCCGGTCTTCTGGGGCGCGCCGTCGCGGCCGAGTTGGCGCGCGCCGACAGCGCGAAAAGCTGGCGCGTCGTGCTCACCGCCCGCAGTCGCGCCGATGCGCAGAACACGAGACTCGATCTGCTCGATCACGACGCCGTGCGTGTCTTCCTGCGCGCGCTCGAACCCGATGCGATCGTCGTCGCGGCGGCCGAGCGGCGGCCGGATGTCTGCGAAAACGATCCGGCGCTCGCGCGTGCGCTGAACGTCGATGCACTGCGCGTCATCGCCAGCGAGGCGCGCGCGCTCGGCGCGTGGGTACTGTCGATATCGACCGATTACGTGTTCGACGGCGCCTCCCCGCCCTATTCGCCCGACGACGCCCCCGCGCCGCTCAACGCCTACGGGCGCAGCAAGCTGGAAGGCGAGCGCGCGCTGCTCGAGGCGGATCCGTCGTCCTGCGTGCTGCGCCTGCCGCTTCTGTACGGGCCGTTCGCCGACTGGAGCGAATCGGCGGTGACGAGCCTCACGCCCGCCATCGTGAAATCGGCTGATCCAACGAACCCACCCGCCTCGATGGACGCCTGGGCGACGCGTTATCCGACCTTCACGCCCGATGTCGCCGTCGTGATTCGCGGCATGCTCGAGCATCGCGCGCAAGGCGCGCCGCTTTCCGGTATCGCGCACTGGTCCGGCGACGAGCCGATGACCAAGTTCGACATCGCGCAACGCATCGCGCGGGTGCTGAAGGTGCACGCGAAGCTCGTCGCGCAACGCACGCCCACTGACGCCACGCCGCGTCCGCGCGACTGCCATCTCGATTCGGGCCGGCTGGAAGCGCTTGGCATCGGCCGGCGCACGCCGTTCGATATCGCCATCGCCGGATTGCTCGCGAATCGTGCGGACGTCCCGCATCGGCGGAATCAGTGAAAATCGCGGCTCGTGGCGGCAAGACGGCCAAGCAGCGCGCTGTGGTCTTCGAGCCGCTGCGCCACGAGATGCCGCACGTCGCCTTCCTTCTGCCAGACGCCGTGCACGCCGAGCAGCGACGCGCCCAGCAGCACCTTGCGCTGCTTTTCGACGAGCCCCGGCCAGACGATCACGTTGATCGCGCCGGTTTCGTCCTCGATCGAGACGAAGATCGTCCCGTTCGCCGTGCCCGGCCGTTGCCGCACCGTCACGATGCCGCACGCGCGCACGATGCGTCCGTTCCTGAGTTCCCCCAGTTCGGCTGCCGTCTTGAAGCGCATGCCCGCCAGCTTCGCGCGCAGCAGCGCGAGCGGATGGCGATTGAGCGTGAGCCCGAGACTCGCGTAATCGTCGACGATCTCGCGGCCTTCCGATGCCTGCGGCAGCGCGAGCGGCGCCTCGCTCATCGGCGCATCGCGCAATAGTTCCGGCGCGCGCTGTTGCGCGGTGACCGCCCACCACGCCTGACGCCGGTGCCCCGCGATGCTCGCGAGCGCATTGCCCGCCGCGAGCGCTTCGAGCTCGCGACGTGACAGCGCCGCGCGGCGCGTGAGATCGTCGACGTCGATGAACGGCGCCTGCGCGCGCGCGGCCATGATGCGCTCCGCCGCCCCCTGCGAGAAACCCTTGATCAGCTGCAAGCCGATCCGCACGCCCGGCCCGCTCGCCCCGTATTGCTCCGCAGGCAATTTGACGCGCGCCGCGAGCTTGCGCACGCCGCGCCGCATGGTCTTGCGAAAGAGCTTGTCCGACGCGGCCGCGCCATAGAACTGCTGACGCCGCCGTTCCTTGCCTGCATCGAACACGAGACGATCGCCATTGCCCGACGGCGCCTCCAGCACCGCCTCCCAGTCGCTCAGCGAGACGTCGGGCGCGAATACCTGCACGCCGTGCCGCCGCGCGTCCTGCACGAGCTGCGAGGGTGAATAAAACCCGAGCGGCTGGCTATTCAGCAAGCCGGCGAGAAACGCCGCGGGCTCGTAGCGCTTGATCCACGCGCTGATATAAACGAGCAGCGCGAAGCTCGCCGAATGGCTTTCCGGAAAACCGTACTCGCCGAAGCCCTCGATCTGCTTGCACACGCGCGCCGCGAAATCGTGCTCGTAGCCGCGTGCGAGCATCTTCGTCATGAGATCGGCCTGATATTTTTCCAGATGACTGCCGCGCCGCCAGGCGGCCATCGCGCGGCGCAACTGATCGGCCTGCTCCGCCGTGTAGCCCGCCGCGACCATCGCGAGCTTCATCACCTGCTCCTGGAAAATCGGCACGCCGAGCGTGCGTCCGAGCACTGGCCGCAGTTCTTCCTTCGGATATTCCTCCGCTTCCAGCCCCTGCTTGCGGCGCAGATACGGATGCACCATGCCGCCCTGGATCGGACCGGGTCGCACGATCGCCACTTCGATCACGAGGTCGTAGTATTTGTTGGGCCGCAGGCGCGGCAGCATGCTTTGTTGCGCGCGCGACTCGATCTGAAATACGCCGACAGTGTCCGCGCGACAGCACATCTCGTAGACGGCCTGATCCTCTCGGCGAATGTGCGCCATGCTGAAATTCGGAATGCCGCGTCTGAGCGCGACGAACTCGAGCGCGCGGCGGATCGCCGAGAGCATGCCGAGCGCGAGCACATCGACCTTAAGCAGCTTCAACTGGTCGATGTCGTCCTTGTCCCACTGGATCACGCAGCGGTCCTTCATCGCAGCGTTTTCGATCGGCACGAGTCGCGACAGACGCTCCCGCGCGATCACGAAACCGCCGACGTGCTGCGAGAAATGACGCGGAAACCCGCGCAGCTCGCGCGTCAGACGGATGAGATGCTTCGTGACGTGCGAATCCTCGCTAAAACCCGCTTCCTTCAGATACCCCGCCACCGCCGACGGCCCGTCCCACCACTGCTGCGACTTGCCGATGCGCTCGATCAACGACGCATCGAGCCCGAGTGCACGACCGACATCCTTCAGCGCGCTGCGCGTGTGATATGTGATGACCGACGCCGCCAGCGACGCGCGATGCCGCCCGTATTTCTGATAGATGTACTGGATGACTTCCTCGCGCCGCTGATGCTCGAAGTCGACGTCGATATCCGGCGGCTCGTTGCGCGCCTGCGAGATGAAGCGCTCGATCAGCAGGTCCATGCGCACCGGATCGAGCTCGGTGATGAACAGGCAATAGCAAATAATCGAGTTCGCCGCCGATCCGCGCCCCTGACACAGAATCCCTCTGCTGCGCGCAAACGCGACGATGTCGTAGACCGTCAAAAAGTACTTTTCATATTCGAGCTTGGCGACGAGCGTCAGCTCCTTTTCGATCAGCCCGATGGTTTCGGCGTCCATGCCATTCGGCCAGCGTTGCAGCGCGCCAGCGATCACCTGCTTGCGCAGATAGCTTGCGGGCGTCTCGCCGGGCGGCACGAGCTCTTCGGGATATTCGTACTTGAGCTCATCGAGCATGAAGGTGCAGCGGGCGGCCAGTTTCAGCGTTTCCCGGATCGCTTCTTTGGGATATAGCGCACCGATACGCAAGCGCGTACGCAGATGCCGTTCAGCGTTCGCTTCGAGCGCATAGCCGCATTCGGCGAGCGGCCGGTTCAGCCGGATTGCGGTCAGCGTGTCCTGCAAGGGCTTGCGCGAACGCGCGTGCATCAGCGCGCCGCTTGCCGCGACGAGCGGCAAGCCGCTCGCCTGAGCGATCACGCGCGACGCGGCGAGGCGTTCGTCGTCGCTGCCGTCCTGCCACAGCTCCAGCGCGAGCCACGCACGTCCGGCGGCGAAGCCGGCCAGCCAGTGCGCGCGGTCGAGCGAGTCGGCGAGCGTCGCCGAGCGCTGCGGCACGAGAATCAGCAGGCAATCGGGCAGATGCTTCAAGTGAGCGATGTCGCCGCGCAGATCCGCCGTATTGGACGAGGAAGCGGGATCGGTGAAATCTTCCGGACCGATCTTGTACGTGCCCTTGGGCGAACGCGAGCGCGCGAGCGAAATCAGCTCCGACAGGTTGCCGTAGCCCGCGCGATTGGTCGCGAGCGCGATCAGCGTGCAGAACGGAGTGTCGTCGGCATCGGTGAGATGCAATTCACTCCCGATGATCAGCTTCAGATTCTGCTTCTTCGGTGGCGGCTCGCCGGCGAGGAGCGCGGCTTCGGCGGCGGCCTTTGCCTGCGCTTCGATATCCTTGATTGCGGCATGCGCGCGCACGACGCCCGCGAGCGAGCATTCGTCCGTGATCGCGAGCGCGGTATAGCCATGTTCGAGCGCGGCCGCGGCCAGTTCCTGCGGATGCGACGCGCCGCGCAGAAACGAGAAATTACTCAGGCAATGCAACTCGGCGTAATCGGGCAGCAACGCCGATGCGGACATCGAGCCCGGAAATGCGCTCTTGTCCTCGCCGTCACCCAGTCCGATGAGATCGTTCAGATCGTCCATGAGCGCATCAACCGAAAAATCCATGCAGGAACCAGTAACCGGTAAGACGCTCGCGATAAAGCCAGAACATGCGGCCGCGATCGTCAGCGGCGACGTAGTAATCGCGCTGGACGCCGTTGCCGTCCCACCATCCCGCTTCGATTCGCTCGGTCCGGCTGATCAGCTTCAGCGGACGGCGATAGAACGGCCGCTCGTTGCGCAACATCAGCTTTTGCGGCGTTTCGAGTATCCACGACGGACGCGGTTGCGAAGGAACGGCCAGATCTGGGAGCTCGAGCGGACCGTCGTCGGTTTCGCCTTGTGCCTGCGGCTCGGTTTCGACGGGCGCGTCTGTCTCGCTTGTTTGCGCACTCGATGACTTCTTTCCGCGCTTCGGCTTCGCTTCGCTCGCGGGTTTGTATGCTTCGATCGTCATCGCCGCCTCGGGCCGATGATCGTCCCGCGCGACCAGTTGCACCACATTCTCGGCGCCGAGCCGCGCGCTCAGACGTTCGAGCAGTTGCGCCATCGACTGACTGTCGGAGCCGGGCATCGGAAACAGGGTGTCGGGCGGCGGCGCGTGCTCGCTGACCTTGTCGGCCAGAAGCTTCATTTCGATCACGGGCGCCGCGAGCCTCGTCTGATTCAGCTTCTCGCGCAACAGCCAGAGAATGTGATCGGCGTCGCGCGTCGGCACGGCCCACGCGATCTTGAACGTCGATGTCTTCGGCGCATGACGCGCGGCCAGTTCGTGCTCGAGCAGCAACGAAAACTCGCTGACCGCCGCATGATGCGCGGAAAGCCAGCCGGCGAGTTGCAGCACGAGACGGCGCGCGGCGAACAGCAACGCCTCCGCGCTTTCCACCCGCGCCTGCAATTCGAGCCGCGCCTCGAACGACGCCGGCGCGCAGAACGCTTCGCGCGGATCGGGCGCCTGTCCGTATGCCTGCGCAAGCCATTGCAGGATGCCTTGTCCGAAGCGTCGTGCGACGCCCTTGCGCGGCAAGCGGCGCAGATCGGCGAGCGTCGCGCAGCCGATCTGCTCGAACACGTTGCCGTGCGAATGCGCCGATGGCACGAGCGACACGGGCAAGCCGTCGAGCACGTGCACGAGCGTCGTCTCCTTCACGATGCGCACGCGACGAGCGACCCGGCGTGTGCGCGCATGCGCGAGCAGCCAAGCGCCCCAGGCTGTCGGCGCACAGCCCATGCGCGAGGTGAAGCCGCATCCTTTGACCGTCGACGTCACCTTGGCCAGCAACGCCCGCAATCCGCCGAAGAGCCGCATGCTCGCGCCGACTTCGAGCAGCACCGTATTCGCATGAGCGAGCACGACTTTCGGCGTGAACGCGAGCAGCGCCAGCGCGACCGCTTCGATCGCACTCTGCTCCGCGCGAAGATCGACGGCGAGCAGCGTCAGTTGCGGTGCAAGCGCGAACGCGTGCGAGCGCGTGGCGCCGGGCCGCACGCCCAGCCGGAACGCGACGAGATCGGGCATCAGGATGCGTGCGTGATCGGCGAGCGCGAAACACGGCTGATCGATCTCATTCGACGTCGATGTTGCTCCAGGCGAGATCGAATTCGCCGATGCCGAGGGCATCGATGGCGGCCTGACTGCTTCGAGCGATAAAAGCGGCAATGTCACCGCTATCCACAACATGTTTGACCTCTCGTGCTTTCCTGCTGAGATGCGCGCGGCGAAGATGTTCGGGCAGCGCGGGCAACTGCAGCGGCAAGCTCAACTGCAACGGCTTGCCCAACAAAGGGCCGCGCCGCTTGATGATGTCGATTTCGAGCATGACGGCCTGCATCCATTCGCGACGGTTCATCGTCTGTGCGTTCGCGGGGAGGATCGGTTTGCACACCATGCGTAACGGCGCGGCGGATGATTGCTTCGCCGCCTTGAGCGGACGAAACAGGAACGCCAGCGATTGCGCTTCCTGAGCCGCCACTTGCAGTCTTCGCAGCGCTTCGGAACGCGCCTGCGGCAGCCAGATCAGCACGGCGCCGATGCCCGCCTGCTTCAGCGACTGTTCTGCGGCCCAGAGCACCTGATCTTCGGGTGCCTTGACCCACACTAGTTTGTTCACGGCGATGTTCATCGCCCGAAAGGCGGCCAGATTAGGCTTCCAGGGAGGCGCGACGAAGATGACTGAGCGGCCTTTACTTACCGTCAGTTCCCGAAGCGTGCGCGCGAGCAGCCTGATTTCCCCTACGCCGCTCTCTTCGATCAGCAATTCGGTCACCGTGCCGGGCATCCAACCCGCACCGGGCAAGGCTAGATCGAGCATGCGATAACCACTCGAAACGATATTCGAGTCCGGATCGTCGATGGGGCTGCCCTGCCAGACCTGCCGCTGCAGATGCGATGTCAGCCCGATGTCGAGCAATGAAAGTGCTGCGCCCATGAGTTTTCCCCGTCCAACGAAAGCAAGGGCCTGCTCACGGCTCGAGCACTGGATGGCCTCTGGTTTTACTGTATATTTATACAGTATTTTGAGACGAGGAGGTAAACATCCGGACGTGCGGATGGCTCGCCACGGGCCGTGGCGGAGGGAATGATCGAAGGGAGTGGGAAGGCCTTGGACGTATGAAATTCAGGCCCTGAAACGCAAAAACCCCACCTTTGTGGGGTGGGGTTTTTGTTTTCGGCATGAGGAGCCTGACGATTACCTACTTTCACACGGGAATCCGCACTATCATCGGCGTGGAGTCGTTTCACGGTCCT
>NZ_FCOA02000018.1 GCF_001544875.2 Caballeronia hypogeia
GACAAGAACTACACGCTCGAACAACACGAAATCGATGACGGCTTCGTGCTGACTTGCCAGTGTCATCCGGTGAGCGAGCGCGTGGTGGTGAGTTTCGACGAGCGTTGATGCACCGTTCATCCCCTGAAGCACGCACATCGCAAGGATGTGCGAGAAGCCGAAGCATTCCCTGACTCATTTCAGGCGCGAAGCCGACAGCAATGCAAGCATTGCCCGGCTTCGTCGCGATCAATCATCTATCAATTGGGACCTGTCATGACTGAAGCCTTCATCTGCGATGCGATTCGTACGCCCATCGGCCGCTATGGTGGTGTTTTCAAGGACGTCCGCGCGGACGATCTCGGCGCCGTGCCGATCGCCGCGCTGATGAAGCGCAATGCATCGGTGGACTGGGCGCAGGTCGATGACGTGCTCTATGGCTGCGCGAATCAGGCGGGAGAGGACAATCGCAATGTCGCGCGCATGTCGGCTTTGCTGGCGGGCCTGCCGATCGACGTGCCGGGCTCGACCATCAACCGTCTGTGCGGCTCGGGCATGGATGCGGTGGGCAGCGCTGCGCGCGCGATCAAATCGGGTGATGGTTCGCTCTATATCGCGGGCGGCGTCGAAAGCATGACCCGCGCGCCCTTCGTGATGAGCAAGGCATCGAGCGCCTTCTCGCGTTCCGCCGATATCTTCGATACCACTATCGGCTGGCGCTTCATCAATCGCGCGATGCGCGAGCGTTATGGCGTCGATTCGATGCCCGAGACGGCCGAGAACGTCGCCGTCGATTTCGGTATCTCGCGTGACGCCCAGGACCGCTTTGCACTGCGCAGCCAGCAGCGCGCGGCGCGAGCACAAGCCGATGGCACGCTCGCGCAGGAAATCACCGCGGTGAATGTGCCGCAAAAGAAGGGCGAAACGATCGCAATCGATCGGGACGAGCATCCGCGCGAGACCTCGCTGGAAACGCTCGCGAAGCTGAAGGGTGTGGTGCGTCCCGATGGCAGTGTGACCGCCGGCAACGCATCCGGCGTGAACGACGGCGCGTGCGCCCTCGTCATCGCGAATGAAGAGGCGGCGAAGCGCAATGGACTCACGCCGCGCGCACGCATCGTCGGCATGGCGACGGCGGGTGTCGCGCCACGCATCATGGGCATCGGTCCCGCGCCCGCGACGAAGAAGCTTCTCGCAAATACAGGCCTGACGCTCGAGCAGTTCGACGTAATCGAACTCAACGAAGCATTCGCTTCGCAAGGGATCGCCGTGCTGCGTCAGCTCGGGCTCGCGGAAGACGACCCGCGCGTGAACCCGAATGGGGGCGCGATTGCACTGGGCCATCCGCTCGGAGCCTCGGGCGCGCGTCTCGTCACGACGGCGATGTACGAACTCGAACGACGCAATGGCCGTTTTGCGCTGTGCACGATGTGCATCGGCGTGGGACAGGGTATCGCCATCGCGATCGAACGCATCTGAGAGGCCGCGAAACATGACGCAGGCCATTCAGACCTCCGCGCTCGTCGGCGTGATCGGTGCAGGCGCGATGGGCGCGGGCATCGCCCAAGTCGCGGCGCTCGCGGGACATACGGTGTTGTTGCACGACCTCGATGCCAAAGCGCTCGACAAGGCGCGCGCAGGGATCGCGGCGAACGTGCAGCGCCTGATCGACAAGAACAAACTCGACGCCACGACAGGACACGCGGCAGTGGAGCGCGTGAGCATCATCACGAGTCTCGCGGACATGCGCACCGCAACGCTCGTGATCGAAGCGGTCGCCGAAAGGCTCGAGGTCAAGCGCGCATTGTTCGCCGAGCTCGAAGGCATCGTGACGCCGCAGTGCATTCTCGCGACGAACACGTCGTCCATTTCGATCACGGCGATCGCCGCACCTCTGCAGCATCCGTCGCGCGTGGTCGGCATGCACTTCTTCAATCCCGCGCCGCTGATGGCGCTTGTCGAAGTGGTGCGTGGTCTCGCTACATCGGACGCTGTAGCTCAGACCGTCCATGCGACTTCAGCGGCATGGGGCAAGAAGCCGGTGTTCGCGAAGTCGACGCCGGGCTTCATCGTCAATCGTGTCGCGCGCCCGTTCTACGCGGAAGCGCTGCGCGTGCTCAACGAGCAGGGCGCGGATGCGGCATCCATCGATGCGGTCATGCGCGATTCGGGTGGCTTCAGAATGGGGCCGTTCGAGTTGATGGACCTGATCGGCCACGACGTGAATTTTGCCGTCACGCAATCGGTGTTCAATGCGTATTTCAACGATCCGCGCTTCACGCCTTCGCTGATTCAGCAGGAGCTCGTGAATGCGGGCTTTCTCGGCCGCAAGACGGGTCGAGGCTTCTACAACTATGCAGCCGATGCAGCGAAGCCTGCGCCGCGAGTCGAGACGCACACTCGCGCGCCATTGGAGATCGTGCTCGGCAACGACGCGCCTTTGTACGCGGGCCTTCAGACACGCATCGCAGCAACCAGCGAAGCACGCCATGCAATGCCCGGCCTGATCGCGCAAATCGACAATGCCCATCTGTTCCTCACCGACGGCCGCACGGCGACCGAACGCGCGCATGCGCTCGGCATCGACGACCTCGTGCTGATCGATCTCGCGCTCGACTATGCGAATGCGCGAAGCATCGCGCTCACGCGCGCACGTCAATGCTCGGACGGTGCATACGCCGCAGCCGTCGGCGCATTGAGCGCGAGCGGGTACGCCGTCGTGCCATTGAGCGATGTGGCCGGCATGGCCGTCATGCGCACGGTCGCCATGCTCGTCAACGAGGCGGCGGACGCGGTGAATCAGGGCGTTTGCACGAGCGCCGATCTCGACCTCGCGATGGAGAAGGGCGTGAACTATCCGGTCGGTCCGCTCGCGTGGGGCGAGCGTATCGGCATCGAACGCATTCACGATGTGCTGCTTAATCTCGCGTCGCATTACGGCGAAGACCGTTATCGCGCGTCGCCGCTCATTGCGTCCGTGCGCTATTCGGGCCAGCGTTTTCACTGAAGCGAATCCGCGTCATTTTCATTTTCGAGCATTCATGCAGGAGACAATCGTGGTTCAATCCATTGCACAGCAAAACGAACTGGAGCCGATCGAACGCGCGAGCCGCGACGAGCTGCAGGCATTGCAACTCGAGCGCCTCAAATGGACGCTGCGTCACGCGTATGAAAACGTGCCGCACTATCGCCGCGCATTCGATGCAGCGGGCGTGCATCCCGACGATCTGCGCGAACTATCTGACCTCGCGCGCTTCCCGACCACGACCAAGACTGACCTGCGCGACAACTATCCATTCGGGCTCTTCGCCGTGCCGCGCGATCAGGTTGTGCGCGTGCATGCATCGAGCGGCACGACCGGCAAGCCGACGGTGGTCGGCTACACGGCGAAGGACATCGACACGTGGGCGAACGTCACCGCGCGCTCGATTCGCGCGGCGGGTGGCCGCAAGGGCGATACGCTGCACAACGCATTCGGCTATGGCCTTTTCACGGGCGGCCTCGGCATTCACTACGGCGCGGAGCGTCTGGGCTGCATGGTCGTCCCGGTGTCGGGCGGTCAGACGGAAAAGCAGGTCCAACTGATCCGTGACTTCGAGCCGAAGATCATTCTCGTCACGCCTTCGTACATGCTGAATCTGCTCGACGAAATGGCTCGTCAGGGCATGGACCCCGCGAACACCTCGCTCAAGATCGGCATCTTCGGCGCGGAGCCCTGGAGCCAGGGTCTGCGTAGCGAGATCGAGACGCGCGCGGGCATCCAGGCGATGGACATCTATGGCCTGTCAGAGATCATGGGGCCGGGCGTCGCGTGCGAGTGTATCGAAACGAAGGACGGTCCGACGATCTGGGAAGACCACTTCTATCCCGAGATCATCGATCCCGTGACGGGCGAAGTGCTTCCCGAAGGCAGCACGGGCGAACTGGTGTTCACCTCGCTCACGAAAGAAGCGATGCCGATGATCCGCTATCGCACGCGCGATCTGACGTCGCTGCTGCCGCCGACCGCGCGCTCGATGCGGCGCCTGGCGAAGATCACCGGCCGCTCCGACGACATGCTCATCATTCGCGGCGTGAACGTATTCCCGAGCCAGATCGAGGAACTGATTCTCGCGATTCCGCGTTTGAGCGGTCAGTATCAACTGTGCGTCTCGCGCGAAGGTCACATGGACTCGTTGTCCGTGTCCGTCGAAGCGCGCGCGGAAATCTGCGCGGGCCTGAGCGATGGCGAACGAGCAGGTCTTTCGCGCGAACTTCAGCAGCGCGTCAAGACGATGGTCGGCGTGTCCACGCAAGTGCGCGTGCTCGACTCGGGCGAGTTGCCGACGACCGCGACAGGCAAGGCAAAGCGCGTGCTCGATCTGCGTCCCGCGACCGTATAAATTACCGCTTCATCTAGCGCCCCGCGTCCTGCGGGGCGCGACTCATTTCCCGCCATCTGACGCGCATGCGCGGCATTCATGGTGCGGTCTCGCATTCTTCTGCAGAAATCCTTCCGCATAAACCCTCGCAACCGTTTGCGCAAATTGTTTTGTAAGCTTCAGTTGTGTCATCGTAGCGATTGCATTTCGCTCAGATCATTTCTGAGCGATCGAACTGTATTCGAATAACGAAAACCAAACGGGGCAGGCGCAATTTCGATGTGGATCGTCAGACTCGCGCTCAGGCGCCCGTACACATTCATCGTCCTGTCGCTGCTTCTGCTGATCATCGGTCCGCTCGTCATCCTGCGAACGCCGACCGATATCTTTCCCAACATCGACATTCCGGTCGTGAGCGTCATCTGGTCATATAACGGCTTGCCGCCCGATCAGATGGAGCGACGCATCACGCTCAACTACGAGCGCGGATTATCGGTGGCCGTGAACGACATCGAGCATATCGAGTCGGAGTCGCTGCCGGGCATCGCGGTAATTCGCATCTACTTTCAGCCCAACGCAAATGTCGACGAAGCGATCGCGGAGATCACCGCGCTCTCGCAGACACAATTACGCTCGCTGCCGCCGGGCATCACGCCGCCGAACATATTGCGCTTCAACGCATCGACCGTGCCGATATTGCGGCTCGCGTTGTCATCGGCGGAACTCACCGAACAGCAGCTCTACGACTTCGGCAACAGCTTCCTGAAGACGCAACTCGCGACCGTGCAAGGCGCATCGGTGCCGTTGCCTTATGGTGGCAAGCAGCGGCAGATCATGGTCGATATCGATTCGCGCAAGCTGCAGGCAAAGAACCTCGCGCCCACCGATGTCGTCAACGCGATCAGCGCGCAGAACCTGATCTTGCCGACAGGCACTACCAAGATTGGCTCGACGGAATATTCGGTCGGCCTGAACGCGAGTCCGGGCTCGATCGAAGGACTCAACGACATTCCCATTCGCACGGGGCCCGGCGGCACGATCTATATCAAGGACGTGGCGCACGTGCGCGACGGCTTTCAGCCGCAGACCAATATCGTGCGCGTGGATGGTACGCGCGCATCGTTACTCACGATCAACAAGAGCGGCAACGCGTCGACGCTCGATATCGTCGCGCGCGTGAAGAACCTGTTGCCGACCTTGCGCGGCATGGTGCCCGAGTCGCTGAAGATCGAACCGGTCGCGGATCAGTCGCTGTTCGTGCGTGCGTCGGTGTCGGGCGTGTTGCGTGAAGCGGTGATCGCGGCGGGCCTGACCGCATTGATGGTCTTGCTGTTTCTGGGAAGCTGGCGCGCGACGCTCATCATCGCAATCTCGATACCGCTCTCGATGCTCACCTCGATCGTCGCGCTCTCCGCGATCGGGCAGACCATCAACATCATGACGCTGGGCGGGCTCGCGCTCGCGGTCGGGATTCTTGTCGACGATGCGACGGTTGCGATCGAAAACATCAGCCAGAACCTCGAGCAAGGCAAGGAACTGGAGCAGGCGATTCTCGAAGGCGCGCAGCAGATCGCGGTGCCCACGCTCGTCTCGACGCTTTCCATCTGCATCGTGTTCATTCCGATGTTCCTGCTCACGGGCGTCGCGCACTATCTCTTCGTGCCGATGGCCGAAGCGGTGGTCTTCGCCATGCTCGCATCGTACTTCTTCTCGCGCACGCTGATTCCGACGCTCGCGAAGTATCTGCTGCGTCATCACGAACACATGGGCGGCGATGTTGAATCGATGAAGGGCTCGCGCAACCCGTTCGTGCGTATCCATCTCGCCTTCGAACGCCGCTTCGAAGCGGTGCGCACGCGCTATCGAGGCTTTCTCGAAGCACGGCTCGCGCATCCCGGTCGCTTCGCAGCGCTGTTCCTGCTTTGCTGCCTCTTGTCGCTCGGACTCGCGCCGTTCCTCGGACGCGACTTCTTTCCGTCGGTCGACTCCGGCGTGATCGCGCTGCACATGCGCACCAAAACCGGCACACGCATCGAGGAAACCGCCGCGCTGACCGATCGTGTCGATGCACGCATCCGGCAACTCATACCGCACGGCGAGATTCGCTCGATCATCGACAACATGGGCTTGCCGGTGTCGGGCATCAACCTGTCATACAACAACACGGGCACGATCAGTTCCGCCGATGCCGACGTGCTCATCAGCCTGAACGAAAATCACGCACCGACCGAAGGTTATATCCGCGAGTTGCGAAAGCGCCTGCCACAGGAATTTCCCGGCGTGACCTTCTCGTTCCTCCCCGCGGATATCGTGAGCCAGATCCTCAACTTCGGCGTGCCCGCGCCGATCGACATATCGATCACCGGGCGCGACGTGCGCGGCAATCGCGCGCTTGCGAACCGCCTGCTGGAGAAGATCCGCCGCGTGCCGGGACTCGTGGATGCGCGCATCCAGCAGCCTTCCGATCTGCCCGCGATCAATGTCGAAGTCGATCGCACGAAGGCATTGCAAGCGGGTTTCACGCAGCGCGACGTCGCGAACAATC
The DNA here is from genome assembly GCF_001544875.2 of Caballeronia hypogeia. Taxonomy (GTDB): domain Bacteria; phylum Pseudomonadota; class Gammaproteobacteria; order Burkholderiales; family Burkholderiaceae; genus Caballeronia; species Caballeronia hypogeia. The sequence continues at coordinate 6,886 of NZ_FCOA02000018.1, forward strand.
TGCTCATCACGCTGTCCGGCAGCCAGCAGACGACGCCCACGTTCTGGCTCAATCCCGCGAACGGCGTGAGCTATCAGGTCATCACGACCGCGCCGCAGTACGACATGAACTCGCTGCAATCCGTCGCGAACATTCCGGTCACGTCGGCGAGTGGCAAGACCAATATTCTCGGCGCGCTCGCGTCGCTGTCGCGCGGCGCGCGCGATGCGGTCGTCTATCACTACAACGCCCAGACCACCATCAACCTGTACGCGACCACGGAGCGGCGCGATCTCGGCGCGGTTTCGGACGACGTCCAGCGCATCATCGACGAGGTGCGCGGCGAGTTGCCCAAAGGCTCGTCGATCGAAATGCGCGGCCAGGTCGAAACCATGAACGGCTCGTTCTCGGGCCTCGCCTTCGGGCTGATTCTCGCGGTCGTGCTCGTGTACTTGCTGATCGTCGTGAACTTCCAGTCGTGGCTCGATCCGTTCATCATCATCACTGCATTGCCGGGCGCGCTCGCGGGCATCGTGTGGATGCTGTTCCTCACGCACACGACCTTGTCGATTCCCGCGTTGACGGGCGCGATCATGTGTATCGGCATCGCCACGGCGAACAGCATTCTCGTGGTGAGCTTCGCGCGCACGGCACTCGCGGAACATGGCGATGCGGTGCGCTCCGCACTCGAAGCAGGCTATACGCGCTTCAGGCCGGTGCTAATGACCGCCGCCGCGATGATGATCGGGATGGTGCCGATGGCGATCGGCTTAGGCGAAGGCGGCGAGCAAAACGCGCCGCTCGGCCGCGCGGTGATCGGCGGACTGATGGTCGGCACCGTGGCGACGCTGTTCTTCGTGCCGGTCGTGTTCTCGATCATCTATCGACGCATGGAAGCACGCGGCAAGGGTCCGAAAGCGCAGACCACGCAAGCGGCGCAATAACACTATCGAACAGCAGGCGGAGTGAGCATGGAAGAGCAGGTGTCGCAACGGTCGGGCAACAGAAGGCGAGGGCGCGTATGGCTCGTGATCGCGCTCGTGGTGGTCGTCGTGCTCGTCGCGCAAGGCATCCTGTCGCGGCGCGCGGCGCACGCGGAACTAGAGCGCGATGCGAACGAACACGGTGTGCAGACGGTCGAGGTCATCAAGCCGGCGCGCATGAAGGCCTCGCAGGAGCTCGTGCTCGCGGGCGATATCCGCGCGTTTTCCGATGCGCCGATCTTCGCGCGCACCAATGGTTATCTGAAGCGCTGGACCGTCGATATCGGCACGAAGGTGAAGAAGGGCCAGTTGCTCGCGGAGATCGACGCACCCGAAATCAACGATCAGCTTCGTCAGGCGCGCGCCGATGCGCAGACCGCGCGCGCGAACTATCTGCTCGCGAAGACCACGGCCGAACGCTGGGCGCAGATGCTGAAGAACAATTCGGTATCTCGACAGGAGACCGATGAAAAGAACGGCGACATGCTCGCGAAGGAAGCGGCGTTGAACGCGGCGCAGGCGAACGTATCGCGGCTCGAGCAGTTGGTGTCGTTCCAGAAGATCTACGCACCGTTCGATGGCACCGTCACCGCCCGCAATACGGACGTCGGCCAGTTGATCGATGCGGGTAGCGGCGCCGCGGGCCGCGAGCTTTTCCACATCCAGGACGCGTCGACCTTGCGTGTGTTCGTCGATGTGCCGCAGACGTACGCGCGCATGGTCACCGTGGGTATGCCCGCCGAGCTGCTGCTCAACGAGGAGCGCAATCGCGTCTTCGAGGGCGTGACGGTACGCACGGCGGGCGCGGTCGATCCGGTCGCGCGCACGATGCGCGTCGAAGTCGACGTGAAGAATCCGGCGGGCGATCTGCTGGCTGGCGCCTATGCGCAGGTGCGCTTTCGTCTCACGAGCGCGAGTCCTTCCTATACGTTGCCGGGCAACGCATTGCTGTTTCGTCCCGATGGCGTGCATGCCGCGAGCGTCGACGCCAACAATCGCGTGAAGCTACTGCCGATCACGCTCGGCACGGACTACGGCACGCGCGTGTCCATCGTGTCGGGTCTGACGGGCGACGAACGCGTAATCATAAATCCGCCCGATTCGATCATCGACGGCGCGTTAGTGCGCATCGGCCGAGCCGATGCAGGTGCGGGCGCGAGTCAGGGCGCCCACGGCGGCGCGCCGAAGGTGGAAGGAAACGAGTCGTGATGATGCGCGCGCCTGCCAGACTGGTCCCACTGCTAACTATCTCCGCGCTTGCCGGTTGCGCTGTCGGGCCGGACTATGTGCGTCCCGAGATGTCCGTGCCTGTCGCGTACAAGTCGCCGGTGCCGGCCGACCTTCCTGCATCGGCTGCTTCATCGCAAGACTGGAAGCCCGCCCGGCCCGCTGATACGACACCTCGCGCGCCCTGGTGGGAGGTGTATGGCGATCCGCAACTGAACGCACTAGAAGAGCGCGTCGCGACGGCGAATCAGACGGTGGCCGCGGCCGCAGCGCGCTTTCGCGGCGCTCGTGCGGCGGTGGCCCAGGCCCGTTCGGCGTACTTTCCGACGGTCACCGCGAATGCGGCGTTCAACCAGTCGCGTGTGTCGTCGAACGTGCTGTACAAGTCGAGCGCGGGCATCACCGTACCCGACTATCTCGTCGATGCGCAAATCTCATGGGAGCCGGATCTGTGGGGCCGTATCTCGCGCGCGGTCGAAGGCGGACGCGCGGAGGCACAGGCGAGCGCAGCGGACCTGCAAAGCGCGATTCTCTCGATGCAGGCCGCACTCGCCACGCACTATTTCGACTTGCGCGGCACCGTGGAAGAAGAGCGTCTGCTGCAGGCCACGCTGCAAGCATATGAGAAGGCGCTCGCACTCACGCGCGACCGCTTCGCGGGCGGCGTCGCGGCTGAATCGGACGTCGCGCAGGCGGAGGAGCAATTGCGCGCGACACAGGCGCAACTGATCGATCTCGAGACCACGCGCACGAGCCTCGTCAACGCGATCGCGATTCTGGTCGGCGAGGCGCCGTCGAGTTTCACGCTGGAGGTCGCGCCGCTCAACGAAGCGCACACGCCGCATCCCTCGGCCGCGCTCGCGGCGGTGCCGCTCAGTGTGCCGTCGACGTTGCTGGAGCGACGGCCGGATATCGCGGCGGCGGAGCGCCGTGTTGCGGAGGCAAATGCGCGCGTTGGCGTAACGACGGCCGCGTTTTTCCCGAACCTGCTGCTCGCCGCAACCGGCGGCCTCGAAGCGACACGCTTCACTTCCTGGCTCGAAGCGCCGAGCCGCTTCTGGTCGCTCGGTCCGCAGCTCGCCTTCACCGTGCTCGATTTCGGCGGCCGCGCCGCGGCCCGTGATCAGGCGCGAGCCGCCTACGACGAAAGCGTCGCGGACTACCGGCAAACGGTGCTGAACGCGTTCGGACAAGTCGAGGACAACCTGAACGCGCTCGATGTGCTGCGCCGCGAAGGCGAGGCGCAGCGCGAGGCCGTCGATGCCGCCCAGCGCGCGCTCGGCAAGGTGAGCAACCGCTACGAGAACGGCGCCATCACTTACTTGAGTGTGGTCGTCACGCAGGCGATCGTGCTGTCGGATCAGCGCACGGCGGTGGGCATCGAGCGCCGGCGCATGGCGGCGAGCGTTGCCCTCGTGAAGGCGCTCGGCGGAGGCTGGAGCACGGCCGAGCTGCCCAGCGCGGAAGAAGTGTCACGGCGCGATTGAATCTTGCACGATGCATGCAAAATGCCATCGGGCATTACGCATGCAGTATTCAAAACGCCGGCGCCGCGCCGGTTCATGCGCAAGCAGGTCTTTACGTCTTCGCCTTGGGCCGGCAAGTCATGAAAAACTGCGAACTCATCCACCAGGGCGCCTGCGGCACCGGGCTCGTATGCGTCTCGTCGATCACGAAGTGCTGGCTCACGGTATCGCGTAGTTCGCGGAAATCGAAACCCTTGTGCGTGTCGCGCGGGTCCGCCGGGCGCTCAACGCGAATGCCGACCATTGCCTTCAGGAATTCCGCCGGCGAATATTCGGACTTCAGCGAGCGGCTGCGGATCATCCGGTTGGACACCTTGGGTGCGATCGCGAGGCCGTACATGATCGGCACCGAAATGACGAAGGCGCCGTTCGGTTTGAGAATGCGGGCGGCATCGGCGAGAAGGGCGTCGAGTTCGTCGTCGTAGAGATGCTCGCAGACTTCGAACGCGGTGAGCACATCGACACTGCGCGCAGCCACGGTCGCGAGCGATTCGACGTACTTCACTTGCGACGACGTCGACGGCATGGACAAGTCGTAGCCGATCAGCGATACGTCCGGACGTGCTTCGCCGAGCGACTGCAGAAAGAGGCCCGGTTCCACGCCGAAATCGACGACCGTGCCGCGCTCGCGGCAAAGGTTGCTGACGAGCCCTGTCGCCGTTGACATGCGGGAGCGGTGAGCGAAGCGCGCCAGCGGATTGGCGGAGTTGACGGTTTGTTCTTCGAATGAAATTTCGCGCATTGAGTGCTGGTTTTTCTCATGGTTTCCGGCGCGCGATGCGTGCAGCGTGCCACGATCCGGTCTCGTTCGATCCGGGCGATATTGCCGGGGCCCCGAATCCCCGCTGCAATTTCGCCTGGTAGTCCGCGCGCGCATCTCGCGTGCGTGCCGCCGAGAACGGCATCGAGACTACAGGAACAGAAACGCACCGCATGCGATGAGGGCCACACTCCAGACCCAATCGACATTGATCCAGCCGCTGCGCAAAAAGCCGAGACCGCCGCGTTCCTGCACGGACATCGCGAACATCGAGATCGCGGCGATCACGGCGAGCATCGCGCCGGTGTGCGCGATCAGGGCAAGCGCGCTGGCTTCGAAGGCCATGCCGGCCACCTTGCCGGTGCAAAGCGGCAACAGCGCCGGCACGAGCATGAGACCCGCGCCATGCGCGCTCGACATCACGAAGGACCATAGCGCGAGACCGGCGAGACCGGTGCGCATGCCGACGGTCGGCCGCCCGCGATGCCCGCGCCATGCGCGCCACGCGCCCCAGCCAATCAAGAGCACGCCGCACGCGCGTGCGAGGCTGTCGTGGCCGACCACCGTGCCGAGCGTGAGCGCGCCCGCCAGCACGAGCGCGACCGATGCCGCATGGCCCAGCGCGATCGGCACGAGCGAGACCAGCGCAACGCGCCGGCTTCGCGCATAGAGGCCGAGCGCGACAGCGAAGAGCCATCCCATCGCCGGATTGAGGCCGTGGAACGCGCCGAGGCCAGCGGCGGTGAGAAGTAGTGCGGGCGATGCGGCATCCATGCGGAGCGGCTCGTGGCTTCTCAGGGATAGCAGTACGAATCCGACGAGCAATCGCCGCCTTGCAGCCGGATCTGATGCGGCCGGTGCCCCTTCGGCCAGTCGATGAAGAACTTCTCGTCGATCGCGAGGCCGCCGTTGGGATCGGCGTCGAGCTTCACCATCCAGCCATCGATGCCTTCGGGATAGAACTGCGCATCCACCGCGCCGTAGAGCGAATTCGTGAAGTAGACGCGCCGGCCGTCGCGGCTCACTTCGACCATCTGCGGGCCGCCGTTGAGCGCGCCATTCGACGCGCCCGGATGCGTCGCGCGCGCGACCACGCCGCCGATGCGTACCTTGCCCGTCAGCTTCGGCGCGAACGGATCGGAGACGTCGTATTGCAGCATGTCGCCGGTGCCCCAGCACGATACGTAGAGAAAGCGGTCGTCCATCGACAGGTCGATGTCGGACACGAGCGGTGGAATCGCGTTGAAGCCCTTGAGCAGGGGCGGAAGCGCATCGGCGTCGGCTGGCTCGGCGGGAATATCGATGACTTTCTTCACGGCCCATTTGTCTCCGTCGCGATACCAGGTCCAGATCGACGACGACAGATCCTTCAGGCTGATCACGCAGTTGACGAAGCCGTATGCCTTGGTCGGATCGTGCGCGGGACGCAACTCGAACACGAGCTGATACTCGTCGCCGAAATCGATCTCCTGAATGTGCCGGCGTTTCGTGAAGTCCCAGAAATGCAGCTTGCGACCGTATTTCGCGCCGAGCAGCAGTTCAGGCACGAGGCCGTTCTCGAAGGTCTCGGGCGTGCCCCATTCGCTCGTGACCATCGTGTCGTAGCCGAGATGCCACCAGCCGTCATAAGCGAGCTGTTGCGGCCCGCGATCCACTTCCCAGCGGCCGAGCGGATCGAAGCTCTGCTGGTCGAGCATCAGCACGCCGCCGGGCGCCTGACCTTCGGCATTGCCGAGCGCGGTGATATAGATGCCGCCCGGGCCGCAGTGCACGGTATGCGGGCGCGTATAGCCGGTTTTCTCCGCGAGTTCCGCCGGCTCGATCGTCTTCACGATGACAGGCTTCTTAGGATCGGGCTTCGTATCGACGATATGAATGCGCGACGAGCGCAGCCCCGGCACGACGAGATAGCGCCGCTCCATGTGCGGATGCGGTGCATTCGGGCACAGGCACGACGAGCACGCGTTCCAGCCGAAGTGATGCAGCTCGTCGCCGGTATCGGGCATCGCGAGTTCGCCGACGATCTTCGTGTAGTCGGGCGAAGCGGGATCGACATCGACTACGGCGATCTTGTCCGGCGTCTTGCGCTCCGGATCGAAGGTGGCCACGTAAGCCAGCGTTTCGCGCGGCGCCTTCGCAGCGAGACGCGGGGAAGGGTAGAAGCTCGGGTCCGGTTTCCATGTCGCCATGCTGCGTCTCCAGAGTGGGTGCGTTCGTTCGTTGATTCGAACGTCGGTTCGCTTACTAGCCAACCCACTATAGGACACGGGGACGGGACGCGCTCGGCGCGGCTTAGCTGCATTCGTGCGAAGCATCCGCGCGCAACGCATGATGCAGCGCCTAAAATAGAGGCATCGTCTCTTCAACCGGAAAGGAGGGAGCGATGGCCGAGCCAATGATCAGCCTGATGGCAGGCGTCGTTTTATTGCTCTGCGTCGCGATGGTTCTCGTGATGCATCACCGGCACCCGCATATTCATGTGCCGAAAGCGCGCTGGCTGGACACGCATCCGCCGCGCGACTGGCGGCACAGGCATTGAACCTGCAGTGGAAAGTAAATCAGGCGCGGCTTGAACGCTATTTAAACGCGGTTTGAATGTAGGGGCGCCGGCAGCAACCGGCGCCGCGACCTAGCGCGTTCGCTTCAGCGCCTTGGACCTTTCATCGCCTCCGCTTCCATCGCGGCGTGCCATTCCTCGCTGTTCTCGATCGGGTCAATGCCTTCGTCGATGAAGGCCGAGGCGCGCTCGGCCGCGGCGCGCGTTTCCTCGTCGGTATCGTCATCGACTGCGCCGTCCTCGTCGCCGGGCGGTTCCAGCATGTCCTGCAGCATCGCTTCCAGTTCGGGCGTGTCCCACGGCTCGCCGCGCTGATTCTTCTTCTTGATGTAATGCCTGACTTCGGCATCCTGCTCGGGCGTCAGTGGAAGCCCGCGGAAGGTGCTGCTAGCGTCGAAATCACTCATGATCGCTCCTTTCGCGGATGGCTTCGTTTAGTGTAACGCCGTTCGTGTGCGGGAAAAAATGCCCGCCTAGCCGAGCGGCGGCAGACGCCGTTCAATGGGCGTCGCTTTCACCAGCGCGGTGCTGGTCGCGGCGCGCTCGGTCACCTGGCTCAGGATGTCGTCGAGATGCTCGATCGAGCGCAGCCAGAGCCGGCATACGAAGCAGTCGTCGCCCGTCACCTTGTCGCATTCGACGAATTCGGGAATGCGCCGGATCGCTTCCTCGACGAGATGCAGCTGCCCCGGCAGCGGCTGCACGCGCACGATGGCCTGCAAGGTATAGCCGAGGGCGCGCGGATCGATATCGACCGTGAAGCCGCGAATCACGCCTTGCGTTTCGAGCCGGCGCACGCGCTCGGCGGTGCTGGGCGCGGACAGGCCGATGCGCTTCGCGAGTTCGCTGATGGCGATGCGCCCGTCGCTCGCGAGCACGTCGATCAGCTCGCGGTCGATGGCGTCGATATCTGTATGCAGGTTCTTTGACATGATGGCCTTCGAATCAAAGGTCGAAACACGTTGACGCCTTATTTTAGCCATGGTTTCGGGCACGGCGCGCGGCTAGACTTGAACGCATCGAAACTTCGTCGTGCAGGAACGAAATGAATACGGAAAGAGTTGACGCTCGCTGTGCAAGCGCATCGAACGCGCATGAACTGCGTCGCGGCGCGATCGAGATGACCCTCGCGATGCTGATGTCGGGGACGATCGGCTGGCTCGTCGTGTCGTCGGGGCAGACGCCCTGGAACGTGGTGTTCTTTCGCTGCGTGTTCGGCGGCGCGACCTTGATCGCGGTATGCGCCGCACTCGGCTTTCTCAGGAAGCGCTATTTTTCGTGGCGCATGATCGGGCTCGTCGCGCTCGGCAGTATCGCGATCGTCGGCAACTGGCTGTTGCTGTTCGCGTCGTATTCGCGCGCTTCGATCTCGATGGCGACCACCGTCTACAACACGCAGCCCTTCATGCTCGTCGCGCTGGGCGCGCTCGTGTTGCGCGAGCGCGTGTCGGCATCGACGCTCGCGTGGCTCGGCATCGCCTTCGTCGGCCTCGTGATGGTGGTGCGCGTGGAGCCCGCCGTGCTGGCGATGCCGGGGCAGTATCTCGAAGGCATCGCGTATGCGCTGGGCGCGGCGTTTCTGTACGCAATCTCGTCGATCGTCACGAAGCGGCTGAAGGGCACGCCGCCGCATCTGATCGCGATGCTGCACGTGCTGTTCGGCATCGTGATGCTCACGCCGTTCGCGCGCTTCGATCAGACGCCGGCGTCGTGGTCCGGATGGTCCGATCTCGTCGTGCTCGGCATCGTCAACACCGGGCTCATGTACGTGCTGCTCTACGGCGCGATTCAGAAGCTGCCGACCGCGACCACGGGCGCGCTGTCGTTCATCTATCCGGTGGTGGCGATCGTGGTCGACTGGCTCGCGTTCGGGCAAAGGCTCGCGTGGCTGCAGGTGGCGGGCGCCGCGCTGATTCTGCTCGCGGCGGCGGGCGTGAATCTGAAGTGGCGGATCGTGCCGGCAAGACTCGTCGCGAACGACTGACGCCACCTCGTATAAAATGTCGCCCCCATCCGCCACCAACGAAATCCGCGCCATGTGGTTCAAGAATCTCCAGCTTCATCGTCTTCCCGCTCACTGGTCCGTCACGCCGCAGCAGATGCAGCAATGGCTCGAACCGCTCGCGTTCAGCGCGGCCTCGAGCATCGAGAATGAGCGGCGCGGCTGGGTCTCGCCGCGCGGCGACGACGCGCTCGTCTACACTGCGAACCGTCAGATGCTCATCGTCTATCGCGCGGAGAAGAAGCTTCTGCCCGCATCCGTCGTCACGCAGTTCGTGAAGGAGCGCGCCGCCGAGCTCGAAGAGCAGCAGGGCTTCAAACCCGGCCGCAAGCAGATGAAGGAACTGAAGGAACAGATCACCGATGAACTGCTCCCGCGCGCCTTCAGCATTCGCCGCGACACGCGCGTGTGGATCGATCCGGTCAACGGCTGGCTCGCGATCGACTCGTCATCGGCTACGCTGTGCGACGACATCATCGGCCTGCTCGTGAAGTCGGTCACCGATTTGCCGCTCGCAAGCGTGCGTACGGCTCGCTCGCCGGTGTCCGCGATGACCGAGTGGCTGCTCTCGGGCGACGCGCCCGCCGGCTTCACGCTCGACCGCGACACCGAACTGCGCTCGACCGGCGAAGGCAACGCCACGGTGCGCTACGTCGGCCACGCGCTCGAAACCGAGGACATGCGCCGTCATATCGAAGCGGGCAAGCAGTGCATGCGTCTCGCGATGACGTGGGAAGACCGCGTGTCGTTCGTGCTGACGCCGTCGCTCACGCTCAAGCGCGTGAGCGCGCTCGATGTCATCAAGGAAGCCGCCGATCCGACCGCCGCGAACGACGACGAGCGCTTCGAATCCGACTTCGTCCTGATGACGGCGGAACTCGCGCGCATGCTCGCGCACGTGACTGAAGCGCTGGGCGGCGAAGAGGACTTGCGCGCGGCCGCGTGAGACTGCATGCGACCGCGTGCGCCCGTGCAAGCGCAGACTCAGGCGGAAGCCGACGCGAACGCGTAGCCGTTCTTGCCGTTGCGCTTGACGGTGTACATGGTGTCGTCGGCGGCGGCGACGAGCCGCCAGTAATCGCTGACGCGATCCGGAAAGCTCGCGATGCCCACGCTCGCGCGCACGATCGAAAGGCCCATCTGCGCGTCGGTTTCATGCACGCACGCGATGATCCGCTGCGCGATCGCGGCCAGTTCGCCGTCGCTCGAAAATTCGCGCACCAGGAGCGCGAATTCGTCGCCGCCGATGCGCGCGACCAGATCGCTGCCACGCATGACCTGGTGAAAGCGCCGCGACACCGCGATCAGAAACTCATCGCCGATGCGATGCCCGTGCGTATCGTTGACGCGTTTGAAGCCGTCGAGATCGATATACAGCACCGCAATGCGCGCCGAGCCGCCCTCGAGCGCGTTGGCCGCTTCTTCAAGCGCGCTGAAGAGCTTGCGACGGTTGGGCAACCCCGTCATCGGGTCGTGCAGCGAGGCTTGCTCGAACTCGTTGGAGATGCCGAGCAGTTGCCGGTTGCGCTTCGCATACATGCCGAGCGCCGTGATCAGCACGCCGAACACGATCGCCGACAGTGCGATCAGCGTATGCGACACACTCAGGATGCGCGCGCGCACGTCGGCGCTGGTGCGGTCGCGCTCGGTGCGCCAGTAAGCGTAGGCGGAATCGAGCGCGGAGCTCGCCTCGCCGAGCGCGGTGGCGGGCGAGAGCACGGCGGCGGGCAACACGGGCGCGGCCATCGGGCTCGACGCGATCAGGGCATGCAAGGCCGCGAGCCGCGCGGACAATTCGATGCGCGCCTCGCGATAAGCGGCCCGATGCTGCGAGTCCGCGGCAGGCGTATCCTGCAGCGATGACGCAGCCGCCCGGGCCGTATCGGCGCGTTCGACCGCTTCCAGCACCAGCCCGACATATTCCTGCTGCAATTGCGCGGAGAAGATCGCGCGGACCTGAAGTGCCAGAAACAGCAGGCCGATCAACAGACACAACAGCGCCGCGCCCGCGAGCGGCGCGGGACCGGGCACGCGGACGCCTTCGAGCGCGCGTCGCACGCGGCTCGTCAGCGTCGCCTCATGGGCGTGAATACTCCTCTCGCTGACGGTTCGGGACATTGTGTCGATAGCTCACTCGATGAAAGAACGCGCCCACGCGGGCAAAAAGCCCGCCTTCGGGTTTCGCGGCGGGGGAGGCGTGCGCGGCGCGCCGGCGTGCCTGCGCGGCTGAGTTCCCGTGATTGCCGGCGACCTGCTGCGTAGCCGATGGATTGCCACGGCGTTGTGCGGCCACGCTCTGAGCGGACGGGGCGGTCTGCGCGCCGTCCGCGTCTTGCGTCGCGGCCATCGCGAGCGCGGCGGCGCTTGTCGCGGTCGTTGCGCCGCCATCGCCATCGCCTTCGACGGATGGAGAGGCAGCGGCGAGCGCGGGTTCGTCGCCGGTCTCGGGCGGAGGCGGGTTGTCCGCGAGCGCGGCCGTATCGACGGGCGAAGACCCGTCATTCGATGCCGTCGGGTTGACGTAGCCCGGCGGCACGGTCAGAGGCGTTTCCACGGCGCCTGCCGATTGCGTCTGCGCGGCGATCGCGGGCTGGTCGATGCCGAGCGTCTTGCGCGCGCTCGACATGGCTTCGGCATACACGCGCTGGTCGTGATTGAACCACATGCTATAGGCGACGGTACCGAGCACGCCGATGCCCAGCGCGCTCGCCGACGCCATCCACAGCGCGAGGCGCCCGAAGCGCAGCGGCGTGCGGGCGGGCGCGGGCTCATCCTGGAATTCGAGCGTGGGTTCGTGCAGATTGATGACGTTGGGATCATTCGCGGGGCTCGGATGCTCCGCGATGCTCTCCTCGGGTGGCAGTTCAGCGTGGTGAGGCATGACAGCGCTCTCCAGAACGAATTCGTCGGACGGCGGGCAGGACGCGCATCGCGGATGTGCGCTTCCCGGGACAGCCGGATCGCGCAAGACCCAAGCGTGCGGCAATCTCTGCAGCGGACATGCACGTGCCGTTTTTGCTGCTTCCAATCGCGCGTCCCATCATATGAATCGATGAGCGCGGTGCGGCTTCGTCAGACGTAACAACGGCGCCGCGGCGTATCGCCAGCCGGCCCTTTTGCCGAAACAATGCAACTCGCGCCAGATGCCGCCACAATCAGGCGAAATCCGGCGTGAGACGCAAACACGGATGATGCGCGCGATGTACAACGCATCGGGCGTCAAGCGCCGCCCGACGAGCCGGAGCGCTGCGACTCGCCAAGTCGCGCGAGGTGACAGCCAGGCATGTCCGGCTTTAACCGTAGCATGCTTCGTTCCCGCCCCCATTTGAAGTGTCGCGAATGCATCATTCTTCAGAGGAAGTTTCCGCGCGTATGTGAGGTTCCGCACACAGGGACGCGCGCGGCGCAAACGGTGTTGCGCGCGCCGCACACCGGGTCAGAGGCCTCGCTTTTCGTGCCCAAACGACCTGGAAAGTTCGGCCAGCTTTCTTCTTTTTTCCGACAAAGGCGTGCGGATCTGGTGTGTGTCTCCGCGCACATGCGCAGCCGGCACTCCATTCATTCCGTGGTGAACGGCTGCGGCGCCACATCGCCATCCATGCCGAAGCGTTCGAATTCCGAGATTACCTGCGCGCCGAAGAGCAGCAGCGTCGCGAGCGCTTCGAGGCTGAACAGCACGACGATCGAGGTCGTCAGTGACCCGTACACAACGCTCACCTGCGAGAGCGTCGCGAAGTACCAGACGAGGAAGTGCCGCGTGATTTCCCACAGCACGGCGGCGGTGATGCTGCCGAGCAGCGCGAGCCTGAGCGACGGACGTCCGACCGGCATCACGAGATAGATCGACGTCAGCACGAAGACCTCGCCGGCGAAGCCCAGCAAATAGAGCAGCAGGCGCGATATGCCTTTGAGCGACACCTCGACGCCCAGCACATCGAGGCTGTTGCTGCCCATCGCCTGCAGGCCGTTCGAAACGAGCGTGACGATCAGCATGCCGATGCCGAGAAACAGGATGTAGCAGTAGGGGAGGAGCGCGGAGAGCAGGAAGTGCCGCCGCCTGATCGCGACGCGATGCACGAAGATGACCGACATCGCGTTCTCCAGCACCGTGAAGGCGAGCGAGCTGAAGAAGATCATCGTGACGAGCAGCAGCCAGCCGAGCACCGCGCGATGGGCGAGAAAATTGGCGAGTTCGCGCACGATCGCCTGCGCCTGTCCCGGCACGAGCCATTCGAGCAGATGCCCGAGCGCATCGAGCAATTCCTGCTGGCCGATGATGCGGGACAGCACGATCACGATCAGGATCAGCAGCGGGATGATGGAAAGAAGAGCGTAGTAAGCGACCGCACCGGCGAGCAACACGCCCTGATTCGCGCGGAAGGCCTTGAGCGTGCGCAGCGCGAAGCGCAAAGGATGACGCGCGACGCTCTGGACGTGCGGGCCCAGCACGGGGCCGAAAATCTTGGACATGAAACCTCCGCGGCGCGGGCGCTGCGCATCTTTCGCTGTGCGTCCTTTCCGGACGAGCAAATTTTGCACCCGTATGAGGATGCGCGCACGGAGTCGGCCGGGCGTGCCTCAGCCCGGCCGGCGAGCCTCGCTGCGCGCGGCGGCCTGTTGCGCGGCTTCCTCGAAGGCGAGATCGAGGAGGATGTCCACCTCGCGCGCGGGCATCTCGGCCGCGTCGATGTTGCGCAGCCGGCAGAAGAGCGCGAGCGCCTCGGCTGCGGCGGCGAAGGCGTTATTCATGTCGCGGGAGTGAAGGCGTTTTTTTCTCATGGTCCTGATAACGGCGGCAGCACGACCGGACTTTAATAAGCGCCAGACGCACGCCGTGCAAGCTCGTTTCACCTTCCGTTTTTAATGCATTACTCTGTTTGCATGACCCGCGCCCGTCGATCGCCCAGGAGGACAACAATCATGTCTGCTTCCCACGCAACCTCCGCCGACGCCGCCGCGCTCGGCGCCGACGCCGAAATCGTCAACGCCGACGAGCGTCTCTACAACCACGACCTGGCGCCCGTGCCGCGCGCCAAACGCACCTGGACCGGCTACAGCATCTTCGCGATGTGGATGTCGGACGTGCACAGCGTCGGCGGCTATACCTTCGCCGCGAGTCTTTTTCTGCTGGGCATATCGGGCTGGCAGGTGCTGCTCGCGATGACCATCGGCATTCTGATCGTGTATGTGCTGATGAACTGGGTCGGCAAACCGAGCCTCAGGCACGGCATTCCGTTTCCGGTGATGGCGCGCGTCTCGATGGGCGTGATGGGCGCGAACCTCGCGGCGCTGATTCGCGGCGTGGTCGGCATCGTCTGGTACGGCGTGCAGACCTATTTCGCCTCCAAAGCCGTGGCGACCTTGCTGCTGCTGTTCGTGCCTTCGGTCGCCGCGTGGCGCGATGTCAGCTTTCTCAGGCTCGACATGCTCGGCTGGGTCAGCTTCCTCTTCATGTGGCTGCTGCAGCTCATCATCTTCCAGCGCGGCATGGAGATCATCCGCAAGTTCATCGATTTTTGCGGGCCGGCGGTGTATGTCGTGATGTTCGTGCTGATGGGCTGGATTCTCTATCGCGCGGGGCTCGGCAGCCTCAATCTCACGCTCTCCGGCAAGGCGCTGTCAGGCGACGAGCAACTGCACGCGATGATCAACGCGGTCCTGCTCGTCGTGAGCTATTTCGCGGCGCTGCTGCTCAACTTCGGCGACTTCTCGCGCTTCGCGAAGAGCGAGCGGCAGATGAAGATCGGCAATTTTCTGGGTCTGCCGTTCAACTTCGTCGCGTTCGCGATCATCACCGTGATCGTCACGGCGGGCAGCGAGAAGGTGTTCGGCACAATGATCATGGACCCGGTGGAGATCGTGTCGCGCATCGAGAACAAGGTGTGGGTGGCGATCGGCAGCATCACCTTCGTCATCGCGACGATGGGCATCAATATCGTCGCGAACTTCGTTTCGCCGGCCTATGACATCGCCAATCTGTTTCCGAAGCACGTGGACTTCAAGAAGGGCGGTCTGATCGCGTCCATACTCGCGGTGCTCGTGTGTCCATGGATCTTCGTCGACAGCCCGAAGGCGATCACCATCTTCGTGTCGGTGTTCGGCGCCGTGCTCGCGCCGATGTACGGCGTCATGATGGCCGACTACTACCTCGTGAAGCGCCAGCAGGTGCGAACCGCCGAGCTCTACACGATGCAGCCCGGCGGACGCTTCTATTACGACGGCGGGTGGAACAAGGTCGGGCTCGCGGCGCTCATCGTGTCGGGCGTGATTTCGGTGGGCTGGGAGCTGTCGACGCAAATACTCAAGCTCCTGCCGCCGAACAATCTCGGCTGGCTGATCGGCGCGGCGGCGGGCGCGCTGCTTTACGTCGTCTTCATGCGCATGGCGAACCGGACCTAGCGCGGCGCGCTCAGCGCAACCACTTGCGCACGTCCTGCTCCCATTCGGGCTGGCCGCAGTTCGGCGGATTCTCCGGCCCGAGCACCGTGATGTAGCCGCGTTCCTTCATGCACGCCTCGTATGCGCGAACCTGCGTGCAGCGGCCCGGGCCGGCTTTCTTCGCGGCAGCCTTGCACGCGGACATGCTGTTGTCCATGCCGCTGAAGTCGGCATCGGTGCTCTCGTCGTTCAGGGACGGCGGATTCGCGCTCGCCGAGAATTCAACGGGCGTGCTGCACGCGGCAAGCACGAACGCGGCGGCGGGGAGCAGGCACAGGCGGAGAAGAAGTCGGTTCATCTGCTGAACTCCTTTAGTTAAGCTCTTGTTGAAGGCGCGAGATTCGCCGCATATTATTCCCCGCTGTATTCCTCGCTGTCATGGCGCGTGCCGCGTTCGTTCGATCCGCGCACGCCGCCGTCGTCGCACGATCTCCCCGAACCCGCCCGGAGCACTGGATGACGCCCATGCCGCTCGCCCGCGCAGTCTCGTCGTGCCTCGTTGCCGCAGCCCTGACGCTGTCCGCGACGCCCGCGCGCGCCGACGATGTCTCCTTCGGCCAGAACCAGCTTTGCGGCCTCGAAACCGCCCGTCCGGACCGCAATCCCGCCGTGCAGGAAAAAATCGTGCAAGGCAGGAACGGACCGATCGGCTATGTGCGCTTCGGGCGCGGCGCGCCGCTTCTGCTGATCACAGGCTTCCGCGCGACGCTCGGCGAATGGAACGCGTATTTTCTCGGCGAGCTTGCGAAGCACCACGATGTGATCGTGTTCGACAACCGCGGCGTCGGGCGCTCGACGGCGACGCCCGCGCGGTTCGGCGCCGACTACGGCATCCGCGACATGGCCGCAGATGCCGCGGATGTCATGGCGGGTCTGAAGCTTTCGCGCGTGGACGTGGTCGGCTGGTCGATGGGCGGCATGATCGCGCAGCAGCTCGCGCTCGACGCGCGCGAGAAGGTCGCATCGCTCACGCTGATCGCGACCGCGCCGCCGGGGCCGCAGGCCGCGCCGGTGCCGCCGCGGGTGTTGCAGGTCTTGTCGGGCGCGGGCCCCGATGCGTTCGGCCAGATCATGGCCGCGCTGTTTCCGGCGAACGTGGTGGCGGATGCATCGAAATGCTTCGTCGGCGACATGTTCGCGCCGCGCGGTTACAAGGGCCGCCCGGTGCCGGAGCCGGTCGCCGCGCAACAGAACGAAGCGATGACGCGATGGTTCGCCGACACCGCCGCCGCCGATGCCTTACGCCGCTCGCCGGTGCGCACGCTCGTCATCGCGGGCGCGAATGACGACGTGCTCGCGGACACGAACGGCCGCCGCCTCGAACAGATGATTCCGCGCGCGCGGCTCGACGTGGTCGCCGACGCGGGACATGCGCTCATGTTCCAGTATCCGCTCGAACTCGCGCGCCATATCGAGGCCTTCGTCGCGCAGTGAGACGCGCAGTGCTTCAGGCGCGCCGGGCTTCCCGCAGCAGCCACGCCGCCGCGACGCCCATGCCGCCGAACGTGAGCGGTCCGCCCGGCCACGCGTGCGTCCTGAAGATCGCGATGCCGAAGCTCGCGATCACGAGCAGCAGCAGCGGCGGCCACGAAGATCCGCGATCGCGCAGTGCGACGGCGGCGGCCGCCGCGCCCACGCTCAGCGCGCTCGAACCGAGCACCGCCAGGAGCGGCACGGCGAGCGTCGGCGCACTGCCGACGACGGGATGCGTCCAGATCGTCTCGATCGCCAAGCGCCACGCGTTGACATCGCCCGATGCGCGCGCTGCCGCCACGAAAATGCCGATGACCACGCCCGCCGCGGTATCGAACGCTATATAGCTTGTCGCGAACACGAACATGGCGGCGCGGCGGACCGCCGGCGCGACGCCGGACAAGCCGCGCACGAGGGCCGAGATCGCCAGCGCCGCGAGCGCGAACAGTGGAATCTGCGCGTAATGCACGGCGAGCCACACGTTGACGTCGAGTTTCATCAGATCGTGCCGATGCGGATGAAACATTTCGACGAGTGCGAGCGCGAACAACGACGCCGGAATCGCGACGACGTCGGCGGCATCGGGCCACGCATGAGAGAGGGAAGCGCGCATGACTCCTCCGCGAACCGCCTCGAATCTGTCGGAACTCATGTTACTGCTACGGCGAGTTGAAACGTTTGCTGATTCATAGCGCACCAACGGCGCGTGAATCGCCTTGGCCGGCCGAAAAGGCGGCTTCATACTGGCGTCGAAAAATACAACGAGAGCAACCGGGGACATCGCCATGAAGTCACGATTTACCGCCGTTCATCTGCGTCCGGTCGAACTCGCCGATCCGCATCTCGCGCATCTGTACATGGAGTGCGTCGACGCCGAAGCGCGTCTGTCCGGCGCGAGCAAGCTGGCGGCGACCGCCGTGTTCGAGGCGCGCGAAAAGACGCTCGCCGGCCTGTGGTCGCGGCTCGATGCGCTCGACCCGAGGCTCGGCCGCGATCTGAGGCGCGCGGTGCAGGACTGGCACGACATCGCGGTGAAGCTGCGCGGCGGCGAGTGAATTGAGACGCGCGAGCAGACGAACGAGACGCTGCGGCATTCGCGCGAAAGGCCGCCGCCACTAACCTTTCTCCAACGACGCAACGAGGCGCGACCCGCGCCTCCAGACGAATCCAAGGAGAAGGACAATGAACAGCAACAATGGTACGAACAATCGCGCACCGATGCCGGTGGCGTTTTTCGGCATCGCTGTCGGATCGCTCGCGCTCGCGGGCGCATGGCGCGCGGCGGCCCGTGTATGGGCGATTCCCGAAACCGTTCCGGCGTTTCTGACGGCGGGCGCGCTCGTCGTGTGGCTTGCGCTTTCGATCGCTTACGGGCGCAAGTGGCTGATGGAACGCGATGCGGCCATCGCGGAGATGCGTCATCCGGTGCAGTCTGCTTTCGCCGCGCTCGTGCCGGTTTCGACCATGCTCGCCGCGCAGGCCGTGCAGGCCTATTCGCGCGATCTGGCGCTCGGGCTCTTCGGGATCGGCGTGGCGGGCGCGCTCGCGTTCGGCGCGTTCTTGCACGGGCGCTTCTGGCAAGGCGGACGCAAGCCCGAGCTGACCACGCCGGCCATGTATCTGCCATCGGTCGCGTCGAGTTTCGTCGCCGGCACGGCGGCGGCAGGGCTGGGATTCACGCAGGTCGGGACGCTGTTCTTCGGCGCGGGCGTGTTTTCATGGCTCGCGATCGAATCGATACTGCTGCACCGCGCGGCCGTGCATGAGCCGATCCCCGACGCACTGCGTCCCACGCTCGGCATCCAGCTCGCGCCGCCGGTCGTCGGTGGGGTGACGTATCTCGCGATCACGCACGGCGCACCGGACACCTTCGCCTACATGCTGCTCGGCTACGGGCTCTATCAGGCGCTGATGCTCGTGCGCCTCGCACCGTGGATCCGTCAGAGCGCCTTCACGCCTTCGTATTGGGCCGTGAGCTTCGGCGCGGCCGCACTGCCGACGATGGCGATTCGCATGCTGGAACGCGGCGCCACCGGTCCGATCGTGTGGATTGCACCGGCCGCGTTCATCGTCGCCAATGTGGTGATCGGGCTCCTGATCGCCGGGACAGTCCGGGCGATCTTCGACGGACGCCTGCTGCCGATGCCGGTCGCACGCGCTCAGGCGTAAGCCCGGTCAGCGGGCCGCGGCCACCGACTGCCGCACCGGACCTCCGAGCGCCCGCAACGTTTCCTTGACGGTGGAAATCCGCACGGCCAGATCCGGGCTGCGCGATTCGATCCGCAGCTTGTCCTGTCCCGCCAGCTTGATGTGCTTGTGCTTCTGCACCATCTCGATGATCTTCATTCCATCGATAGGCGGATTCGGGATGAACTGCAGCGAGATGGACTGCTCGGCGGCGTCGATCTTGGAAATGCCCAAGGGCTTCGCCGCCAGCCGCAACCGATGCGTCTCCACCAGCGCATGCGCCTGCGGCGGCAACTTGCCGAAACGGTCGACGAGTTCTTCCAGAATCCCGTCGATCGCATCGCTCGATTCGCAGTTCGCGAGCCGCTTGTACAGCGACAGACGCTCCTGCACATCGCCGCAATATTCCGCGGGCAGAATCGCGGGCGCATGCAGATTGATCTCGGTCGTGGCCGCCAGCGGCGCGTTCAGATCCGGCTCGCGTCCTTCCTTCAGCGCACGCACGGCGTCGTTCAGCATATCGGTATAGAGCTGGAAGCCGATCTCCTGAATCTCGCCCGATTGCTTGTCGCCCAGCACCTCGCCGGTGCCGCGAATCTCGAGGTCATGCATCGCGAGATAGAAGCCCGAGCCGAGTTCCTCCATCTGCTGAATCGCCTCCAGACGACGCTGCGCCTGCTTCGTCAGCGACTGCGGATCGTGCACGAGCAGATACGCATACGCCTGGTGGTGCGAGCGCCCGACGCGCCCGCGCAACTGATGCAGCTGCGCGAGACCGAACTTGTCCGAGCGATGCATGAGGATCGTGTTCGCGCTCGGCACGTCGATGCCGGTCTCGATGATCGTCGTGCACAGCAGCACGTTCGCGCGCTGGCCGACGAAATCGCGCATCACGCGTTCGAGTTCGCGCTCGTGCATCTGACCATGCGCGACTGCGATGCGCGCTTCCGGCACGAGCGCCTCCAGCATCGTGCGGCGATTCTCGATCGTCTCGACTTCGTTGTGCAGGAAGTACACCTGTCCGCCGCGCTTCAGCTCGCGCAGCATCGCCTCGCGGATCACGCCGTCTTCCTCGCGGCGCACGAAGGTCTTGATGGCAAGACGTTTCTGCGGCGCGGTCGCGATGACAGAGAAATCGCGCAGGCCTTCGAGCGCCATGCCCAGCGTGCGCGGGATCGGCGTCGCAGTGAGCGTGAGCACGTCGACTTCGGCGCGCAATGCCTTGAGACCTTCCTTCTGCCGCACGCCGAAACGGTGTTCCTCGTCGATGATGACGAGCCCGAGGCGCTTGAACTTCACATCGCTCGACAAGAGCTTGTGCGTGCCGATGACGATATCGACCGAGCCTTCGTTGATCTGCTGCACGGCCGTCGATACTTCCTTGCCGGTCTTGAAGCGCGACAGCTCCGCGATGCGCACCGGCCAGTCCGCGAAACGGTCCGTGAAGGTCTGCGTGTGCTGCTCGGCGAGCAGCGTGGTGGGCGAGAGAATCGCCACCTGCTTGCCGGCCATCACCGCGATGAACGCGGCGCGCAGAGCCACTTCCGTCTTGCCGAAGCCTACGTCGCCGCACACGAGGCGGTCCATCGGCTTGCCGCTCGTCATGTCGCCGATGACCGACGCGATCGCCGCCGCCTGATCGGGCGTTTCCTCGAAGCCGAAGCTCTCCGCGAACTTGGTGTAGTCGCGCGGTTCGAGCTTGAACGCGTAGCCTTCGCGCGCGGCGCGGCGCGCGTAAAGGTTGAGCAGTTCGGCGGCCGTATCGCGAATCTGCTGCGCCGCCTTGCGTTTGGCCTTTTCCCACTGGCCCGAGCCGAGCTGATGCAGCGGCGCGCTGTCCGGGTCCGCGCCGCTATAACGCGAGATCACGTGCAACTGCGAAACGGGCACGTACAGCTTCGACTCGTTCTGGTACTCGAGATGCAGGAACTCGGTTTCGCCTTCGCCCAGATCCATCGACACCAGACCCATGTACCGGCCGATGCCGTGTTGCGCATGCACGACCGGATCGCCGATCTTCAGTTCGGCGAGATCGCGCACCATCGAATCGACATTGCTCGCCTGCTCCTGGCGACGCCGTCCGGCGCGGCGCGCGAGCGGGCCGTAGAGTTCCGTCTCGGTGACGATCGCAAGCTTCTCCGCAGGCAACGAGAAACCGTTCGCCAGCGGCGCGATGCCGAGCGTGAACTTGCCGTCGCTCGTGAGCCATTCGTGGAACGTGTCGTGCGATTCGCCGCGCAGGCCGTTGTCCGCGAGCAATTGCTGGATCGTCTCGCGTCGTCCCGCCGATTCCGCGACGAGCATCACGCGATTCTCCGTCTGCTCCAGATAGTGGCGCAGCGCGAGCAGAGGCTCGTCGGCGTGGCGGTCGATCGCGAGTCCCGGCAGCGGCGCGGCCCAGCCGCCTTCGGGCGTCGCCGGAAACTTGAGCTGCGCGAAGGGCTTCGCGAACGTGAAGAAGTCGTCGTCGGTGAGGAACAGGCGGCGCGGTTCGAGCAAAGGCCGCTCGCGGTCGTGCGAAAGAAAGTCGAAGCGCTGCTTCGTGTCGTGCGTGAAGCGCTTGATCGCCGCGTCCATGTCGCCGACGAACGCGAGCTGCGAGCCTTGCGGCAGGTAGTGGAACAGCGTCGCGGTGTCGTCGAAGAAGAGCGGCAGATAGTATTCGATGCCCGCCGAAGGCACGCCGTTGCCGATGTCCTTGTAGATCTGCGAGCGGCTCGGATCGCCTTCGAACACCTCGCGCCAGCGGCTGCGAAACGCGGTGCGCGCGGCTTCGTCGAACGGAAACTCGCGGCCCGGCAGCAGACGCACGTCCTTCACCGGATAGAGGCTGCGCTGCGTGTCCGGATCGAACGCGCGGATGGAGTCCACCTGATCGTCGAACAGGTCGATGCGATACGGCAGCGCCGAGCCCATCGGATAGAGATCGATGAGCGAGCCGCGCACGCAATATTCGCCCGGACGCACCACCTGGCTCACGTGCTCGTAGCCCGCGAGCGTCAATTGCGCTTTCAGTTTTGCCTCGTCCAGGCGCTCGCCCTGGGTGAACGAGAACGTGTAAGCGGCCAGAAACGACGCCGGCGGCATGCGGTACAGCGCGGTCGTCGCCGGCACGATGAGAATGTCGCAACGGCCTTCGCCCAGATCGTGCAGCGTCGCGAGCCGTTCCGAGACCAGGTCCTGATGCGGCGAGAACGTGTCGTACGGCAGCGTCTCCCAGTCGGGCAGCAGGCGCACGCGTGCGTCCGGCGCGAAGTAGGGGATTTCGGCGGCGAGGCGCTGCGCGTCGACCGCGCTCGCGGTGACGACCGTCAGCAGCGGCACGCTCTCCCGAAAGGCCGCGTGATAGCGGGCGAGGGCGAGGGCATCGGACGAACCGGTCGCGCCGTCGAAGGCGAAACGCTGCCCCGGCTTGACCAGCGCGATGGGAGAAATGGACTGCGCGTTGACGGCTTTGGAAGGCATAAGGTGTGCATGGAGCCGTCCGGCGCGCCGCTCGAAAGGGCGAACTGGCGTACGGCGGACGTGGTCACGAAAGACCTATTATAAAATCCGGGCTTCAACTTTGACTTGGCAAACTCATTTGCCCGTTATTTGCCCGTGACTACGCGCCTGTTTTCACTGATTCCCTGCGCCGGCACCGGCAGCCGTTCCGGCGCGCCGATGCCCAAGCAATACCAGACCGTCGCGGGCCGTCCGATGCTCGCGTACACGCTCGCGGCGTTCGACGCGTGCTCCGAATTCTCGCAGACCCTCGTCGTGCTCGCACCGGACGACCATCATTTCGACGCGCGCCGCTTCGGCGCGCTGCGTTTCGCGGTGGAACGGTGCGGCGGCGCTTCGCGGCAGGCGTCGGTGTACAACGGCCTCGTCGCGCTCGCGAAATTCGGCGCGCGCGACGACGACTGGGTGCTCGTGCACGACGCCGCGCGCCCCGGCATCACGCCGGAGCTGATTCGCAAGCTTGTCGCAGAACTGCGCGATGATGCAGTGGGCGGCATTCTCGCGCTTCCGGTCGCGGACACGCTGAAACGCGTCGCACCGAACATGCCCGACGTGCCCACCGACGATGTCCGCATCGCGCACACCGAATCCCGCGACGGCCTCTGGCAGGCGCAGACGCCGCAAATGTTCCGGCTCGGCATGCTGCGCGAGGCGATCGAACGCGCGCGCCACGACGGTCACGACCTGACGGACGAAGCGAGCGCCATCGAATGGCTCGGGCACTCGCCGAAACTGGTTCAGGGCAGTCTGCGCAACTTCAAGGTGACGTATCCGGAAGATTTCGCGCTCGCGGGCGCGATACTCTCCGCGAACGCGTAGATCACACACATCAGCACTCACACAAGGTTTGGATCGATGGATTTCAGAATCGGACAAGGGTACGACGTCCACCAGCTCGTCGAAGGCCGGCCGCTCATTCTCGGCGGCGTGACCATCCCCTACGAACGCGGCCTGCTCGGCCACTCCGACGCCGACGCGCTGCTGCACGCGATCACCGACGCGCTGTTCGGCGCCGCTTCCCTCGGCGACATCGGCCGGCATTTTCCGGACACGGCGACCGAATTCGCCGGCGCCGACAGCCGCGTGCTGCTGCGCGAGGCGTTCCGGCGCGTGTCGGAGGCGGGTTTCGCGATCGCGAACGTGGACAGCACGATCATCGCGCAGGCGCCCAAGCTCGCGCCCCATATCGACGCGATGCGCGCGAACATCGCGGAGGATCTCGATCTGTCGCTGGATCGCGTGAACGTGAAGGCCAAGACCAACGAGAAGCTCGGCTATCTCGGCCGCAAAGAGGGCATCGAGGCGCAGGCCGCGGTGCTGTTGCGCCGCACGTCCATCGACGGATAACGCGAAACGCCACGCTTCTCACGCAGGCGCGGCGTCCGGCGGTCATTTCCCTTCGGCTGCGATCGTCAGCGCGACGGCGTTGATCACCGCGGCGATGCGGCCGACATCGCGCAATTGCGTCGTCGACATGCCCTCGGTCACGAGATTCTCGTAGTGAGACTTCACGCAGAAGTGGCACTTGCCGACGATCGACGCCGCCAGCGCATACATCTCGAAGCGCCGCTTGTCCACGCCGCCGTGCGACGCATACGCGTTCATGCGCAGGCCGGCGGGCTGGGTCTTGAGATCGGCGTTGCCGGCCATCTCCAGATACGGATACCAGACGTTGTTCATGCCCATCAGCGCGGCGGCGGTGAGCACGGCGTTGGTCTCTTCCGGCGAAAGCACGCCCGCGTCACGAATGACGCGCACCAGCTTCGTCGCCTTCGCGGCATAAGCGGCGGCCAGCGCGACGCCGACCGCGTCGTTGCCTTCGAGTGATGAGCGCGCGATGGTGCCGTCGACATTCAGGCGAATGTCCTTCGCGTAGTCGGGCACGAGTTCCTTGATCGCAGAGAGGAATTCCATTGTTTTCTCCTATTCGATGCCGTTAAAAAGCCCGCCAGCGCGCCGAATTCACACATCGGCCGATTGGCGGGCTTTGCGGCGACCAGGAAACGCTCAGAGCGTCGCGCCGCCGACCCCGCGGTTGCACGGACACAGCTCATCCGTTTGCAAGCCGTCGAGAATACGCAGGACTTCCTCGGGACTGCGGCCCACGTTGAGGTTGTTGACGGAAACGTGCTGAATCACGTTGTCCGGATCGACGATGAAGGTCGCGCGCAGCGCCACGCCGGCTTCCTTGTCGCGCACGCCGAGCTGGTCGATCAGTTCGCCCTTCACGTCGCCGAACGAGTAGTGGTTCAGCTTGTTCAGGTCCTTGTGCTCGCGACGCCAGGCCAGCTTGACGAATTCGTTATCGACGCTGCCGCCGAGCAGAACCGCGTCGCGGTCCTCGAAATCCTTCGCCAGCTTGCCGAATTCGACGATCTCGGTCGGACAGACGAAGGTGAAATCCTTCGGATAGAAATAGATGATCTTCCACTTGCCGGGGAAGGACTGCTCGGTGACTTCCTCGAAAGCGGACTGGCCGTTTTCCTCGTGATGGTTGAAACCCGGCTTCGCTGCGGTAACGGTGAATGCTTCGACTTTATCGCCAACGGTCTTCATGCAGAGACTCCTGTGAGATACGTTGAAAGGACAAACTCAAATCAAGCTTCAAACCAAACTACCGGATCGCTGTAACGCTCGCGTGACGCTTTGGCGCCAGTCGCACCGAGCGTTAACCCGATTCACCTTAACTCTATTTAAAAATCGCTTCAATAGGCTTTGACTAACGACGCGCATGGATTTTCACGGAGGTTCAGCCTTCGAAACGCGCGCCACCTTTCATCGGCGGAAAGTCGATAGTCACTTCGAAGCCCGGCAGCGGCGTGCGGTTGCGCAACCGCAGTGTGCCGCGTTGCCGCGTGACGAGGCGCTGCACGATCGCCATGCCGAGACCGGTGCCGTTCGCCTGCGTGCGCGCAGCATCGACGCGATAGAACGGGCGCGTGATGAGCGCCACCTGGTCGTCCGGAATGCCGCGGCCTTCGTCCATCACGGAGAGTTCGACCTTGCCGTGCGCGACGCGGGTCAGCAGCGTGATGCGCGCAATGTCGTCGTGTTCGCTGCGGCCATACTTGCGCGCGTTCTCCAGCAAGTTGCCGACGACCCGGCGCGCATCGGTCGGATCGCCTTCGATCACCGCGCCCTGCGCGAGATCGGTCCGCATGACGACGCCGTCGTCGGCCTGGAAGCGGGCAGCGAGTTCGCTCGCGATCATCGAGAGATCGACCGCCTCGGGCATGCGCTGCATCGGCCGCGCATAGTCCAGAAAGCGGCCGATGATCATGTCCATCTGCTCGATGTCGTCGATCATCGCGAGCTTGGTCGCTTCGTCCGATGGGCTCATTTCGGTTTCCAGACGCAGGCGCGCAAGCGGCGTGCGCAGGTCGTGCGAGATGCCCGCGAGCATCAGCGCGCGATCCGCTTCGAGCTGCTCGAGGTCCTGCACCATCTGGTTGAAGCTTCGGTTGGTTTCCGCCGCGACGCCCATGCCGCGCTCGGGCAAAGGTTCGGGCGACTGGCCCGAGCCGAGCTTGCGCGCCGCGAGCGCCAGACGTGCGAACGGACGGTTCACGAGACTCGTGATGAACGCCGCGCCGAACAGCGACAGCGCGAGCGCGAACACGCCCCAGCCGGCCCATTGAAGGCCGGTGACGGTGTCGAGCTGATCTCGGTCGAGTGCGACCCAGTAATCGTCGTCGTCGATCTTGAAGCTGATCCACACGCCCGGAATGTCGTTCACCGACTGCGCGATGATCGTGTCGTTGCCCAGACGTCCGCGCACGTCGCGCTCGATCAGCCGGTTCAGCGATTCGTCCGGCTGCAGCTTGTATTTATCGGAGGTCTCGCGCGGGTACACGCGCACGCCCTCGTTGCTCTCCAGATCCTGAAGCAGCGCGCGGCGCAGGTCGGGATCGGAATAGAGCAGGGCGGTGCGCGTGAGTTTGACCACGGCGACGAGTTGCAGCGCCACGCGTTGCGCGCGCGGTTCGCGCTCGATCACGCGGAAGCTCTGAAACCACGCAGTCAGGCTGACCGCGATGAGCAGCGCGATGAGCGCGAAGGTTCGCCAGAACAGGCCGCCGAACGCGAGCGCCAGTAGCCGCCTGTCGATGCGCATGGGTCGGTCGGGTTCAGCTCGGTGGAGAGGAGAAAGCGTGACGAAACTCGCTAAAACGTTCGATCAGGCCGCGCCGTCGGGAATGAAGACGTAGCCGAGACCCCACACCGTCTGAATGAAGCGCGGGCTGCTGGGATCGGGCTCGATCAGCTTGCGCAAACGCGAGATCTGCACGTCGAGGCTGCGGTCGAAGACTTCGTATTCACGGCCGCGCGCAAGCTCCATCAGCTTTTCGCGCGAGAGCGGCTGACGCGGATGACGCGCGAACACCTTCAGCACCGAAAATTCGCCGGTGGTCAGCGGGATTTCCTGGCCGTTCTTCGTCAGCGTGCGGGTGGCGAGATTCAGCGCGAATTCGCCGAACTCGAACACTTCGGTGGTTTCGGACGGCGCGCCCGGCAATTCGGATGGCGTCTGACGGCGCAGCACCGCGTGAATGCGCGCGACCAGTTCGCGCGGATTGAACGGCTTCGGCAGATAGTCGTCCGCGCCCATTTCCAGGCCGACGATGCGGTCCACATCCTCGCCCTTCGCGGTGAGCATGATGATCGGCGTGCGGTCGTTGCTGCCACGCAGACGGCGGCAGATGGAAAGACCGTCTTCGCCGGGCAGCATCAGGTCGAGCACGAGCAGATCGAAACGCTCGCGCACCCAGAGCTTGTTCATCGAAGGCGCGTTCTCCGCCACATACACGTTGAAGCCCTGCTCACCGAGGTAACGGCGCAGCAGATCGCGCAGGCGCGGGTCGTCGTCGACGACGAGAATTTTTGATGGGTTTTTGGTTTCCATGGAGGCATCTTAGCGCGATTGGTCGAGCGCCGAGTTTGTAACAAAAGCGAGTGTAACAGTTGGTTACAAAATTTACGGAGCCGGTGGCACGGGTCTGAGGTTTGGTGCGTACACTGCTTTACCTAAGCCCGCCATTCGGTAGATACTCCATTAGACCAGCGCGTCACGCGGCGAGACCAGGCCTTGTGAGGCGTGCGCGAAAAGACTGAGGCTGTCCGGTTGTCGAGCAACGAAGGGAACAACATGAAGGGAGCGCGGCAGCGCGGACCCGTGCGCTCCGAGCGCATCTTCAGAAAAACACTTCTTGCCAGTGCGCTCTATGCAGTACTGAGCACACCTCATGCCTATGCGCAGACCACCGGTTTCACGCGCGAAGACAATCCTTCTTTCGATCGCAGCATCGGCAATCGGCCGAGTCATTTCGACGGTCGCATGATTCGCGCGCAGCAGCGCGTGAACAAGAGCGCGCCCCCTTCGAGCCGCGATCACGACAGCAAGGCGCCCGCGATGCAGCCCATCCAGCAAGTCGATCAGACGCCGCCCGCGCGGCCGCCGCGCCACACCGTGATGACCGCCGACGAACGTCGCCTTCTGCGACAGCACATCGAAGAAGCGGTGCGCGATCTCTACAAGCGCTGAGCGCTGAGCGCTGCGAGCCGCGATGAACCGCCGCGAGTTTCTTTCCATCGCCGGGGCGTTCGCGGGATGCACGAGCGACATCGGCGAGGCTTTCGCCTCGGTTCCTCCCAGCCTTCCTTCGATGTACACGCTCGTGCTCGTCGATCTCGACGGCGGCAACGACGCGCTCAACACCGTCGTTCCTATCGCCGATGCGCGTTATCGCACGTTGCGGCCGCGTCTGGCGCTGTCGCGCGATCGCGTGTTGCCGCTCGATGCGCGCACGGCGCTGCATCCTTCCTTATCGCCGTTGATGAGCACGTGGCGCGCGGGAGAACTGGCGATCGTGCAGGGCGTCGGGTATGAAGCACCGAACCGCTCGCATTACCGGTCGCGGCAGATCTGGGACACGGCGTCGCATGCAGACGAATATCGCGTCGATGACTGGCTCGCCCACGTGCGCGACGTGAATGCGGGAAGCTTCGTCGCATCGTGCGATGCCGCTGCGCGTTTCATCGCAGCGCGTGACCTGGCGCAGCGCATGGACGTGATCCGTCTCACGCTGCATGGCTTCGATACGCACGAGTATCAGGCGGCGCGGCATGCCGCGCTGCTCGCGCAACTCGCGCAAGGACTGGCGTCGCTGCGCGCGAGGTCGATCGCGTCCGGCGCGTGGGGGCGCACGCTCGTCATGACGCGTTCGGAGTTCGGGCGCTCGGCGCGTGAAAACGACGCGGGCGGCACGGAGCACGGCGCGGCCGCGGCGCACTTCGTCATGGGTGGGAATGTGCGCGGCGGATTGTTCGGCGCGCCGCCACGGCTCGATCAGATGGATGCGCAAGGCGGCTTGCCGGTCGAGGTCGATTTCAGGCGGCTCTACGCGACCGTACTGGATGCATGCTCGCAACGCGATGCGATATCGATTCGCGGGGAACGCTTGGAGCCGCTACCGATTCTGCGCGCGCTGGTCTAGCGCGTGCGCCACGTGATCCACAGCTTGCGGATCGGCGTGAGCGAAATGCGTTGATGCAGCACCTGAAAGCCTTCCCGTTCGATTTCGTCGAACAGCGCGAGCGCCAGCGCGGCCTGCGCGCGCAGCACGCGCTGCGTCGCGCGTTCCGACGACGGAATCGCCGCGAGCGCATCGGTCAGGGCACGGCGCGCGCGTTCGGTCTGAAAGCGCATGAGCGCGGTAAAGGCATCGCCGTAGCGGCGATTGATGATGTCCGCGGCCGTCACGCTGAAGCGCTGCAACTCGTCGATCGGAATGTAGATGCGGCCATGGCGCGCATCCTCGCCGATTTCCTGCACCCGCTGCGCGAGCAACAGAGCCGAGCCGAGCGGAGCGGCCCACGCCGCGGCGCGTTGCGGATCGCGCGCGCTGGCGCGTGCGAGCGCCGTCGCGAACGCGCCACCGGTCTGCTGCAGATAGCGATCGAGTCCCGGCCAGTCGAGATAGCGCGCCTGATCCAGATCCATGCCGAAGCCATCGACCAGCGTGGCAAGCGACGCGCGGCCCGCATCGTCGAGCACGGGATGCGCGGCGTCGCCGGCGTGGGCTTTCAGCGCCTTGGTCACCGGATGCGTCGGTTCGCCGCCATCGAGCCGCGCAAGCTCGCCTTGCCACCACGCATGCTTCGTGCGGCCGATGGTCGGATCGCTGGTTTCCTTCACCGTCTCCTCGAGCTCGCGATGGAGTGCATAAAGCGCGGTGAGGAGCGGCTGGCTCGCCGCCGGCGCGCGGCGCAGCGCGTAATACGTGCTGGAGCCTTCGGGCGCGGCCTTTTGCTGGCAATAGTCGTCGAAATTCACGAACGGTGCGGGTGGGAAGTTCGAAGGATGGGACGTTCTTGTCTTGTAGCTTCGGCTGACGCCGGACGAGCGCGCAATGTCACTCGGGCGCTCATTTTATCCGTCGCCGCACGGCTTCGCTGCCACCCGCCCGGGACGCGCGACGAGGCGACGGTGTCCGAACCCGGCGATATCGGCCCGCGACGAAAAAACGCGGCCAGAAAAACAAAAACCCCTTTGCCGGTGAAAGGGGTTTTATGTGGTGCGAGGAGGGGGACTCGAACCCCCACACCCTTGCGGGCGTCAGGACCTAAACCTGGTGCGTCTACCAATTTCGCCATCCTCGCAGCACGACGCGCGCTTCGGGCCTCGTGACGCCACCTGTACGGCTCTTTCTCGAAACCCGGCGATGCCGCCGTGTCCGGCACCGGCCCACTGTGCCAAGCCCGAGATTCTAACCGATTCGTTTGGCGATGTCTGAGAATTTGCGTCACGCCTCGGCGCGACGCGAATCAGCCAATGAACGCGCGCATGTCGCTGCATCCCGGTCATACGCACCGCGAGATTGCAGCATCGATGGCGCCTGCCTACAATTCCGGTCAATCCCTCCGTTTCGGCCCGCAGATTTCCCTCATGACTCGCAACGCGCGCAATCGCTTCGTCGCATGGCTCGGCATCGCCGCCATGTGGCTCGCCATTGTCGCGCCGGTCATCAGCCAGACGCTCGCGGCGCGTGTCGCGGATGATCCGCAAGCCGTCTTGTGCGCGGTCGATGCATCCCACAACGAGCACGATCAGCATGACGCCGCGCCGGCCAGTCATCACGACGTCGCCGGCCATCTCGACGCGTGCTCGTATTGCGGACTGCTCGCGCATAGTCCGCTCATCGCGGCGGGCATCGCGCATCAGGTCGCGCGCACCGACCACGTCACGCGCATGCCGACGCTCGCGCGCATCGGCGTCGCCTCGTCGAAATCATTCAACGCCGCGTCTCAGCGCGCGCCTCCGGTTCTTTCCTGACACCGTCCTTCGGCCGATCGCCGCGCGTCCGAGCGTGTCTCCACGCGCGTCGCTCGCGGCCGTCCGTTGCACGCTCCATCAGGACGACGTAAAGAAAAAGAACGCCCGATTCGGGCGCGGTCGGGAATATCGCCATCACGCGCGTGGTTTGATCATCGCGTGGAAGCGCGCGCCGGCATTCGATACGTCGCTGTCGTTCCGCATACACCCAACGAGATTCGCCATGCTTGCACCCAATATCAACGCGGCCGCCGCGACGTCGGAAGACGATGTCATCGCTCATCGGCGCACGCTCTGGCGCTGGCATTTCTATGCCGGGCTGTTCGTCATGCCGCTGCTCATCGTGCTCGCGGTCACGGGCACGATCTATTGTTTTCAGCCGCAGATCGAGCCGCTCTTGTATCGCGACCGGATGGTCGTCGCCGATACCCACGGCGAGCGCCTTTCAACCGATGTCCTGCTCGCGAAGGCCGCCGCCAGCGAACCGCGCGGCGCCGTGCCGACGCTTGCGCAAATCGAAACGGACCGCACGCGCAGCGCCGAATTCGTGTTTCGCCTGCCTTCGGGCGAGAGCGAAAGCGTATATGTGAATCCGTATGACGGCGCGGTGCTCGGCACGCTCTCGGTCGAGCATCGGCTGATGAAGCAGGTGCGCGAGTTGCATCGCGCGTTGCTGCTGGACAAGACCGGCGCACTCGTCATGGAACTGGCGGGCTGCTGGACGCTCGTCATGATCGGCACGGGCATCGCGCTGTGGTGGCCGGATCGCACAATCAGGCGAAACGGTGGCGTGTGGCTGCCGCGCCTGGCGCTCAAAGGGCGCGCGTGGTGGCGCGACCTGCACGCCGTCGGCGGTATCTGGCTCGCCATCGGCGCGCTGTTTTTCGTGCTCTCCGGACTGCCATGGTCGGGTTCGTGGGGCAAGGAGTTCAAGGCGCTCGCAACATCGGCGTCGCTCGGCTATCCGAAGGGTGCGTGGGGCGAGGCGCATGTGCATTCGACCGCGCCCGGCGCATCGGCGAAGGCAGGCGATGAACACGCGATGCACGGCATGCAGATGAAGATGGACGACCTGCCGCTGCATCAGACGCCGTGGGCCGTCGGCGCGACGACCGTGCCGGACAGCGCGGGCGCATCGGCCTCGAATCCGCGTATCCCGATAGACGACGTGATCGCGATCGCGGCGAAAAACGGCGTCCCCGATGACTACGGCATCGCGCTGCCAGCCACGCCGACGGGTGTCTACACGGTCTCGTACTTTCCCGCCGATCCGCGTGCCGAACGCACGCTGCATATCGATCAGTACAGCGGTCGCGTGCTGTCCGACATCGGTTACGCGAGCTACGGACGCGTCGCGCAATGGATTTCGTACGGCACCTCGCTGCACATGGGACGTTATTTCGGGCTCGCGAATCAGATCGTGTGCGCGGCGATCTCGCTCGGGCTCACGACGCTGGCGATCACCGGCTTCGTCATGTGGATGAAGCGCCGGCCCGCGCGCACGCTCGGCGCGCCGGCGCGGCCCGTCAAACGTCCTCCGATGCGCGCATGGCGCAGCGCATTGACGCTGCTCGGCATGATTTTCCCGCTGATGGGCGCGACGATGCTGGCGGTCTGGTGCCTCGATCGCCTGGCGTTCGGAACGAGGCGCGCGGCTGCGTGAGGCATCCGCGCGCGGCCGGACTCAGACGGAGCCGAACTTGAGTCGCGTGAGCTGCTCGGCTTCGTTCGCGAGCAGGCGCGCGGCGTCGCGGATCGCCACGTCGAGCGTGATCGGGCCCGGCGCCGGCGAGAAACAGCCGCTGAAAAACTCGGACAGTCGCGGCAGCGCGGCCGAATCCACCGCGCCCGACAACAGCGACGCCGGCACACCCAGATCGCGCGCGTGCTTGCAGGCGATGAACGGCGCCTTGCCGTGCAGCGTCTGCACGTCCGAGCGGCCTTCGCCCGTGATGAGCCAGGTCGCGCCTTCGAGCGCTTCGTCGAGCCTGATCTCGCGCGCGACGACTTCCGCGCCGGTCTCGAAGCGCGCGCCGAGCATGTGCAGCGCGAAGCCTAGTCCGCCGGCCGCGCCCGCACCCGGTTCGTTGCGCTTGGCGACGCCCATCGCGGGTTCGAGCAGATCGGCGAAATGGGCGAGGGCGGCGTCGATCGGCTCCACTTGCTCCGGCATCACGCCTTTTTGCGGACCGAAGATCGCGGTCGCGCCGTGATCGCCGGTGAGGGGATTGTCCACGTCGGACATGCCGACGAACTCCGCGTCCTTCACACGCGGATCGAGCCCCGACGCATCGATGCGCGCGATCCGCGCAAGCGCCGAGGGCGCCGGGTCGAGCTCCTTGCCGTCCGCGTCGAAGAGCTTGAGCCCGAGCCCGACGAGCAGGCCCGCGCCGCCGTCGTTCGTGCTGCTGCCGCCGAGCGCGACGAAGAAGCGGCGTGCGCCGGAGTCGAGCAGCGCGCGGATCGCCTCGCCCATGCCGAGCGTGCTCCGCTCGGTGACGGGCACGGCCATGCCGTCCGGGTCCGTGATGCCGACCACTTCCGCCGTCTCGAGGATCGCGCTGCCGTCGGCGAGCAGGCCCGTGGCGGCGTCGCGGCGCGCGGCTGCGGCGCCGCGCACGTTGAGCATGCGGCGCTCGCCGCCCGCGGAGAGCATCGCGTCGAGCGTGCCTTCGCCGCCGTCCGCCATCGGGCGGATGCGGATGTCGGCGTCCGGCCGAGCGCGCCTGATGCCCTCCGCGATGGCGTTCGCGACGCCTTCGGCCGAAAGCGACCCCTTGAAAGAATCGGGAGCGATGACAACTACGGGAGCGGCGGACGTGGCGTTAGGCATGGTGTCTCGAATGTTCTGTGTGAAGGCAACGATTGAAAAGCTGCAAGGCCGCTCCATCTATGCACTTGTTGCATGCGCTTCATGCCTTGCGGCAATGCGTTGCGCGTCGGGCGACCTCGCTGCGCGAATCATGCGCCGGCAAGCTTATCAGCGTGACGCGCGGCGCAAAATAGCGGCGCGCCGATAGCGGGAATTGTGCGCGCGCCCCCGCATCTGGAAAACGCGGACTTACGCCGAAATTTGCCCGGGAAACGGGCGCTTTTCCGGGCAAATTTCGTTGAAATGGCGTGTGGACGTTTTCGTCATCGGGGGCGCGCGGATTTGTTTGCTAAAATAGTCGGTTCTGTTGACTGACACCGTGTCGGGCGACGTTCCGGCACCTCCGGCAGACGCGTACTTCGCGCGTTTTCGGGCGCCAGGCGTCGATTTCGGCCGGCTGAAGCGGAGCCCGCATCATTGGCTCCGGCAGAGCCCGAACCCGGACCCGCGCCTTTAGAACCGCGGAAGAACCGAACACCGAATTCACGATTTACTCTAGGACGATTTCAGCCATGGCTAACGTAGTTGAGAACCTCGGCAAGCTCGAACGCCGCGTGACCATTTCCCTGCCGAAAGATACCGTGCAGAAGGAAGTCGATTCGCGCATCCGCCAGTTGGCCAAGAACGTGCGCATGCCGGGTTTCCGCCCGGGCAAGGTGCCGCTCAAGATGGTGACGCAGCAGTACGCTGGCCAGGTCGAAGCCGAAGTGCTGAGCGACAAGGTCGGCAAGGAATTCTTCGACGTCACGCGCGCCGAGAACCTGCGCGTTGCCGGCCAGCCGAGCTTCGCACCGAAGGCGGAAGGCACGGAAGACCAGTACGCATTCGACGCGACCTTCGAGGTCTATCCGGAAGTGCAACTGGGCGACGTCGCCAACGCTGAAATCGAACGCACGGTCACGACCATTTCGGAAGCGGAAGTCGAC
Source organism: Caballeronia hypogeia (assembly GCF_001544875.2). Taxonomy (GTDB): domain Bacteria; phylum Pseudomonadota; class Gammaproteobacteria; order Burkholderiales; family Burkholderiaceae; genus Caballeronia; species Caballeronia hypogeia. The sequence goes on from NZ_FCOA02000018.1 coordinate 41,652, forward strand.
CGCACGCTGGACATCCTGCGCAAGCAGCGCGTGCACTTCCACGCGCGCGGCGAAGCCGGCGAGCACGGTGACGGCGGCGCGGACACCGCAGCCAAGGAAGGCGACCGCGTGACGCTGGACTTCGTCGGCAAGATCGACGACGTCGCGTTCGAAGGCGGCAGCGCGCAGGATTTCGCTTTCGTGCTGGGCGAAGGCCGCATGCTGCCCGAGTTCGAGCAGGCCGCAACGGGCCTGAAGGTCGGCGAAGAACGCACGTTCGACCTCAAGTTCCCGGACGACTACCACGGCAAGGACGTGGCGGGCAAGACGGCGCAATTCACCATCACGATGAAGAAGATCGAGTGGCCGCATCTGCCGGAAATCGACGCGGAATTCGCGAAGTCGCTCGGCATCGAAGACGGCGATCTGACCAAGATGCGCACCGAGATCAAGGACAACCTGGAGCGTGAAGCCAAGCGCCGCACGCAGCAGATCGTGAAGAACCAGGTCATGGACGCGCTGCTCAAGATCTCCGAACTCGACGTGCCGAAGGCGCTGATCGAGCAGGATCAGCAGCGTCTGGTCGAAATGGCGCGTCAGGATCTTCAGCAACGTGGTGTACCGAACGCCGCCGACGCGCCGATTCCTGCTGAAATGTTCGCGGAACAAGCTGAGCGCCGCGTGAAGCTGGGCCTCGTGCTCGCCGAACTGGTGAAGGCCAACGAACTGCAAGCGAAGCCCGAGCAGATCCGCGCTGAAGTGGACGAATTCGCCAAGAGCTACGAAGACCCGAAGGAAGTCGTCCGCTGGTATTATTCGAACCAGCAGCGCCTCGCCGAGATGGAAGCGTACGTCGTGGAAAGCAACGTCGTCGATTTCGTCCTGGGCAAGGCCAAGGTGACCGACAAGGAAGTCAGCTTCGAGGAACTGGCCAGCGCAACGGCGCAAGCCTGACGCGAATGGCAAGGGGCGTGCGGAGTCGTCGGACTGACGGCTCGCACGCCTTTTTTGCATTAAAGTTTGGGCGTTTGCATGCCGTTCTAGTGGATGTTCCTTTGTCGTTCAGTACCCTTATTCCGAACAAGGAAATTGCATGACCTTTCGCGCTGAATTGCTCGACACGTTGGCGTCCCACGCACCGCGGGATTTCGAAGCCCAGGCGCTCGGCCTCGTTCCGATGGTCGTGGAAACGAGCGGCCGCGGCGAGCGTGCCTATGACATTTACTCGCGTCTCCTCAAGGAGCGCGTGGTGTTTCTCGTTGGTGAAGTGAACGACCAGTCGGCGAATCTCGTCGTTGCGCAGTTGCTGTTCCTCGAAAGCGAGAACCCGGACAAGGACATCAGCCTGTACATCAACAGCCCGGGCGGCTCGGTGTCGGCGGGCATGGCCATTTACGACACCATGCAGTTCGTGAAGCCTGACGTTTCGACGCTGTGCATGGGTCTCGCGGCGAGCATGGGCGCGTTCCTGCTGGCGGCGGGCGCGAAGGGCAAGCGCGTCGCACTGCCCAACGCGCGCGTGATGATTCACCAGCCGCTCGGCGGCGCGCGCGGACAGGCGTCGGACATCGAAATTCAGGCGCGGGAAATCCTGTACCTGAAGGAACGTCTGAATCAGTTGCTGTCGCATCACACGGGTCAACCGGTCGAGCGTATCGCGCGCGACACCGACCGCGACAACTTCATGTCGGGCGACGACGCGCAGGCTTACGGCCTCGTCGACCAGGTGCTTCACAAGCGTCCTTAACGGCGTCCGGAGCGGCGCCGCGCCGGTCCGCGGAGGCAGGGCCGGCAAGTAGCGAAGTCGCACGTGCGGCGCTACGCCAAAAAGCGCTTCGTTCGTCCTTGCAGGTGCGAATCTGCGTCGGCGAATCGAAGGGCGTATCATGTAACAAGAGTGTCCGGAGGCTTACACATTTATGGCGGACAAGAAAGGTTCCAGTAGCGAAAAGCTGCTGTATTGCTCGTTTTGCGGCAAGAGCCAGCATGAGGTGAAGAAGCTCATTGCGGGCCCGTCGGTGTTCATCTGTGATGAATGTATCGACTTGTGCAACGAGATCATTCGCGACGAAGCGGCCGGCGCAGCAGAGGAGGCCGGACTGTCCAAGTCCGACCTGCCGAGCCCGCAGGAAATCAGCGACATCCTCAATCAGTACGTGATCGGCCAGGAACGCGCGAAAAAGATTCTCGCGGTGGCCGTGTACAACCACTACAAGCGGCTCAAGCATCTCGACAAGAAGGACGAGATCGAGCTGTCGAAGAGCAACATTCTCCTGATCGGTCCGACCGGCTCGGGCAAGACGCTGCTCGCGCAGACGCTCGCCCGCATGCTGAATGTGCCGTTCGTGATCGCGGACGCGACGACGCTGACCGAAGCCGGTTACGTCGGCGAGGACGTCGAGAACATCATTCAGAAGCTGCTGCAGAACTGCAACTACGAAGTCGACAAGGCGCAGCGCGGCATCGTCTATATCGATGAAATCGACAAGATCAGCCGCAAGTCGGACAACCCGTCCATCACGCGCGACGTGTCGGGCGAAGGCGTTCAGCAAGCGTTGCTCAAGCTGATTGAAGGCACGATGGCGTCGGTGCCGCCGCAAGGCGGACGCAAGCACCCGAATCAGGATTTCATCCAGGTCGACACGACCAACATCCTGTTCGTTTGCGGCGGCGCGTTCGACGGGCTGGAAAAAGTCATCACCGATCGCACGGAGAAAACCGGTATCGGTTTCGCTGCGAGCGTGAAGAGCAAGCAGGACCGCGACGCGGGCGAGGTACTGCGCGAAGTGGAGCCGGAAGATCTGATCAAGTTCGGTCTGATTCCCGAGCTGATCGGCCGTCTGCCGGTCGTCGCGACGCTCGGCAAGCTCGACGAAGCCGCGCTCGTGAAGATCCTGATCGAACCGAAGAACGCGCTCGTGAAGCAGTATCACAAGCTCTTCGCGATGGAACGCGTGGAGCTGGAAATCCGTCCGGCGGCGCTGCAGGCCATCGCGCAGAAGGCGATTCGCCGCAAGACGGGCGCGCGCGGGTTGCGTTCGATTCTGGAACAGGCGTTGCTCGACGTGATGTACGAACTGCCGACCATGAAGGGCGTCTCGAAGGTGATCGTCGACGACAACACCATCGACGGCGACGGCAAGCCTCTGCTCATCTACGAAGATGCGCCGAAGGTAGCGGGTTCCAACTGAAGCAGGCTGTGTGTCGGCGAAAGGCCGTTCATGGCGACGTGAACGGCCTTTTGTTTATTTTTTTCGGTTTATCTTGTGGACGTGACTGACGCGATCTTCGACTAACGACTTTTCCCTTCCGATAAAGGCTTGCAATAGCTCATAACGGCCTTACTTACGACTGAACTGATTCCACTACTGGGGAAATGAAATGTCAGGAACCCAACTCCTCCCGCAGGAACGTATTACGCTGCCGCTGCTCCCGCTGCGCGACGTAGTTGTTTTCCCGCATATGGTGATTCCGCTCTTCGTCGGGCGGCCCAAGTCGATCAAGGCCCTCGAAGCCGCGATGGAAGGCGGCAAGCACATCATGCTCGTCGCCCAGAAAACGGCGGCGAAGGACGAGCCGACCGAAAAGGACATGTACGAAGTAGGATGTGTCGCCAACATCCTGCAAATGCTGAAGCTGCCTGACGGCACGGTGAAAGTGCTCGTCGAAGGCTTGCAGCGCGCGAAAACGCTCTCGATCGAAGAGCAGGAAACGCAATTTTCCTGCGATGTGATGCCGCTCGAACCCGATCACGCCGACAGCGCCGAAACCGAAGCGCTGCGCCGCGCGATCGTCTCGCAGTTCGATCAGTACGTGAAGCTCAACAAGAAGATTCCGCCGGAGATCCTGACGTCGCTGTCGGGTATCGATGAAGCGGGTCGTCTGGCGGATACCATCGCCGCGCACCTGCCGCTCAAGCTCGACCAGAAGCAGCACATCCTCGAGATGTTCCCTGTGATCGAGCGTCTTGAGCATCTGCTCGCGCAGCTCGAAGCGGAAATCGACATTCTTCAGGTCGAGAAGCGCATTCGTGGCCGCGTGAAGCGCCAGATGGAGAAGAGCCAGCGCGAGTACTACCTGAACGAACAGGTCAAGGCGATCCAGAAGGAACTGGGCGAAGGCGAAGAGGGTGCGGATCTCGAAGAACTCGAGAAGCGCATCACCGCTGCGCGCATGCCGAAGGAAGCCAAGAAGAAGGCCGACGCCGAACTCAAGAAGCTCAAGCTGATGTCGCCGATGTCGGCTGAAGCGACCGTCGTGCGCAACTACATCGACACGCTGATCGGCTTGCCGTGGCGCAAGAAGAGCAAGGTCAACAACGACCTCTCGAACGCAGAGCGCGTGCTGGATGAAGACCACTTCGGGCTCGAAAAGGTCAAGGAACGCATTCTCGAATATCTCGCGGTTCAGCAACGCGTCGAGAAGGTGAAGGCGCCGATCCTGTGTCTCGTCGGGCCTCCGGGTGTCGGCAAGACCTCGCTCGGTCAGTCGATCGCGCGTGCGACGAACCGCAAGTTCGTGCGCATGGCATTGGGCGGCGTGCACGACGAGTCCGAGATTCGCGGTCACCGTCGCACGTATATCGGTTCGATGCCGGGCAAGATCCTGCAAAGCCTCGCGAAAGTCGGCGTGCGCAATCCGCTCTTCCTGCTCGACGAAGTCGACAAGATGGGTATGGATTTCCGCGGCGATCCGGCGTCGGCGCTGCTCGAAGTGCTCGATCCGGAACAGAACCACACGTTTGCGGACCACTACATCGAAGTGGACTTCGACCTGTCGGACGTGATGTTCGTCGCGACGTCGAACTCGCTGAACATTCCGCCGCCGCTGCTCGACCGGATGGAAGTCATCCGCCTGTCGGGTTACACGGAAGACGAGAAGGTCAGCATCGCGCAGCGTTACCTGCTGCCGAAGCAGAAGCGCAACAACGGCCTGAAGGACGGCGAGATCGACGTCACGGAACAAGCCATCCGCGACATCATTCGCTACTACACGCGTGAAGCGGGCGTGCGTTCGCTCGAGCGTGAGATCTCGAAGATCTGCCGCAAGGTCGTGAAGATGCTCTTGCTGAAGAAGGCCGAAGGCGCCGTGAAGGTCGACGGCTCCAACCTCGACACCTTCCTCGGCGTGCGCAAGTACGACTTCGGTCTGGCCGCGAAGGAGAACCAGATCGGTCAGGTCACGGGTCTCGCGTGGACGGAAGTCGGCGGCGATCTGCTGACGATCGAAGCGGCGGTGATGCCCGGCAAGGGCGGTGTGATCCGCACGGGTTCGCTCGGCGACGTGATGAAGGAGTCGGTCGAAGCGGCACGCTCGGTGGTGCGTTCGCGTTCGCGTCGACTTGGCATCACGGATGAGTCGTTCGAGAAGAAGGACATCCACATCCACGTGCCGGAAGGCGCGACACCGAAGGACGGTCCGTCCGCCGGTATCGCGATGACCACGGCGCTGGTGTCGGTGCTGACCGGCATTCCGGTTCGCGCGGATGTCGCGATGACGGGCGAAATCACGCTGCGCGGCGAAGTGCTGCCGATCGGCGGGTTGAAGGAGAAGCTGCTGGCGGCGCATCGCGGCGGCATCAAGCTCGTGCTGATCCCGGAAGAAAACACCAAGGATCTGGCCGACATCCCCGACAACGTGAAGAACGCCATCGAGATCGTGCCGGTTCGCTGGATCGATCGCGTGCTGGAACTGGCGCTCGAACGCACGCCGGAAGCGCTGCCGGAAGACGAAGCGAAGGCAACGCCCGTCACGGCCGAACAGCAAAAGGACGCACCTGCTTCGGGCGAGTTCGTGAAGCATTAAGCGCATCGGAAGCGCGCGCGGTTCATCGCCGCGTTGTCCGATCGAAGCTAAAAACCCGCGGGTTCATCCCCGCGGGTTTTTTTATGCTCGCCATGGTTTCGAATACCTCCTCTAAATGCCCCGCAAGGCGCATCGAATAAGGCTCAACCCTCGTTGACACGTCGCTTTCGGCTACGTTAAATGAGCGCCGCATCAACAATATCGAGATGCCATTCGCATCGATGCAGAAACAAATCGACTACAACGTGCCATTAACGATTCGGGGATCACAATGAACAAGACGGAACTGATCGACCATATCGCGCAGCAAGCCGATATCTCCAAGGCCGCCGCCGGCCGCGCGCTGGAAGCGGTGATCGGCGGCGTGCGCGCGACGCTGAAAAAGGGCGGCACGGTGACACTCGTTGGCTTCGGCACGTTCGCCGTGGGCAAACGCACGGCGCGCACGGGCCGCAATCCGCGCACCGGGGACGCGATCAAAATCAAGGCCGCGAAGGTCCCGAAATTTCGCCCTGGCAAAGCTCTGAAGGATGCGCTAAACTAGCGGACTCGCTGGATACGGCGCTTTATCGAAAGCACTGAATTCGGCGCAGCGCAAACCAGATGAATTTGCGGATTGGGTGCTTAGCTCAGTTGGTAGAGCGGCGCCCTTACAAGGCGTAGGTCGGGAGTTCGAGCCTCTCAGCACCCACCAGTCCACATTTCATTGCGTGCTACCCAGGAGCGGTAGTTCAGTTGGTTAGAATACCGGCCTGTCACGCCGGGGGTCGCGGGTTCGAGTCCCGTCCGCTCCGCCAGAATCGAACAGAAAAGTCCCGTCAGCCACGTCGCTTGCGGGACTTTTTGTTTTGCGTCGCGCTTTTCGGCTCAATCAAGATTCCTAATCATTCACGCTCGCGCGTCGCGCACCGGCCGCTCGACCATTGCGCGAATTGACTCAAATCCGCGTTAAGCCCCTGATAAATAGACCAATTCCCTTGCTAGGGCAGCGCGTATGGCGGGCCTGCAGCGACGCCAAAAAGCCGTTCTCACATCGCCTTTCGCCTTTTCCCCTCCCACTGTTGTAATATCGAGCGTTTTGTTCTGACAACGCAGCGCTACGCATGCTCGACTTCTTCCGAAATCACCAGCGCCTGATGATGGCCCTGCTGATCCTGATCATCGTGCCCGGTCTGGGCATGGTCGGCATTCAGGGTTTCAGCAATTACTTCGACGAGAGCGCTTATGTCGCCAGCGTGAACGGTCACAAGATCACGCGCGCCGAATTCGACAGCGCCTTCAGGCAGCAGGTGGACCGCGCCCGCTCCATGCTCGGCGCGCAGTTCGACGCCAAGATGTTCGACACGCCGGAAGCCCGCGCCGCGATGGTCGACAGTCTCGTGCAACAGCGCGTGATGGCCGATGAAACGCAGCGCCTGCATCTGACCGCGTCCGACGACGCCGTGCGCCGCGCGCTGCTGTCCGATCCGGTGATCTCGTCGCTGCGCAAACCCGACGGCACCATCGACGTCGATCGCTACAAGCAACTGCTCGCCATGCAGGGCATGACGCCCGCGCAATACGACGAGCACATGCGCTACACGATCGCCACGGAGCAGATTCCGTCGAGCATTCAGTCCACCTCGTTCACGTCGAAGTCGCTGGCGCAGAGCCTGACCGAGCTCGCCGAGCAAAAGCGTTCGGTGCAAGGCCTGTCCTTGCGCACGGCCGACTACACCGCGAAGATTCAGCCGACCGACGCCCAGCTCACTGCGTACTACGACGCGCATCGCAACGATTTCGCGACGCCCGAGACCGCGACGATCCAGTACCTGACGCTGTCGCCGACGACGCTTGCGGCCTCATCGAAGCCGAGCGACGCCGATCTCAAGAAGTACTACGACGACAACGTCCAGCGCTATCGCACGGAAGGCGAGGTGCGCGCGAGCCATATTCTCGTGAACGCGCCGAAGGACGCGAGCGCCGCCGACAAGGCCAAAGCGAAGCAGAAAGCAGAAGAGCTGCTCGCGCAGGTCAAGGCGCATCCGGATCAGTTCGCGCAGATCGCGCAGAAGAACTCGGAAGACCCGGGCTCGGCGAGCAAGGGCGGCGATCTCGGTTATTTCGCGCGCGGCCAGATCGCGGGCGGCAAGGCCTTCGACGACGCCGCGTTCAGCCTGAAGAAGGGCGAGGTGAGCAACATCGTCGAGTCGGACTTCGGCTACCACATCATCCAGGCAACCGATGTGAAGCCCTCCGTCACCAAGCCCTTCGACGAAGTGAAGGACGCGATCGCGAAGGACTACGCGGCTCAGCAAGGCACGAAGGGCTTTGCCGACGACGCCCAAGGCTTCACCGATCTCGTCTACGAGAAGGCCAAGTCCTTGCAGCCGGCCGCGGACAAGTACAAGCTCGCGATCCAGACCGCGACAATCGGCCGGAAGCCGAATCCGCAATTGCCGCAGGACAACCCGCTCAACAATCCGAAGTTCCTCGCGGCCGTGTTCGCGCCGGATTCGGTGAAGGACCGCAACAACACGCAGGCCATCGATGTCGGCAACAACACGCTGATCGCCGCGCGCGTCACCGATTACAAGGCCTCATCGGTCCCGCCGTTCGACGCCGTGAAGGATGCGGTGCGCACCAAGGTGATCGCGGACATGGCCGCCGCGATGGCGAAGAAGGAAGGCGAAGCGAAGCTCTCGCAATTGCAGCAGTCGAAATCGACTGATGGCTTCACGTCGCCGGTCACGGTTTCGCGCAATGACGCCCAAGGTCTCCCGCCCGCCGCGCTGAGCGCGATCTTCAAGGCGGATGCCTCGAAGTTGCCCGCGTATGTCGGCGTGGACCTCGGCGACGCGGGTTATGCGATCTATCGCGTGAACGGCATCGAGAAGGCCGCGCCCGTGGCGGCGGATCGACTCACGGGCGCGCAGCAACAGGTCGCGCAGGTGTATGCGCAAGCCGACATGGAGGCGTACATCGACGCGCTGAAGGCGCGCTCGAAGGTCAAGCTGAGTCAGGCGCCGGCGCCGTCATCGTCGAACTGATCGAGCCGCACGTCAGAAAAAAGCCCCGCAACCGAAAGGAAGCGGGGCTTTTGTTTGACGAAGCCGCCCTGCAATCTGCAGCGGGCGGCCGCGTGCAAGCGCGTGAAATACGCTTACAGGCAAGCCTGAATGTCGCCGGTCGCCTGGCTGCCGGCCGCGCCCGATGCGCGGAAGCCGACCCACGTGCCCGGACCCGACGTCGCCGGGCGGACGATAGCCGCCGCGCCGGTCGGCGGCTGCTGGCCAGGGACGTAGACATCGACGGCCCCGTCATTCGCGAGCGTGTCCTGCGACACGACTTGCTGTTGCGACTTGTCGGCCCACTTCTGGGCGACGCATTGTGCAACGACCTTGGGCGCCTTCTGGCTCGAGCCGACTTGTTGAACGCCGGCAGGCGGCTGAGCGGCGCAGGCCGAGATCGCAACGGTCAGGGCGAGAAGAGGGAAGTATTTCACGTGACCTCCTTGTAGAGTCGCTCATCGAACGAGCGTGGTTAAAAGCGCTACGCGAAAGTCTCAGATAACTGAATCGTGGCCGTGCTCCGCGTTCAGGAAAGCTGTCGCGGCCGCCGTCTTCAGTGCGCGGCGCCTGCGCCCAGCAAGGGTTTCAAGGTTGGCCAGACGTTATCCAATAGCAAAGGCTGGGCCTGCACCGTCGGGTGAATCTGGTCCGACTGGAACATGGCGGGCTTGTCAGCCATGCCGGCAAGCAGGAAGGGCACGAGCGGCACGTTCTTGTCCTTCGCGATGCGCTCGTAGACAGCATGGAACTTTTGCGTGTAGTCGGGGCCGTAATTGGGCGGAACGTACATGCCGATGAGTAAAACCTTCGCATGCGCGGCCTGCGATGCATCGACGATGCCGCGCAAATTCGATTCCGTGGTCGCGAGCGGCACGCCGCGCAGCGCGTCGTTCGCGCCGAGCTCGACGATCACGATCGCGGGCTTGATGCGCGCAAGGACCGCGGTGAGGCGGGCGCGGCCGCCGCTCGTGGTGTCGCCGCTGATGCTCGAATTGGCGACGCTATAATCGAAACGCTCCTTCGCCAGCCGCTCGCGCAGGAGGTTCACCCAGCCGGTATCGCGCGGCAGACCGTATTCCGCGGAAAGGCTATCGCCCAGCACGACGATCGCGCGCTTCGCCGGGGCTGCCGGCTGAATCGCCGCTTGTGCATCGGCGGCGCACGCGGTCGTCGAACATGCGGCCATCAATACGATCGCGGGAACGACGCCGCGCCAGTTTTTTTTCAAAGTGTCCATGCAAAACAATATCGAGCCGGTCATCGAAGTTCGGGGATTAAGCAAGCGGGTGAAGGACGCAACGGGCGAGCTCACGATTCTCAACCATATCGACCTTTCCATCGCGAAGGGCAGCAGCGTGGCGATCGTCGGGGCATCGGGCTCGGGCAAGTCGACCTTGCTCGGCCTGCTTGCCGGATTGGACAGCGCGAGCGAGGGCTCGGTTCGCCTGCTCGGCCGCGAGCTTTCCGCGCTGAACGAGGACGAGCGCGCCGCCTTGCGCAGCGGCGCGGTCGGCTTCGTCTTCCAGTCGTTTCAGTTGATGCCGCATCTCACCGCGCTCGAAAACGTCATGCTGCCGCTCGAATTGCGCGCGGAGCTGCCGCACGGCGAGATCGTCAAGCGCGCGCGCTCGCTGCTCGATCAGGTCGGGCTCGGCGAGCGCACCGGACATTATCCGAAGCTGTTGTCAGGCGGCGAGCAGCAGCGCGTCGCGCTCGCGCGCGCCTTCGTCACGCATCCCGCCGTGCTGTTCGCCGACGAACCCACCGGCAGCCTCGACGCCGCGACGGGCTACGCGATCATCGACCTGATGTTCGAGATGAACCGGCGCAATGGAGCCACGCTCGTGCTCGTCACGCACGACGCCGAACTCGCCGAACGCTGCGACGCGACCGTGACGATCGAAGCAGGGCGGCTCGTCAACGGTCTGAGCGTATAAACAAAAAGCCCGCATCGTGCAACGATGCGGGCCGGCCAGAACATCGACGCGGATCAGCGTTTCAAGGCCTTGCGCGCGCGTTCGATCAACGCGGACGTCGACGAATCGTGCTTCTTCGGATCAGCCGATGCAGCCGTGATATCGGCCTCGACGACCTTGCCGAGAATCTTGCCGAGTTCCACGCCCCACTGATCGAACGAGTTGACGTCCCACACGGTGCCTTGCACGAGCACCTTGTGCTCGTACAGCGCGATCAGCGCGCCGAGCGACTGCGGCGTGAGCGCATCGAGCATGATGGTCGTGGTCGGGCGGTTGCCAGGGAAGCTCAGATGCGTCGCGAGCTCTTCCTTGCCGGGACCGGCGACCTTCTTCGCTTCTTCGAGTGTGCGTCCGAGCATCAGCGCCTCGCTCTGCGCGAAGCAGTTCGCCAGCAGCTTCGCGTGATGGTCGACGAGCGGATGCTCCGGCGTCAGCAAGGCGATGAAGTCGATCGGGATGATCGTCGGACCCTGATGCAGCATCTGAAAGAACGCGTGCTGGCCGTTCGTGCCCGGCTCGCCCCAGATGACGGCGGCGGTCGGATAGTCGACCATCTTGCCGTCGAGACGCGCGGACTTGCCGTTGCTCTCCATTTCCAGTTGCTGGAGATACGACGGCAGATAATGAAGCGCCTGCGAATACGGCGCGATCAGATCGCTTTGCGAGCCGAAGAAGTTGCGATACCAGATGCCGATCATGCCCATCAGCACGGGCAGGTTCTTGTCGAGCGGCGCGGTGCGGAAGTGCTGATCCATCGCGTCGGCGCCTTGCAAAAGCGCGTCGAAGTTCTTCGGACCGACCGACAACATGATCGACAGACCCACCGCCGACCACAGCGAATAGCGCCCGCCGACCCAGTCCCACATCTCGAAGATGTTTTCCTTCGCGATACCGAACTTCGTCACTTCCGCCGGATTCGCAGACACGCCGACGAAGTGCTTCGACAACTGATCTTCCGGGCAGCCGGACTTGAGAAACCAGTCGCGCATGGAGTGCGCGTTGGTCATCGTCTCCAGCGTGGTGAAGGTCTTCGAGACGACGATCGCGAGCGTCTCTTCGGCATCGATCTGTTGCAGCACGTTCCAGAGATCCGCGCCATCGACGTTGGAGACGAAATGCGTGTCCAGTTCCTTCGATGCGAGATGATGCAGTGCGTGCACGACCATCTTCGGCCCGAGATCCGAACCGCCGATGCCGATATTCACCACGTGACGGATGCGCTTGCCCGTATAGCCGGTCCACGAGCCGTCGCGGACCTTGTCCGAGAAGGCGGCCATCTTGGCCTTTTCCTTCTGCACTTGTTCGTGAAAGGGCGCATCGGGCGACTGCGAGCGCAGGGCGGTATGCAGCACGGCGCGATGCTCGGTGATATTGACGATATCGCCGCGGAACATCGCGTCGCGGCGTTCGGTGACGCCCGCCTGCTGCGCGACCTCGACGAGCAGCTTGAGGGTTTCGTCCTTGACGCGGTTCTTGGAGAAGTCGATCGAGAGGCCGCCGCCTTCGAAGGTCAGGCGCTCGGCGCGCGTCGGCTGCGTGTCGTTCTGCGGCGCGAACCAGTCGCGCAGGCGCTCGCCGGAGATGGCATCGTAGTGCGACTGGAGCGCCGACCAGGCAGGAAGCGAATTGAGCATCGAGGTTTGGGTCATGAGCGGTCCGTTAGTCTGAGGGTGACAGAGGAATACGTTCGTGCGATTGCGGCCCGGCTTGCCTGTGCTTGCCTAATGCGTATGTTTGGTGAACGCGACTAAACACTGAGCGGCCGCGGTTGCCCGAATCAAAAAGAGTATAGCGACGATGCGTGAACGGATGCTTGCAACGCGTCACGCGGGTCGGATCATGCAGTGGGCTTGCGGCGCTGTCAGTTTCGCGCATGCTCCGCGTAAAAGCGCCGGTTGATGAGCGTACGCACGGCAGGCGCGAGTTCGCCCGCGGTGAGGCCTGCCGGGCCGACGCCGTCGTCGGTGAGCGTCTGCGCGGCGAGGCCATGCAGCCAGACGCCTGCGAGCGCCGCTTCGTAGGCCGGCAGCTTTTGCGCGAGCAATGCTCCGATCAATCCGCCGAGCACGTCGCCGGTGCCGCCTGTCGCGAGGCCCGCGTTGCCGGTCGGATTCACCGCGACGCGGCCATCGGGCGATGCGATCACCGTGCCCGAGCCTTTCAGCACCACGATCGCCCCGTAGCGCGCCGCGAGTTGCCGCGCCGCCGCGATGCGATCGGCCTGCACGGCTTTTGCATCGGTATTGAGCAGACGCGCGGCTTCGAGCGGATGCGGAGTCAGAATGCACGGATCGCCTTGCGAACCACGCGCGGCGACCGCGGACGCGAGCGCCTCGTCCTGCGCGATCAGATTGAGCGCGTCGGCATCGAGCAGCTTGGGGACGTCGAGCTTCAGAACATCGCCGAGGATCTGTTTCGCGTGTTCGCTCGTGCCCATGCCGCAACCGACCGACAGCGCATCCATCCTGTCGAGCTTCAGGTCGTCGGCGTGATGCAGCATCAGCTCCGGATGCGGCGGATCGTAAGGCGGAAAGCCTTCGCCCAGAAACGCGACATGCACCTTGCCCGCGCCACCGTAGAGGGCCATGCGCGCGGCGAGGATCGGCGCGCCGCACATGCCCGTGTCGCCGCCGATCACCGCGAGCGAGCCGAACGTGCCCTTGTTGGTCGCGTTGTCGCGCGGCGGCATGCACGCGGCGAACAGCGCGGGTGCGTCGAGCACGATCGAGGGCGCCGCGCCTGCTTCGATCTCAAGCGTCGAGACGAACAGCCGGCCGCTCAGATCCCGGCCTTGCGACGTGAAATGCCCCGGCTTCGCGCCGATGAACGTGATGGTGTCGGTCGCGCGCACGGCTTCGCCGCCGTTCACGGGCGCGCCGGTGTCGCTGTTCAGGCCGCTCGGCACGTCGAGCGCGAGCACTCGGCCGAAGCTGCGCGACCGGCGCGTCAGGCGCGCGGCGATGTCCGCGAACACGCCTTCCAGCGGCCGCGTGAGGCCAATGCCGAACATGCCGTCGACGAGCCAGCCGAAGTCATCGAACGAGGCGGGCGGCGCGCTCTCGATCGGCACGCCCGCCGCGCGCGCCGTGTCCAGCGCCCAGCGCGCGTCGTCGGGCTTGACCTCGACGGGCATGCACACTCGCACGGCGAACCCCGCGCGATGCAGACGCTCCGCCATCACGAGTGCGTCGCCACCGTTGTTGCCGGGGCCCGCCGCGAGCCACACCGGCTGCGCGCGCGTTTCGGGATCGTGCTCGCAGGCGTCGATGAGACATTGGGCGGCTGCCGCGCCGGCGCGCGCCATCAGCGTATGCGGCGGCAATGCGGCAGCCGCGCGCGCTTCGAGCGTACGCAGCTCGGCCAGTGTCAGCAGTGCGAGCGGGTCGTCTTTCGGGGTGAAGTAGGGAGAGCGGGCAGCGGTCATGGCGGCGAGTGAAGGCGTGCTTCGAGGTTCGGGTCTTGCAGAAAACCCGGCACCGCCCGCAGCAATCGTGCGCGCCGTTGCCGCTAGAAGCGTTCGATGCTCAACGCGGCGATGGTGTCGGCCGGAACGTCGGGCGTGATGCCGGAGACGAGATCCGCGATCACTTTAGCAGACCCACACGCGAGTCCCCAGCCCGCCGGGCCGTGCGCCGCGTTGACGAAGAGCCGCGGATGCCGGGTCGCGCCGACGACCGGCAGCCCGTCCACCGAGATGAGCCGGAGTCCTTCCCAAGCCCGCGCGGCGGATACGCGCGCCGCGCCCGGAACCCAGTCGTGCGTGCCCTGGCCGAGCAGGTCGAGCGCACGGCGCGACAATCCGGCGTCGAGCGGTTTGTCGGCTTTCGATGCGCTCTGGAACACGCCCGCGCCAGCGACGCGCAAGCGCTGGTTCACGCGCGTCATCGTGATGCGTTTGGTCGAATCGACGACCGTCAGATGCGGCGCGCGCTCCTCGTAGGCCACGGGCGCGGTGAGCGTATGCACGCGCAGCGCGTACAGCGCATTCGGCTGCTTGCCGCCGCCGGCGAGCGCGGGCGTGCCGGTGCCCGCCGTGACGACGATCGCATCGGCGGTGATTACTTCGATGTCGGAGCTGCGCTTTTTGCCTTCGCCCGGCTCGGCGAGTTCGACGGCCGCGCGCGCGCCTTCGAGACGCACGCCCACCGCCTCGCGATGCATGCGGAACTGCACGCCGCCGTCCTCCAGAACCTGCTTGAGCTGTTTGGTGAAGAGCGGGCAGTTCGCGGTGCGCTCGTCGGGCAGCAGCACGCCGCCCGCGAATTCGGGATCATCCGGCACCGAGGGCTCCACGGCGACGCATTCCTCGGGCGTCAGCACGCGGTGCGGCACGCCGAAACGTTTGAGCAGATCGATGGCCGGTTGCGCATCCTCGAGCTCGCGCGGCTGGCGAAACACATGCAGCACGCCGCGCCGCTGCTCGAATTCCAGCTCCAGCGCGGTTTCGATGTCGGCGAGCACCTGGCGTGACATCTCGACGAGCGGCTGCAGCAGCGCGTAACGCGCCGCGAAGGCCTCGGGATCGCGCAGCGTCGCCAGTTGCTTCAGGAAATCGCGCGCGACGGAATCGAAGCCGGTCTTGACCAGCATGCCGCTTTGCTTCGCGCGGTTCGACGCCATGAAGGTCGGGCCAAACCAGACATCGAGCGAAGAGGGCAGCAGCGCGCCGCCCTGGCCGTACGTGGCGCCCTGGGCGACGGTCGCGTGGCGTTCGACCACACAGACGCTGTGGCCCGCCGCGTGCAGTTGATGAGCGGTGGCGATGCCGGCGATTCCTCCGCCGATGACGATGACATCCATGACTATTTGTGCCAGAAGGCGCGAGATTGCGATGCTGCACGGCGCAGCGCGGGCGGATGCGCCCGGCGCCACGCGTGTCGGTGGTAAAACGGACGGGTGCCGGACCCGAAGAAAGCGCGCCATGATAGCGCCAAAATCGTTTGCGGGGGACCGCTCGCGGCGGCCTGCCGACGGCCTCACGCCCGCTGGCGCCGCGGCCGCGGGCCTCCACCGCCACGATTTCAGGATACGCAACCCAAGGTTGCGCGATCCCGGGCCGCAGCGGCGGGGCGGTTGAAGCGGGGCGCTCAGGCCGATTTCGAGACGCTTCCGGGTTATAATCGCGGTCTTCCTTTCGCCTCACGCCGCATTGCGTGCTCGAATCCGAATTTGCGGATTTCTGGATTTGCAAAAGTTTTGCAACGTTTTGGGTTTGCAAAGATTCTGCAAAGCGATCTGCAAAATCGGCGAGCGTCGCGCGAGCGGCACACAGACGTCATCGACGCACCGTCACAATGGCCCACTTCTCGTGTTTCCCCGGCGCTTCGGCCCTCTCCGATTTCCGTCAGACCCGCCTCCTCGAAACGCTCGTCCGCATCGACGCGAACATCGTCGGCGTGCGCGGCCAGTTCCTGCACTTCGTCAACTCGTCCGAGCCGCTCACGGATGAGGACAACGGCCGCATCGAAGCGCTGATGCATTACGGCGCGCCGTTCGAGGAACCGAAGGAGCGCGGCCACGTCGAGACGTTCATGGTCGTGCCGCGCTTCGGCACGGTCTCGCCGTGGGCGAGCAAGGCCTCCGACATCGCGCATCATTGCGGCCTCACGAAGGTGCGGCGCATCGAGCGCGGCGTCGAGTACTCGGTGGTCATGAAAAGCGGCTTTCTCGGCGGCAAGAAGGCGCTGTCGGACGAGGCGCGCGCGGCCGTCGCGGATGCGCTGCACGACCGCATGACGGAAAGCGTGGCCGCCTCGCGCGACCAGGCGCTGCATCTGTTCGACGAACTCCCCGCCAAGCCGTTGCAGACCGTCGACATCATCGGACAGGGACGCGGCGCGCTCGAAGCCGCCAACGCGGAACTCGGCCTCGCGCTCGCGGACGACGAGATCGACTATCTGGTGAATGCGTTCGAGGACCTCGCGCGCAATCCGAGCGACGTCGAACTGATGATGTTCGCGCAGGCCAACAGCGAGCATTGCCGCCACAAGATCTTCAACGGCGAATGGACCATCGACGGCGAGAAGCAGGACATGTCGCTGTTTCAGATGATCCGCAACACGGAAAAGCTGAATCACGCAGGCACGATCGTCGCGTATTCGGACAATTCGGCGATCATGCAGGGCGGCATGGCGGAGCGCTGGTTCCCGCGCGGCGCCGACGAGCAATATCAGCGACACGTGGAAATGACGCACACGCTGATGAAGGTCGAGACGCACAATCACCCGACCGCGATTTCCCCGTTCGCGGGCGCGGCGACGGGCTCCGGCGGCGAAATCCGCGACGAAGGCGCGACCGGCCGCGGCGCGCGTCCGAAGGCGGGTCTCGCGGGCTTCACAGTGTCGAATCTCGATCTGCCGGACGCGCGCGCGAAATGGGAAAACGCGCGTGATTCCGCTGTGCCGCTCGGCTCGCGTAATCCGTCGGAGACGCATGAGCCGTATGGCCGACCAGACCGCATCGCGTCGCCGCTGCAGATCATGATCGACGGCCCGATCGGCGCCGCCGCGTTCAACAACGAATTCGGCCGTCCGAACCTCGGCGGCTATTTCCGCACTTACGAGCAGAACGTCGACGGGCGCGTGCGCGGCTATCACAAGCCGATCATGATCGCGGGCGGAATCGGCAATATCTCGGACCAGCACACGCACAAGAACGATCTGCCGGCGGGCACGCTGCTGATCCAGATCGGCGGGCCGGGCATGCGCATCGGCATGGGCGGCGGCGCGGCGTCGTCGATGGCGACGGGCGCGAACACCGCCGAGCTCGACTTCGACTCCGTGCAGCGCGGCAATCCGGAAATCCAGCGCCGCGCGCAGGAAGTCATCAATTCGTGCTGGCAACTGGGCGAGAACAATCCGATCCTGTCGATCCACGACGTCGGCGCGGGGGGCATTTCGAACGCATTCCCCGAACTCGTCGATGGCGCAGGCAAGGGCGCGCGCTTCGAACTGCGCAAGGTGCAGCTCGAGGAAAGCGGTCTGTCGCCGCGCGAGATCTGGTCGAACGAAGCGCAAGAGCGCTATGTGCTGGCGATCGCGCCGGAAGCGCTGCCCGCGTTCCAGGCGATCTGCGAGCGCGAGCGCTGCCCGGTGGCGGTGGTCGGCGTGGCGACCGAAGAACGCCAGTTGAAGCTGATCGACGACGCCAACGACGGCCAGGAACCCGTCGACATGCCGATGGACGTGCTGCTCGGCAAGCCGCCCAAGATGCATCGCGACGTGAAGCGCGAAAGCGCGCAGTTCACGCCGGTCGACGTCACCGGCCTGCCGTTGTCCGAAGTCGCGGTCGATGTGCTCAAGCATCCGACAGTCGCGAGCAAGTCGTTCCTCATCACCATCGGCGACCGTTCAGTGGGCGGCACGACCGCGCGCGACCAGTTCGTGGGTCCGTGGCAGGTGCCGGTCGCGGATTGCGCCGTGACGACGATGGATTACGTGGGCTATCGCGGAGAAGCGATGACGATGGCCGAGCGCACGCCGCTCGCCGTCATCGACGCGCCGGCGTCGGGCCGCATGGCGGTGGGCGAGGCGGTGACCAACATCGCGGCCGCGCCGATCGAATCGCTGAACAAGCTGAAGCTGTCGGCCAACTGGATGGCCGCGTGCGGCAGCGCCGGCGAAGACGCCGCGCTTTACGACACCGTGAAGGCCATCGGCATGGAACTGTGCCCGGCGCTCGGCATCAGCATTCCGGTGGGCAAGGACTCGCTGTCGATGCGCACCAAGTGGCAGGACGCACGCGGCGGCGCGCGCGAAGTCGTGTCGCCGGTGTCGCTGATCATTTCCGCGTTCGCGCCGGTCGAGGACGTGCGCGGTCATCTGACGCCGCAACTCGTCGACGACACCAACACCGTGCTGATCGCGATCGATCTCGGCCGTGGCCGCAATCGCATGGGCGGCAGCATTCTCGCGCAGGTGACGCAGCAGGTCGGCGACGCGGTGCCGGACGTGGACGATCCGGAAGACCTCAAGCGCTTCTTCAACGCGATCCAGGCGCTCAACGCCGATGACAAGCTGCTCGCCTACCACGACCGCTCCGACGGCGGCCTGTGGGCGACGGTCTGCGAGATGGCGTTCGCGGGTCACGTGGGCGTGTCGCTGAACGTCGACATGCTGGCGCTCGACGCCGAGCACGAATCCGATTACGGCGACGCCAAGGACTGGGCCAAGCAGACGAGCGGCCGCCGCGAGGACCGCACGATCCGCGCGCTGTTCTCGGAGGAACTGGGCGCGGTGGTACAGGTGCGCGCAGCGGATCGCGACGCGGTGCTGGGCGCGCTGCGCGAGCACGGTTTGTCGGCGTGCGCGCACGTGATCGGCAAGCCGAACAACACGGGCGCGATCGAAATCTATCGCGATGCGAAGAAGATTTTCGATGCGCCGCGCGTCGAGCTGCATCGCGCGTGGAGCGAGGTGAGCTGGCGCATCGCGCGTCTGCGTGACAACCCGGCCTGCGCCGACGCCGAGTACGACGCGCTGCTCGACGCCGCCGATCCGGGCATTTCGCCGGTGCTCACGTTCGATCCGGCTGAAGACGTGGCCGCGCCGTTCATTGCGACGAACAAGCGCCCGCGCGTCGCGATCCTGCGTGAGCAGGGCGTGAACTCGCATCTGGAAACGGCCTACGCGTTCGACCGCGCCGGTTTCGACGCCCACGACGTCCACATGAGCGATCTGCTCGAAGGGCGCGCCACGCTCGCCGATTTTGCGGGCGCGGTCGCGTGCGGCGGCTTCTCGTACGGCGACGTGCTGGGCGCGGGCGAGGGCTGGGCCAAGACCATCCGCTTCAACGCGCAACTGGCGGACATGTTCGCCGCGTTCTTCGGCCGTCCCGACACCTTCGCGCTCGGCATCTGCAACGGCTGCCAGATGATGTCGAGTCTGGCGTCGATCATCCCCGGCGCGGACAACTGGCCGAAGTTCACGCGCAACAAGTCGGAGCAGTTCGAGGCGCGCTTTTCGCTGGTCGAAGTGCAGAGTTCGCCGTCGATCTTCTTCGCCGGCATGGAAGGCTCGCGCATTCCGGTGGCGGTGGCGCACGGCGAAGGCTTCGCGGACTTCTCACAGCAGGGCGATCAGGACAAGGCGCTGGTGGCGATGCGTTATGTCGATCATCGCGGCCAGGCAACGGAGCAGTATCCGTTCAACCCGAACGGCTCGCCGCGAGGCATCACGTCCGTCACGACGCCCGATGGCCGCTTCACCGTGCTGATGCCGCACATGGAGCGCGTGCATCGCAACGTGCAGATGAGCTGGACGCCCGACGACTGGACCACCGACGGCAGCCCGTGGCTGCGCGTGTTCCAGAACGCGCGACGCTTCCTCGGCTGATCGTTTCGACCTCCCGCAAAACACCCCGAAGCTGAAACTTCGGGGTGTTTTTGCTTTTGCCGCCCGCTTCTAAACTGAAAATTGATACGTATCCCAAAATAATCCGGCTGTAAGTTGCGCGTATAGTCTCCGGCACGCCGCGCTGCGCGGCGGTTTTCCGGAGGAGATATGAGTCAGTTTCGAGATAATTACTTAGAAAAGCTTAATTTATTGCGATACGTATCGATGGGCGCGGGTGCGCTGGTCATCGCGGCTGCGAGCCTGTTGTCGGGGTGCGGCGACAGTTCGGATTCGGGCCTGGCCAGTCTCACGCCCACGGCGCGCGCCGCGGCGCTCGGCGAGAGCCTGATGGTGCGCGTCGAGATCGACAACAACGACGCCGCGCAGTCCGGCACCGACTGCGCGAGCCTGGGCGCGGACTGGGCGAGTTGCGCGCGCGGCAAGCTGGTTCTCCAGAACACAGGCGGACGCAATCTCGTCGCGGGCGGCTGGACGCTTTACGTGCACAGCATCCGGCGCATTCTGATGGTCGAGCATCCCGACTTCGCGTGGAAGCACATTACCGGCGATCTCTACGCGCTCACGCCGCGCGCGGGCGCGTTCACGCTCGTCGCGGGCGCGCGCATTGAAGTGCCGTTCGTCGGCGAATACTGGTATCAGCGTTATAGCGACCTGTTGCCGCGCGCGTATGTCGTGGTCGACGGCAACGCGACGCCCGCGATCCTCGCACACAACGACACTGACGACGAAACGCGTTACGTCGACCGCATTCCGCCCGTGGCGGATGACGCAGCCGCGTTTGCCGCGACGCCCGCGCAGGTGCAGCGCGCGAAGGCCGAGGCCGCGCTGCCTTCGACACAACAGAGCGCGGCGCGTGCATTGCCCGCCGTGCTGCGCGCAACGGCGGGTGAGGGCGCGACGCAGGTCGGCGGTATCGATTTGTCGCTGGCGGGGTTGAGTTCATCGCAGGTGGCGGCGCTAAACGCGCGTGCCAACACGCTCGGCCTGAGCGGCCCGGGCGTGCGTGTGAGCGGCCAGATCGTCGGCGGCGCGTTGCCCGTGGATATCGCGCGTTCCGGCGGATATCGCCTGACGATCGCACAGGGCGGCGTGAGCATCGACGCCTTCGACGCCGCCGGGCTCTACTACGGCGTGCAGACGCTCCTGTCGCTGACGCCCGCGGGCGGCGGAAGCGTTCCCGCGATGACCATCGAAGATGCGCCGCGCTACACGCATCGCGGCATGCACGTCGATGTTGCGCGCAACTTCCGTCAGCCCGCCACGCTGCGCCGCCTCATCGACCAGATGGGCGCGTACAAGCTCAATCGCCTGCATCTGCATCTGACCGACGACGAAGGCTGGCGCATCGAGATTCCGGGCCTGCCGGAGCTCACCGACATCGGCGCGAGACGCTGTCACGATCTCACCGAGACGCGCTGTCTCGTGCCGCAACTCGGCTCGGGCCCGGACAACCGCTCGGGCGGCGGCTATCTGAGCCGCTCGGAGTATGTCGCGCTGGTGCGTTACGCGGCGGATCGCTTCGTCGAGATCATTCCCGAGATCGACATGCCGGGGCATGCGCGCGCAGCGGTCGTATCGATGGAAGCGCGCTACCGGCGTCTCGCCGCGCAAGGCGACACGGCGGGTGCGAGCGCGTATCGGCTGCTCGATCCGGCGGACACCTCGAACGTGACCACGATCCAGTTCTACGATCGGCGCAGCTTCATCAACCCGTGCTCGGATGGCGCGCAGCGCTTCGCATCGAAGGTGATCGGCGAAATCGCATCGATGCATCGCGAGGCCGGCGCGCCGCTCGCCACGTGGCACTTCGGCGGCGACGAAGCGAAGAACATCATGCTCGGCGCGGGCTTTCAACCGCTCGACGGCGCCAATGCCGGCAAGGGCCGCGTGAATCTCGCGGCGCAGGACAAGCCGTGGGGACGCTCGCCGCAATGCGCGGCGCTGATCGCGTCCGGCAAGGCGGCATCCTTCGACGAGCTGCCCTCGCTGTTCGCGCGCCAGGTGAGCCAGATCGTGAACAACGGCGGCATCGGCACGATGGCGGCGTGGCAGGACGGCATCAAGCATGCGAATGGCCCGCAGGACTTCGCGACATCGAACATGATGGTGACGATGTGGGACACGCTCTTCTGGGGCGCCGCCGATACCGTGCAGACCTTCAGCCGCCAGGGCTACAAGACCGTGCTCGCGCTGCCGGACTATCTGTACTTCGACTTCCCGTACTCGTTCGACCAGCACGAGCGCGGCTACTACTGGGGATCGCACGCCACGGACGGCTTCAAGACGTTCTCGCTCGCGCCGGACAACCTGCCGCAGAACGCCGAGATCATGCCGGACCGCGACGGCCACGCCTTCGAGGTGACGAGCACCGGACCGGCTCCGCGCATCGAAGGCATTCAGGGACAGGCGTGGGCCGAAGTCATGCGCACGGACCAGCAGTTCGAATACATGGTGCATCCGCGCCTGCTCGCGCTCGCGGAACGCGCATGGCACAAGGCGGCGTGGGAGCGGCCGTATCGCGAAGGGGAGCGCTACAAGCTCGGCGAGACGGACAAGGTTGACAAGGTCGCGCTCGCGGAGGACTGGGCCGGCTTCCTGAGCGTGGCGCAGAACCGCGAAATGCCGAAACTGACGCGCTCAGGGGCGGTCATGCGTTCGAAGCTCGGCGGTTGATGGGGTCGATGACGTGAAAAGCACAAAGCCGCCCAAGGGCGGCTTTGTTTTGCGCTGGAAACGGCGAGTGCGGAATTACTTGATCACCGCCTTCTTCTGCAGGGACTCTTCGAAAGCCTGCACCTTTTCCTGCTGCATCTGTTGCGCGATTTGCGCCTTCACCTGCTCGAACGGCGGCGGCGGCGTGTCGCGGCTGTCGTCCAGACGAATGACGTGCCAGCCGAATTGCGTCTTGACAGGCTCGGGCGTCACCTCGCCCTTCTTGAGCTTCTCCGCGGCCGCGCCGAATTCCGGCACGTAAGCCGACGGCGACGACCAGTCGAGATCACCGCCGTTCTTGCCCGATCCCGGGTCCTTCGAATATTGCTTCGCGAGGTCTTCGAAGCTCGCGCCGCCCTTGATCTTCGCGATCAGATCCTTCGCCTGCGCTTCGTTGTCCACGAGGATGTGATGCAGATGCAGTTCCTTGGTTTCGCCGTGTTCCTTGACGAGCTGGTCGTAGCGCGCCTTGACTTCGGCATCGGTCGGCTTGCTCTTGTTCATCACGCTTTCGAGCATCGCGCGCAGCACGACGGTTTGCTGGGCGAAGGCCGCTTGCTGCTTGACGTCCGGTTGCGACGGAATGCCTTCGCGGATCGCTTCCTGCATCAGGATTTCGCGGCGCACGAGTTCAGCGCGAACCTGCTGCTGCATTTCCGGCGAATCCGGCTGACCCTGCGCGACGAGTTGCTTGATGAGCGCATCGGCGCGCGCCTTCGGGATCGGCGTGCCGTTCACGACGGCGATGTTTTGTGCAAACGCGGGAGCCGCCGCGAACGCAGCCAGCAACACCCAGAGGCGGGTTTTTTTCAAAATCATCGGAAGATCCTAAACTGAGCAAACTGGCGCCTTGGCAGGCGAGATTAAAAGACAAACGCGAGACAAAAGCGTTGATGCGAGGACTCGATACGGCCGGCCCGCGATTATTGGAATTGCTCTGCGAACTCCTGCGGCGTATAGGCCCGGATGGCAAGCGCGTGCACGCCGCGCCGCATTTCCCCGGCCAGCGCATCATACACCAGCCGATGCCGCGCCACGCGCGCGCGGCCGGCGAAGCAGTCCGCGACGATCGTCACGGTGTAGTGGCTGCCGGAAGCAGCGCCGGCGTGGCCCGCGTGCGCCGCGCTGTCATCATCGATATGCACGGACTGCGGTTCGAGCGCCGCGTTCAGGCGCGCTTCGAGATGCGCGATCTTTTCCTGCGCGCTCGCCGCCATGAAGTCGAAATTCGCGGTCATTGCCCGTCCTCCTTCATGTATTTCGCGAGCCAGAAGCTCTGCGCGACGATGAACACCACGAGACACCCTGTCGCGCCGAACAGCTTGAAGTTCACCCATTGATCCGTGGTGAAGTGATACGCGACGAACAGGTTCACGATGCCGAGAATCGCGAAGAATACCGCCCACGCGACATTCAACTGTCCCCACACGCGATGCGGCAGCACGATCTGCTTGCCCATCATCGCTTCGATGAGGTTCTTTCTGAAGCCGATTTGCGCGACGATCAGCGCGAACGCGAACAGCCAGTAGAGCGCCGTGGGCTTCCATTTGATGAAGGTGTCGTTGTGCAGCACGAGGGTCGCGCCGCCGAACACGACGACCACGCCGAGACTCACCCACAGCATCGGGTCGACCTTGCGGTGGCGGAACGCGACCCATGCGATCTGCACGAGCGTCGCCGCGATCGCCACCGCGGTTGCGGTGTAGATGCCCCAGACCTTGAATGCGACGAAAAAGAGAATGATCGGAAACAGATCGAACAGGAATTTCATTGGTGTCCGGACGTGATGGGCATCGGAAGAAGGCGCGGCGCGCGCGAGATGCGCGCCCGCTCGGACGGAGCGGGCGTCGATACGGCTGACTTGCAGGGGCGCTACCGAGCGCCCCGTGCCTGGCTCGCGCTTACTTGGGTTCGAATTGTAGCGCAGCCGAGTTGATGCAATACCGCAAACCGGTCGGCGCTGGGCCATCCTCGAACACGTGGCCGAGATGCGCGCCGCAGCTCTTGCACAGCACCTCGATGCGCAGCATGCCGTGCGAGCGGTCCGTTTTCTCCTGGATCACTTCGCCGTTGATCGGCTTGAAGTAGCTCGGCCAGCCGCAGCCGGCGTCGAACTTCGTGTCGGATTCGAACAGCGGCGTGCCGCAGCATACGCAGTCGTAGACGCCGCGCGCGTCGTGATCCCAGTATTTGCCGGTGAACGGACGCTCGGTCACCGCGTGGCGTGTAACCTGATATTGCATGTCGTCGAGTTCGCGGCGATAGGTGGCGTCGTCCTTTTGCAGCGGATAGCTCGTCGGGGTGTCGTCGTGACTCATCTGTCGTTCCTTGGTTCTGGCCGGGAAGGCCACGTATATGGGGGCGCCGCTACGAAGAACAACTCACCTCCAGGCCGCTCGCCCAGTCGGGCGGCAGGCCGGCGTAAGCCTCGTTCTCCGGTTGCTCGTCGTAGGGGCGGCGCAGCACGTCCAGCAGACGCGCCACTTCCGAAAAGTCTTTCTCGCTCGCGCGGCGGATCGCCTGTTCCGCCAGATGATTGCGCAGCACGTATTTCGGATTCACGCGATTCATCGCCGCCGCGCGCGCGGCGTCGTCGCGCGGTTCGTGGGCGAGGCGCTCGCGATATTGCGCGGCCCACGCGTCGAACGCGGCGCGGTCGAGAAACAGGTCGCGCACGGGCGCATCCTGGCTCGAATCGGCTTTTGCGAGCTTCGACAGGTTGCGGAACGTGAGCGTGAAGTCCGTGCGATTCGCATGCATGATTTCGAACAGGCCGTTGGCGAGCTTGTCGTCGCCTTCGCGTTCGGTTTCGAGGCCGAGCTTCGCACGCATCGTCGCGACGAGCGCCGGCCCGAAGCGATCCTTGTAGCGCTCCAGCACCTTCTGCGCTGCTTCGACCACGCGCTCGGCGCGGCCTTCTTCCGGCAGGTTCGCGCCGAACAGCGGCACGAGCGCCTGCGCGAGACAGAAAAGATTCCAGTACCCGACCTGCGGCTGGCGGCTGTACGAATAGCGCCCCTGCGTGTCCGAGTGATTGCAGATGTGATGCGCATTGAACGCGTCCATGAAACCGAACGGGCCGTAGTCGATCGTGAGGCCGAGAATCGACATGTTGTCGGTGTTCATCACGCCGTGGCAGAAGCCGACGCCTTGCCACCGCGCCATCAGGTCCGCGGTCGTGCGCACGGCTTCGTCGAGCAGCGCGAGATACGGATCATCCGCTTCCCGGCAATGCGGATAGGAACGGTCGATGACGTGATCGGCGAGCGCACGCAATTCGTCGATGCGGTCGTTGGAATAGAAATGCTCGAAGTGCCCGAAGCGCACGAAGCTCGGCGACACGCGCGTGACGATGGCCGCCGTTTCGATGGTCTCGCGCCGCACCGGCAGATCCGAGCCGATGACGGCGAGCGCGCGCGTCGTCGGAATGCCGAGATGATGCATCGCCTCCGAGCACAGGAATTCGCGGATCGACGAGCGCAACACGGCGCGGCCGTCGCCCATGCGCGAATAGGGCGTGCGGCCCGCGCCCTTCAGCTGCACTTCGAGGCGCGCGCCGTCGTGCTCGACTTCGCCCAGCGTGAGCGCGCGGCCATCGCCCAGCTGTCCGGCCCACACGCCGAACTGATGGCCGGAATACACGGCGGCGTAGGGCAGGGAACCGGCGGGCCAGTCGCGCGTGGGATTGCCCGCGAAGTACGCGGCGAATTCGTTCTTCTCCGCGCCCGTTACGACATCGGGATCGAAACCGAGCGTCTCGGCCATCTCGTTCGACAAGGCGATGAAATACGGATCGGGAACCGGAGCCGCCGGCAGACGAGTCAGGAAAGCGGTGCCGAGCGCGGCGAAGGAACCGGGCTCGCCGACCTTGATCGCACTGGCGATTTCGCTCATGGAATGCGCGCTGGCGGGCGTTTCGTCGCGTGCCGCGCGCACGGCATTGCTTGGGGAAAACGACATATTGAGCGCCTCTGAGTTAAACGATATTGTAATTCCGCGCCCGCGGGCCTGCAGGAGCCGGGCTGTCAGCGGGGCGGTCAAGCCAACCAGACATTCGACTCATCATCAAAGGACTTCGCCTATGACGTCGCCGCTCCACGGCCAGATGATGGAAATACCGCTGCTCGCGTCGTCCCTCTTGTCCCATGCCTCACGCCACTTCGGCGACACCGAGATCGTGTCGCGCCGCATCGAAGGCGATATCCATCGTTATACCTGGCGCGATTGCGAGAAGCGCGCGAAGCAGCTCGCCCAGGCGCTCATCGCGCTCGGCGTGCAGCAGGGCGAGCGCGTCGGCACGCTCGCGTGGAACGGTTACCGGCATCTGGAGTGCTATTACGGCGTGTCCGGCATGGGCGCGGTGTGCCACACGATCAACCCGCGGCTCTTTCCCGATCAGATCGCGTTCATCATCGATCATGCGGACGACGAATACGTCTGCTTCGACATGACCTTCGGCCCGCTGGTCGAGATCATCGCGCCGCAGTGTCCGGGCGTGAAAGGCTGGATCGCCCTTGGCGACGCCGCGTGCATCGCGGAGCATCTCTCCGGCATGAGCGTGCCGGTAATGGGCTACGAGAGTCTCATCGCGGAGCACGACGGCGACTTCGACTGGCCGATGCTCGACGAGCGCCAGGCTTCGTTCCTCTGCTACACGTCGGGCACGACCGGCAATCCGAAGGGCGCGCTGTACTCGAATCGTTCGACGGTGCTGCACGCGTACGCCGCGGCGCTGCCCGATGCGATGGGCGCGTCGTCGGGCGATGCGATCCTGCCCGTCGTGCCGATGTTCCATGTCAACGCGTGGGGCATTCCGCACGCGGCGCCGCTGGTCGGCGCGAAGCTCGTGTTGCCCGGCAAGGACCTCGACGGCAAGTCGCTCTACGAATTGATGGAAGCCGAGGGCGTCACCTATTCGGCGGGCGTGCCGACCGTCTGGATGAGCCTGCTCACGCACATGAAGCAGCAGAACGCGCGCTTCTCGAGCCTGAAGCGAACGGTGATCGGCGGCAGCGCGTGCCCGCCCGCAATGCTGCGCGTTTTCGAGGAAGAGTACGGCGTGCAGGTGATCCACGCGTGGGGCATGACGGAAATGTCGCCGCTCGGCACGCTGTCGCGGCTGAACTATCGGCAGAAGCAGCGTCCGCTCGAGGAGCAGCGCCACTCGCTGGAGAAGCAGGGCCACGCGCTCTTCGGCGTCGATATGAAAGTGGTCGGCGACGACGGCCGCGAACTGCCGTGGGACGGGAAATCCTTCGGCGATCTGCATGTGCGCGGCCCGTGGGTCATCGACCGGTATTTCCGTCGTGACGAATCGCCGCTGATCGACGGCTGGTTTCCGACGGGCGATGTCGCGACCATCGATCGAGACGGCTTCATGCAGATCACAGACCGCAGCAAGGACGTGATCAAGTCCGGCGGCGAGTGGATCAGCTCGATCGATCTGGAGAACATCGCGGTGTCGCATCCGCAGGTAGCGGAGGCGGCGTGCATCGCGTGTTCGCATCCGAAGTGGACCGAGCGGCCGCTGATCGTCGCGGTGCTCAAGCCTGGCGCGACGCTTTCACGCGAGGAACTGCTCGCGCATTTCGAAGGCAAGGTCGCGAAGTGGTGGATTCCGGATGATGTCGTGTTCGCCGAAGACCTGCCGCACACCGCGACCGGCAAGCTGCAAAAGGTGCGGCTGCGCGAGCAGTATCGCGATTACGTGCTGCCTGGCGCGGCGGAAAGCACGACGTAAGCCATTCTTCCGATCCTGAAACGCCCCGGCCGCGCGCAGCGCCGGGGCGTTTTTGCATGCACGCCTTACGCAAAAAATTCACATTTGAACGATCGTTCTTTTTTGTGTATCCTGCACCGATCACCCTCCATAATTCAGATAGTTCCGATCGACAGGAGACATCTTCATGGCAGTGGACTACGCGATCCGCGACGGCGTCGCCGTCTTGACGCTCGACAATCCGCCCGTCAACGGGCTCGGCCATGCAACGCGCCTGGGCATCGTCGAAGGCATAGGGCGCGCCAATGACGACGCGATCGTGCGCGCGATCGTCATCATCGGCGCCGGCCGCGCGTTCTCGGGCGGTGCCGACATCACCGAATTCAATACGCCGAAAGCCACGCAGGAACCGACGCTCGGCACCGTCATCAAGGTGCTGGAAGGCAGCACGAAACCGGTCGTCGCGGCGATTCACGCAGTGGCGATGGGCGGCGGTCTGGAGCTCGCGCTCGGCGCGCATTACCGCGTCGCCGGGCCCGGCGCGCAGATCGCACTGCCGGAAGTGAAGCTCGGCCTGTTGCCCGGCGCAGGCGGCACGCAGCGGCTGCCGCGCGTGGTCGGCCTCGAGACCGCGCTCAACATGATCGTGACGGGCACGCCCGTGCCGTCGGAGAAACTCGCGCAAACCGCGCTGTTCGACGAGCTCACGGAAGGCGATCTGCTGAACGCCGCGCTGTCCTTCGCGAAGCAGGCCGCCGACCGCGGCGGCGCGCATCCGAAAGTACGCGATCGCAAGATCGAACATCCGAACGCCCAGGGCTTCATTCAGTTCGCGCGCAATAGCGTCGCCGCTGTCGCGAAACATTTCCCGGCGCCGCACAAGTGCATCGACGCGATCGAGAAGGGCGTGACGGAAGGCTTCGAGCGCGGTCTCGCGTTCGAGCGCGAATGCTTTCTTGCTCTCGTGCAGACGCCCGAGAGCCGCGCCTTGCGACATGCCTTCTTCGGCGAGCGCGCCGCGAGCAAGATCGCCGATGTGAGCTCCGGCACGCCCGTCAGAAAGGTCGAGCGCATTGGCGTGATCGGCGCGGGCACGATGGGCGGCGGCATCGCGATGAACTTTCTCAATGCGGGTCTGCCCGTCGTGCTGCTGGAGACGAAGCAGGACGCGCTCGATCGCGGCCTGGCCACGATCCGTGGCAACTACGAGGCGCAGGTCCGGAAAGGCAGGCTCACGCAGGACAAGGTCGAAGCGCGTATGGCGCTCATCCATCCGACGCTCGCCTACGACGATCTCGCCCACGCGGATCTGATCATCGAAGCCGTGTTCGAGGAACTGGGCGTGAAGGAGCAGGTGTTCCGCAAGCTCGACGCGATCGCGAAGCCCGGCGCGATCCTCGCATCGAACACCTCGACGCTCGATCTCGATCGCATCGCGTCGTTCACGCAGCGTCCCGGCGACGTGATCGGCATGCACTTCTTCAGCCCCGCGAACGTGATGAAGCTGCTCGAAGTCGTGCGCGGCAGCCACACGGACAAGGGCGTGCTCGCGACCGTCATGCAGCTCGCGAAGAAGATCAAGAAGACCGCCGTGGTGTCGGGCGTGTGCGACGGCTTCATCGGCAATCGCATGATCGAGCAATACATTCGTCAGGCGCTCTTCATGCTGGAGGAAGGCGCGCTGCCCGCGCAGATCGATCGCGCGATCGAGCAGTTCGGCTTCGCCATGGGCCCGTTTCGCATGAGCGATCTCGCGGGCAACGACATCGGCTGGGCGATTCGCAAACGCCGCTATCAGGAGCAGCCGGAGCTGCACTATTCGCGCGTGGCCGACCGCCTGTGCGAGCTGGGCCGCTTCGGGCAAAAAACCGGCTCGGGCTGGTACGACTACCAAAGCGGCAAGCGCGACGCGCAACCCTCGAAGCTGGTCGACGACTTGATCGTCGCGTATTCGAAGGAGCAGAACATCGAGCGGCGCCGGATCGGCGACGAGGAAATCGTCGAGCGGCTCGTGCTGTCGCTCGTGAACGAAGGCGCGAAGATTCTCGAGGAAGGCATCGCCGCGAAGGCGTCGGACATCGACATGGTCTATCTGACCGGCTACGGCTTTCCGCTCTGGCGCGGCGGACCGATGCTCTATGCGGACACCGTCGGCCTCTATAACGTCGAGCGCACGATGCGCAAGTACGCGAAGCAGGCCAACGGCGAAGCGTGGGAGCCCGCGGCGCGCGTGACCCGGCTCGCCGCCGCCGACGGACGCTTCAATGCGTAACGATCCCTTGCCCAAGATGAAACCCGTCGAAGATGTACTTCTCGTGGTGGACGTTCAATACGACTTCATGCCGGGCGGCGCGCTTGCGGTCGCGAACGGCGACGAAGTCGTGCCGGTCATCAACCGCCTTGCGCGCGCGTTCTCGCATGTCGTGCTGACGCAGGACTGGCATCCGCGCTCGCATGTGTCGTTCGCGGCGAATCACGCCGGCCGGGAGCCGTTCGAGATGATGACGCTGCCCTACGGCGAGCAGGTGCTGTGGCCGGTGCACTGCGTGCAGGACACGCCGGGCGCGGCGCTGCATCGCGATCTGCATGTGCCGCATGCGCGGCTCGTGGTCCGCAAGGGGCATCACGGGCACGTCGACAGTTACTCCGCGTTTCTCGAAGCGGATCGCGCGACGCCCACGGGTCTCGCAGGCTACCTGCGGGATGTCGGCGCGAAGCACGTCTGGATCGCGGGTCTGGCGACCGACTATTGCGTCGCGTGGTCGGCGCTCGATGCCCGCGCGGCGGGCTTCGAGGTGAGCGTGATCGAAGACGCCTGCCGCGCGATCGATCTGAACGGCTCGCTCGGGCGCGCGTGGGAAGAGATGAGCGCCGCCGGCGTCGCACGCGTTCGCGCCAACGACATCAAGGAGACAGCATGACCGATGCAGTGATCGTATCGACGGCGCGCACCGCGCTCGCCAAATCGTGGCGCGGCGCGCTCAACATGACGCACGGCGCGACGCTCGGCGGCCACGTGACGAAGGCCGTGGTCGAGCGCGCGGGCATCGATCCGGCGCGCGTCGAGGACGTCATCATGGGCTGCGCGAATCCGGAAGGCGCAACGGGCGCGAACATCGCGCGGCAGATCGCGTTGCGCGCGGGACTGCCCGTTTCCGTGCCGGGCATGACGGTGAACCGCTTCTGCTCTTCGGGCCTGCAGACCATCGCGCTCGCGGCCCAGCGCGTGATCTCGGGCGAGGGCGATGTGTTCGTCGCGGGCGGCGTCGAATCCATCTCGTGCGTGCAGAACGAGATGAACCGCCACATGCTGACCGAAGGCTGGCTCGCGCAGCACAAGCCCGAAATCTACTGGTCGATGCTGCAGACCGCGGAGAACGTCGCGAAGCGCTACGAGATATCGAAGGAGCGGCAGGACGAATACGGCGCGCGCTCGCAGCAGCGCGCGGCCGCGGCGCAGGCCGCCGGCCGCTTCGACGCCGAAATCGTGCCGATCACCGTGCTCGCGGGCATGGCCGACAAGGCGAGCGGACGCCTCTTCACGCAGGAAGTGACGCTCTCCGCCGACGAAGGCATCCGAGCCGACACGACGCTCGAAGGCGTGTCGAAGATTCGCACGGCGCTGCCGGGCGGCGTCATCACGGCCGGTAACGCGAGCCAGTTCTCCGATGGCGCTTCGGCCTGCGTCGTGATGAACGCGACGCTCGCGGAGAAGGAAGGGCTGCAGCCGCTCGGCATCTTTCGCGGTTTTGCGGTCGCGGGCTGCGAGCCGGATGAAATGGGCATCGGCCCGGTGTTCGCGGTGCCGAAGCTGCTTGCGCGCGCAGGCCTGTCGGTCGAGGACGTCGATCTCTGGGAGCTGAACGAGGCGTTCGCCGTGCAGGTGCTCTATTGCCGCGACCGGCTCGGCATTCCCGACGAGCGCCTGAACGTGAACGGCGGCGCGATCGCGGTCGGGCATCCGTACGGCGTGTCGGGCGCGCGGCTCGCGGGACATGCGCTCATCGAAGGCAAGCGGCGCGGCGCGAAATTCGTCGTGGTGACCATGTGCATCGGCGGCGGGCAGGGCGCGGCGGGGCTGTTCGAAATCGTGTGACGGATAACGCCGGATGCTTTTTTGATACGCTTCCAGCTTCACCGAAACGAAAGTCAGGAGTCGCCGTGCTACGTCACATCGTCATGTGGAAGCTGAAGGAAAACGCCGAGGGCGCGAGCCGCGCGGAAAACGCGCAGAAGCTCAAGGCGAAGCTCGAGACCTGCCGCAGCATCGTGAAGGGACAAGGGCATTTCGAGGTCGGCACCGCGCAGCCCGGTTACGACTGCACATATGACGTCGTGCTGGTCTCCGATTTCGACGACCGCTCGGCGCTCGACGCGTATCAGGTCCACCCGAAGCATCTGGCGCTGAAGGACTTCGTCGCGGCGGTTCGCGAAGAACGTCAATGCGTCGATTACGAAGTGTGAGCGCGATGTCGAACACTCTCGAAAGTCCGTTTATCGACATGCTCGGCGTGCAGCTCGTCAAGGCCGTCGACGGCGAAAGCGAAGTCCTCATGCCGCTTTCCGACGCGCATCTGAACACCTGGGGCATCGCGCACGGCGGCGTTACCATGACGCTGCTCGACGCCGCGCTGGCGATGGCCGCGCGCAGCGTCGCGGGCGATGGCATCGGCGTCGTCACCGTCGAGATGAAAGTCAATTTCATGCAGCCGGGACGCGGCGAGTTGCGCGGCTACGGCCGCGTACTGCATCGCTCGACCACGATGGCGTATTGCGAAGGCGAGATCCGCGACAGCGAAGGGCATTTCGTCGCCAAGGCGCTCGGCACGTTCAAGTACATGAAGCGGCTCGCGGTCGGGCGCGACATCGTCCGGCAGAAAATGCGTTCCGATCCGCAGGCGACGCCGGGACCCAGCGACGCCTGAACCCGCATACCGAAGCGAAGGAGAATCCGCATGGCAGACGCACAGATCAATCGCCAGATTTTGCTCGTCTCACGCCCGCAAGGCGAGGCGACCGCATCCAACTTCAAGCTGGTCGAAACGCCGCTCGAGCCGCTCGCCGAAGGTGAAGTGCGGGTACGCAATCACTATCTGTCGCTCGACCCGTACATGCGCGGCCGCATGGACGACGCCAAGTCGTACGCTCCGCCGCAGCCGCTGAACGAAGTGATGATCGGCGGCACCGTGGGCGTCGTCAGCGAATCGCGCAATGCAGCGTTCAAGGCGGGCGACAGCGTGGTCGGCATGCTCGGCTGGCAGGAATACGGCACGTCTGACGGCAAAAGCCTCAACAAGATCGACACCTCGCGCGTGCCGATTTCCGCGTATCTCGGCGCAGTCGGCATGCCGGGCGTAACCGCGTGGTACGGGCTCAACTGCATCATCGAGCCGAAGGCGGGCGAGACGGTCGTCGTGTCGGCGGCGAGCGGCGCGGTGGGCAGCGTCGTCGGGCAACTGGCGAAGGCGGCGGGCTGCCGCGTCGTGGGCATCGCGGGCGGCGCGGACAAGTGCCGCTATGTCGTCGAGACGCTCGGCTTCGATGCGTGCGTCGACTACAAGGCGGGCAAGCTGCGCGAAGATTTGAAGGCCGCGGCGCCGAAGGGTATCGACGGTTATTTCGAGAATGTGGGCGGCGAAGTGCTCAATGCGGTGCTCGCGCGCATGAACGCGTTCGGGCGCATCGCGGTGTGCGGCATGATTTCGGGCTACGACGGCAATCCGCAGCCGATGGACGCGCCCCGGTTCATCCTCACGCAGCGGCTCAAGCTGCAGGGTTTCATCGTCTACGAGCATCTCGATGTCTGGCCGCAGGCGCTCAAGGAACTCGGCGAGCGTATCGCGGCCGGGCAACTTCATTTTCGCGAGAGCATCGCGGAAGGTCTGGAGAGCGCGCCCGAGGCGTTGCTCGGCATGTTGCACGGGAAGAACTTCGGCAAGCAGCTCGTGAAGCTCATCTAGGAAGACCAATACGTGGATCGCTTCGAAGGGAAGGTCGCCGTCATCACCGGCGCGGGCAGCGGCTTCGGCCGTGAATTCGCGCTGAAGGGCGCGGCGCTCGGCACGAAGCTCGTGCTCGCCGATCTCGACGCCGCCGCGCTCGCCACAACCGTCGATGCAGTGCGCGCGCAGGGCTGCGATGCGATCGGCGTGACGACGGATGTATCGGATCACGTTCAGGTCGACGCACTCGCACGCGCCGCGCTCGATGCCTTCGGCGGTGTGCATCTGCTTTTCAACAACGCGGGTGTCGGCGCGGGCGGCTTCGTCTGGGAGAACAGCGCGAACGACTGGCAATGGGTCTTCGGCGTGAACGTGATGGGCGTCGCCCACGGCCTGCGCGCGTTCGTGCCGATCATGCTCGAACAGCGCGAGCCGGCGCATATCGTCAATACCGCGTCGGTGGCGGGGCTGCTCGCCGCGCCGGCGATGGGCGTCTACAACGCGTCGAAGCACGCGGTCGTCGCGCTGACCGAGACGCTATATAACGACCTCCGGCTCGCGGGCGCGTCGACGATCGGCGTGTCGCTGCTCTGTCCGGCGTTCGTGCCGACCGGCATCGCGGATGCCGAGCGCGCGCGGCCCGGCACGCTCGCCAACGAAGCGCCGCTGTCGGCTTCGCAGAAGCTCGCGGCCCGGCAACTGACGAGGGCTGTTGAAGGCGGCAAGCTTTCGGCGCGCGAGGTCGCCGAACTGACGTTCGACGCGGTGCGCGAAGGACGCTTCTACGTCATCACGCATCCGGCCATCATGCCGTCGGTGCAATTGCGGCTCGACGATATCGCCCAACTGCGCAGCCCCACCGATCCGATGTCGCTGAAGCGCCCGCGTTAGCGGGGCGCGCGGTTCGTGGCATCATCGTGTCCCTTTGACGCTTTTTCCGCCGATGCCGCTCAATCCCAAGATCGCGCAAATTCTGGAGATGGTTGCGCGCGCCAATCGCCCGCCGTTTCACACGCTCACGCCGCAGCAGGCGCGCGCCGCTTACGAAATGAGCGCGCAGATTCTCGATATCGCGCCGCTGCCGATGTTCGGCGTCGAGGACGTGCGCATTCCGGCGCGCGATGGCGAGACCATCGGCGTGCGCGTGTATCAGCCCGCCGAGCCGAGCTGGGCCGAACCGATGCCCGCGTTGCTGTATCTGCATGGCGGCGGCTTCACGGTCGGCAGCGTGTCGACGCATGACGCGCTGTGCCGCAAGCTCGCGCACGATGCGGGTTGCGCGGTCGTCTCCGTCGATTACCGGCTCGCGCCGGAGCACCGGTTTCCCGTCGCGATCAACGATGCGTTCGACGCGCTGCAATGGCTCGCGCGCGAAGCGCCGACCTATGGGCTCGATCCGGCGCGCCTGGCGATCGGCGGCGACAGCGCGGGCGGCACGCTCGCAATCGCGTGCGCGGTGCTCGCGCGCGATTCGGGCATCGACTTGCGGTTGCAATTGCTGATCTATCCGGGCACGAGCGCGTGGCAGAAGAGCGCGTCGCATGCGCGGCTCGCGGAGGGTTATCTGCTGTCGGGCGAGACCATTCAATGGTTCTTCGAGCAGTATCTGCGCGACGAGCGCGATCGCGACGACTGGCGTTTCGCCCCGCTCGACGCGGCGGGCGGCGTGCCGGACTATAAGGGCGTGGCGCCAGCGTGGATCGCGGCGGCGGATCACGACCCGCTCTACGACGAGGACATCGCGTTCGCCGCCAAACTGGAAGACGCGGGCGTGCCGGTCACGCTCATGCGCTATGAAGGCATGGTCCACGAGTTCTTCAAGATGGGCGGCTTCGTGCCGGAAGTGGCCGAGGCGCACGCGGACGCGGTGAGGGCGTTGCGCGCGGCGTTCGCATAACGCCCTCAGCTTTCGATCTCGAACGCAAATCCCCGCTGGAACGCTCCCGGCCGCACGATCCGATGCGAGCCGTCATCGTCGCTGCGTTCCCTGATTTCAAGCGATAACCCACGCGCACCGGGCTTCACGCGCAGCGCGGTCGTGCTGCGCGTCCCATACTCCGGCGTTTCGATGAACGCCGCGGACAGCACGCGCTCGCGCTCGATCGAGAGGCCCGTAGAAGGCAAATGCTCGTCATTCGCGATGCGCGGATCGCGCAAGGTCTCGATCAGTACATCGAGCGAGGGGCGTTCGTCGGCGTGAATCAGGTCGCACAGCGCCTCGCGTTGCGCGACGAGCTTCGGCCACGGCGTATTCAGAAGACTGTTCGACAAGCCATGCACGCCGGCGTCCAGCAGGGCCGGCGGCGCGTCGGCGCGATTGCCGTACCAGCCGAGTTCGCGGCGCGTGAAATCCCCGCACAGCAGATTGAAACCGTTGTAGCGATGTCCTTCGGCCGCGACGCGTTCGAGATAGTCGAGCGGCGCGCTGCGTTCGCCGCCAAGAAACGCGCTCACGAGCGTGCCGCGCGTCGGCGCATCCGGACGCACTTCGGCCGGCGCGCGATAGTTCGTCAGCGCGGCGAAGCGGCCGTCGCGCGATACCCCGAGCCAGGTGCCGCCGCCCGTCAGATCGCGGCCCGCCAGAACGCCGGGCGCGTCGGTCCACCAGTGCATCGGCTCCGCATCGCGGCGGAAGAACTCATCGCGATTGGCGGAAAGCGTGAGCAGTGCGCGGCCGGTGTGCGGCGTGGCGTCGGGCTGCCAGTCGAAGACGATCAGGCACATGGTCGCTCGCGTTCAGGCGTCGGCCGGGAAGGCATACGGCAGCGGCACGAAGGTCAGCGCGGGACCATCGGCTGCGCCGACGTGCACCGAGCCGTCATCGAGCGCGGCGAGCTTGATCTCGACGAGACAGTCCACGCCGCCGCCTTGCGCGGGCGCCACGTTGACGACGAGCCCGCACGGCTGGCCGGGATCGCCCGAATGAAACAGCTCGGCGCCGGGCGCGGCGGTTTCGACGTGCGCGAGCGCCGTGCGCCGCTTGATCGTGCCGCGATACTGGCTGCGCGCGACGATCTCCTGTCCCGGATAGCAGCCTTTCTTGAAGTTCACCGCGCCGAGCACGTCGAAGTTCACCATCTGCGGGACGAACTGCTCGACCGTCGCGTGCGTGATGCGCGGCTCGCCCGCGTGGATGTCGAGCCAGTCCCACATCTGCTCGGGCAGGCGTTTGAGTTTTTCGTCGAGTCTCGCGAGCTGCGCCTCGACATCGGCTTTCGGTCCGACCCACAGAAAGCGCGGCCGATGCGCCGCGTCCGGCACGCGGATCAGCGCGCCATGCGGGCCTTCGACCTTCACGTGGACGCCGTCGGGCAGCGCATCGAAGATGCCGGACAGCGCCGCGCGCACGTCGCCGGCGAAGCCCACGGCCGCGATTTCGGGCGTCGCGTCGGTGAGTTTCGCCTTCGAGCGCAGCACGAACATCGACAGGCGCTTTTGCACGGCGGCCTGCACGTCCCGCGCGATCAGCAGGCGCACCGCGTCGGCCGTGCGCCACATCAGGAACGAGCCGAGCAGACGGCCTTTCGGCGAGCAGTAGCCCGCTAGGCGCGCCGTGGAGGCGTCGAGATGCTGGACGTCGTTGGTGATCTGATTGTGCAGGAAGGCGGCGGCGTCCTCGCCCCTGACGTCGATCACCCCGAATTGCGTGAGCGGCATGTACGCGCCGGCGGTTTTGACGGTATCGAAGTCGGAAGCGGCGAGCGTTGTCATCTGGGAATTCATGTCGTGGAGAGCGGTCAATCCTGTCGGCCTCCCGCCGGTCATTCTGACCGGGGCCTGGCCGGGCAAGTTATTATATTGGTCTTATTCCTAGCGTGTTTTCATGTCCCTCTTCAAGAAATGCGTCGTGGCGGCCATGCTCGCCGCGACGCTCGCGGCGGCCGTCGCCGGCGGCGTCTGGTGGTGGGCCAACCGGCCGCTCGAACTCGCGACGCCCGAGCTCGACGTCACCATCAAGCCGCACAGCAGCCTGCGCAGCGTGAGCGCCCAGTTGAACCGCGGCGGCGTGCCGGTCGAACCGGAGCTTTTCGTGCTGATGACGCGCGCGCTCGGGCTCTCGGCGCAGCTCAAGTCCGGCAATTACGCGTTCAAGACCGGTGTCACGCCTTACGAAGTGCTGGAGAAGATCGCGCGCGGCGACGTGAACGAATATGTCGCGACGGTCATCGAAGGGTGGACGCTCGCGAAAATGCGCAACGAGCTGGACAGCAATCCGGCGCTGAGGCACGACACCGTCGGCATGACCGACATCGATCTGCTGCGGGCGATCGGCGCGCCCGAAGTAGACAAGGCCTCCGCCGAAGGCCTGTTCTTCCCCGACACCTATCTCTTCGATAAAGGCACGAGCGATCTCGCCGTATACAAGCGCGCCTATCGCACGATGCAGGCGCGCCTGACCGAAGCCTGGAATACGCGCGCGCAGAACCTGCCCTACAAGACGCCTTACGAGGCGCTCGTGATGGCCTCGATCGTCGAGAAGGAAACGGGGCGCGCGCAGGACCGGCCGCTGGTCGCGGCGGTGTTCGCGAACCGGCTGCGCATCGGCATGCCGCTACAAACCGATCCGAGCGTGATCTACGGCCTGGGTCCCGCGTACGGCGGCAAGCTGAAGAAAAAGGACCTGCAGACCGACACTCCGTACAATACCTATACGCGCATGGGCCTCCCGCCGACTCCGATCGCGCTGCCCGGCGTGGCCGCGCTGAACGCCACGCTGAATCCCGCCGCGAGCAACGCGCTGTATTTCGTGTCGCGCGGCGACGGCAGCAGCATCTTTTCCGACAATCTGGGCGACCACAACAAGGCCGTCGACAAATACATCCGGGGTCAATGAATGGCGCGCGGCAAGTTCATCACGTTCGAAGGCATCGACGGCGCGGGCAAGACCACGCATCTCGACTGGTTCCGGACCCGTCTGCAGGACAAGCTCACGAGCCACGCGCGCGCGGTGGTCATGACGCGCGAGCCCGGCGGCACGCCGCTCGGCGAGACGCTGCGCGGCATCCTGCTGAATCAGCCGATGGACCTCGAAACCGAGGCCTTGCTGATGTTCGCCGCGCGCCGCGAGCATCTCGCGCAGGTGATCGAGCCGGCGCTGGCACGCGGCGACTGGGTGCTGTCGGACCGCTTTTCGGACGCCACGTTCGCGTATCAGGGCGGCGGGCGCGGTTTGCCGCGCGACAAGCTGGAAGCGCTGGAGCGCTGGGTGCAGGGCGGTTTTCAGCCGGATCTGACCGTGCTGTTCGACGTGCCGACCGACACGGCGAGCGAACGCCGCTCGGCCGCGCGCGCGCCGGACAAGTTCGAGAGCGAGTCCGAGTCGTTCTTCGAGCGCACGCGCCACGAATATCTCCGTCGCGCGGCGGAGTCGCCGCAGCGCTTCTTCATTGTCGATTCGACCCGGCCCATCGACGAAATTCGCGTAAAACTCGAAGAAGCGATCGCAACCCTTTGATTCAAATAATATTTAGATGATTTATCCTTGGCAAACCGACGACTGGCAGCGTCTCCAGCAATTGCGCGCGCACTGGCCGCATGCGCTGTTGCTGTACGGAGAAGCCGGCATCGGCAAGCTCCAGTTCGCGCAGCATCTCGCGCAAGGTCTGCTGTGCGAAACGCCCGCCGCCAATGGCGAGCCGTGCGGCAACTGTCCGGCGTGCCTGTGGTTTTCCCAGGGCAATCATCCCGATTACCGCGCGGTGCTGCCCGAGGCGCTAGCCGGGCTCGCGATCGGTGCCGATTCCACGGATGCCGCCGCCGACAAATCCGACGGCGACGAAGGCAAGAAATCGCGCGCTCCCAGCAAAGAGATCAAGATCGAGCAGGTACGGGCGCTGCTCGATTTTTGCGCGCTCGGTTCTCACCGGGGCGGCAAGCGCGTGGTGCTGATCTATCCGGCCGAAGCGCTGAACGTCGCGGCGTCGAACGCACTGCTGAAAACGCTGGAGGAGCCGCCCGCGAGCGTCGTTTTCCTGCTGGTTTCGGCGCGCGTGGACCGGCTGTTGCCGACCATCATCAGCCGCTGCCGCCAGTGGCCGATGGGCGTGCCGCAACCGAAGGAAGCGGGCGCATGGCTCGCTGTGCAAGGGGTCGACGATCCCGCCGGACTGCTCGCTCAGGCCGGTGGCGCGCCGCTTGCGGCGCTTGCACTGGCGAACGACGAGAACCGCGCGTTGCGCGATTTCACGCTCGCGCAACTCGCCGCCGGCCCGAACTGCGACGCCTTCGCCTGCGGCGAGAATCTGCAGAAACTGCCCGTGCCGCTCGTGCTCGGCTGGCTGCAGCGCTGGCTCTACGATCTGCTCGCGCAGCGAACGGCGGGCCGTCCGCGCTATTTCCCGGGAGCGGCCAAAGCGCTCGCCCGTTGCGCGCAGAGCGCCGATTCGGCCGCGCTCGCGCGCTACATGAAAACCGTCACGCGGCAGCGCGCGGTGGAAAATCATCCGCTCAACGCGCGCCTCGTGTTCGAGGAGCTGTTCATCGCGTATCGCGGCGTCTTCACCGCGCGCGACGCGCAGCGGGCCGAACAGCAGCAAACGCATTAGGGAGCACCGGATGTTCGTCGATTCACACTGCCACATCAACTTCGAAGGCCTGGCCGACCGTCTCCCCGACGTGCTCGACAAGATGCGCTCGCATTCGGTCACGCACGCGCTGTGCGTCTCGGTCGATCTGGAAACGCTGCCTTCCGTGCTCGCGATCGCCGAGCAGCACGAGAACGTGTACGCATCGGTAGGCGTGCATCCCGATCACGAGGACGCGAAGGAGCCGAGCGTGGCCGATCTCGTCGAACTGGCGAAGCATCCGAAAGTCTGCGCGATCGGCGAGACCGGGCTCGACTATTATCGGCTGGAAGGGCGCAGCATCGCCGACATGGAATGGCAGCGCGAACGTTTTCGCACGCATATCCGCGCCGCGCACGAGACGGGCAAGCCGCTCATCATTCATACGCGCTCGTCGGCGGACGACACGCTGCGCATCATGGAGGAAGAGCGCGCGGGCGTGCCGGGCGGCGTGATGCATTGCTTCACCGAGCCGTGGGACGTCGCTGAACGGGCGCTCGCGCAGGACTTTCATATTTCGCTGTCGGGCATCGTCACGTTCAAGAATGCGAAAGATGTGCAGGAGGTCGCGCGGCGCGTGCCGATCGAGCGCCTGCTGATCGAAACCGATTCACCGTATCTCGCGCCGGTGCCGTATCGCGGCAAGCCGAATGAACCTGCATACGTGAGCTATGTCGGACGTTTCATCGCGCAGTTGCGCGAGCAGCCGGAGGAAGCCGTCGCACAGGCGACCACCGACAACTTCTTCCGGCTCTTCAAGATCGCGCGGCCTGTCTGAGGGCGGCCGGACCGCGCGCACGAAACCCGTTTCAAGGCAATCCGAAGGGCAAACATGAACAATTCGTCGATGATTTCCACTTTCTCACTGGCAAGCGCGCCAAACGTTTCCGCCGCGAACGCGAAGGGCTCGACGGTGCGCCGTCTGGTCGCCGGGGCACTGCTCGCCGCATGCGCGATCGCGCAGCCGGTCTGGGCCGCTTCGGTGGACTCGCTTATCAAGGCGGTCAAGTTCGACGACGTTTCGGCGGTCAAGAAGCAGCTCGCGCAGGGCGCTGATCCGAACACGATCGACAACACGGGCACGCCGATCCTCGTGATCGCCGCGCGCGAGAAGTCCGACAAGGTCGGCCAGTTGCTCGCCGACAACCCGAAGACCGACCTCGAAAAGCTCGACCCGGCCGGAGAAAACGCGATGATGCTCGCCGCGCTCAACGGCGACGCCACCTTCGTGAATCTGCTGATCGCCAAGGACGCCGAAGTGAACAAGAAGGGCTGGACGCCGCTGCATTACGCGGCGACCAACGGCCACGACGATATCGTAAAGATCCTGATCGACCATTCGGCCTATATCGACGCCGGCTCGCCCAACGGCACGACGCCGCTCATGATGGCGGCGCGCGGCGGCCATCTTTCCACCTGCAAGCTGCTGCTCGACGAAGGCGCGGACCTGCGGATCAAGAATCAGATCGGCATGACGGCGGTGGATTTCGCGCAGAAGTACAACGAGAAGGATGTCGCCGAAGGTCTGAAGGCGCGTCTGGATTCGATGCCGCAAGGTTCGGCGCCACAAGGCTCACAAGGCGGCGGCGCTGCGCAAAGCGGCTCAAACGGTGCAAAATAGCGCAGCGCGGTTTTCAGGCGAGGGGCGCCGGCGGTAGAGCGCGACCGCCGCACGCCCCGACCCCGCGCTTCAACCAAGCCGCCGCCCAACAGAAAAGGAAGATCATGCTGCGGGAATTCGTCATCGCCTGTGCACTCGCAACGCCCGTATGCGCGTTCGCGTTCACCGGCAACGATCTGAACAAGCTCTGCACCAAAACGGACACCAACTCGCGTACCGCCTGCGCGGCCTATATCGAAGGCGCGGCAGACGGCATCTACAACACGATCGAGGCGATCGGCGGAACCTCGGGGCCGCAGGTCGGCCAGTACTTCTGCCTGCCGGCGGACGTGAAACCGCAGCAGCTCACGGACGCGGTGCGCAAGTACATCGCCAACAATCCCGACAAGGCCGAATTCAACGCGACCACGATGGTCTCGCTCGGCCTCGGCAAGGCGTTTCCCTGCAAGGCGGAACGCTGAACGCGTCGCTTTGCGCCCGGGCGCTCCGTGCTCCCGGGCTTTGCGCTTGCTGACGCGGCAAGCGCGATGACCGCGCCCGGACGGCAATTGCCGCCGCCACCAGCGCAGCATCACGCATCGATGGATGCGACCGCCGTATCCACCTCGGCGCATTCACTCACGAGGCTGATCCCGCGACGCTCATGCTTTCACTCGATCACTTCCTGGACCTGGCCGAACGGCCGCTCGGCACCTGGCCGGGCGCGTTCGTGGTCGCCGTCATCGCAGTACTGTTCGCGGTCGGCGTGCATCGCATCGGCGCGCGCATTCTGACACGTATCGCGCGGCCGTATCCGCTGATGAGCGTCGTGCTGCGCTACATCGACACGCCCGCGCTGATTCTCCTCATCATCCTCGGGATCGGTTTCATGATCTTCGAGGCGCCCGACACGCTGCCGTTCATCGGCGTGCTGCGCGATGTCGAAACCGTCGCGCTGATCGTCGCGCTCACCTTCCTCGCGGCGCGCTCGGCGGGTGCGGTGGGCGAGGCGATCGTGCAGGCGCATCCGCTCGACACCGACGACAATCTCAACGCGCGCCGCATCCACACGCAGGCCCGCGTGCTCGCGCGCTCGGTGATGGTCGTGATCGTGATCATCGGCTTCGGCGCCGCGCTGATGGCGTTTCCGAGCGTGCGCCAGATCGGCGCAAGCCTGCTGGCCTCGGCGGGCGTCGCCGGGCTCGTCGCCGGTATCGCGGCGCGGCCGGTGCTCGGCAACCTGATCGCGGGCTTGCAGATCGCGCTGTCGCAGCCGATCCGCCTCGACGACGTCGTGGTGATTCAGGGCGAATGGGGGCGCGTCGAGGAAATCACCGGCACGTATGTGTCGATCCGCATCTGGGACCAGCGCAGGCTGATCGTGCCGTTGCAGTGGTTCATCGAGAATCCGTTCACGAACTGGACGCGCAACAGCTCGCAGATCATCGGCACGGTGTTCCTCTACGTCGATTACCGCATGCCGATCGCGCCGTTGCGTGAGGAACTC
This sequence comes from Caballeronia hypogeia, assembly GCF_001544875.2. Taxonomy (GTDB): domain Bacteria; phylum Pseudomonadota; class Gammaproteobacteria; order Burkholderiales; family Burkholderiaceae; genus Caballeronia; species Caballeronia hypogeia. Next base: position 85,858 of record NZ_FCOA02000018.1, read on the forward strand.
GAGCGGATCCTCGCGCACGCGCCGGAGTGGGACGGCCGCGTGCAGGTGCTGCAAGTCACCGACGCCACGGATCGCGCGATGCAGTTGCGCGTGCTCGTCAGCTCCTTCGATTCGGCGCTCAACTGGGATTTGCGTTGCCGCGTGCGCGAAGGGCTCGTGAATTTCGTGCAGGCGGCGTATCCGCAATATCTGCCGCGCGCGCGGGCGGACCTGTCGACGGACAAGGACCACCATCACGTCGATTTCGCGCCGTCGCTCGAACGTTCGGGCGCGCCGCAGGCCGCGAGCACCGCGAATACGGCCGCCGATCCGGTCGCGAGCCGCGGCGAACCGAGCGGGCCGGACCCGCGCGCGCACGCGGCGGCGTCGACGGCTCCCTCGCCGGGCTCGAAGGGGTGACGGACGCGAAGGAAACCCCTGCGGCGGTTTCCGGTCGAAAATTTCGGGCTATCCTGAAAATATAAAGTTCGAAGAGGAAAAGGAACACATGACTCGTCTCGTCGTCGTATCCAACCGGGTCGCCACGCCGACCGAAACCAAGGGCTCCGCGGGCGGGCTCGCCGTCGGGGTCTTCGGGGCGCTGAAGGACAGCGGCGGCGTCTGGTTCGGCTGGAGCGGGGACGTGGTGAGCGAAACCGTGGCGAATCAGGGGCCGAAGCTCGAACAGGACGGCGCGGTGACCTTCGCGACCGTCGGTCTGCCGAAGAAGGACTACGACCAGTATTACCGCGGCTTTTCCAACGCGATGCTGTGGCCGGTCTTTCACTATCGCAACGATCTGGCGGTCTACGATCGCGACGAATATGCCGGCTACCGGCGGGTGAACGCTTGGCTCGCGCACAAGCTCATCAAGCTGCTGGAGCCGGACGACATCATCTGGGTGCACGATTACCACATGATTCCGTTCGCCGAGGCGTTGCGTTCGGCGGGCATCACCAATCGCATCGGCTTCTTTCTCCACATTCCGTTTCCGTCGCCGCAGATTCTGTTGAACATTCCGCCGCACGAAGAACTGGTGAAATCGTTGTGCTGCTACGACGTCGTCGGCTTTCAGACCGAAGGCGACCGGACCGCGTTCCACGATTACATCATCCGCCATGCGCATGGCACCGCGACGCCCGATGGTCACGTCGAGGCGTTCGGACGCAAGCTCCGGACGAACGTGTACCGGATCGGCGTGTTCCCCGACGAAATCGCCGAGCAGGCCGAGCGCGGCGAAGCGCGTCAGGACGTGATGGATCTGAAACAGAGTCTCGAAGGCCGCAAGCTCATCATGAGCGTGGACCGGCTCGATTACTCGAAAGGGCTGGTCGAGCGTTTTCGCGCGTTCGAGCATTTCCTCGAAAAATCGCCGGAGTGGCGCGGCAACGTCACGCTCGTGCAGATCGCGCCGCCGACGCGCTCCGATGTCGAAACGTATCAGCAGATCCGCCAGAACCTGGAATACGAAGCAGGGCGCATCAACGGCCGCTACTCCGGTCTCGACTACACGCCGATCCGCTATCTGAACCAGCGTTACGACCGGTGGAAGCTGATGTCGCTGTTTCGCGAATCGCAGATCGGCCTCGTCACGCCGTTGCGCGACGGCATGAATCTCGTCGCGAAGGAATACGTCGCCGCGCAGAATCCGGACGATCCGGGCGTGCTCGTGCTGTCGCAATTCGCCGGCGCGGCCGACGAGATGACCGGCGCGGTCATGGTCAATCCGCACGATATCGTCGGCACCAGCGACGCCATCGGGCGCGCGCTCGCGATGCCGCTCGCCGAGCGGAAGGAGCGTTACGCGACCAACATGGCGGCGCTGCGCAAGCACGATCTGGGCGTGTGGCGCGACGACTTTCTCGCGGATCTGCGCGGCGACCGCGAGGCGTAACGGCGCCGGGAAACGATTGTTTCGGCCCTGTAACAGAGCGATGAAAGTGCAAGAAACGCGTGTGGTGGCCCGCGCCGCCCCGATAATGCGGACATCGTGCTGGCTGGCCGCGCCGCGCACGGCAGGCTGAGTCGCGCCAGAAGGTCAAACGCGTAAGGGCAAACCTCGTTGTCCGGGCTTACGGCCGGCTGTCATACTCGGACGCAGCCCTCGATACGCGCCGCGCCTTCGCGCGAGAAGTCCCCGCCGCATGTCGATATCCGCATGGAGACGAGAACGATGAGAATTGCCCAGATTGCCCCGCTGACGGAATCGGTCCCGCCGAAGCTCTACGGCGGCACTGAGCGCGTCGTGTCGTACCTCACCGAGGCGCTCGTCGAACTCGGCCAGGACGTGACGCTATTCGCAACCGGCGATTCGCAGACCACGGCCAACCTGGAGGCCGTGTGGCCGCGCGCGCTGCGGCTCGACGTGTCGATCCGCGACCGCATCGCGCCGCACATGCTGCTGATGGAACTGGTGCGGCGTCGCGCGGAGGAGTTCGACGTCCTCCATTTCCACATGGACTACTACTCGTTCTCGCTCTTCAAGCGTCAGGAAACGCCGTTCCTCACGACCTTGCACGGGCGGCTCGATCTGCCCGAACAGCAGCCGGTATTCGATACGTTCAACACCGCGCCCGTCGTTTCGATTTCCGATGCACAGCGTCATCCGCTGCCGCAGGCCAAATGGGTCACCACGGTGTATCACGGCCTGCCTGAGAAACTCTACGTGCCGCAGCCGGTGGAGCAGAAATATCTGGCGTTTCTCGGCCGCATTTCGCCGGAAAAGCGCGTCGATACGGCGATTCGCATCGCGGGGCGCTGCGGTTTGCCGATCAAGATCGCCGCCAAGGTCGACGCCGCCGATCACGAATACTTCGAGCGCGAGATCGCGCCGCTGCTGGAGTTGCCTTACGTCGAATATATCGGCGAGATCAACGACAGCCAGAAGGCGGAGTTCCTCTCCGGTGCGCATGCGCTCGTGTTTCCGATCGACTGGCCGGAGCCGTTCGGCCTCGTCATGATCGAGGCGATGGCCTGCGGCACGCCGGTCATCGCGTTCAACCGCGGCGCGGTGCCCGAAGTGGTGGACGAGGGCGTGTCGGGATTCATCGTCGAGGATGAAATCGGCGCGGTGGCCGCGGTGAACCGCCTGCACACGCTGCCGCGCGAACGCGTGCGCAAGCGCTTCGAGGAGCGCTTCACCTCGCACCGCATGGCGCGGCAGTACCTCGACGCATATCAGGCCGTCGTACGCGCGCAAAAGCGTGCGCGCTTCAAGCTGATCGACCGCGCAACGACGACCTGAACGCCTGAAACGCGATAAAAAAACCGCCGTGTGGCGCGACCCGAAGGTCGCGTCACACGGCGGTTTTGCGTTGCCGTGAGAGCAGGAGAGCGCTTTAGTCCTTGATGCGCGACACCTTGGTGCCCTGCAGCGAGACATCCGCCATGAGGCCCGCGTTGGTCAGCACGATGGCCTCGACCGGTTTGGTTGCGGTGGTCGTGTCGATGACGCCGTTCGCACCCATCTTGACGAGCGCAACCGATGCATCCGCGCCAGCCGACCAGCCGTCCGAATTGCGGAATTTGTCGAGCGCATCCTGCGTCATGAACAGGAAGATCAGCGCTTTCGACTGCGCGCCCGCCTGCAGACCGAACGAGCCCGAAGTCGTGCTGTAGTAGCCGACGGAACTGCCGCCCACTCGCAGCGCGCCCTTGCCATACTGAGCGCCGACGATGAAGCCTGCCTGGATCACCGAGGGGAACACCAGCACGCCACGCGCCTTTGCGACCAGCTCGCGCGAGCCGCCCACCGTGGCATACAGGCGCTGGATGGTGCTGTCGACGTCGGCGTCGATGGCGCGACGGTCGTCGGCCGCGCCCGCCTGCGCTTCAGCGCCGGCGTTCCGATTGGCCGTGCAGCCGGCAAGCGCGAGGCCGCCCAGCGCGAGAACGGCGGTCGACTTGAGCATGAAGTTTCGTCTTTGCATCATTGTTCTCCATCGTGGAATTTGGGAAACCCCATAGAGCGGAGGGTGTGGCACGCCAAGTTATAGCACAGCAACAAGAAAACGGAGCCTCGACCCTGCGCGCTCGAAGACTCGGTCGCGCTTGGACATTCTGTCCAGACCGTATCCCGATGCGGCAAGATTGCCCGCTAGCTTACTCTGAATCCGGCCCCATAACCGATACCGCGAACGGCAAAATTACATGAAACTTTCTTCAGACGCTCCGTCCAGATTCTAGGTTAGACGAAGGCTCGACCAAATCGAAGCAGAAACGGAGTTTTCGCCCGAGGTCCGTCTGTCGGCAAGCACAAATTTCGCGCCACACGGCCCCCGCTTGACTGGTAAGCCGAAACAGGAAGTAGCAACGACCGTACCCGGCCCGGGCCTCAGGAATGAGTCGTCGTTTTTACTTCGGCCGAGGTTGCGCGGTGGCGTGCGGCGGCCGGCGCAATGCGCGCCTGATTCCTCCGATCAACATGCCGACGACCAGCAGAAAAGCCGCCGGTACGATCCAGTAGCCAACGAAGGCGTGCCACAAATAATCCGCGAGCGTCGCCTTGCGATGCGCGTATTCGTCGAGCGCTTCCTGGTGCCTGGCCGCGTTGGCCGAGAGTACATCGGCGGGGCAGCCGGCGGCGCGCGCCTCGTCGGGTCCGCCGTGACAGCGGGTAGCCGCGCCGGCCGCGCGTTGCGCATCGGTGAGCTCCCAGGTGGAAAGCGCCTTCTGAAGATCGACGTTGTTGTACGCCATCTCCTCGCGCACTTCGTTGACCGCGACGATCAGCACCGGCACGAACCAGAACGTGATGATCACGAGCCAGCGCCGGAACCAGCGGTTCTTGTGTCTCCATGCCATCCGATGCCTCCATGCGAAGCGGTTTGCTTCGCTCGATGCGGCGGCGGCCGATGGCTGGTGCTTGTATTGTCGAGGGGCCGCCTTCGCGCCATCTTATGAGAAAAAGACGACGGTGCGAATCACCAGCTTGGGTGCAGTGCAATAACGGCCTGTAGGCCGCGTAAATAAGACAAGGTGCCGCGCACGAAGCGCGGCGCGTGTGCGGAAGGTCGTCCGGCGCTCAGCCCTTGTTGCTGAGGCAGCTTTTCATGAAGGCTTTGCGATCGTCGCCTTTCTTGTCGCCTGCCTGGCTGTTGCACGCGGTCATCTTCTGCTGCTGCGTCATCGGCGCGGAAGCGGCGGCGGGAGCGGACGCGGCGGACAGACAGCTCTTCATGAAAGCCTTGCGGTCGTCGCCTTTCTTGTCGCCCGCCTGCTTGTTACAGTCGGTCATCTTGCTTTGCTGGCTGTTCGCAGCGAATGCCGCGTGCGAGCCGAGCGTGAGACTCAGCGCGGCGCAAAATGCGGCGAGGGCGGTGGCTCGAATTGTCATGTGACGCTCCCTGATTTGAATGACGGTTGTTCTTCGACGGCGCGTTTCTCTAGCGGATTGCCGCCCGGGCATTATGGCAAACCGAATCTGAACGGTGTGCAGGATCAGGTTAAATCGGGAGGCGCGGCCCCCAGCCACGCGGGAACGCTGCTTGCACGACGCTTTCATGACCGTGACTCACGCGCTTTTTCGTAAGCCCGTGTGTCCCGCCGTGACGCCTGCACCGACGTATGATCGTGCGATGCACTTTCGACGCATAGGAGATCGTTCATGTCCACGCCGCTGTCCGACCATTACAAGGGCTACGAAATCAATGTTCAGGCGCTGCGGCGCGCGAAGGATCGCGACGAGCCCGAAGACGGCCCGCGCCATTTCGACATCGTCGTGACGATCGCGAAGAGCGCGCATGGCGAGAACGGGCGCTCGATCATGTTCGGCGTGCCCGAACAGGAGCCGTTCGAGAGTCCGATCGACGCGACGCGCGCGGGCATCGATTACGCACGCCAGATCATCGACAACAAGGTGGAAGGGCACTCGGTCGAAGATCTCTGAAGCCGTCCTGCCGGCAGCCTCGTGCTGCCGTCTCCAGGCGAATCACGCCGTCGATGCTCCGCTCGACGGCGTTTTTGCACATGCTCTACACGTTAGCCCGATTGACCTCATCCCCCTCACCAACGAGAATCGACGGCGAGCAAACGTTGAAACCGCGCCAGGATGGGCGCGACAGGGCGCCCGAGATCGTTTGGTCGGTTCGCCCGGCGCGGATCAAGACGCCACGCTCGCGTTCGCTGCATCTCGCACCACCAGACAAACCAAAACAAGGCACTGGAGATCCGCATGAACCGAACCATCCGCCGGCGCGTCCTTTCGGCCGCCGTCGCGCTTGCCGCCTGCACCGCTTTGCCGTTCGCCTCGACATCCGCATTCGCGCAGGCCGCGGGCAAGCCCAAGGTCGCGCTCGTCATGAAGTCGCTCGCCAACGAGTTCTTCCTGACGATGGAAACCGGCGCGAAGGACTATCAGGCGCACAACAAGAACCAGTTCGACCTGATCACCAACGGCATCAAGGACGAGACCGACACGGCCGCGCAGATCCGCATCGTCGAGCAGATGATCGTCTCGAAGGTCGACGCGCTCGTGATCGCGCCGGCCGATTCGAAGGCGCTCGTGCCGGTGCTCAAGAAGGCGGCGGATGCGGGCATCATCGTCGTGAACATTGACAACCGGCTCGATCCCGACGTGCTCAAGTCGAAAGACCTCAACGTGCCGTTCGTCGGCCCCGACAACAAGAAGGGCGCGCGCAAGGTGGGCGACTATCTCGCCCCGCATCTGAAGAAGGGCGATGAAGTCGCGATCATCGAGGGCGTGACGACCACGACGAATTCGCAGGCGCGCAGCGCGGGCTTCAAGGAAGCGATGGACGCGGCCGGCATGAAGGTCGTGGCGCTGCAATCGGGCGAATGGGAAATCGACAAGGGCAACGCCGTCGCCTCGCAGATCCTGAACGCGAATCCGAACGTGAAGGCGCTGCTCTGCGACAACGACAACATGGCGATCGGCGCGGTCTCGGCAGTGCGCGCGGCGGGCAAGGCGGGCAAGGTGCTGATCGTCGGCTTCGACAACATCGGCGCGATCAAGCCGATGCTCAAGGACGGCCGCGTGCTCGCGACCGCGGATCAATACGCGGCGAAGCAGGCGGTGTTCGGCATCGACGTGGCGCTGAAGGCCATTTCCGGCCACAAGAAGCAGTCCGAGCTGTCGCAGGTCGTCGAAACGCCGGTCGATCTCGTGACGAAGTAAGTGCCATCCGGGGCGGCGTTTGCGGACGTCGCTCTGGTCAATATCGCCTGAAAAATCGACCCTCAAGTTCCCGGCGCGCGTGCCGATAAGATGCGTACGAGCGCGGAAGGCAGACGGCGCGGACATTGCGCCGCCTTCGGAACAGCTTCCGCGAGCATCGGAAAGCGCGTATTTTCCGATGTCCCGCCGGACCACCCGCGAGGATGTACAGCGAAGCCTTGAAGCGCCCCATGACCGGATCGAACGATGCGAACGTGCTGACGGTGACGGGCATCGGCAAGACTTATGTCGAGCCGGTGCTGGCGGACGTGTCGCTGGACCTCGTTGCGGGCGAGGTGCTCGCGCTGACCGGCGAAAACGGCGCGGGCAAGAGCACGCTGTCGAAGATCATCGGCGGACTCACCGATCCGACCACCGGCTCGATGACGCTCGCGGGCCAGCCGTACGCCCCGAAAACGCGCTCGGACGCCGAGGGGCTGGGCGTGCGCATGGTCATGCAGGAGCTCAATCTGCTGCCGACCTTGTCGGTGGCGGAGAATCTGTTTCTGAACCGGCTGCCGCGACGCACGCTCGGCTGGATCGACCGCAAGCGGCTCGCGCAGGACGCGCGCCACGCGATGGCGCAGGTCGGGCTCGACGCGATCGACCCGGAGACGCTCGTCGGCAGTCTCGGCATCGGGCATCAGCAGATGGTGGAAATCGCGCGCAATCTGATCGGCGATTGCCGCGTGCTGATCCTCGACGAGCCGACCGCGATGCTCACCGCCCGCGAAGTCGACCTGCTGTTCGAGCAGGTCGAGCGGCTCAAGGCGCGCGGCGTCGCGCTGGTGTACATCTCGCACCGGCTCGAGGAATTGCGGCGCATCGCGGAGCGCGCGGCCGTGCTGCGCGACGGGCGTCTCGTGCATATCGGTCCGATGAATGAACTGACGAGCGAGCGTCTCGTCACGCTGATGGTGGGGCGCGAGATCGGCGAGCGCATCGATCTGGGCGAGCGGCGCATCGGCGGCGTCGCGCTGAAGGTGGAGGGCATGACGCGCGGGACCGTGGTGCGCGATGTGTCGTTCGAAGTGCGCGCGGGCGAGATCTTCGGCGTGAGCGGACTGATCGGCGCGGGCCGCACCGAGCTCATGCGGCTCATCTACGGCGCGGATCGCGCCGATGCGGGCACGGTTTGCGTCGCGCGCCACGGCGGAGCGCTGCGCCAGGTGAAGGTGCAGTCGCCGACCGACGCGGTGGAAGAAGGCATCGCGCTGATCACGGAGGACCGCAAGGGCGAAGGCCTGTTGCTCAGTCTGCCGATCGCCGCGAACGTTTCACTCGGCAACCTGGGGGCGGTCGCGCGTCACGGCGTGGTCGACACGCGCCGGGAAGCGGCGCTCGCGCAACGTCAGATCGAGGCGATGCGCATCCGCACGTCGGGGCCGGCGCAGGCCGTATCGGAACTATCGGGCGGCAATCAGCAGAAGGTCGTGATCGGGCGCTGGCTCGCGCGCGACTGCTCCGTGCTGCTGTTCGACGAGCCGACGCGCGGCATCGACGTCGGCGCGAAGTTCGACATCTACGGGCTGATGGGCGCACTCGCTCGCGAGGGGCGCGCGCTGGTCGTCGTGTCGAGCGATCTGCGCGAGCTGATGCTGATCTGCGACCGCATCGGCGTGATGTCGGCGGGGCGCATGACGGGCGTGTTCGAGCGCGCGAACTGGACGCAGGACGCGCTGCTCGCGGCGGCGTTCTCGGGATACGCGAAACGCGAGGCAATCATGCACGAGCCGATCGCGCCGGACGCGAAAGCGCCTGACACCGAGGCGCCCGAAGACAACGTGGAGCATTGAATGAGCGAAGCCAATCTGCCCGCCGATGCGCCGAAGAGCACGAAAGGCGTCGGCACGCGTCTGGGCATTTCGAATTACCTGGGTCTGGCGGGCGCGCTCGCCGCGATGATCGCGCTGTTTTCCGTGCTGAGTTCGCATTTCCTGACGTACGACACGTTCAGCACGATCGCGAACCAGATTCCGGATCTCGTCGTGATGTCGGTCGGCATGACCTTCGTGCTGATCATCGCGGGGATCGATCTGTCGGTGGGCTCGGTGCTGGCGCTGGGCGCTTCGGTGGTGAGCGTGGCCGCGCTCAAGTGGCACTGGCCGGCGTTTCCGGCCGCGCTGATCGGGCTCGCGGCCGCCGCGCTCACGGGCACGGTGACCGGACTCGTGACGGTGGCGTGGCGCATTCCGTCGTTCATCGTGTCGCTGGGCGTGCTGGAAGCGGCGCGCGGGCTTGCGTATCAGATGACCAATTCGCGCACCGCGTATATCGGCGACGCGTTCGATTTCCTGTCGAATCCGATCGCCTTCGGCATCTCGCCCGCGTTCCTGATCGCGGTCGTGGTGATGATAATTGCGCATCTGGTCTTGACCCGAACGGTTTTTGGCCGATATCTCGTAGGTATCGGCACGAACGAGGAAGCGGTGCGGCTCGCCGGGGTCAATCCGCGGCCGTACAAGGTAATCGTTTTCGCGCTGATGGGCGCCTTGTCCGGACTCGCCGCGCTGTTCCAGATCTCGCGTCTGGAAGCCGCCGATCCGAACGCGGGCGCCGGCGCGGAACTGCAGGTGATCGCGGCGGTGGTGATCGGCGGCACGAGTCTGATGGGCGGGCGAGGTTCGGTCATCAGCACGTTTTTCGGCGTGTTGATCATTTCCGTGCTGGCCGCGGGGCTGGCCCAGATCGGTGCGAACGAGCCCACCAAGCGCATCATTACGGGTGCGGTGATCGTGGTGGCGGTGGTGCTGGATACTTACCGAAGCAGGAGAAAGCGGGTTTGATCGAGGGACGGCGCTGGCCTGGCTCCGCACGGGGTGGAGTGGCGGCCGGCGACGGTGGTGAAGAGCACCGGCGGGAGCAAACGTGCGCGCGAGTGAAAGCGCACGCCCGACCGGCGCGACAGCAAGGAAGCAAGCAGGGCGCGGGGAAAGCAGCAAGGCGCAGTCATGCAGGTCGCGCCGCATGCCTTACGACCAATAAGAGCAGTAAGACCTAAGCAAAGCGAAGGACGATGTATGGCGACGATCAAAGACGTGGCAGCCATTGCCGGGGTGTCGTTCACGACGGTATCCCATGTAGTGAACAATTCACGGCCGGTGTCGGCCGACGTGCGGGCGAAAGTCGAGCGGGCGATCCGCGAACTCGACTATGTGCCGTCGGCGGTGGCGCGCTCGCTGAAGGCGCGCTCCACCGCGACGATCGGCCTGCTCGTGCCGAACGCGACGAATCCGTATTTCGCCGAGCTCGCGCGCGGTGTCGAAGACGGCTGCGCGAAGAACGGCTATTGCGTGTTCTTCTGCAACTCCGACGACGATCCCGCCAAGCAGCGCAACTATCTGCGCGTGTTGCAGGAGAAGCGCATCGACGGGCTGGTGATCGCATCGGCGGGTGAGGATTCGGTGCTCGCGCAGTGCCTCGCCGGCGCGCGCGAGCCGCTCGTGATCGTCGACCGCAATATCGAGGGGCTGCAATCCGATCTCGTGCAGATCGACCACGAAAAGGGTGCCTATCTCGCCACCCGGCATCTGCTGCAGCTCGGGCATGCGCAGATCGGCTGCATCACCGGGCCGGTGGCGACCGCCGTCTCCGCCATGCGCCTGCACGGCTTCATCCGCGCGATGGCCGAGCGCGGCATCGAGATCGCGCCGAACGCGATCGTGCAGAGCGACTTTTCCGCGACGGGCGGTTACGCCGCGGCCTCGCAATTGCTCGACACCATGCGGCCGACGGCGATCTTCGCGTGCAACGACATGATGGGCATCGGCGCGCTGCGTGCGGCGGCCGAGCGCCATATCCGCGTGCCCGAGGATTGCTCGATCATCGGCTTCGACGATGTCGAGCTGTCGCGCTACACGTATCCGGCGCTGTCGACGGTCGGGCAGTCGGTGCGCGCGCTGGGCGAAATGGCCGCGCAGACGCTGATCGACCGCATTACCGGTAAGCTGGAAGGCACGACGCGCCGCCGCGTGGTGGCGCCGCGTCTGGTGCGTCGCGAATCGACGGCGGTGGCGCCCGAGGCGCGCCTGGGCGCGGACGAAGCCGCGCAGGCGTAAAGGACGAAAGCGGTTTTTGGAAGGGAACGAACGAGATGGGCAATAGCGCCAAAGCTGACGCGGCCAACGGCGCCAGGATCGGCCGCGTGACCGTGATCGGCAGCCTCAACATGGACCTTGTCGCGCGCGCGCCGCGCCTGCCGCGGCCGGGCGAGACGCTCGCCGGCCACGCCTTCGCGCAGGTCCCGGGCGGCAAGGGCGGCAATCAGGCGGTCGCGGCGGCGCGTCTGGGCGCGAACGTTGCGATGATCGGCTGCGTCGGCGACGATTCGAACGGCGCGACGCTCAGAGGCAGTCTCGAGGCGGAAGGCATCGACTGCACGGCGCTCGCTACCAGCGCCAGCGCGCCGACGGGCGTGGCGCTGATCGTTGTCGACGACGCCAGTCAGAACGCGATCGTGATTGTCGCCGGCAGCAACGCGCAAGTGACGCCCGCGAACATCGCGGCGCACGAGGCGCTGCTCGCGCAGGCGGACGTGATCGTCTGCCAGCTCGAAACGCCGCTCGACACCGTGCGCTCGGCGCTCGCCGCTGGGCGGGTTCTCAAGCGCACGACCATCCTCAATCCCGCGCCGGCTGCGCGCAAGCTGCCGCCGGACTGGTTCCCGCTGATCGACTATCTGATTCCGAACGAGCTCGAAGCCGCGACGCTCTCGGGCGTGATGATCGAGACGCCCGACGACGCGCGCCGCGCCGCGCAGACACTCAAGGCGAAAGGCGCACGCAACGTGATCGTGACGCTCGGCTCGCAGGGCGTGCTCGCGCTGCTGGACGGCGCGGACGAGGCCGGCGTGCACTTTCCGTCGCCGAATGTCGAAGCCGTCGATACGACCGCGGCCGGGGACACCTTCGTCGGCGGCTTCGCGGCGGAGCTCGCGCGCGGCAGCGCCGTCACCGAGGCAATCACGTTCGGCCAGCGCGCGGCGGCGATCGCCGTGACGCGTGAAGGGGCGCAGCCATCCATTCCGCACCGCAGCGAAATTTCCGCATAAGTCTGCAATGTTCGCTGAAAAACGGCGCGCTTGATGCGCCGTTTTCTCTTCAGACGAAACGGATTCCTCAAGTCCTGTCTCTTTCGCGCCGTTTACGTCGATAACGGGTGCGCGCTGTCGCGCGTCCCGAGACGATGGAAAAGGGCGACGCGGATCGGCCGCGCGATCGTCAGCTGGCTCGATCGGCCGGAAGAGCCGCGCTCAAGCGGCATCAGGGACAACTCAATGAACAAGGCTTTGACGATCAAGGCGCGCCTGGGAATCTCGATGGCGTTTCTGGGTGCGCTGCTCATCGCGATCGGCGCGCTGGGGCTGGCTGGCATGAGTCACTCGAACGGTGCGTTCCTCAACACGTATTCCGTGCAGATGCCGGCGGCGATCGCGGTCGGCAACGCGGAGATGTACGCGGCGCGCGAGCGTCTCGTGTTCGACCGCGCCGCGCTGCTGGCCGGCACCGCCGAAGTGGCGGCCACCGTCGAGCGCTCGCGAATGATGCGCGAGCGCGCCGACGGCTACTGGAAGGAATACATGGCGCTCGCGCAGGCGCCCGAGGAAAGGCGTCTCGCGCAGGCGGCGCAGGAGAAGCGCCTCGCGCTGCAGGGCATCGTCGATCGCGGCATCGCGTCGATCCTCGCCAACGATCATGACGGCATCATCGAGAACGCGAAGGCGATGCAGGTCACCTACAACGAGCTGGCGCAAGCGAACGACGCGCTGCGCAAGTACCTCACGGAAGCATCGAAACAGAGCTACGACGCGACGCAGAGCAGCTTCGAATGGCTGCGCGGGCTCGGCATGGGCGCCATCGCGCTGGGCATTCTGGCGGCGTCGTTCGCGTGGTTCTCGCTGCGGCGCGCGATCGCGCGGCCGCTCGAAGACGCGCTCGGCCATTTCGAGGCGATCGCGGCAGGTGATCTGCGTCGCGAAGTCGTGGTCACGTCGCGCGACGAAATGGGTCAACTGCTCGCGGGACTTGCCAAAATGCGCGCCAGCCTGCTCGCGACGGTGCGCACCGTGCGCACCGGCTCCGAATCGATCGCCTCGGCCACGCAGCAGATCGCGGCGGGCAACACCGATCTTTCGTCGCGCACCGAGGAACAGGCCTCCGCGCTGCAGGAAACCGCATCGAGCATGGAAGAGCTGACCGGCACCGTGCGACAGAACGCCGACAACGCCCGCCAGGCGAGCGCGCTCGCGGCGAACGCCTCGGAGATCGCGGGCAAGGGAAGCGCGGTCGTCACGCAGGTCGTCGACACGATGCGCGAGATCAACGGCAGCTCGTCGAAGATCGCGGACATCATCTCGATCATCGAGGGCATTGCGTTCCAGACCAATATCCTCGCGCTCAACGCGGCGGTGGAAGCCGCGCGCGCCGGCGAGGAAGGGCGCGGCTTCGCGGTCGTCGCGGGCGAGGTGCGCAGCCTCGCGCAACGCTCGTCGGCGGCGGCCAAGGAAATCAAGGAGCTGATCGACACGTCGGTGGCGCGCGTGCAGACCGGTACGACGCTCGTCGACGAAGCCGGCCGGACGATGAACGAGATCATCGGCGCGGTGCAGCGCGTGACCGACATCATGGGCGAGATCGCGGCGGCATCGGAGGAGCAGTCGAGCGGCATCGAGCAGGTATCGCGCGCGGTCACTCAGATGGACGAAGTGACGCAGCAGAACGCCGCGCTGGTCGAGGAGGCGGCAGCCGCCGCGCAATCGCTCGAAGATCAGGCTGCGCGCCTGCGGCACGCGGTGGCCGTGTTCCAGATCAGCGACGGCGCGCAGGAGCAGGCGCCCGCGACTGCGGCCGCACGTTCGCCCGTCATTGCATCGCGTGCAACGGTTAACGTGCGCGTCGCGCAAAGACCGGTCGCCGCGACACCCGCCAGGCGCGCCGCGCCACCAGCCGCGCCAGCACCGAAACAAACTGCAACGGCCGACGCCGGCGGGGACTGGGAGACGTTCTGAGCATTGCATGCGGTGCGGTGACGCGGCGAACGCGCGGTCGCGCGCGCGAAACTTCACGCGCGCGACCAACGCCGAACCGGTAACCCGTACACTGATGGACACGTGCCTGAGTGTTCGCAGGCACAGTCCACACGAGGATACCGACATGACCGGATCGACACTCGCCGCGAAGCTCGCGGAGGCCCGCCGCCGGCATCAGCCGATCGAGCTGCTGGAACATGGCGACATTCCCGCCGACGCGCCCACCGCGTACGCCATTCAGCACGAGATGCTTAAAGAGTCGCAGGCGCGCATCGGCGCCTGGAAGATCGGAGCGCGCGCGCCGGACGCGCTCGCCACCGGCGCGCCCATCGACGCCGCGCTCGTGTATGCATCGCCCGCGCGGCTTCCTTTCAATGGCTTCTTCCGCGTACTGGTGGAGCTGGAAATCGCGTTCCGCTTCGCCTATGCGCTACCTGCGCGCATCGAACCTTACACGCGCGAGGAAGTGTTCGATGCGATAGGCGGTATCGCGGTCGCGCTCGAAGTGGTCGACAGCCGTTTCGCGCAATGGCCCAATCTCGATCCGCTCGCCCAGCTCGCGGATTCGCAGAACAACGGTGCGCTCGTCGTCTCGGGCATGGAGCCTTATGACGTGGTCGCGCCCGGCTTCGACTTTCTCGCGCCCCGCCTGGAATTCACGCTGGATGGCGAGTCGATCGCGCCGGCTGCGCTCGGCAATCCGGCGGGCGACCCGCGCGAGTTGCTGCCGTGGCTCGTTAACCATTGTTCGCGCATGGGTCTGACCGTGGAGCCGTTCTGGACCATCACGACCGGCTCTTACACGGGCGCATACCGCATCGAAGGGCCGGCGATGCTGCATGGTGCAATCGACCGCATCGGCGAACTCGAACTGGTGCTTGCATGACGAAAAGAGAAACGCCGCGCAGCGGGTACGGTTATTGATTTCGATATGCGCGCATCGATGCATTGCATTGCATGAATGTATGTATGTACGACTCGACTCTGAGTGCGCGAGCACGCAACCGACGCGGAGACACAGCGTTGGCGGAAGGGAGCAGTGGATTGGTGGCGATGAGCGCGGGGAAGCGCACAGGCAGGAAAGATATCGAGCAACACGATACCGATATCGGGAAGAGGATTGTAGGTCACCGAAAATAATTCGTGTAGCTAGAGCTTCCTCCCGATGTGGTTACACGTAGCAAGTGCGTGAAAAAAAATTCGAAAGGGTTTAGGATGATTTCAAGCGATGTCGTTTCGATTACGCGCGTTGCGCACGGCATAGCTTTCTGACTTCGGCGAGGAGGTAGCATGGATATCTACAGCAGTTTCGCGACCCGCTTCGAAAAAACCCGCGAGGAGGAATTCTCGCTCGAAGAGTACCTCGCGCTCTGCAAGGATGATCCTGCCACATATGCAACAGCGGGCGAACGCATGTTGACGGCCATCGGGGAACCGGAGATGGTCGACACTCGCCTCGACCCGCGTTTATCGCGTGTGTTTGCAAACAAGGTCATCAAGGTGTATCCCGCATTCCGTGAGTTCTACGGGATGGAAGAAGTAATCGAGAATGTCGTGTCGTACTTCCGGCACGCGGCACAGGGTCTGGAAGAGAAGAAGCAGATCCTGTATCTGCTGGGTCCGGTGGGCGGCGGGAAGTCGTCAATCGCCGAACGACTGAAGCAGCTCATGGAGCGTGTGCCGTTCTATTCGCTCAAGGGCTCGCCCGTCAACGAATCGCCACTCGGTCTCTTCGATTACGACGAAGACGGTCCGGTGCTGGAAGAGCAGTACGGCATTCCGCGCCGCTATCTGAAGAGCATTCTTTCGCCGTGGGCTGTGAAGCGCCTGCACGAATACAACGGCGACATCCGCAAGTTCCGCGTGGTGCGCCGCTATCCTTCCATCCTGCGTCAGATCGGCATCGCGAAGACCGAGCCGGGCGACGAGAACAACCAGGACATCTCGTCGCTCGTCGGCAAGGTGGATATCCGCAAGCTCGAAACCTATTCGCAGGACGACGCGGACGCGTACAGCTATTCCGGCGGCCTGTGCCTCGCCAATCAGGGCTTGCTGGAATTCGTCGAAATGTTCAAGGCGCCGATCAAGGTGCTGCACCCGTTGTTGACCGCCACCCAGGAAGGCAACTTCAAGGGCACGGAAGGCTTCGGTGCGATTCCGTTCGACGGCGTCATCCTCGCGCACTCGAACGAGTCTGAGTGGAAGGCGTTCCGCAACAACAAGAACAACGAAGCACTGCTCGACCGCATCTTCGTTGTGAAGGTGCCGTACTGCCTGCGTTACGGCGAAGAGATCAAGATCTACGAGAAGCTCCTGCGCAATTCGTCCCTCGCCGAGGCGGTCTGCGCACCGGGCACGCTCAAGATGATGGCGCAGATGGCCGTGCTCACACGTCTGCATGAACCGGAGAACTCGAGCCTGTTCTCGAAGATGCAGGTGTACGACGGCGAGAACCTGAAGGACACGGACCCGAAGGCGAAGTCCTATCAGGAGTATCGCGATTACGCGGGCGTCGATGAAGGCATGACCGGCGTCTCCACGCGCTTTGCGTTCAAGATCCTGTCGCGCGTCTTCAACTTCGATTCGAGCGAGGTCGCAGCCAATCCGGTGCATCTAATGTATGTGCTCGAACAGCAGATCGAGCGCGAGCAGTTCCCGCCGGAGACGGAGCAGAAGTATCTTTCGTTCATCAAGGACGTTCTGGCCTCGCGCTACGCCGAATTCATCGGCAAGGAAATTCAGACTGCTTATCTGGAGTCGTATTCGGAGTATGGACAAAACATCTTCGACCGCTATGTGACGTATGCGGACTTCTGGATTCAGGACCAGGAATTCCGCGATCACGACACCGGCGAGAGCTTCGACCGCGCGGCCCTGAACGCCGAACTGGAGAAGATCGAGAAGCCCGCGGGCATCAGCAACCCGAAGGACTTCCGCAACGAGATAGTGAACTTCGTGTTGCGCGCTCGTGCGGCCAACGGCGGCAAGAACCCGGCGTGGATCAGCTACGAGAAGCTGCGCGTGGTGATCGAGAAGAAGATGTTCTCCAACACCGAAGAACTTCTGCCGGTGATTTCGTTCAATGCGAAAGGCTCGGCCGAAGAGCAGCGCAAGCACGAGGACTTCGTCAATCGCATGGTCGCGAAGGGCTATACGCCGAAGCAGGTGCGTCTCCTGTGCGACTGGTATCTGCGCGTGCGCAAGTCGTCGTGACGTAATGTGTGAAGGGTTCGCGCCCGGCCTGATTGCGGGCGTGAATCCGATGACCGGGAACGGCGCTTCGACTCGTTGCGCTTCGTTCCGGTCCCGCGCAGCGCGGGAGTTATGATGTCCGTGGTCGTGCGGGCGTGCGGATTGCGTCCGGCGGCACGAGGACAGTTTGCGAGACAGAGACGCTGCGACAGAACCTTGGCTCACGCAGCGCCTCGCCATCTCGCCAATAACGCGGGAGACTGGATGTGCTGCACCAAATCATCGACCGCAGGTTAGCCGGCAAGAACAAGAGCATCGCGAACCGCGAACGCTTCCTGCGACGCGTCAAGAGTTACATTCGCCGCGCGGTTTCCGACGCGGTGCGCGATCGCAGCATCAAGGATATCCAAAGCACCCAGAGCATCACCATCCCGAAGAAGGACATTTCGGAGCCCTC
This sequence comes from Caballeronia hypogeia, assembly GCF_001544875.2. Lineage (GTDB taxonomy): Bacteria > Pseudomonadota > Gammaproteobacteria > Burkholderiales > Burkholderiaceae > Caballeronia > Caballeronia hypogeia. Next base: position 103,687 of record NZ_FCOA02000018.1, read on the forward strand.
GTTCCGTCACGGGCCGGGCGGCAAGCGCGAGTACGTCCATCCGGGCAATGCCGATTACATACGCGGCGACAAGATTCCGCGTCCGCCGGGCGGCGCGGGCGGCGGCGGCAAGAGCGCCAGCAACGAGGGCGAAGGGCAGGACGATTTCGTCTTCGAGCTTTCGCGCGAAGAATTCATGCAGTACTTCTTCGACGATCTCGAACTGCCGCGCCTCGTCAAGACGCAACTGCTCGCCGTGCCGACCTGGAAGAACGTGCGGGCGGGCTGGGCGGCGGAAGGCACGCCGAACAACATCGACGTGGTGAGATCGTTGCGCTCCGCGCTCGGGCGCCGGATTGCGCTGGGCTGGCCGCTCGCCTCACAGTTGCGCGAGATGGAGCGGCAACTCGAGCAGTTGAAGGAGGAGAACGGCGACCCTGAAGACATCGCGCGGCTCGAGGCGGATATCGTCATCATGCAGGGCCGGATCACACGCATTCCGTTCATCGATCCGTTCGACTTGCGCTACATCAATCGCGTGAAGCAGCCCACGCCGTCGAGCAAGGCGGTGATGTTCTGTCTGATGGACGTCTCCGGTTCGATGGACGAGCAGCGCAAGGATCTGTCGAAGCGCTTCTTCATCCTCCTGTATCTGTTCCTGCAGCGGAACTACGAGAAGATCGAAGTCGTGTTCATCCGTCACCACACGCGCGCCGAGGAAGTGGACGAAGACACCTTCTTCCATTCGACCGAAAGCGGCGGCACGGTGGTGTCGAGCGCGCTCGAACTGATGAAGAAGATCATGGACGAGCGTTACTCGCCGACTGAATGGAACATTTACGGCGCGCAGGCATCGGACGGCGATAACTGGACCGACGATTCCCCGAAGTGCCGCAAGCTGCTGGCGGAGGACATCCTGCCGAAGGTACGGTATTTTGCCTATATTCAAGTTGCACCGGAGGAGCAGAATCTCTGGTTGGAGTATGCTCAGCTTGCGATGGGCGCGCCCGAGCTGGCCATGAAGAAAGTCGATTCGGCTGCGGATATCTACCCGGTTTTCCGCGAACTGTTCGAGAAGCAGCAGGCAGCCGCATGACGACGAGGCATTTGCACAACGAGACGCGGGCGCAATAGCTGGAAGGCACGGACGATCGTGTTACTTCCGCTGCGGCCTGAAGCCGGGCAACGCAATGCGTCCGCGAAAATGCAGTAGGCGCACGAGGAAGTCAGAATGAATGTTGCAGAGAAGCGGCGGCCGCTGCCGTGCCCGTCGGACTGGAGCGTCGAGCTGATCGAAGAGTACGACGCCGAGATTTCGCGCGTCGCCGACCGTTACGGGCTCGACACCTATCCCATTCAACTCGAAATCATCAGCTCCGAGCAGATGATGGACGCTTATGCTTCCGTCGGCATGCCGGTGAACTACCGGCACTGGTCGTTCGGCAAGCACTTTCTCTCGACGGAGAAAGGTTATCGGCGCGGCCAGATGGGTCTCGCCTACGAAATCGTCATCAATTCGAATCCCTGCATCGCGTATCTCATGGAAGAGAACACCATGACGATGCAGGCGCTCGTGATCGCGCACGCCGCTTACGGGCACAACTCGTTCTTCAAGGGCAATTACCTCTTCAAGCTCTGGACGGACGCGCATGCGATCATCGACTATCTCGTGTACGCGAAGAATTACATCGCGGAATGCGAGGAGCGATACGGACTGGATCGCGTCGAGGAACTGCTCGATTCGTGCCATGCGCTGATGAATTACGGCGTGGATCGCTACAAGCGTCCGCAGAAGCTGTCGCTCGCGAAAGAAGCCGCGATGCGCCGCGAGCGCGAGGCGTATCTGCAGTCGCAGGTGAATGAGTTGTGGCGCACCTTGCCGAAGGGAAAGGAGCATTCGCAGGAAGAAATCGAAAGCCGTTATCCGCCGGAGCCGCAGGAAAATCTGCTGTATTTCGCGGAAAAGAACGCGCCGCTGCTGGAGCCGTGGGAGCGCGAAGTCATTCGCATCGTGCGCAAGATCGGCCAGTATTTCTATCCGCAGCGGCAGACGCAGGTCATGAACGAAGGCTGGGCGACGTTCTGGCACTACACGCTGCTCAACACGCTCTACAACGAAGGCCGTCTGGAAGATGGCTTCATGATGGAGTTCCTGCACTCGCATTCGAACGTCGTGTATCAGCCGCCGGTGACGAAGCCGTATTACAGCGGCATCAATCCGTACGCGCTGGGCTTCTCGATGATGAGCGACATTCGCCGCATCTGCGAAAGCCCGACTGAAGAAGATCGCGAGTGGTTCCCGGATCTGGCGGGCAGCGACTGGCTGGAGTCCCTGCATTACGCGATGCGCAATTTCAAGGACGAGAGCTTCATTGCGCAGTACCTGTCGCCGCATCTGATCCGGGAAATGCGCCTGTTCTCGATTCTCGATGACGACATGCGCGACGCGCTCGAGGTGTCCGCCATCCATGACGGCAGCGGCTATCGCTATGTGCGGCAGGCGCTCTCGCGACAGTACGACATTCATCATCGCGAGCCGAACATTCAGGTGTATTCGGTGAATACGCGTGGCGACCGGAGTCTGACGCTGCGCCACTTCATGACCGATAATCGTCATCTCGCGAACGACAGCGACGAAGTGCTCAAGCACATGGCGCGCTTGTGGCAATTCGACGTGTATCTGGAAAGCGTCGACGAGAACGGGACGGTGAGAAAGCGCTTCGAGTGCAGATATACGGCGCCGAACTCGCGGTAAGCGTGGACCAGGCTCCGGACGAAAACCGGCTCGAAAGAGCCGGTTTTTTCATCTGCGCGTATTGGCCTGCTCGTCCTGCGAAAACAAGTCCCAGCTCGCCATGAACAACGCCGCGACCAGCGGCCCGATCACGAACCCGTTGATTCCGAACAGCGCCATGCCGCCGAGCGTGGAAACGAGCACGACCCAGTCCGGCATCTTCGTGTCCTTGCCGACGAGAATCGGCCGCAGCACGTTATCGACCAAGCCGATCACCACCACGCAGAACCCCACCAGAATCAGCCCCTTGACGATCGCGCCTGTCATGAAGAAGTAGAGCGCCGCGGGCACCCAGATGATCGCCGCGCCGACCGCCGGCAACAGCGACAAAAAGGCCATCAGCACGCCCCACAGCAGCGAACCGCCGATGCCCAGAATCCAGAAGATCAGCCCGCCGAGGAACCCTTGCACCGCCGCGACCGCGATATTCCCCTTGACGGTCGCGCGCACCACCGTGGTGAACTTCGCGATCAGATGCTGCTTCGGCTCGGGATCGAGCGGAATCGCGCGGCGAATGCGCCGGCCGATCTCGCCGCCATCGCGTAGCAGGAAGAACACGAGGTAGAGCATCACGCCGAAACTCACGACGAACTGGAACGTGTTCTGCCCGATGGCTAGCGCCTGCGCCGCCGCGAACTGGCTGATCTGTGCCGCGCCTTCCATCAGCTTGCGCTGGACGCCCGCGATGTCGTCGAGGCCGTAGCGTCCGAGCAGTTGCTGCGCGGAGACGGGCAGAGCATGCAGCACGTGCTGGAAGTAGGTCCCGAAGTTCAGCTCGCCGCTCTTGATGCGCGCATAGACGAGCGCGATTTCCTGCACCAGCGTCACCGCGACGACAGCGAGCGGGATGATCACGATGAGAATCGCGGCGGCCAGCGTCGTCAGCGCGGCGAGATTGCGGCGCTTGCCGAAGCGCGCGGCGAGATAGCGCTGCATCGGCTGGAACAGGATGGCGAGAATCGCGCCCCAGAAGATCGCACCGAAGAACGGGAGCAGCACCCAGCCGAGCGCGAGCGTCACGACGAACAGCAGGATGTGGAAGAAATTCTGGTGAACGTTGTGGTTATTCATTGGTGAACGAATGGACAGGCGAAAGGGCAGACAGTAGCAATCTCGAGGCCCGGGCCACGATAGCACGGCCTTTTGAATGGCTGTCGCGCCCGGATTCCGTAGAGGGTTCGAGCGCCAATTCGTCGAAGGGTTCGCGCGAACGTTGGATTGCCGCTGGAGCGCAACCCCGTGCGTCGACTAAAATCCGGCTTCCAATCCTTGCGGATCGCTTCCGGCCCGAACGGCCGGGCACGCCCCGGGAACGATCCGATCGTTCGTGCGCGGCGCTTCCGCCCAACGCATCGAACAATGAATCCAGGCGTCGTCTACGCATTCGCGGCCTTTGCCATCTGGGGCCTTTTTCCAATCTATTTCAAGGCCTTGCATTCGATCGGCGCGGTCGAGATGCTGGCGCATCGCATGGCCTGGTCGATGCTGTTCCTGCTGATCGTCATGACCGCGCGCCGTCAGTGGCGCTGGCTCGGGCCCGTGCTGCGCGACAAACGCCTGCTCGCGCGCTTCGCGGCGAGCGCCGTGCTGCTCTCGGCCAACTGGGGCATTTATATCTGGGCGGTGAACGCCGGGCGCATTGTCGAGGCGAGTCTCGGCTACTTCATCAATCCGCTCGTGAACGTGCTGTTCGGCATGGCGTTCCTGCACGAACGCCTGCGGCCCGTGCAATGGATCGCGGTGACGATCGCCGCGGCGGGCGTCGTGTGGCTCACGTGGGTGAACGGCGCGCCGCCGTGGATCAGCCTGGCGCTCGCGCTGACCTTCGGCGGCTACGGCCTGCTGCGCAAGACGGCGTCGCTCGGCGCGCTCGAAGGGCTCACGCTCGAGACCATGCTGCTGTGCCCCGTCGCGCTGCTTTATCTGTTTTTCATGAACGCGCATGGCGAGAGCGGCTTCCTGCATGCGTCGCTGGGCGTCAAGCTGCTGCTCGCGGCGGCCGGCCCGATCACCGCCGTTCCGCTCCTGCTGTTCGCGGCGGGCGCGCGCCGCATTCCGCTGTCGATGCTCGGGCTGATCCAGTACATCACGCCGTCGCTGCAATTGCTGATCGGCGTCGTGATCTATCACGAATTTTTCGGCCACGATCAGCTGATCGGCTATGGCGCGATCTGGGCCGCTCTCGCGCTCTATTCGCTCGAAGGCTTTTACAAGGCGCGCGCGGCCCGCGTCTGAACGCCGGCCTGGAACGCCGGGATCAGCGCAACGCGTCGCCGAAGCGATATTCCGTGGTCGCTTCGTCGAGCTTCGTCTTGACTTCCGGATCGATAGGCTGATCGACCGCCGCGAGCGTCTCGTTCAGCTGATCGGGCCGGCTCGCTCCGATGATCGCCGACGTCACCGCCGGATTCGCCAGCACCCACGCGAGCGCCGTGCTCGCGAGCGACCGTCCGGTGGGCGCGACGATCTTGTTGATCGCCTCGATGGTGTGAAACTCGCGCTCGTGCCAGTAGCGCTGCGTGTACATCGCGCCCGCCTTGCCGACCGAGCCGGTGAAGCGGCCTTCGGCCGGCGCCGCATCGTAGCTGTGCTTGCCGGTGAGCAATCCGCCCGCGAGCGGATTGTACGGAATCACGGCCAGACCTTCCTCGGTCGCGAGCGGCAACAATTCGCGCTCGATCTGGCGAAACAGCAAGTTGTAGCGCGGCTGCAGCGACACGAAGCGCGCCGTTCGCAACACGTCCGAGCGCCCGAGCGCGCGCGCCAGCCGGTAAGCCAGAAAATTCGACACGCCGATATAACGCGCCTTGCCTTGCCGCACGATGATGTCGAGCGCTTCGAGCATTTCGTCGAGCGGAGTGTCGCGGTCGTCGTTGTGAAGCTGGTACAGATCGACGTAATCGGTGTCCAGCCGCTTGAGCGACGCGTCGATGGCATCGAGCAGATGCTTGCGCGACGTGCCCTTGTGCCACGCGTGCGGCCCCATCTCGTGGGCGGCCTTGGTCGCGAGAATGAAGTCGTCGCGCCGACCCTTCAGCCAGCGTCCGACGATCTCTTCCGTGCGGCCCGCGACATCGTGGGTGGCGCCGAGCGGATAGACATTCGCCGTATCGATGAAATTGACGCCCGCGTCCGCCGCGTGGTCCATGATGCTGCGCGACACGTCTTCTTCGGTCTGCAGGCCGAAGGTCATCGTGCCGAGCGTGAGTCGCGAAACGGTGAGACCGGTATTGCCGAATTTGCGGTATTGCACGGTTGCGCTCCAGATGAAAACGGTTCGATGGGACGGACAGGATAGCCGTAACGCCTAGGACGTGCCCGCGCGGGCAGGCGCCGCGCCGCGCGGCGCGTCGTCGAGGCGGCGGAACACGACGCCCGACAGCAGCGTCACCACGCCCATGCAGACGAAGCTCAGCCTGAAGCCCGTCGAGGTCGAAAACGGTCCCTGGAACAGTTGCACGAGCGAGCCGCCGATCGACACGCCCAGGCCGATCGCGAGCATCTGCACCATCGAGAAGAGGCTGTTGCCGCTGCCCGCGTCCTTGCTCGACAGCCCTTTGAGCGTGACGCTGTTCATCGCGGCGAACTGCATCGAGTTGGATGCGCCGAACACGGCCAGAATCGCGATTTCCACGGCGAGCGGCAACGACGGCGAGAACAGCGCGAACGCGACGATCGACGCGCCGACCAGCGCCGTGTTCACGAGCAGGAAAGTGTCGTAGCCGTAGCGCTTCACGAGGCCCGCGATCCAGCGCTTGCTGATAGTGCCGGCAATCGCGATGGGCAGCATCATCAGGCCCGAATGTAGCGGGCTGTAGCCGAGTTCGAGCTGCATCAAGAGCGGCAGCAGGAACGGCACCGCGCTCGAGCCGACGCGGCACAGCAGATTGCCGACGAGCCCGACGCTGAAATTCGGCTCGCGAAACAGCGCGAGCTGGAACAGCGGATTCTTCTTGCGGCGCGCATAGGGGACATAGGCGAACGCCGACGCCGCCGCGAGCGCGAACAGCGCCGCCGACACCGCGCCGCGATGCGTCTCCACCGGGCAATCGAGCGCGAGGGAGAACGAGACCATGCACATCGAGAGCAAGCCGCAGCCGACGAAATCGAACGGCGGCGCGTCGTGGACCGTGTCGTTCGGCAGGAAGCGCTGCACCGCATAGAGGCCGACCGCGCCGATCGGCACGTTGATCAGGAAAATCCAGTGCCACGAGAACGACTCGACGAACCAGCCGCCGAGCGTCGGGCCGAGAATCGGGCCGACCTGGCCGGCGACCGAGATCATCGCAAGCGCGGAGACGTAGGCCTCTCCCGACACGGCGCGCAGAATGGCGAGGCGGCCGATCGGCAGCAGCATCGAGCCGCCCACGCCCTGCAGCACGCGCGCAAGCACGAGCTGATTGAGCGTGTGCGCGTTCGCGCAGGCGAGCGAGCCGATCACGAACAGCGAAATCGACACCGTATAGACGCGGCGCGTGCCGAAGCGGTCGGCGAGCCAGCCGGAGGCCGGCGTGAGCAGCGCCATCGTGAGCGTGTAGGCGACGACGATCGACTGCATCGCGAGCGGCACTGCGTTCAGACTGCGAGCGATGGAAGGCAGCGCCGTGTTGACGATCGTCGTGTCGAGCGCCTGCATGAAAAAGCCCACGGCGACGATCCATAGAAGCGCCGTGTGCGAGGACTGTCTGGTCATGTGAGGAGAGATCTGACGGGGGTGGCGCGCACGGTCGAAAGGCGGTTGAAACCGGTTTCCCGCGCGCATTGTGAAATCTTAGTGACTCATGGCGTGATCGGGAAGACCGCTAACCACATTGACTGTCATCGGCATTGCCGATCACAATGACGCATGCTCAATCCAGTCTGGCTGAACACTTTCGCGACCGTGGCCGCGTCGCACAGCTTCACCGACGCGGGCCGGCAGCTCGGGCTCAGGCAGTCGAGCGTCTCCGAGCATATTCGTCGACTGGAGGAGAGCGTCGGGCGGCGTCTGTTCGTGCGCGACACACATTCGCTCGCGCTCACCGCCGACGGCGAAGCCATGCTCGTGCACGCGCGCGTGATTCTGGAAGCGATGGCCCACGCGCAGTCGCAGTTCAGCTCGCCGCGCCTGCGCGGCCGCGTGCGGCTGGGTTCATCGGACGATCTGGCGCTCGGGCCGCTGCCGAGCGTGCTCGCGGCGTTCCGCGACACCCATCCCGATGTCGAACTGGAGATCACCATCGGCATGACGGGGCGGCTGTATCAAATGGTCGATGCGGGCGAACTCGATCTCGCCGTCGGCAAGCGGCGTCTGGGCGACGCCCGCGGCATGCGGCTGTTTTCCGGGCGGCTGGAATGGCTCGCCAAGCCCGGCACCGTGGTCGACACGAGCGCACCGCTGCCGCTCATTCTCGTCGCCGAGCCGAGCGTCACGCGCGGAGTCGTGCTCGATTCGCTCGCCATGACCGGCGCGAGCTGGCAAATGGTCTGCACGAGCAGCAGCCACGCCGGCTGCATCGCGGCGGCGCGAGGCGGGCTCGGGCTCACGGTCCGCTCGCACTTCCTGGCGGCGCGCGGTCTCGCGCCCCCGGTGAACCGGGCGGATCTGCCGGTGTTGCCCGAAGTGGAATTCATCGCGTTCGGCGCGAAACATCTGAGCCGTCCGGCCGAAACCTTGCTACAGCTTTTGCGGAACAGCGATCTGCGCGGCGAATGGGACGGAGAATAACGACCGATGCGGGCACGAGGGCAGGGCATCCGGTTGTTTCGCCGCAACGGCCAGTCGTCATCCGATGGCGATCGGCAATCTGTTCTTATATATTGTGCGGCGTTTGAAGTACCCACTCCCAAAGACGTGTTTCGCCGCTTCCGCCTCCTTTCCTCCGATCTGTTCCGCGTCCGGGCTTTCGTCGCGGCGCTGCTGCTCGCCGCATGCGCGCACGCGCAGGCCGCCGCCTACGTCACCAAGCACTGCGACGATCTCGAAGGCAAGACCGTGCCCGCGTCGATCATCGGACTGCCGACGCGCGGCGCGACCATCGTCTCCGCATCGGTCGTGAAGGCGACCGCGTCCGGCAACCGCAACGGCGAGTATTGCCGCATCACCGGCTTCATCAAGGCGCTGCAGGACACGACGCCCGATATCCGCTTCGAAGTGAACCTGCCGAGCCGCTGGAACGGCCGGGCGCTGCAGATGGGCGGCGGCGGCTACAACGGCACGATCGTGTCCGGCACCGACCCGATGCCCTTCGCGCCCGATTCGACGCCGCTCGCGCGTGGCTACGCGACCTTCGGCTCGGATTCGGGCCACGTCGGCAATTCGGGGCGCGCGGACTTCGCGATCAACGACGAAGCCATTGTCAATTTTGGTTTCGGGCATTTGAAAAAGACCCGCGACGTCGCGCTCGCGCTCATCCAGATGGGCTACGGACGCGCGCCCGAGAAAACCTACTTCGCGGGCGGCTCGACGGGCGGGCGCGAAGGCTTCACGGTGATCGAGCGCTTTCCGAACGACTACGACGGCGTGATCGCCAACGCGCCCGCGATCAACTTCTCCGGCGTGCGGCTGATGGGCGTGCAGGTCGGGCAGGCGTCGTATGCGAAACCGGGCGGCTTCGTCGGGCTCGCGCAGCAGCGCCGCGTGTTCGAGACCGTCATGCGCGAATGCGACCGGCTGGACGGTGCGGCCGATGGCATCGTCGGCAATGTGGAGGCGTGCCGGAAGCTGGAGCCGCAGATCATCGCGTCGCTGCGCTGCGCATACGGGCAGCGGCCTTCGCTGCGCGACAGCTGCCTGTCCGATGCGCAGATCGACACGCTGCAGACCTTGCGCGACGGCGTCAAGCTGCCATACGCGCTCGCCTATGGCGTGGACGCCTATCCGGGCTACAACGTGTTCCAGGGCGTCGACTTTTCCGGCACGCTGGGCCTCGGCGATTCGCCCGTGCCGCTCAATCCGCCGACCTTCGCCGCGAACGGCTATCTGTTCGCGCAGGGCGACGCGTACGTCCGTCACTTCGTCACACGCGATCTGGGCTACAACGCGCTTTCCTTCGATCTCAACGATCCGGGCCGCTACAGGCAGCGCCTGATTTCGCTCTCATACACCGTCGGCGCGATGAACCCGGATTTCTCCGCATTCATCGCGCACGGCGGCAAGCTCATCGCGATGCACGGCTTGGCCGACGAAGTCATCAGCCCGAACCAGACGATCGCGTTCTTCCAGGGACTCATCGACCGATACGGACGCGACACCGTCGATTCGTTCATGCGGCTCTACATGGTGCCGGGCTTCCAGCACGGCAACGGCGTGTTCATTCCCGCGTGGGACGAACTCGGCGCGCTCGACGAGTGGGTGAGCAAGGGCGTCGCGCCCGAGACGCTCGTCGGCAGCGACATCGCGCCGGCCACCAACGGACGCACGCGGCCGATATGCCGTTATCCGAACTATCCGCGCTATGTCGGAAAAGGCAACATCAATGTCGCGGCGAATTTTCGTTGCGCTGAGCCCTGAGCCCTGAGCCCTGAGCCCTGAGCCCTCTGTGGCCCGTTCGCTAGAACGCGTTCGCGCGCTGCGGCCAGCAGCGCGCGAGCCAGCGCGATACGAACCCGCGCTTCGCCGCGCGATATGAAGTGAGCGACACCTCGATCGCGTGATCGCTTTCCGACGTGAGCCACACGCGCTCGCCGCGCGACAGGCGCACGACGTCGCCGGGCTTCATCCAGTAGTCGTACGGGTCGCGATGCCGCGTGAGCCACACGCACGCATCGCCCGCGCGCAACTCGGCGTCGCGCGTGAGCCGCCACGACACCATCTGATGCGGCTGAACCTCGACATGGACCACGACGCGCGCGCCCGCGCCGCTCCGGCGACCGGATGCCACGCCGTGGCCGACGCCATGTCGCACGAAAACCTGCGATACCTCTTCCATCTCTGCTCTCCATGATGTGAGCCGAAGACGGAAACCTTGCACGCAAAAACAAGAAGGCCCCGTCTTGCGGCGGGGCCTTCGGAATTTGTTTGCTTGCCTGTTTCGCTAGCGCACACGCTGTTCCGATGACCCGCCACAGATGGCGTTCATACGGTTTTTAATCGCGGCGATGGAGAAAAGGATGGCTGCGTGCATGTGTCGCAGTATCGTGTGGCGCATCGGCACTTGTCAATATCGAGATAGATACGCGATGCGCGTAACGTATGAGCAATCGAACATCGTCCGGGAAATAACGAACGTCCGTCAGTCTTGCCGTCACGAGCCTGACGGTTTAACTTGAACGCCATCAAAAAACTTTCGGAGGATCGTCGTGGCTTACCTGCTACTCGTGGTCGAACCGGTCGAACAGCGCAGCCGGCGCACGCAGGAAGAGGGACGCGAAGCGTACCGGCAGATGGTGCAATTTGCCGAGGGCCTGAAAGCACGCGGCGTGCTGCGGGCGGTCGAATCGCTCAGTTCGCTGAAGGATGCCGCACGCGTTTCGGTCGCCAACGGCGACGCGCGGGTCATCGACGGGCCGTTCGCCGAGGCCAAGGAGATGATCGGCGGATTCTTTCTCATCGACTGTGAAACGCACGCGGAGGCGGTCGCGATCGCCGCCGAGTGCCCGGCCGCGGCGTGGTGCACGATCGAAGTGCGCAAGGTCGGTCCTTGCTACACGTGACCCGGCGTTCCTCGCGTCGTTCATCCCGTGTCGATTTCTCATCGTGCGGTTCGTCGTGGATGTGACGGCCGCGAGAAAGCCTGTCCTTCGTTAGCGCCGCCACCCAAACCGGAGACCTTGCCATGCACAAGCAGATTTTCGTGAACCTGCCGGTTCGCGACCTCAAGCGTTCGATGACCTTCTTCAAGGAACTCGGCCTGAGCTTCGACGCCGCGTTCACCAATGACGACGCTGCGTGCCTCGTCATCGGCGAAAACATCTACGCGATGCTGCTCGTCGAGAAGTTTTTCCAGACCTTCACTGATAAAACCATCGTCGATGCGCATCAGAGCACCGAGACGCTCGTGTGCCTGTCGTGCGAGAGCAGGGCGGAAGTGGACGAGCTGGTCGCGAAGGCCGTCGCCGCGGGCGGGCGCGCGCCGCGCGAGCCGCAGGATCACGGTTTCATGTACGGCCACGGTTTCGAGGACCTCGATGGCCATATCTGGGAGCTCGTGCACATGAATCCGGAAGCCGCGTGAGCGGGCGCGCGAAGGGCGACGACGCGGAGGATGCCGCGCGACGCGCCATCGACGCCGTGTGGCGCATCGAATCGGCGAAGGTGATCGCGAGCGTGGCGCGCGTCGTGCGCGACGTGGCGCTCGCCGAGGAACTGGCGCAGGACGCGTTCGTCGCCGCGCTGGAACACTGGAGCCAACCGGGCGTGGGCGTGCCCGAGAAGCCGGGAGCGTGGCTCATGACGACAGCGAAGAACAAGGCGCTCGACCGTCTGCGGCAGCACGCGCTGCATGCGCGCAAGCACGAGGAATACGGGCGCGATCTCGACGCGCAGGAGGCGCACGTCACGCCGGATTTCGTCGATGCGCTGGACGCCGCGCGCGAGGACGACATCGGCGACGATCTGTTGCGGCTCATCTTCACCGCGTGCCATCCGGTGCTCTCGGTCGATGCGCGCGCCGCGTTGACTCTGCGCCTGATCGGCGGGCTCACGACCGACGAGATCGCGCGCGCGTTTCTCGTCGCGGAGCCGACGATCGCGCAGCGCATCGTCCGGGCGAAGAAGACGCTGTCGGCGGCGCGCGTGCCGTTCGAGGTGCCGAAGGCCGACGCGCGCGCGGCGCGGCTCGGCTCGGTGCTCGAAGTCATCTATTTGATTTTCAACGAAGGCTACGCGGCGACCGCCGGCTGCGACTGGATGCGTCCGGCGCTTTGCGAGGACGCGCTGCGGCTCGGGCGCATTCTCGCCGGGCTGATGCCGGACGAGAGCGAGGTTCACGGACTCGTCGCGCTGATGGAGATTCAGGCGTCGCGCACGAAGGCGCGCATCGACCGTGACGGCCGCCCGGTGCTGTTGCCGGATCAGGACCGCAGCCGTTGGGATCCGCTCCTGATCCGGCGCGGGCTCGCCGCGCTGGACCGTGCGCAGGCGCTGGGCGGCGGGCGCGGCGTGTACGCGCTGCAGGCGGCGCTCGCGGCGTGCCACGCGCGCGCGCCGAGCGCCGCCGACACCGACTGGCCGATGATCGTCGCACTTTACGACACGCTGATGCAGACCGCGCCGACGCCGGTGGTCGAATTGAATCGCGCGGTCGCGGTGAGCATGGCTTACGGGCCGCAGGCGGCGCTGCCGATCGTCGACGGGCTCGCGGATGCGCCGGCGCTGAAGAACTATCACTGGCTGCCGAGCGTGCGCGCGGATCTGCTGGCGAAACTGGATCGCCGCGATGAAGCGCGTGCGGAATTCGAGCGCGCGGCGTCGCTTGCGAAGAATGCGCGGGAGCGGGAGTTCTTGATGCAGCGGGCTGGGGAGATGGGGTAACGGGGTTTTGGACGTCGGTTCGATTTGGTGAGTTTTTTGAGTTTACATAAGATAAATTAGCGATATTTTTAGTGTAGGTCCCAAGTTCAAATGTCGGGTTTACCCGCTACTTTCCTGACGGACACCGTCGCACGACAAACATCCAAGCAACAAAACAAACGCCCGGATGCGTCGCGCATCCGGGCCATTCACACCCAATCCGATTCGCGCCAAACGCGTCAGTTGGCGCTTTCAAGCTCCGCGTCTCTGACCGTTCCGCTTCGCGGGCCTTCAATACCGAAATGCTTCGCCAGTGCATCGACGACGTTTTCCGCCATGGCGCGGCGCGTCTCCTCGGTTCCCGAACCGATATGCGGCGTCAAAATCAGCCTGCGATCGCGGATCAACGCCTCGGGGACGGCGGGTTCGTGCTCGAACACATCGAGCGCGGCGCCGGCGAGCTTGTCCGATGCCAGCGCCGCGATGAGCGCCTGTTCATCGATCACCGGACCACGCGCGATGTTCACGATGAAGCCGTCGGGCCCGAGCGCTTCGATGACGCTCGCATCGATGAGATGATGCGTCGCGGACGTGAGCGGACACGTGAGAATCAGCATGTCGCAGTCGCGCGCGAGCCGGCCTACGTCGTCGTAGTAAGGAATGTCGACGGACTTGCGGCTCGGACCGAAATACGCGAGCTCCGAGCCGAACGCCCGCAGCCGTTTCGCAATCGCCGAGCCGATGGTCCCCAACCCGACGACGCCGACCTTCATGCGCGAGATCGAACGACCCAGCCTGTAATGTCCTTGCACGGGCCATTGTCCCGAGCGAACGTAGGCATCGGCGTTCACGAAGTCGCGCGTGACGGCGAGCGCGAGACCGACCGCCGCGTTCGCCACGTCCTCGGCCAGAATGTGCGACGTGTTCTCGATGCGAATGCCGCGCGCACGCGTCGCCTCGACATCCACATTATCGAGGCCCGCGCTGTAGCTCGAGATGATCTCCAGGGCGGGCAGCATGTCTAGGAACGCCGCATCGATCTTCGTCTTGCGCAGCGCGATGCCGCGAATCTTGCCGCCGTGCTCTTTCAGGAACGCGCTCGCGGCCGCAGGCTCCCTGGGAAGATCGAGCACGCTAAAAAACGCGTTCAGTTCTGCATGAGTCCATTCGGGCAATTCTGCCGCGTTGAGAATGATCGGCTTGGTCATGATTCAAAATTCGAAGGTGATGGCCCGGCGCGTACGGATCGCGCCGGACTCGTTATGCAATGGATTCCGGGTTCATCTTCACGCGCTCGATCTTGCCCATGAAGAACAGGTAGACGATGGCCGCCACCAGGCAGTGCGCGGCGACGAAGTATAGTCCGACCGTATAGCCGCCCGTGGCCTGCACGAGATAGCCGAACACGATGGGCGTGACAATGCCGCCGATATTGCCGATGCAGTTGAAGATCGCGCCCGCGAGACCCACCGCCTCGCGCGGAGCCGTGTCGCTCACGATCGCCCAGGTCCCCGCCCCCGCCGCCGCGCCCTTGCCGAAGAACGCCAGCGTCATCAGCAGGACGATCACGACATTGCTTTCCGTGACGGCGGACAGCACGATGCTGCAACCCATCGCCATGCCGACGATATACGGCGTCTTGCGCGCCCACGACACGCTCCATCCGCGTCGGATGAGCCAGTCGGAAATCGTGCCGCCCGCAATGCCCCCGACGAAGCCCGCAATGGCCGGGACCATCGTCGCGAAGCCTGCCTGCATCACGTTCATTCCGCGCGCCTGAACGAGGTAGATGGGAAACCAGGTGATGAAGAAATAGCTCAGCGCGATGGTGCAATACTGGCCGATATACGAGCACCACAACATGCGATTGCCGAGCAGCATGCGCATCACGCCGGACGAAATCGCGGGGCGCGCCGCGAGCTCGTGCTTCGAATCGATATCGATCATCGCGCCGCCCGCGATGATGTGATCGAGCTCGCCGCTCGACACGCGCGGATGCTTGCGCGGCTCGTACATGACGACGGCCCACAAGCCCGCGGCAGCAATGCCGATCACACCCAGCGCGATGAACGGCGCAGGCCAGCCGAAGCGCGACGTGAGCCAGCCCGCGAACGGCGAGAAGATCGCCACGGCGAAATACGATGCCGACGCGAACAGCGATGTGGCAAGGCCTCGCTCTTCCTTCGGGAACCACATGACCGCGACGCGGCCATTGGCGGGAAAGCTCGGCGCCTCGATCAGGCCGAGCGCGAAGCGCAGCGCGAACAGCAGCCCCAGCGCAATCGAGAGATCGGACGTGAAGTTGCCGATGAAGCCGACCAGCATCGTCGCGATGGACCAGAGAATCAGCGTCGCGCCGTACATGGTCTTGGTGCCGAAGCGATCGAGGAGCAAGCCGCCGGGTATCTGACCAACGAGATAGGCCCAGCTGAAGGCCGACAGCACGTAGCCCAGTTGCACATGATTCAGGCCGAACTCCTTCGATATGCCGGGGCCGGCAATCGACAGAATCGCGCGGTCCGCATAAGCCACCGTCGCGAGCAGCAGGATCATCGCGAGGATCGAATACCGCGTGCGGGTCGTGCGGGCCGCTGCGCCCGCTATATACTGGGTCGTTCGCTCTGTTGCCACCGATATCTCCTGTTTCATGCCCCATATGCGCCGCGTTCGACGCACGATGCGAAAGCCTTTCGACCTGCCGGCCGGACTTCTCTCGGGGAATATTTATGTTTTGCATTAAACCGACGCCGTGGATGACCGTCAATCTTGATTGATTCGATCAACGTGAAGAACTGGATGACCCAGGAGGAAGCCTGCGAGGCCCTCGGCGTGCGCAAGCAGACGCTCTATGCGTATGTCAGCCGCGGCCAGATCGAGGTGCAGGACGACCCGCAGCACGCGAACCGCAATCTGTATCGCGCGTCGGATATCGCGACGCTTCTGAAGAAGCGCAGCCTCGGCCGGGCGCGCAGGAACATCGCGGCGAGCACCATGGCGTGGGGCGAACCGATCATCGACACGAGCATCTCCACGATCGTGCGCGGACGGCTCTACTATCGTGGCCAGGATGCGGTGAGGCTGGCGGCGACTGCTACGCTGGAAGAGACCGCGCAATTGCTATGGAACATGGACGAACCGCCCTGCTTCCCGTCCGTCGAGCCGGTTTCGTTCGACGGCCCGGCGAACGCCCGTGCCTTTGCCGCGATGGCGAATGACGCGGCGAATAATCGCGCGGACGCGGACCAGGTGGCGCAGGCCGCCGCGCTGGTCGGCCGCCTCGCGAGCAATTTCGTCGGGCTGCGATCGAATGACGGCCCGCTGCATCGGCGGATCGCTCACGCGTGGGACGTGCCACAACATGCGGATTTGCTGCGTCGCGTGCTGGTGCTGCTCGCCGATCAGGAACTCACGAGCTCGTCGTTCGCGGCGCGCGTGGCCGCATCGACCGGGGCGTCGCTCGGGGCAAGCATGATCGCCGGGCTTGCGACCTTCTCCGGGCCGATGCACGGCAATGCCATCGTGCGCGTGCGTGAGTTCGTCGATGAAGCGAAGCGCATGGGAACCGAAGCTGCCGTGCAGCGACGTGTCGCGAACGGCGAGCCGTTGCCCGGCTTCGGACACGAGCTGTATCCGCAGGGCGATCCGCGCGCGGCCGATCTCCTGTCGGCCTTCGATGCGCCCGACGCGGCGCGCGAGCTGATCGGCTGCGTCGAGCGGTCGACGGGCAAGCTGCCCGCCATCGACATGGCGCTCGCCGCGCTGGTCGAGCATTGCGGACTTCCGGAGGGCGCGGCTTACGCCCTCTTCTCCGTCGCGCGCAGCGTCGGCTGGATGGCCCATTCGATCGAGCAGATCACGGAAGGAAGCCTGCTCAGGCCGCGCGCGCGTTATGTCGGGACGGCCGTCATCGAATGAGCGTGCTTCCGATGATTCGATGACGCCGGCCCCTCACTCGTCGGCGATTTCGCGTTCGATCCGCTTCGCGATCGACTCGACGTTCGGCTCGAAGAGCAGATCGTTGTGCCGGCATTCGAGCCCCAGCACTTCGAAACCGCGCGTCGAAAACCGCCGCCACGCCGGTTCGGGATTGGCGCGGCCCTCGCCCCGGATATTCGCGAGCACGAGAATCACGCGGCTGCCGTCATAGTACGGCGGCTTATAGGTGATGGCCGCCAGCCGCGCGGACTCGCGCACCTGCAGCAGCGCGGTCGGCAATCCGCGCGTATCCGATGATGGCCGGCGCGCGGGCTTGCCCAGGCGCATGCGAATCCGGTCGGCGGCGGCCATTGCCTTGCTGGTGAAATACGTCAGCCGCTCGCGGCCTTCGAGCGAACGCCATTTCTGATAGCGCTGCAGCATGACGAGCCCCTGATACTTCACCCACGCGCCGTACGGCAGGCAGCGCTCGTTCACATATGTGTCGATGAGACACACCAGTTCGACCTTCTCGCCCGCCTGCACCAGCTGATGCGCCATTTCGTACACGACGAGACCGCCGAACGAATATCCGACGAGCGCATACGGACCCTTCGGCTGCACCGCGCGCACGCGCTGCAGATACGATTGCGCCATCGCTTCGATGTTGTTGATCGGTTCGCCACCGTCGTAGAAGCCGTCCGCCTGAATGCCGTAAATGGGACGCTCGGACTTCATCACGTGCGCGAGCGTCAGACTCTCCATCACCGAGCCCGTGACGCTGTGCACGAAGAACAGCGGTCTGCCGCGCCCCGAGCGCACGTGCACGAGCTTCGAGCCGCGCACGTCGGGATCGGATCCGGCGGCGATCACGGCGGCCAGGCGCGCGATGGTCGGTGCAACGGTCAGCGTCGAGAGCGGCAGCACGCGACCCGTCGCCCGCTCGATATCGGCCAGCATACGCGCCGTCAGCAACGAATGGCCGCCCAGTTCGAAGAAGTTGTCATCGCGCCCGATCGGCGCCGTGCCGAAAAGGCGCTCCCACAGCGCGCGCAGATAGGTCTCGATCTGCACGACGGACTTGCCCGGCGCGGGCAACGCGCGCGTCGCATGAGCGAACGACGGATGTGCGGCGATCTCGTCGAGACATTCCGGATTCCTTATCGAACCGGCATGACGCGCGGGCTGACCGTTGACCGCATCACGCGCGGCGGACTCGGACAACTGGCCGTCATGCGTAACGGGCAAAGCGCGCACCGGCACGATGACATCGGGAACGAGCGCGCCCGAGCCCTGCCGCGAAAGCTCGCGACGAATGCGCGCGGCGAGAGGCATATCGAACTGCGCGCCCGGACGCAACACGAGCAGCAACGCAATGCCAGTCTCTTCTTCCTTGCCGGAATTCGCGGACGCGCGCGGCACGGCCATCGCCTGCTGGATTGCGTCGATCCCGCCCAGGATACGGTGAACGTCGTCCGTGCTCACGCGGATGCCGCGCACGTCGAGCGTGCCGTCGCTGCGGCCATGCAGACGCACCGCTCCATGCGGCGCGACCTCGATGGTTTCGCCCTGCGTCCACATGCCTGAGTTCGCCGCGAAATAGGCACGATGAAACCGCGCGCCATCTTCATCGCCGATGAAGCCGAGCGGCCGCGACGGAAAAGGCTTCGCACAGACGAGCTCGCCCTTCGTTGCCGCGCGCGCATCCGGCGAGTGCGCCCTGACATCGAGCCCAAGGCTCTTGCATTGCGTGCCGCCTGCGTGAGTCACGGAAACCGTCAGCGCCGGACGTCCGAGCAGGAAGCTGCCCATGATGTCAGCATCGCCCGACATGCAGTGAAGCTCCACCGGACCGACGTGCGAGTGCACCCAGCTCGACTGCGATGCATGCGTCACGCCGCCGGTCGACAAGATCGTGCGCAACGCAGAGAGATCGGATTGCCGGCCGGGGTCGAGCTGGGCATCCTCGCTCAGCCTGAGATACGCGGGCGTCGTGCCGAACACGTTCACACGCTCGTCCGCCACGATGCGCCAGAACGTGTCCGCGGCGGCCAGCGCGCCGTCGTAGGTGACGAGTTCGACGCCCGATGCGAGCGCGGACAATTGCCATTGCCACGTCGCCGAAGAGCAACTCGTCTCCAGGAAGAGCCTGTCGCCTGGGCGGAGATCGACGTGCAGACGATGCTCCTTCATATGCTCGATGAGCACCCCGCCCGCGCCATGCACGACGTGCTCGGCCCGCGCCTTTTCGTCCGAACTGCCCGAGCCACCGGCGGCGAGCGTGACGAAGAGCGGATGGTTGAACGCGAAACGCGACCACGTGAAGCGCGATGCATCGCCGTCCGCGATCACTTCGCGCAGTTCGTGCTGGCGTTGCGTGATGGTGCTCGGCAGCGCCGTGTCGTCGAGATAAAGGACATCGGTGACGCTCGGCAATGCGTCCACCACTTCGGCGGCAGCCGCCGTGACCGAGCCGCCGGTATCGTGCGGACGCGGCATCGAATGCGCGATCAGCATGCGCGGCTTGAGCGGCGCAAAGCGGTCGATCAGCGTCTGCACGCTGTTCTCCGACGCAGCGGTGAACAGCGTCGCGCCGAGCGCCGCCACCGCGAGCGCGACGGTGACGGCGTCGCCATCGTTGCGCAGGATCGCGACGACACCGTCGCCCGCCCGCAGCCCGATCGCGTCCAGCGCCTGCGCGGCGCGCATCACGCGTTCGCGCAGTTCGCCGCGCGTATAGGCGATGCGACGGCCATCGTCATGCAGGCAGGTCAGCGCGGGCATGTCATCCGACGCGAGCGCGCTGCCCAGCAAAGTCTCGGCGTAGTTCAGCTCCACGCGCGGAAAGAACACCGCGCGCTCGCAGTCGTCGCTTTCGCAGACGGGCTCGATCGAGCCGGACCATTCGAAGCCTTCGGCCGATTCGAGAAAGGCCCGCCAGAACTGCCGGTACTCAGCGGTCGAGAAAGCATGCAACGCCGGATAATCGGCGAAGCGCGCGCCCGTCCGTGCTTCCAGTGCGGCAGTAAATCGACTCATGCGCGAACCAGCGACTGATTCGATCGGATGAGTAACGGTCCTACGCTCAAACGCTTGTAAGTCTTCGAAGATTGCGTCCTGACGATCCATTGGAGTTACCCGATCCGAGAGCGTTGTTGTCTGAAATAGAACGAATGTCTTGTGGGAGGGAGACTACTGTTTCGATTTATTACGCAATGTACGATTCCCCACAGAGGTGCGTCATCTCGGGCAGTGCCCCGCCGGGAGCCCTTTGCGGGTGCATCGCTTACGTGGGCAGGCGCACGCAGGGTGCGTCCGCGTTCGTCGGAGCGTCCTGCCGAGGCCGCGCGCGATACCCGGTCGCGACGAATTCCCGAAGAAGGCTGCGGCGATAAACGCCCTGCTCCCAAGCTCGTTATCGACGTCTATAATCGAATTTGAAATCGCGCGATTAATCCAAAAATCGTTGATTTGTTAAAATTTTAATCAATAATCCGAAATTTTGGTGTGAATGGAGCACAGTGAGCGTCCTTGCGCATCGGCACCCGCAATAATGCGGCCTCGCAAAACCAACGGCATCGCATGATCGAGAATTACGAGCAGCTTCCGCCCAGACTCTACGCCGGCGAAATCGACGAATGCTTCCGCTTTCTCGACGAGCGCGAGCACGCCGACGGGCACTCGGCGCAATACTGGCACTGGCGCGCGGTCGCGCATTTGCGCGCGGGCGAGTTCCTGCGCACCGTGGACATCTGCTGCCGGATCACGCGCGACGCGAACGACTTCGGCTTTCAGGTTCACGCCCTCTGCGATGCGTGCGCGCATCTCGGCCTGAAGGAGGTCGCGCTCGCCGTTATCGAATACTTCGCGCTGAAAGGCGCATTTGCGCCTGTGGGCGCATTTCTCTGGCGCGTTTATGGCTGGCATTATCTGGGCGAGGATCAGCGCGTCCTCGAGATGTGCCCGGACGGCATGGAGGAGCATCCCACCTACGTGCTCGGCCATCATCAGGGACGCAGCGCAATGCGGCTGCACGGGATCGCGCGTGGTGTCGAGCAACTGCATCGCTACTGGTCCTCGCACGAGGCACGGCGCGTTCTGTTTCCGCACGTGGACGTCGAACATTACTGGTGCGGCGCGCGCCAGTTGCCCGCGTGCCTGGAGATCAGATCGATCGCGTCCGGCTATGGCGACATGGTCAACTGGGTGCGCTACGCCGCCGCGCTGCAGGCGCTCGGCGTGCGGATCGTGATCGGCGACGGCTCGGATCTGTTCTATCGCCTCGCGATGCCGTCGGCCGAACAGCAGCGGCACGCGCAAGCCCTGCGCGAAGCCGGTTTCAGCGTCACCGCCGACGGCGCGCTCTGGACCGATCCCTTCGCGCTCTTTACATCCCTCTTTCCCGTGCTCGGCCATGCGTCGGCGCAACGCTATATCGAGCCCGCCGATCCGCAAAATGTCGACACCCTCGTCGAGGATATCCGGCAGCGCGCCGGCGCACGCCGCTGCATCGGCATCTTCTGGTCCTCGTGCGAGTCGGCGAATAATTTCGCCAACCGCAGCCTGCGCCTGCCCGATCTCGCGCCGCTCTTCGACGACACGGACGACATCCACTGGGTCGTCATGCAGCGCGGCTTCGAGCGCCTGCGCTGGCTCGACGACCCGCGCGCGCACGATGTCCAGCGTTTCACCACGCTCGCGCCCGACATGACGCTTGCGCAGAGCGTGAGCCTGATCGACCGGCTCGACGGGTTCATCGGCAACGATGGCGGCCTCTCCCACGTCGCGGGCGCGCTCGGCAAACCCGGCTTCATGTTCCTGAATCAGGTGGCCGAATGGCGCTACGAGCGCGAGCCGGATCGCACCGCGTGGTATCCCGCGATGCGCCTCGTGCGCGCGCCCCGGCTGGGCGACTGGGATGACGTCGTGCGCACGCTGCGGCAACGGCTCATCGATGATCGAATCCGGGCGTAAGCAGCGCCGGGTCACAACACGCGACGGATATGCCCCCCCCTCACGATCCTTATCATGCCGCGGCCGCGCAGTACGAACGCGATCAGTTCAAAGCGGCGCTCGCCACGCTCGCGCCGCTGTTGAGCGCCGAGCCGGGCGAAGCGGAAGCGTTCAACCTCGCGGCTGTCTGCTCGTTCAGGCTGAATCGCCGGGATGTGGCGCGGGCGTACTGGCAGCGCACCCTCGCCGTTAGTCCGGACCATGCGGGGGCCTGCATCAATCTCGCGAATCTGTTTTCTCAGACCGGCCAACATGACGAGGCGCGCGCGATGTATCGCAAGGTCCTCGACATCGAGCCGGACTCGGCCCTCGCGCACTTCAACCTTGGCCTGCTGCTTCGGCTCTGCAATCAGCCGGATGAGGCCGAGTCGGCACTGCGAAATGCGATTCGGCTTCAACCCGGGCTCGCCGATGCCCACCACCAACTCGGCATGCTGCTTGCGGCGACGGACCGGCCGGCGGAGGCCGAACTCACGTTCCGGCGTGCTCTCGAATTGCGGCCCGACTGGGCGCCCGTGCTCCGTGAGCTGGGCACCGTGCTCCACGCGCTGGGTCGCGCGCGAGAGGCGGAACTTGTTTTACGGCACGCGACGCAGGCCGATCCCAACAACCCGATCGCGCATCACAACCTTGCGAGCCTCCTGGCCGCACGCGGGCAATGGCGGGACGCCGAACAGGCCTACCGCCGAGCGATCGACCTGGATCCGACGCTGGCGCACGCGCACAGCGATTTCGCAGTGCTCTTGTCGACGAACGGCCGCTTCGCGGAAGCCGAAGCGCATGCGCGCGAGGCACTAGGACTCGCACCCGCGAACGCCATATATCACAACAATCTGGCCAATGCGCTCCGCGACCTCGGCCAAGCGGAAGAAGCCGAGTCAGCCTATCGCCGCGCCATCGACATCGAGCCCGGTTTCGCCGATGCGAGGTTCAATCTCGCGCTCCATCTGCTGAGCCTCGGCGCGTACGCGGAGGGATGGGCGTTGCACGAAGCGCGCTACGACGAGCGCAAGACCGGCCGTGCGCCGATTCCGCCCGAGCTCGCGTATCCGCAATGGCGCGATGAACCGCTTTCCGGAAAATCCATCGTCGTACTGCATGAACAGGGCTTCGGCGACACACTGCAGTTCTGCCGCTATCTGCCCATGCTGAAGGCGCAGGGCGCGGCGAGCCTGACGGTCGTGTGTCATCCGCATGTCGCCGAACTGATCTCTTCGCTCGACGGCGTCGACCGATGCATCGAGCGGCATGAACTGGCCCTCTGCCCTGCCCACGATTACTGGTGTTTCATGATGAGCCTGCCCCTGCATTTCGGGACGACGCTCGACACCATTCCCCACGCCGTCCCTTATCTGCGCGTCCCCGAGGCGCGCCGCAGTCACTGGCGAGCACGCCTGCCCGGGGCGGCGCCGAAGGTCGGACTCGTATGGGCCGGGAATCCGCGGCAATGCGATCCCGAACATCACGCTTTGGACCGGCGCCGATCGATGCAGGCGACGGACTACCTACCCTTGTTGCAGGCGCCGGACATCACCTTCGTGAGTCTGCAGATCGGCGCATGGAGCGCGCCGCAGCTCAACGCATTGCCGCCGGACCTGCGGCCCTTCGATCCGACCGACGAGGTTCGCGATTTCGCCGATACGGCGGCCATCATCGAGTGCCTGGATCTGGTCGTCACAGTCGACACGTCGGTCGCGCATCTCGCGGGCGCGCTCGGCAAACCGGTATGGATCCTGTCGCGTATCGACGGCTGCTGGCGATGGCTCAGAGAGCGCGAGGATTCCCCGTGGTATCCGACCGCGCGCCTCTTCCATCAGCGAACGCCCGATGACTGGACTGAAGCCGTGGAGCGCGTCGCTCATGCGCTGCGGGCCTGGCGCGCCGGCTTCATCGCAACGAGGCCGTGAGCCCGCTGCACCGGTCCTTCCCGTCATGGCGCCCGGCGCACCCTTAAAAAAAGCCGGAGGCTGACTCCTCAGCGCTCCGGCCCCAACCACCTACCCACCACCCTTTTCGTTATCGCGCGGCCGTCCTGATGCCGTATTCCTCACGCGCACCGTAACGTCCCGGCGCGAAGCCGTTGAACACGTGGCCGCCCACTTTCGCGCCGACATTCTCCAGCCGGCGTTGCGTCTCCTCCAGTTGTCTCGCGCCCGTGTGATCCGCGCGCGACACGAGCAGCACCAGGTCGCAGTTCTGCATCGCGATCGAGAGCGCATCGCTCACCGGCAGCACCGGCGGCGAATCGATGACGATGTAGTCATAGATGTCGCGCAGCATCGTCATCATTTCCTGGAACGCCGGACGGGTCAGCAACTCCGCAGGGTTCTCCGGATATTCGGCGCCCGCGTCCATCATCGAGAGGCCACCGTTGCCGAGCGGCTTGATCGCATCTTCCACGCGCGCCGTGCCGGCGAGCACTTCAGCGAGACCCGGATGCTCGCGATCGTCGGTCAGATGACGCAGGCGGCCCTGGCGCATGTCGGCGTCGATCAGCAGCACGGAGGCGCGCGTCTCGGCCAGCAGATACGCGAAGTTCGACGACACGAAGCTCTTGCCGACACCCTGCGTCGGGCCCGTGAAGAGGATCACGCGGCCGCCGTCGTGATTGTCGTGCGCATCGATGACGTAACCCGGGTTCATCACGCTCGTCGTCGTGTTGCCGATGACGCTGTGGCTCAAGGCCAGCGGATTCATCGGGTTGAGCGGGCTGAGCGGGTTCATCTGAGCGAGGCCGTGGAAGCCCGCGTAATTCGCGATCGGCACGCCGGAGAGCATCGCCCGCACGCTGCTGCGCAGCGAACGCAGCGCCTCGATGCTCGGATCGGTCGGGCTGGTCATCGCGAGCAGCCTGGCGGGGGCGGAGTTGTGCGTCAGCGCGCGCACGTCCTGGCGCAGTTGCGCGGTCGAGCGGGCGATCACGGCGAGACGCGGCACTTGCGAGAAGTGATCGATCTCCTCGGGGCTGCGCAACTCACGGCGATGCAGCGCGATCAGATAGATCGACACAGTGCTCACGAACAGGCCGCCGAAGATCGAACCGAGCAGCACGATCCACGCACGCGGCCACGACTGCTTCTCGGGCGCCACGGCCCAGTCGACCACCGCCATGCCCGGCGGCGTGCTGGCCGCGGCCACTTCGAGCTGCTGCACGTTGGTGAGCACGCTGGTGTAGAGCTGCGTGGTCACGGCGACATCGCGTGCGAGTTCGACGTACTGGCGCTGGATGCCCGGCAGCGCCGCCGCGGTCTTGCTGGCATCGGCGATTTCGCGCTTGACCTGGTTCAATTGCGTGAGCGCGCTCTGATACGGCTCGGAATCCGGACGATACTTGTGCGTCGCGGCGTCGAGCGCGAGCTGCAGCGTGGTCTGCCGTTCCTCGAGACTCGTCATGCGCGTGATCAGCGCGACGTTCTGCTGCTGCATGTCGACGGTGCCGGTCTGCGTGCGGAAGGTGTTCAGGCGTCCTTCCGCGCGCTCGAGATCCGCCTTCAGCGCGGGCAGGCGCTGCTTCAGGAAGTCGAGGCTCGTCTGCGCCTGGGCGGCGCGGCGCTCGATGTCGCGCTGCTGATACGTCTTGACAATCGCGTTGACCATCGCCTGCGCTTCGAACGGCGATTCGGCCTGGTAGGTCAGATGGATCAGCGCCGGATCGCGCAGCGACGACTCGCGCGGCGGAATCGCCGTGCGCAGACGCAGCAGCACGTTGTCGAAGGTCATCTGTTGCGAGAACTTGGTGATCTGGAAGCTCACGCCAGGACGCGCGCGCAGCGTGTCGATGCGCAGCTCGCCGGGCGCCTGGCCTTCGGGCGTCGTGACCTGGAACGTCACCGTCTCGCCGACGCGGCCCTGAGCCAGACGCGTGTCGTCCTTGTCGTAGAGCGTCCAGCCGCCGCCTTCGCCGGCCACGACGTGGAACTTCATCTGCAGCGCGGCCTTGGGCACGTCGAAGACGCCGGGCGTCAGGCGCTCGCCGCCCCATGCGTACTGATCGAGGCCGAACGGCGCGGGCACGAGTTCGCGGTCCGTGGCGTGCCGCGACGCCCAGTAGCGGCCGATCAGCGGCATGTAGCTCTCGGTCTGAACGACGGTCTCGGCGCCCGTTTGCTCGATCGCCGTGGAGACGACCGAGCGCGACGTGAGCACGTCGCTTTCGTCGCTGGCCGAGCCGTCGCCGGCGATCGAGCCCGACACTTCGGACAGCGCGCTGATCGACACGCCGGCCTTGCTCTGCACGCGCAAGAGCGCTTCGGCGCGATACTGCGGCGTCGCGAGCAGGAGATAGAGCACGCCCGCCGCGCAGGCGGTGCCGGTGACGGCGCCGAGCAGGGTCTTGTGGCGCACCACGCTGCGCCAGAGATCGACGAGACCATCGCCGCGATGCGGAACTGGCGTCAAGGTGGGGCGCATGTTGTATGAAAGCATGTTATATCCCTACAAAGAAGTTGAGACCAAGGACGTCAGTCGCGACTGGCCATCGTCAGCAAAAGCATTACGTCATCCGAAACATTGGTCCAGCCTTTCATCCGGCTGGACTCATCACAGGCCTGAAGCGTTTTCCCCGTTCGCCTCAGGCCCGCTCCTTCATCAGGAACCCAGCGTGATGAACACCGGACCCTGCGTCTCCTTTAGCGCGAGCATGCCGCGCTCCGCGATCGGCTTGCCGTACAGATCCGCGATCGCCGCGCCCGGCGGCAGGCGCGACAAGTCGAGATTCATCACGTTGCCTGAGCCGTAGCACCACACGACATACTTCGTTGTGCGCCCCGCCTCGAACTTGAGCACGGCGTACTTCTCGTTCTCGTCGATGAAGTAGCGCGCGTTCTTCACGCCCGCCGTGAAACCGAACAGATGCTTAACCGCGTGATACGCGGGCAGCTTGTGATTGCCCGCATCGAGCAGCCCGAAGTTGTGCTCCATCTCCTTCGGGTCGTTGCCGTCGTTGCGCATGTCGTAATAGGACGTGAGGCCGACTTGCGCGATCCAGTTCATCAGGAACAGTCGCACCGCGTACTTCGCCTGACGCGCGCGCGCTTCGGGCGAGTGACCATCGTCGATGTCCTTCACATATTCGTACTTCACGCTCGGGTATGACCATTCGGTGGCCCACACTTGCGGATGTTTCGCGTATGACGAAAGGTCCTCGCGCAACGCGCCGTAGTCGTCGAGCACGGTCTCCGGATATTTCTGCCGGTACGGATGCACGCTCACCGCATCTGGGCCGCTGCGGGACTTCGTCGCGCTCATGTCACCGACCGCGCGAATGAAGTCACGATCGACCTGCTGCACGCCGCCCGTCGCGATGATCACGTCCGGGTTGGCCGCGCGCGCCGCGCTCACCGCCGTCTCCAGCAACGCGCGATACGCGCGCGGCGACGGCGGAGCAAGCCAGTAGTCCTTGTGATCCTGCTCGTTCCACACCTCGAAGCGCACCGGCGCGTTGCGATAGCGGAACGCCGCCTGATACACGTAAGTGCGGAACGCGGCGAGTTGCGGCGCGGAAGTCGGCGGCTGGTCCGGGCTGAACATGTAGTGCTTGTAGCCCAGAATGAACAACGCGCCGAGACCGCGCGCGGACAGGTTCGACACGAGCCCGTCGAAGCCGCCGAAGTGCCAGCCGTCGGGCGCCTGCACCGCTTCCCAGAAGAGATCCGTGCGCACGAACGAGAAGCCCACATCCTTCACCGCGTCGAGCAGTTTCGGATCGTTGATCTGGTGGATCGCGACGCCGGTGTTTGCGCGCGAGGCGCCGAACTTCGGCGCGGCGACATACTTCGCTTCCGTGGCGTCAGTAGCGCCATCGAGCGTGACGGTCGGCGCGGGCGAAGCGTCGACCATCGCGTAACAGAATGCGAGGAGCGCGGCCAACGTAGCGCGACGCGCCAGGCTCGGACTGAAATGCCTCACGTCAGATGTCTCCCGAAACCGACGCGCGAAGCCTCCACCAGCGCGTCGGGTTGATGACGCGGGTCCATGCGTGGATCGACGAACATGCCCGGTGCGCCCACGTAGCCTTGATAAGGCATGCGCATTACTTCGACGTGCGCCTCGGACGCGGCTTCCTGCAGATAGCGGATGGTGACGCCCAGGAACAGCAGGCAGCCGATCGATTCGCAGATGTCCGTGCTCGCGCAGGCGAACAGCAGATAGAGCATCATCACCCACGACGCACGGTCCTCCGGACCTGCGCGCAACAGGAGCCGCACGAGCGCCCAGACCAGCACGATCGCGCCGAAGAAGCCGAAGGTCGCGACGGCGTAGAGCACGGTGTTATCGGCATAGGCGACGTTGAAGCCGAACGAACTCCGGTAATACGTCGCCGACGAGCCGAAGCCGCCCGGCCCGAGTCCCAGCCACAGCCGGTTGTCCTTGAGCAGTCCTTCGATCAGGAGCGGCCAGGTGTTCCACATGCGGTCCTGGAACGAAGCCAGGGTCACGTACCCGGAGCCCGCGAGATTGATCGCCGAGGTCGCGAGAAACGTCACGATCGGAAAGCCCACCGCGACGCCCGCCGCCCACAGGCAGCCGCGCCGGATCGTCGTGGTATGGAGCAAGCAATGCGCGCAGACGACGAGCGCGAGCGCGACCGGCGCCGTCTTGTTGGTGGTGACGTAGACCGCCGCGCCCGCGCAGCCGAGCAACGCGCACTGCAGGAGTTTCGAGCGCGTGCGCATCAGCAGCCACGTCGTGAGCAGGCCGACCATCAGACCGGTCGATGCGCTGTCGCGCCCGAACCCGGTCAGGCGCGAGGCGATGCCCACATACGACGACATCGCCACCGACACGTTATGGCCGCCGACCGACACGCTCTGCCCGATCCACGGCATCGGGTAATAGCTGTTCAGCAACAGGCCGATGAAGCACAGCGCCGCCAGCACGAAGAAGCCGGCGCGAGCGCCGCCGCGGCCGAGCAGCGCGAGCGCTCCCGGCGACGCGGTGAGCGCGAAGAGCATCGGCATGATGGTCCAGACGAAGAAGCCTACCGCCTCGGGCGCGACGCCTTGGGACAACGAGACGAAGGACTGCGCGAGCAGGTAAAGCGCGATGAGCACATGGCTCGCGCGGGGCCTCTTGATCAGCACCAGGATCACCCAGAGGAGCATCAGCACCTTGGGCGCATAGGTGGCGGGCGCCGCGCCGATCATCGACGTGTAGAAGCGGATCGCGCCCGACAACACGTCGCTTGCCACGGCGACGAGAAAGGTCGTCACCCAGAGTCGGTCTTCCCACGATGCCCTGTTCATTGAATCCCCGTCGAATGTCCGTTGTCGGATCGTCGTTTGCCGCATCGCCGCTGGACGCCTTGTGTTCGTTGTGTGCGCCGCATGGTGTGCGTATCGGGCCTGGCCGAGCCCGTTTCGTTTGTCGGGAAATTACCTGCGCGCTTAATCGCGCTCCGTGCGCGGACGCACGTATTTGTCTGCGCGCAACGGGGGCGATCGTTTGCTGTGTCGGCTGCCGCGCATAGCCCTTCCACGCAAAACGTTTGCGGGATGTTTTATGCGGGTTTTCATCGCCCCATTGGTCGTACCGCTACGGGTTTGCACGAGACGCGGCGCGCGTATCAACGCGTGCGCCGTCGTACATTCTCCGCTCACGTACAACTATAGGATTGCCTAACAAAATCCGAAAAAATGTACGCACCGGTTAGTTTTGGACCGAGACCGGACGGCCGATGCTAAGACGGAAACGGGTTTGACCGAAACCCGCAGGCAGCGCTAGCGCAGACCAGCTACTCGATAAAAAGAACCGCCATGAGCGAGATCGACAAGAACGCGTGGACAGTAGTTTCGCCGCCGGACGCCCAGACCACGACCCGCGGCGGCGACCCGGGCAGCGCGACCCGAAAGACCGACAAGCACGCCCTCGCCCGCCACCGCGCTGGCGTTCCCGCGCTCACACGAACGCGCCGCTGACGGGTGCTCGAGCTGCAAGGGTTTGTTCACATACAAATAACAGTCATCGTTCGGGGTACATATGAAAAAACAGGACCATGCCGCGCTGCTGCGCGCCTGCCGGGGAGAACTCGCCGTTTTCGAATCCATCGTGCCGCAGGCGATGCTCAAGGATCTCAAGACCGAGCTCGACACCGCCTACGCCGCCACGTCCGATCACAAGCAATTTTTCGGCAGCGCAAAGGACATCCTGCACAGGCTGCGCGACATTCCGCGGTTCAAGGAGCTGGAGGGCGAGTCGGTGCGCCTTGCGTCGGACTGGGTCGACTCGACATTGAAGGCGAAGGCCGCGATGGGCCCGTGGTTCGGCCTGCGCGTGGGCAGCGCGACGAACGATTCGAGCAGCCACTGCCGCCACTTCGACTCGCATGTGCTGACGCTCGTGATCCTGCTTCAGTCGGCCGATAACGACAAGAACGCCGGCGATCTGATCGCCTACAAGAACCCGCGCGCCCTGCCCGGCCGCAGCAAAAACCTGCTCACCAAAAGCCTGCAGTGGACCGAGCGCAACATGCCGCTTTCAATGCGCTCGTCGCGCACGCAGCGGCATCTCGATCAAGGCATCTGCACGCGCATCAAGGGCAAGCCCGGCAGTG
This sequence comes from Caballeronia hypogeia, assembly GCF_001544875.2. GTDB lineage: Bacteria > Pseudomonadota > Gammaproteobacteria > Burkholderiales > Burkholderiaceae > Caballeronia > Caballeronia hypogeia. The sequence goes on from NZ_FCOA02000018.1 coordinate 134,371, forward strand.
TCTTCGTGTTCAACGGCTTTCTGATGCAGCACTGCAATCTCGACGTGCAGAACGGCGAGCGCCGCAGTCTCATCGTGCACTACCTCGACCCGGGTTTGTCGATGGGACTGTCGGCGCTCAACCGCTTCCGGCGCGACTTCGCGGCGCCGACCGAGCCGGTGCGCCCGATCGAACCAGTCGCGACGCCGCTCACGGGAATGGACGCGACCTGATCCGGCGCGACACGCACTCCCGCCTTCAGGCGAAACGTTCCGCGAGCGTTTGCGGAATCGGGCTGCGACGCGTGAGGGCGCAAGTGGGCATCTCGTGGTGCGGGCCGCGAACGTAGGTTTCCAGCTGGTCGATGGCGAACTGCTGCTCCTCGATCAGATGACGCACGAGATCGCCGATCGAAACGATGCCGACGAGCCTGCCGCCCTCGATCACCGGCAGGTGCCGTACATGATGCTGCGTCATCAGCGCCATGCAGTCATCCGTGCCAGTCCGCGGGCTCACGGACATGACCGGCGCGGTCATGATCTCGCACACGGTGGTGGTTCGCGAGGCCCGGTCGCGCAAGATCACCTTGCGCGCATAGTCGCGCTCGGTGACGATGCCGCACACTTCGCCGCCCACCGTGACGACGAGCGCGCCCACCTCCGCCTTCGACATCAGCGCCATCGCCTCGTGCACGCTTGCCTCCGCGTCGATCGTGTGGACCGTCTTGTCGCTTTTCGTCTTCAGAACCTGCGTAACCGTTGCCATTGCCGTTCTCCGTGGTGTGGTGCGCGATGCGGTGGTGCTGCGTTTGGCTCGTGTGGTCCCAGCCGCCTTCAGTCGAAGTCGAACAGGTCGCCCAGGAAGGATTTCTTGCGTCGCGGATGCTCGCGCTTGCCGCGCGGGTCGTCATAGTGATAGCCGTCGTGACGATGCACGCGGCGCTCATGGTCGTGTTCACGGTCGTGTTCACGGTCCTGCCAGGCATCGCGTTCGGCCGCCTGCGCCTCCGCGACCGATGCCTGCGCCGCGCGGCGGATGATCTGATCGAGCTCGCCGCGATCCAGCCAAACGCCGCGGCACTGCGGGCAATAGTCGATCTCGATGCCCTCGCGCACCGTCATCAGCAGTTCGGTCGCGGGACAGACCGGGCATTTCATATCGGTTCCTTTCTGATTGCTTTCGATGACAACAATCTATCGGAACGATCGATATCGAGAAATGCGAGTTTTCGAGTGCGTTGGTTCGGAAAAAGCGAAGTTACGGGCGTCCGGCAGGCAATCGAGGCGCTACCGCGCATGCACCGCGCTGGTGCGCCTCAACCTCGACTTGCGATCCATCTCAAAACCCCGCAAGCTTCCGCCTTGAAGCGGCGCGCAGTGCGCGCCGGAACGCACCCGCAAAGGCGACACCATGTCCGACAAAAGCAAGACAAACGAGAAAGGCGACGCTCAGCCGCACGATCTGCTCTATCTCCTGCAGGGCGCCGACGACTTCAGCCGCCTCGTGTTTCCCGACAGCGAAGCGCTCTTCAAGAGTCTCGCGCACCGGCAGAATCCGCACACGCTGTTCATCACCTGCGCGGATTCGCGTGTTTCGCCGGAAATGATCACGCAGACGCGGCCTGGCGAGCTTTTCGTGTGCCGCAACATCGGCAATATCGTGCCGGCGTACGGTGAGATGCTGGGCGGCGTGTCGGCCGTGGTCGAGTTCGCGGTGCTCGCGCTCAACGTGCAGCAGATCGTCATTTGCGGCCACTCGGACTGCGGCGCGATGAAAGGCCTCGCGTCGGGCGCGACCATCGCCGACGAAATGCCGACCGTGCACGCGTGGCTGCGCAATGCCGAGGCCGCGCGCAGCGTCGTGATGGCGCGCAAGCTCGAGGAAGAGCGCATCGTCCAGGCGATGGTGGAAGAAAACATCCGCCTGCAGCTCACGCATTTGCGCACGCACCCGGCGGTCGCCGGGCGGCTCGCGCTCGGCAAGTTGCAGGTGCAAGGCTGGGTGTACGACATCGGCCGCGGCAAGGTTTCGATTTTCGACGAGGCCGACGGCAAGTTCGACTCGCTGGAGGAAGCGCGTTTGCGCATGCTGCGCAAGGACGCGCGTTAAAACGAGCGGCGTCCTGGGGACGCCGGCGCCGCCAACCGGGCGACGATTACTGCACGCCCTTCTTCGAGGCCAGATCCTGCGCCATCTTCAGGTGCTCCTGAATGGTCGGCAGCGCCTTCTGCGCCGCCTGCCTGAGCTTGGGATTCTGTCCTTCCTGCGCCTCCTTCTGGAACAGCGCCACGGCTTCCTGGTGCCCCTGCACGCCGACCTTCTGAATGTACGCGGTATCGAATTCCTTGCCGTGCAAGGGCTTCAATGATTCGAGCACGGACGGGTCCGAGTTGCTCATCGGCACCGTGACGCCGTGCGGCGCCGCCATCTTGAGCTGCATCGCGAGCTTGGTGTGATCGACCATCATGTGATGCGCGAAGCTCTTCACGTCCTTGTCCTGCGACTGCCTGGCGGCGAGCTTGGCGGCGTCGATTTCCGTCGATCCCGCAGCGGACGCGGCCTGCACGAAAGCCTTGTCGACGGGCGGAAGGTCGTTCGCCATGGTCGCGCTGGCCGCCTCGGTCTGGGCGGGCGCGGAAAGCGGAAACGCGGCGATGAGCGTGGATGCGAGCGCCGCGCACAGTTTTGCATTGCGTGCCATGTGGCCTCCCTGGGCGAAAAACGAGCGAATAATCCTGCCTCGTTTTCAGCAATGGCAATGCCACGGCGCATGCGTGCCGGGAACGCCGCTCGCTTGCAGGTTTGCGTGCTTGTTACACTGGCTTCTTCAACCGATTCGACGGATTTCCCATGCCTGTCTACGATTACGAGTGCGCGCGCTGCGGCGCATTCGAAGCTGTCCGCCGCATCGCCGAACGCGACGATCCCGCAGCGTGTCCTGAATGCGGAGCGACGGCCACCCGCGTGACGATCGGTGCGCCCAGCGTGGGCGGCCCCGGCGGCGCCGACGTCGAGGACACAGGCAGCTATGGCATGCAACATCGCGGCGGCTGCCTCTGCTGCCGGTGAGCTTTCGCGCCTGGCCAATCCTCCGCGGCCATGTCGTTCCCAATTCGTCCCCATGTCGGCCCTTAGGCACGGCCATTGCAAAGTCACCATGACGCCCGTCCCCGTGATGGCGGGCGTATCATGCAAGACGACGGTGCGCGGCATGCAAGGCCGCGCACCGTCGAGGGCATCTCATCGCGCAGCGCAGCCATTGCGGTCTTGCGATGATCGCGCTTCAAGCGTGTTCCGAACGAACAACAGGAGGTGATAAGGATGACGATAGAGTTCAGCGGGCGCCGTCACGTCGTGGCGGCAGCGCGTGTCGCATTCGAGGCGAAGGTCGACGGCCGCGAGGTCTGGTGCAGCATTTCCCTCGATGCGCTCAATGATCACTTCGGCAACAGCGGGACGTCCTCGCACGATCTTCTCAGCGCGTTCGAAGGAGGACGCGTGCAAATCGAGGACGCGGCCCGGCGCGCGCTCGAACGCAATCACGGTCAGTCGGTCGAACTCGAAACCAACGATTTCAAGGCTTCGCGAGCGGTCTGACAGTGCGCCTGAAACGCGGCGGCGCCAGGCGGCGATCTCCGGCCGGTGGCGCCGCGCCGCGTGCTTTCAGCCGGCGTAGAAACACTTCAATACGTCGTACATCCACCAGACCGGGCACGGCGTTCTGCAAAAGCCGTCATAGCCTGCGTCGAACAGCGAATCGCGCGGGTCTCTCGCCGCGTCGGCGGCGAGCGCGATCAGCATTTGCACCTCGTTCTCGCTCCTGACCTCGGCGAACGCCTGGCGCATGTCGCGCGCGAGTGCGTGGTCATGCGCATCGCCTATCGATGTGTCGACGAACAGCACCTGCGGACGCCATTTACGCGTGAAGCGCAACGCGCCCTCGACGTCGCCGATCTGCAGGGATTCGAAGCCCCGCATCGCCAGTAGCAGCGCGAAGGAATCCCCTACGTTCGATTCGGAATGCACGATCAGCACGCGCCTGGAACCCGCGAGTTCAGCTACCAGCGGGTTCCAGATTTCGCACCTTTCGGTGCGCAGATCGTACGATCGTTCTTCCATTTCGGTTCGGCAGGGCGATGAGCGCCGTGCCGCTACCGTCAGACCAGCAAGGACGGGGCCCGCTTTTGTCGCGCGAATGCGGGCCGGGCGGCGTTCAGCGCGCGGCCAGCAGGCCGACGATCAGCCCGCCGACCGCCGCAAGGGCGATCGACTTCCAGGGGTTCTCGTGCACGAAGTCGTCGGTGCCGTCGCTCATGCGGCGATAGCGCAATGTCATCGCGTCCTGCATGTTCGCGAACGCGCGGCCCGCGCGCCGCGCCGACGGGCGCGCCGGATGGAACTGGCTGCCCAGGCGCTCCGCCGAAGCGGCGGCGGGCTGCGCGAGCACAGCGGGACTGTCGCCGCCCTCCAGAATGCTGCCGTGCACGTGATAAGGCGAGTACATGGCGGGCCGGTGCGCCGCGCCCGGTGTGAGCGGAGTGACGCTCGCACCCTGCTGTAGCTGATGTCCCTGCGATTGCGCCGTGCCGGGCGCGAGCGCGGCGTCCATCGCGCTCGCCACGGTGCGGCGCGCGAGCGGCGGCTCGTTAGTCGATATCGACTGGGTCGTGGATGCGTTGCCGTTTGCATGGTCCATGGCTGTTCTCCCGTTGACTGCGTCCATCGCGCTGCAAAGAATCATCATCCGCCTTTCCATGACGCAAGAGTCGCACCGAATGCACGGTCCGGCAACCCGGCCATTCGGCCAATTGAAAGCGCGCGGCCCATAGGGTAATTTTTTTCACATATCGGTGAGAATTGCTCGTTTGCTGGCGCACCGGCCGGAGCCTACGATGCGGGGCGTATAGCGAAGCCGGGCACGTGTCCCGAAAGAAGCGGTCTACGCGCCAGGCCGCCGCCAGCGCTGCATCTTTCGTTTCACGCCAGGCCGAAACGTCGCCCCGCCGCGCGCCCGTACCATGGCTTCGCTGCCCGACTCCTTTTGCGAAGCCCGCCATGAATCCCGTCAATCTCGCTCAACTGTTCATTCTCGCCGCGCTGTGGGGCGGCTCGTTCCTGTTCATCCGGATCGGCGTGACCGACTTCGGCGTCGCGCCGCTGATGGCATTGCGCGTCGGCATCGGCGCGATTTTTCTGCTGCTGATGCTCGCGTTGCGCGGCTCGGCGCGCCAGGCTTTCACGACCATGCGCGAGCGCGCGTGGCCGCTGCTCGTGGTCGGCGTGCTGAACTCGGCGGCGCCGTTCTGTCTTTTCGCCTATGCCGAACTCACGCTGTCGGCGGGCGTCACGTCCGTCATCAACGCGACGACGCCGCTGTGGGGCGCGCTCGTCGCCTTCTTCTGGCTCAACGATCGCCTGACGCGCATGCGCGTGGCCGGTCTCGCAATCGGCTTCGCGGGCGTGCTCGCGCTCGTCTGGGATCAGATGTTCGCGCAGGGTGCGAGCGCCGCTCCCGTCGCGCCGATGGCCACCGCGCTCGCCGCCTTGGCCGGGCTCGCCGCGACGCTGTGTTACGGCATCGCCGCGAGTTACACGAAGAAGCATCTGATGGGCGTCGACTCGCTGAGCGTCGCGGCCGGCACGATGAGCGCGGCGACCATCGTGCTCGCGCCCTTCGCGTTGGTCTCCTGGCCCGCCGGCGCCGTGTCCCTGCATGCGTGGGGCGCGGTGCTGGGCCTCGGCGTCGCGTGCACGGGCGTCGCCTACATGATGTTTTTCCATCTCATCGCGGTGGCAGGGCCGGCGCGCGCGATCACTGTCACCTTCGTGATTCCGATCTTCGGCATTCTCTGGGGCGCGCTCTTTCTGGCCGAGCGCGTGTCGGTGGCAATGGCCGTGGCCTGTGCGATCGTGCTGGTCGGCACGGCCCTCGCGACCGGTGTCGTCAAGCGCGTGCCGCTTTTCGGCGTGCGCCGGACGCAGTGTCAGAAGCCCGGCAAGGCCTGATGCGGCTCAGTGCCAGTGACGGGCGAGCGGACCATCCTCGCCCGCGATGGGATCGGTCTTCGGAAACGGCAATTCCTCCATCGCGATACGTTCTTCGTCGCTAATGGCCTCGCGCCGGATATCCCATTGCTGGCCGGGCGGATAGGCGCCCACGACCTGAAAACGCCGCCCCGCGGTGAGCAGGCAGTGGCCGGTGCCAGCGGGCAAGACCAGCGCATCGCCGGCGCTCACGGCGATCACGCGGCCATGCGGGCCGCCGAGAATCAATTCCGCGTCGCCCGACGCGATGCCGAGCGCCTCGTGCGCCGTCGAATGGAAGTGGTGATAGTCGAAAACGCTGTCACGCCATTGCGGCGGCCAGCCGTTCTGTGCGAACAGGGCTTCGAAACGGTCGCTGCCGTCGTTGCCCTGCGGGTCTATCGCGCCGCGCCAGACGAGCACCGGCAGGCGCGAATTGTTCGGCACCCAGCCGTTCGGCGGCAACATGAAGTGCTCGCAACGCGCGTTCTGGGCCAGCAAGCTTACGGTTCGTTCAGCCATGTCGCGCTTTCTCCTTTCTCCCGCGATTCACAGGGGTTGAAGAAAGCGCAGCAACGGCCGTTCCAGTCGTGACTCGCGGCCGTCAATGGCCGTGCCAGTGCCCTCCGCCACTGGAAAATCCAACTCCGAGCGACACCGACGGCACCGCGTAATATCCCGGCCCATACGCGTAACCGTAAGCGGGCGCATAGCCATAGGCAGGCGCGGGCGCATAGCCGTAAGGGGGCGCATAGACGCACCCGCTCAAGGCCGCCGCAACCGCGAGCGCCGCAGGCACGGCGAGCACACGCGCGAGACGGGCACGGCTTCGCGTTCGAGTGATGGTCGATTTGGTCTGATTGAATTGATTCATGGCGAAACCCCGTTCTGCTTATGCTGACCGATTACCAGTGGCGATAGCCGTAGCCGCCGTGATGCGCATACCAGTCGCGGCGTCCCCAGTAGCGGTACCCGTCCCAATAGCGGTCGCCATGCCAGCCCACGACAATCGCGGGCGCGGGCGCGACGACCACCGGCGCCGGCTGATACACGACGGGCGGCGGAGGCGGCGCAACGTAGACCGGAGCCGGAGCCGCGTAAACCGGAGCCGCATAAACCGGAGCGGCATACACGGGAGCCACCGGAACCCCGAGATTGATGCCGACGCTCACATGCGCCATCGCGGCCTCGCAGGCAAACCCTGCCGACAACGCGATTCCGATCCCGATCAAGCCCTTGACGTTCATTTCTTCCTCTTCTGATAAGGCTGCAATAACGCTGCAATCAAGGCCGCGATGCGTACGTGAATACGTATACGGCCATGAATCCATCTTAGCCACGGCGGTTGCGCGCTGAGTTACAAGCCCTGTAACAGATGTGAATGCTGAAACGAACCTGTCCGGAAGCGGTAACAGGTGTCCGGGTTGCGCGCCCGCGCGGGGCCGTGTGATAGTTCCGGCTTTCTCGAACACGGTGCGGGACGATGGACTTACTGCGGAGCATGAGGATCTTTGCGCGCGTGGCGGAAGCGGCGAGCTTCACTGTCGCGGCGCAGCATATGGACATCACGACCGCGCAGGCCTCGCGCGCGGTCACGGAACTCGAAACGCACCTGCGCACGCGCCTCCTGAACCGCACGACGCGCCGCGTAGCGCTCACTGACGCGGGGAATCGCTATCTCACCCGCTGCAAGGAAGTGCTCGAACTGGTGGATCTGTCCGAAGCGGAGGCAAGCAACGCGCAGGTGTCGCCGAGCGGCGTGCTGCGCATGCACGCGCCGATCACCTTCGGCCAGCATTACGTGGTGCCGGCGCTCACGCGCTATCTCGAAGAGCATCCGCAGGTGCGCGTCGAACTGACGCTGTCGCAGCAGGTGCCCGACATGCTCGACGAAGGCTACGACGTGTTCCTGCAAGTTTCGACTTCCGCCCTGCCCGACTCCGCGCTCGTCTCCACGACCATCTGCTCGATGCCGAGCGTGCTGTGCGCCTCGCCTGGCTATCTGAAGCGGGCCGGCGAGCCGCAGCGGCTCGAAGAACTGTCGAACCACGCGTGCCTGCAGCTCGTGACGACGTTCTTTCCGGTCGATCGCTGGGTGTTCGCGGGCCCGCGCGGCGAAGTCGAGGTGGAACTGGAACCCGGCCGCCTGCGCGTGAATTCCGCCGATGCGCTCGCCGTCGCGCTTTCGAACGGTCTCGGCATCGCGCCCCTGCCGATGCTCTCCGCGCTCCCCTGGCTGCAAAGCGGCGCGCTGGTGCGCGTGCTGCCCGAATGGGAGCTGCAGACCATGACCATTTACGCGATGTACGCATCGCGTCAGTACCTCGATGCGAAGATCCGGACGTGGATCGCGTTCCTGCGCGAATTCGTCGAAGGAACGCTGGCGTATGAGCCGAAATGAGCCACACCCGGCCATTCATCAGGAGGTCTATCCCTTAGACGAATGAAGTGATTACGTGCGTCAGCGAACGCACGAAGCCAGTGCGCGCAAGCGTTCTCTAAACGCGTAGTTGCATGCATGATTCGGAACACTAAACTGCTTTATGGTGCCCACGCATCGCGTCACGACGATGCGCCGCAACAGAAAGGAGTCGACCGACATGATCAGGACTCTGCGCGCAAACATCGCTTCCCCCGCGTTGCGGCTCTGCACCGTCACCTTGCTGGGCGCGGCGTGCGCGCCCGCGCAGGCGGGACCGTGGGGCGCACGCGTCGTCGGCGGTTCCGGCTCGGTCAGCAGCGCCGGCGGGAACACCACCATCCAGCAGAACACCGGCCGCCTCGCCATCGACTGGAATTCGTTCAGCACACGCCCCGGTGAATCGGTCACGTTCAATCAGCCGGGCGCGAACGCGATCGCGCTCAATCGCGTGGTCGGGCCGTTTCCCTCGGCGCTCTTCGGCAGGCTCAGCGCGAACGGACAGGTCTTCATCGTCAACCCGAACGGCGTGATCTTCGGGCCGGGCGCGCAGGTCAATGTCGGCGGGCTGCTGGCGTCGACTCTCAATCTGTCGACGAACGATTTCATGAGCGGCCACTACACCTTCGCGGACGACGGAAGCCGGCACGGGTGGCATCGGCATCACGAGGACGGCGCGGCGGTCGTCAATCTCGGCACGATCAAAAGCGCGCCGGGCGGATACGTCGCGCTGATCGGCGCGCGGGCGATCAACGCCGGCACCATCGATTCGCCGGGAGGATTCGCCGCGCTCGCGGCGGGCGAACGCATCGCGGTCACGCTGGGCGACCACAGCATGATCGGCTTGTCGGTGGAGCAAGGCGCGCTGCACGCTCTCGCCGCCAATCACGGACTCATTCAGGCCGATAGCGGCCAGGCGTGGCTCAGCGCGAGCGCCGAGGATTCGCTGTTCGCCAACGTAGTGAACAACACGGGCATCATCCGGGCGCGCAGCGCGGTGAGCCAGAACGGCGTGATCCGGCTGGTCGCCGACGGCGGCATCGCGCAGGTCGGCGGCGTGCTCGACGCGTCCGCGCCCGACGGCGGCAACGGCGGCACGATCGAGACGGCGGGCACGCAGGTGCGCGTGGCGGGCGACGCGCGCGTGACGACAGCAGCTGCTTCCGGACAAACCGGAACCTGGCGCATCGCGAGCGATTTCGTCTCGCTGGTCGGCGCGGGTGACCGCTTCGGGCGGCGCTTCGGGACGATTCAGGGCACGACGCTCTCGCGCGCGCTCGAATCGACCAATGTGACGATCAGCGCCGCCGCGCCGTCAGGTTTTCCGCCCTTCGGCTTCGTACTGATCGACGGCCCGCTCGCGTGGAGCGGCGGCAACACGCTTTCGCTGGCGGCGCCGCGCGGCGTCTTCATCGGCGCGCCGGTCGATGCACCCAACGGCACGCTCGCGCTGACGACGGCCGGCACGGCGACGCAGCGCGCCCCGATCGATGCGTCGAAGCTCGCGCTGCAGGGCGGCGGAACGTTCCGGCTGACGAACGCGGACAATCGCATCGGCATGCTCGCCGCGAACGCCGCTTCGGTCGATGTCGCCAGCGCCGCGCCGCTGGCCGTCGGCAGCGTCGCGGGGCTGACGGGCATCGCATCGGACGGCGCGGTGACGCTCGCCGCGCCGTCGCTCGTGCTCGCCGCGCCCATCACCAGCCGCGCGAGCGGCACCGCGATCACGCTCGCCTCCACGACCTTCGACAACCGCGCGGGCGCACGGGCGCTCGCCACGCCGAACGGCCGCTGGATCGTCTACTCGGATTCGCCCGGCGCCGACAACTTCGGCGGCCTGCAAAGCGGCAACCTCGCGCTCTGGGGCGACGCCTGGACCGGCAACGCCGACGCGCGCGCCACCGCCTCGCCCGGCAACCGCTTCGCCTTCGACGCGCGGCAGCAGGTGACGCTGACGGCGGTCAACATCGACGTGCCGTTCGACACGCCGCGCACGCTCGGCCCCAACGACGTGAGCATCGCGCTCCGCTACAACGGCGCGAACTACGGCGGCGCGTTCGCGGACAGCCCGACGGTGCACGAGCCGTTCGTCTTCACCGTGACGAGCACCGGCGCGTCGCCGGGGGCCGCGAGCGGCTCCTACGCGATCACGATCACCGCGACGGGCGGCCCGACCGGCTACACGATCACGACGCAAGGCGGCACGCTGCGGATCGCCGCCGGGCCGGCCCTGCCCGTCACGCCGATCACGCCGTTGACACCGATCACGCCGCCCGTCCCACCCGAAACGCCGACTCAGCCCGCTCCGCCGCCCCCGATCATCACGACCGCCGTGACGCTGCCCGGCATTCTCGATTCAGTGCGCACCGACGCCGCCAACCCCGCGCCCCTTTACAACGCGACGCCGGGGCTCCAGCCGGAATCCGCGCCGCTCGTGCAGCAACGCACGAATTCGACGAGCGACGGCAGCCGCCTGCCGGACGACGCATGGCCCGGTCACGTATGCCGCATGTGAGGCCCGGGCGCGTGCAACGCATGAGGCCATCCGACCGGCGCCGCCGCCTCGCGTCGCGGCGGCTCGCCGTGATCGTCGCGACGCTGATCGCCGCCGCCGCGCGCGACGTGCGCGACGCGCGCGCGCAGGCGCTGCCGAACGCGGGCAGCATCCTGCGCGAGCAGCAACAGCAAGCGCCGGTGCCGCCGCCGCCCTCGGACCTGCGTCTGAACGTGACGCCCGTGCCCGCGCCCGCTCCCGTGGCGAGCGCGCCGGGCGGCATCCGCTTCGAGGTGAAAGGCTTCGAATTCGCTGGCAACACGCTTTTTCCGACGGCGGAGCTGCTCGAAGTCGTGCGGCCGGTGATCGGCCCGGACCGTTCGCTCGACGATCTCGAAAGCGCCGCCGACCGCGTCAGCGCGTTCTATCGCCGTCACGGCTATCTGGTGGCGCGCGCCTACGTGCCGCCGCAGACCATTCAAGGCGGCGTGGTGAAAATCGCGGTGAGCGAGGGGCACTACGGGCTCGTCGATATCGACAATCGGTCGCGCACGCGCGATTCCGTCATCAGGCGTTTTCTGGCGCCGCTGCGCACCGGCGACGTGATCGACGAGCACGCCCTCACCCGCGCGACGCTGCTCGCGCAGGACGCCGCGGGCACGACCGGCGCGAACGCGACGATCTCGCCGGGCGCGCTGCCCGGAACCTCGGACATGACGCTGCTGGTGCCGCAGGCGCGGCCTTTTGCGGGCAGCCTGCAGGCCGACAACTACGGCCAGACGACGACCGGCACCGCGCGTCTGATCGGCGCGCTGCAATGGAACAATCCGCTGGGCATCGGCGATCAACTGGCGGCGCGGCTGCTCGGCTCGATCACCGGGCAGTTCTACGGCAACATCGGCTATACGGTGCCGGTGGGCGGCAGCGGCCTCGCGTGGGGCATCGGCTACACGCGCTCGACGTATTCGGTCGGCGGCCAGTTCGACGGACTCGACGCCTACGGCAGCGCAAACGTGTTCTCCACGTTTTTCAGCTATCCGCTGCTGCGCTCGCCGGCGGCGAACGTGTACACGACGCTCGGCTTCGACCACAAGCTGCTGTCCGATCATCTCGGCGCATTCGATTCCGTCAGCGACAAGAACAGCGATGTCGGACGGCTCGGGCTGTCCGGCAATCTCACGCTCGAAAGAAGCATCACCACGTTCGACACGAGCATCCAGCAGGGCAATCTGCGCTTCAAGTCGCCGCAGCCCGAGCAGGTCGCCTCGCTGATCGCCGGCGCGTTCACCAAGTTCGTGTTCGCCGTGACGCACACGCAGGTGCTGGGCGATCAGGCCAACGGCACGCAGCTCTACTTCTCGATCAATGGCCAGACGAGTTCGCGCAACCTCGATTCGTCCGAGCAAATCTCGCTCGGCGGCCCGTACGCGGTGCGCGCCTATGCAACCGGCGACGCGCCGGTGGACGAAGCCTATATCGCGACGCTCGAACTGCGGCAGTCAATCAAGCAGTCGCTCGTGCCGGTGCTCGTCACGCTGACGGCTTTCGTCGACACCGCCGACGGCAAGATCGCCGCGCATCCGGTGGTCCCCGGTCCCGATCACGTGCGCCTGTCCGGACTGGGCGTGGGCGCGACCTTCGCCGCGCCGCACGCGTTCTTGCTGTCGATGTCCTACGCGCACACGCTGGGCTACGTTCCCGCGACGCTCGGCACCGGCCACGCGAACCGCTTCTGGGTCGCGCTGACGAAGTCCTTCTGAGAACCGCCATGACGCGCGCCCGAGCCCTTCTCCTTCTTCTTCTGGTTTTGACCGCGAGCGCCGCGTGCGCCGATCCGGTCGCGACCATCACAGCGCTCGTCGGCAATGTCGCGATCCAGTCGGCGGGCGGCGCGCAACGCGTGGCGGCGGTGGGCGGCGGCATCGACAACGGCGACACGGTGCAGACCGGCGTCGCGTCCGAGATCGTGATGATCTTCACCGACAAGCAGCGCGTGTATCTGAAGCCCGGCTCGGTGTTTCGCGTCGACGATTTCCATTACGCGGCGGATGCGCCCAAGGACGACCGCAGCTTTCTGTCGCTCGTGAAAGGCGGGCTGCGCGCGGTCGATGGCCTCGTCGCGAAGGAAGGCAAGCCGGAGAACTACCGCGTGAAGACAGCGACCTCGACGATCGGGATTCGCGGCACCGAGTATTCCGTCACCGATTGCGCCAATCTCGAACCCGGCGGCAACGCGGACTGCAAGGGCGAGCAGATCGTCGTCTACGACGGGCAGATCGTCGTGATCAATCAGGTCGACCAGAAGATCGTGCGCGCGGGCGAAGGCACGATCGTCTTGAGCCCACGGCTGCCGTTCGGCGTGCTGCCGGCGTCGCGGGTGACGCCGGTGGTGCCGTCGGCGGCATGCCGCTAGCGAGGCGTCATGGTCGAGAACGCAAGCCGTTCGGGGAGACTGCACGCGGCCATGGGCACGTTCGGCATCGACGCGCTCGCGGGCGCGGTCACCGCGCTGCTCGCGCTCGCCTACGCCGCCGGCTACGGCGCGATGATCTTCTCCGCCGGCCTCACGCCGCTGATCTCGGCGGGCATGCCGACCGCGCTCGTCTCCTGCGTGATCGTCGCGCTCGTGATCACGCTGATGAGCTCGGCGCCCTTCATGATCGCCGGGCCCGATTCGAACGCGACGGCGCTGCTCGCGGGCCTGGCCGCATCGGTCGCGCTGTCGGTGCACGCGGCGGGCGGCGACGACGGCGCCGTGCTCGCCTCCGTGCTCATGCTGATCTCGGTGTCGTCGCTGACCACGGGCGCCCTGCTCTTCGCGCTCGCGCACTGGAAGCGCGGCAACGCGATCCAGTACATCCCGTTCCCGGTGATCGGCGGCTTTCTCGCGGGCACCGGCCTCTTGCTGCTCGAAGGCGCGCTGCGCGTGCTCACCGACGCGCCCGTCAGCGCCGCTACGCCGCGCGTCGTCATGCAACTGCCGTGGCTCGCGAGCGCGCCGGCGCTGTTCGTGGGCCTGGGTCTGCTGGTGCTGGTGCGCATCACGCGGCCATCGCGCTACGTGATCGTGCTGCCGTCGATGATGGCGGCAGGCATCGCGATCTTCTACGTCGGGCTGCACTTCGAAGGCAAGAGCCTGGAGGACGCGCGTCACATGGGCTTGCTGTTCCACTACGAGCCGGTCACCGGCATGCGCCTGCCCGCGTCGCTCGTGCACGAAGCCGCGCTGCGCACGCTGTTTGCGCGCGCGCCGGAGATTCTCGCGATCGCCGCCGTCTCTTCGATGACGGTCCTGCTCAACACGACGAGCATCGGCGTGACGATCTCGCGCGATGTCGATTTCAACCGCGAGCTGCGCGTGGCGGGAATCGCGAATCTGCTGACGGGGCTCGCGGGCGGACTCGTCGGCGCGCAGTCGATGACGCGCACCATGACCAACTGGCGTCTGGGCGTGCGCGGCCGGCGCGCGGGCGTGATCGCGGCGCTGATCTCGCTCGTCGTGATCGCGGGCTTTCCGAGCCTGATGGCGCTCCTGCCGAAGCCCGTGCTGGTCGGGCTGCAGATATTCATCGGCGCGGCGATGCTGATCGAATGGCTCATCAGCTCGATGCGGCGCCTGCCGTGGCACGACTATCTGCTGATTCCCGCGATCATGGTGATCATTGCGGTCTACGGGATCGTCGCGGGCGTGCTGTTCGGCGTGATCGCGGCGTGCCTGCTGTTCGTCGTCCGTTACGGGCGCGTGAACTGCTTCCGCCTCGAATTCGACGGACGCGGACGGCGCTCGAACGTCGAGCGCACTGTCGACGAAAGCCGCGTGCTCGATGCCGAAGCGCGCTCGCTCTACGGCGTCGCGCTGCAGGGCTTTCTGTTCTTCGGCACCGCGTTCTCGATCCTCACGCATATCCGCGCGCGCATCGAATCGACCGCGGGCGTGCGTTTCGTGCTGGTCGATTTCGCGCGCGTGCACGGCGTCGATGCGTCGAGCACGGCAAGCTTCGTGCGGCTGCGCCAGGCGTGCGCGCGGGTCGACGCGCAGCTCGTGCTGACGGGCCTTTCGCCGGCCCTCAAGGCGTGGTTCGGCAAGGGCATCGTGGAACTGAATGGCGCGCGCGGCCCGCATGAATTCGCCGATCTCGACAGCGGCCTCGAATGGATCGAAACGCAGATGCTGAACGCGGCGCCGCGCGCGCGTGCCCCGCGTGGCGAATCGTTCGTGTCCACCCTGCCCGACACGCTCGACGCACTGCGCCCGCATCTCGACACACTCACGCTCGCGCCCGGCGAATATGTGTTCCGGCAGGCCGAGCCGGGCGACTCCATCTACTTCGTCGAAACCGGGCGTGTGACCGTCGCGCTGAGTTCGGGCGACGGGCGCGCGTTGCGGCTGCGCAGTTTCGGCGCGGGCACGATCGTCGGCGAAATGGCGGTGTATACCGGCGCGCGGCGCAGCGCGGACGTCGTCGCCGACGAACCTACCGTCGTGCTGCGCCTGGGACTTTCGACGCTGAAACGTCTCGAAGCCGACGACCCGGCGCTCGCCGCGCGCATGCACAAGTTCGTCGCGCGCGTGCTGGCCTCGCGGCTCGTGGTGGCCAACGAGCAGATCCGGGCGGCGCAATGAGCGCGCGCGAGCCGTTCGCGTTCGTGCTCAGACGCTCGGGCGTGCGCTGGGCGCTGGGCGTGGCGCTCGTCGCCGTGCTCGCTGGGCACGCGCTCGCGCGCTACGACATTCGTTTCATCGATTCGCTCGACGCGATGATCTACGACGCGAAAGTGCGGCTCTTCATGCCGCGCACGACGGACGCGCGCATCGCGATCCTCGACATCGACGAGAAGAGCCTCGCGGAGCTGGGCCGCTGGCCGTGGGACCGTGCGCGCATGGCGGAGCTGGTGAATGCGCTGTTCGGGCGCGAGCGCATCGCCGTGCTCGGCTTCGACCTGGTGTTCGCGGAAGCCGATGCGAGCTCGGGACTCGCCGTGCTCGACGAGCTCGCGCGCGGCGCGCTGTCGGACAACGCGGCTTACCGCGATGCGCTCGCGCAGCTCGCGCCGCGCCTCGACTACGACCGGCGCTTCGCCGACGCGCTCGCGGGTCATCCGGTCGTGCTCGGCTATTACTTTTCCAATCAGGACGCGTCGAGCGGCGCGATTCCAGCGCCGCTGATGAGCGAGCGCGCGTTCGGCACGCATCCGCTCATGCTGTTCGACTGGAGCAGCTATGGCGGCAATCTGCCCGCGCTTGAGAAGGCGGCGGGACGCGCGGGCTATTTCAACCCGGTGATCGACTTCGACGGCGCGGTGCGGCGCGTGCCGCTCGTCACCGCTTATCGCGACGGCGTGTATGGCGCGCTTTCGCTCGAGGTGCTGCGCGCGCTGTACGGCGATGCGGCCGTCACGCCGCTATTCGACGATCCGGCCAACGCCGGCGCGCCGCTCGCGGCGCTCGCGGTGGCGACTCCACGCGGCACGCGCGTGATTCCGGTCGATGCCAACGGCGCGGCGCTGGTGCCCTATCGCGGCCCGGCGGGCAGCTTTCCCTACTACTCGATCGCCGACGTGCTCGGACGGCGCATTCCGGCGGGCGCGCTCGCGGGCAAGATCGTGCTGATCGGCACGACGGCGCCGGGCCTGATGGATCAGCGCACGACGCCCGTGGGCGAGGTCTATCCGGGCGTCGAGGTGAACGCGAACCTGATCAGCGGCATGCTCGACGGCGCGATCCGCTTCCAGCCGCCGTTCGCCGCGACCTTGCAGATGCTCGCGCTCGTCATCGCCGGACTCGCGATGATCTTCCTCTGGCCCTGGCACATTCCCGCGCGCGCGACGCTCCTCGCCGCGCTGCTGTTCGGCGCGATCGTCGCGGCGGATTGGTATGCGTTCGCGCATCTCGCCTGGTCGATACCCTCCGCGACGCTGCTGCTCGCGGTGCTCGGTCTCTACGTGCTCAACATGTCGTACGGCTATTTCGTCGAGGCGCGCGCGAAGCGCTACTTCGCCGCGCTATTCGGCCAGTATGTGCCGCCCGAACTGGTCGAGGAAATGAGCCGGCATCCCGAGGACTACAGCATGGCGGGCCGCCGCGCGGAGCTGACCGTGCTGTTCTGCGACGTGCTCGGCTTCACGGCGATCGCGGAAACGCTGGAGCCGGAAGCGCTCGCGCGTCTGATGAACGAGTATCTCGGCACCATGACCGAGGTGATTCGCGCGCATCGCGGCACGCTCGACAAATACATCGGCGACGCGATCATGGGCTTCTGGGGCGCGCCCGTCGACGATCCCGAGCACGCGCGTCATGCGGTGGCCGCGGCGCTCGGCATGCGCGCGGCGCTCGTCGATCTGAACCGCACGCTCACGTCGCGCGGCTGGCCGACCTTGTGGATCGGCATCGGCATCAATACGGGACCGATGACCGTGGGCGACATGGGCTCGGCGGTGCGCAAGGCCTACACCGTGATGGGCGATGCGGTGAACGTCGCCGCGCGCCTCGAAGGACTGACGCGCCATTTCGACATCGACATCATCGTGGGCGAAGCGACGCGCGAGCAGGTGCCGGACATCGCGTTCCGCGAGATCGACCGCGTGCGCGTGAAGGGCCGCGTCGCGCCGATCGCCGTGTTCGAGCCGCAACCGACACGCGAAAACAGCGACGGTCTCGCACGCTGGCGCACGGCGCTCGCGCACTATCGGGCGAGAGAATGGGACGAAGCCGAAGCGCTACTCGCCGCACTCGCGGCGCAGTATCCTGAGCGGCAGTTATATGCGCTCTATCGCAAGCGTATCGATGCGCTGCGCGGCGTTGCGCTGCCCGAGGACTGGGACTGCGTGAGCGCATTCGATACGAAGTAACCACATCAGGCGGGCCGCATCATGAAAGTTCGGGTACTCGGCTGTAGCGGCGCGATCGGCAGCGGCGGCGATGCGCGCGATCCCGGCGGCACGACGGCCCTGCTCGTCGACAGCGACATGCTGATCGACGCCGGCACGGGCGTCGCGGTCCTCAGCGACGATGAACTGGCGCGCATCGATCATGTGTTTCTCACGCATTCGCATCTGGATCACGTGGCGTATCTGCCACTGATGATCGACGCCGTCGGCGACCGGCGCACGGGTCCGCTCATCGTGCATACGAGCCGCGCGACCATCGACATCCTGCAGGCGCATGTCTTCAACAATCTGATCTGGCCGGACTTCACGCGTATTCCTTCGGCCGATGCTCCGGGCGTGCGCTTCGAGGCGCTGGAAGTCGGCGAGAGCCTCGTGCTCGACGGGCGCACCGTGACCGCGCTGCCCGCGTGCCATTCGGTTCCTTCGATGGGATTCGCGCTTGCCAGCGGCGACGCGGCGCTCGCGTTCAGCGGCGACACGTCCAGTTGTCCAGCGTTCTGGGCCCGGATCTCGGCAATACCCGAATTGCGTCATGTGATCGTCGAGACCGCGTTTCCCGATGCGCAAATCGCTCTCGCGCACGCGGCGCACCATTACTGCCCGCAGCTCATCGCGGGCGATCTGCTCGGCATCGGGCTCTCGGCGGAGTTGCTCATTTCGCATCTGAAACCGCCGTATGGCGAGCAGATTCTCGACGAGTTGCGAGCGGCCTTGCCGGGGATCGCCATGCGGGCGTTGCAGGCGGGCGATGTGCTGGAGATCTAGGCCGCTCACCGCAACGGCTTCAATCCCTCCAGCAATGTAGGAATCAGTTCACTCACCGTCGGATGAATGTGCATCGCGCGCTTGAGCGTGGTGAAAGGCGCATCGGCGTTCATGATGTCAATGAACGTATGAATCGCCTCATCGCCCTCGATGCCGTATATCGCCGCCCCGAGAAAGCGCTGCGTGCGCGCATCGACCAGCGCCTTCATGAAACCGTCGGTCTCGCCTCGCTCGCGCGCGCGTCCGACGCGCGACATCGGCATGGTCGCGATGAGCGCGTCGCGACCGTCGCGGCGCACGTCTTCCTCGCTCATGCCCACGCGCGCGAACGGCGGATCGACGAACACCGCATACGCCATGATGCGCGTATCGACGCTGCGCGATTCGCCGTCGAGCAGATTCGAGGCGATGATCTCGTGGTCGTTCCACGACGTATGCGTGAACGCACCGCGGCCGTTCACGTCGCCGAGCGCGTAGATGCCCTCGACGCCGGTGCGCAACTGCCCGTCCACATCGATCATGCCGTGCTCGTTCACCGCGATGCCCGCGTGCTCCAGACCGAGATCGTCGGTGTTCGGCGTGCGGCCCGTCGCGAACAGCAGATGCGATGCGTCGATCGCTTCAGCGCCGCTGGCAATGCGCACGCCGCCGGAGAACGGTTCCACGCGTTCGATCCGCGCGCCGAAGCGGAATTCGACGCCCTCTCGCACGAGTACGTCCTGCATTGCGCGGGCGACGTCCTCGTCCTCGCGCGTCAGAATGCGCTCGCCACGCACGAGCAAGGTCACGCGAGCGCCGAAGCGGCGGAACATCTGACCGAACTCCAGCGCGATATAGCTCGCGCCCACGATCACGAGATGTTGCGGCACTTCGGTCAGCTCGAGGATCGTCGAGTTGGTCAGATAAGGCACGCGTTCGAGCCCGTCGAGCGCGGGCACCGCCGCGCGCGTGCCCGTGTTGATGAAGACGAGATCGGCGTCGATGTCCTGCGTCGAGCCGTCCGCCGCTTCGATGCGCAACGCGTGCGGCCCGGTGAAGCGCGCATGTCCCCTGAAGACGGTCATGTTCTCCGTGCCGCGCAGCCACTCTTCGATGCCCGTGCGCGAGCCGCCGATCACCTCGTCCTTGCGCGCCTTCACACGCGCCATGTCGATGCGGATATCACCGCCGATCACGACGCCGTAATGCGCCGCCGTGCGCGCGACATGCGCGGCGCGCGCGCTCGCGACATACGTCTTGGTCGGCGTGCAGCCGACGTTCACGCAGGTCCCGCCGAACAGATGCCGCTCGATCACAGCCGTCCGTTTGCCGCTTTGCGCAAGCTTCACGGCGAGCGGCGAGCCGCCCTGCCCCGTGCCGATGACGACCGCATCGAAATGCTGTGACATGCTGGGTTCTCCGTGCGAATGAAGCATGAATGAAGCGCGTGACGAATGGCGCTGCCCGAATCGAAATGCATCTTACGCGCAAGTCGATCGACAGTCAGACGACATGTCACGGCGCGCCTTTCGGACACGGGCATGGCTCGTGCTGGACTTCACCGGAACGTCCTGCGCGTCGTGGCGCGCGGTCCGCTCGATCGAGAACACAGGAGGTCCGAAGACATTCATGGTCGAGACGATGTGGTTTCTCGTCGTCGGCGGCGTGCTCATTTTCATGGGCCTCGCCAGTTCGACGTTCAAGCGCCTGCCGATCAGCACGGCGATGTGCTATCTCGCGATCGGTTTCGCGATGGGCCCGGGCATCGCCAACCTGTTAACGCTCGATCTCGTCGCGGACGCTACCGTCCTGCGGCGCATCACCGAAGTCGCGATGCTGGTGTCGCTGTTCGCGATCGGTCTGCGACTGCGCGTGCCGCCCACCGACCGCATCTGGTTCCTGCCGATACGCCTCGGCCTGGTCGCGATGGTGCTCACCGTCGCCGCGCTCACGCTGTTCGCCGCCTACGCGCTCGGGCTGAGCTGGGGCCCCGCGCTCCTGCTCGCCGCGATGCTCGCGCCGACCGATCCCGTGCTCGCGCACGACGTGCAGGTGGAAACGCCCGGCGACATAGACCTGCTGCGCTTTTCGCTGACCGGCGAAGGCGGCCTGAACGACGGCATCGCGCTGCCGTTCGCGCTGCTCGGCATCGCGGTGTGCCGTTTCGAAGTCAAGCCGAGCGAGGCGCTGCACTGGAGTTTCGCTTTGCAGGCCACCTGGGGCATCGCGGGGGCGCTCGTGAGCGGCTGGCTGCTCGGAGCGCTATCGGTGCGGCTCGTCGCGTATCTGCGCACGCGTCATGGCCAGGCGCTCGGCCCGGAGGGCTTCTATGCGCTCGGGCTGATCGCGCTGTCGTACGGGATCGCCGAATTGCTGCATACGTATGCGTTTCTCGCGGTCTTCGCGGCGGGCCTCGCGATGCGCCGCGTCGAGCAGAAGACGAGTGGCGGCAAGTCAGCGCGCGAGAAGGTCGGCAAGGTCGATGCGGACGACGTCGGCGCCGCCGCGGCCGATCCCGAGCGCGCCCACGCGTTCATGGCGGAGCGCGTGCACGGATTTACGATCGAGCTGGAACGCATCGCCGAAGTGACCATCATGCTGATGATCGGCGCCGTGCTCGCGACGATGTGGCGCCAGCTGTTCACGTGGCAGGCGGCCGCGCTCGTCGCCGCGCTCTTTCTCGTATTGCGCCCGGCGGCGGTCGAGGCGTCGCTGATCGGCTCGCACGCGGCGGGCACGCAACGGCGCCTCATGAGCTGGTTCGGCATACGCGGCGTCGGCTCGTTCTACTATCTGCTCTATGCGATCGAGCAGGCGCCGCACGATGCGGCCGCGCCGCTCGTGCCGCTCGTCATCGCGACGATCGCAGCATCGGTTATCGTGCATGGCATCACCGCGACGCCGCTGATGAAACGCTATCAGCGCACGCACAGCGACGAATGACGTTGCACCTTTCCGGGACCTTTTCACGCGTGAAGCATCTGATCTTTTTTTGCGGCCATGCGGGCACCGGCAAGACCACGCTCGCGAGGCGACTGTTCGCACCGCTGATGCGGGCCACCGGCGAGCCGTTCTGCCTGCTCGACAAGGACACGCTCTACGGCGCGTACAGCGCCGCTGCGATCGGCGCGCTGACCGGCGATCCGCATGATCGCGACAGCCCGCTTTTCATCGAACATTTTCGCGATCCCGAGTATCGCTCGCTGATTAATACCGCCGCGGAGAATCTCGAGCTCGGCGTGAGCGTCGTGATCGTCGCGCCGCTCACGCGCGAAGTGCGCAGTTCACGTCTGTTCGATCGCGCGTGGCTAGGCATTTGCGACGATGTCGAGATTCGAGTCGTCTGGGTACACGTGAACGAGGATGTAGCGCGCGAGCGCATCGTCGCGCGCGGCGATCCGAACGATGCTTACAAGCTCGCGCATTGGGACGAATATCGCACGCGGCTGTTCATGCCGGACGAGCCGCTCGCTCATACGCTCGTGATGTTCGACAACACCACGCCTTCCGATCAGGCGCGCGACGACCTGCTCGCGCGGTTGATCGGGTAATGGTTGCGTGACGCTCACGCCGCCGCGAGTTGCCGCGCGGTAGCGACCGCGTTCCCTCCCTCGTACAGCTTGCCGAAGCGGTTGTTGAGGAATTTATCGAGCGGAACCTGCTCCTGGCGCACGAAGCCGCTTTGCGGCAGCGCGCCTTCGCGGAACAGGTCGAGCTCCGCGCAGATCGCGCCGGCGGTCGTGATCTGGATCGCGCTCATCGGCGTGCCGCATACGTCCTTCGCGAAGATCTTGCGCGTGAACACATCCTGCACGAGTTGGCCGCGACGCATGCCCGTCACCGTGACGAAGATCAGCACAACATCCTGCGCCGTCGATGGCACCGCGCGCTTCAACATCGACTTGAGGCCGTCGCGGTCGGTGGACATGCGCAGATCGTCCAGCAGGAACTTCATCAGATCTCGATGGCCCGGATAGCGCACCGACTTGTAGTCGAGCGTTTCGACCTTGCCCGCGAGCGTTTCGCAGAGCGTGCCAAGCCCACCCGATGTGTTGAACGCCTCGTATTCGATGCCATCGAGCGAGAAATGCTCGACGCCTTCGAGCGGCTGCACCCATTGCGTGCGGCCGTCGCGGATCGCCTCGCACGGCTGACAGTATTCGTTGATGAGACCGTCGATGCTCCACGTCAGGTTGTATTTCAGTGCGTTGGTCGGAAACTCCGGCAGCGCGCCGACGCGCATCTTGACTTCGCGCACGTCATCGAGTCGTTTGGCGAGATCGTGCGCGACGATGCCGATGAAGCCCGGCGCGAGACCGCATTGCGGCATGAAGGCGAGCTCGGAATCCTCGGCGATGGCGCGGATCGCGTGAGTCGCGCGCACGTCCTCGGTCAGGTCGAAGTAATGCACGCCAGCCGCTTTCGCCGCCGAGGCGACGTTGATCGCAAGATAGTAAGGCAGCGCATTGATGAGCGCGTCGAAGCCGGTCAGGGCCTGGCGCAACGCGGGCGTATCGGCGGAATCGACACGGCGCGTCGGAATGCCTTGCGCATCGAGCAGTGCGAGCGCATGTTCGTCGCGATCGAATGCGACAACTTCGAAATCCCCCGTTTCACGAAGCAAATGGGCAATGCTCTGACCGATCAGTCCGGCGCCGACGAGGGCCACTTTCATATTCGTCTCCTTTTATGTGTGCGAGATTTGGGCCGCTTCTGGCGATGCCCTTCCTCATACAGTTTAGGAGCGCGCGAATACTGATCCTAGACGCAAAATGATGCGCTTCGACGATGATTTCCGCCTTTTCGACGAGTCAATACGACAATTCGACGAAACTAGCCCGCGCGATCGATCTTGCGCGCGAGAATGATCGAGGTCGTAGTGCGCTCGACGCCTTCCAGTGCGCCGATCTCGTCGAGCAGATCGTTCAGCCGGTCGGGAGAATCGGCGCGCAGCCACGCGACGTAATCGAATTCCCCGCTCACCGCGCAAAGCAACTGAATCTCCGGCATGCGCGCGAAGCGCTTCTGCAGGTCGCGGCCATACTTCGGCATCAGCTTGATCCCGACATACGCCTGAATGCTCGCATCGAGCACGTCCTGGCCGAGCCGCACGCCGTAACCGGCGATCACGTTGTTCTTCTCCAGCCGCGCGATGCGGGCGATCACTGTCGTGCGCGCGATGCCCAGTTGCCTTGCGAGATTGGCGACGCTCTCGCGTGCGTTCATCTGAAGCAGCGCGACGAGATTGCGGTCGATGTCGTCGAGCTGATCGAGGCGCGGCGGTCTCATGGTGGTATCCGTCTTCCCTGTCTATTTGTATTTTGCGTTATGCCTTTTGAATAGGCGGCCTCAAATCTGAAGTGCAACACCTGTTTCGTATAAGGTGTTGCGATGCACGAAAGAACTCAGTATCAACAGC
>NZ_FCOA02000019.1 GCF_001544875.2 Caballeronia hypogeia
AAAGCACGGGCGGACCCGATGGACCGGTCGGCGGCGCGCAGCGCAGCGCCGGAGCTATCAGGCGCTGCACCGGTCCGTTAAACGGCGCGATGTGGCAGTGGGTCCGCGATCCAAGCCCGGTTGGGCCTATGAGGGCGACACTTAGGCGAGGGCCATTGGGAAGGAATAAGCGTGGCCAAATTGCGTGTGACCGCGGGCCTGAAAAGCTGCTTTCTTTGGTGACTTTCTTTGCAGCCGCAAAGAAAGTTACCCCCGCCCCGGGGAGGGGCAGTACTAATAGACCGACACGAATGCAGGATTTCACGAAGGCGAAAGCGAAAGCGTAAGCGCAAGCGAACCCAAAACCAGAGCCCGCCTGCGCAGCAATAACAAGTCACCCCACCGGCGATAACGCCCCCAGCTTATCCGCCGTCGTCTTCTGCAAGGAAATGATCCGACTCATGGCCGCGTGATTCGCCGTAGCCTCGTCATACATCTTCGCGAGATCCGCCTTGAGCTGCGTCCTCGACCCGCCGTCGAGATAAACCATATGCCCCGACGGATAGAACGTCGCCGACAAATTCTGCCTGACGGTCTTGTCGATCAGCGGCATCTGCTGCAAATCGATGATCGTCTGATAGAACGGCGTCACGAAGTCATACATGCCATTGGCCGACAGCACCCTCAGATCCACGTTCAACGCCATCACCGCGGCGAGATCGCCCGCCGTATAGAGAATGATGTTGCCCTTCGAATCGATGCCCTTCTGCGCGCCCGTCGGATCGGTGTGCTTGAAGTCCCAGTTGAGAAACGCCTGGTCGTTGAGATCCGTAAACGACGACGTCGACGTGAACTTCAACTGTTCGTTCAAATAGCTGTTCCACATCGTCGTGTAGACGCCGCTCACCGCCGTCATCGTCGGATCGTTACTGCCGGAATTCGGATCGATTTTTCCGGCGATGCCGCTCGAAATCGCCGTCACGCGGCCGTCGTAAGCGCCGAGCGATTCGCCCTTCGACTTGAGCAGCGTCGTCAGAAACAAAGAATTGCCGCGGCTGTCGTAAGCCGCGATGTCGAGACTCCACGCGAGCAACGTCGCCTTCTCGATGCCCGTGTACTCGGACAGCTTCTCGACCACTTCGTCATCGGTTTGCGGAAACTTGCGCAGCGCGTTCAGATAATCCGTGCGCGAGAATTCCGCCACTTCCTCCGCGAACGTCAGGAGATTGGTGGGCGTAGGATGCACGCCCAGCTTCTTGTGATACCACGCGTCCGCCGCCGCCGTCGGCAACGCACCCACCGGATTGCCCGCCTGCGCATAATCCAGAATCGACGACTGCAGCGTCACCCCGTTCAGATCGATGCCGTCCTCATGCAGCTTGTACGCGAGCACGCAACTGCGCGCCGTGCCGTACGACTCGCCGAACAGGAACTTCGGCGAATTCCAGCGATTGTTCTTCGTCAGATAGCGCTTGATGAACTGCGCAATCGAGCCCGCATCCTCGTCGACGCCCCAGAAATCGCGGTTCTTGTTCGGCGCAATCGCCGCGGAATAACCCGTCCCGACCGGATTGATGAAGATCAGGTCGCTGCGATCCAGCAGGCTGTCCGGGTTGTCCTCCATCTGATACGGCGCGGGCGGCGTGAAGCTCGGCATCGCCGTCTTGATGCGGCGTGGCGCAAACGACCCCAGCAGCACGAATACCGACGACGAGCCCGGCCCGCCGTTGTAGAAGAACGTGAGCGGACGCGTCTCCTCCTTCGCGCCATCCTTCGTGAAGGCGACATAGAACATCTTCGCGTTCGGCTTCGAACTGCTCGGATCGACCGTCACGAGATGGCCGACCGTCGCCGTGTACGCGATCTTCGCGCCGCCGATCGCCACACTGTGATGCGTGATCGCCGCGTTCTCGTCGGCCTCGGTCGCCTGCACCGCGTCGTCAGGGCCGTTGCCGTAGGCGACCGGATCGAAATAAGGCTGATCCTTTTTCGCGCCCGTGGTTTTTTTCGGCGCCTTTTTCGCAGCGGCAGCCGCTGCCGGCTGCTCCGCGCCCGAGGGTTTGTCACTCGCTGCCAGTGGATCGGAGTTCATCGTCATCGCTCCAGAATCGTCTCGTGGTTGTTGTTCACTGAACTACGCCTTGCTCGACTCAACTTTTCGCGGCGCCAAGCGCCGTTGCGATCTTCGCGCCGTCCGGACTGCCCATGCCGGTGCACGCATCCCAGCCAGCCGACGCCGAAAAGCTGCCGTTGTTCCCCTGCGTGATGTCGCGGAAAGCCGTCTTCGCCTTGTAAAGCTTCGCATTGACGAAGCCCGCCGGCGACTGGTTGAGCGCGTTGATGCGCGCGAACAGCGCGGCCCACAAAGGCGCGACCGCGCTCGTGCCGCCGACCACCGTGTCCTCGCCGTCGATCAGCACCTCGTAGCCGGTTTGCGGCGATGCGTCACCCGACACATCGGGCACGCCGCGCTTGGCCAGCGCCGTATGCGTGCCGTTGCGCGTGACCGACAAGCCCTTCTGCCACGCCGGCACGGCGAAAACGGCGGACACGCCGCCGCCGCCCGCGCCGCCCTGCTCGCCGTCGTTCCACACGACTTCCTGCGCGATGCCCGCGCCGGACGCGGACAGGCTCGTGCCGCCGCAGCCGAGCACGTACGGGCTCGACGCCGGAAAATCGACGTGATCCGCGCCATCGCCGACGCCGTCCGACGAGCCGCTGTCGCCCGACGCCGCGCAGACCGTCACGCCGAGCGCGGCCGCGCTTTGCAGCACGTCGTTGAACGCGCCGATCGACTGCGACGACCAGTTCGCTTCCGGCCCGCCCCAACTGATGGAAATCACCGATGGCTTGTTGGTGGAGTCATGCAGCGCGCGATTGACGGCATCGACGAAACCGGCGTCGCTGTTCGGCGCGAAGTACACGGCGATGCGCGCGCCCGGCGCGATCGCACCCGCGATCTCGATGTCGAGGGTCACCTCGCCGTCCGGCCCGTTCGGATTGCCGGTGGGGGCGTTCTTCGCGTTGTCCACGCCGACCGACACGACCGTCGGCGCATTGACGCCGAGCTTCGAGAAATACGCGGACAGATCGCTGTCGCGATAGCCGCCACCCAGTTCGATGATCGCGATGCACTGGCCCGCACCATCGCTTTCGGGGAAGTCGTAGAGGCGCGCGAGATCGACCGGCGTGAACGATGCGGGCGCAGCGCCGCGCGCTGGCTTGAACGGCGGCCGGAAGCGGAAATGCGGACGCGCCTGCGGCTTGCTGTCGAGACCCAGCACGGCGGTGACGGCGTCGTGCATCTCTTCGGGCACGTTCACCGGACCCGTCCGACCGCGATATTCGCCGATGTTGTGATGTTGAAAGCGTTCGAGCTTGACGTCGAACGCCTTCTGGAACTGCTCGATGGTGCCCTTGAGCACGACGCTGCGCGTCTCGGTCTCCGCCCGCACGACCGTCAGACCGTACTGCTTCGCGAAGGCCTTGACCTTGTCGACGTCTTCCTCGGACGCGGTGAAACGCTTGTCGAACTCCTCGCGCGAAACCGCCTGCCCGGGCGCTTCACCGGAATCGATGCGCGCCATCATCTGTTTGAAGCCGGCTTCGTCCTTGCGCCGCAGCATGACGATCACTTCGATCTGCTCGCCGGGGTCGCACGCGCCGATACACTTCGCGCCTTCGGGGTGAATCTTGTCGCTGCCGCCGACCGGTTGCTTCGCCATGGTATCGATGCTCCTCGTTGGCCATGAAGTTCAAAGGTTCTCGATCCTGCTGTTTTTCGCGCATCCGGCACGCATGCGCTTCACGCGCAGCACGCTGCTTATCGTCTTATTTTCCGGGCGCGAATGCAATTGCTCGGACCGTTGACGACAGATTGCAGTTCCGGCGAGACAAAAGGTGTCCGGGTCGGCGCGGGCATTTTTTCTAATGCGGCCTTTCTTCCTCGTATTCGGGACGCGCGCCCTTCGGCAGCCAGGGCTCGCGGTGCTTGACCCACAGTTCGTATTGCGGGTCGAACAGGCCGGTTTCGTCGAAGGCGCCGATCGGCAAGTCGATTTCGTCGCGCGACACGAACTCCATGTAGGCAACCGAGCCGCACACCGGGCAGAAATGCCGCCGCCCGTCGTCCGAGCTGCGCCAGGTCGAAACGGCGCCGCTCATTTGCACATCGCCGCGCGCGTATATCGCATAAGCTCCAAAGGCGGAGCCGTGCACCTGCCGGCACGTCATGCAATGGCACAGGCTGGCGCGGATCGGCCTGCCGGTCGCGCGGAAACGGAACGCGCCGCATGCGCATCCGCCTTCGTGGATCACCGCCGACGGCTTATCGTCGCTTTCAACGTTCATTGTTCTCTCCTGTTGGAACGGCCACCGCGCGAGCCTGCCAGCCCGCCTCGTGGTGCGTTACGATAACCCTTCACGATCGGAGATGGCACTCATGAGCACATCGAGCACGGCCGGCACCACGCCTCACGAAAACAATACGAGCACCCTGTCTCTCCTCAAACTGCTGCCCGGCGCCGGATCGGAGTTCGGTCCGGCCGCGTCAGACCTCGTCGCCCACGTGCTGTCGCATGACCGCTTCGACTCGGCCGCCGCCACGAATGCGCCGCGCGAGACCTTTCGCGGCGTCATCGTCGAAGACGTGATGAACGACGAATATGTCTTTCCGCTCGGGCGCACCGGCCAGTCGATCGTGCTGACCGGCTATCGCATCGCGGCGGGCTTCATCGCGGAACGCGCCGCCGACGAATGGCTCGAGCTCGCGCACAAGGAACGGCTCGCCCGGGGCTTGCCCGCCGCGCCCGAGGGCAGCGAGCCGCATCTCTCGCCCGATCCCGCCGAAGCCGATCAACTGCTCGACCGCGCTTACGAATGCGCCCAGCGCATCCTCGATCCGGCCGCGGGCGAGGCGGTCCTGTCGCTTTTCGAAACGCACTACCGCGGCGGGCGTGAGTTCCTGCGCCTTTCTTGGGAAGGCTTGCCGGAAGATCTCGTGCCCGAGTCGCGCCGTCCGCTCGCGGCGCTGGCGGCCGCCGCGCAGAGCGGCGAGCGCCGCGAAAAGCGCGATTACGACCCCTACGGCCTCGACGGCGCCGACGATTACGACGTCGACCGGCCGCTCGCCTATCGCGAGAAGATCGGGCCGTTCCTGTTCACCATGACCTATCGCCACGAGTACCCGCAGGTCGACGACGAGCGCCTCGGCACGGCGTTCGCCGTGTTTCACGAAGCGGGCAGCGACATCGTCGCGGCAGCGGTCAAGCTGCAGCTCGTCAAGGTGCCGCCGCTCACGAGCAGCGCCGATCTCGTCTACACGCTGGATACCTACTCGGGCGAGATGCTGTCGCTCGCGCTCGCGGCCACCGAGGCGCTCGGCCCGGAAAAGCTGTGCGAAGTCTTCAACGCGCATCGCGTGATCTACATCAGCCTGTGGGAAGTGCGCAAGCCGTGGCGCGGCGAAGGACTCGGCGTCGCGCTGCTGCATCAGGCGCTGGAACGTCTGCCCATGGATGTCGATGGCCGGCCGAACGCGCTGTGCGTCGCGCCCGAGCCGTATCAGACCGACATGCGTCACTTCGAAACCCTGCCGGGCGTGCTGCGAGAGGAGCTGAAGACGCCCGCGCGCCGCCTCGCCGCGCATCTGACCGGCTGGCTCGAGCGCTCGAAGCTGCCGATCGCAACACATTTCTTCGTGCCGATGGCAAGGCACGCCGGCATCGGCTCGGCGGGCGAAAACGCGCGGCTGATCGACCGCATCATGGAGAGCGAGGCGTAAGGCCATGCTGGTCGTCGTCGACATGCAGGCGCGCCTTCTCCCACATCTCGATGGTGGCGAGCCCCTGACCGAGCGGGTCGCGATGCTCCTGCGCGCGGCGCATCTGCTCGACATGCCCGTGGTCGTCACGGAGCAGAACCGGCGCGGACTCGGCGGAACCGCCGGCCCGCTGCTGCGCGACATGCGTACGGCCACGCTGATCGAGAAATTCACCTTCGACGCGACGCTCGAACCCACCTTCGTCGCCGCGCTCCCGCCCGCGCCGTACACGCTCTGGGTAACGGGCGCGGAGGCGCACGTGTGCGTGCTGCTGACCACGCTCGGGCTGCTGCGGCTGGGCTATCGCGTGGAAGTCGTAGCCGATGCGGTCGCCTCGCGTCGCCCCGACGATCGCGCCATCGCGCTACAGCGCGCGCAGCAGGATGGCGCGCGGCTGACCACTGCCGAAACAACGATCTTTAGCTGGCTCGGCGACTGCCGGCATGTGCGGTTCAAGGAAGCGCTGGCGCTCATCAAATGAATTCGAAGGTGCGCCGCGAGTTAGACGGTTAGTTGCACCAAGAGATTTAAATCTGGCAATTTCGCCATCTTCGCTTACAGGCGATGCGCAGGATTTACCTGCGCATGCAGCATTTACGCGCGACGCCGCAACGCGATCCGCGCGGGATAACCGCCTGCCGCATGGCACCGTACTTGCTCGCTTCCCGGAAGTCGCGGAGTCGAACGTCCGATCGGCTTACGGATCGGCGCGTGCGCGCGCCCGCGTCATCTCACGCATCGTCCGCAGGACTCGAGCGACTGGCGCTCGCGCACCGATGTCGCAATCGGGCGCGAGCGAATGCCCATGCAGACTGGAGCCTGGCGGCGCCCTTCCGAACGAGCGAGGAGCATTCGATCGCCATGTCCCCAGACAACACGCATTCCAACGACGTCAGCGACGCGGCTCAAAAGCCGTCGCGCCGGCGTTTCCTGCGGTCGGCCGCGGCGGCGGCCGCCGTCACCGCCGCACCGCTCGCGCATGCGCAGCAGCAGGCCGCGACGCCGGCCGCAGCGCCGCCGCCCGCCACTGCGCCGACCCTGCCCGTGAAGCTCACGATCAACGGCCATCCCTACGAATTGCAGGTCGAGGCGCGCACGACGCTGCTCGACGCGCTGCGCGAATACGCGGAACTCACCGGCACGAAGAAAGGTTGCGATCGCGGCCAGTGCGGCGCGTGCACGGTGATCGTATCGGGCCGGCGCATCAACTCGTGTCTGACGCTCGCGGTGATGCACGACGGCGAAGCCATCACCACCGTCGAAGGTCTCGCACCCGACGGCGACACGCTTGCGCCGATCCAGAAAGCGTTCATCGAGAAGGACGCTTTTCAGTGCGGCTACTGTACGCCCGGGCAGTTGTGCTCGGCGACGGCGCTCATCGCCGAATACCGCGCGGGCGACGCCAGCGCGGTCACCGCCGACGTGCGTTTTCGTCCGGCGCAACTGTCCGACGACGAAATCCGCGAGCGCATGAGCGGCAACATCTGCCGCTGCGGCGCATATCCGAACATCGTCGCGGCGGTCAAGGCCGTCGCGTCGGGCAACGCCTGAGGGAGACGCAGATGGACGCGATTTCCTATCAGCGCGCGGCCGACATCGGCGCGGCGCTCGCGGCGGCGAATCAGCCGGGCGCGATGTTCATCGGCGGCGGCACGAACCTGCTCGATCTGATGAAAGGCGGCGTGATGCGGCCGATGAAGCTCGTCGACATCACGCATATCGCCGCGCTAGACGGCATCACCGGATTGCCCGACGGCGGCCTGAGAATCGGCGCACTGGTGCGCAACAGCGATGCCGCGAATCACGCATGGGTGCGCGAGCGTTATCCGCTGCTGTCGCAGGCGCTGCTCGCCGGAGCGTCGCCGCAACTGCGCAACATGGCGACCGTCGGCGGCAATCTGATGCAGCGCACGCGCTGTCCATATTTCTACGACACCGGCTTTCCACAGTGCAACAAGCGCGCGCCGGGCAGCGGCTGCGCGGCCATCGACGGCAACAACCGCATGCACGCGATTCTCGGCGCGAGCCGTCAGTGCATCGCGACGAACCCGTCCGACATGAGCGTCGCGCTCGCCGCGCTCGATGCCGTCGTGCGCGTGACCGGCCCGAACGGCGAGCGGACGATTCCGTTCGCGGAGTTTCATCGGCTGCCGGGCGATCGGCCGGATCTCGACACGACCTTGCAGCAGGGCGAACTGATCACATCGGTCGATCTGCCGCCGCCGCTGTTCGCGGAACATTCGAAGTATCTGAAGGTGCGCGACCGCGCGAGCTATGCGTTCGCGCTGGTTTCGGTCGCGGCCGCGTTGCAGATGGACGGCAACACGGTGAAGAGCGCGCGCATCGCGCTGGGCGGCGTCGCGCACAAGCCGTGGCGCGCGAGCGCGACCGAACGCGCGCTGGTCGGCTCATCGCTCGACAAGCTCTCGCTGCAGACCGCCGCCGCGCTCGCCGTGCAGGGCGCGCAGGCGCAGCGCGACAACGCGTTCAAGGTGACGCTTGCGCAGCGCGCGATCGTGCGCGCGATACAACAGGCCGGAGGTGTCGCATGACTGTCATCGGAAAACCGCTCGATCGCACGGATGGCGTGCTGAAGGTCACCGGCCAGGCACGCTATTCCGCCGACAACTCCGACGCCAAGCTCGCGCACGCGGTGCTCGTCACGAGCACGGTCGCGCATGGCCGCATCGGGTCGATCGACGCGAGCCGCGCGCAGGCGATGCCCGGCGTGCTGCTCGTGATGACGTATCAGAACGCGATGCGCCTGCCCAACAATGGCATCCCAGACGCGCAGCCGCCCGCCGTGCGCAAGCTCACACTGCTCCAGACGAACGAAGTGCGCTACAGCAACGAGCCGGTGGCGGTGGTCGTCGCCGATTCGCTGGAGCACGCGCAGGGCGCCGCGCGCTACGTCGACGTGCGCTACGAGGCCGCGATGCCCAACGCGGATTTCGAGCGCGCGAAGGCATCCGCCTATCAGCCGGAAAAGATGATGGGCCGCGCGATCACGACGAAACGCGGCGACGTCGACGCCGGTTTGAAACAAGGCCCGACGCGCCTGAACGCCGTCTACACGACGCCCTACGAACATCACAATCCGATGGAGCCGCACGCGACGCTCGCCCGCTGGGACGGCCCGAATCTCACGCTCTACGACTCGACGCAAGGCGTGTCCGGCGCGAGGAGCGCGGTGGCCAAGTTCTTCGGCATTCCGGATGACAACGTGCGCGTGATCTGCCCGTTCGTCGGCGGCGGCTTCGGCTGCAAGGGCTCGGTGTGGTCGCACGTCGTGCTGGCGGCGATGGCCTCGAAGCAGACCGGCCGGCCGGTCAAGCTCGTGCTGGAGCGTCCGCAGATGTTCGGCATGATCGGCAACCGGCCGTACACCGAGCAGCGCATCCAGATCAGCGCACGCGACGACGGCGTGATGACCGGCATGCGTCACGACGTGATCTCGACGACCTCGACCTTCGAGGACTGGACCGAGAGTTCAGCGATCGTTTCGCGCATGCTCTACGCGGTGCCGAATCAGTCGACTTCACACAAGCTCGTGAAGCTCGACATCGGTACGCCGACCTTTATGCGCGCTCCAGGCGAGACCAGCGGCTCGTTCGCCCTCGAAACGGCCATCGACGAGATGGCGTATCAGCTGAGGATGGATCCGCTCGCGTTCCGCATCAAGAATCACGCGAACATGGAGCCGCAGGAAAAGAAGCCATGGTCGGAAAAATCGCTGCTGGAGTGCTACGCGCGCGGCGCGGAGAAGTTCGGCTGGCCGCTGCGCAACGCGGCGCCGCGTTCCATGCGCGAAGGCAATACGCTGATCGGCTGGGGCGTGGCGACGGCGACCTATCCGGCGAACCGCAGCGAGGCGTCGGCGATCGCGCGCATCCTGCCCGACGGCACCGCGATGGTCGCTTCCGGCACGCAGGATCTCGGCACTGGCACCTACACGATCATGACGCAGGTCGCCGCGGATGCGCTCGGCTTTCCGGTTGATTACGTGCGCTTCGCGCTCGGCGATTCCGCGCTGCCGAAGGCGCCGGTGTCGGGCGGCTCGCAATCGGCGGCGAGCGTGTCGCCGGCGGTTCGCGCGGCGTCGATGCAGGCGCGCGATCAGCTCATCGCGATGGCGCTCGCGGATCGCGGCTCGCCCGTCGCGGGTCTCGCGCGCGAGGATGTCATCGTGAACAACGGCTGGGTCGTGAGCATGTCGAATCCCGACAAACGCGATCCGGCTGCGGCGGTCATCGCGCGCAACGGCGGCCGTCCGATCGAAGCCATCGCCACCGCGAGACCCGGCGACGAGAAAAAGCAGTACGCGTTTCACTCGTTTGGCGCGGTATTCGCGGAAGTGCACGTCGATGCGGACCTCGGCATCGTTCGCGTGCCGCGCGTCGTCGCGGTGTACGACGTCGGCACGCTGCTCAACGAGAAAACCGCGCACAGCCAGTTGATGGGCGGCATCGTGTGGGGCGTGGGCTCGGCGCTGTTCGAGAAGAGCGAGCTGGATGTGCGTTACGGACGCTATACCAACGCGAATCTCGCGGAATACCACGTGCCGGTGAACGCGGATATCGGCATGCTGGATATCTCGTTCGTCGATCATCCCGATCCGCTGATCAATCCGCTCGGCGCGCGGGGCATCGGCGAGATCGGTATCACCGGCGTGGCAGGCGCGCTCGGCAACGCGGTGTATCACGCGACCGGCGTGCGCGTGCGCGATCTGCCGATCACGCTCGACCGCGTGCTGCCGCCGACCATGACGTGATCTGCAACGCGGCGCGCAGCGGTCTCCCCAGGAGCCGCTGCGCTTTTTTTATGCTTGCGGCGCGCCTGGATGCACCGCACAATCCCCATTCGATCCCCACACGAGCAGCCGCGATGACCTATTCGTCGAACGCGACCGGCATCCTGCTGGCGGCGGGCCTGGGCACCCGCTTCGATCCGTCCGGGCTTCGCAACAAGCTGCTCGCGCCGCTGCCCGGCGGCACGCCCATCGTGTTTCAGTCGGCGCGCAGGCTGCTGGCCGTCGCCGCCGACGTGGTCGCGGTCGTGCGGCCGGGCGCCGAAAAACTCGCCGATGTGCTCAACGAAGCGGGCTGCCATGTCATCTTCAGCCTGGACGCCGAACGCGGCATGGGCGCGACGCTCGCCGCCGCCGTGCGCGCGACCTCCGAAGCGGACGGCTGGCTCGTCGCGCTCGGCGACATGCCGTGGATCGAGCCTGCTTCGACGGAAGCCGTCGCCCGTGCGCTCGATGGCGGCGAAACGCTGGTGGCGCCGTTTTATCGCGGCAAGCGTGGCCATCCGGTGGGCTTCGGTCTCGCACATCGCGAGGTGCTCACCACGCTCGACGGCGATGCAGGTGCGCGCGCCCTCTTCTCCACGCACACGGCGTTCGCCGTCGAGGTCGATGACCCGAACGTGCTGCGCGATGTCGATCTGCCGAGCGATCTCGAGAACGGTTGAAAGCCGCGCGAAGGCTCGATGCTGGAATATCTGAAAAGCGCTTGGCCATTCGGACTAGTTGATTCGGATCCCGGAGTAAATGGTAGGATAAATTTCACTCGCGACCTTGCATGAGGTCGCGCGGCGAACATCCTTTCTCGGGAGCGACACAGGAACATCTGGAGCGAAATCCGGCGCGTGGCCAATGCGTTGGCGTCGGCGTTTTCAATCAATCCGCCCACGGATCACCGGTCGGCTTATCCGCGCCGCTCAGCCGCCGAAATGATGGACCGTGCGTGGGAGAGAACCATGTCGGACCTCGGCGGCGCGATCGAAGGGTATGGCCAGCGTGAACGAAACCGTTAAGCTCGACAAGGTTAGCTACACGGCCGAACCGGCGCGGAGCGAAGTCGCGGAGCCGGCCGTCATGGGCGGCAAGGCATCGGTCACCGTGGCGGTGCAAGCGCACTCGTTCCGTGGTTCCATGCCGCTGCCCGAACATCTCGCGCAATACGACCGGATCGTGCCGGGCGCGGGGCGGCTGATCGTCGAAGAGTTTCAGATGAATAGTCAGCACGCGCGGCAAGTCGAGCTCATGAGCCTGCGCGGATCGAATCGCAAGGACATGCGCGCGCAGGTCATCGCGGGCTTGCTCGTGCTGATCGGCTTCGGACTGGTCTATGAACTCGCCGAGCATGATTACGACGGCGTCGCCATCGCGGTCGCGGTCACGCTGCTCGTCAGCGTTCTCACGGCATATCTGAGCGGCACGGTCATGCGGAAAAGACGGCGGCGGAATCAAGGAGGCATCGGCAGGGTGAGCGCCGCCGTTCAGGCTTGATGCAATCACGCCGCGATCGCCGCGGTATCCGCTGAATCGGCTGCAGCGGCGCCAATCGGCAGATAGCGCCGGCTCACGTCCAGCAGCGTCGCGCCGAAACCTTGCTTCGCCCGGAAGTCCGTCCGCGCGCTCGTCACCACGCGCGGCGACGCGCTCCACTCGATTCGCGCACCGCTCGCCATCAACGCCTCGACGAGCGCCACATCCTCGCTCGATTCCAGCGGCGCAAATCCGCCCGCCTGCACGTACGCCTGCGCCGAAACGCCGAGATTCGCACCGTGAATATGCCGATGCCCGTCCGCATCCGTATACGTGCGGCCGAAATGCTCGCGCACGGCGCCGTCATGTGGCGACCAGTCGTGCACGCCGATCACGCCGCACACGGCGTCTGCACGGCAGTCGAGCTGGCGCACGAGCCAGTCCTGCGCGACGGTCGTGTCGGCGTCGGTGAAGGCGAGCCAGCGCGCCCCGGACGCGAGCGCCCGCTCGGCGCCATGCGCGCGCGCCATGCCGACGTTGCGCGCCGCGATGCTCGTCACGTCCGCGCCCTGCGCCCGCGCGATGTCGCCGGTCGCGTCGCTGCAGTCGTCCAGCACGACGATCACGCGTACGGTTTCCCCGAGCAGTTGATGATGATCCGCGGCGCGGCGCGCGGCCGCCACGCACGCGCCGATATGCGCGGCTTCGTTGTGGGCTGGGATGACGATGGCAAGCATGTCGGCTCCGAGTATCGAAATGGTTCGCCGGCAGTCGATGCGCACTTGAAAAGCAATCGATCACCGTGACGGATCGATTTCAGCAATGACCGTTCCCATGTTTCGTCATTTGAAACGAGCCGCCTAAAAGGGCGCGACCGCTGTCGAACAGTTGCCGAAAAGCACGGTGCATCGCTAGAATTACTGTATGGATATACAGTACTTTTCTGATTCCCCTTGCCGATGAAAAGCGTCATCCTCGATCCGTCGTTTGCCGCATGGCGCACCCAGGCGCGCACGCTCCTCATGGAGGGCGCGCGGCCGGAGGAACTGCTGTGGCGTGAATCGGATGCATCGGCAACGGTGTTCGGCTCCATCGCCCCCTCGCCCGGCGGCCCGAAAGACCCGAACGAGAAGCAGCCGGTCAAGATCGCGCGCGAATTCCTCGCCATGCTGGAAACGGCGGCGTGCTATCGCGCGCCGGATCGCTGGGCGTTTCTCTACAAATCGCTGTGGCGCTGGACGCAGGGTGACCGCGCCATCGCGTCGCCGCAGGATCTGGAGGGCGCGCGGCTGCACCGCATGATCGAAGCGGTCGAGGCCGAGGAGCGCGAGATGCGCCGCGTGCTGCGTTTCCGGCATCGCGACTCGTCGCTCGGGCCGCCCGAGTTCATCAGCTGGTTCGAGCCGGTGCATGACCTGCTGGAGCACGCCGCCATGCACTTCGCCACGCGCATGGGCAGCGCCACCTGGATGATCGCCACACCGCACGGCGCCGCCTTCTGGGACGGCGCGCTGCTGCGCGTGGACCGCACGAGCGAGCCGGAAGAAAAGCCGATGGATTTCGGCGACACCGCGATGAGCGGCGAAGCCGTCAGCGGCGACGCCATCGAGGCGCTCTGGCTCGCGTATTACGAGAGCACCTTCGCGCCGGCGCAGGCCAACGCCGCCGAAATGGCCTCGCACATGCCGGTGCGTTACTGGAAAAGTCCGGAGAACGCGCGCGCCGATCCCGCGCTGATCTCCCGCGCGGACCCCTACTCGCGGCGCGACCGCGATCCGCGCAACGTGCCGCCGGACATGGAAGTGGCTATCAACACGGAGCTGGAGCCGATCAAGGGCACGATGCTGACGGAACCGCCGTCGCTCGACGCATGCCGTCGCTGCGCGCTCTGGCGCAACGCGACGCAGGCCGTGCCGGGCGTCGGTCCCGCCGGCGCGCGCGTGATGCTGGTCGGCGAGCAGCCGGGCGATCAGGAAGACCGCGCGGGCAAGCCCTTCGTCGGTCCGGCGGGCAAGCTGCTCGACGAGGCCATCGCCGAGGCCGCGCTCGCGCGTGAATCGCTTTATCTGACCAACGCGGTGAAGCACTTCAAGTGGGAGGCGCACGGCGACGAACGCGCGCATCTCGCGCCCGCGCAGCGCGAGCGCGAAGCCTGCCGCTACTGGCTCGAAGAGGAACTGAAGCGCATCGCGCCGAAAGCGGTCGTCGCGCTCGGGGCAACGGCGCTGAAGGCGCTCACGGGACATCGCACGGCGCTGTCGGAGTATCTCGGCAAGACCATCGAGCACAAGGGGCACATCATCGTGCCGACTTATCATCCGTCGTATCTGCTGCGCCTGACCAACGAAAAAGTGCGCGCGGAAGTGTTCGGAACCATCGTCGAGGCGCTCGTCTTCGCGCAGCAGATCGCCGACGGCACCGCGACCATCCGCACGCCGGTCCAGGAGCGCGCGCGCTGAACATCGGCCAGATGCAACAGGAAGAAACAGGACGCAACAAGACGAAAGCGCCGTCAACGCTCCTGTAAGCCGCGCGTTATACCGGTGTCGCGCCGCTCCGGCGCTCACCGATGGCTCCGACCAAAAACTCCATATGGCCGCTCTCCCGCTCGAAGAACTCCGCCGTCAGCAATCGCTGGGCTTGCAAACTCGCGCCCTCGTGCCGAAATCGGCCGGGCAGTTGCAGACCGAACGCGAGCGCATCGTCGCGCGCCTGCAGTGGCTGCTCAACGTCACCGTCGCGGTGGCGTTCGCGGGCGTGACGCTGATCGCGTGGCTGCCGTTCTCTCCGGTGCCGCACGAATTCCGCTTCGGCGCGCAGGAAGTGCTCGGCGTCGCGGTGTTCGCGTCGTGCCTGTTCATCCTGCACGAGCGCGCCGAACTCGAGCTCGGTCTCTACGATTACGAGCCGGTCGAGCAGACGACGCAGGGCGAACTGCGCGCGCTGCTGCACCGCGTGCCGGAAGGCGCGTCGTATCAGCAGGCGCTCGCCGCCGACCAGCGCACGTTCGTCACCGGCGAAATCGACGGCATCCGCCGCCGCGCCGAAGCCTTCACGCCGAAAACCCTGCCCGCCGACGACGGCAACGCGGAAACCTGATCGTCCGCGCACGCCGCGCCCGCCGCACACCGGAAAGCCGCCGCCTCGCCGAACGCGAGGCCGGCGGCTTTTTACATGGCCGCGGCAAACCGCGACGCCTTGACGAGCGCCATCGCGGCTCCTTCAATACGATACGAGTGCCGTGCACGACGGTCAGATTGTCACGCTCGCAGTTGCAATCTGTACCCGTGGCGCCCGTTGCATGGTGCCGCGCGCCCGGAAAACCGCTCCGGGCATGCCGGGTGCTTGCAGAAAGGCCCGGCCGCCGCGGATTCGCGGAATTTCGACATGAGGCCACGCCACTTGCAGGAGCCAGGATGCGAGCCAGCCCCCTTTCCTCATTTTCCGACGACCTCGCCACCGCGCTGGTCCCCGACGCACCCGGCGCCGGTTCCGCGAACGACACGCCCATGCCGTCCGACGCGGATTACGACGAACTCGCCGCGTTCCACGGCATCGAGCGCGAACGCCTGGTGCTGATCCATCCGGGCAGCCACCGCGCCGCGCCCGCGTGGCCGGCCGAGCGCTACGCCGAGCTCGCCGACCAGCTCGCCGCCGAAGGCTGGCAGATCGCGATCATCGGCGACGCGCCCGATCCGGAACGCACCGCCGGCGTCCTGGGCGCGATGCAGACGGCCGCTCTGTTTCTCGCGGGAGCCGTCGCGCCGCGCAACCTGCCGCGCCTGATCGCCCACGCGCGCCTGCTGGTGTCCGACGACGCCGCCGCGTCCTCGCCGGTCGCGACGGCGCGCGCGCTCGGCACGCCGCATATCGTGCTCGACGAACATCCGCGCGATACAGGCAGCGACATCGGCAGCGACGCGATCACGGCACGCGCCCGCGCCGCACTCTCGAACACCGGCGACGCGCATCCGGGCGAGCCGTTCACGCTGCACATGCCGGCGGCGCACGAGTCCGCCTAGGCGATGTGTCGAACTACCTTTCGGGGAACATCATGAAATTCGACATGCAGACCAATCCCGTTCCGGATCCCATCGCGGACCCGAACCGCGATCCCGAAGCCGATCCGCTCACGCCGCCCTCGCCGGGTCATCGGCCGGACGAGCCGCAGCATCCGGAAGCGCCGCCCGACAAGGACCCGATCCGCCGGCTCTGACGCTGCTCCGGACGTGCGCGCCTGCGCTCTCGCACGTCAAGTCAGACGAATACTCTACGGGATTCCCCGCCCTACATCCGCCACGCCTGCCTGCCGTAAAGCGGGCATGCGGCGGCATGCGCCGTCGCTACGAACAACGCAATGAGGCGACGGGCGCACACATGAACAGAATGACGTTGAACAGGAAGCTCGGCTCGCTGATCGCCGTGCTGTGGATCGGTCTGATCGCGATCGGGATCATCGGGGCGTGGCAGAACCGGACGTCGATGATCGACGACCGCAAGGAGCAGTTGAAAACCCTCGTCAACGAGGCGCACGCGATCACCGCGCACTACGCGGCGCTCGCGGCGGACAAGACGCTCACCGAAGAGGAAGCGAAGAAGCGCGCGCTGGACGTGATCGGCGCGATCCGCTACGGCACGGACGGCTATCTGTCGATCAACGATTCGCGTCCGACCATGGTGATGCATCCGATCAAGCCGGCCATGAACGGCAAGGATCTGTCGAGCTATACCGATCCGGCGGGCAATCGCCTGTTCGTCGATATCGTCAAGGCGGGCGACCAGACAGGCGGCGGCTTCATCAGCTATCTGTGGCCGAAGCCGGGCAGCGACAAGCCGGTCGGCAAGCTGTCGTATTCGCAGCGCTTCGCGCCGTGGGACTGGTACCTCGTCACCGGCATGTACATGGACGACGTGCAGAGCGCGTTCTATGCGAGCGCGCTGCGCTGGCTCGCGATCACCACCCTGCTCGGCGGCATCGCGACGGCCGCGATGCTGATCGTCCTGCGCAGCATCAAGCGCAATCTCGGCGGCGAGCTGGAACTCGCGGTCGGCGCGGCGCACCGCATCGCGCGCGGCGATCTGACCGGCGCGGTCGACGTGCATCCGGATGACACGACCAGCCTGCTGCACGCGCTCAGCACGATGCAGCGCGGGCTCGTCGAGACGGTTTCGCGCGTGCGCAACGGCACCGAGAACATCAACGTGGGCGCGTCCGAGATCGCGGCGGGCAACACCGACCTCTCGCAGCGCACCGAGGAACAGGCGGCGGCGCTCGTGCAGACGGCGTCGAGCATGGATCAGATGACCGCCAACGTGAAGAACAACGCGGAGAGCGCGGCACAGGCGGCGCGCCTCGCGGAACAGGCGGCCGATGTGGCGACGCGCGGCAGCGGCGTGGTCGATGACGTGATCGACACCATGACGCGCATCACCGCGAGCTCGCAGCAGATCGGCGACATCATCGGCGTGATCGACGGCATCGCGTTCCAGACCAACATTCTGGCTTTGAATGCAGCGGTCGAGGCGGCGCGCGCGGGCGAACAGGGACGCGGCTTCGCGGTCGTCGCGGCCGAAGTGCGCAGCCTCGCGCAACGCTCGGCGACGGCGGCGAAGGAGATCAAGGCGCTGATCGAGACGTCGACGCACACGGTCGAGCAAGGCGCGTCGCTCGTCTCGAACGCGGGCGCGACGATGACGGAGATCGTGCAGTCGGTGCGCCGCGTCAACGAGATTCTCGACGAGATCAGCCACGCGTCGCGCGAGCAGAGCGCGGGCATCGAGCAGGTGAACCGCGCGGTCGTCGAGATGGATCAGGTGACGCAGCAGAACGCCGCGCTCGTCGAAGAAGCGGCCGCCGCCGCGCATTCGCTGAAGGATCAGGTGGATGGGTTGCGCGAGGCGATCGGGAGTTTCAGATTGCCGGCTTGAATCGACTCGCGGTAACTCGCGGTAGGCCAGGAAAGCGCACGAGGGATCGTGCGCTTTTTTTATGCGCCCAGGAAACGCTCCACCAGCCGCGCCCAGTACGCCGCGCCCACCGGGAGATTCTTGTCGTTGAAGTCGTAATGCGGGTTGTGGACCATGCAGCCGTCCTCGCCCGCGCCGTTGCCCAGACGCAGGAACGAACCCGGTCGCTTCTGCAGCATGAACGCGAAGTCTTCGCTGCCCATCAGCAGATCCGCGTGCGCGACGACGTTCTGCTCGCCGACCAGTTCACGCGCGACCTGAATCGCGAATTCCGTCTCCGCGTCCGAGTTCACGACGACCGGATAGCCTTCCAGATACTTGACCGTCGCGCTCGCGCCGTAGCTGGCTGCCTGAGCTTCGACCAGTTCCCTGATGCGGCGCTTGAGCAGTTCGCGCACTTTCGGGTCGAACGAGCGCACCGAAAGTTCGAGCGTCGCGCGATTCGGGATGACGTTGTTCACCGTGCCCGCGTGCATCGAACCGACGGTGACGACGGCAGGCTGCGCCGGATCGACATTGCGCGCGACGACGGTCTGCAGCGCCATCACGATGCTCGCCGTGACGACCACCGGATCGACCGACAGATGCGGCCGCGCCGCGTGGCCGCCCACACCCTCGATCACGATCGACACCTGATCGCCCGCCGCCATGAACGGCCCCTTGCGGAACAGGAACGTGCCTGGCTCGGCGCCGGGATGGTTGTGCACGCCGAATACGGCGTCGCAATGAAAGCGCTCGAACAGCCCTTCCTCGATCATCTGCTGCGCGCCGCTCGGCACGCCGTGCTCTTCCGCCGGCTGAAAGTACAGATGCACCGTGCCGTTGAAATTGCGCGTGCGCGCGAGATGGCGCGCGGCGCCGAGCAGCATGGTCGTGTGGCCGTCGTGGCCGCACGCGTGCATCTTGCCGTGCGTTTCGCTCGCCCAGGGCTTGCCGCTTTGCTCGACGATCGGCAGCGCGTCCATGTCGGCGCGCAGGCCGATGCTTTTCTTCCCGCCGCCCGCTTTCAAAGTGCCGACGACGCCAGTGCCGCCAACGCCTCGCGTGACCGTCCAGCCCCATTCTTCCAGGCGGTCGGCGACGAGCGCCGCGGTGCGCGTCTCTTCGTACGACAGCTCCGGATGGCGATGAATGTCGTGACGGATATCGCGCAATGCAGGCGCGTCGTCGGAAAGATCGGCGATTACGGTGAAGCGTTGGTCGGACGGGGTCGTCATGGAAAAGCCCTTGCAGATAAACGGAAAACGGCGCACATGATCCTCCACAAGCGCGCGCCTCGCCAGTTCCGCGTGCGATTTTTTCTCTGGCGACAATCGAACCGCGGTAATTTCAGCGCAAAAACCGCTCGATGACGCCAGCCAGTTTTTCGAACGCCGGCGCGATTTCCTCGTCCGGCACGCACGCATAGCCGATCAGCAAACCGGATTCCGCGTCCGGCCGATGCGCGTAATAGCCTGACAAGGGCCGCACCACGATTTCCTCAGCCAGCGCGCCGGCGGCGAGCGCGCGATCGTCGACATGGTCCGGCAGTTTCAGCACCAGATGCAGGCCGGCATCGCCGCCGGCGATCGAAAGCGTGTCGCCGAAACGCGCGGCGATGGTCGCGAGCATGGTGTCGCGCCGCTGGCCGTAGAGCGCGCGCATGCGCCGGAT
This sequence comes from Caballeronia hypogeia, assembly GCF_001544875.2. Lineage (GTDB taxonomy): Bacteria > Pseudomonadota > Gammaproteobacteria > Burkholderiales > Burkholderiaceae > Caballeronia > Caballeronia hypogeia. Next base: position 19,692 of record NZ_FCOA02000019.1, read on the forward strand.
GTGCGACGTGAAATGCCCCTGCTCGATGAATTCCGCGAGCACGGCCTGCTGCAACAGCTGACCTTCGCGATAAAGCTCGGCGCTCGCCATGGCGAAACTCTCCGCGAGCGCTTCCGGCACGACCACATAACCGATCCGCAGCCCCGGAAACAGCGTCTTGCCGAAACTGCCGACGTAAATCACCTGACCGCCCGAGTCCATGCCCTGCAACGACGCGAGCGGCCGGCTGCCGTAGCGGAATTCGCTGTCGTAATCGTCCTCGATGATCCAGCAGCGATGCTGCCGCGCATATTCCAGCAGCATTCTGCGGCGCGCGAGGCTCATCACCATGCCGAGCGGATACTGATGCGAAGGCGTGACGAGCATCAGTTTCGGCGGCGCGGCGAGATCGGCGGGCGTCGGCGCGATGCCTTCCGCATCGACGGGAATCGCCTTCAGGTCGAGCCCGGACACCTGCAGCACGCTGCGCACGCCCCAGTAGCACGGGTCCTCGGTCCAGATCGTGTCGCCGGAATCCGCGAGCAGGCGCGCGGCGAGATCGATCGACTGATGGATGCCGGTCGTCACGACGATCTGCTCCGGCGCACACCGCACCGAACGCGACGTGCGCAGATAGTGCGCGAGCGCGTGACGCAGCCCCGGATGGCCGCCGCCCGGGGCGTAGGTCAGCAGATCGGGCAATGGCTTGCGCCAGTATTTCGCGTGCAGACGGTTCCACACGCGCGACGGAAACCGCGACACGTCCGGCACGCCAGGCATGAACGCGCCGCCCTGCCGCTTCGAGACGCCCGCGCCCGCGATCAGCCGCGCGCCGCGGGTCGAGAGCGCCGAATCGGTGCCGGAAGGTGCGATGGCAGCGGGCGGCGCGTCGTCGAAGAGGATTTCGTCGGGCGTGCTATCCGCGACGAAGGTGCCGCGCCCCGTCGCCGACGACACATAGCCTTCGAGCGCGAGCTGCTCGTAGACCTGCGTCACCGTGTTGCGCCCGACCCCGAGTTCCGCCGCGAGCAGCCGCGACGACGGCACTTTCGCGCCGGCGGCGAGCTCGCGCGTGAGGATCGCCTGCTGCAGAAGCCGGTGCAATTGCCGGTAGATCGGCTGGCCGTTGCTGCGGTCGATGCGCTGCGCCAGCCAGTCGGAGAGCACGCTTGCGCGGATCGACATCGAATTGGCTCCTATAGATTTATTGAAATGGCTCTGAACTTGAGGGCCAAATCTTACTATAGTCGTCTCTAAATTCAGTCGGCCGATGCGGCCACCACCGACATGCGCCCCGCGCGAAGGAGATTCCCGTGAGCACCACCCTCAAGAACGCCGACCTGCAAGCCCGCAAGAACGCCGCGACCCCGCGCGGCGTGGGCGTGATGTGCGATTTCTACGCGGCGCGCGCCGAGAACGCCGAACTGTGGGATGTCGAGGGCCGTCGCTTCATCGACTTCGCGGCGGGCATCGCAGTGTGCAACACCGGGCATCGTCATCCGAAGATCGTCGAGGCGATTCGCGCGCAGCTCGATTGCTTCACGCATACCGCGTATCAGATCGTGCCTTACGAGTCGTATGTGTCGCTGGCCGAAAAGATCAGCGCGCGCGCGCCGGGCTCGCATGCGAAGAAGACCGCGTTCTTCACGACGGGCGCGGAAGCCGTCGAGAACGCGGTGAAGATCGCGCGCGCCGCGACGGGCCGTCCGGGCGTGATCGCCTTCACGGGCGGCTTTCACGGCCGCACGCTGATGGGCATGGCGCTGACGGGCAAAGTCGCGCCGTACAAGATCGGCTTCGGGCCGTTCCCGTCGGACGTGTTCCATGCGCCGTTCCCGAATCCGCTGCACGGCGTGTCGGTGGACGATTCGCTGCGCGCGATCGGCCATCTGTTCAAGGCGGATATCGAAGCTGCGCGCGTCGCGGCGATCATCTTCGAGCCGGTGCAGGGCGAAGGCGGCTTCAATCAGGCGCCCGTGGAATTCGTGCGCGGCCTGCGCAAGATCTGCGACGAACACGGCATCCTGCTGATCGCAGACGAAGTGCAAACCGGCTTCGCGCGCACCGGCAAGCTGTTCGCGATGGAGCATTACGGCGTCGTGCCGGATCTGATGACAATCGCGAAGTCGCTGGCGGGCGGCATGCCGCTGTCGGGCGTCGTCGGACGCGCGGAGATCATGGATGCGGCCGCGCCGGGCGGATTGGGCGGCACGTATGCGGGCAATCCGCTGGCCGTGGCAGCGGCGCATGCTGTGCTCGACATCATCGACGATGAAAAGCTCTGCGAACGCGGTGCGGCGCTCGGTGACAAGCTGAAGGGCAAGCTCGAAGCGCTCAAGGCCGATGTGCCGCAGATCGCCGAGGTGCGCGGGCCCGGCGCGATGGTCGCGGTGGAGTTCTGCAAGCCCGGCTCGCACGATGCGGATGCCGCTTTCGCGAAGCTCGTGCAGACACGTGCGCTGGAGCGCGGGTTGTTGCTGCTCGTGTGTGGGGTCTATTCGAACGTGGTTCGTTTCCTGTTTCCGCTCACCATTCAGGATGAAGTTTTCGATGAAGCGCTTTCCATTCTCGAGGAAGTGTTGACGGAGACGGTTGGCGCGACGGTTTGAATGGTTCGCCGACAATTCCCGACCACCCGACGCCGCAAAGGATCCGCACACCAATGAATCTGAAAGACCAGCTGAAAGACCCGACGCTGCTGCGTCACGCCGCCTATATCGACGGTGAATGGCAGCAAGCCGACAACGGCAAGACATTCGACGTGGTGAATCCGGCAACCGGCGAATCGCTGGGCGCGGTCCCGCAAATGGGCGCATCGGAAACGCGCCGCGCCATCGACGCCGCCAACGCCGCCTGGCCCGCCTGGCGCAAGAAAACGGCAAAGGAACGCGCCGCAATCCTGCGCCGCTGGTTCGACCTGATGATGGCGAACGCCGACGATCTCGCCCTCATCCTGACGAGCGAACAAGGCAAACCGCTCGCCGAAGCCAAGGGCGAAATCACCTACGCCGCGTCGTTCATCGAATGGTTCGCCGAGGAAGGCAAGCGCGTTGCGGGCGATACGCTCGCCACGCCCGCCGCCGACAAGCGCATCGTCGTGACGAAGGAGCCCATCGGCGTCTGCGCAGCGATCACGCCGTGGAACTTCCCCGCCGCGATGATCACCCGCAAGGTCGGACCCGCGCTCGCGGCCGGCTGCCCGATCGTCGTGAAACCGGCCGAAGCCACGCCCTTTTCCGCGTTCGCGCTCGCCGTGCTCGCCGAGCGCGCGGGAATCCCGAAGGGCGTGCTGAGCGTGCTCACCGGCGATCCGAAAGCGATCGGCGGCGAAATGACCGGCAACCCGATCGTGCGCAAGCTGTCCTTCACCGGATCGACCGCGGTCGGCCGGTTGCTGATGGCGCAAAGCGCGCCGACGGTCAAGAAGGTCACGCTGGAACTCGGCGGCAACGCACCCTTCATCGTGTTCGACGACGCCGATCTCGACGCCGCCGTCGAAGGCGCGATCGCGTCGAAGTATCGCAACAGCGGGCAGACCTGCGTGTGCACGAACCGCTTCTACGTGCATGAGCGCGTCTACGATGCCTTCGCGCAGAAAATGGCGGCGGCCGTCGAAAAACTGAAGGTGGGGCGCGGCACCGAGAGCGGCGTCCTGCTCGGGCCGCTCATCAACGAAGCGGCAGTGCAGAAAGTCGAGTCGCATATCGAAGATGCGCTTGCGAAAGGCGCGTCGCTTGCATCGGGTGGCAAGCGTCACTCGCTCGGTCATGGGTTCTTCGAGCCGACCGTGCTGACGGGCGTCACGACGGACATGAAAGTGGCGAAGGAGGAAACCTTCGGACCGCTCGCGCCGCTCTTCAAGTTCTCATCGGACGATGAAGTGGTGCGGCTCGCCAACGACACCGAGTTCGGCCTCGCCGCGTATTTCTACAGCCGTGACATCGGCCGCATCTGGCGCGTGGCGGAAGCGCTCGAGTACGGCATGGTCGGCATCAATACCGGACTGATCTCGAATGAAGTCGCGCCGTTCGGTGGCGTGAAGCAATCGGGGCTCGGGCGCGAAGGGTCGCACTACGGTATCGATGACTACGTCGTCATCAAGTATCTCTGCATGGCGGTCTGATCGCGCTGCATCGCGCGGTATCCAAAAAGCCCCGGCGGTCATGCCGGGGCTTTTGCTGTCGGAGCGCCTCGATGCTCGGCGCTTCGCGTCGTCCGGGCTCGCCTGCACCGCCATCGCCGACACAAATACGGCGTGAACCGTGTCACCCTTCTCAAGCCGCTCGGCTGCAAATTCGGGCGACAGTTCGAGCATGCCCGCCAGAATCACGGAATCGCCTGCCAGGCCACGCATCAGCAGAGTACGGCTGACGGCGTCGACCTGGGCTTGAATCGGGGCTGCCCGCTTTGAACCGATTCGGCGGTCTTCACGAGTCGGCATCGCAGGCTCCTCGCCCACGTCAAAAGGCACGGCCGCCGGCGAACCGGTAAAATCCGCTCCATATCCGGCGCGGGCGCACACCACCCGTTTTTCCGCCGCTTCTCCGATCTCTCAGGGGCGCTATGCGACGCTCGGCATTCTTCCTTCGCTTCATCGGCATCGGCGTTCTGTTTCACATCTATGTCGGCGTGCGGCTCATCCCGGATGCGCCTGTCGGAATGCCGCTGAAAGTGCTGGCCGCCGTCCTGCTCGCGGCATCGGTCATTACGATTCCGCTCGGCATGGCGGCACGTCAGATCGAACCGCAGCGGCTGGCCGATCGCCTCGCCTGGTTCGGCTTGACAGCGCTCGGCTTCTTCTCGTCGCTGCTGCTGCTGACTTTCGCCCGCGATGTCATGCTCTTCTTCGTGCACCTCGCCGACTGGTTGCGCGGCGCGCCCGTGGGCTCGCCGGTGCTGGTCGCATACAGCGCGCTCGCGGTGCCGTTCCTCGCCGTGCTGCTCTCGGGAATCGGCTTTTACAACGCGCGGCGTCGCGCGCCGGTCGTGAGCGTGGACGTGCCCATCGACGATCTGCCCGCCGCGCTCGACGGCTTCACGATCGTGCAGATCAGCGACATTCACGTCGGACCGACGATCAAGCGTCATTACGTGGAGCGCATAGTCGCGGCCGTGAACGGGCTGGAGCCGGATCTGATCGCCGTGACGGGCGATGTCGTCGACGGCACGGTGCCCAATCTCGCCGATCACACGCGCCCGCTCGCCGACCTCACCGCGCGGCACGGCGCGTTTCTCGTGACGGGGAATCACGAGTACTACTCGGGCGCGGACAAATGGATCGCGGAGTTCCGCCGGCTCGGGCTCAACGTGCTGCTCAACCAGCATGTCGTGCTGGATCACGACGGCGCGCGGGCCGTCATCGCGGGCGTCACGGATTTCAGTGCGGGCAGCTTCGATCCCGCGCACCGGAGCGATCCCGCGAAGGCGCTCAGCGGCGCCCCTGCCGACGCCAGCGTGCGCGTGCTGCTCGCCCATCAGCCACGAAGCGCCACGGCGGCGGCGGAAGCAGGCTTCACGCTGCAACTCTCGGGACACACACACGGCGGCCAGTTCCTGCCTTGGAACTTCTTTGTGCGCCTGCAGCAGCCGTTCGTCGCCGGACTGGTGAAGTTCAACGGTCTCTGGGTCTATACGAGCCGGGGCACCGGCTATTGGGGACCGCCGAAGCGGCTCGGCGCACCATCCGAAATCACGCGCGTTCGCCTCGTCGCCGCAACGGCCGGCTGAGAACGCCGTGCCCGACAGGCGCGAGAGTGGAAGCTTTCAAGGGAAGGAGTGGACGCGCGGTCTTGACACCACGCGTCCGGCGCTCGGGGAAAAGCGCAACGCCTGAACACGGGAATGATCGGGCGTTCCCCGTTGGCGAGCGGGGCCCCGCCAGCGAGTACCGAAAAATTAAGGGAACGACGAACCGACGACCACCAGAATTTTCCGAAAGCGCCACGCGCGCCTTCAAATCTACTTCGAAGCCTTCTCCTTGCTCACGACCTCCACCCGGACGGTCGTGCCCCTCGCAAGTGCGGCCGCCTGCCGGGCATCGCTCGCGCGCACTTCGATAGGCAGGTTGTCGGCGTCCTTGAGCATGACGACGCCCGATGCGGAATCGACACTCGTCACTTGCGCGACGAAGCGCTTGTCCCCGGGAATGGCCTCCTGAAGCTTCTCTTGTCCGACCGGCGTCAGCGTGACAGGCTGCAGGGCCGAACTCTTGATGCGCGTACCGAGCGGCAGCTTGTCGAGATCGTGCATGTCGGCACTCACGTTCAACTGCGTCTCGACCCCTTGCGCATTGGCAATCGTCACGCGATGCGCGGCGACATCGACCGCCTTCACCTCGCCGATGACCTGCACGACCAATTTCCCTTCGATGTGCGGCGCAGTCCGCGCCGCCATTGCGCATTCACCGCCCAACGAGATCAGGGAAGCTGCAACGATCATCCCCAGCGTTTTGATTTTCATGATTTTCTCCATTGTCATCGAACGAAGCGCCGCGCAACACGCCTTTCGTGCGCGCGTCCGCTTCGCAACTACAGTGGCGGATTGTGCCCGTCAAAGCTGCCGTCTCTTTATGTCGGACTGCAAAATTTTGTGCCGAATGAATCTGATCGTTGCGAGACTTGCAATGCGTTGTTACTTCTTCGCCGATACGGCCGCCGGCGTCGTCGCGTAGACGCTCTTGTGCGGCGGCGTGCCCTCGCGCGGCCAGTCGGAGCGTGCGTCGAAGAACCATTCCGCACGCTCGCGGCCCTTGCGGATCAACGCGTGGATGAGCGCCGGATTGCGATCGAGTTTCGAAGCATAGTCGAGCGGACCAGGATAATCCTTCGCGTCGAGATGCATCTGCACGACGCGTATTTTGATCGGCTTGTAGCGGCTCGACAAAGATTCATCGGCGGCTAGCATCTGGTTGACGCGCGTCAGGAAATATAGCTCCTGGCCGAGCGCGAGGTTGCCGGAAAGCTCGTTGCGCCGGTCGATGATCTCGTTCATCGATTCGGGCAGTTCGCGCCGACGCTGCGGATTGATCTGCACGACCCAGATCTCGTCGGGGCGCCGGTCGAGCGTGAAGTCGGTGAATTCGCGCACTGGCGGATTGCTGCTGAACAGACCGTCCCAGCACAGGCGGCCGTCCGCCGCGACCGCTCGATAAAGCGGCGGCACCGCAGCCGAGGCGACCAGTTGATCCTGATCGAGTTTTTCGCCGGGAAAGATCACGCGGTCGCCGCTGCGCACATCCGTCGCGCCGATAAGCAGTGTCGGCTTCGCACGCCGCTCGGCCTCCTTCGGCAGCGACGCGAACGGCAGATATTTGTCGAGCAGTTCGCGCAGGCGCTCTTCCGCGACCGGCGGATAAAGATACGGGCTGATTTCCGCGTTGATCGGCAGGCGCGCGTACCAGGTGCCGACGGCATTGGCGACGATATCCGGGCCATCGCGCGCCTCCAGATCGTTCCAGAAACCCGCGAGGCGCGTGATCGCGTCCTTGGGGCCGCCGAGCAGGAGCCCCGCCCACGCGAGCGCGCTGCACATCGCGCCGCCGGACGTTCCCGAAAGCGCGACCAGCTCGAAACGCCGCACGAAATCATCGCTCAGGAGCTGCTCGAGCACGCCCGCGGCGAACGCCGCGTGGCTTCCGCCGCCCTGACACGCAATCGCTACCTTCAGAATCGCCGCCATCGCTGCACCTCGTGCGCCCCTCGATATCGGGGCGTTCGCTACAGGATAGGCGACGCGCGCCTCTATGCCAGCGCCGCGAGCACCTGTTCCGTCGAACGGATGCGGCCGATGCGCGGAAAGATGAACCGGCAGGTGGATTCGTGCGTGTCGGCGTTGAGGTCGCTCATCGCATCCTCGACGAAAATCTGCTGATAGCCGCGCTCGTGCGCGCCGCGCGCGGTCGAATCGACGCCGATGGCCGTGGCGATGCCGCCCAGCACGATCGTCTCAATGCCGCGCCGCCGCAGTTGCGAGTCCAGGTCGGTGTTGTAAAACGCGCCCCATTGCCACTTGGTGACGACGATATCCGACGCCTGCACGCCGAGTTCCGCGCACAGCTCGCTCCAGCCTTGCGGCTCGGGCGATTCCTGGGCTTGCCCCGCGTCGGTGATCGGGCGCAAGCCGCCGGGCCCGTTCGGAAACGCCACCTTGACGAGCACGACCGGCGCGCCGAGCGCCCGGAAGCGGTCGGCGAGCGCGCGCGCGTTGGCGAGCACGCTGGCGGAATCGTGCGGCTGCACGGGCAAGTCGGCAATGCCGGCCTGGAGATCGATCAGCACGAGCGCGGTTTTCGCGGCATCGAGCTTGAGTTCGGGTGCGTTCATGGCGATGTGAGGGGAAAGGTTGATCCGGAGCAGCGCGTCACGCTTCTTCCTGCTGAAAGACCAGCGCCGCGCCGTTCATGCAATAGCGCAAACCGGTGGGCTTCGGGCCGTCGTCGAAGACATGGCCGAGATGTCCGCCGCAGCGCCGGCAATGCACCTCGTTGCGCATGTGGCCGGTCGCATCCGCGTGCATCGCGACGGCGCCGTCGACGGGCTTCCAGAAGCTCGGCCAGCCGGTGCCACTGTCGAATTTCGTCGCCGATGAGAACAGCGAAAGGCCGCAGCCCGCGCACGCGTAGCTGCCCTCGCGCGCTTCCTTGAGCAGCGGGCTCGCGAATGGTGGTTCGGTGCCGCCGCGCCTGAGCACGCGGTACTGCTCGGAGGTCAGACGACGACGCCATTCGGTGCTGCTGTGGTCGATCTCGTACGCTCTGGCGGGCGCCGAAGAGCCGGCCCCGCCCGCGAACGCGGCGGCCATCACGCCCAGAAAATTGCGCTTCGTGCGTCTCATGATCTTCATCCGATAAACGCTATCCTGCCCCGCCCCGCTTACGATTTCAGCCGGTATCCCGTCTTGAAGATCCACGCGACGATCGCGATGAACACCGCAAGAAAGACCAGCGTCATGCCGAAACTCACGCCGACCTGCACGTCCGCGAGCCCGTAGAAGCTCCAGCGAAAGCCGCTGATCAGATAGACGACCGGATTGAACAATGCGACCGTCTTCCAGAACGGCGGCAGGATGTTGATCGAATAGAAGCTGCCGCCGAGGAACGTGAGCGGCGTGACGATCAGAAGCGGAATGATCTGCAGCTTCTCGAAGCCGTCAGCCCAGATGCCGATGATGAACCCGAGCAGACTGAACGTGACCGACGTGAGCAGCAGGAACACGATCATCCAGACGGGGTGATCGATTCTGAGCGGCACGAACAGGCGCGCGGTCAGCAGGATGATGAGCCCGAGGATCACGGACTTGGTCGCGGCCGCGCCCACGTAGCTCACGACCAGCTCGAAATACGACACGGGCGCCGAAAGCAACTCGTAGATCGTGCCCGTGAACTTCGGAAAATAGATGCCGAAGGACGCATTGGCGATGCTCTGCGTGAGCAGCGACAGCATCACGAGGCCCGGCACGATGAACGCGCCGTAACTGATTCCGTCCACTTCCGGAATGCGCGAGCCGATCGCCGCGCCGAACACGACGAAGTAAAGCGACGTGGAAATGACCGGCGACACGATGCTCTGCATCAGCGTGCGCCCGGCCCGCGCCATTTCGAAACGGTAGATTGCGCGAACAGCGTATAGATTCATTTGGCTTCCCGGACGAGGCTCACGAAAATATCTTCGAGCGAGCTTTGCGTCGTTTGCAGATCCTTGAAACGCACGCCGGCTTCGTCCACGTGACGCAGCAGCGCGATGATGCGGCCCGGCTCGTCCTGGGCATCGTAGGTGTAGGTGAGTTCGCTGCCGTCGGCGGCGCGGACGAGGCCATAAGGCACGAGCGGCGCGGGAATTTCATCCAGCGGATGTTCGAGCTGCAGCGTGAGCTTCTTCTGCCCGAGCTTGCGCATGAGTTCGCGCTTTTCCTCGACCAGCACGATTTCCCCTCGGTTGATGACGCCGATGCGGTCCGCCATCTCCTCCGCTTCCTCGATGTAATGCGTCGTCAGGATGATGGTCACCCCGTTCAATTGCAACTCGCGCACGAGGTCCCACATGTCGCGGCGCAGTTCGACATCGACGCCGGCGGTCGGCTCGTCGAGAAAGAGGATTTCCGGCTCGTGCGCGAGCGCTTTCGCGATCAGCACGCGACGCTTCATGCCGCCCGACAGCGTCATGATCTTGTTGTCCTTCTTCGCCCATAGCGACAGCGACTTCAGCACCTTCTCGACGTACGCCGGATTCTTCGGCCGTCCGAACAGCCCGCGGCTGAACGACACGGTCGCCCAGACGGTTTCGAAGGCGTCGGTGGTGAGCTCCTGCGGCACGAGGCCGACCATCGCGCGCGCAGCGCGATAGTCCGTGAGGATATCGTGACCGGCGACGGTGACCTTGCCCTCGCTCGGATTGACGATGCCGCAGACCGTACTGATGAGCGTGGTCTTGCCCGCCCCGTTCGGGCCGAGCAGCGCGAAAATCTCGCCGCGCCGGATCTCCAGGTTGACGTTCTTGAGCGCGTGGAAGCCCGACCCGTAGGTCTTGGACAGGTTGGAAACGGTGATGATGGTCGGCATGGCGTGGACGATAGCAGATACCGCGCGATCCGGCTTGGTCGGCGGGGGTCGTCCGTTCGGCCAATGGTGGACGCGCACGGGCCTGCCTAAAATGGACATCCTCGAAAGGAGCCGACATCATGCTGTTCGAACAGATCCAGACCACCTGCCTCAACGACGCGGACCTCCCGTGGGTGCCATTCACGCCATATAGCGAACGCGTGCTGGTCAAGTATTTCAAGCTCGACCCGGTTCGCGGCGAGGTCATCGCGCTGATGAAAGCGCCGGCGAAAGGACAGATGCCACGGCATCGCCATACCGGCACCGTGATCGTCTACACCGTGCAGGGGCGCTGGAAATATCGCGAGCACGACTGGATCGCGGAGCCGGGCAGCATCGTGTACGAGACGGCGGGATCGAGCCACACGCCCGAGGCGCTGGCAACGGATGCGGACGGCGCGGACATCGTCACGCTCAATATCATTCAGGGTGAACTGCTGTTCGTGAACGACGCCGGCCAGATTCTCGCCGCCGAAAACTGGAAAAGCGGCTGGGACCGTTACGCTGCCTTTTGTCATGCAAACGGCATCGCGCCTAAAGATCTGACGGCTTTCGGATGATTCATCGGATCGCTGGTTAGAATCGATCCCTGAACGCGCCTCGACGCGCTTTCTACTATTTCGGGTTTGCCGGCCGTTCGAGCCGGCGCATCACTTGGAGGAGCAAAAGCATGAAGATTCAGACCGTCGGCATCGTCGGCGCGGGAACCATGGGCAACGGCATCGCGCAGGTCGCGGCCGTCGCGGGCTTCAAGGTCGTGCTGATCGACGTCACCGACGCCGCGCTCGCGAAGGGCATCAAGACGCTGACCGGCAGCCTGGACCGGCTCGTGTCGAAGGACAAGCTGCAGGCATCCGCGCGCGACGCGGCGTTGACGCGCATCGAAACCTCGACCGACTACGCGCGCCTGTCGGAGGCCGACATCGTGATCGAAGCCGCGACGGAAAACGCCGAACTCAAGAACCGCATCCTGAAGCAGATCGAGGAAGCCGCGCGCGCCGACGCGATCATCGCGTCGAACACGTCGTCGATCTCGATCACCGCGCTCGCCGCGCAGCTCGGCACGCCCGAGCGCTTCATCGGCATGCACTTCTTCAATCCGGTGCCGCTGCTGCCGCTCGTCGAAGTGATCCGCGGCGTGCAGACCAGCGATGAAACCGCCGCCGCCGTGCGCGAACTGACCGAGAAGCTCGACAAGTCGCCCATCGGCGTGCGCAATTCGCCGGGTTTCGTCGTCAATCGCATTCTGGTGCCGATGATCAACGAAGCGTTCTACGTCCTCTATGAAGGCGTGGCGAGCGCCGAGGAAATCGACGCGGGCATGAAGCTCGGCGCGAATCATCCGATCGGACCGCTCGCGCTCGCGGACCTGATCGGCCTCGACGTGTGCCTCTCCGTGATGGACGTGTTCCTCAAGGACTTCGGCGATTCGAAGTACCGCGCGTGCCCGCTCTTGCGCGAACTCGTCGCGGCGGGACGACTCGGCCGCAAGACGAAGCGCGGCGTATATCAGTACGATTAAGCAGCGTCGAAATCCAGCACCGGTCCGGCGGGCACGATGCCCGTCGGATTGATCGTGCGGTGGCTCTCGTAGTAGTGCCCCTTGATGTGCTCGAAGTTCACCGTCGGCGCGACGCCGGGCATGCTGTAGATCTCGCGCGCGTATTTCGACAGATGCGGATAATCCGCGATGCGCCGCAGATTGCACTTGAAGTGGCCGACATACACGGCGTCGAAACGCACGAGCGTGGTGAAGAGCCGGATGTCGGCTTCCGTGAAGCGCTCGCCCGTCAGGTAACGCCGTTCGCTCAGACGCGCTTCGAGAAAGTCGAGCGTGTCGAAGAGCGGCATCACGGCTTCCTCGTAGGCGGCTTGCGTCGTCGCGAAACCCGCCTTGTAGACGCCGTTGTTGAGCGTGTCGTAGATGCGCGCGTTGAGGGCGTCGATTTCCTCGCGCAGTCCGGCCGGGTAATAGTCGCCCTGCTTCGCGCCGATATCGTCGAACGCGGAATTCAGCATGCGAATGATTTCCGACGACTCGTTATTCACGATCGTCCCGCGCGCCTTGTCCCAGAGAATCGGCACGGTCACGCGTCCGGTGTAGTGCGGATCGGCGGCGGTGTAGACCTGATGCAGGAAGCGCGCGCCGTTGACCGGGTCGGGCACGACGCCCCGCGCGTCGTCGAAGGTCCATCCGTGTTCGAGCATCAGCCAGTTCACGACCGAGACGCCGATCATTCCTTCCAGCCCTTTCAGCGCGCGCATGATCAGCGTGCGATGCGCCCACGGGCACGCGAGGCTCACATACAGGTGATAGCGCCCCGTCTCGGCCTTGAAACCGCTTTCGCCGTCCGGGGTCACCCAGTGGCGGTATGCCGCTTCCTTGCGCACGAAACGCCCGCCGGCGGATGCCGTGTCGTACCACTTGTCCTGCCATTTCCCGTCGACCAGAAGTCCCATTTCATTCTCCTTGAGGGCCGCGGCGCAAGAGACGCGCCACGGCATCGATGCTTGTCAGTTCGAGTTCGATGAAGGCGCGTCGATGAAGCGCACCAGTTGCGCCATCGTCGCATCCGGCGCTTCCTCCATCAGCCAGTGTCCCGCGCCCGGCACGACCACGCCTTGCACGTTGGTCGATACGAGCTTCGCCTGATCGATTAGGAACGTGCCCGAGGCGCGCTCGCCGGCAAGAACGAGCATAGGCATCGGCAGCGGCGTCTTTGCGAACACGGCGAAATCGTCGGCATCTTGCGTGAACGCGTGGAAATACTCGAAGCCCGCGCGCATCCGGCCGCTGCGCGCATATTGCGCCGAATAATAATGGCGATCCGCCTCGCTCACCGAATGCGCGGCATCGGCGGCGAAGTCGTTCCAGAAATGCTCGAAAAAGACGCGCTCGCGGCCGCGCACGAGCTTTTCGGGCGTGTCGCCGTAGAAGTTGAAGTGCCATTTGTCGCGCAGCAGCCAGACTTTCTGCCAGTCGCCCACGCCCGGCAGGAACGCGTCCATCAGCACGATGCTTTCCACTTCGTCGGGATATTGCGCGGCGTACGCGTAGGCGACCATCAATCCGATGTCGTGCCCGACCAGCTTGACCTTGCGATAGCCGAGCGCATGCACCATCGCGTGAATGTCCTGCGCCAGCGTCTTCTTGTCGTAACCCGAAGCAGGCATCGCCGAGCCGCCCGCGCCCGGCAGATCGGGCGCCAGCACGACGCGCTCGCCTGCAAGACGCGTCATCAGTGGCTGCCACATGTGGCTCGTTTCGGTGTAGCCGTGCAGCAGCACGACGGGCGTCGCGTCGCCGTGTCCGGCTTGCAGATAGTGAATGTCGATGCCGTTCGCGTCGATCGTGCGCGACTGGATCGCTGCTGCGGCGGCGACCGGTTGCGGCGCGCGCGGCGCGTTGGCTGCATGCGCCGACGGCAGCAAGGCGGCGGCGGCGAGCAGCGCGCCGGTCACGCGGCGCATCGTGTGCAGGAAGGTTCTCATCGTTCAGCTCCGTCGAAGGTTGGGTTGTTCCGATGAGCTTCATGTTGGACCGCCGCCGCGCTTTTGCCGTACGATCCGGACGATGCACTCGTTCGATGGAGTCGAACATGTTGTCAGAGGACGAACTCTCGCTGCTCGACGCGATCCGCGAAACCGGCAGCCTGTCGCGCGCGGCGGCGCGGCTCGGCAAGGCGCCGTCCACCGTGTCGCACGCCGCGCGGCAACTCGAAACGCGCTTCGATGCGCTGCTTTTCGACCGCCGCCGCTATCGCCTGCAACTTACGCCCGCCGGCCATCTGCTTGCCGACGAAGCCGCGCGCCTGATGCTCGACGTGTCGCGGCTCGCGCAGCGCGTCAAGCAGATCGCGAGCGGCTGGGAAGACCGGCTGTGGATCGTCTGCGACGAAATCCTCGAATTCGAGACGCTGTTGCCGGTCGTGCAGACCTTCGACGCGCTCGACTCCGGCGTTCTGCTGCGCGTCACGCACGAGGTGCTGAGCGGCACCTGGGAAGCCCTGCGCGACGGCCGCGCCGATCTGATCGTCGGCGCCACCAACGAGCCGCCCGCGATTCCCGGCCTGCGGTGGTTCGAGCTCGGCGTCATGCAATGGGTGTTCGCGGTGTCGCCGCGTCATCCGCTCGCGAAGGCGGACGGGCCGCTGAAGCGCGAGCAGATCGCGGCGCATCGCGCGGTCGTGGTGGCGGATTCGTCGCGTTCGGCGGGGCGCGCGTACGGCGTGCTCGGCGGACAGGCCGCGCTCGCCGTGCCGACCATGCGCGCGAAGATTCTGGCGCAGCGGCAAGGGCTCGGCACGGGCTGGGTGCCGCGTCAGCGCGTGGAATCGCTGCTCGCGCGCGGCGAGCTGATCGAAAAGGAAACCGCCGATCCGCGCGAGCCGAACGTGCTGTATGTGGCGTGGCGCGGCGATCACGAGGGGCGCGCGTTGCAATGGTGGATCGAGCAGTTGCGGCAGCCGCGTCTGGCTCAAAGGCTCGTCGATGGCGTCGATGCGTTCGCCTGAGCCCATCATCGACGCGACGTAAAAGCTCGTTACAAATTCCGCGCGCATCGAGCGACGGAAACGCCGTGTCCGCACCGTTCAAGCTCTCGTCGCAACCCTCAATCGACGGGATCATCATGACAAGAACATGTTCGCCGCTGCGCGCGGCGCTTTCCGCGGCCGTGCTCGCGCCGGTCGTCGCCATTTCCTTCGCCGCCCTGCACAGCGCTCCGGCCGATGCCCAGGAAGTCATCATCGCGCCGTCCGCGCCGCCGGCGCCGCGCGTCGAGGCGCCGCCGCCGCCGCGCGCGGGCTACGCGTGGGACCCGGGCCACTGGCGCTGGGATCACGGCCGCTATGTCTGGGCGGCGGGACACTGGCGGCCGGTGCACGCGGGCTATCGCTGGGTGCCGGGACACTGGGTCCAGCACGGCCCGAACTGGCGCTGGGTTGAAGGACACTGGGCCTGAGTTCATCGCAGGAGACCGGCGCCGCCGCGGCCGTGACATTCGACCCGGCGGCGCATTCAGGCTTTCGAACCGAGGTGGCCCATCATGCTGAAGGCATTGCTCGCCGCGGCGCTCGTGGCGATGACGCTCGCCGGCTGCGTCGTTTATCCGGCGCATCCTGTCTACTATCGCGGGCCGGTCGTCGTTTACTGAGGATGCGGACGCCAGCGCACGCGCTCGCCCTGCAACCCGTCCGAAATGCGCAACGAAACCCGACACCACTTTGAAAGAAGAAGATCCGGATACCGCGCTCATTGCCCGCGTCGGCAATCGGGAACCGGGAGCGGTCCGCGAGATCGTCGCGCGCAAGCTCCCGCGCATCGTCGCGCTCGCGGCGCGCATGCTGGGCGACCGTAGCGAGGCCGACGACGTGGCTCAGGAAGCGTTCCTGCGCATCTGGAAAATGGCGCCGAAATGGCGGCCGGGCGCCGCGCGCTTCGATACCTGGCTGCATCGCGTGACGCTCAATCTGTGTTACGACCGCCTGCGCCGTCATCGCGAGACGTCCGTGTCCGACGAATTTCCCGAACAAGCCGATCTCGCGCCGCTGCCCGACGAACGCATGGAGGCGGCGCACGCGAACCAGCGCATGCAAAAGGCGCTCGCGACACTGCCCGCGCGCCAGCGCGAGGCGCTGGTGCTGCAGTACTACCAGGAATTGCCGAACGCGCAGGCGGCCGAACTCATGGGCGTGAGTGTCGACGCGCTCGAAAGCCTGCTTGCGCGAGCGCGCCGCAATCTCAGAACCGCGCTCGCGCAGCCCGACACGCCCGGCGGCGACGCCCCGAAGGAACATCGATGACACCCGAACGATTCCGCCAAATCACCGAGGCTTACGGCGCCGCGCCGGAGCGCTGGCCGGAAGGCGAACGCGCGGCGGCGCTCGCGCTCGTGCAGGCAGGCGATGCCGACGCCCTCTCCGCGCTCGCCGACGCCCGCGCGCTCGACGGCCTGCTCGACGCCCACGCGGTCAAAGCGCCGAGTCCGGCGCTCGCGCGGCGCATCGTCGAATCGGCGCCTGCGCGGCCGGCGCGCGCCTTCTGGCGGCGGCCGCGCATCTGGTTCTCGGGCGCGGGCTTCATCGGCGCGGGCGCAGCGGGCGTGGCGGCCGGCGCGCTGCTGGTTTCCCTGCTGGCTCCCGCACCCGCGCCGGGCGAAAACCCGCACGCCGGCTGGTCCGAGCAATCCTATTCCGGCACGGCCTTCGGCGGCGCCCTTTCAGACTGGAGCGATCAATGAGTCCACGCACGCTCAAGACACTCGCGGCGGTGTCGCTCGTGCTGAATGTGTTTCTGCTCGGCTCGATCGCGGGCGGCGCGTATCGGCTGTTCGCGCATCAAAAGGCCGATGTCGCGCAGCAGCAGCGCGGCATTCGCTTCGCCGCCGCCGATCTTTCCGCCGAGCGCCAGCAGCAGTTGCGCGACGCCCTGCGAAGCACGCGGCGCGAAAGCCTGCCGCTGATTCGCGAGGCGCGCGACGGACGCATCGATCTCGCGCATATTCTCGCCGCGCGGGACTTCGACCGCACAGCGCTCGACGATGCCCTGAAGCGCACGCGCGACGCCGATATCGCGTTGCGTGCGCGCGTCGAGGGCACGGTCGCGGATTTCGCCGCGACGCTCACGCCCGATGAACGGCTGAAGCTCGTTGGCGCGATGGAGCGTTACGGTCCGCTGCGCGCCGTGCCGCCCGGCGAGCGGCCACGGCAATAATCCGGCGACGGATTTCAAGCGCGCACGCGTTTAACCCGCATCGAGCACTTCGGAGCACGCCATGGCCATCGCGCCGCAACTCTCGCCTGCCGCCATCGCGGTCAATCGTTTCGGACTCGGCGCGCGTCCGGGCGAGCCGCTGCCCGCCGATCCGCGCGGCTGGCTCGCCGAACAGGCCGATCCCGCACGAAGCGCGTATCAGCCGATGCCGCCCGCCTTGAGCGATCAGCCCACGAGCGCCGCGCTCGCCGCGCAGTTCGCCGACCGCCAGCGCGCACTGCGCGACGCGAGCGACGCCGACAGGCCCGCGGTGCGCAAGCAGTACGGCGAGCAGATCCGCAGTGCCTACCGCACTGCCGTCGACGCCCGCATGGCGAGCGCGCTCACGACGGGCACGCCGTTCATCGAGCGGCTGGTGCATTTCTGGGCGAATCACTTCGCGGTGTCGATCGAAAAACCGCCCGTCGCGATGCTCGCCGGTTCGTTCGAAAACGAGGCGATTCGCCCGCATGTGCTCGGGCGCTTCGAGGACATGCTGATCGCCGTCGAGCGGCATCCGGCGATGCAGATCTTTCTCGATCAGCCGCGCTCGACCGGCCCCGACAGTCCCGCCGCGGAACGCGCCGCGATGCGCAATCCGGAGCGCCGGCCCGGTCTCAACGAAAACCTCGCGCGCGAGATCATGGAGCTGCATACGCTCGGCGTGCGCAGTGGCTACACGCAAGCCGACGTGACCGAGTTCGCGCGCGCGCTGACCGGCTGGAGCCTCGGCGCGATGACGGCGAAAGCGGCGAACAATCCCGGCGATCCGGTGCCGCCCGGTCAGTTCGTGTTCCGGGCGCGGCTGCACGAACCGGGTGCGCGCACCGTGATGGGCCGCCAGTACGCGCAGACCGGCGAAGCCCAGCCGCTCGCCGTGCTGCATGATCTGGCGAACGCACACGCGACCGCGCGGCATATCGCGGACAAGCTTGCGCGCCACTTCGTCGCGGACACGCCGCCGTCCGCGCTCGTCGACCGGCTCGCGAACGTCTTCAGCGAAAGCGGCGGCCATCTGCCGTCGGTGTATCGCGCGCTGATCGACGCGCCCGAATCGTGGCCGGATGCGCCCGCCAAATTCAAGACGCCGTGGGACTGGACGGTTTCGTCGCTGCGCGGGCTCGGTCGCACCGACCTGCAGGGCATGCACGTTGCGCCGCTGCTCACGCAACTGGGTCAGCAGGTGTGGCGCCCCGGCTCGCCCGCCGGTTACGACGACATCGCCGCGAGCTGGGCCGCGCCCGATGCGCTGGTGCGCCGCGTCGAACTCGCGCAGCGCTTCGCCGCGCGCTTCGGCCAGTCCGGCGGCGACCCGCTCGACGCCCGCGCGCTCGGTCCGCAATTGCTGGCGGGCTCGTTGTCCGAACCGACCGCGAACGCCGTGGCGCGCGCCGAAAGCGCGCCGGCCGCGCTCGCCCTGCTGCTCGTTTCGCCCGATTTCCTGAGGAGATGAACCCATGCTGACCCGACGCCAATTTCTCCGGTGCGCGGGCGCGAGCGCTGGCGCGATGCTCGTCGCGCCGCAACTCGTTCTCGCGTCCGCGGCGACCGAGCGCCGCTTCGTGTTCGTGATCCAGCGCGGCGCGGCGGACGGTCTCAATATCGTCGTGCCTTACGGCGATCCGGCATACGCGACCTTGCGCGGCCCGCTCGCGATCGACCCGTCGGCGGCGACCAAGCTCGATGGCACGTTCGCGCTGCACCCGTCGCTGAAGCAGGTCGCGCAAATGTATGCCGGCAAAGAGGCGCTGTTCGTGCACGCGGTCGCGTCGCCGTATCGCGAGCGCTCGCATTTCGACGGCCAGAACGTGCTCGAATCCGGCGGCGCGTCGCCGTATCGGCTTCGGGACGGCTGGATGAACCGCCTCCTCTCGATGTTGCCCGCGCCGCGCGCCGACGCCGTCGCGTTCGCGCCGACCGTGCCGCTAGCGCTGCGCGGACGCGCGGAGGTGACCTCGTATGCGCCGTCGGCGCTGCCGCCCGCACCCGACGATCTGCTCGCGCGGGTCGCGCAGCTCTACGCCGGCGATGCGCAGCTTCATCCGCTCTGGGACGCTGCGATGCAAGCGCGCGGCCTCGCCGCCGATGCGGGCGCGCGTCAGGACCCCGCGAGCCTCGGCAAGCTCGCGGCGGGTTTCCTGAGCAAGCCGGACGGCCCGCGCATCGCGATGATCGAAACGGGCGGCTGGGACACCCACAGCGCGCAGAATCCGCGCCTCGCCGCGCAGCTCAAAGCGCTCGACACGATGCTCGCCGCTTTGCGCGACGGTCTCGGCGAACACTGGCGGAACACCACCGTTCTGGTCGCCACCGAGTTCGGCCGCACGGCGGCCGCGAACGGCACGGGCGGCACCGATCACGGCACGGCGTCGGCGGCGATGATCGTCGGCGGCGCGGTCGCGGGCGGGCGCGTGCTCGCGGACTGGCCGGGCCTCGCGAATGCGTCGCTGTATCAGGCGCGCGATCTGAAGCCAACGACCGGTCTCGACGCCGTGATCGCGAGCGCGGCGGGCGAAACCTTCGGCATCGATCCGCAGCGCGTGGGGGCGACGCTTTTCCCCGAGGGCGGCTCGCTACGCTTGGGACATCGAATTCTCCGAGCCTGAACGTCAGCCCTTCGACAGCAACGCGGCGACCTTCGCGGCACCGGTCTGCTCGGCGATATCCTTCGCCGGCATGCCGCGATCGTCGCGCAGATCGCGTTCTGCGCCGCGCGCGAGCAGCATGCGCGCCAGCGGCGTCGAGCCCTTCGCGGGCGCGTAGCGCGTTTTCGCATTCGAGCCGTTCGAGGGCAGCCATGACGCGGCATTGCCTGCGGCGCCGACGAGTTGCTGCTGCGAGATGGATCGCAGCGCAGCGGGCACCGGCGAGGCCTGGCTCGTGTTGGCGTTCTGAATTTCACCCTCCGCGCGGATTCCGGGCGATGTCATGATCCCGAAAGCACCGGCGGCGACAATGAGCGGAACCAGCGCGGTACGGGAAAAACCGGCCACGTCAGTCCCCAATCGTTCTTGTTCGGTCCCCGTGTTGCGCGGCTGAGCATTCGCTATGCCCTCTTCCGCGCCCGCAACAAGATGGCAATTTAAGCACTCGTTTCCAGGCATTAGCGAAACGCTTCGTCGATTCGCCCGCCTTGCGCGACGCAAGATTCGAGGCAGGTGCAACGCGATTTTTAGTAGTATGGATTGGAGTGCCGTTATGATTGCGCCGGTCGCATCGAACGCGGCTTGCCGGGCCACGGGCTTTCGCTTATCGGTTGTTCCTCTCTGGTTGTGCGCCGTGCGCGTTCGCAGGTGCCGCGCCAACCTTCAACGTCATCCGGACACGCCATGCCAATCCCCACCAACGGGCAGCCGAATCCGAGTCCACGCCAGCCGGTGGATATCGCCCGCATTCTGCTCGTCATCGCCATTCTCACAGCGCTCACGGTCGGCAGCCTCTACGTGCTGCGTCCGTTCCTGCCGGGCCTCATCTGGGCGACGACCATCGTCGTCGCGACATGGCCGCTGATGCTCGCCGTGCAGCGCCGCTGCGGCAACCGCCGCTGGATCGCGACCACCGTGATGCTGCTCGTGCTGCTGATCGTGATCGTGCTGCCGCTCTACGAGGCGATCTCGACGCTCGCGCTGCACGGCGGCGAGATCATGGCCGCGATCAAGAACCTGCCGAGCTACGCGCTGCCGCCGCCGCCCGGCTGGGTGCACGACGTGCCGGTCGCGGGCGCGCGCATCGCGCGGGAATGGCAGTCGCTCTCCGACGCCGGCCCCGGCGGATTGCTCGCGAAGATCGAGCCTTACGTGACGATCGCCGCCCGCTGGATGCTCGCGCATGCGGCCGTCGTCGGCGTCTTCGTCATGCACATGGTGATCACGATCATCATCTCCGGCATTCTGTATATGAACGGCGAGACGGCGGGACGCTTCGTCACGCGCTTCGCGACACGCATCGCAGCGCAGCGCGGCGCCGAAGCGGTCAAGCTCGCCGGCCTCGCGATCCGCGCGGTGGCGCTCGGCATCGTCGTGACAGCGGTCACGCAATCCGCGCTGGGCGGCATCGGGCTCGCGCTCGCGGGCGTGCCCGCCGCGGGCATCATCACCGCCGTCATGCTCATGCTGTGTCTCGCGCAGATCGGCCCGCTGCTGCCGCTGCTCGGTGGCGTCGCGTGGCTGTTCTGGCACCAGGCGCATATCACCGCGTCGCTGCTGCTGGTCTGGTCGATCATGATCGCCATGCTCGACAACTTCCTGCGTCCCATTCTGATCAAGCGCGGCGTGAATCTCTCCATGCTGCTGATTCTTTCCGGCGTGCTCGGCGGCATGTTCGCGTTCGGAATAGTCGGATTGTTCATCGGCCCCGTTATTCTCGCCGTCACTTCGACGATCCTGAATGCGTGGATTAACGAGCAGCCGCCGCTGCCTCAGGTCGAAGCGATCAGCAATGAGGAAATCGCGCAATCAACGTCCCCACGGGACCTCGCGGCTGCATCGCGAAGGCAGACTTGAGCGCTGATTAATAATCAGCAGTTCGCCGCGTTTATTATCTCAATCGGATTATGCTTAATTCGAGAATTCGGACTCTTACGAAAATGATATTTTGTCCCATTAAACGCGGCATTTACATGATTATTCGCTGACATTCATCCGTTACAATCCAGTCCTTTGTTATTTGCCCTTTCGAGGGGACAGGGGATTGACCATGTCTCTGCATGACGTGGAAGTCATCGATTACATCGGCGTGAATATTCTTTTCAAGCGCGTCTATGTCGGGATCTTCGACGATCTCGACTGGCGCGACGAACGGGAACATCGGCGCCTGCTCACGAAGAAGATCGACAGCTACATCGGCTATATCCGCTCGGGTCAGTTGCTCACTAGTTATCCGAACGTGCGCGGCTACGAGATCGCAATCGAATACGTGTCGACGCATCCCATGCCGCCCGCAGCGCTGGAGTTCTGGAAATCGCGCGAACGCATTTTGAGCGAGGCCGGGTACAAGGCGCAGATTCGCGGCGTCGACGTGCGTCATTCGCTGGGCATGGCGGTCGAGCAGCCGGAGCAGGTCCGTGTCGAGCCAGTGGAGCCGCCCGCGCTCGAAGTGCTGGATGTCGATCCGCGCGCGCCGCTGGCCGAGATCACCGACATCTCCCGGCCGGCGCCAATGCCCTCCGCGCCGCACCGCCTGCGCGGGATGCCGGTGCTCAGGCGTCTGGCCGCCGGCTAGAAGGCCCGGAGCATCGAATCAAAAAAGCGGCGAGGTTCGACTTGAACCTCGCCGCTTTTGCCTTAAGACGCGTGCGATTCGTGCGCGCGGCGCGCCCGCCATTTCACATCACTTCGCGCCGGCGAGCGCCGCGGTCGCGATCGACGGCACCGAAATGCCATTTGTCTTCGCGTACTGCACGGCCTGCGTGAGCGTCTGCACCAGCGACTGCAATTGCCCCGGCGCGGATTGCGCGATATAGGTCGCCGCCTGTGCGGTGCCCGGATTCGAGCCGGCCTGCAGTAGCGACGACATGTTCATCGAATTCGTCACCGCGCCCAGACCGGATTGCAGGCCGGCGTACTGTTTCACGCCCTGCCCGAGCGACGCGAGGCCGTCGCTGAAAGTCTGCTTGCTGGCGGCCGTGGGCGGCGTGGTCGAGCCGCTCGAAAGCGCCTGCATCAGCGATTGCGACACGCTTTGCTGCTGGCCGCCGATCTGCGACAGCACGCTCGCGCTCGGCACGCCGCTGCCGCCCGATGCGCCCGACAGCAGGCCCGCCGCCGATTGCGCCTGGCTCGCGACGCCCGACATGCCCATCGCGGATGCGAGGCTCGATTGCCCCGAGAGCACCTGCTGGTTTGCGCCGAGGTAGTTCTGCACGAGCGAGCCGAGCGCCGAAGGCTGCGCCGCGCCGCTCGCGCCGGCTGCGACATCGGACTTGCCGCTGCCGAAGCCGAATTGCTGGAGATTGATTTGTGCGTACGATGCGGCCGGTGCGATCAGTGCGAATGCAATGCCGGCCGACAGAAGCGCGATCCGTGATGTGCGGTTCGGCATGGTCGGTTTCTCCCAGTGAATTGTCCGATATGAATGAGCCAGCTTCGACCATCGGACAATTCGGCGGTTCGCCGATGAAACATTTTCTTGCGAATTCCGTCAGGAGATTAGGCGCCCAGATCCGCGAGCGGATGCATCTCGCGGCGCCATGGCGATGAAAGAAAGTGCTGCACGCGCTCGGCGCGCACCTCCGCGAGCGAGCCCGGCGCGAAACGCGGCCGCAGGTCCTTGTCGACGATGAGCCCGCGCACGCCTTCGACGAAATCACCATCGTCGATCGCGCGGTACACGATGCCCAGCTCCATGCGAAAGCAATCCGCGAGCGGCATCTGGCGGCCGCGCATGAGCGCGTGATACGTGACTTCGAGCATGGTCGGCGAATGGCTCTCGAGCGTGGCGAGCGTCGCGCGCGCCCAGTCCGAGCCTTCCGCCGCGAGCGAGCTCATGATGCGCTCCGCGCCGCCCGCCGCGCTCGCGGCGAAATGACGCCTGATGTGCGCGCGAATCTCGTCGAGCGGCGCGTGACGTTCGAGATTCGCGCTCGGCACGAATACCCGCTTCAGTTGCGTCATTGCGTCCGGCGCATCGTCCCAACGGACTTTTTCGAGTCGCTCGATGAACCCACGCAACCACGACGACGGCACGCATTCATCCGCGAGCCCGACGCGCTTCGCATCCGCGCCCGTCAGACGCGCGCCGGTCAAGCCCACGTAGAGCGCGAGGTCGCGCGGCAGGACGCGCAGAAAATGCGTCGCGCCGACATCGGGTAAAAGGCCGATGCGCGTCTCGGGCATCGCCATGCGCGTGCGCTCGGTCGCCACGCGCAACGCGGCGCCCTGCGCGAGCCCCATGCCGCCGCCCATCACGATGCCGTCCATCAGCGCGACGACCGGCTTCGCGAAACAATGCACGGTGTGGTCCAGCCGGTATTCATCGACGAAAAATTTCAGCCACGGAGTCTCGTGATGCGGATCGTTGCGCGCCGCGTGATAGAGCTTGCGCACGTCGCCGCCCGCGCAGAACGCCTTGTCGCCCGAACCGCGCAACACGACCGCGACGATCGACGGATCTTCGTCGCATTGCGCGAAGGCGTCGGCGAGCAGCGCGATCATGTCGTGCGACAGCGCGTTCAGCGCATGTGGACGATCGAGCGTGACGATCGCCACGCGGTTGACGATCTCGAACGCGACTTCGGGCGCGTCCTGCAACACCATCGCGCCGTTGCGCGTGACTTCGATCATCGTGCGGATTCCTTCCTTCAGTCGGCCTTGCTGGTCTGACGCAGTTCGGGAAAGTCTTCTTCCCAGAACTCGAATTCGCCGCGCGCGCCGTCCTGCACGCGGGCCGCTTCCTGCCGGCGCAGATCCACCCGGCGAATCTTGCCGGAGATCGTCTTTGGCAGTTCGGCGAATTCCAGCCGCCGGATGCGCTTGTACGGCGCGAGCCGCTCGCGCGAGAACGCGAACACGCTCTTCGCGAGCTCCGGTCCGAGCGTGTAGCCATGACGCAGCGTGACGAAGGCCTTTGGCACGGAAAGCCGCAGCGGATCGGGACTCGGCACGACGGCCGCTTCCGCGATCGCCTCGTGTTCGATCAGCACGCTCTCCAGCTCGAACGGACTCAGCCGGTAATCCGACGACTTGAACACGTCGTCCGCGCGTCCGACGTAGACGAAATAGCCGTCCGCGCCGCGCGCCGCGACGTCGGAGGTGCGATAGAAGCCGCCGCGCATCGCGTTTTCGGTGGCTTTGGGGTTGTCAGCGTAACCGGTCATCAGGCCGAGCGGCGGCGGATCGAGCGCGAGCGCGACTTCGCCTTCCTCGGCCGGATTGCCGTCCGGGTCGAGCAGCGCCACGCGATAACCCGGCAGCGGACGCCCCATCGAGCCCGGCACGACGCGCTGGCCCGGCGTGTTGGCGATCTGCGCGGTGGTTTCGGTCTGGCCGTAGCCATCGCGGATCGGCAAGCCCCACGCATGCTGCACGCGCTCGATGATCTCCGGATTCAGCGGCTCACCCGCGCCGACGATCTCGCGCAGCTTCACCGCGTAAGAAGCGAGCGGCTCCTGCACGAGCATGCGCCACACGGTCGGCGGTGCGCACAGCGTCGTGACTTCGTGCTTCACGAGCACGTCGAGCGCGCGGGCCGCGTCGAAGCGCGAGAAGTTGTAAATGAACACGCACGCCTGCGCATTCCACGGCGCGAAGAAGCAGCTCCACGCATGCTTCGCCCAGCCGGGCGAGCTGATGTTCCAGTGCACGTCGCCGGGTTGCAGGCCGATCCAGTACATCGTCGAAAGATGGCCGACCGGATAGCTCTGATGCGTATGCGCGACGAGCTTCGGCTTCGAGGTCGTGCCCGAGGTGAAATACAACAGATAAGGATCACCGGCATTCGTTTCGGCATCCTTTGCAAATTCAGGCGATGCGTTGTACGCCGCATCGAATGCAAGCCAGCCTTCCGGCGCGCCGCCCGCCGCGATGCGCAGTCCCGGCACCTCGATGCCGTCGAACTTGTGCGTCTCGGCCGCATCGACGATCACGTGCTGCACGTGTCCGAGCGCGATGCGGTCGCGCAGGTCGGCATTCGCGAGCTGCGTGGTCGCGGGCAGCACGATCGCGCCGAGCTTCATCGCGGCGAGCATGGTTTCCCACAGCTCGACGCGGTTCGGCAGCATCAGCAGGATGCGCTCGCCGCGCTTCACGTTCAGCGCGCGCAAATGATTCGCGACGCGCGCGGAACGCTCGCTCATCTGCGCGAACGAAAGGCGCGTCTCGTCACCGCCTTCGTTCACGATATGCAGCGCGGGCGCGTCGTTGCCGCGCGCCATCGGATCGAAGTAATCGAGCGCCCAGTTGAAGCGGTCGAGCGACGGCCATTTGAACTCGCGATACGCAGTGTCGTAGTCCGTGCGATGCGCAAACAGAAAGTCTCGTGCTTCGATGAAGGCTCTGGCTTCGTTCATTGCGTCTCCTGTAGCTTTTTTCTTTTAAACGTTGCGCGCGATCACCATCCGCTGCACTTCGCTCGTGCCTTCGTAGATCTGCGTGATGCGCGCGTCGCGATAATGCCGCTCCACCGGATAGTCCTGCAAATAGCCGTAACCGCCGTGAATCTGGATGGCGTCGGAGCACACGCGCTCGGCCATTTCCGACGCGAACAGCTTCGCCTGCGACGCCTCGGACAGACACGGCACGCCTTCCGTGCGCATGCGCGCCGCATGGTGGATCAATAGGCGCGAGGCGTTGATCTGCGTCTGCATGTCGGCGAGCATGTTCGCCACCGACTGATGCTCATGAATCGGCTTGCCGAACTGCACGCGCTCCCTGGCGTAGGCGCGCGCCGCATCGAAGGCCGCGCGCGCGATGCCGAGCGCCTGCGCTGCAATGCCGATTCGGCCGCCCTCCAGATTCGACAACGCGATCTTCAGGCCCTCGCCGCGCTGGCCGAGCAGATTGGCGGCGGGAATCGCGCAATCGTCGAAGGTGATCGGGCATGTGTCCGACGCGCGGATGCCGAGCTTGTGCTCCGGCGCGCCGACGTTGAAGCCGGGGGTGTTGGTCGGCACGATGAAGGCCGAGATGCCGCGCTTGCCCTGCTCCGGGTCGGTCACGGCGAACACGATCGCCACGCCCGCGCGGCGACCATTGGTCACGAACTGCTTGCTGCCGGAGATGACCCAATTGCCGTCTTTCTCGACCGCGCGCACGCGCAGATTGTTCGCTTCCGAACCCGCTTGCGGCTCGGTCAGGCAGAAGGCGCCGATGATCTCGCCGCTCGCGAGCTTCGGCAGCCATTCGGCCTTCTGCGCATCGGTGCCGTAGGCGAGGATCGGGCCGCAGCCGACGGAGTTGTGCACGCTCATCAGCGTCGCGCAGGAGGCGCAGCCGGCGGCGATCTCTTCCATCGCGAGCGCATAGGCGATGTAGTCGCTGTAAGTCCCGCCGAGTTCGGCTGGCACGACCATGCCGAGCAGACCGAGTTCGCCCAGTTGGCTGACGACGGCGTCGGGGATCGCGCCTTCGCGGTCCCACTGGCCGGCGTCCGGCGCGAGGACTTCGGTGGCGAACTGGCGCGCCGCGTCGCGGATCATGCGCTGCTCTTCGGTGAGAAATGGGTCGATCATGTTTCGGTTTCGGTGGTTGAGCTTGTGCGGCGCGGCGTGCGGCGTCGATCGGCTAAACTTTCTGGCTGCCGTCAGCCAGACGGCTGGGCCATCAGAGCACGAGTCTAGGCAATCGCCGGCGCCTGGCCGATGCCCAAAACGATCACGCTAACCGAGCGCTTTGGCCACCTAGTGACAACCCCAAGTCCCAAAAAGAAGATCGAGCGCGACTCGATTTCGGTCAGTCTCGTCGAAGAGGCCTTGCGGTGCGCCGAGGCGCGCGGGGTTTCGCGCGAGATTCTGCTGGAGGCCGCGGGGATCGCGCCGGCGACGCTCGAATCACCTCGTGCGCGAGTCTCGCCGGTGCAATACGGCCGCCTGTGGAACGCCGCCGCCGACGCGCTCGACGACGAATTCTTCGGCCAGGACGCGCACCCGATGCGGCGCGGCAGCTTCGTGCTGCTGTGCCACGCGGCGCTTTCGTCGCGCGATGGCGAGCAGGCGCTCGCGCGCATTGCGAGTTTCCTGCGGCTCGTGCTCGACGAACTCGTCTTCGAGCCCGATATCGACGAGAAACGCATGCGCATCTGGCTGAACGATCAGGGCGCGCCGAAAACCATGTTCGCGTATGCCACCGGCTTCATCCTCGTCTACGGGCTCTTGTGCTGGCTGCTCGGCCGGCGCATTCCGGTGCTGGCCGCGCATCTGCGCTGCGCCGAGCCCGCCGCCAGCGACGAATATCGGCTGATGTTCTGCGACGAGCTGCGCTTCGACGCGCCGCGCTCGTTCGTCGAATTGTCGGCCGAGTGCGCCACGCTTCCGGTCGTGCAGACGCCCGCGACGCTCAAGCGCTTCCTGCGCGACGCGCCGGCGAATTTCATCGTCAAATACCGCAATCCGGATTCACTCGCCGCGCGCGTGAAGACGCGGCTCAGGCAGACGGCGCCTACCGACTGGCCCGAGGCCGAAAGCATCGCGGCCGCGCTCAACATGGCGGAGGCGACGCTCAGGCGGCGTCTCAAGCAGGAAGGGCTGACCTATCAGGCGATCAAGGACGCGCTGCGGCGCGATCTGGCCATCGCGCGGCTGGCGCATACGCGCGAAACGATTCCGCAAATCGCCGATGCGCTCGGCTTCGCCGAACCGAGCGCATTCCGGCGCGCCTTCAGAAAGTGGACGGGCGTGCGCCCCGCGGATTACCGCCGTGAGAGGTGACTGCGGCCGGTCTGCGAGGCTGCTATATTGAATCGTTCACCAAGCCGAACTGGAGCGCACCATCATGTCGAAGGCCAGCCGGGACGAACGTCCGAAGCAGCAGCAGACACAGCCGGACAAAGAGGATTTGCTCGACGAAGCGCTGGAAGAAACCTTTCCGGCAAGCGATCCGATCGCTGTGCATCCCGAACCGGAAACGCCCGAAGACGGCAAGAAAAAATAAGCGCGCCCCGGAAAATCAATTAATCGATCGTGTCGGGCTCGTCGGGGCTCGACAGCAGCGCGACGAGCTTCTCGACATGCTGATGTAACAGCTTTACGTGCTTGTCGATCTGCTCCAGACGGCCGGTGAGATCGGCCTTCGCCGCCTCGCTCATGCGGTCCGCGGCGATCAGTTCGTCGACTTTCGGCTGCATGCCGTCGACCTGCAGGAGCGTGAGCTGCCGTTCCAGGCGACGCAAGTCCTGCGACAGCAATTCCCGGTTCTTGCGGAACAGCAGGTCGCGGCGGTTGACCTCGGCTTGCTGCTGTGCGAGGTCGGCCACGCGGCGCGTCGCCTCGGTCTGCGAGAGCAGCGGCTCCGGGCCGCGCAGCACCGAGCGCTTCGGCGCCGGGTGGGCCGTGCCGCGAAACACGGCCAGCGGGGTTTCCTCGTCGAGCGCTCGTTGCGCCTCGGGCGGAATATCGGCCGCGGTGCGGCGGTCGTCCATCCAGTGCGGCGGCAGGCCCGTCACGAGCTCGATGCCGCGGATGAATTCCTCATTGAAGTCACGCTGTCCGGCGACGATGAGCTTCATGAACGACGGCGAGAAGTTCATCATGCGCGCGAGGCGTCCGGCGCCTCCCGGCGAACCTACCAGAACGTTCAGGTTGGCGCGCCAGACAACGAACAGCGTTTCGTCGAAATCTTCCATGAACAGGCTCCAGGCAAACCGATGCGCGCTTGAGATGCGCATCGGCTCTGCGCGCGGCGGGGCGCGCATGCTTCATCCGGTTCCCGATTACCGACGTGCACCGTAGCCGGTGCATCGCCTACATATCGCATCAAACACCATAGTACCTTCATCGGCAAGCCAGGCGGACAACAGGGTCCGCGCCGGCCTGCCCGCACCACGCGAGCTTACGGCTCGTTGCGCAGATAGCCTTCCTTGCTCGGGTCGAGCATGCGCCACGAGACGATCAGCGAAATCGCGCACATCACGGTGACGTACCAGAAGAACGCCGATTCGTTGCCCACCGACTTGAGCCACAGCGCGACGTATTCCGCCGAGCCGCCGAACACCGCGTTGGCGACCGCGTACGACAGGCCGACGCCCAGCGCGCGCACTTCCGGCGGAAACATCTCCGCCTTGATGAGACCGCTGATCGACGTGTAGAAGCTCACGATCGCCAGCGCCGCGACGACCAGCACGAAGGCCATGACCGGGCTCGTCACGCCGGAGAGCGCGTGCAGCAGCGGCACGGTGCAGAGGGTGGCGAGGCCGCCGAACCACAGCATCGACTTGCGGCGGCCGATGCGGTCCGACAGCGCGCCGAACACCGGTTGCAGCAGCATATAGACGAAGAGCGCCGCCGTCATCACGTTGCTGGCCGTCTTCGCGTGCATGCCGGCCGTGTTGACCAGGTACTTCTGCATGTAGGTCGTGAACGTGTAGAAGATCAGCGAGCCGCCGGCCGTGAAGCCGACCACGGTCATGAACGCGCCCTTGTGCTGCATCAGGCCGGCGAGCGTGCCCGCTTCCTTGCGATCGCGCGTCGCGGCGGTCGAGGTTTCGTCGAGCGAGCGGCGCAGGTACAGCGAGATCAGCGCCGCGCACGCGCCGATGAAGAACGGCACGCGCCAGCCCCAGGCCTTCAACTCTTCCGTCGACAGGAACAGTTGCAGGACGACGAGCACGAGGAGCGCGGCGAGCTGGCCGCCGATCAGCGTCACGTACTGGAACGACGCGAAGAAGCCGCGCCGGCCGCGCAACGCCACTTCACTCATATAGGTCGCGCTGGTGCCGTATTCGCCGCCCACCGACAAGCCCTGGAACAGGCGCGCGATCAGCAGCAGGAACGGCGCCCACGCACCGATGCTCGCGTAGGTCGGCAGGAAGGTGATGACAAGCGAGCCGCCGCACATCATCAGCACGGAGATCATCATCGCGTTGCGGCGGCCGTGCTTGTCGGCGATGCGGCCGAACAGCCAGCCGCCGATCGGGCGCATCAGGAAGCCCGCCGCGAACACGCCCGCCGTGTTCAGGAGCTGAACGGTCGGATTGCCGCCCGGGAAAAACGCCGCCGAGAAGTACAGCGCGAGGAACGAGTAAATATAGAAGTCGAACCACTCGACGAGGTTGCCCGACGAGGCGCCGACAATCGCGAAAATGCGGCGCCGGGTGTCCTCTGCGGTATAAGCGGGAAGGTCGGTCATGTTGTATCTGTGCTCTTTGGTCACTGGCTGGATGGCGTTCCCGGGGCTCGTGGCTCCGGCGCGGTCGCTCTTGGCGGCGTTCGCGCGCAAGTTTATACGACGGTTTGAGGCAAGCGCGCATTTTGTCGCACCTCGCCGACAGCATTAGGTGATTACCCTGATAAAAGATTTTCTCGATTATTTATCGATAAAGTCTCGGGATCACCATCTGCATCGACGAGGCGCGCATGAACCTGAATCAACCGATCACGCTCGAGCTCACGCTCGCGTCGAAGTTCGCGCAAGTCGCGCTCGGCCACCTGACGCGCGAGTATCCGAACAAGCTCGATCACGTCATGGCGAGCGAGGCCGATGTAGAGAGCCCGCGCGCGCTGCATCCGATTTTCTACGGCAGCTTCGACTGGCATTCCTGCGTGCATGGCTACTGGCTGATCGCGCGGCTCATCGACCGCTTTCCTGATCTGCCGGAGGCGCCGCGTATCCACGCGGTCATCGACGCGCATTTCACCGAGGCGAACGTGGCCGCCGAACTCGCGTATCTGGCGCGCCCGGCCGCACGCGGCTTCGAGCGTCCATACGGCTGGGCGTGGCTGCTCGCGCTCGCGGGCCAGTTGCGTTCGATGAAATCCGACGACGGCGCGCGCTGGGCCCGCACGCTCCAGCCGCTCGCCGACGCCTTCGTCGCGCGCTTCGAGGAATTCCTGCCGAAATCGACATATCCGCTGCGCGTGGGCACGCACTTCAACATGGCGTTCGCGCTGACGCTCGCGCTCGGCTACGCGCGCGTGGCAACGAACGCCGATTTCGAGCGCCTGCTGACGCAAACCGCGCTGCGCTGGTTCGAAAAGGACGAAGCTTGTCAGGCGTGGGAGCCGGCGGGCGACGAATTCCTGTCGCCCTCGCTGATGGAAGCGGTGTTGATGCGCTACGCGCTGCCGGACGGGCGCTTCGTCGGATGGTTCGACCGGTTCCTGCCGCGCATCGCGGCGCGCGAACCGGCGACGCTCTTCACGCCGGCCACCGTCACCGATCGCAGCGACGGCAAGCTCGCGCACCTCGACGGCCTGAATCTGAGCCGTGCGTGGTGCCAGCGCACGATCGCGCGGGCGCTGCCGCCGGGCGATGCGCGCATCGCGATGCTCGACGCCGCGGCGCACGAACATCTGGCGTCGGGCATCGCGCACGTCGCGGGCGACTACATGGGCGAGCACTGGCTCGCTACCTTCGCGCTGCTCGCGCTCGAAGCCTGAGCGCTGGGCGGAGAGCGAAGAACGCGCTCAGACGCGCGGCTGAAACGCGATCACGCCCATGCCGACCAGCGCGATCGCCGCGCCCGCGAGATCCCACGCCGTCGGCCGGACGCGATCGACGGCCCACAGCCACGCGATCGCCACGCCGATATACACGCCGCCGTACGCGGCATAGATGCGCCCGGCCGCCGTGTCGTGCAGCGTGAGCAGCCAGGCGAACAGCGCGAGCGACAGCGCGCCGGGCACGACGAGCCACGGCGAGCCGTCCATCCGGAGCCACCGATAGGGAAAGTAGCAGCCGGCGATCTCGGCGAGCGCCGTGACGACATAGAGCGCGAAAGTTTTCATGTCGCGCATTATCGACGTTCGCTCGAAGTTGCGCCGCCCTCGCCGCGTCCGGACAATGACGCCTTTCGATCCGCCGCCTGAACGGACGCCGACTTGACTGACCCACAAGAACACGACGCCGCCGCCGTGCCCGTGCACTGGCACCGGCGCGTGCTGACGCTCGCCTTCCCGATCGTCCTCGCCAATCTCACGCAGCCGATCCTCGGCGCAGTCGACACGGCCGTCGCCGGTCATCTCGACGGGCCGCAATATCTCGGCGGCGTCGCGCTCGGCGGCCTCGTCTTCAGCTTCGTGTTCTGGGGCTTCGGCTTTCTGCGCATGGGGACGACGGGACTCGTCGCGCAGGCCTTCGGCGCCCGCGACGATCACGGGCTGCGCGCGAGCGTGCTGCGCGCGCTGCTGCTCGCGGTCGCGATCGGCGCGCTGGTGCTGGCGCTGCAAGTGCCGATCATCCGCTATGGGTTGCTTGCGCTCGGCGGCAGCGCCGCCGTGCACGACACCGCGAGCGCGTATTGCCACGCGCGGATCTGGGCCGCGCCGTTCGCGCTCGGCAACTATGTCGTGCTCGGTTATCTGCTCGGCTGCCAGCGCGTGCGGCTCGCGCTCGTCACGCAGGTTTTCATCAATCTGGTGAACGTCGTCGCGGTGCTGCTGTTCGTGTATCGCTTCGGCTGGGGCATCGCGGGGATCGGCGCGGCGACCGCATTCGCCGATGTGTGCGGCTTCGCGTTCGGTCTCGCGATTCTCTGGCATCTGCGTCCGCGTGGGCTCGCGCCGCTCGCATGGCCATCGCTGCTCGATGCGCACGCGCTCCGGCGGCTCGTCGCGATCAATCGCGACATCTTCATCCGCACGATATGCCTGCTCGGTTCGTTCGGCTGGTTCGCGCATCTCGGCGCGCGATCCGGCGATGCCATCCTCGCCGCCAACGCCCTTCTGCTCAACTTCCAGACCTTCATGGCCTTCGGGCTCGACGGCTTCGCGCACGCCGCCGAAGCGCTGGTCGGCGCGGCTGCCGGCGCGCGCGACCGGCACGCGTTCCGCTCCGCCGTGAAGGTCACGATGTTCTGGTCGGTGATCGGCGCGCTCGGCTTCTCGATCGTTTATTGGCTGGGCGGCGAATGGATCATCGGCAAGCTGACGGATCAGGCCGTCGTGCATGCGGCCGCGGTGCGCTATCTGCCGTGGGCGGCCGTGTTGCCGCTCGCCTCCGTCGCGGGCTTTCAGCTCGACGGCGTGTTCATCGGCGCGACGCGCACGCATGAGCTCATGAAGGCGATGGCCGTGTCGCTCGCGGTGTTTCTCCTGGCCGCGTGGGCGCTGGCCGGATCGCTCGGCAATCATGGGCTGTGGCTCGCGCTCACCCTCTTCATGGCGGCGCGCGGCGTCACGCTCGCGGTTCAGGTGCCGAAGATCGAGCGCGCGGCGTGTGGGTCCGAGGCGCGCTGACGCGCATCGATCTGCGGCGCAGGGCACACAGCGCGTTTGACCAAACGCAAAGCCTTCAATTAGCCTACGATTCAGCTACAAATCTTTCCAAAACTAACTTCGACGGACGCCTGACGCGCTGAATGACCTGGCGCGTCATTGCGCGGTTGCGTCGTTGTCCGCATCGTCGGCGACGCCGGCCGGCGAATCTCCCGCAGTCCATCCCGTCCCTGTCCTTTTCCGCCTGCGCAAACGTTTTCTGCGCGCTCGCGCACGAGCTTGAACGGACGCGCTCCGCTTCTAGTTAAGTCCCGCACAGAACGCAACGTCCAGCCTGTCATTCTTGCCGCCATCGCATCTGTTTATTCCGGGGGATGCGTGGCGCAGACGACTAAAAGGAAGGTATTTCGTATGACTAACAAACATAAACTCAATACTGCGATACGGCTCAGCGTGCTGGTAATCGCCGCGGCGGCGTCGGGCTTTGCGTCGGCGCAGACGTCGGGGCCTTGCGCGGGCTCGGCATCCGAAGGGTGCGTGCCGGCTAGCCAGAACGTCGTCATGACGCTTGCGGCAGCCGACACGCAAATGAGCGCGACGACGGGCACGGAGCCAGTGATTTCTCCGCAGTCGTCGAGCGAGATCTTGCTGGTCGGTGGACGTGGCGGCGTGGGGGCAACCGGACTGGGTGGATCGACCGGATCGGGCTCCTCCGCCGGCAATGCGTCGGGCCAGGGTTCCGCCGGGACGGGAGCGGGCTCGACGGCAGGCGCTGGAACGTCGGGCAACGGCGGACACGCATCGGGCGGGAACAACGGCTCGGGTTCGAGTGGTGGTGACGGCGGTAGTACAGGGAGTGGTAGCACGGGTGGTGGAAGTACTGGGGGTGGAAGTACCGGCGGCGGAAGCACGGGTGGCGATTCCGGCGCGGGAGACTCAGGCGGAAATTCGAGCGGCCATGGACACGGACATGGACATGGACATGGGCATGGCCACGGCGATGGTCATGGGCATGGGCATGGCCACGGCGATGGTCACGGCGGCATCGGCCACGGCGGCGATGGTCACGGCGACGGCGGTCACGGCGACGGCGGTCACGGCGGCATCGGCCACGGCGGCGATGGCCATGGCGACGGTGGTCACGGCGGTGGTCACGGAAACGGCGGCGATGGCGGTGGCCAAGGTGGCAGTGGCACTGGAGGCAGTGGCCATGGCTCGGGCGCCGGTCACGGTGGCAGTGGCGGTGCATCCGGCGGCAGCGGCGGCGCTGGCGGCCACGGTGGTGGCGGAAATGGCGGTGGTGGCGCGGGTGGGGCTGGTGGCGGTAGTGCTGGCGGCCACGGCGGTGGCGGGAATAGCGGCGGTGGCGCCGGCGGAACTGGTGGCGCTGGTGGTGGCGGCGCGGGTGGCGGCAGCGGTGGCGCGGGCGGCCACGGTGGTGGCGGAAACGGCGGCGGTGGCGCTGGCGGGGCCGGTGGCGGGGCCGGTGGCGGAGCTGGTGGCGCTGGTGGTGGCGGTGCGGGTAGCGGCAGCGGTGGCGCGGGCGGCCACGGTGGTGGCGGGAATGGCGGCGGTGGCGCGGGCGGCCACGGCGGCGGCGCTGGTGCCGGCGGTAGTGGCAGTGGTGGAGGTCACGGCGGTGGAGGCGGCCACGGTGGTGGTGGCGGAGGCCACGGCGGTGGCGGCGGACACGGTGGTGGTGGTGGCGGCGGCGGTGGTGCCGGCGGCGGCGGCGGCGGTCATCGCTAAACGCCAGACACCATAATCCTCGCTTCGCTGATGACCTCATCAGCGCTGAAGTAAGAACCGATGCCCTTAAACCGGCATCGGTTCTTACTTTGTATGGGTCAACATCAAAATCGACCCGAGGTGAGTACTCTGACCACCATCGAGGGCGTTACTAAACGGCACTTATCACACTCTCATTCTCTCGTTCTCTTGCAAGCGCTTTTCCAAACCTAAGCGGAGTCGCAAAACCGGCAGCAGTGCATCCGGCTCCGCCTACGGCGACCGACACACAGGCCCCATCGCGGAACAAAAGCCATTAGAACCCTCAGCGGTTCTTCGGCGCCCCCGCCATCCCCTCCAACAGCGCCTTATGAAACGCCTGCGGATCCTGCATCTGCGGCGCATGCCCGAGCTCCGGAAATTCGACGAGCTTCGCACCCTCGATGCGCTCCTTCGCCAGTTTCGCGAGATCGGGATACCGCCCGAGCATCGGACGAATTTCCGGCGGCGCGAAATCCTTGCCGATCGCGGTAGTGTCCTTGTCGCCGATCATCAGCAAGGTGGGCGTTCTCAGCTGCTCGAACTCATAGACCACCGGCTGCGTATAAATCATGTCGTAGAGCAGCGCCGAATTCCACGCGACGATATCCTTGCCCGGCCCGCGATACATGCCCGCGAGCATCTGCACCCACGGCTCGTAATCGGCGCGCCACTGCCCCGCGTAGTAGGTGTTCTGCTCGTAGCGGCGAATGCCGTCGGCGCTCGTTTTCAGCTCGCGCGCGTACCAGTCGTCGATCGAAATCGACGGCACGCCTTTCGCCTTCCAGTCTTCGAGCCCGATCGGATTGACGAGCACGAGCTGCTCCGTCTCGCGCGGATACATGAGCGCATAGCGCACCGCGAGCATGCCGCCCGTCGAGTGTCCGATGATCGTCGCGCGCGACACGCCGAGCGCGGCGAGCAACGCATGCGTATTGCGCGCCAGTTGCTGGAAGCTGTACTGATACCGCGCGGGCTTGGTCGACTTGCAAAAGCCGATCTGGTCCGGCGCGATCACCCGATAGCCCGCATCGCTCAATGTATCGATGGTCTGTTTCCAGGTCGCGCCGCAGAAATTCTTGCCGTGCAGCAGCACCGCAGTACGACCGTTCGGATGCGCCGGATGCACGTCCATGTAAGCCATGCGCACGACCTGACGCTGCGACGTGAGCGCGAAGCGCGCCACCGGATACGGGTAATCGAAGCCCTGCAATTCAGGGCCGTAGGCGGGGCCGTCATCGGTGGCCGGCCGGGCGGGCTCGTCGGCATATGCGTGAAACGCGCAGGACATTGCGAGAGACAACAACAGGGATCGAACGACGGACAGCTTGCTGCGCGCGGGATTCATATTCGAGTGTGCAGGTTGACTTCGGCCGACGCATTCTAGCGCGGCTCAAATTCGCGCGCGCCGCGCCATTCACGCGATTCGCCTGCTCCACGCATCGGCAGCGCTTATACTTTGCGGCCCCTGTCGCATCGTCTTCCGTTCAGACTTCAAACGCATGCAATTTCGCATCAAGGCATTCACCGCCGCGCTCATCGGCTTCACGTGCATCAGCGCGTGGGCGGGCGACTGCGCGCAATTCAGCCCGGGCGGCCGCGCGCCGGTCGTCGTCAATCCGAAGATGCGCGCGGCGACGCAGGAGATGTGCTACTCCGACTTCGCCCTGCTCCATTCGGGAGTCACGCACGGTCCGCTCTGGTCGGCGGAACATCTGACCGCTCGGAGTGTCGATCAGGCGAAGAACAACACGCGCACCAATCGCTTTTTCGTCGACAAGCGGCTGCCGCCCGGCGAAAGCGCGCAACTCGCCGACTACAAAAGAAGCGGCTACGACCGTGGCCACATGAGTCCCGCAGGCGACCGCGCGAGCAAGAAAGGCATGGCCGAATCGTTCTCGCTCGCGAACATCGTGCCGCAGGATCCGTCCAACAACCGGCGCATCTGGTCGCGTATCGAGGAAGCGGTGCGCCGGCTGACGGAAGAGTCGGGCGAGGCGTATGTCGTCACCGGGCCGCTGTTCTCGGGTCGCCAGTTGCAAACCATCGGTGACTCGCGCGTGCTGGTGCCCACGCAGTTGTATAAGGTGGTTTATCTGCCGGACCGCAAGATCGCGTTCGCGGTCGTGGTGGACAACACGCCGACGGACACCTACACGATGAAAACCGTGCGCGAGCTGGAAGCGATGAGCGGGATCACCTTTCCCGGCATACCGGATGAACTGAAGGACAAGCGAATCGGAGGATTGAGAGGTGTTTAAGCCATTTGCCAACGACACGGATGTGATGAACATCGCCGGCGACGCGCTCAACATCGCGAACGGCAAGACGCGGCTGTCGATCAGCGGCGACCTGACCATCGCCCGCGACCAGGTCGGACTCGCGAATGCGCTCGCGCTGAAACAAGCACTCGACGCAATCGTCGAAGCGCTGCAAGGCGATGCCGCGCTGCCCGCAAAACTGGCGGACGAGCCGCCCGCCCCCGCCGGCCACGCCGACAACCCGTTCATCTGAGCACCGGCGCGCCGCGCGGAGAATCGAAGTGATCGAATGCCATGTCGGCCCAAGCCCGCTCGGGAACATTCTGTATCGGGCCGAAGAGAACTGCCTGACGGGACTCTTCTTCGTCGGGCAGAAGCATTTCCCGGACGGAATCGCGGAGCGCGCGCTTTCGGACGAAACACCCGTGTCGCGCGTCATTGGCGAGGCGCGGGAACAGATCGCCGAGTACTTCGCCGGCGCGCGGCAGGATTTCTCCATTGCGCTGCGGCTGAATGGCACGACGTTTCAGCAGCAGGTCTGGAACGCACTACAGCAGATTCCCTTCGGTGACGCCTGGACCTACGGCGATCTCGCGCGCAGGCTCGGTTTGCCCGCGGGCGCCTCGCGCGCGGTGGGCGGCGCGAACGGCCGCAATCCCGTGGCGATCATCGTGCCGTGCCATCGCGTGATCGGTGTCGACGGCGACCTGACCGGCTACGCCGGCGGTGTCGAACGCAAGCGTCATCTGCTGACGCTGGAAGGCGGTCCGGGACGCGAGCAGCTAGCGCTCTTCTGAGCCGGCCCCTTTCGGTCCGGAACTACGGCACGAGCGTGACTTCCACGCGGCGATTCTCGGCGCGCCCCGAAGCCGTCGCGTTCGACGCGACCGGATTCGCCCGGCCGTAGCCCTTTGCCAAGAAGCGGTCCGCGCTCAGGCCGCGATCACGCAGATAATCGAGCACCGCCTGTGCCCGGCGCTCGGACAAGGCCAGGTTGTAGGCATCCGAACCCGACGAGTCGGTGAAACCTTCCACCGTCACGGCGGCGAATTTCGCTCCCTGCGATTCCGCGACGAGGCGCTCCAAAAGTGCCTTCGCATTAAGCGTCAACGCCGCGCTGTCGAAGTCGAAATTGGTCTTTCCGTCCAGCACGATCTTCCGTGGCGCGGGTGTGGGTGCGGGCGCGGGTGCAGGAACGGACGCCGGAACCGGCACGGGCGGCGGCGTCGCCGCGACCGGTGCGGGCTGCACGCAATCGAAGATCACTTCTCGCGCGTCGCCGCTCGTGTTGGTGCCCTCGAGCGTCTGGAGCACATGCACATTCCGGCTGCCGCACAGATTTTTCGCGGCCGCCATGCATGCGCTGCCGTTCTCGAATACGCCATGACATTCCGCGCGATACGCCTTCTGTCCAGTCGACGTCTGGATCTCCATGGCATTGAAGGTCGGCCCGGTCGTCGAAGAACAACCTGAAAGCAAGGCCAAGGTGACCGCGCAGACAGCAAGGAATTGGGTGCGCATGATGGAATGGAGCCGAATTGGGTTTGGAACGCCACCGATCTGAAGAATGAACTCACCGGCGCGCTATTTGCCGGGCGCGGGAAGATCGCCATCGGCCTGCTTTTGCAATTCCAGAACACGCAATTGAAGCGCGCGAAGTTGCGTTTGCGCGGCGGCCTGTTCGTTGCGCAATTCCCGGATCGCGTTCTGCTGCTCCAGCTGATAAGTGGTCACCTGAGTCTGCTGGGTCCGGGCGATATCGAGGTCCGCCTGCAAGCGGCTCGCACGATCCTGCTGGGCCGCGATCTGTTTGTCCGCATAGGCCCTTTCCGCTTCCAGCTTGATTCGACGTATTTCCGCGTCGCCCAGCGTGCCCGAGGTTTTGGAAAAATCCGCATAAACCGCCTCGGCGCGCCCGTCGTTCTGGGTCTTGAAAACACGCCAGAATTTACTTTGCTGAAATAGCGCCACGTAATAAATCATCTGCTCGGCATAATACGAAAGACTCGCTCCATAACTGCCGTTGTAAGTCTTGCGCAATTCCGAGATTTTCCCGGCGCTGATCAGCGTTTCCAGTTCTGCGACATCGCCATTGGTCGAAGATCCGGGCGAGTCGGAGATATTCGAGGCTGGATCGCGGGGCAAATCGCCCGCCGCAAAACACGGCGCAATCAGCAGACTCGGCAAGCCGGCCGCAATCAGCACGATTTTCGCAATTACGAGTCGTTTCATTGCGATTTTTCCGTTACGGCACACCATGCCGTTCGGAAAGCATTATGGCGCTGAGAAGCCGCTAATTCCAGATCGTCCGGATATGTTTAACCAGGCACGATTGAAGTAGGCGGATTCAGATCATCGATTGACGTTTGAGACGGTTATCCGGAAATTGATCGACGCTGCGCATCGGTTCGATCGATTTGAAAATGCGCGAGTCCGACGGCTCCGCCTGCATGTTCGAGAAAATCTCGCGGTCGGCCTGGAATACGAAAGGGGCGGCCGAAAGAATGCGCGCGTCGGGCAGCGGAGCGGCGGTGTGAACCGGGCCAGCAGCCACGGCGGAAAATGACAAAAAGCAGGCAACAAGCGCGGCGGCGCCCGGAATCGAGTGCGAACGGAACATGGCTGGACGAGAGGCAATGAAGGCGCGCGAGCGCCGGAAACGGAGTGGCCGGAAGAACACACGGCGTCCCTGTACATCACAGATCGACATTTCACCAGCCGACCCGTCCGTTGCCCATGAGAAGGTTCTCAAAGATTCCCGGTTCACCGACGGCATTCCGAAACGCCGGCAAAACCAACCGGGCGTGAAAAATGCGTGCCACCCGTGTTCCCCGACGCGGCGTTGACGTGGCCACGCGCGTCCGAAAGGCTCAGTGAGACGACTCGAAAAGCGCGCCATACGGCGCGCAGCACACGTGTCCGGGCATGGCGACGGACACATCCGACATGGCGGCGAGCCACGGCTTGCCAAGAGTCAGCCATAATTCGCGTTCGCAAAATGCCGGAACGCCAAGTAAAAACGAAAATGCCATGAATCAAGACGACAAGCATTCCACCGATCAAGTCGATCCAGCCGGTCAAACCGGGAAGCGCCCCGCCTCCGACGGCAACGTGACGACCGGCGTCGCGGGCCTCGACGAAATCCTGGGCGGGGGCCTCGTCGAAGGCGGCCTGTATCTGATCGAGGGCATGGCCGGCGCGGGCAAGACGATCCTGTCGTCGCAAATCGGCTTTCACCGCGTGGCGCAAGGCGACATGGTGCTGTACATCACGCTGATCGCCGAATCGCATACCAAGCTTCTGTCGCATCTGAAGGCGCTGTCGTTCTACAACGCCGACGCCATCTCCGATCGCATGCTGTTCGTCTCCGGCTATCACGAGCTGATGCGCGA
This sequence comes from Caballeronia hypogeia, assembly GCF_001544875.2. GTDB lineage: Bacteria > Pseudomonadota > Gammaproteobacteria > Burkholderiales > Burkholderiaceae > Caballeronia > Caballeronia hypogeia. The sequence continues at coordinate 61,239 of NZ_FCOA02000019.1, forward strand.
CGGCCTGTCCGGCTTTCTCGCGCTGATCGCCGCGACCATCAAGACGAGCCGGCCGCGCTTCATGGTGATCGACGGCTTTCGCAGCGCGCGCGAATTCAGCTCGACCGAGCTCGAGCTCTCGCAGTTCATCCACGAGCTGTCCGCGTTCGTCAGCGCCGCGCGCTGCACGACGCTGATTCTGGCTCCGCTGTCGGGCAACGAGCCGCATCCGGAACACACGCTGGTCGACGGGCTCATCGAACTGAACCGGTACAACACCGGCATGCGGCGCGCGCGCGAGATCGAGGTCCACAAGCTGCGCGCCCGCGATCACCTGCTCGGCAAACACTTCTTCAAGATCACCGAGCAAGGTCTCAAGACTTTTCCGCGCATGGAGGCGTCGCTCGCGGACGAACGCGGCACGCCCGATTTCAAGAGCCGGCTCGGCTTCGCGTTTTCCGAGTTCGATCAGATGCTCGGCGGCGGCGTGGTGCGCGGCTCGACGACCACGCTCGTCGGACCATCGGGAGTCGGCAAGACGCTGTTGTCGCTCAAATTCCTGCAGGCGGGCGTCGAAGCGGGCGAGCGCTGCGTCTATTTCGGCTTTTACGAATCGCCCGAGCGGCTCGTCGCGAAGGCGCAGTCAGTCGGCATCGAACTCGCGCCAGCGGTGCAGGACGGGCGGCTCTCGATCCACTGGCATCCCGCGGTCGAGCTGGCGATCGACGAGCTCGCCGCCGAGCTGATCGGCGCGGTGCAGCACGCGAACGCATCGCGGCTCGTGGTCGACGGCATCGACGGCTTTCTTCAGTCCGCCAATCGCGCCGAGCGCTTCGGGCTGTTTCTGAACGCGCTCACGCATCGTCTTCGCGATGCGGGCGTGACCACGCTGCTCACCGAGGAACTGCCGCTCTACGGCGATCCCACGCCGCCCGCGACGCTGCGCGCCTCCGCGATGACGGAGAACATCGTGCTCATGCGTTACATCGAGGCGAATTCCTCGCTGCATCGCATGGTGTCGGTCGTCAAGCAGCGCGAAGGCTCGCACGATGCGTCGATCCGCCGACTCACGATCGACTCGCGCGGCCTGCATATCAGCGAAGGCTTCATTGGCCCGACGGGTCTGTTGTCCGGACACCCGTCGATGGCGCCCGCGCTCTCCCTGTCGGACCCCGGCACGCGCGCATGAAAAAGATCCTCGTCGTCGACGACGAATTCGACATCCTGACCACGTGGCGGCTCGTGCTCGAAATGGAGGGCTACGAAGTCTCGACCGCGTCCAACGGACGCGCCGCGTTCGACGCCGCGCGCTCGAATCCGCCGGCGCTGGTCATCACGGACTGGATGATGCCGCACATGGACGGCGTCGAGCTGATCCGCGCGCTCGGCGCGAACGACGGGCTCGCCGACGTGCCCATCATTCTGATGAGCGCGGCGGCCAACGGGCCGTCGCTCGCGCATCCGCATGCGCAGTTTCTTCGCAAGCCGCTCTCTATCGACGATCTGCTCGACACCGTCAAAGGCCTGATCGGTCCGGCCTGAGAGACGCGGGCACGCGACGTGCTGCTGACCAGCGTTCCGGTGAAACCGGACTGACGATAAACCGCTCAACCCAAAGGGAGGCACCATGGTGCAGGATCAAGTGGAAGGCGCGGCGCAAAAGGTCGTGGGCAAGGTGCAGGATGCGGTCGGCGCGCTCACGGGCGACGAAAGCATACAGGCCGAAGGCAAGGTCCGGCAGGCGTACGGCAACTTGCAGCAGAGCTACGGACAGACCGTCGACAACGTGCGGCTGGCCGTCGCGAGTCAGCCGATTCAGGGCGTGCTGATCGCCGCGGCGGTGGGCTTCGTGCTCGGCGCGTTGTGGAATCGCGATCGCTGATTCGCTCCACGCCCGCTGCAGGCGGTGAGTCCGAGGCATGAAAGGCAAGGCCGGCGCGCAATGCGCCGGCCTTGTTTCGTATGCGGCGCCTCGCGCGTCAGGCCGACACGCGACGCAGTCCGCGCGCTTCCTGCGAGCATCCGACCGCAAGCGCCACAGCGGCGACGACGAGCACGGCATGCGATCCATCGGCTGTCAGCGCCAATGCGAGCCCGCACGCTCCCGCGCCGCTCATGACGCTCGCCACCGGCGCGCCAGCGCCGCCGCCGATCGCGAGGGCGAGATGCGCGCCGATCAACGAGATCAGCGCGAGCACCGGCAGCACGGCGAGCGCACCCGATTGCGCGCCGAAAACGTAGGCGAGCGCCGCGCACGCGCCCGCGCAGGCAAGATGAAACGACACGTGGTTCGGGTCCTCTCGAAGCACGCGCGGCGACGCCAGACGCCCCGCCGCCGCCAGCGCGCCGCCCGCGAGCAACAGCATGACGGATTGCGCGCCATGCGCCTGCGGCAACAAGCACGCGGCGACCGCGATCGTCGCGAGCAAGGCCTGCGTCGACGCCGGCGAATTCGACGCGGCGCGGCCCGACCGATACGACGCGAATCCCGCAAGTGCGACGAGCAGCAGCGCGATGCCGCCGGGCGCGAGCGCACGCATTCCGCCGCTCACGCCGCACGCGATGATGACGACCGCGCCGATTTCCCACAGCACGCGCGAGCGTATCGCGCCCGCGCGCAGCGATGCGCCCGCCGAAAGCGCCACGAACACGCACAACGCGCCGGCCAGAAGCTCGGACATGTGTCGCTCCTTCAGGCCGCCAGCACGTTCGACAGCGTGCCGATGCCTGCAATCGACACGTCCACGCGCGCGCCGTCCTTGATCGAGCCGACGCCGATCGAGGTGCCGCACGCGATCACGTCGCCCGGAACGAGCGTCATGTCGTGCGACAGCATGCTTACCTGTTCGGCCGGCGAGAAGATCATGTCGTCGAGCGGATAGTTCTGACGTTCGACGCCTTCCAGTGTCGTCACGACGTTCGCCTGGCGCCAGTCGAGCCCGGTCGCGATGCACGGCCCGAGACACGTGAACGTGTCGAAGCCCTTCGAGCGGCACCATTGCGCGAAGTTGGGATCTTCCTGCAGCAGTTCGATGGCGGTGACATCGTTCACGCAGGTGAAGCCGAAGATCGCCGCCTCGGCCTCTTCCACCGACGCGCCGCTCACCGTCTTGCCGATCACGATGCCAAGCTCGCCTTCGTATGCGATCTTGCCGTGATAGCTCTTCGGCCGGCGAATCGATTCGTTCGGCCCGATCACCGACATCGGCGGCTTGATGAGAAACAGCGGATGCTGCGGCGGTGCCTTGTCGAGCTTCTGCGACAGCGCGTAGTAGTTGTTCCAGAGCGCGATGACCTTGCTCGGCTCGCAGGGCGCGAGCAGCGTGAGATCGTCGACGGCCCAGGAGATGTCCGTCGGGCGCGGGTTGTCGAACATCGCGCCGTCGTGCTGCACGACGCGGCCCGAGTGCTGATCGAGCGTGCCGAAACCGATGCTGCCTTCGGCATCGCGAAAACGAATCCAGGTGGTCATATTTGTCTCCCTTATAAGGAGCGCGGGCTGCATTTCCGTGGAAATGGCCCGCGCTCTCGTCCCCTCCTCTACCTCAGATCAAACCCGCTCCGCGCGCCCACTTGTACTTCGCGCCGAGCACCGCGACGGGCAGTTCCGTCGAGTACGCGTACGCTGGCACGCCATGCTCGTAGAGATACTCGGCCGCTTCCTCGACCTGCACGTCGCCTGCGAGCGAAGCCACGATCGGCTTCTCGATGCCGAGCGCCTTCATTTCCTCCTTCACCTCGATCACGAGTTTCGCGAAGACCATCGGCGGCGTGATGATCGTGTGCCAGTAGCCGAGGATGATCGAATGGATGCGCTCGTCTTCCAGACCCAGGCGGATCGTGTTCTTGTACGTCGACGGCGGTTCGCCGCCCGTGATGTCGACCGGATTGCCCGCCGCGCCGAACGGCGGGATGAACTTGCGGAACGCGGCGTCGAGATCGTCGGGCATCGACATCAGCGAGAGGCCGTTGTCCACGCACGCATCCGAGAGCAGCACGCCCGAGCCGCCCGCGCCGGTGATGATCACCGTGTTCTCGCCCTTGGGCGTCGGCAACTTGGGAATGCCGCGCGCGAATTCCAGCAGATCGCGCAGCGAGCGGGCGCGAATCACGCCGCATTGCTCGAACACGTCTTCGTAGATCTTGTCGTTGCCCGCGAGCGCGCCCGTGTGCGAACTCGCCGCGCGCGCGCCGAGGCTCGTGCGTCCCGCCTTCAGCACCACGACCGGCTTCTTCTTCGACACGCGCTTCGCGGCCTCGGCGAACGAACGCCCGTCCTTCAGGTCCTCGCAGTGCTGCGCGATGATCTCGGTGTTGTCGTCCTGCTCGAAGAAGGTGAGCAGATCGTCTTCATCGATATCGCTCTTGTTGCCGAGTCCGACGATCGCGGAAACGCCCATCTTCGCCGAGCGCGAGAAGCCGATGATCGCCATGCCGATGCCGCCCGACTGCGACGACAGCGCGGCTTTCCCCTTCACGTCGTACGGCGTGCAGAAGGTCGCGCAGAGGTTCTTCGGCGTGTAGTAGAAGCCGTAGATGTTCGGGCCCATCATGCGGATGTCGTACTGGCGCGCGATCCTGACGATCTCTTCCTGACCTTCGTGATTGCCCGTCTCCGCGAAACCCGACGGGATCAGCACCGCGCCCGGAATCTTCTTCTCGCCCACTTCGACCAGCGCTTGCGCCACGAACTTCGCCGGAATCGCAAAGACCGCCACGTCGATCACGCCGGGCACGTCCTTCACGCTCTTGTACGCCTTGCGGCCCATGATCTCGTCGGCTTTCGGGTGGATCGGATAGATCGCGCCCTGGTAGCCGCCGTTGATGAGGTTCTTCATCACCGAGTTGCCGATCTTGCCGTCCTCGTTCGACGCCCCGATCACCGCGACCGCATCCGGCTTCATGATGCGGTTCATCTGCGTGACGATCTGCTCCTGCGTCGGGCGGTAACGCGGTTCGGCGGGCGCGAAATCCATCACGATGCGCACGTCCGCCGCGACCGCGCCGTTCGGGCTCGCGAAGACCGGATTCAGGTCCATCTCGGAGATTTGCGGGAAGTCGTCGACGAGACGCGACACGCGCTCGATCAGCGTGATGAGCGCCTCGCGATGCACCGGTTCCGCGCCGCGCACGCCGCGCAGCACTTCGGCGGCCTGAATGCCGTCGAGCATCGACGCGGCTTCGTCGCGCGTCACGGGAGCGAGACGGAAGGTCACGTCCTTCAGCACTTCGACCAGCACGCCGCCGAGCCCGAACGCGATCAGCTTGCCGAACGACGGGTCCGTCACCGCGCCGATGATCACTTCCTGACCCGCGCCGACCATCTGCTGAACCTGAACGCCGACGATGGTCGCCTTCGGGTCGTACTTCTTCGCATTGGAGATGATCGTGTCGAAACCAGCGCGCACGTCTGCTTCATTCTTCACGCCGACGAGCACGCCGCCCGCCTCGGTCTTGTGGAGGATTTCGGGCGAAACGATCTTCAGCACCACCGGAAAGCCAATGAACGACGCGAGTTTCGCGGCATCGTCCGCCGACTTCGCGACGCCTTCCTGCGGCACCGCGATGCCATATGCGTCGCAGACCAGCTTGCCTTCGGGCGCGGTCAGCGAGGTGCGGCCTTCGGCCCTCACGCGATCGAACACCTCCGCGACGCGGCGTTGCGCATCGGGCGCGTGCAGCGGCACCGGCGCCGCTTTCGTGGATGAATTGGCTGCGTCGCTGCGTTCCTGGACAACCGTGCTGTTCATGTCTTGTGTCTCCGATTTGGATTTATCTGGACGTGCCGGGTCCGCGCCGCCTTCTCGTGAAAGGCGGCGGGAGGCAAAGCGATTTGCGTGAAATGCGGCTAGATCGCGCCGAGGCTCTTCAGCGTGGCGATCTGGTCAGGCGTGTAGCCGAGTTCGGCCATGACCTCGTCGGTATGTTCGCCGAGCAGCGGCGAGCGCACGACTTCGGTCGGACTGTCGGACAGCTTGATCGGGTTGCCGACCGTGAGGTACTTGCCGCGCACCGGATGATCCACCTCGACCACGGTGCCGGTCTTGCGCAGCGACGGCTCTTCGGCGATCTCCTTCATCGAGAGGATCGGGCCGCACGGAATGTCGTGCTTGTTGAGGATTTCCATGGCCTGGAACTTGGTCTTCGACATGGTCCAGCGCTCGATTTCGTCGAAGATCTGCTTCAGGTGCGGCAGGCGCGCATTCGGCGTCTTGTAGTCCGGATGATCGATCCACTCCTCGCGGCCGATCACCTTGCAGATCTCGCCCCACACCGGCGCCTGCGTGATGAAGTAGATGTACGCGTTCGGATCGGTTTCCCAGCCCTTGCACTTCAGGATCCAGCCCGGCTGGCCGCCGCCCGAGGCGTTGCCCGCGCGCGGCACCGCTTCGCCGAAGCTGCCGTTCGGGTACTGCGGATATTCCTTCATGACGCCCGTGCGTTCCAGGCGCTGCTGATCGCGCAGCTTCACGCGGCAGAGATTGAGCACGCCGTCCTGCATCGCGGCGAGCACTTTCTGGCCGCGCCCGCTCGTGTTGCGCTGATACAGCGCCGTGACGATGCCGAGCGCCAGATGCAGGCCCGTGCCCGAATCGCCGATCTGCGCGCCGGTGACCGTCGGCGGGCCGTCCTCGAAGCCGGTGGTCGAGGCCGCGCCGCCCGCGCACTGCGCCACGTTCTCGTAGACCTTGCAATCCTCGTACGGTCCCGGCCCGAAGCCCTTCACGGACGCGACGATCATGCGCGGATTCAACTCCTGGATGCGCTCCCACGTGAAGCCCATCCGATCCAGCGCGCCCGGTGCGAAGTTCTCGACGAGCACGTCGCATTTCTTGACGAGCGACTCGAGCACTTTCTTGCCTTCCGGATTCTTCGTGTCGATCGTGATGGAGCGCTTGTTGTGGTTCAGCATCGTGAAGTAGAGGCTGTCGGCATCGGGAATATCGCGCAACTGCTCGCGCGTGATGTCGCCCGCGCCGGCGCGCTCCACCTTGATGACGTCCGCGCCGAACCACGCGAGCAACTGCGTGCAGGTCGGTCCCGATTGAACGTGCGTGAAATCCAGGATGCGCACGCCGTCCAGCGCCTTGCCAGAATTGTTTACCGTCATGGCTTGTCTCCCAAACTTTCGATTGCGTTTATAGGTTCACATTTATTCGTACATCGTCTGCGCCTTCGTCTCCGGCGCGCAGACGGTCGGATCGAGTCGCGGTTTCGTCTCGCTGGTGTGATATACAATATTCCACACACAGTATTAGTCAACTGTATCCCGATCGGCGAAAACCCTGTGACGCACTGCGAAAATCGCCGTCATGCCCGTCCAGTCTGCTTCCCGGCGGGTGTCATATTGCATTGCATCAATCACTGTGTCCCTCGTTCCTCTACCCCAATCCTTCCGATCATCTCTCCGACTCGGCGATGAAAAATTTTTGATCGCCGTGAAATCTGATATACAGTATTTCAGCGCGCCGCCAATGACGCGTTTTTTCATGGCCGCGCCAGTTCCCATCAGAGGATTCAGGAGACGCAATGAACATCCACGAATATCAGGCGAAGACGCTGCTACGAAAGTACGGCGTCGCGGTTCCAGAGGGCCGTGTCGCCTTTTCGGCGCAGGAAGCCGCTGACGCGGCGAGCGCGCTGGGCGGCCCGGTCTGGGTCGTCAAATCGCAGATTCACGCGGGCGGCCGCGGCGCCGGCCGCTTTTCCAATGATCCCGACGGCAAAGGCGGCGTACGGGTCGTGAAGTCGGTGGACGAGGTGCGCGAGAACGCGCAGAAGATGCTCTCGTCGGTGCTCGTGACGAAGCAGACCGGGCCGGCCGGAAAGGAAGTGAAGCGTCTTTATATCGAGGAAGGCTGCGATATTGCGCGCGAGCTGTATCTCGGCATGCTGGTCGATCGCGCCACGTCGCGCATCACGATCATGGCGTCGACCGAAGGCGGCATGGAAATCGAGGAAGTCGCGCATCGCACGCCGGAGAAGATTCTGAAGGTCGCGATCGATCCGGCGACCGGGCTTCAGCCGTTCCACACGCGGCAGATCGCGTTCGGGATTGGGCTCACGGGCAAGCAGGTCGGTGCGGCATCGAAGTTCATCACGGCGCTGTATCAGGCGTTCGTCGATCTCGATGCGTCCATCGTCGAGGTTAATCCGCTCGTCGTGACCGGCTCGGGCGATGTCATCGCGCTCGACGCCAAGCTCAATTTCGACGACAACGCGCTGTATCGCCATCCGGATATCGAAAAGCTGCGCGACGAAGACGAGGAAGATCCCGCTGAAATCGAAGCAGCGAAGCATGGCCTCAATTACGTGAAGCTCGACGGCAGCATCGGCTGCATGGTGAACGGCGCCGGCCTCGCGATGGCCACCATGGACATCATCAAGCTCTACGGCGGCGAGCCGGCCAACTTTCTCGACGTGGGCGGCGGCGCGACCCAGGAGCGCGTCGCGACCGCGTTCAAGCTGATCCTGCGCGATCCGAAAGTGCGCGGGATTCTGGTCAACATCTTCGGCGGCATCATGCGTTGCGACGTGATCGCGCAGGGCGTCGTCGCGGCCGCGCGCGAAGTCGATCTGCGCGTGCCGCTTGTCGTGCGCCTCGCGGGCACCAATGTCGACGCGGGCCGCGAAATTCTGCGCGCGTCCGGCCTCGCCATCATTCCCGCCGAAAATCTCGCCGATGCCGCCGACAAGATCGTCACCGCCGTTGCCGCAGGAGAGTCCAAATGAGCGTTCTCATCAACAAGAATACGAAAGTGATCTGCCAGGGCTTCACCGGCGCGCAGGGCACCTTCCACTCCGAGCAGGCGATCGCGTACGGCACGCGGATGGTCGGCGGCGTGACGCCCGGCAAAGGCGGCACGACGCATCTGGACCTGCCCGTGTTCGACACCGTCGCTGACGCGGTCGAGAAAACCGGCGCCGATGCGTCCGTGATCTACGTCCCGCCACCCTTCGCCGCCGACGCGATTCTCGAAGCCATCGACGCCGACGTGCCATTTATCGTCTGCATCACGGAGGGCATTCCGGTGCTCGACATGCTGCGCGTGAAGCGCGCGCTCGCCGGCTCGAACAGCCGGCTCGTCGGGCCGAACTGCCCGGGCGTCATCACACCGGGGCAGTGCAAGATCGGCATCATGCCGGGGCATATCCATCAGCCGGGGAAGATCGGCGTGGTGTCGCGCTCGGGCACGCTCACTTACGAAGCCGTCGCGCAAACCACCGCCGCCGGGCTCGGGCAGACGACGTGCATCGGCATCGGCGGCGACCCGGTGAACGGGACCAATTTCATCGACTGTCTGTCGCTGTTCCTGGAGGATGACGCGACCGAAGGCATCATCATGATCGGGGAGATCGGCGGATCGGCGGAGGAGGAAGCGGCGCAGTTCCTCAAGGACTCGCAGACCAGCAAGCCCGTGGTCGGCTTCATCGCCGGCACGAGCGCGCCGCCGGGACGCCGCATGGGTCACGCGGGCGCAATCATCTCGGGCGGCTCGGGCACCGCGAGCGCCAAGATCGATGCCATGAAATCGGCCGGCATTCATGTCGCCGATTCTCCCGCCGCGCTTGGGGAAACCATGCTGCGTGCGATGCGCTGAGCACTGGCGAGGGTACGGCGCGCCACCGTGCCGCACCCATTTTTTACATTATCATTACGATGGCGGCTTATACTTTCAGGTTGATTTCAATCTCATCCGACGGAGTCGTCATGAACCGCCTGTTCTACGCTTCAGTCGCCGCGCTGCTGCTTTCGATGACGATCGAACAAGCGCTGGCGTTATCCGTTCTGTAACCGAAACGCAAAAAGCCGCATGGCAAACGCCATGCGGCTTTTTCTTTCCCAGCTCAATCCATTTTCAGTCCAGAAAGTCGCAGTTCGCCTCGACGAACGCCGCCAGATCGAGCGAATGCTGCTTCACGAGCCGCTCGACCAGCTCCGTGTCGCGCTGCTCCAGCGCCTCGATGATGCGCATGTGATCCGCGATCGAGCGCGATGCCCGGTCGCTCTGCGAGATCGTCATCTTCCGGATGGCGCGCACGTGCACGAAGATGTTCTTGATCGTCTCGAAGATGATCTCCGACTTCGACAGCCGCACGATGGCCGAATGGAACGTGATGTTCGCATCCGAATATTCGTCGATGTGGTCGGCGGGCGTCGTGTCGCGGAAGTTGTCGAACATGTGGCGCAACTGGGCGATTTCTTCGTCCGTCGCGCGCTGGGTGGCGAGGCGCGCAGCCATGCTCTCCAGCGCCGCCCACATGTGGATCATCTCGACGATCTCACGCTTGGTCTTGCGCAGGATATAGACGCCCCGCCGCGGCACCGTGCGCAGAAAGCCTTCCTGCTCAAGCAGCGTCATGGCCTCGCGGATCGGCGTGCGCGAGACGCCCAGCGCCTCGGTCAGCTCTTTCTCGTCGAGACGGATCTCTTCCCGCGAACGGTATATATCGGCGTCGGCAATTGCCTGCCGCAGCTTCGCGTACGCCTGATCACGCAGCGACACCGTGGCGTTGATCGGTTCCAGCGAAAGCGTGAGTCCCGAGGCGCGCGCTTCAGGACGGACTTCCGGGCTGTCTACGGATTGAGTATCAGATGGCATTGATGGCTTGATTTCCCAAATGCGGACGGCTAGCGACAACACGCTTGCCCGAACCGCCGTTCTGGTCGTCCGCCGCGAGACCGGCGAAGCGACCGTGATCCTGTGCGCGCTGCAGCATGCTCTGCGGCACCGCCGACGCAATCATAAACGTAACGCTTACACCCACGGCAACCAGCGCGAATCCGACAACAACCAACAGGGCGATGCTCATTTCAGGCTCCGGTTAAATCACTCAAGAGCCCTCAGTATATGCTGCATCGCAACAGCGCGCAACATATTTTGCATCTTGTATATCAGAAACAACGCCGGTGCCTTTTTCTGGAGTTTAGGCGGCTTTTTGCGACTGCGGGAGCGGCAAAGCCTTCGCCGTCCCCTGGTTTACCCCTTCGCGCAGCTTGATCAATGCGAGCACCGCATCGAGCATCGGCGTATCGACGTGCACGAGGCGGCCGATTTCCTGCACGACGGTCATGAGCGGATCGATTTCCATCGGACGTCCGGCTTCGCAGTCCATCAGCATCGAGGTCTTGTGAGCACCGACCGCGCCCGCGCCGTTGATGCGCCGCTCGACGTCGACCCGGAAGTTCACGCCGATCTTGTCGCCGATCGCCTTCGCCTCCAGCATCATCGCCTTCGAGAGCGCGCGCGTTCCGGGGTCGCTCGTGAGGACGTCGAGCGTCGCGCCGGTCAGTGCGCTGATCGGGTTGAAGCACAGGTTGCCCCAAAGCTTGAGCCAGATCTCGTCGCGGATGTTGTCGCGCATCGGCGCTTCCATGTCGGCCTTCGCCATCATGTCGTGGAAGGCCTGCAGACGCGGCGTGATCTCGCCGCTCGGCTCGCCGATCGGGAATTTCTTGCCGTAGTGATGCTCGATGACGCCAGGCTCCGCGATCTCTGCAGCCGGCAGCAGCACGCAGCCGATTGCGCGTTCCGGCCCGAACACGTCCCACTGCCGGCCGCCCGGATCGACGCTCTGCAGCTTGGTGCCTTCCAGCTCGTTGCCGTGCTTGTAGAAGTACCAGTAAGGCAGGCCGTTCACGGCGGTGATGATCGACGTTTCGGGACCGAGCAGCGGCGGAATGAGATCGACCACGCCGGGAATCGAATGCGCCTTCAGCGCGATGATGACGAAGTCCTGCGGACCGAGCTCGGCGGGATTGTTTGTGCAGCGCACCTTGACGGTGTGCTCCTCGCCATCGATCCGCAGCTTCACGCCGTTCGCCTGCATGGCCGCGAGATGCGGCCCGCGCGCGACGAAGCTGACATCCGCACCGGCGCGCGCCAGTTGCGCTCCCATATAGCCGCCGATCGCGCCGGCGCCGTACACGCAGATTTTCATGGTCGTCTCCTGAGGGTTGTAGCCTTATATCTTTCTGATATACAAGATACTACATTCCGAGTGCAATGAGGACAAGGCGAATCGTGCGATTGCGTACGAGCGAAAACCCGCATGCGCAGGGCGCGCAGCGGGTCCGCGAGAGGAATTTGGGGATGAGGCCGTCAAGCCTCGATGGCTTGACCGGAACCGAGAGTATGCGATGAGTATGCGGCGAAGTGTGACCAGACCTGCGCCGCGCTCGCGCGCAGCGCGCGGTTCTTGCGCCGCACGAGCATGATGGTGCGCGGCGTGTTCGGCACGAGCGGGATGAAGCGCGCCTGCGCGCTGTCGCAGGCGGCGCGGGCGTGCATCGGCAAGATGCCGACGCCGAGGCCCGCTTCGGCCATGCGCGCGACCGCCGCCGGTTGCGCGAGGCGTTGACGCACCGCGCCGGTGACGCCGTGCAGGGCGAGCGCCGCTTCGATGGCGCTCAGACTGCCGGTATCGTCTTCGAGCAGGAGCAGTGGAGTGCCGCGCAGTTGCTGCCAGTCGATGCGCGCCGCCCCGCCCAGCCGATGCGACGCGCCGACGACGGCCGCGAGGCCATCGGCGAAAAGAAGTTCGGCGGCCAGTTCGTCCAGATGTTCGGGCGCGATCACCACGCCCAATTCCGCCTCACCGGATCGCACGAGTTGCAGCACCGCGCTCTGCGGCCGGTCCAGCACGACGACGGTCGTGTCCGGCAGGCGCTCGCGGCATGAGGCGAGCATCGCGGGCAGGACGCTCGCCGTCAGCCCGCAACTGCTTGCGAGATGCACGACGCCCGACTCGCCGCCCTCCTGCGGTCGCGGCCTGAGCGTCGCCTCCAGTTCCTCGACAAGCGGCGCGATGCGCGCCAGCAGCTTGCGCCCGGTCTCGGTCAGCGCGACCTGGCGCGTGGTGCGATCGAAGAGCCGCAGCGAGATTTCGTCTTCCAGTTCCCGGATGCTGCGGCTGACCGCCGATTGCGTGATGCCGAATTCATCGCCCGCGCGCGTGAAGCTGCGCTGCCGCGCGAGCGTGACGAACAGCCTCAATTGATGCAGCGATACGCTGAGCGACGGAGGCTGTTCGCGCGCCATGCCCCGATCGCCTTATTGAACCGTGTTGCGCGATGCGTCCCAGCCCGACTGGAACGACGCGTTGACCGACTCGGCGCTCGTCGTTGCGGCGTGGGTGTTCTCGATCCAGCGCTTGCGCATCGGTGCGAGGATGAACTTCGCGCACAGGCCCGCCGCGATCGACGTCACAGCCGTCGCGATGAACACCGCGTTCCACGAACCGAACGACGCCAGCACCGAGGCGAGCGGCACGAGCATGGAGGCTGTGCCCTTCGCCGTGTACAGCGTGCCCGCGTTGGCGGCGGCGTACTTGCTGCCGAAGGTGTCCGCGCACGTCGCCGGGAAGATCGAGAAGATCTCTCCCCAGCAGAGGAAGGTCATGGCCGCAAACAGCATGAAGAGATACGGGTTGTGGCCGAACTCCATCAGCCCGAGCAGCGCCACGCCTTCGCCCAGGAAGATGATGAACATCGTGTTTTCGCGGCCGATCTTGTCGGAGATAAAGCCGCACAGCGGACGCGTGAAGCCGTTGCACAGATTGTCGATGGACAGCGTCATCGCGAGCAGCGGCAGTGTGACGCCCAGGATGTTCACCGGCATCTTCGCGAAGCCGTATTCCTTGGCGATCGGCCCGAACTGCGCGGTGGCGATCACGCCGCCCGCCGCGACGAACACGAACATCAGATAGAGCACCCAGAAGAGCGGCGAGCGCACCATCTGTCCGGTCGTGTAGTCGATTTTCGTCGCCACGATGCGCTTGGCCGGCACGATGCCCTTCGGCGGATTCGGACGCACCAGGAAGAGCGCCAGCAGGAAGATGCACACGCCCTGGAAGATGCCGAAGAACATGAACGCGTGCTCGTAGCCCGAGCTCTGGATCATGTTGGAGATCGGAATCACCGTGACGGCCGCGCCGGCGCCGAAGCCCGCCGCCGTCAGACCGGCAGCGAGACCGCGCTTGTCCGGGAACCACTTGAGCGCCGTGCCAACGCACGTGCCGTACACGCAGCCCGCGCCGATACCGGCGATCACAGCCGCGATGTAAAGATGCATGAGGCTGGTGGCGTGCGCGTCGATAACCCAGCCGATCGCCGCGCAGATGGAACCGCCGATGACCACCGGGCGTGGCCCGAATTTATCGACGAGCCAGCCCTCGACGGGCACGAGCCACGTTTCCGTGACGATGAAGATGGTGAAAGCCGTTTGAATCGCCGCTTGTCCCCAATGATGTTTCGCATCCATTGGAACGACGAATAGAGTCCACGCGTACTGCAGGTTGGCGACGAGTCCCATGCATAGGATGCCCACCGCCAGCTGGATCCATCTGTTGTGATGACGCCCGTGCGATTGCCCGGACACAACCGTGTCTGCGCTTGCCATGTCTGTCTCCGTTATGTCTTCTCAGCGCTCGTACGGCGCTTGATGTGCTGCGAGAACACCGACGCGTTGCGTCGGCGGCGAGCGGTCGGTCAGGGGAAGTGCTCGGTCCAGGCGGCGTGGGCTTGTGGCCGCTTGGCGCGCATTTCGCGCGTCTTGAAGAGAGCGATCGGTTCGCACATCTGGCGGGCGTCCGAGTCAAGCGATCGAATCATTTAAAGCGATTCCCAATTAGGTCCGGACGTTCGGTGCAGCCCTTGCAGGCTTCTTGTACTGCGTTTTTTCGCTTGCAACGCCTGGCGGCAGCCGGTGCATGCGTGGGGTTTAGCATGGCCGTTCGTGCTGTCCGCATCTGTCCGCCTTACAACTTTGCGGGACGTGAAAGCATCGTGGAGGAGAAAAACGATTAAGGAAAGTAAGAAAAAATTATTGTATAAATTAGGTATCGTTAATGGATGAGGATCGCCGTGCTCCGCAACGCCACTCTGCGTCAATTGAAGATCTTCGAAACCGTCGCGCGCCGGCTGAGTTTTTCTCGCGCCGCCGAGGAGCTGTACCTCACTCAGCCCGCCGTCTCGACGCAGGTCAAACAGCTGGAGGAGCATGCCGGCTTGCCGCTCTTTGAGCAATTAGGGAAAAAAATCTACCTCACGCCGGCCGGCAATGAAATGCTCCATTACAGCCGGTCGATCCTCGAGCAGTTCCGCGAAGCCGACGATGCCATGGCCCGGCTCAAGGGTATTTCCGGAGGCACACTGAATGTCGCGGTGATCAGCGCGGGCGATTACTTCTTCCCCCGGCTCCTTGCAGCGTTCACGCACCGTAATACCGATGTAAGACTGAATCTCGCCGTCCATAACCGCGAGGAATTGCTGCATCAGCTCACCGACAATCTCACCGATCTCGCCGTCATGGTGCGCCCGCCGCGCGACATGGACACCGTCAACATCTCGTTCGCGCCCCATCCGTATGTGATCGTCGCGCCGCCGGATCATCCGCTCGTCGGACGAAAGGACGTTCCGCTGGAAGCATTGGCCGATGAGCCGTTCATCGTCCGCGAGCGCGGCTCGGACACGTGGAATTCGATGGAGGAAGGCTTCGCGGGCCGCTTATCGAACCTGAACGTCGCGATGGAAATCACGAGCACGGAAACGATCAAGCAGGCGGTGATCGCGGGCATGGGTCTGACTTTTCTGTCCGCGCACACGATCAGCATGGAACTGCAGGTCGGCAAGCTGGCGGTGCTCGACATCGAAGGCTTTCCCGTGATGCTCAACTGGTTCGTAGTGCACCGGAACAACAAGCGCCTGCCGCCGGTGGCGCTTGCGTTCAAGCAGTTTCTCGTCGAGGAAGGCGCGGCGCAGATCGAGGCGATTACCCAGATCGTCGCGAAAACGGGGAAGCCAACACATAACGAATTATGAATATATAATCAAAAAAGGTTTAACTATCGTATATGGATCGAGTTTCCTATCCTGCATTCAAGCCCCACGGCCCTTCAGGAGACGATCATGATCCATGCAATGCACGGCGAAGACCGCGAAGTTCAGGCGCAGGTCTGCGCATTCAATACCGCTTTCGAAGAACTCGACCTGATGTTCCGCTGGGATGCGCATACCTATCGCGCGCTCGCCTCGGCGGACAGCGACTACGGCAGGATCGCACAGTACATCGAGACGCAATGTCCGCATCTGCTGACGGCGTACAGCGCGGAGTTTTTGTGCCAGGCCATCGTGGAACGCAAGAATTCGACGATCGAGGCGTGCCGGCAGAACACCGTTCAGTACGAGGACAGCGCCCAGCGCGCGCGGCTCTGGCGGGCGCGCAACGAGGAAACCGCGCGCATCTGAGAATTTCCCGCATCTCGACATAGAAAAAGGGCGATCCGGAGATTCCGGACCGCCCTTCCCTGGTTTCGTGCTGGCCGCGGCGAACCGCGGCGGCCGTGACGCTCAGGGCACCAGCGACACCCACACGGCCTTCGGCTCCGTGAAATTCTCGATGGCGACATCGCCATGCTCGCGGCCGAAGCCCGAATCGCCCGAACCGCCCCACGGCAGACGTACGTCCGTATAGCCGTAAGTATTCACCCAGACCGTGCCCGCCTTCAGTTCCGCCGCCATGCGATGCACGCGGCCGATGTCCGCGCTCCACACGCCCGCGGCGAGGCTATAGGCCGTGCCGTTGGCGATTCGCAGCGCGTCGGCTTCATCGTCGAAGGGAATCACGCTCGCGACCGGGCCGAAGATTTCTTCCTGCGATATGCGCATTTCGTGCGCGACGTGCGCGAACACCGTCGGCTCGACGAAATAGCCGCGCTCGCCCAGACGCTTGCCGCCCGTCACGACCGATGCGCCCTCGCCCTTGCCGATGTCCACGTAGTCCAGCACGCTCTTCATCTGCTTGGCGGAGATGAGCGGTCCCATATTGGTTTCGCGCTTCGAGGGATCGCCCAGCTTGATGGTGCGGGCGCGTTCGGCGAGGCGCTCGACGACTTCGTCGTAGACCGCACGCTGCACCAGCACGCGCGAGCCAGCCGAGCACACCTGTCCGGCGTTGAAGAAGATGCCGGACGCCGCGGCGCGCACGGCGCTGTCGAGGTTCGCGTCCGCGAAGATCACGTTCGCGGATTTGCCGCCCAGTTCCAGCGTGACGCGCTTGAAGTTGCCCGCCGCGCCCTGCAGAATGCCGCGCCCGACCGACGGCGAGCCCGTGAACGTCACCTTGTCGACTCCCGGATGCGCGACGAGCGAATCGCCGACGACCGAGCCCTTGCCCGTCACGATATTGAGCACGCCCGGCGGCACGCCCGCCTCGAGCGCGAGCCGTCCGACCATCAGCGCGGAAAGCGGCGTGATTTCGGCCGGCTTGACGATCAGCGTGCAGCCGCAGGCGAGCGCCGGCGCGATTTTCCACATGCCGATCATCAGCGGAAAATTCCACGGGACGATGGCCGCGACGACGCCGACCGGCTCGCGCACGGTGTAGGTCAGCGCATCGGGCCGCGCGGGCACGACCTGGCCGTTGATCTTGTCGCACCAGCCGGCGTAGTAGGTAAGGGTGTCGATGGCGGCGGGCACGTCCTGACGCTGGACGCCCGAAATCGGCTTGCCGGCGTCGAGGCTTTCCAGCGCCGCGAGTTCGTCCTGATTTTCGCGCAGCAGATCGGCGAGCTTCATCAGGATGCGGCCGCGCTCGGCGGCCCGGATCGCGTTCCACGGCTTCAGCGCGGCGCGCGCCGCCTGCACCGCGCGGTCGACATCGGCGGACGTGCCCTGAGCCACGCGGGCGATCGGGTCTTCGGTGGCGGGATCGAGGTTCGTCGAATACTCGCCGCCGCCCGGTGGCACGAACTCGCCGTTGATCAGCAATTCGTAGCGCTTCAGCTCCGCTGTGTTTTCCATGTCTCGCTCCATTTGCTTTTCAGAACCACTTCATGGTGCGGGAGAAAAACGATCCATGAAAGCAAAACATTTTTATTGTTTTTATAGGACGTGATGTATGGACAGATATAGCGCAGGCGTGACAGCGCCTGGTTGTACTCGTGCGTGCTCTTGTCGTCGGTATGGCCTTCGACGATCACGGACTTCTTGCTGCGGTTCAGCAGCCCGACCGCGCGATTGATGGCCGGACCGGAGTCGGCGCGCAACACCGAAGCGCGGTACGTCGAGCTCGTTATGTTGCGCCCGGAGCGCGAATCGCAGGCGCACCACCGAGCGGCCATCCTCGCGCGCGTAGCTGCCTGCCCCGGTGAGAGACAGCGGGCAAATATCGACCGGCTGCGTGGCGCGGAACACGCAGAATGACCCATTCTGCAATCGAAACTTCGACCAGAAGGCAGCAGCGACGAATGCTCGACGAGGGCGAACCCATCGCCTTATCACACGGGACCGGCGCCGTGTCCCCGCAGAACGGCCGGATTCTCGGCACAGCGGTGAATTGAGAATTCCGTGCGTCGCGCGCCGTCACGGGCGGACGATAACGTGATTTGCGACTGCCCGATGCGCAGATTGCTACCTACGTCGAATTCTGATTGCGGTCGGGGCTGGGATTTCAAGGAAGGCGCCAGCGGCATCGAGCGAGTGCTCGTGGCCGGACAGGACTTTCCTTCGCATTTTTAACCACTCTGTTTCAGCTCGCACGCGCATCCATCTCAAATTTCTCTGATTTGTCCGATAGGCCACGATCTGCCGCGTCCCTACCATCTTGAAATTCGCACTAGCGGCTGGGAGGTAAGGGTGGCTTCAGTCATCTCGCGCTCGAAAAACGATCTGTACATAGTCATGCGGCGCGGCGCGCTGCGCACTATCGTCAGCACCGCGTGCTCGGCGGTCGTGCTCGCGTTAGCGATCGGTGTTGCACTGGGGCACAACAGTGTTCCGGCGCCGCGTGTCCACCACGAGCCCGCGAAGTCTGCCCCCCCCACCCCCTACAACGAAGGTGAGCTCGCGCGACTGCAGGCCGTGAACGCTTCGCTGGATGCGCGCATTAATCGGCTCGCCGCGCAGCTCGACGCCCTCAGCACGTTCGATCAGAGGCTGCGCGCACCATCGTCACGCGCTACCGCCACCCGCACGGCCGCAGCGCGACGCGCGTCCTCCAGCGATGCCGAGGGCGGCCCCGAACTGCCGCCGCGGCGTTGCGAAACCACCGGGACGCCTTCGAATCCGCAAGTCACTCGCGCCGAACTCGACTGCGTCTCGACAACGCTGTCCGCGCTCGAACAGGGCGCGGCACAGCACGAGGCGGCGTGGAACGCTTTTCCAGGACGCCGCCCGCTTGCGCTCGGGCGCACGGGTTCACCGTTTGGCAACCGAGCCGATCCGTTCACGGGCCACCTTAGTTTCCATCCAGGCGTGGACCTGGTCGCCCCAACGGGCACACCTATTCTCGCGGCCGCGGCCGGCCGCGTGATCCACGCCGGGCCGATGCCCGGCTATGGCAACACCGTCGACATCGATCACAACAACGGCTTTATCACGCGGTACGCTCACGCTTCGAAGATCGAGGTGCGCGTCGGGCAGACAGTGCAACCCGGCGAGCCGATCGCAAAGGTCGGTTCAACCGGTCGCTCTACGGGACCGCACCTGCACTTCGAGGTACGCGTGGATAACCGGGCAGTCAATCCGGCCCACTATCTCGCGCTATTCGCGAGCGCATCCAACGCATGAGTCCGAGGCCACAAAGCTAGGACGATGACGAGGTGGCGCTCACGCGGACGAAGCGGCATCGAAGCGCGCAAGCGACGCGCCTGTTTTCGATTCGAATCATTCATTTGCTGCAATTCCAATACGGTCAGACGCGCCTCTGACTTAGCCGGCGCCATGTCTACCGGCGTTTCCATCGTAACGATAGCTCCGTCCTCTCGACCTTATGCGCCGGCACGCTCGACGTGCCCGGTGTTGCCGCTATCAGCGATAGGGTTGGCGTCGTTACGAAGTAGCCAAACGTGCCGGTGCACAACTGGAGCAGCGCTCGTCGCGGCGAGCGATCGGCACAGCGTGAAACGCGCGACTGCAGGAACCGAAATCGAGTTGTGACTCTTCACCGTGAACTAGGCTGAAGGCCAAGCCACCGAGCGACCATCGCGATTCCGGCCCAGACAGGTCCACGGGATACACTACGATTCACAAACGGTCGCGCGACAGGCGCTGCACGGTTTAAGCCGCTCTGGCCAGCAACTTCGAAGCTCGTTTGACCATGAAACAAAAGGAAAGACCCCGTGCCGAACCTTGAGCGCCACCGACCGACTCCGCTTATCGACGCTGCCTGGCGGTTGGTGTTTCGTCTCGGATTTCCGCTTGCTCGCGCCTGGTGGCACATTCGACGGCCTGATCACGAGGGCGCGTTAGTGGCGATCTACGTCGGGCGGGCACTGTTGCTCGTGAAGTCATCGTACCGGTCGGAATGGAGTTTCCCCGGCGGAAGCATCCAGCCGGGCGAAAGGCCTGATGCGGCGGCGCAACGAGAACTGGCAGAGGAGATCGGGCTCCCATCGTATCCATTGCGCCCGACGGACAGCGTCTGCGGCATTTGGGATGGCCGACGTGATCAAGTCCACTTCTTTGAACTGCACCTCGATAGCTTGCCCGAGTTACGGCTTGATAATCGTGAGATTATCGATACGCATCTCACAGCGCCGGAAGAATTGCACAGCTTCGCGCTGACAGGGCCGGTCGTCGCGTATCTCGCCGGAAAACGCGGCGGTTGATTGGGCACTTTGTTCGTTCGGGACCGCTCGGGACCAACCCGGTGGGGTAGCCAGCGGAAGGATGCAGCGCCAGGAGCGGCCGTGCTAGCTAGTCTGTCAATTCCAGGAAGTGTTTGGTGAGACGGGGGGACTCGAACCCTGTGGCTGGGGAACATAGGGGCACGTAGCATGCGGAAGATACCGTTTGGAATGCCAACGTCGCAGAGCCAGAAAATCAAGTTCTGCACTTTTGTCGAAATTTAGGATTACGTGATGAATGCGTCAATCATCTTGCCGAAATTCGTTGGAAATGCTCAACGTAATCGTTAAAAAGGTGCCAATTCAGGGATTCACACTTTTTTAGGCATGACTGACGTGGTAATCGATGCGGACCCGTTTAAATTGCTTATTAACAGCAATTTATTGACTCACGCTGAGTAGGGCCAAGTCGCTACTCCGCTATGGCTGAATGCGACGAGACAAGGCCGGTGGAACACGCGCAGAGGGAAGCGCGAGCGCAAGGAATTGGATTCCGCTACGGCCGCTCGTGTCGGCGCCAACGCCGAAATCCCCCGCCCCGGGAGGGGCAACGCTAGCAGAGCGACACGACCACCGGATGCGGCGGGGACCCGGCGACAACAACCCTCATCCCAGCCAAACCGTCACCGCATGAATCAGAATCCCCACCGCCCCGCCCACCAAGGTCCCGTTCACCCGAATAAACTGCAGGTCCCTGCCGATATTCAACTCGACATCCCTCACGAGCGTAGCGTCATCCCACTGCTTCACAGTAGCCGCAATATGCTTCGCGATGCCATCGCGCAACTCCGGCGCCAGCGCCTTCAACGCATCCCGCATATGCTCGTTGATCGAATCCCGCAATGCCGGATCGCTGCCGAGCGCTTCAGCGAATCCGCCCGCCATCGCCACCACTTTCGCGTGCAGCGATGAATCCGGCCGCCGGATATCGGCATCCAGCCACCCGATGAACTCATCCCAAAGCCCGTTCACATAAGCGCGCAATTCCGGCCGCTCGAGCCACTCCCGCTTGTGTTCGTCGATACGCGCCTTGAACGAAGGATCGGTCCTGAGCCGTTCGACGAACCGCTCGACAGCCGCATCGAAAGCCTTCCGGCGCTCATGTTCCGGATCGCTGCTCACATCGTGCAGCCACTGGTTCGCGCCGCGCACGAGACCCGCCGCGAACTTCGCGCCGAGTTCATCGGCATTCAATCCGACAAAACCCAACATCCCGATGAGCTTCGGATACTCCTCGCCCGCCACCGCGACGATGCGCTCCGCCAGCATCTCCTGCACCTCGGGCTTGTCGAGCCACGCGGCCATCTGCTTCAGGCCTTCGTCGAGCAGCAATTGATGACGCCGGTCCGATGTCAGCGTCGACAGCACGCTCCCCGCCGCATTCGCGAGATCGAACGCATCCGCGCGACGGCGCAGCGTGTCGTAGAGCATCGTCTTGATGCGCTCGTCGTCGACGAAGGACAGCAACTGGCCCACGGCCGTCACCGCTTTCCTGCCGAGCAGATCGGCGTTTCTCGGCTCCGCGAGCCAGGCCGACAAACGGCTCGCCGGATCGAACGCGTTCACGCGCGCGACCAGCGCATCCGTGCCGAGGAAGCGGTCGCGCACGAACACCGCGAGGTTGTCCGCGACGCGCGCCTTGTTGGCGGGAAGGATCGCCGTGTGCGGAATCGGCACGCCGAGAGGATGGCGAAACAGCGCGACGACCGCGAACCAGTCCGCGAGCGCGCCGACCATCGCGGCTTCCGCGAACGACGACACCCACGCCCACGCGCCCGCGTCGTGCTGGCTCTTGGCGAGCGCGAACAGACCACCCGCCGCGACCAGCAAGGCGGCGGCAAACCATTTCATTCTTCTGAGCGCGACGGCTTTGTCCTGCGTTTCCATCTATTTTTTGATCATGGTTCTGGAGAGGCCGAAAGCTTACCAGCAGAGCCTTGCAAATCCCGAAGAACGTCGAGCGCGCGCCCGCCATCTTCGAGCGGCACGAAGATGTGATCGTGATACGCCGCCGCCATCACATTGCAACTGATGTTGGCGTCGCCCAGCGCACGCGCGAACGCCGCCGTCAACCCGACCGCGTTCAGATCGGAATGAACCGTCAACGTGATCCACGCGGCGCGAAACAGCGGTTCGATGTTCGCCGCACGCGCCGCCTCTTCTTCCATCACGACCGTCATGCCTTCACGCTCGCGAAACGTGGCGACGATGCCCGCGCCGCTCACCACCGCATCGTGCGGCAGCGACGCGAACACGTACACGCCCGGCTGCAGCTCGGGCTCCATCGACGCGATCAGCATGGCGAGATCACGCAGCATTTTCGGCCTCGCGCGTGCGTCCGAGCACCGGCCGCAACGCCGCGCCCGTGTGGCTGCGCGGATGCGTCGCGAGCGTGTCCGGGTCCGCCGCCGCGACGATCGTGCCGCCGTTCACGCCGCCTTCCGGCCCGAGATCGAGCACCCAGTCGGCTTCGGCGATCACATCGAGATCGTGTTCGATGACGATCACGCTATGCCCGCCATCCACCAGACGATGCAGCACGCGAATCAGCTTCGCGACGTCCGCCATGTGCAGGCCGACCGTCGGCTCGTCGAGCACGTAGAGCGTGTGCGGCGGCTTCTGGCCGCGTCGCGTGATGTCGTCGCGCACCTTCGACAGTTCCGTCACCAGCTTGATGCGCTGTGCCTCGCCGCCAGACAACGTAGGCGAAGGCTGGCCGAGCGTCAGATAACCGAGGCCCACATCGCGCAGCAATTGCAGCGGATGGGCGATGCTCTGCATCGACGAGAAGAACTCGACGGCTTCATCGATCTCCATCGTCAGCACTTCGCCGATGTTCTTGCCGCGCCACGTGACCGCCAGCGTTTCCGGATTGAAGCGCTGGCCATGACAGACATCGCACGGCACCTTCACGTCGGGCAGGAAGCTCATCGCGATGGTGCGCACGCCCTGTCCTTCGCATGCCGGACAGCGCCCTTCGCCCGTGTTGAACGAGAAACGCGACGGCGTGTAACCGCGCGCGCGGGCTTCGAGCGTATCGGCGAACAGCTTGCGGATGGTGTCCCACATGCCGATGTATGTCGCCGGACAAGAACGCGGCGTCTTGCCGATCGGGGTCTGATCGACTTCGAGCACGCGATCGATCGCTTCGAAACCGGTCACGCCGGCGCATCCCTGCCACGCGTGCGCGACATCGAACTTCGGACGCGGCGCTTCGCGTGCGAGCACGCTGGCGCGCGATTTCGTCGCCGGTGCATCGCTTTGCGCAGCCTTGCGCGCCCGTCGCACAGCAGGCGATGACAGCACCGAGCGGCCAACCGCATCGAGCAGGTTGGTCATCAGCACGTCGCGCGCGAGCGTCGACTTGCCGGAACCCGATACCCCCGTGATCGCGACGAGGCGATTCAGCGGCATCGTCGCGGTCACGTTGCGCAGATTGTGCAGCGTCGCGCCTTCGACAGTCAGCCATTGCTCGGGCACGGCGGGCCGCTTCGCGGTCGCGGCGCGCACTTCACGGCGCGGCTGCAACGGATGCACGATCGGGTTCGCGAGGAACTGTCCAGTCAGCGACGCCTTGTGCGCCGCGAGATCCGTCACATTGCCTTGCGCGACCACGGTGCCGCCGCGCTTGCCCGCGCCCGGCCCGATATCGATGATGTGATCCGCGCGGCGAATCGTGTCTTCATCGTGTTCGACGACGACGAGCGTGTTGCCCTTGTCGTTCAGCTTTTTCAACGCTGAAAGCAGAATCAGGTTATCGCGCGGATGCAAGCCGATGGTCGGCTCATCGAGCACATAGCACACGCCTTGCAGATTGCTGCCGAGTTGCGCCGCGAGACGAATGCGCTGCGCTTCGCCGCCCGACAACGTCGGCGCGGCGCGATCGAGGCTCAGATATCCGAGTCCGACTTCTTCCAGGAACTGCAAACGCCCTTCGATCTCGCTGACCACATCGCGCGCAATGTCCGCATCGCGACCCTTGAGCTTCAGCTTCGAGATCCATGCGCGCGTGTCGCTCACGGTCCAGCGTCCCACCTCCGTGATCGGATAGTCGCCGAAAGTGACGGCGCGCGCGACGTCGTTCAGACGCGTGCCTTCGCAATCCGGGCACGGCTGATCGACGATATCGTCCGGCTCCTGATCCACCGAACCGATGCTCTGCTCCCGGCCGCGATCGTCCTGTGCGAAGAGCGTGTCGTCGAACGCTGCGCGCTGCTCGCGCGTCAGCTTCACGCCGGTGCCCACGCACGTATTACACCAGCCGTGCTTGCTGTTGTACGAAAACATGCGCGGATCGAGTTCGGGATAGCTCGTGCCGCACACCGGGCATGCGCGCTTGGTCGAGAACACGCGCGTTTCTTCCGCGCCACGACGCGCGCCGTCCTGCCACGAACCGTGCAGATCGTCGAGCGGCGCGATCAGATGCATCACGCCCTTGCCGATTTCGAGCGTTTCATCGAGCAGGCGACGCAGCTCGGCTTCGTTGTCGGCGGACACGACGAGATCGGCCACCGGCAATTCGATCGTATGTTCGCGGAAGCGGTCGAGCTTCGGCCACGGACTCACCGGCAGGAACTCGCCATCGACACGCAGATGCGTATTGCCGCGCGCCTTCGCCCATTTCGCGAGATCGGTATAAACGCCCTTGCGATTCACGACGAGCGGCGCCAGCAGGCCTACATGCTGGCCCTTGAAATCGCGCATGATCTGCGCGGCGATCGACTCCGAGCTTTGCGATTGCACCGGCGTGCCGTCATGAATGCAGTGCTGAATGCCGAGCTTGACATAGAGCAGCCGCAGGAAGTGCCAGACTTCGGATGTCGTCGCGACCGTCGACTTGCGTCCGCCGCGCGACAGGCGCTGCTCGATCGCGACGGTCGGCGGAATGCCATAAACGGCATCGACTTCGGGACGGCCCGCCGGCTGCACGATGGAACGCGCATACGCATTCAGCGATTCGAGGTATCGGCGCTGGCCTTCGTGGAAGAGAATGTCGAACGCGAGCGTAGATTTGCCCGAGCCGGACACGCCCGTCACCACGTTGAACTTGTTGTGTGGAATATCGACATCGAGCGACTTCAGATTGTGCTCGCGCGCATTGACGATGCGCACCACATCCTCGCCCTGCAAGGCGCGCCGCGCGCTCGCCACTTCGGCCGCGAGCTGCAAGGGCACGCCCGCGCGCTTTTCCGCGGCGCCCGGCTGCATCGCTTCTTCGTATTCGATCAAGGCGCGGCCCGTATGCGACTGCTCGCACGCGGCCACATCGTCCGGCGTGCCGACGCACACCACTTGCCCGCCGCCATCGCCGCCTTCGGGACCGAGATCGATGATCCAGTCCGCCGCGCGAATCACGTCGAGATTGTGTTCGATCACGATCAGCGAATGACCGCGTTCCAGCAGACGGCGCAGCGCCTGCATCAGCTTGGCGATGTCGTCGAAATGCAGGCCGGTGGTCGGCTCGTCGAACATGAAGAGCCGGCTTTCGCTCTTCTTCTCCTGCGAGGTCTCCGCGAGAAAGCCCGCGAGTTTGAGACGCTGCGCCTCGCCGCCCGATAAGGTCGGCACCGGCTGGCCAAGCTTCACGTATTCGAGACCGACATCGACGATCGGCTGCAGCACGCGCAGCACTTCCCTGTCGTCCGCGAAGAGTTCGACGGCTTCGCTCACCGTCAGTTCGAGCACGTCCGCGACGCTCAGTTGACGACCGCCGCGCTCGATCTTCACTTCGAGCACTTCCGCGCGATAACGGCGTCCGTCGCAGTCCGGGCAGCGCAGATAGACATCGCTCAGGAACTGCATCTCGACGTGCTCGAAGCCCGAGCCGCCGCAGGTCGGGCAACGTCCGTCACCCGAGTTGAAGCTGAACATGCTCGCGCTGTAGCCGCGCTGCAACCCGAGCGGCGCCTTCGCGTAGAGCTTGCGGATCTCATCGAACGCGCCGACATAACTCGCCGGATTCGAGCGCGCCGTGCGGCCGATCGGCGACTGATCGACGAACACGACATCGCTCAGTTGCTCCGCGCCCTTGAGCGCGCGAAACGCGCCGGGCGCTTCGGTCGCCTTTCCGAAGTGACGCATCAGCGCGGGCGCGAGCACGTCCTGGATCAGCGTCGATTTGCCCGAGCCGGACACGCCCGTCACGCAGACGAGACGTTGCAGCGGAATATCGACGGTGACGTCTTGCAGGTTGTGATCGCTCGCGCCCTCGAGCGTGAGACGCGGCGTGTTCGCGTCGACGATGCGGCGGTTCCAGTTCGACGCATGCGCCACATGCTTGCGTCCGCCGAGGTACGCGCCGGTGAGCGTGTCGGTGGTCTGAATCTCGCCGGGGGTGCCGTCATAGACGATCTGTCCGCCCCGCTCGCCCGGTCCCGGTCCCATGTCGATCAGACGATCCGCCGCGAGCATCACCGATGGATCGTGCTCCACGACGACGAGCGTGTTGCCCGCATCGCGCAGCCGATGCATCGCCTCGACGATGCGGTTCAGGTCGCGCGGATGCAAACCGATGCTCGGTTCATCGAGCACGAACAGCGTGTTGACGAGCGAGGTGCCGAGCGCGGTCGTCAGGTTGATGCGCTGCACTTCGCCGCCCGACAGCGTGCGCGATTGCCGGTCCAGCGTCAGATAGCCGAGACCGACGTCGCAGAGATATTTCAGACGCGTGCGCACTTCGGCGTGCAGCAGCTTCAGCGCTTCGTCGAGCAAGGTGGACGGCAGCGTCAGCGAATCAAAGAAGCGGCGGATGCGTTCGATCGGCATCAGCATGATGTCGTGCAGCGTGAGACCCGGTAGCGCTTCAAGTTGATCGCGCGTCCAGTCGACGCCTTCCGGCATGAAGCGATCGGCGGGCGACAGAACCGCATCGGCCTGCTCTTTCGTGCCGAGACGCCACAGCAGCGATTCGGTTTTCAGGCGCGCGCCGGCGCAGACCGGACACGTCGTATAGCTGCGATATTTCGACAGCAGCACGCGGATGTGCATCTTGTACGCCTTCGACTCCAGATAGTCGAAGAAGCGCTGCACGCCGTACCATTGGTTCTGCCACTTGCCGGTCCAGTCGGGCGAGCCCTTGATGACCCAGTCGCGTTCCTTCTGCGTCAGTTCGTTCCAGGGCACGCCGAGACGAATGCCCGCTTTCGCGCCGTAGCGCACGAGATCGTCCTGGTTTTCTTTCCACGCGGGCGTTTGCAGCGTCTTGACCGCGCCTTCGCGCAGCGTCTTCTTCTCGTCCGGAATGACGAGACCGTAATCGACGCCGATCACGCGGCCGAAACCGCGGCATGTTTCGCACGCACCGTATGCCGAATTGAAGGAAAACAACGCCGGCTGCGGGTCCGCGTAGCGCAGGTCGCTTTCGGGGCTGTGCAGGCCGGTGGAGAAGCGCCAGATTTCCGGCTCGCCTTCATCCTTCAGCACATACACGTCCACGCGCCCGGTGCCGCGCAAAAGCGCGCTTTCGATCGCCTCCAGCGCACGCGAACGCTCGGTGTTCTGCAAACGGAAACGGTCCGCGACGACATCGAGCATCTGGCGCGCGCCGGACTCCGTCTTCACATGCCGCTTGGCCTGCACGCGCGTGTAACCGCTCGCCGACAGCCATTGCGCGACTTCTTCGTCGCTCGCGGTATCGGGCAATTCGACCGGAAACGTGATCGCGAGACGCGGATCGTCGGCGCGCGTGCGTTCGAGCAGCTCGGCGTAGATCGTCTCGGGCATGTCGTGGCGCACGCGATGAGAGGTCTTTTTGTCGAAAAGCTCGGCGGCGCGCGCATAAAACAGCTTCAGGTGATCGTTCAGCTCGGTCATCGTGCCGACAGTCGAGCGGGAGCTGCGCACCGGATTTGTCTGATCAATAGCAATGGCGGGCGGCACGCCGTCCACGCGATCGACCTGCGGCCGGTCCATCCGGTCGAGAAACTGGCGCGCGTACGCGCTGAAGGTCTCGACGTAGCGCCGCTGACCTTCCGCGTAGAGCGTGTCGAACACGAGACTCGACTTGCCGGAACCGGACGGGCCGGTCACGACCGTCATCTGGCCGGTGTGCAGGTCGAGGTCGAGATTTTTGAGATTGTGTTGACGGGCGCCGCGAATGCGGATTGCGTTGTTCGATGCCAATTTTTCAACCGGTTCAATGAGTTAGGCGGCTCTCGGGAGCCGTCGGCGGAGTGGCGCGAGTGTTTGGCTCCGCGCAGCCGCCGTAGCGTTCAGTACTGTACACGCATACAGTAGTTGTCGCCAAACTGTGGGGACTGTCCGCTCGGGTTGGCAAACAGTCGCGCAAAACACTCGCCTGCTCGCCGTTCATTTCAGATGCGCGATGACCGCGTCCGCAACTGCATCGGGCGCTTCGCGCAGCGGAAAATGCCCCGCGCCGTCGATCACCACGCGCCGGTAGCCCGCCGTGAAATACCGATCCTGTCCTTCCGAGCTTGCCGGTTCGTCGCAGGAATCCGCGCCGCCCTGGATCATCAGCGCCGGAACGCCGATGCGCTCGATCGTCCCGAGACGCGCGTATAGCGCCGAAAGCGCGGGATCGGATGGCTGATCGCTGCGCCAGCGCCGCCGGTAAGCGTTGAGCGTGATCGGCACCCAGTCGGGATTTTCGAAGGCGCGCGCGGTCGTCGCGAATTCGGTTTCGTCGAACCAGCCGGGCGGCGACCACATGTCCCACTGGATGCGGGCGAAGCCTTTGGGGTCGGCGGCGACCGCGTCCGGGCCGCCGTCGAGCGACATGAACCACTGATACCAGAAGCGCCGCGCCTGCGAGAAATCCGGCAGGCTGAACACGCCGCGCGGCTGATACGCGAGCGCCAGCGCGCCCATGCGGCGCACGCGCTCCGGGAACAGCGCGGAGAGCGTATAGGCGGCGCGCGCGCCCCAGTCGTGGCCGATGACATCGAACTGCGCGATGCCGAGCACGTCGGCGAGCTCGACGGCGTCGTTCGCGAGCGCGACGCCCGAGCCGTCGCGCACGGTGTCGTCGCGCGGAAAGCGCGTGCCGCCCGCGCCGCGCAATTCCGGCACGACGGTCCGAAAGCCCGCGGCGTTGAGACGCGCCGCCACCGGATTCCAGGCGCGCGCGGCGTCGGGCCAGCCGTGGATCAGGATGACGACGGGCGCGTCGGCGGGACCGGAATCGGCGTAGGCGATATCGAGCGTCGGCGTGCGCGCGTGGCGTCCGAAGTCCAGCATGGCGAGACTCCTTTTCTGGGAACGCGAAAGGGAAAAGCCATTCTAGCGAGCAAGGGAAACGCGCGCTCGGCATGGCGATCGATGAAATAATCTCCACTTTCCGTTCGCCGATTTCACGAAAAAGGGAGACCCACATGACCCGCAACGCATACCGCATCGCCGTGATTCCCGGCGATGGCATCGGCAAGGAAGTGATGCCCGAAGCCCTGCGCGCGCTCGATGCCGTCAGCAAGCGCTTCGATATCGCGCTGGAATACCGGCATATCGAGTGGGCGAGCTGCGATTACTACGCGCAACACGGCCAGATGATGCCGGACGACTGGAAAGCGCAATTGCAGGACGCCGACGCGATCCTGTTCGGCGCGGTCGGCTGGCCCGACACGGTGCCCGATCACGTTTCGCTGTGGGGTTCGCTGATCAAGTTCCGCCGCGAGTTCGATCAGTACATCAACCTGCGGCCCGCGCGTCTTTTCGATGGCGTGCCCTCACCGCTCGCGAACCGGAAGGCGGGCGACATCGACTTCATGATCGTGCGCGAGAACACCGAGGGCGAGTATTCGGCGGTCGGCGGCGTGTCGTTCGAAGGCACGGAGCGCGAGTTCGTATCGCAGACTTCCGTGTTCACGCGTCACGGCGCGGAGCGCGTGCTGAAGTTCGCGTTCGATCTGGCGCAGCAGCGCGACAAGAAGATCACCGTGGCGACCAAGAGCAACGGCATCTCGATCAGCATGCCGTGGTGGGACGCGCGCGCGGCGGAAATCGCCGCGCACTATCCCGACGTGACGTGGGACAAGCAGCACATCGACATTCTGTGCGCGCGCTTCGTGCTGAATCCGGATCGTTTCGATGTGGTCGTCGCGACCAATCTCTTCGGCGACATTCTTTCGGATCTCGGGCCGGCGTGTACCGGCACGATCGGCATCGCGCCTTCAGCCAACATGAATCCGGAACGCAAGTTCCCGTCGCTGTTCGAGCCGGTGCATGGCTCGGCGCCGGATATCGCAGGCAAGGGCATCGCCAATCCCGTCGCGATGATCTGGTCGGCGGCGATGATGCTCGAATTCCTGGGCGAACAGCAGGCGCACGACGCCATGCTCGCCGCGATCACCGATGTGCTGAAGCAAGGCCCGCATACCGGCGATCTCGGCGGCCAAGCAAACACGCGGGAAGTCGGCGAAGCCGTTGCGCAACGGCTTGCCTGAAGCGTTTTTATTGCATCAGGCGCCGATCAGCACGCCGCTTCTGATCGGCGTCGCGCCCGTCACGCGTCCCATCGGCGCGCCCGCCTGCACGAAGCGGATCGCGCGCCGCATGTAGAACACGCCGTCGTTGCTGGTCGTGACGGTGGTGACTTCATCGGTGACCGGATCGACGATATCGAACACCGGATCGCCGGCGTTCAGCGCCGCGCCCACCTTCGCGCGATACACGACGATGCCGCTCATCGGCGCGATCAGTTGCTGGCTGCCCGCGAGCGGCGTCGCGGCCTGCGCGAGCGGCGGCGTCTCCGTGATGTCGCCTTCGATCACGCCGCGCGCGACCAGAAAGTCGATGAGCGCTTCGGCATCGTGCGCGGCCGTGTCGTAATCGACGTCCCGCTGCCCGCGATGCTCCATCGTCGCCGCGATATTCGGCGCGCCCAGCGGCGCGCGCGCCCCGAGACGCTCGCGCAGTTCGCTCCATAACAACGCGTGAACTTCATCGAACGACTGGCCGCCCGAATCGGTCGCGAGCAGCACGCCATTCGCGCCGAGATAACGCGCCAGCGGTTCGATCGCGGGCCAGCTCGCCGGACTCGTGTAGACGTGCATCGTCGCTTCGAGCGAGCAGTGCAGGTCGAGCACGATATCGGCTTGAGACGCCAGTGTGAGCAGCGCGAGCCGCAGCGATTCGAACTCGTTCTTCGCGCGCATTTCGCCGAGCAACTCCACCAGCGCGCCACGCAGCACGTGCTTGTTATGCGCTTCGTCGTCCGACGAAAGGCGCGCGCCCGCACGTTCGATCAGCGCCGCCGCCGACGGCATCGGAAAGCCGCGATTGAAGTTGTGGCCACTGTTCGCCTCGAAGCGACCGAGAAACTGCCCGAGCACATGCTGCGACAGGCCGATCGGATTCGCCACCGGCACGAGCACGACTTCGCCGCGCATGCGCCCTTGTGCTTCGAGTTGTCCAAGACGCTTCTTCAGGGTCCACGCGGTGAGCATCGCGGGCGTCTCGTCGGCGTGCAGCGATGCCTGAATGTAGATCTTTTCGCGCGCCGCGTTCGCTTCGCCGAAATGAAAGCTGACGAGTTCGCGCGATGTGCCGAGCGTCGTCGAAACCAGGGCGTGTCGTTTTGTCTGCATCGGGAAAGCCTCAGTCGCCGTAGACGTCGAAATCGAAATACTTGCGCGCGATCTTCTGATACGTGCCGTCCGCGCGCATGTCCTTGACGGCGCGATCGACCTTCGCTTTCAGCGCCGTGTCGTCCTGACGCAGACCCATGCCGACGCCGTGATCGCCCATCGAAAGCGGCTCGCCGACGAACGCGAAACCCGCGCCGCGCGGCGTCTTCAGAAAGCCGTGTTCCGCTTCGACCGAGCCGAGCAGCGCTGCATCGATGCGGCCGGCGGTCAGGTCGTTCAGCACGCCTTCCATGCTCTGATACGCGACCACTTCGACGCCGCCCGGCTGCCAGTTCTTCATCGCGTACGTTTCGAACTGACTGCCGCTCTGCACGCCGATGCGCTTGCCGCGCAAGCCATCCGCGCTCGCCGTGAGCGGCGCGCCCTGCTTCGCGATCAGACGCGAGCGGAACTGGAACAGCTTGGTGGAGAACGCGATCTGCTTCATGCGCTTGTCGGTGATCGCCATCGACGACATGATGCCGTCGATCTTGCGCGCCTGAAGCGCCGGGATCATCCCGGAGAATTCGAGCTCGACCCACTGGCAGCGCATCGCGATGCGACGGCAGATTTCGTCGCCCAGATCGACGTCGAAGCCCGCGACATGGCCGTCCGGTGTCTTGACGTCCATCGGCGGATAGCCGGGGTCGATGCCCAGGCGCAGCGTGTCGGCGTCTTTCGCGTGGACCGGCGCGGCGGCCGCGAGCGCGGCGGCGAGCAGCAAGGAACTGAGTTTGAGCATGAAGGCGGTGTCTCCCGAACAGGCCACCGATGGTACGAGCGCGAAGCGCGCACAAAAAGACGCGCCTTAATTATCATGATCACTTTTTGAGATCACTCTCGACGGAGGAATTCAGTTGGAGCTGACTCTGACGCAACTGCGCATGTTCATCGCCGTCGCCGAGGCGGGCAGCCTGCGCGCCGCCGCGCGGCGGCTCGGCGTCGCGCAAAGCGGCATCACGCAGCAGTTGCGCAAGCTCGAGGCGCAGGCGGGCGGCCCGCTGTTCGAGCGCGATGTGCGGGGCGCGCGCCTGACTCCGATCGGCGAGCGGCTGCGCGTGCGCGCCGATCTGATTCTCGGCGAGTGCCGGAAAACGGAAGACGAATTGCGTCAGCTACGCGGCGAACTGACGGGACAGGTGTCGCTCGGACTCGCAGCCGAAGCGACGATGCGCCTGTTTCCCGCGTTGCTCGCGAGTTATCGGGAACGTTGTCCGCGCATCGATGTGCATCTGACGAGCGCGACGTCGCGCGTGCTGACTTCGTGGGTCCGCGACGGCAGTCTGGATTTCGCGCTCGCGCTGATCGCGCCCGACGCCGATATCCACGACATGGAATCCACGCCGCTATTCGATTCCGAAGTCGCCGTGCTCGTGCGGCGCGGACATCCGCTTGTGGGCTCGGACAAACTGGCGGACCTGCAACATGCGGAATGGGTCAGCACGCGCCAGCGCGGCAGCGAGGTCGAGAGCAAGCCGGGCAACAAACTCTCGGCGCTGTTCGAAAGCGCACGACTCGCGCCGCCGCGCATCGCCGCGACGACCGAAGCGGTGTTCGACACGCTGCACTGCATCGCGGCGAGCGACTATCTCGGTCTGGAACCCGCGAGTCTCGCCGACCACCCGTTCTTCCGCGACCACGTGAGCATTGTGCGAATCGCCGAGCGCGCCGCGAGAACGCCCGTGTGTCTGCTGCGGCGCGCGGGCGTGCCGCTCACGCCCGCCGCGCAGGAACTGGCGACGATGGCCGTATCGTTCTCGCGGATGCTGCCGCCTCAGCGCGACGCGTGACGCGCGCGCGATCCCTTCGACTTCGCGGCCGCGTTCGCGCGTCGCGTCGCCCAGCCCTTTTTCGCCGCAGCCGAGCGATCCGCCGCCGAACGACGGCTCGCCGCGGCATGCGTCTGCCGCGACAGCGACTTGTGCGACGCCGCCTTGGTGCTCTCGCGCTTCAGCACGCGCGTGGACGTGGCCGAGCGCTTCGCTTTCGATTCGGTGCTGGGACTCTTCTTCGTGCGATGCGCGGCCTTGGTGTCCTGCGCGGCCTTCTTGCGGGTCGCCTCGGAAGTCGTGCCCTTCTTGGGCGGCTTCATCTTCACGCCGGAGCGGCGCGCTTCGGACAAGCCGATCGCGATGGCCTGCTTCGCCGACTTCGCGCCGTGCTTGCCCTCGCGAATGTGGTCGATCTGTTCCTTCACGAATGCGCCGGCCTGCGTGCTCGGGGACTTGCCTTCGCGCTTCGCCTTCGCCGCGCGATCGAGAGTTTTCTTTTCGGGCATGTCGGTACTCCTTGTGAAGTTGACTTGCCCGGACAAGGCGAGCAACGTGCGTGCCCGCCTTCGTCGCGATCCCTTACTGCGTGAGACGCAGCACGCCGAGGTTGCCCGCGATCTGCTGGAAGATGGTGTTGAGCGTGGTGCTCGACGGCGCGTGATAGTAGTTGCCGGGGCTCGCGCAGGCCTGCATCGTCGCCTGTGCGCGCTGGCTGTCGGTATCCGTGCCGTAGGTGCCGAAGGTGATCGCATAGATGATGACGCCGTCCTGCTTCATCGCCGTGCAGACGCCGAGCTGGAACGCGTTGATGTCATCGATCGAAGTCATGTCGCCGTCGGTCAGCATCGTGTTGTTGAGCGTGCGCTGGACCGTCGGCGCCTTCAGCGCCTTGGTGCCGACGCCGGAAAGCCCGTTGAAATACGGCGGCGCCATCAGACCCGTGCTGGAGCCGAAAGCGTTCTCGCCGTCCGTCAGCACGATCGCCACGCGCTGCAGTCCTGCGGTCGATTCGGGACGCGGCAGCGTTGGATCGGTCGACTTGAAGCCATTGGCCGTGCCCGCCGTGTTCTGCGACCAGGCCGACGACAACATGCGCCAGCCCCACAGCAATCCGGTCGGGATGAGCGTGTTGCCATTCGGCTGCATGGCCGTGATGGACGACGTGAGCGTGCCCGAATCCTTCGACAGGAATTGCGCCGCTGCAATCTCGCACGGACCCGAGAGCGTCTGCGTATAAGTGGTCTTGCCGTTCTTCTGCGACGACGTGAGGTAGTTGTAGTTCTGATCGTACGATTTGGTCGGCGTGAACGCGCCGCCGGCGTCGGGCTGTCCCCACCAGTCGTAGATGTTGCCGGTGTTGCCGCCGCCCTTGCAGTACGTGAGCGAGCCATTGGTCTGCTCGACGAGCGGCACGCCCGGAACGATCGTCTTCGTGCCGACGTTGCACGAGGAGACGACGCGGCCCTTGCTGTCGTAGCTCGTCGTGTAGTTCTGCACCGTGTATCCGGCGGGCGGCACGTTCCAGTACCACGGCGTGAAGCCGGGGTTGTCCTTCGGCGCGTAGGCCTTCGGATACATGTTCTTGTTCGCGTCGCGCGGCTCCACCGCGCAGCCGCGCCACGCGGATATGTTCGTGCCTTGCGAGTTGTAGGCGGTGAAGTCGTTTCTGAGCCACGTCGTGCCGGTCGAAGGCAAGACGCTCCCCACGTTGACCATCGTCGTGAACGGCACGAGCGCCACGTAGGAATCGTTGGTGGTCTGGCTGAAGAGGTTCGTCACCAGATTCTTCGCCGCCGCCTTCAGGCCGTCGATCTTCAACGTCGAATCGCTGCTGCTCGCCTTCTGGTTCATCGAGGTCGAGTTGTCGAGCACCATCACGAGTTCGAGCGTGCTCTTGGGCAGACGCAGCGCCGAGTTGCTCGCGCTGACGGTCGCGGTGTCCGGCGTCGGCGTGGCATTGCCGCCGCCCGAGCCGGAACCGTTGCTGGTCGTGCTGCCGTTCTTCGCCCAGATGAGCGGCGCGAGCAGCGGCACCGAGCCCTTCGCCGAAAGCTGGATGTTCTGGCCGGTCGCGGGCGTGCCCGTCACCTGCGCGCTGAAGTTCGCGTCGGGCATGCTCAGGTCCATATAGCCCGACGGCATGTTGATGTTGTAGTACGAACGCGCGTCGTTTTTCCACGCGGTGAGATCGGCGGAATTGGTCGTGTCGAAGTGCGCGAGATTCGCGCCCGCCGACAGCGTCGCGACGTCCAGCGCCATCTGCATGCGCGCCTGCGTCATCTCGTAATGGATCGAGTCAATCGCGGTGCACATGGCGCCGACCATGAGGCTCGCGCACGCGGCGAACAACATCGCGACCGCGCCCTCGTCGCCGCAAAACAGACCATGCGCATTGCGCACGCCCGATGGACCGCCCGGATTTCGCTTCGCGCTCATGTCGAGGGACTCACGAGATTGAGCGCCTGCCCGTTGCGCGGGCGCACGAAGACGCGCATATGGAACGTCACCGCGCCAGGCGCGTTGTGCCAGAACGGCGCGGTCATGGAAAACGGCGTGTACGTATAGAACACTTCGACGGCGATCGCGGAATCGCCCTGCCGGAACGGCCAGCCCGTGGGCAGCGGATTCGTCGTCGAAATATTGGTCGCCATGCCCGACGGCTGCCACACGGGCGCCTTCGACCAGAGCACTTTCGGCGTGCCGGTCAGACGCCACTGAGCCTGCGTCGAATTGGGATACACCAGCCCATTGCAGGTCGAATTGGTCTCGCAGATCGACGTGACGATCACGCCGCCGTACTTCCTCAGGTCGTTGGGCGTGCCGAGCTGGATGGCTGCGGCCCAGATCGAGGCGAGACTGTTCGCCTGCGTGACGCTGCTCTGATCGTTGATCACCTGCGTCATCTGGCCGATGGAATCCGCCAGCGTGAACGCCGTGTGCTCGACGAGACTCTTCGCGCGCATGTACAGATACAGCTCGGTGAAGCCGAGCATGAGCAGCAGCATCATCGGCACGATGAGCGAGAACTCGATCGCCGAGACGCCGCTTTCCGAGCGCGCGAGTCGGCCGAGAAAAGAGCGGCGCGTTGTCCCCTTCGTGCTGCGCTTCATCATTTTTCGTTCTGCACGATGTAATTGCGTTGGAAGGTCATCGACGTGATGCCGATGAGCTTCGGAATGCCCGAGAACGGCGGTATCGTCACGCTGACGTTGTAGGCCACCACGTCGCCCAGACCGCCCATCGTCTTTTGCGAGTTGCCGGCGGCGATGTCGTTGTACGTCGCGTACGACAGCGTCGCGATGTTGATGACGCCGCCGAACTTCGTCCACGGGTCGAGGATGTTGTTCACGATCTGGCGCGCCTGCGCGTCGCGCGTGCCGGATGACGGAACGGCCGTCGTCAGCCCCGCGCGCGAAGCCTGTTGCGCCGCGTACTGCACGGAGGCGTCGACGATCATGTCGAGCGCCATCTCCACCGTGCCGAGAATCATCAGGAGCAACAGCGGCGCGACCAGCGCGAACTCGATGGCCGTGACGCCGCGCTCGTCGCGCGCGCAACGCACCAATCGCACGAGAGACGCGCCGCCGCGCCGCATCGTCACTTCGCGCTCGCCGTCTGCACGCGCGGCAGCGCGACCGCCGACACGGACACGCCCTTCGACGGCTGAACGTCGCGCCCGCGCTGCAGCTCGTAATAGCGCAGGTTGTCCTGCACCGACGACTTCGGCAAATCGCGCGACAGGATCGCGGCCGCGGCGTCTTCGTTGCCGAGCAGGCCGTAAGCGAGCGCGAGATTCTGACGCGCCTGCGGCGGCGCGGCCGGGAAGCGCGTCACGTCGAGCAGCACGTTCGCGCCCTGGCGCGGATCGCCGCCGAGCGTGAGCGAGAGACCGAGATTCACCGACAGCATCGGGTCGCCAGGATTGGCGATCAGCGCCTCGCGCAGCAAGGCTTGCGCGTGCGCGTGATCGCCGGACAGATCGAGCGCGGCGCCGAGGCCCGCGCACGCGAGCGGATCGTTCGGCTTCAGCGCGAGCACGCGGTGATACGTGGCGATCGCGTCGTCGAAGCGACGCTGATGAATCGCCACCCGCGCGGTGCCGATGAGCGGCGGGGTCGCCTTCGGATCGAGCTCGCTCGCGCGTTGATAGTAGACACCGGCGCGCGTGTAGTCGCCGACGCCGTACAGCGTATTGCCGAGGCCGGTCAAAGCCGGCACGGATTTCGGGTCGGCCTGCAGGGCCTTTTCATAGAGCGTCGTCGCGAGATCGAAGTTGTTCGATTCGAGCGCGGTGTCGGCGATACGCAGCTCGCTCATGGTGCTCGGCGCGGAGTTGCGCAGCACGGGACGCGTATCGGTGACCTGACGCACGGAGGTCGTGCAGCCCGATGCGCCGAACACGCAGGCAACGGCGCCGGTGAGCGCCGCGTGGCGCAGGATGGTGCTCAAGGTAATGCGGATCGATGACTTCATTTTGCATCTTTCGCGATGAACGCAAGCAACTGAATGACAGCGGGGCCCGCCGCGATCGCGATGATCGCGGGGAGAATGAACAGCAACATCGGCACGACCATCTTCGGCGCGAGTTTCGCGGCCTTTTCCTCGAGCGCCACGATATGCGCGACGCGCTCCGTGCGCGACAGCGTGCGCAACGCCTGCGTGATCGGCGTGCCGTAGCGCATCGACTGGTTGAGCGTGGAGATCAGCGCGCGGATCGACGGCAGGTCGATGCGGTCGGCCAGATTGTTCAGCACGCGCGTGCTGTCGCCGGAGAGCTTGAGCTCGTCGGCGGCGAGCGAAAACTCGTCGGAGAGCGGCGGGCAGATCGTCTTCAGTTCGTCCCCCACGCGCCGGATCGACACGCCGAGACTATTACCCGCGTTGGTGCAGATCACGAGCAGGTCGAGCGCGTCGGGCAGACACGCCGCCATGGCTTTTCGACGATACGAAGCCTTGATCGCGACGATGTACTCCGGCACGATCATCCCGACGATGAACACCATCAGCATCGCGACGCCGCGCCCTGCCGGATGCGCGCCCACCATCGGAATATGCGTGCCGAGCATCACCGTGGCGGCCGCGCAGACAAGGCCCACAAAGAACTTCACCGCGAGCAGGATCGACACGGCCGCGCTGCTGCGGTAGCCGCTGCGCACCATCTCCTTGCGCAGCTTGAGACGATACTTGGCGTCGAAGAGCGGAATCTTGTCGCCGATGCGCGCAAGCCGGCGCAACAGGCGTTCGCGGCGCGAAACCTCTTCGCCGTCGTCGTCTTCGGCGGCGCCTTCGCCGCGATGCATGGCGGCGGCCATGCGCGTACGCTCCGCGATGCGGCCGCGATTGCCGCCGTGCTTGTGCGCCCACCACACCGCGAGACCGGCAAGCAGTCCGAGCAACATCAGCAGGTTGACGAGCGTTTCGACGTTTTCCTGATTCATCGCGAAGTATCCAGCTTGGACATCTTGCCGATCACGATCAGCCCCATCACGATCGAGAACGTGCCGAACGTGAGCGTCTTGTGGCCGGCCTCGGTGTTGAACAGCACGAAAAGATAGGACTTGTTCAGGCTGTACATCGACAACATGATGACGACGGGAATCGCGGCGAGAATCTTCGTCGTGATGCGCGCCTCACCGGTGAGCGCCTTGGTCTTCTGGCGAATCTCGCGGCGCGTGCGCACGATGGCCGACAGGTTCTCGAGCGTCTCGCCGAGCTGGCCGCCGGTTTCGCGTTGCAACAGGAGACACACACAGAAGAACGAGAAATCGGCGATCTCGATGCGCCGCATCGCCACTTCGAGCACTTCGTCCAGATCGAGACCGACCTGCAGCGAGTCCGCCATCAGCTGGAATTCGCTCTTGAGCGGCTCGCGGCATTCGCTCGCCGCCGAGCCGATCACCTGCGTCACCGGCACGCCCGCGCGCACGGCGCGCACGATCATGTCGATCACGTCGGGGAAGCCGTCGAGAAAACGCCTGCGAAAGCGGTTCAGGAGAAAGCGATACGACTGCATGACGCCGATCACCGGCATGGCCACGACGATCAGCGGCCGGGAGAAATCGGGCAACGGCAGGAACTTGACGATCAAAAGACCGATCAGCTCCGCCGCCAGCGCCGTGACGATCACGATGCGCAGGCCGTTGGCCCCGGCCACCGTGCGCAGGCGCGCAAGCCGCGGGCCGGTCCAGTGCGTAAAGACATTGTCCTTTCGGCTCACCTTGAAGAGGTCGAGATCGAGCTTGCTTCCCTGCGCGCCTTTCGCGCCATATGCGGCGAACGAGTCCTTCATGCGCTGGCTGATACGCGAGCCCGGCTGATTGCGCCGCATGTCCTGCATGACGACGATCATCACGCCGGCGAGCAGCACGCAGATGAACGAGGCGACCGTGATCAGATCGACGAGACTCATGGCTTCATGGCCTCCAGCAGCGCGTCCTCGAGGCCGTAATACGCCGCGCGTTGCGCGAAGGCCGGACGCACGGCGGCGGTTTCGAATACGCCCTTCACTTCCTCGCTGTAGGCGCTCGCGTCGTAGCGGAACGCGAACAGATCCTGCGTGATGATGACCTCGCCCTCCATGCCGACCAGCTCGGTCACGCGCGTGACGCGCCGCATGCCGTCGCGCATGCGCTCGATCTGCACGATCAGATGCACGGCGCTCGCGATCTGGCGGCGGATCGACAGCAGCGGCAGGTTGCCGTTCGCCATCATCACCATGGACTCCAGACGCGTGATGCCGTCGCGCGGCGTGTTCGCGTGGATCGTGGTCATCGAGCCGTCGTGGCCGGTGTTCATCGCCTGCAGCACGTCGAACGCTTCAGAGCCGCGCGTTTCGCCGAGGATGATGCGGTCCGGACGCATCCGCAGCGCATTGCGCACGAGATCGCGCTGCGTCACCGCGCCTAAGCCTTCGGCGTTTTCGGGGCGCGTCTCCAGACTTACCACATGTGGCTGCACGAGTTGCAGTTCGGCCGCATCCTCGATCGTCACCGTGCGCTCGCCGTGGCCGATGAAGTGCGACAGCGCGTTGAGCAGCGTCGTCTTGCCCGAGCCCGTGCCGCCAGACACGATCACGTTGAGCCGGCAGGTGCTGGCGAGCTTGAGCACGGTCGCCATGGCGGGCGACATGTTGCCCTGCTGCGCCATGCGATGCAGCGTAATGTTGCGCTTGGAAAACTTACGAATGGAGATCGACGCGCCGTGGATCGCAAGCGGCGGCAGCACGACGTTCACCCGGCTGCCGTCGTTGAGACGCGCATCGACCATCGGGCTGCTTTCGTCGACACGCCGGCCGACGCCCGCCGCGATGCGCTGCGCGACGTTGACCACGTGCGCGTTGTCGCGGAACTTGCAGTTGGTCAGCTCCAGCCGGCCATGCCGCTCGACCCACACCTGATCCGGGCCGTTGACGAGCACGTCGGTGATGGTTTCATCCGCGAGCAGCGGCTCGATCGGGCCGAGACCGAACATGTCGTTCAGCAACTCGCCGACGATCTGCACCTGCTCCGCAATCGTGACGTTCAGGCGCTCGCGCTCCGCCACGTCGAGCACCAGCGTCTCGACGGCCGGCTTCATCTGCTCGCGCGTCTTGCCGACCGCCGCCGACGGATTCATCGCCGCGAACACACCCGCGCGGATCGTCTTGAAGAGTTCGGAGCGGACCAGCGCTTCGTGGCCTTCGGACGGCTGCGAGCGCGCGGGCGCCGGGGCCGCGGCAGCCTGCTTCTCGACGAGCGAAAGCGGCGGCGTCTCGGCCGGCGGCTGTCCGTTTGCGCCGTCTTCGAGTTCCGACGACGTATTGGCGCGCACCTGCTTTTGCCCGAACATCACGCCCTCCGGAGCTTGAACTTGCTGAGGAAAGTGCGCTCGACCATCGCGTGCTGACCGGTCAGGTCGTTGGCAATGCGCGCGATGGTCTGCGTGAAGCCGTTCTGGCCGCGCTCGACCGGCGCTTCGCCGAGATTCTCGGCGGTTGCGAGTGTTTTCGGTTCGAACTGCACTTCATGCAGCACGCTGCGGCCGATCGCCGTCATGAAATCGGATTGCTGCACCTTGCCCGAGCTCACGGCGTGCGGATTGTTGAGCAGCACCGAGGTCGGCGGATTGTTGTCGCGGTCCTCGATGTAGCGCAGCATGCGGATCGTCTCGCGCGTCGCATGCACCGAGCGGTCCGAGACGAGATACACGCGCGACGCGTGATCGAAGGCTTCGGCGGCGAGCGGCCCGTTCGGGTCGCCGATATCGAGAATCACATAGTGGAAGCTGTCGCACAGCAGTTCGACCACGCGGCGCAGCGCGCCCGGCTCGAAGGCTTTCGCCGAGCCGTAATCGATATCCGCGGAAAGCACGAACATGCGGCTGCCGTTCGCGACCAGCGTGCGCTCCACGTATTGCGGATCGAGCCGGTGGACGTTCTGCAGCACGTCGACGAGGCCGTTGTTGCTCTGCGTGCCGAGCATGCTGTTGGCGGCGCCGCCGCACAGCGTCAGATCCACGTAGGCGACACGCCGGTGCGTGTCTTCCGCGAGATAGCGCGCGAGATTGAGCGCGAGCGTGGTCACGCCGACGCCGCCGCGCGCGCCCGCGAACGCGATGGTCTTGCCCGCGCGGGCCAGCGTCACCGGGCTCACCTTGCCCTCGGATACGTTGACGGTGCGCTTGAGCAGCTCGACCGTCAGCGGCTTGACGAGATAGTCGCGCACGCCGATCTTGAGCAGGCTGCGGAACAGGCCGACGTCGTTGCGCTCGCCGAGCGCCACGACCTGCACCGATGGCTCGCACACTTCGGCGAGACGGCCCAGGTCCGAGAGCGGCATCACCGAGCCTTCGAGGTCGACGAGCAGAAACAGCGGCGAGCGCTCGATCTTCGACAGATGCGCGATGGCGTCGTCCACGTTGCCCACGGCGATGTGCACGTGCGGCATCGCCTGTTCGAGCACGAAGCTCTTCAGGACCTGC
Source organism: Caballeronia hypogeia (assembly GCF_001544875.2). Lineage (GTDB taxonomy): Bacteria > Pseudomonadota > Gammaproteobacteria > Burkholderiales > Burkholderiaceae > Caballeronia > Caballeronia hypogeia. The sequence continues at coordinate 104,158 of NZ_FCOA02000019.1, forward strand.
TCGGTCTTGCGGTCCGCCACGAACGCGATGAAGTCGGCGATCCGGACGCCCTGCTTGCCTTTGAAGAAGCTGATCTCTGTGGTGCTCATGATGTCCTTCGTGTGGGCGTTACTTCGTGTCGCGCGTCGACGTCTTGTCGAGCGGGATCACGCGACCGGTCTCGTAGCGGCGCACGGCGCTCGCCGCGACGGCGGCGTCGGCCGGGCCGAGCGTTTGCGGCGCGACGATGTCGGCCGGATGCGCGAGCTGCGCCGCGAGGTTCGTGAACGTGGCGCAACCCCATTGCATCGCCGGGCGGCGCCGGCCGGCGTCGCTCAGGACCGCGCCGCGCGAGAGCGCATTGCAATCGGGCGGCACGGCGTCATGGCCGTCGTAACCGATCACCGACTCGTTGGGCATGTTGCGTGGCGGGTGGATGCAGCCGGCCGCGACGAAGGCGAAGGCGACGAGCGCCGCGAAGGTGAGATGACGTGCGAGTTTCATGGCTGGGCGCTCAATAGACGTAGCCCGCCGCGCCGACGAGACGCGGTTCGGATGCGGACGGCTGCGCGCCGGCCTTGCGCTGGAAGCTGTATTCGACATCGCTCGACGGCGAGATCAGCGAATCGAGCGGCGAGCGCAGCTTCGCGGGATCGGTCGGCTCGACGAGATACGGCGTCACCATGATCACCAGCTCGGTCTTGTTGTTCTGATAGTTCGACGACGAAAACAGCTTGCCGAGCACCGGAATCGAGCCGATGCCGGGCACCTGCGCCACGATATCGGTGGTGTTGCTCTGCAGAAGACCGCCGATCGCGAAGCTCTGGCCGCTCGCCAGCTCAACCGTCGTGTCGGCGCGGCGCACGGAGAGGCCCGGCACGGTCACGCCGCCGGTGGTCACGCTCGCGGTGGTGTCGATCTGGCTCACTTCCGGGCGCACCTTGAGGCTGATGCGGCGCTCGTTCAGCACGGTCGGCGTGAAGTCGAGCTTGACGCCGAACTGCTTGAATTCGACCGTGATCGCACCGTTGGTCTGCGAGACCGGAATCGGGAATTCGCCGCCCGCGAGGAAGCTCGCGGTCTGGCCGGACATGGCCACCAGGTTCGGCTCCGCGAGCACGGTGAGCAGGCCTTCCTGATTGAGCGCGTCGATGAGCGCGCGGATATCGGTGTTGCCGGTCTTGAAGCCCGTCAGGAATGAGAACGCGTTGTTGGTCGGCAGATTCACCGGATAGGTGATGCCGCCCGAACCGTTGGCGATCGGCTGATTCAGGTTCAGGATCGAGCGGCCGCTGAACAGGCCCCCCAGCCAGTTGCCCGAGGTGCCGAGCGCCTGCCAGTTGATGCCGAGCTGCTGCGTCACGTTGCGGTCCACTTCCGTGATGCGCACGCGCAACTGAACCTGCAGCGGCCGGTCGATCGTCATGCGGTTGATCAGCACCTCGTGCTCGCTGAGAAACGGCGTGACGGCCTGGACGATCGCATCGGCATCCGATGAATTCGGTACCTGGCCGGACAGCAGCAGCGAGCCCTGGCTCGATGTCGCCTGCACGTTCAGGTTCGGAAAGCGCGCCGAGAGCATGTTGCGCAGGGTCATCATGTCGCGCGCGACGATCACGGTGCGCTGCAGCAGCGTCTTGTTGCCCGGACCGAGCACATAGAGGGTCGTCGTACCGGACTTCTTGCCGAGCACGAACACGGTTTTCGGCGACGGCACGTGCACGTCGGCGATGGCGGGATCGGCCACGAACACGGAGGTGGCGTCTTCCGGCAGGCGCAGCATCGTGCCCTTGCCGGCGTCGAGCGTCAGCGCCCCCTGCCCGATTTCCACGCCTGGCGCCGCGACCGCGGTGCGCTGATACATGGGATTGCGCACGCGCGCCTGCGCGATCTGCATTTGCGCGGCCGTGGCGTCTTGCACGGACGTGGCCGGCATGACCGGCTGCGCCGCCTGAGCGGATACGGACCACGCCAGCAGCACGCCGGCGCACGCGAGCGCGATTCGCGCGCCCCGTCTTTCGATGCTGCTGAAGTCCAACTGCGTTCTCATGAGATTCGATCCTGGCACTGTGCTGCCGTCACGTATTGCTGCTGTTTTTCGTCGCCGCGTGTTTCGGTTACACGCGGCGCGTTGAGTCCTCAACGGGTCGGCACGACCGGCAGAGGCGGTGCGCCATCCGGCGTCGGGCCAGCTTGCGCGACCGCGTCCGACTTCTCCGAGCCGCGATAGATCGTGACCGGACGCGCGGCCGCCGCGACGTGCACCGGCCCTCCACCTGACACCGGCTTCGAGCGTGGCAGGTCGCGCACCGCGCGGGAGATGTCGCCGGCCCAGATCGGCACGCGTTGCGAGGCCGACGCGGCCACCGCGGCGGACGCGGGTTTGTCGCGCGATTCGGTCGCAAAGCTGCGCAACGCCAGCGAGAGCGAGCCGAGACGCGCCGCGACGGCGACGACTTCGCCCATGCGCGGCGACACTTCGAGCGTCACGGTTCGAGCGCGCGTGACGGCTTCGGCCGTGTCGCCGTTGAGCTTCGGGCGCTGGATTTCGGAGCCGACCGCGAGCACGCGCACATGCTCGACCACCGTCTCGCTCGACACGGCCAGGTCCGGCGAATCGGTGCGGCGGTCCATCTGTTGCGTGAGCAGCAGATCGACGTAATCGCCCGGCTGAATCAGGCCCGCGTTGCCGGACACGTCGTCCACCGCGACCGACACGGCGCGCATGTCGGGCTTGAGCGTGGCGGCGAGAAAGCCTGGCGCGCTCGGCAGAATGACGTCGGCGGCAGTGAGCACCGCGCCCTCTTCGACCGGATGGCGCAGCAGCGCGCCCTTGATGTCGAGCGCGTTCGGCGCGCCGGACACGATCGCGTTGGGCGGCATCTGGTTGGCGGGCAGCGCCTTCCAGCCGAGGTCTTCGTCGCGCAGCAAGAGACCTTGCGGCAGGCTGGCGGCGCTCACCTGCACTTTCTCCGTCGTGACCGGACGGTTGGCCGGTCGCGAAGCACTCGCAACCACGACACGTACGATCAGCGCGATAAGCAAAGCGCCGATCAGCAGCACGGCGAACTTGATGATGTTGGACATGAGCGCGCCTTCCTAATGGGTCGCAGGGTTCGCAAGGTTCGCGAAGTAAGGCAGGAGCGCCGGGAGCACGATCACGGCGCCACCGCCGAGCGCGAGGGCTACGCCGTACGGAACGCCGCGTGCGCCGGAGAACATCGCGAGCGCCCTCATCGGCATGAGACGCTGCACGGGATTCATGGAGCGCGTCGCGAGACTGACCAGGGACACGAGGGTCCCGATCACGGAAATCAGAGTCAGGGCGGGCAGCGACAAGGCGAGGCCGGCCCAGAGAAAGATAACGGAGGCGAGTTTCGCGTCGCCTCCGCCCAGCATCCTTGCCGCGAACAACACGGCGCAGACCAGGAATACGCCAAGGGCGAGCAGCAGATGAACGATGACATCGTCGACCGGCATTTTGCGGGCAAGCGCGTCGACGAAGAAGAGCGCACCGACGGCCAGCACGATTTTGGTCGGCAGGCGTCGGGCGCGTACGTCGATGACCGCGAGCCATAACAGCGCGCAGAGCACGATCAGGCGAATGGCAAGAGACAGAAGCTGCACGATGGTCTTGTTATTAGAAGTAGGCGGTTTGATCCTTGATTACGGACGCGAAACGCCCGAACTGAAGTGGATCGCCTTACTGCTGAGCGCTCACTTTCGAGAACATGCTGTTGAACACCCCGGTGAAGCCGTTGGTGAACACAGTGCTCAGACCCGCCAGGGCAACGACGATGATGCCTGCCAGAACCGCATATTCCATCGCGCTGACACCGCGCTCGTCGCGCACGAATGCCTTCATGAGTTTGCGCATTTTTCTTCCTTCAAAGGTTTGAGTAGGTGTGGACCCGGCAAAAAAGGACTACCGGGCAGGACACATCCTAGCCATTTCGGGAAGGAATAACTTCGCGAATTAGCGGCCAAAAATGGCCTCTTTCCGAGGTTTAGAAACTCACGCGGCGCGCCCTTATCGGCAGAAATTCAAAAAGCTTTAGGGAGAGGATTTTTTCTTTTTGTGTTTTTCTTGACCAATCCGGTCAGCGCCGGATGGTGCAGATGTTCCCGCAGGCATGCGGAAAACGTTTGCGGATTCTTAGGGTTCCGATTCGGAACGTGTGGCTGTTGCCGGATGATCTTCAGAACTCCGCGCGCAGCGAACATTGCGTTCGGGGCAGCGAAGTAGAAGCTTACATTTGTTTCCCCGCTTTTGTCACGCGCTTTGCGAGAGCTGCAAGGAATAAGTTATCTCGCGCCGATCCTTGCTCGCCATGCAAGGCTATCGTTCTTTCTTGCCGCGCCTTTCCTCGTCTTCGGGAAAGGACGGCATTTCTATGTCATCGCTCGCCGAGCGAAAGTTATCGCGCGCTTCTTGCGCGAGCTTCTCGTAGCGCTTGCGAAAAACAGCGAGTTCCTTTTCGTCGAGTTCCTCGAGATCGAGCAGCGCGTTATGCGCGCGGTCGATCGCGCGAATCAGCTCGTCGAGTTTGATCTGCATCGCGGCGGTGTCGCGGTTCTGCGTGTTCTGGATCAGGAAGACCATCAGAAACGTGACGATGGTCGTCGACGTGTTGATGACGAGTTGCCACGTATCGCTGAAGTGAAAGAACGGCCCCGACACGCCCCACACGATCACCAGCGCGACCGCAATGACGAAGGTCGAGGCGCGCCCGGACACTTGAGCGAGCCCATTCGAGAACCTGAGAAACCATGACGTTTTCATTCGGCGTCTCCTGAATCGTTCGTGGGACCAGGCAGGGCAGCGCGGCTAGAATACCGCTTGTGAACGCCAAGCCCAAACCCATCGATTTCCACGCACCGTCCGACGAAGTCGCGAAACGCCTGATCGGCGCCATCGTGACTGTCGACGGTGTCGGCGGCCGCATCGTCGAAACGGAAGCCTACGACCGCGAAGATCCTGCCTCGCACAGCTTCTCAGGTCCGACGCCACGCAACGCAGCAATGTTCGGACCGCCCGCGCATGTCTACGTGTACCGCTCCTACGGCATTCACTGGTGCATGAATTTCGTGTGCCGCGAAGCCGGCCACGGCGCGGGAGTGCTGATCCGCGCAATCGAGCCGCTCGTGGGCATCGACATCATGCGCGAGCGGCGCGGGCTGGAACCGATCCGGCTGCTGTGCTCGGGGCCGGGGCGCGTCGCGCAGGCGCTTGGCATCACGCACCGGAACAACGGCATGTCGCTAATGGATGCGCCGTTCCAGATCGAGCCGCCGGAAGAAGCGTTCGCCATCGTGCAGGGGCCGCGCATCGGCATCAGCAAGGCGATGGATGTGCCGTGGCGCTTCGGGCTCGCCGGATCGAAGTTCGTCAGCAAGCCCTTTCCCAAGACGTAGAACTCAGTCCGCCGGACGCAGCTTCTTCACTTCATCATCCGATGGCTGCACGCTCGCGCCATCGACATAGCGGAACGAAGTCATCACGCCTTTGCCGTCCTTCAGGCCCGTGACGCCGACATACGCGCCCATGGTCGACTGATTGTCCTGCTTGCGATACGTGATCGGCCCGAACGGCGTATCGACGGGCAAGCCCTTGAACGCGGCGGCGAGCTTGTCGGGGTCGGTGGAGCCGGCTTTCTTCAGGCCGTTGGCAAGCGACATCATCGCCGTGTAGCCGACCACCGAACCGAGGCGCGGATAGTCGTGATACTTCGCCTGATACGCCGCGACGAACTTCTTGTTGGCGGGCGTATCGATCGAGTACCACGGATAACCCGTGACGATCCAGCCGACCGGCGCTTCCTTGCCGAGCGGATCGAGATAATCCGGCTCGCCCGTCAGCAGCGACACGACCGCGCGATCCTTGAACAGCCCGCGCGTATTGCCCTCGCGCACGAATTTGCCCAGGTCCGCGCTGAAGAGCACGTTGAAGATGGCGTCGGGCTTCGCGTCCGCCAGCGCCTGCGTGACCGCGCCGGCATCGATGTTGTTGAGCGGCGTGGCCTGCTCCGCGACGAATTCGACATCCGGCTGCGCGGCCTTCAGCAAACGCTTGAACGTAGCCACCGCGGACTGTCCGTACTCGTAGTTCGGATACACGAGCGCCCAGCGCTTCTTCTTGAGCTTCGCGGCTTCGGGCACGAGCATCGCGACCTGCATGTAGGTGGATGGACGCAGACGATACGTGTACTTGTTGCCGTCCTGCCAGACGATCTTGTCGGTGAGCGGTTCCGCCGCGAGGAAGAAGATGCGCCGCTGCTTCGCATAGTCGGTGAGCGCGAGGCCCGTATTCGACAGATAGCCGCCGAACAGAAGCTTCACCTGCTCGCGCGCGACGAGCTCCTGCGCGACGCGAATCGTGTCGCCGGGATTGCCGTTGTCGTCGCGCGAGATAACTTCGAGCTTCTCGCCGTTGACGCCGCCCGCTGCGTTGATTTCATCGAGCGCGAGATTCCAGCCGTTCTTGTACGGCGTGAGAAACGCGGGCACGACCTTGTAGCTGTTGATCTCGCCGATCTTGATGGTGTCGGCGTGCGCGGCGAAGCTCAAGGCTGCGGCGGCCGCCAGGATGGTGAAGCGCATCGTCATGTAGTTCTCTCCTCTTTCGACTCTTCGTTTTCAAACACCGAGAAACGCGCGGCGCGCGGCGTCGTCGCGGACGAAGGATTGCATCGCGCCTTCGTAACGCACCTGACCTTTCTCCAGCACATAGACGCGGTCGCTGACCAGCTCCGCGAAGTGCAGGTTCTGCTCGGACAGCAGGATCGCGAGTCCTTCACGCTTCAGTTCGAGAATCATATCGGCCATCTGCTCGACGATCACGGGAGCCACGCCTTCCGATGGTTCATCGAGCAGCACGAGACGCGGATTGCCCATCAGCGTTCGCGATACCGTGAGCATCTGCTGCTCGCCGCCGCTCATGCGGCTCGCGCGGCGATCACGCATCTCGCCGAGATTCGGGAACACGCGAAACAGCTTGTCCGGCGTCCATGGCGGCGCGTGCTCGCGCGGCGGCTGGCGGCCCGTGTCGAGATTCTCCATGACGGTGAGATCGCCGAACACGCGGCGATCTTCGGGCACGTAGCCAAGCCCCTTTCGCGCGATGCGATACGGCGTCATGCCCGCAATGCTATCGTCCATGAACGAGATCGCGCCCGACACCCGAGGCAAGAGTCCCATTACCGCTTTCATCGTGGTCGATTTACCTGCGCCGTTGCGGCCCATCAGCGCGACGACTTCGCCGCGCCCGACTTCGAAGCTCACGTCGAACAGGATTTGCGCGCGACCATAGAACGCGTTCAGCGCGGCGACTTTCAGCAGGCTCATGCCGCATCTCCCGCATTCAAGGCCGCGCGCGGCGCGAACGATGCGCCCGTGCCGAGATAGACCTCGCGCACGCGCGGATCGTTGCGGATCGCATCGGCGTCGCCTTGTGCGATGAGACGACCACGCGCGAACACGATCAGCCTGTCCGCGTGGGAGAACACCACGTCCATGCTGTGCTCGGTGAAGAGCACGCCGATATTGCGCTCTTTCGCCAGACGCGCGGTGAGCGACATCAGTTCGTTGCGTTCCTGCGGCGCCATGCCCGCGGTCGGTTCGTCCATCAACAAGAGCTTCGGATGATTGGCCAGCGCGATCGCCAGTTCGACGCGCTTCACGTCGCCATAAGCGAGCACCGCGCAACTGCGGCGTGCATGCGCGCTCATGCCGACGAGATCGAGCAAGGCCATCGCTTCGTCTTCCTTCCATGACGCGACGCGGCCGAACAGGCTGAAGACACGCCGCTCGTGCGAGAGCAATGCCATCTGCACGTTTTCGAGCACGGTCATGGAATTGAAGGTCGCGGCGATCTGAAACGTGCGGCCCACGCCGAGTCGCCAGATATCGCGCGGACGCATGCCGGCGATCTCGTGACCGTCGAAACGGACTGAGCCTGAGCTCGGCGCGAGCTGGCCGTTGATCATGTTGAAGCACGTCGACTTGCCCGCGCCGTTCGGACCGATCAGCGCGAGCAGTTGTCCTGGTTCGAGTTCGAAGGACACATCGTCGACGGCTTGCACGCCATCGAACGATTTCGAAAGATGCGCAACCGATAGCAGACTCATTGCGCCTCCGACGAGAAGCGATCGCGCACGAAGCCCGCGATGCCCTGCGGAAACGCGATCACCAGCACGAGGATCGCAGCGCCCAGCAGCGCCTGCCAATAGTCGGTCTGACGCGCGACGGTATCCTGCAGCCACGTGAACACGCTCGCGCCGACGACCGGCCCGGCGAGCGTCTGGATGCCGCCGAGCAGGACCATCACGAGGCCATCGACGGAGCGGCTCACGCTGATCGCCTCCGGCGAGATGTTGCCCTTCGAGAACGCATAGAGCGAACCCGCGAGGCCGCACACGAGCGCCGCGACGACGAACGCCGCCCACTGCACGCGCGCGACGTTCATGCCGATGGCTTCGGCGCGCAACGGCGAATCGCGTCCCGCGCGCATCGCGAGACCGAGTGGTGCGAACAGCATGCGCCTCAACACCCACACGCCGACGACCGCGAACACCAGCGTGAGGTAATAGAACGCGACGGGCGATGCAAGCCACGGCGCCGGCCAGATGCCGAGGATGCCATTGCTGCCGCCGGTCACCGCGTCCCATTGAAAGACCACGGACCAGACGATCTGCGCGAACGCGAGCGTCAGCATCGCCAGATAGACACCCGACAAGCGCACGCAGAACCAGCCGAACACAATCGCGCCGATGCCCGCGATGAGCGGGCCGAGCACGAGCGCGGCTTCCATCGGCAAGGAGAAGACCTTGAGGAACAGTGCCGCGCCGTAAGCGCCGAGGCCGAAGTACGCCGCATGGCCGAACGAGTGCATGCCGCCCGGACCCATGATGAAGTGCAGGCTCGCGGCGAACAGCACGGCGATCATGATCTCGACGAAAAGCACGGGCATGTAGGGAAAGGCATCGGCGGCCAGCGGCGCAAGCGCAAGCGCGATCACGATCAGCGCGGCCCCGATCTTCATGCCGCGCGTGGCGGGCCGCAACGGTCGATCGGCGGGCGCGGCCGTGCGCGCAATGCTCTGCGCGCGCCCGAACAATCCCCACGGACGCAACACCAGCACGACCGCCATGACGACGAATTCCGCGACCAGGGTGAACTTCGACAAGGAGAAGTCGATGCCCGCAATCGACACATGCCCGATGCCGATGCACAGCGCCTTGATCTCCGCGATAAGCAGCGCGGCGACGAAGGCGCCGGGAATCGAACCCATGCCGCCGACCACGACGACCACGAACGCGTTGCCGATGGTCTCGAGATCGAGCGACAGGTTCGCCGACATGCGCGGCACCTGCAGCGCGCCGCCGAGCCCCGCGAGGAACGCGCCGACGAAAAACACGCCGGTAAAGAGCCACGCCTGATTCACGCCGAGCGCGCCGAGCATTTCGCGATCCGCGCTCGCCGCGCGCACGAGCGTGCCCCAGCGCGTGCGAGTGAGCGCATACCAGAGCGCGAGCAGCACGAGCGGGCCGATCACGATCAGCGCGAGATCGTAAGCGGGTAACGCGTGGCCGAGCATTTGCACCGCGCCTTCGAGATGCGGCGCACGCGGGCCGAACAGATCTTCCGGTCCCCATAGCCACAGTGCCGCATCGCGAATGATCAGCACCAGCGCGAAGGTTGCGAGCAGATGAAAGAGCTCGGGCGCGCGATAGATGCGCCTCAGCACACCCGCTTCGATCGCTGCGCCAACGGCACCGACCAGGAGCGCCGCCCCGAGCACCGACGACCAGAAGCCCGCCATGCTGTCGCCGAAACGGCTCGTCAGACTATAGGCGACATACACGCCGAGCATATACAGCGAGCCATGCGCGAAGTTGACGATGCGCGTGACCCCGAAGATGAGAGACAGACCCGACGCGACGAGAAAGAGCGCGCAGGCGTCGGCGAGACCGTTGACGAGTTGGACGAGCAGGTTGGAGAGCATCGGGCTCGGTGAGCGAGTTCGGGCGAAAGAGCCGACATTATCGATGATCCGCGCTACGAACTCCGCGCACTGCAAAAATGCATCACGCGAGACCGATGGAAAAAACGTATTGACGGCGTTTATGTCTCGTATATGCTCATCGCAGGGCAATCGTCAGCTTACGACGTTGCTCCAAACTCAACTCGCCAAACGAGTGTTATCGTGAAAGTCCAAAGCCCTCTGGCTCGTCGGAGCATACGCTCCTGCGCCGATCGCTGCGGCATGCTTCCCGATCGCCGCTTCCTGTCGGACTCCACCATTCTGTCTCGCCGCAGCGTGCGGCGTCACAATTCCGTCTCCGCTCGCGCGTTCATCGCCGTGCATTGCGTCGGCGCGGCTTCGCTGCTGCCGTAGCGCCTCTTCCCTTTACCCCTCTAGCCGACTGGCCCGCACGCGTGCATTCGCACGCGTGATAACGCGCGCCCTCTTTACTCGCGCCTTCGTTTCATCGCGAAGGCCGTGGGGACGTGCGCGTGCTCAATACACGAGAAACGAAATGGAACGCATCGACGAATTCCTGCGAAAGCATCGCATCACCGAGATAGAGGCGATCATTCCCGACATGGCGGGCACCGCGCGCGGCAAGATCATTCCGCGCAGCAAGTTCGAATCGGGCGAATCCATGCGCCTGCCGCAAGCGGTGATGATGCAGACTGTCACCGGCGACTATCCCGTGGACGGCACCTTCAGCGGCGTCACCGATCCCGACATGATCTGCGTGCCCGACCCGGCGACGATCCGCCTGATTCCGTGGGCCGTCGATCCGACCGCGCAGGTCATCCATGATTGCGTGCATTTCGACGGCACGCCCGTGGCCATTTCGCCGCGCCGCGTCTTGCGGCAAGTGCTGCAGAAGTTCGCGGCGAAGGGCTGGCGTCCGGTCATCGCGCCCGAGCTGGAGTTCTTTCTCGTCGACATGAATCGCGATCCGGACCTGCCGCTGCAACCGCCCGTCGGCAGAACGGGACGTCAGGAGACCGGCCGCCAGGCGTATTCGATCGATGCGGTCAACGAATTCGATCCGCTCTTCGAGGACATCTACGAATACTGCGAAGTGCAGGAACTCGAAGTCGACACGCTGATACACGAAGTCGGCGCGGCGCAGATGGAGATCAACTTCATGCACGGCGATCCGCTCAATCTCGCGGACCGCGTGTTCCTCTTCAAGCGCACGGTGCGCGAGGCGGCGCTGCGCCACAAGATGTACGCGACCTTCATGGCCAAGCCGATGGAAAACGAGCCGGGCTCGGCGATGCACGTTCATCAAAGCATCGTCGATGAAGAGACGGGGCGCAATCTCTTCACCAATCGCGATGGTGAGCCGACCGGCCTGTTCTACAGCTATATCGCGGGCCTGCAGAAGTACACGCCCGCGCTGATGCCGATCTTCGCGCCGTACATCAATTCGTATCGACGGCTTTCGCGCTTCATGGCTGCGCCGATCAACGTGCAATGGGGCTACGACAATCGCACCGTGGGCTTTCGCGTGCCGCATTCATCGGCGCAGGCGCGGCGTATCGAGAACCGCATACCGGGCGTGGATTGCAATCCCTATCTGGCGATCGCGGCGACGCTGGCGGCGGGTTATCTCGGCATGACGCAGCACCTCGAGGCGACCGAGCCGCTGGCGAGCGACGGTTATCGCGAACCCTATCAATTGCCGCGCAATCTCGACGAAGGCCTCACGCTCATGGGCGCATGCGAGCCACTCGGGGAAATGCTCGGCGAGACCTTTGTGCGCGCCTATCTCGCGCTGAAGGAAACCGAATATGAAGCGTTTTTCCGCGTGATCAGCTCGTGGGAACGCAAGCATCTGCTGCTGCACGTCTGATATGGGAGATGACGAAATGAACGATCGAATCGACTCGACGGCGCACTATCGCGCGCTCGACGCCGCGCATCATCTGCATCCGTTTTCCGACATGGGCGCGCTCAATCGCGCAGGCAGCCGCGTGATCGTGAAGGCCGAGGGCGTTTATCTGTGGGACTCGGAAGGCAATCGCATCATCGACGGCATGGCGGGGTTGTGGTGCGTGAACGTGGGCTATGGACGCCGCGAACTCGCGGATGCGGCGCTCAGGCAGATGCGGGAACTGCCCTACTACAACACGTTCTTCAAGACGACGCATCCGCCGGTGATCGAATTGTCCGCGCTGCTCGCTGAGCTTGCGCCCGCGCGCTTCAACCGGTTTCTCTATTGCAACAGCGGTTCGGAAGCGAACGATACGGCGATCCGCGCGGTGCATCGCTATTGGGCTATTCAGGGCGAGCCCCGCAAACGTCATGTGATCGCGCGAAACAACGCCTATCACGGCTCGACCATCGCGGGCGCGACGCTCGGCGGCATGCGCTATATGCACGAGCAGATGCCATCGAAGATGGAACATGTCGCGCATATCGACCAGCCTTACTGGTTCGGAGAAGGCGGCGCGATGGATGCCGATGCCTTCGGTCTCGAACGCGCGCGTCAGCTCGAAGCGAAGATTCTCGAACTCGGCGCGGACAACGTCGCGGCATTCATCGGTGAGCCTTTTCAGGGAGCGGGCGGCGTGATCTTCCCGCCATCGACCTATTGGCCGGAGATCGAACGCATCTGCCGCAAGCATGACGTGCTGCTGATCGCCGATGAGGTGATCGGCGGATTCGGGCGCACGGGCGAGTGGTTCGCGCACCGGCATTTCGGCTTCGAGCCCGACGTCATCACCATGGCGAAAGGCCTCACGAGCGGCTACGTGCCGATGGGCGCGGTCGCGTTGTCCGATGCGATCGCGGAGGCAATCATCGATAACGGCGAGTTCAATCACGGCTTCACATATTCGGGGCATCCGGTCGCGGCCGCCGTGGCCGTCGCCAATCTGAAGCTGTTGCGCGACGACGGCATCGTCGCACGCGTGAAGGACGATGCCGGGCCCTATTTCCAGAAGCGTCTGACGGAAGCGCTGGCCGATCATCCGATCGTAGGAGAGATCGCGGGCGCGGGGCTCGTCGCGGGCATTCAGCTTGCAGAAGATCGCGCGACGCGCAAGCGCTTCGCGAATGGCGACGATATCGGCACGCTATGCCGCGACTTCAGCTTTGACGGCAATCTCGTGATGCGCGCAAGCCACGACCGGATGTTGCTGTCGCCGCCGCTCGTCGTCACTCACGGCGAGATCGACGAGATAGTCGACAAGGCTCGCGCCGCCATCGAGGCTACAGCGCGCGAGATCATGAGCGCCGCTTAGCGAAGTATTCCGCCGCCATGTGCCGGAAGGCCGTGACGGCGGGATTGTCCTGATCGCTGCGCCACGCCATGCTCATCTCGGCCTGCACCGTGTTGCCCGCAATTTCCCTGAACTCGACGTTGTCGTAATGGAAGCGTTGCGACGACGCCGGCAAAATTGACACGCCCAGTCCCGCGCGCACGAGCGAGAGAATCGTCGGCGTCTGATCGATGTACTGCGTGAAATGCGGCTTCACTTCATCGGCGACGAGCATGCTCATGATGCGGTCGTAGAAGTATTTGCCGTGCGTGGGCGAATGCATGATGAACGCCTGCTCGTGCAACTGCCTCAGTTCCAGTTGTTCGAAATGACATAACTCATGCCCTGCGGGCAGCGCGACGATCAGCGGCTCGCGATCCACGAGCAGAAACTCGACCCTCTGCCGCGACGGCAAAGGTCGCATGAAACCGAGATCGATGGCGTTGGCCTCGAAGCCCTCGATCTGCGCGACCGAGATCATCTCCAGCAGCACGACATCGATATCCGGCAAGTCGTGCTTCGCCGCGACCAGCAATTCGGGAATCAACTGATAACCCGCCGCGCCGGTGAAGCCGATGCGTACGCGCCCCGTCTTGCCTTTGCTCGCGCGCCGCACGGTGCTTTCCGCCTGCTCGGAGAGATTGAGCAGGCGCGTGGCGTCGGCCAGAAACACGCGCCCTTCGGTCGTCAGCTTGACCGTGCGGCCAATCCGCTCGAACAGCTTCACCCCGAGGTTCTCTTCGAGCAGATGAATCTGTCTGGAAAGCGGCGGCTGCGTCATGTTGAGCAGCGCAGCCGCGCGCCTGAAGTTCAGCTCCGTCGCGGCGGCGACGAAGCAACGCACTTGTCCGAGATCGAGCATTCGTAATCGACGTTGAAGTGATAGCCGATCATTATATGTTCGCCTCGTATTCGTTCAATCGTTCATGCGTTTGCGTCAAGTCGTGAGGCTGCCTTCGGGACGTTGTCCCGCAAGCGCTTGCGCGAGACTCGCGAGCACCATCTCGCCCATCGCCGTGCGCGATTCCACCGTCGCGCTCGCGCGATGCGCCTGCAGCACGACGCGATCCATGCCGAACAGTTCGGCAGGCACGTTGGGTTCATCGACGAACACATCGAGCCCCGCGCCCGCGATCGCGCCACGCGAAAGCGCTTCCACGAGATCGCTTTCCACCACGAGCTTGCCCCGCGCGATGTTGATGAGATAGCCGTCCTTGCCGAGCGCATCGAGCACTGCCGCGTTGACGATGCCCTTCGCCTTGTCGGCGGCAGCCGCGAGCACGAGGATGTCGCTCTCGCGTGCGAGCGAAAGAAGATCCGGCACGAAGCGATAATCGACATCGCTCATCTCGCGAACATCCGTGTAAGCGATGGGGCAACCGAACGCAGCCGCGCGCTGCGCGATTGCGCGGCCGACCTTGCCCAGCCCAACGATACCCACACGCTTGCCGCTGAAGCGGCGCGACAACGGGATCGCGCTCGGGCTCGGGTTTTTCACCCACTTGCCGGTCTTGACGAAGTCGTGGCCGGAACAGATTTCGCGCAGCGTGGTGAGAATCAGGCCGATGGCGAGATCGGCGACGTCCTCGGTCAGTGCGCCGAACGTGCCCGTCACCGGAAGGCCGCGCGAACGCGCGAATTCGAGATCGACCGCATCGGTGCCGACGCCGTTCACCGCGATCACCTGCAACGCGGGCAAACGCTCGATCAGGTCATTGGAGATGCCCGTGTGACCGCCGGTGATCACGCCGCGAATCGAAGCGCCATGCTCGCGGATATACGCATCTTTATCGTCCTGTTCGAAAAGGCGATGCATCGTGTAGAGCGCGTCCAGCTTCTGGTTGATGGCCGGTACGAGGATGGGATTCAGTTGCAGGATGCTGGGCTTCAATTCGCGTGCTCCAAGGTGATTCGTTCTCGATGTGGAGCGGATGATGTCGGCTTTTGCGCATGACGTCCAATCCCAAATGACTATCAATTGATCCACGATTCGAAGCAAGCGCGAAGCGGTTTCGTTCGATTCAATCCGGGAATCAGGTAATAGCAATAAAAGATTGGACGCTCTTGCAGGCCGTCCCCACAATTCGAAGCATCGGAAGGCACATCGATAAAAAAGCCTTTTATAAATGACATCGGAGACAACAGCGTGAGCCTGCGCCCTAACTGCCATTCATCGCTTTCCAGCCTTCATGCGGTCACGCCGCGCCAGCGGGAGGACTCGCGATGAGCAACGCCGACAGCATCGTCGCTTCCTCGAAGGCAGAGCCCATCGCGGAGAAGCAAACGAAACATCGCTGGGTCGTGATGGGCCTGATCTTCTGCATCTGGGCGATCGCCTGCGCTGATCGCGCCAACTTCGGCATTGCGCTGCCGTATCTCAAGAAGGAATACCACATCACCAACACCGAGGCCGGGCTGATCGTGAGCCTGTTCTCGTTCGCATATGGCTTCGTGCAGATTCCGGTCGGCCTGCTCTACAAGCGGCTCAGCGAAAAGACCACGGGCCTGCTGTTCTCCGTGTTCATGATCCTGACCTCGGTGTTCACCGGTCTCATGGGCACCACGTCGTCGGTGTTTCTGCTGATGGCGTATCGCGTCGGTCTGGGTCTGTCGGAAGGACCGCTCGGGATCGGCTGCACCAATGTCATCAATCGCTGGTTTCCCGCCAAGGAGAAAGGCACGGCAACCGGTCTGTGGATCGCCGCGTCGAAGCTCGGACCGCTGATCGTGCCTTCGGTATGCATCATCGTGATCCAGTTGTGGGGATGGCGCGAGATCTTCTATGTCTTCGCGGTGCCGGGCATTCTGCTGGCCGTCGTATGGATGTTCTTCGTCACTAATTCGCCGGGCGAGAACCGCTTCTGCTCGCCCGCCGAACGCCGTTACATCGCGGATGAAACCACGGTCGGCAACGGCGGCAAGCCGCTCTCGCGCGCGCGCATGACGCCGATGCCGAAGCTCGACGCGATCAACCGCACGAAGCGCGTCCCGCAACTCGAAACCATCCGCCAGGTGTTCGGCTCGTGGAATATCTTCGGCATCGCGCTTGGCTATGGCTGCATGATCGGCATCAGCAACATCTTCATCTCGTGGATTCCCACTTACCTCGTCACGGTGAAGGGCTTCACATCGGTGAAGATGGGCTTTCTCGCATCGGCGCCATTCATCGGCGCGGTGACGGGCAACATGCTGGGCGGCATCATCTCCGATCGCCTGCTCGGCGGCCGCCGCAAACCGATGATGATGCTGGGCGCGCTCGGGACCATGATCATGACCTTCCTGCTGGTCGATGCGCCCGACAGCGTCGCCTATCTGGGCATTGCACTGATGCTGGCGGGATTGATGCTGGGCGTCGGCTTCGCGGGCTACTCTGCCTATCCGATGGGTCTCGCGACGAAAGCCACGTATCCGACCGCGTTCGGCATCGTGAATTCGGTGGGGCAGATCGGCGGCGCATGCGCGCCGCTCGCGGTCGGTCTCCTGCTCGACAATTACAGCTGGACCGCGGTGTTCCTGTACATGGTCGGGACAGCGACGTTGTGTCTTTTGCTGCTGCTCAGCGTGGTCGAGCCGATAGCGGAAGAAACCCGCTCAGCAACATCGAAATAAGCGCATGAAGAATCGCGCCGCCCGATGCGGCGCGATTTGCTTTTCAAAGCCCGTTTTCCACCATGTCGAGCACGCGCTTTGCAAGCGGCTCGATCTTGGTGCGCGCCAGTCCCTGCAGCGGCCCTTCTATCATCAGCAGCGCGAAGCCATGTACCGCGCTCCAGGCGAGATATTCCGCGTCGGGCCTGCGCTTCGCGTCGAGCGCGCCCGCCTCCACCATTTCGTCCAGCGCGCGGCTCAGCAATTGAAACGGGTCGAGCCCGCCCGGCCCCGCGCCGTAGGGTGCGTCATGCACGCCCCATTCCGCCTGGGGCGCCGCGAACGCCGTGCGAAACAGCCCCGTCTCCGCTTGCGCGAAGCGCAAATATCCGGCGCCAATGGCTCGCAGACCCGCGCGCGCCGCGTCGGCGCGGCGACGCTTCTTCGGGCGCGCGGCCAGTTCCTCCTCCATCGCCTGCGCGACATGCGAAAGCGCCGCCGAGCGCACCGCCGATAGCAATTCGTCACGACTCTCGAAGTGCCGATAGGCCGCGTTCGGCACTACGCCCGCGCGGCGCGTCGCCTCGCGCAGAACGATCGCGTCCGGGCCGCCTTCGCGCGCCAGCGCCATCCCCGCGTCGATCAACGCGCGGCGCAAATCGCCGTGTCGGTACGTGCTGCGCGGCTTGCCATTTGTCATTTCGATTTGCCGGACTTTCCACATGTGGACACTGTCCATTATCTCTGCTACTTTTGTGGACAGCGTACACAACGAAAAAAATAGTTCTGTATCGGTGCCTGCCGTTGCTTTGTCACGACGCGGCGGCATCGTGGGCGATGCACATCCAGGGAGGCCAACATGACAGCATCGAACGATCGTGCGCAACAGGGTCAGGACGTGGCGAACTTGCGCGAAATGATCGAAGCGTGGCGCCAGGCAGTGCTCGCAAAAGACGCTGCCGCGCTCGTCAGTCATTACGCGCCGGACGTCGTCGTGTTCGACGTCGTGCCGCCCGCGTCGCTGAGAGGCGTCGAACATTACCGCGAGAATTGGCAGCGCTGGTTCGACAACATCAAAGGCCCGCTCACGTTCGAGATGCGGGAAGTGGAAGTCGCCGCGAGCGGCGATCTGGCGTATGCGCACTCCGTCAACCGCGTCGCCGTGGGCGAACAGGAGGACATCGTGCGCGCCACCGTGTGCTTCAGGAAGATCGACGGCAACTGGCGTGTCGTACACGAGCACGCCTCGGTGCCGCTCATGATGGATATGGACCCTGACGAAAAGTCATAACCCAAGGAGCAGACATGCAAGTGCAACCCTATCTGTTTTTCGAAGGCCGCTGCGAAGAAGCGATCACGTTCTATCGCGAGAATTTAGGCGCGCAGGTCGTCATGATGATGCGCTACAGCGAGAATCCCGAAGCCGGCAAGGCCGAAACGGCAAGCGGCTGCGGCATTCCGCCGGGATCGGAAAACAAGATCATGCATTCGGCTTTCACCGTCGGCGATTCCATGCTGATGGGTTCCGACGGCATGTGCAGCGGCAAGCCGGAATTCAAGGGCGTCTCGCTCTCGCTCACGGCCGACGACGAACAGCAGGCGGAGAAGTACTTCAACGCGCTCGCCAATGGCGGACAAGTGCAGATGCCCATGACGCAGACATTCTTCGCGAAACGTTTCGGCATGGTGGCCGACAAGTTCGGCATCTCGTGGATGGTGCTCGGCGGTATGGAGCACAAGCCTGCGTGAGCATCGGGATTCATCTGCGCGACACGTCCGGCTGGAACGCGGCTTGCGCGCCTTTCTTCGCATCATTCGAAAGGAGACGCAACATGAGCAACAACTACGCCGGACGTTCGCAGGAAGATCGCATCGCGCAGCGCAAGGGCAGTCAGCAAAAGGCGCAGGAACAGCCGGGCGGGTCCATGGCCGAGCCCGGCACCGAACCGGACAAGGAGCACAGCAGCGGCGTATTGTCGGAAGAAGGCAAGCGGGTCTGGCGCACCGGTTCAGGTATCGACGGAGGCGGAAAGACCTGACACTCATATCGATCATCGGAAACGTGAAACAATGCCGGGGTGCGCTGAATGCACGAATTGCACCATGACAGACAGGAGCTTTAGATGAGCGCCCCGCGCAAAAACAATCTTTCAGGCTCGGACATGCCCGCTGACCAAGCCGATCGTCCGACCCGCGAGGAAGCCGAAGCCGCCGTACGCGTTCTGTTGCGCTGGGCCGGCGACGACCCAGGACGCGAGGGACTGCTCGATACACCGGCGCGCGTGGTGCGCGCGTATGAAGAGTTCTTCGCCGGTTACACGCAGAATCCGCACGACATTCTGGCGCGCACGTTTTCCGAGGTTCAGGGCTACGACGAGATGATCGTCCTGAAGGACATTCGTTTCGAAAGCTACTGCGAGCATCATATGGTGCCGATCATCGGTCGCGCGCATGTGGCGTATCTGCCGAACCAACGCGTCGTCGGCATCTCGAAACTCGCGCGTCTCGTCGATGCCTTCGCCAAGCGCCTGCAGATCCAGGAGAAGATGACCGCCCAGATCGCGGACACGCTGAACGAAGTTTTGCAGCCGATCGGCGTCGGCGTGATTCTCGAAGCCGCGCATCAATGCATGTCCACGCGCGGCGTGCACAAGGCGGGCGTATCCATGGTGACCTCGCGCATGCTCGGCTCGTTTCGCGACGATCCGTCGACGCGCCGCGAGTTTCTTTCCATCGTCGGCAACTCGACCGCGTTCAGCGTATCGAACACGTAACGCCGCAAAGCGAACACGTGCAAAAAAAGAAAGGGCCTCGCGGCCCTTTCTTCATTTCATGCGCTCATTACGATGCGCGCGTCACAACGCATTCCATGCGCCCAGACCATTGCCGTGTGCATCGGTACTTGCGCCCTCGCGAATCTTGCCCTGCGACACGTTGCTGTTCGGCGGCACGCTATGCGTGAGCCACACATTGCCGCCGATGACCGAGCCCTTGCCGATCGTCACGCGGCCGAGAATTGTCGCGCCCGCATAAATGACGACATCGTCCTCGACGATCGGATGGCGCGCATTGCCCTTCACCAGTGAGCCGTCGCTCGTCGAAGGGAAGCTCTTGGCCCCGAGCGTCACCGCCTGATAGACGCGCACGTGCTGCCCGATCACCGCCGTCTCGCCGATCACCACGCCCGTACCGTGATCGATGAAGAAACTCGGACCGATGGTCGCGCCGGGGTGGATATCGATGCCGGTCAGAGAATGCGCGATCTCGTTGATGAAGCGCGCCAGCAGAGGCACGCCCAGCTTGTGCAATGCGTGCGCGAGACGATGATGCGTCATCGCCCAGATGCCCGGATAGCACAGCAGAATCTCGGTGATGTGCTGCGCGGCCGGGTCGCCGGTGAAGGCGGCCTGAATGTCGCTCACCAGCAGCGCGCGGATCTTCGGCAACTGCATGCCGAACTCGCGCGCGATCGCGAAGGCTTGCGCGCTCAACTCGGCGTGGCTCGAATCGCGATACTCCGGCAGGAAGCGCAACGCGCGGCGAATCTGCTCGTGCAATAGACGCAAGGTGCTTTCGAGCGTCTGTCCGACGTAGTAGTCGACACTTTCATCCGTCAGATCGGGCGCGCCGTAATGCGTGGGAAACAGCGCGGAACGCAAGCCGTTGACGATCCTGACAATGCATTCGCGCGACGGCAGCTCGCGTATGCCGAGCGGATGCCGTGTGCGATGCAACTCTTCTCGCGACTGGCGCAAATCCGCGACGATGCCGGCCAAGCCCCATTCCTGCGGGGCATCGCGCGTAGTCTCTTGAATGGGTTCGAGCGGCGGCGTGGCGCCAAGCGTGGGCGTGTTCTGCATGTCGGCCATGAAGCGGGAGAAGCGGCCGCCGCGCGCATGCACGACGGATGAAGCGTCAAGAGTAACCGGTTTTGGAGAAGCCTGCCGCGCGGCGGCTAGCGCGCGCGTGGTCCTGACGTTTCATCTGGCTTGTCGCTCACACGGTCACGTTGCTGGCGTCGATCCAGCGGACGGCCCAGTCGCGCGCGTGCGCGATGGCCTCGTCTTCGTTGCGAAAGCGCAGCTCGGATGGAAAAAACCGGTTCGCGACGAGTTCGCCATCGCTCGATCGCGAGATCACGACATACGGCTGGTAGCTGCCATCACCGGCCCGGGCGGGCGCGCAGTTCAGAAGGTAGCCTCGATGTGAAAAGGCTGCATCTTGTTGCATGAGTCACCTGTGTGAAAGTGCCCTGCTCGTTCGAATCGCATTGCTCTTCTTCGACGACGAAGGGCGCGCCCTCCTTGTTGCTCGCGCCTTTTCTGTTGCGCTTTGCCGCCGACAGGTTCCAAATAATACTTGCAGGACATCGGCTTGGGGCTGAAAAAAGAGACTGAAATTTCAGGCATCGATGAAGGCGCCCTCAGGCAAGGCTCGCGGTTCCGTCGCCAAATATCCGGAACGAGTCTTGCGTCGGGGGTTGGTCAGTTCAGGTCCAACGGAGCATGCGATGAACAACGCTGAAGCAAACGATCCGCAAGGCAAGCAGAAGGATCAGGTCGCCGACAGCCCGATCAAGACGCCGGGCGCGGAAACGGCGCATGTCAAGATGAGCGACGCGATGAAGGCCGCCGCGGGCGGCGAGGCGCACGCCGGCGCGAGCGCGAAGACGGAGAGGACGAAGGACGGCATGCATGTCGGTCCGCAAGGCCTTTATGAAAAGCCGCCGCGCGGCGTCGATGTCGCCAACGACGACGGCCTCGACGACACCGTGGATGCCGATGCGAAGAGCATTCACGCGCGCCGCGATGAAGAAATGCGCGCGCGCGAGCCGGACTCCGTCATCAATTCGAATGCCACGCCGGTCAACTACGTGCCCGAACCGGGCGATGGCCTCGGCGGCTTCGACAGCCGGCCCGGACGCAATGGCGTGTTGCTGGCGCTGGAACGCGGCTATCGCCTGATCGATCGCGGCATGGTTGCGCCGACCGTGCCCGAAGTCGAAGACAAGGTGCGCTTCGAAGGACGCGATGCGCATGGCCACACCCTGCGCGGGCGCAAGCACTATGCGCTCAATCATCTACGGCCGTCGCGCCTGTTCGAACTGGAGCGCGGCTGACTTCAGGCTGCCTGAGGCCTAAGCAGCATGCAAGGAGCCGCATCGGAAATGCGGCGCCTTGCATTGGCGCAACCGTCAGATTACTTCTTCTCTTCTTTCTCCTCATCCGTTTCGATGCGCGTCACGCCGCCCGTCGAGGGCGGATCGCTGGCGGGAAACGTATCTTCCACGGCGCGGTCGATATGTTCCTCATCGGGCTCCGAGTGAGGATGCTGTTCCTTTACATTGCTCATGGTGTTTCTCCCTTCGTCGATCATCGTTCTTGAGAAGAGCAACGCGCGTTCCTTCGGGCGGGCACGATGCATGCGTGTGACAGCGAACGTAGCGCTGCATCGCAGCAGTGAAGCGGCCGGCCAGACCACGGCGCAGCGCCTACAATCGATAAAAGGGGAACGCCAGATGACGACAATGCACGCATCCGACGGCTATACGCGCGAGACCAGCGACAGCGACGAAGTACCCGAGCTTCGCGCGGCTACGCCTTTGACTACACCCGAGCAGCGCTTCACGTCCGCAATGGCCTGTCTGGGCGCGGCCTATGCGCTCTCGTGGACCGAATTCGCGTTGATGCTCGCGATCGGCCTGCCCGGCGATGCGTCGAGCCATCCGCTCGCGGCGTCGGTTGCTTCGCGCGTGCTGGTCGGACTGCTCTATGTCTGCGCCGCTTCGCGCTTGCAATGGGCGCGCTGGGTGACCGTCGTGCTCGGCTTCGTCTCGGTCGCACTCGTCGCGCCGACGATCGGCCTGCAATGGCATGTGTTTCCCGCCGGCGCGTTCGTGGTCGGCGCGGGACTCGTCTGCAAATTCGCGGCGTCGTTGTACCTTCTCTCGCCGATGCCTCCGCGCACGCTGAAGCAATAGCCATTCGAAACCGCTGGTTTGCAATCCTTGAAGCGGATCAGCCCGACGATGCTCGAGGAAGCGCGCCAGAGCTGCGGACCCTGGTTTCGCCGCTTCGAAAACCGGACGCGTCAATAAGGTTCACCGACCCTGACACTTGCCCGCGCGAAGTGTGCATGGAGCGCGGCGCCGCGTTGGCCTATGCTCGGCGCTTCGTGACAGTCATGGAGCGGCGCGATGCAATGGACCCGGGGCGACTATCGCCTGAGCACCAACGTCGAAGAATTCGACTTCGATGCCATTCACCGTTATCTGAGCGAAGTGGCCTACTGGTCGCCGGGCATCGCGCGCGAAAAAGTGGAGCGCGCCGCGCGCCATTCGCTCGCGTTCGGGCTGTTTCTGCGCGACGAGCAAATCGGCTATGCGCGCATGATCACGGATACCGCGACCTTCGCCTATCTCGCCGATGTGTTCGTGCTGCCCGCGCATCAGGGCGCGGGACTCGGCAAGTGGATGATGCAATGCGTGATGGCGCACCCCGATCTGCAAGGGCTGCGCCGCATGATGCTCGTCACCTCCGATGCGCACGGGCTCTACGCGCGGCACGGCTTCGCGGCGAGCGCGCATCCCGCGCGCATCATGGAGAGGATCGGCAGGCCTTAGCCGCCTTGCGCGCCCTGTGTGTTGACGTAAAGCGCATAGAGCCCGTGACTTGCCGCCATGAACAGGCGATTTCTATGCCGTCCGCCGAAGCACACGTTCGCGCAACGCTCCGGCAAATCGATATGACCGATGGCCTCGCCTTGCGGCGTGAACACGCGCACACCGTCGAGTTCCGCGTCGCCCATGCCCCAGCCGCACCACAGATTGCCGTGGATATCCACGCGAAAACCGTCAGGCGTGCCCGGACCCGCATCGATCACGACGCGCGGCTCGCCCAGCTTGCGGCCGCCGTCGAGCACGTCGAACGCGTAAATCCTGCGCGGCGTCGAGCGTGACTCGACCACGTACAGCACGGATTCGTCCGGCGAAAACGCGAGACCGTTCGGGCCGATGAAGTCATCGATCATCACGCTGATCTCGCCGCTCCGGCCATCGACTCGATAGACGCACGGCTTCAGTTGCGGCGCATTCTTTTCCCCTTCGTAGAAGCCGTCGATGCCGAAGGTGGGATCGCTGAACCAGATCGAGCCATCAGACTTCACGACAACATCGTTCGGTGAATTCAGCGGCTTGCCGTCGAACTTGTCGGCGAGCACGGTGATGGAGCCGTCGTACTCGGTACGCGTCACGCGCCGCGTCAGATGCTCGCAGGTCACGAGGCGCCCTTCGCGGTCGCGCGTGTTGCCGTTCGCGTTGTTCGACGGCTTGCGGAACACGCCGACCTGTCCGCTTTCCTCATCCCAGCGCAGGATGCGGTTGTTCGGAATGTCGCTCCACAGCAGATAGCGGCCGTCGCCGAACCAGACCGGCCCCTCGGACCAGCGCGCGCCCTGATACAGGCACTCCACCGATGCCGAGGCAATGCGCAATGCGTTGAAGCGCGGATCAAGCACGCGCACGGCGGGATCGGGATAGCGGCGCGAGTCGCTCGTCATGTTGGTTCGTCTCCAGTTGATGGGATCAGGTGATGGGTTATTCGGCCGACATCGATTCGAGCGCGGCAACCGACCGGCGCATACCGTCGAAAATCCGTTCCGCCACGCGCGGCGGGAAGTCGCCGGGCAATTGCGCCGCGACTTCATCGATCACCGCCGGCGTACGCTCGATGATCCGCCGGATGACCGGCTCGGCGCTTTCACCGAAGCCGCATTTCAGCGCCATTGCATTGAAGTGCCGGCGCTTCACGTCGCGGAACGCGTAGTGCCGGCTCTTGCCCGGAATCGCCATCGCGAGTCGCGCCTTGTACCAGGACCACTGATTGGCGCCGTCGCCTTCGACCGGCCAGATGGACATGACATCGTAAAGCGGCGTGAGCCGGTAGCGTCCGCCTCTCAGCAGGCCGATGCTGAAGTTTTTCGCATGACCGTCGGGCGCGGCGAGCAGCCAGAACAGAATCTGCGAGGTCACGAGCGTTTCGATATCGCGAATCGCCTGCGTCGAATGTTGCAGTATGCGCGCGAGATCGACGACGCCCGGGCCACCGTCGTTCTCGTATTTTTTGTGCGAAGGCAAGGCGCTTGCCTGACAAAAATCCTCCTGCGGCAAGCGCAGGATCCATTCGCCGTCCGGATGCAGGCGCCGGTCGAAGCGCTCGACGACGAGCACGCGCCGCGCGCCGAAGGTCGCGATCTCCACGTTCGCAACCGGCACGCCGAACGCCTTCAGGATGCGCATGCACAGCCATTCGTTCTCGACCGAAGTCGTGAGATCGGCGCGGCGATTGCCGACGAGGCCCAGCGGCAACTTCAGGATGTGCGTGGTCGGCGTCGCGCCGTGCGGCTTGAACCAGCGCCCGTCGCGCCGCAGCAGCGCGGTCTTTTCCTGCGCGCCGGCGAGCGAGATGCGAAAGTCGTCGTGATCGTCGGAACCGAAAGGCGTGCCGCCGGCGATCGAAGCGAGCAACGTTTCGATATCGGCCTCGGCGAGCGGCGTGCCTTCTATGCGGTGCACGCCTTGCGGCGCTTCGTCCTCGGCCAGCAGTTGCACCGCGCCCACGCAATCGCGGCCGATGGCTCGCAGCAGGTCGAACGCATCGAGACTGTCGGTCTGAAAACGCTGCGCAATGCGACGCCGGATGGGCTCGCTGTCGGGAAGAAGATTGTCGAAGTAGTTGAGGACGGCGTCGCCTTTCAGCGACGCGCCGTCGAGTGCGATCGGCAGCGACATGGAAAGCGGGCGCGCCTCGCGTGAGCGGATCCACGTGTTGTCGTAGACGAGTTCGGCGGCGCCACGCGCCGGCAGACGCCACGTCGCCATGCGCTGGCCGTTCGCCCAGACGGACAGGGCGCGAGAGTGAGGCCGCCGTCCCGCCATTACCAGTCCGCCTCGTTCGCTTCGTGCGGCGACCGGTCGAGACGCTCATCGACGAGCAGTTCGAGCCCGTAGAGGCCGAACATGGCGAGAAGCTGATCGAGCGTCAGCGCCCGCGAGTCGCGTTCGAGCGTGGAAATCCGGCTCTGGCTGATACCCAGGCGCGCCGCCGCCTGCGCCTGGGTCAATCCAGCACGTCTGCGTCCGGCTGCGAGCACGTGGCCCATCTGTGCCGCCGTTGCGATGACTTGTTGCATGGCGCGCTTATCCGTGTGGCGAATAAACGTATTTTATTCGCCATACGGATATTTGACAACGGCCGAGCAAGGTCACGATATCTGCAATAAGAATAAATGACGTTTATTCGTTACACAGATATTAGTCGCGTGCCTCAGTTCGGTCCGAGTTCTCCATCGCGCAGCCGCCACAGGCTCAATGGATTGTCATCCGCGAGCGCCTCGGGCAGCAGCGACGCCGGCAAATCCTGATAGCACACGGGCCGCAGAAAGCGCTCGATCGCCATTGCGCCGACCGAAGTCGAGCGGCTGTCGGAGGTCGCGGGAAACGGCCCGCCGTGCACCATCGCGTATGACACTTCGACGCCGGTCGGGAAGCCGTTCGCCAGAATCCGCCCGGCCTTGCGTTCGAGCACCGGCAACAGGCGCCGCGCCAGTTCGACGTCGTCCTTTTCCATCAGCAGCGTCGCGGTGAGCTGCCCTTCGAGACGGCGCGCGACCGAAATCATCTCGTCCTCGTCCGCGCACACGACAATCACCGAGGTCGGCCCGAAAATTTCCTCCGACAGTTGCGGCTTCGCGAGGAAGTCCTCAGCGCTCACGCGATACAGCGCCGGCAGCGCACCGCTCGCCGCCTTGCCTTTCACGCCCGTCGCAATCTGATGCGCGCTCGTCGCGTTGCGCTCCGTGATGCCGCTGTCATACGCGGCCGCAATCTGCGCGGTGAGCATGGTCTGCGTCTCCTTCTTCGTGATCGCGTTGGCGGCGAGATCGATGAAGTCGTCGAGATCCGAGCCGTCCAGCCCGATCACCAGACCCGGATTCGTGCAGAACTGACCGACGCCGAGCGTCACAGAATCGATATAGGCCGCAGCAAGCGTGTCGCCCTTCGCCTCGAGCGCGCCCGGTAGCGCGAACACCGGATTGACGCTGCTCATCTCGGCGTAGACGGGGATCGGCGCCGGGCGCTTCGACGCGATATCGACGAGCGCCAGCCCGCCGCGACGCGAACCGGTGAAGCCGACGGCGGCGATCGCCGGATGCGAGACGAGCGCCTCGCCGATCGCATTGCCCGCGCCGACCACCAGCGAGAACACGCCTTCCGGCAAGCCGCTGTCCGCGACCGCCTTCTGCACCGCGCGCCCGACGAGCTCGGACGTGCCCAGATGCGCCGGATGCGATTTCACGATGACCGGGCAGCCCGCCGCGAACGCCGACGCGGTATCGCCGCCCGCCACCGAAAACGCCAGCGGAAAGTTGCTCGCGCCGAACACGGCGACCGGGCCGACCGGAATCTTCTGCAGGCGCAGGTCGGAGCGCGGCAGCGGCTTTCTGTCCGGCTGCGCGGAATCGAGCGTCGCGGCGAGCCACCGCCCTTCGCGCACGAGCGACGCAAACAGGCGCAATTGGCCGACCGTGCGGGCGCGCTCGCCTTCGAGACGCGCCTTCGGCAGCGCCGATTCGGCCATCGCGCGTTCGATCAACGCGTCGCCGAGCGCGATGATGTTGTCCGCGATCGACTCCAGAAACTGCGCCCGGGTTTCGAGCGGCGCGCGGCGGTAGTCGTCGAAGGCCGCCTCCGCCAGTTCGCACGCGCGCGCCACTTCCGCCGCGCCGCCGCCGCCGAATGCGGGTTCGAGATCGGCGTTGCGCGCGGGGTCGAACGCGCGGAGCGTGGCGTCGGCGCCCCGCACGGCCGATGCGCCGATCAGCATTTCTCCGGTGATCTTCATGTCTGCTCCTCATCTCTGTTGGCGGTGGACGGTGCGCGCGGCGCGGCCGTCCGTCAATGCGAATGACCCGCCGCTCGCGCAAGCGTTCCGCGCGAGGCGCCGTGAGTCGCCGTCGAGGTCGGTGAAGCAAATCTGGTGCGCGGTCCGGATCGGAGCGGGAACCGGTCCGTCCGGCGACGCAAAAACTATAGGCGCGCCGGACCGCTTGTCAAAGAGTTCAGGCCTTGGCGACGGGCGTCGCGGCCTTGCGGAAGGTGATGTGCGCGATGCGCCGCACCAGCAGCACGGCGACCAGCGCCGCGACGCCCGTCAGCATCACGCCGATGTGGATGGATTGCACCAGCGCGTCGCGGGCGGCGTCGAGGAGCGCGGCTGCATCGAGTCCGGCGGTGTTGAGTTCGCCGAGAATGCGCTCGCGCAGCGCCTCATCGACGAGAATGCGCGGATCGTCCAGGCGCGGCAGCCATTGCGCCGACACGGCCGGCCCGAGCACGCTCACCGTGCGTTCCACGACGCTCGCGTAATGATGCGCGACGATCGTCCCGACGATGCTCGTGCCCATCATCCCGCCGACCATCCGCGTGGACTGCAGAAGCGCCGTGGTGATGCCGAAGCGCTCGCGCCCCGCGATCTCCTGCCCGAAGATGTTCATGTTGTTGAGAATGAAGCCCAGCCCGATGCCGATCGCGGCCATCGGCAGCTCGATCCACAGATGCGGCGTCGTAATGCGCGCGAACGCCAGCGCCACCGAGGCGATCAGCAGCAGCGAGAAGCCGATGGACAAAACGTTCACCGGCTTCCTCATGTGGATGACTATGCGCGTATTGATGAAGCTGCCGAGCGCGATGCAGGCGGCGATCGGCGTCGCGAGCAGCCCCGCTTCCTGCGGCGACAGCCCGAAGCCGCCCTGCAGCAGCAGCGGCGCGAAGAAGATCAGCGAGAACATCACGAAGCCCGCCAGAAAGGACAGCGAGAAGAGCGTGTTGAGCTGCGCGTCGCGGAAGATGTCGAGCGGGATGATCGGATGCGTCGCGCGCCGCTCGCAGATGTAGAGCGCCACGGCGCAGATCGCCACGCCCACACCGAGCGCGATGTTGGCGGTCGTCAGACCGTCTTTCGGCAGCGCTTCGATCAGCGCCTGGAAGCCGCCGAGCACGAGCCCGACGAGCGCCGCGCCGGTCCAGTCGATCTTCACGTCGCCTGCGCGCGGCCGATGCAGGTTCGGCAGATGCGACCAGATGAAATATAGCGCCGCCGCGCCAACCGGCAGATTGACCAGAAAGGTCGAGCGCCAGCCCCAGTGCTGACTCATCCAGCCGCCGAGCGACGGTCCCGCCGCCGTGCCGATGCCATAGGCCGCCGCCAGGACGACCTGCCAGCGCACGCGCGTGCGCGGATCGGGGAACAGATCGGGAATCGACGCGAACGCGGTGCCGACCATCATGCCGCCGCCCACGCCCTGAAGGCCGCGCGCGAGCACCAGAAAGAGCATGCTGGGCGCGAGCCCGCACAGCACCGAGGCGATCGTGAACGTGATCACCGCCGCGATCACGAAGCGCTTGCGGCCGAAGTAATCGCCGAGCCGCCCGAACACGGGCACCGTGACGACCGAGGCCAGCAGATACGCGCTCGCGATCCACGCGTAGAACTCGAATCCGTGCAGTTCCGCGACGATCGACGGCAGCGCGGTGCTGACCACCGTCTGGTCGAGCGCGACCAGCATGTTGACGAGACCGATGCCGAGCATCGCGTAAAGGGCGGTTCTGAACGGTAAGGCAGGCGGCGTCTGGGTCACGGTCGGGCGGGCGGATTGGCTGGAGAAATGCTAAAAAGAGGTCGCGCGTGCGCTTCTTAAGCGGGCGCTGATGTCGAGAACCACGAATTGTACGGCCTGCCTTGCGCTGGATCGAGTTATCGCAAAAAAGCCGCGGCGCCGCGTCGGGCGTGCGCACTATCATGCGACAAGCATCGAACCGCCGTTCGAGGAAGCGCGAAGACGGCGCGCCGTACGCCAATCAATCGCTTCATGGGGAAACCACCATGTTCAACCGCATTCTCGTCGCCATCGACGGCAGCCGGACTTCGGAGCGCGCCTTCGCGGCCGCGCTCGATCTCGCCGTCACGCATCAGGCGATCGTGCAGCCGTATTACGTCGTCGAGGCTGGCCCGATGTACATGGACGTGCCCGGCTACGATCCGTCGGCGCTGCATTCGAGCCTGATGGAGCAAGGCTCGGCGCTCGCCCGCGAAGCCGCCGACGCGATGAAGGCGCGCGGCGTGACGGGCGAAGTCGTGACCGTCGAAGCGACCGCCAGCGACGACGTGGCAGCCCTCATCATCAAGGCGGCGGAGGCGTTCAACGCGGATCTGCTGATCATGGGCACGCATGGCCGCAAGGGATTCCAGCGGCTGATTCTCGGCAGCGTGGCCGAACGCTGTCTACGCCAGGCGACGCTGCCGGTCCTCCTGATTCCGACTGCAGCGGGCGCGCCACTGGAAAAAGCAACCTGACAAGGTAAAAAAGTTTGATCGATTGCCTGGCCGCGTCAATTTTTCGCGCTGCCGGGCAAAAGGCCTATGGGACAATCGTTTTGTCATTCATCAACAAACGAAGCCCAAAATGACCGCCACGTCTGACCTTTCCCGCGCGCGACGCAACTCGGCGCACTGCTCGACCTGCGCGATGCGTCATCTGTGCATGCCCGAAGGCCTCTGCGCCAACGACATCGCCAAGCTCGAGAACATCATCAACGTGACACGCAAGGTCCGGCGCGGCGAGGCACTGTTCCGCACGGGCGATCACTTCGATTCGCTGTTCGCCGTACGCTCCGGCTCGATCAAGACGGTCATCACGCACGACGGCGGCCGCGAACAGGTCACCGGCCTGCTGCTCGCGGGCGACGCGCTCGGCTTCGAAGGCATCGAGGAAGGCGAGCACACCTGCGACGCCATCGCGCTGGAAGACAGCTCGGTTTGCGTCGTGCCCTACTCGCTGTTCGAGCGCATGTGCCGCGAAACCGACGCGCTGCAAAAGCGCCTGCATCGCATGATGAGCCACGCGGTGAATCGCGAAGCGAACCATGTCATGCGCCTCGGCATGCTGCGCGCGGACGAACGCGTCGCGCGCCTGCTGCTCGATCTGTCTTCGCGGCTTTCCAAGCGCGGCTATGCATCGTCGGAATTCACGCTGCGCATGACGCGCGACGACATGGGCAGCTATCTCGGCATGACGCTCGAAACCGTGAGCCGCACGCTGTCGCGCTTCGACAAGTCCGGACTCATCGAAACGCAGGGCAAGTTCATCCGCATCCGCGACTTCGACGGCCTGCGCGCCGTCTGACGGCACGCTGCGCGCGATTATTGCGTCACCGCGAATAATCGTCGCCCATATTTCGGTTGGCACGCGGTTCGCTACGGTTTAGTCTCTTTTGTTCGGCCGAAGCACGCTGCGGCGCTTGCTTCGGTCGACTGCGAAGCCACGCCAGCCACGGAGATTGGGCGACATGAATCGCGAACCTTCCCTGCGTCATCCGCTGCTCGAACGCCTCGCCGAGGCGCGCCGCGTCACCGACGCACTTTTCCAGATCGTGAAGGCCGAGCATCTTTACGATCGGCCGATCGCCGAGCGACATCGCATCGTCTTCTATATCGGGCATCTCGAAGCATTCGACCGCAATCTGTTCGACCAGCGGCTGTTCCACCTGCCGAGCCCGAACGCCGCCTACGACGAGCTTTTCGCCTTCGGCATCGATCCGGTGGACGGCGGCCTGCCGAGCGATCAGCCGGAAGACTGGCCCACGCTCCAGGAAATTCAGGCGTACAAGGAGCGCGTGCGCGCCGATATCGACGCCAAGTTCGATCCGATCAAGCTCGCCACCGCCCCGCTTTCCGCGGATGAACCGCCCGCCAAACTGCTCGAAGTCGCGATCGAGCATCGTCTGATGCATGCCGAGACGCTCGCGTACATGCTGCATCAATTGCCGGTCGATAGAAAAATCTCACCATCGGATGCGCTTTCGGAGCCGGCTTCGGATCGCCGGCCCGCGCATGAATCGGTGCACGTGCCGGCCGGAAGCGCGACGCTCGGGCTCACGCGCGAAACCGGCCGGTTCGGCTGGGACAACGAATTCGGCGAGGAACACATCGACGTGCCCGCGTTCGAGATCGACCGCTACATGGTCACGAACGCCGATTACCTGCGCTTCATCGACGCGGGCGGCTACTGGAACCGCGCGTTCTGGGACGATGCCGACTGGGCGTGGAAGGAAGAACAGCGCATCGCGCATCCTGCCTTCTGGATTCCCGTCGATGGCGACTGCAACGACGCGCAAGCCGCATGGTCCCTGCGCACGATGTTCGACGACATTCCGCTGCCGCCCGACTGGCCCGTGTACGTGAGCCATGCCGAAGCAAAGGCTTACGCGCGCTGGGCGGGCAAGAAGCTGCCCACCGAGGCGCAATGGCAACGCGCCGCGCTGGGCGCACCGCATATCACCGAAGGCAATTTCGATTTCCGTCGCTGGGATCCGTCGCCGGTGCAGGCGCATCCGGAGAATCGCAGCGAGTTCGGCGTCGAAGGCCAGTTCGGCAACGGCTGGGAATGGACTTCGACCGAATTCGGACCGCTGAACGGCTTCGAGCCCTTTCCGTTCTATCTCGGCTATTCGGCCAATTTCTTCGACGGCAAGCACTTCGTCATCAAGGGCGGCTCGCCGCGCACCGCCGCGTGCATGCTGCGCCCGAGCTTTCGCAACTGGTTCCAGGCGCACTATCAATACGTTTATGCCGGGTTCCGCTGCGTGAGCGCGTAAGCACCGCTTCAAGGCAAAACGCCGCGCGTTCGCACGAACACGCGGCGTTTTTTTCGCTTCGGAGAGACGCGATCAGACGATCAGAAATCCGTCGTCATCGACAGGAGCACCGTTCTCGGCGCGCCCATCGTCAGATAACCGCCTATCGTCGATGACCAGTACGACTTGTTCGCCACGTTGAGCACGCTCGCGCGGAACGTCGTCGGCTTGCCGAACACCATCGTCGCGTAACGCGCACCGAGGTCGAAGCGGTCCCACGCGGGAATCGACAGCGTGTTCGTCACGTTCAGATACTGCGGGCCGGTGTGGATCCAGCGCGCCGTCAGCGTGAGGCCGTTCAGCACCGGCACGTCGTATTCGGCGTTGACGTTGAACAGGAAGCTCGGCACGCCCACCGGATGATTGCCGTCCGTCGTGCCGCCGCCCGTGTCGAGCTGCGTCGCGTTGATGTACGAAGCGCCCGCGATCACGCGCACGCCGCGCACCGGCTCGCCGTAGACCGAAGCCTCCACGCCGCGATGCCGCTGCGTGCCGTCCGCGACGAAGTACCCCGTGGTATTCACGTAGGTCAGCGGCTTCTCGATCTGGAACAGCGCGAACGATGCGCCGTACTTGCCGTTGTCGTACTTCGCGCCGACCTCCCATTGCTTCGACTTCGCGGGCGCGAGCTGCTCGCCGAAGTTGATCGCGCCATTCGGCGCCGAGTCGCCGATCGTCAGCGCTTCCGTGCGGTTCGCGAAGAACGCCACGTCCTGCCACGGCTTCACGACGAGGCCGAACAGCGGCGTCGTGATCGAGTCGTTGTAGTTGCGGGTCTGCGTGCCGTCGTAACCGTAGTTGTTGGTCAGCAAATCCTGATGTCGCGCGCCGATCGTGAACAGCACGCGATCGTTCAGGAAGCCGAGCGTGTCCGACACGGACACGCTGCGCATCAGGTTGATTGCGGTCGTGCCCGGGTCCGCGAGATTTCCGCCGGAGAAGGTCGTCGCCGGATACGGCACCTGCACCGTGTCGTAGAGGCTCGTCGGGAACGAGCTGCTCATCGTGTACGCCGATTTCGCGTCGACGCGCACGATCGAGGCGCCCGCTGTCACGAAATGCGACACCGGCCCGGTGTTGAAATGCCCGCGCACGCCGACTTCGGCCGACTCGCCGTCTTCCTTGTGCGGCACGCCGAGACGGCTCGCGGTGACGCCCGTCGTGTTGACGTTGGGCGACGAGTACTCGCCGTGCTCGTCCGTGTGGCGGATGCCGCCCGTCACGTAAGCCGTCCAGCCCGGCAGAAAGTCATACTCCGCGCGCAGGATGCCGACCGTGTCCTCGATCGAGCTGTAAGTCCAGGTTTGCGCGTAGTTGTAAGTCGCCGACGGCGGCTCGGGAATGTAGTTCGCGTAGTCGTAGACGACCGAGCGCCCGCCGTTGATGCGCTGACGCTGATACAGGAAGTCCGCGTACAGACGCAGCTTCTCGCCGCGCCAGTCGAGCGAGACCGCCGTCGTATTGTCGCGATGGTGCTCGCCGTCGATGCTCGTCTCGCCGTCGTGGTTCGCCTGATTCACGCGGATGCCGAACTGCCCTTCGCTGCCGAAGCGACGGCCGACGTCCACATGCGCGCCGATCTCGCCCGACGCCGTGCCTTCGAGCGTCACGCGCGTGAGCGGCTTGTCGTCCGCGCGCTTCAGTTGCAGATTGAGACCGCCGCCGACCGCCGAACCCGTCGGCGATGCGCCGTTCAGGAACGAGTTGGCGCCCTTGAAGAGATCGACGCGTTCGAGCGCATCGGTCGCGACGAGCTGACGCGGCGTGATCCCGTACAGGCCGTTGAGCGACACGTCATCGCCCGCGAGTTCAAAGCCACGGATCACATAGACCTCGGCAAAATTGCCGAAGCCGAAAGCCGTGCGCACGGAAGGATCGTTGGCGAGCACATCGCCGATGGTGCGCGCCTGCTGGTCTTCGATCAGCTTCGACGTATAGGTCGTCATGCTGAACGGCACGTCGAGCATTCTCTGCTGGCCGAGCACACCGAAGTCGGCGCCGCGCGCGACCTGGCCGCCCGCGAAAGTCGGAGCGAGATCGCCGGGCAACTGCTCTTTCGACGCCTGAACCTTGACGGCCGGCAGCGCGCTTTCCTGCGGACTACTGACATTGCTGTCAGAAGTATCGGACGACTGCGCGTGGGCCGATACCGAGAAAACGATTGCGACGGCTGCAACGATGGCGGCGCGATGCGACAGCGCCTTCGCAGGCGCGGCCTGCGAGCGGTGTGAACGGCAAACGGACATGAATGAGGAAGCTGCGATGTTGGTCGGTCTTCCGTCCCGGGGCGCAAGTGGAATCCGGGCGGGTTTGTTTGAAGTCGCGAGACCGGTCGCGAAGCGCGGGACGGACGAGACGTTTATGCGACGATTATAGATTGAATAAGAGTCGTTATCATTCAAAAACTAACGAATTTGCTTGAACGCAACATCCCACCTATATCGACGAGTCTGTTCGCGCTTTATTCGATGTAAGAACGGTCGTGCGACGGTCTTCAGGTCAACGAGCGCCCGCGCGCGGTTCGAGCCTCCGAAGCGGCCGCCGAGAGACGGCGCGCCGAGCGTTTGCGCAGCCAGATCATGAGTCCGGTCACGCTTAGCGCCGCGACCGCGATACCCACCGCGCTAACCAGAACGCGCCCGCCCAGCCCCGCGATACGCCCCGAATGAAGCGGAAACTGCGCCTGCATGAAGACATCGCCGGCCGACCCGCGGCCGGGAATCGAGGAGCCCGCGAGCGCTCCGGTCTGCCCGTTGTAATAGAGCCAGGCATTGCCGAGCCCCACGTCGCCGTGATCGCGTCCCGGCGCGAAGAAACCCACGCCGTAGGCCTTGAACATCGGCGCGAAGTACAGCGCGCCCATCGGCTCGGTCAGGTTTTCGCGCTTGGCGTCGCGCGCGGCCAGCGCCAGAATCTGCTCCCGCGTGGCGAGCGGCTGTCCAGGCGGACCGGCGCGCACCAGCTCGGCGTTGTCGACGAAAGACGGCGAGAGCTTCGAGAACATCGACACCACCGGGCGCATTACGGGCTCGGCGAGATTCATCGAAATCGACGTGAGGGCCATCACCAGCAACAGGCCCCAGATCCAGACGCCGCCCGAACGATGCAGGTCGAACGTGAGCGCGTAACCGCCGCGCTTCACGCGGAAGGCGAACGACTTGCGCCACGCCTTGACGCTCGGGAACGACAGGATCAGCGCAATGCCGCTGTCGAAAAACCACAAAATCCCGACGATGCCGATCAGCCAGGTGCCGATATCGAAGCCGCCGACGATCGGCAGATGCAGCGTGTAGTGCAGCTTGTAGAGAAACGGCATCAGGTCGATGCGCGCCAGCGAAAACGCGCCCCACATACGCTGCGCCTGCACCTGGCCCGTCGCGGGATCGACCGCGATCTGGTTGTAGGCGACATCGAAAGGCGCATTGGTCGCGGGGTTGCTGCGCGGCATGACCATCATTTGCGCCGTGTGCCCCGGCTCGAAGCCGAGCGGCATGTAGGTCACCTGAACGCGCGGATCGGCGGCCTCGACGCGTCGCGCGAGTTCGAGCGGCGGTAACGCAGGGCCGTCGGTGCGGGCGTGGAAAAACTGCGGATTGAGCAGCGCATCGATTTCGTGATCCCAGGCGATCACCGCGCCCGTCAGACCCGAGACGAACAGAAACAGCGCGGTCGCGACGCCGAGCCAGCGATGCAGGCGAACCAGAACCGGTCTCATGCCCGCAGGTCCTCGAAGCGATGGTCGTGCGCGACAGCAGTCATCTTTGCGATGCAATGTAAATAGGAATTGTTCGCAATGATATGCACGTGTCGCAGGATTTACAAGCATTTCGTAAGTTACTTACCAACTTTTTGTCGCGAATTGTCTTCGCTGATAGCGCAGAAGTTTACAAATCCGTGTCCACTGAGGCAGAATGCCGCCGTCTGAAATGCGAACGATTCGCATTTATCAACAACATGAAATCATAAATCGACGACGGAAAGACCATGACATCTGCGACGCGCGGCACCGCACTCCCGGCTTCATCGACACGGCTGACATTGCGGCCTTCCACTCTCGCGGCCTTGCTGCTGTTCGCGACGAGCCGCGCCGCGGTCGCGCAGAACGCGGGTCAGCCGCAGGAAGCGTCGTTGCCGGCGATTTCCGTCACCGCGTCGCAGGACACGCTGCAGCATTTGCGCGAGGACGTCAGCAGCGGCGCGCTCGGCACGCGCACGCAACTGGAGACGCCCTACTCGACTACCATCGTGACCGGCGAGGAACTGGCCGATCGTCAGGCCAACAAGCTCGGCGACGTGTTCGCGCAGGACGCCTCCGTGTCCGACAACAGCAATCCGTACAACGCGTGGGCCAGCTACGTCACGGTGCGCGGCATGCAGCTCGACTGGCAGAACGGCTTCAAGATCGACGGGCAGCCGTTCAACGGCTACGGCATCACGCTGCCTTACGAGCAACTGGACAGCGTCGAACTGCTCAAGGGCCTGTCGGGTTTCATGTACGGCTTCGGCGCGCCGGGCGGCGTCGTGAACTACGTGACGAAGAAGCCGCCCGTCACCGATAAGCAGATTGCGAGCGTCGATGTCGGCTATCGTTCGACGGCCGTGTGGAGCGAGCATCTCGATCTGGGCGGACGCGTCGGGCCGGACAGCATGTTCGGCTACCGCTTCAACGCGACGCACGAAGAAGGCAAGACCTACAACGACGGCAACGTGCGCCGCGATTCCTTCTCGCTCGCCGCCGACGCGCGCCTGACGCGCGATCTGACCGCGACGTTCGGCGCGCTGTATCAGGAGCGGCATGCGTCGGGCATCACGACGGCGCTTTCCACCGCGCGCTACACGGGCACGTCGTTGCCGCAGACGCTGTCGGGCGGCAGCAGCACGCTGCAGACGCCGGATCAGCATCTGAACACCAACCTGCAGATCTACACGGCCGGCGTGCGCTACAACCTCACGCCGGACTGGACGCTCTCGGCCACCTACAGCTTCAGCAAGAGCACGCGCTATCGCAACGAGGGCACCTGGTATCTGCTCGATCAGGCGGGCGATTACGACGACTATCGCTTCGAAGGCAAGGAAGGGCATCAGCTCAACACGTTCCAGGTGATGGCCGAAGGTCTCGTGAAAACCGGTCCGCTCAAGCATCAGCTCGTGTTCGGCGCGGCGTATCAGAAGCAGACAACCGATTACGGCGCGAACTCGTTCTTCGGACAGATCGGCACGGGCAACCTCTATCAGCCGAACCTGAACCGCTATGACAGCTCGGGCTTCTACACTTATCGCGCCGCCGACGTCACGCAGAAGGCGCTGTTCGCGAGCGACACGATCGCCCTCACCGAGCGCTGGTCCGTGCTCGGCGGCGTGCGCGTGACGAATTACGAGCAGCACGGCTACGGCGTCGATGGCAGCACGGCATCGACTTACGATCAGAACGGCGTCGTGACGCCGACCGTCGCGCTGATGTACAAGCTCGCGCCCACCACGACGCTCTATGCGAGCTATGTCGAATCGCTCGAAGCGGGCAATGTGGTCGGCAGCACATACGCGAACGCGGGTCAGTTGCTCAAGCCGCTGCGCAGCAAGCAGTACGAGGTCGGCGTGAAGAGCCAGAACTCCCGCTGGAGCGCGACGGCCGCGCTGTTCCGCATCGAGCGCGGCGCGCAGTATGCGAACAGCGCCAACGTCTTCGTCGATGACGGCGAATCGATCTTCCAGGGCGCGGAAGCGGGCGCGGACGTGCGCCTCGGCCGCGACTGGAGGGTCGGCGCCGATCTCATGTGGATCGCGACGCACTACGCGAAGGGCTCGACGAACGACGGCAATCGCGTCGCGGGCGCGCCGGGCTTCGTCGCGGCGGCGCACGTGAATTACGCGGTGCCGATGGTGCCCGGCCTCACGCTCGGGGCCGACGCCAAGTTCACCGGCAACACGACGATCGATCCTTCCGGCGACCTCAAGGCGCCCGGCTATCTCGTGATGAATCTCGGCGCGACCTATACGGCGCGCATCGCCGGGCACAACGTCGGCTTTCGCGCGGCAATCGACAATCTGACGAATCGACGCTACTGGGAATTCCAGTACGCCGACTACGTCCAGCCGGGCGAGCCGCGCACGCTGTCGCTGAACGCGCGCGTCGAATTCTGACGGGCCGAAGCATCGCGACATGATTTGAAATAACTCGCGCGAAACGCCCGCCCCTTATGCCGCAAGGCTCGGCGGGCGGGCGATGACATTCCATGAAATAGTTTGTGCGTGGTTTTTAGCCGGGCCGATCGCCACAATGGGTTCATTCGCAACCACCCACCAAGGCGAACATTCATGGAAACGCTCGGCAAAATCTCGATCATCGCGATGGGCATCGTCCTGATCGCGTCGATGCTCGAAGCTGTGGTTCTGCATTTCAAGCACAAGGGCACCGACCGCGCCTTCGACTGGCACGAGACCTGGATCTCGCTCGTCGATCTGGTCGGCCGCAAGCTGCTCGGCCTTATCCCCATCTCGCTCGCGACGCCGTTCTTCAACTTCGCGTGGGAGCATCGCATCCATACGGTCACGACCAACACGGCGCTCACGATATTCCTGCTCTTCATCGGCCAGGAGTTCTGCTACTACTGGTATCACCGCGCCTCGCACACGATCCGCTTCTTCTGGGCGAATCACGCGGTCCATCACTCGCCGAACCAGTTGACCCTGTCGTCCGCGTATCGCCTCGGCTGGTTCACCAAGATCGCAGGCTCGGCCATCTTCTTCACCCCGCTCGTGTGGTTCGGCGTGAAGCCGGACGTGGTGCTCGCGGTCGTGTCGATCAACCTGCTCTATCAGTTCTGGCTGCATGCCACGTGGATTCCGAAGCTCGGCTGGCTCGAATATGTGTTCAACACGCCGTCGGCGCACCGTGTGCACCATGCATCGAACGCGACGTATCTCGATGCGAACTTCGGCGGCGTGCTGATCGTCTTCGACCGCCTGTTCGGCACCTACGTGGAAGAACGCGCCGACGAGCCCTGCAAATACGGTCTGACGACACCCGTGACCTCCCACAATCCGATCGTCGTCGAGACGGAGCACTGGGTCAGTCTCGTGAAGGACATGTTCAACGCGAAGAGCGTGTCGGATGCGGCCGGTTTCCTGCTGCGTCCTCCGGGCTGGCTGCCGAACGGCGAAGGCCACACGACCGAGGAGTTGCAAAAGCGCGCAGCGAAATCGATGGAACAACAACCGGCGCACGTCGGACAATAAGAAGCGCTTCAACGCAGTCGTTTCGCATCCCGATGATTGGCTCCTGGCCACATCGGGATTTTTTATTTCCTGCGGCCGATGCACGCCGCCGCGACGCCCGCCGCTCCGAACGCGCACGCGGCGGAGAGCAGCGCGACGGCGCGCAGGGCATCGGCGATCGAATCGGCGCGGGCGCGGACGAGCGGCGTCGATGTCGCTTTGGATACGGCGTCTTCGTCGAGCACGCGCAGGTTCTCGTGCGGCAGATGCAGCCGGTCGAGCCGCGCCGACAACGCCGCGTCGTGCGACCAGACGAACACGATGCCGAGCACGGCGATCGCCAGCAGGCTCGCCACGCGCGCGACCGCGTTGTTGATGCCCGACGCGACGCCCGCGCGCTCGCCCGGCACCGACGCCATCACGGCCGTCGTCAGCGGTGCGACGGTGATCGTCATGCCGATCCCGAGCACGACGAGCGCGGGCAGAAAACGCGTCCAGTAACCGCCGGCCGCGACGGGCAGCGCGAGCATACCGAAGCCGATGCCCGCGACGCACGGCCCCGCGACGAGCAGCGCCCGCGCGCCGAAGCGGCTCGTCAGCCCGCCCGTGAAGCGCGACAGCACGCCGATGATGAGCGGCATCGGCAACAGTGCCGCGCCCGCTTCGGCCGCCGTGTAGCCGTAGGCGCGAATCAGCGTGAACGGCAGGAAAAACAGCACGCCGCCAAGCCCGAAATACAGCAGCAGCGTGACGAGATTCGCGCCGGTGAAATCGCGCGAGCGGAAGACCTCGAGCGGGATCATCGGATCGCGCGACTTCGCTTCGATCGCGATGAACACGGCGAGCAACGCCACGCCCGCGCCGAACATGCCGAGCACGCGCGCATCGGCGAAACCGCGTGCGGGCGCCTCGGTGAGGCCGTAGGTGAGCGCGGCGAGGCCCGCCGCCGCGCAAGCCGCGCCGGGCCAGTCGAGCGTATCGGGCGCGTCGGCCTTGTGGCTGTCGGGCACGGACGCCAGCGCCAGCAGAATCGTCGCCGCCGCGAGCGGCAGATTGAGGAAGAAGATCGCGCGCCACGAGAAGGCATCGACGAGCCAGCCGCCCGCCGCCGGCCCCACCGACGACGTTATCGCGCCCACGCCCGCCCAGGTGCCGATGGCCCGCCCGCGCTCCTCGCCCTCGAACACCGCGCCGATGATCGCGAGGCTGCTCGGCACGAGCAGCGCGGCGCCGACGCCCTGCAGCGCGCGCGCCGCGATCAGCCAGCTCATGCCGGGCGCGAGACCGCACGCCGCCGACGCCGCCGTGAAAACCGCGATGCCCGCGATGAATATCTTGCGGCGACCAAGCTTGTCGCCCATCGAACCGCCGACGAGCACCAGCGCGCCGAGAAACAGCAGATACGCGTTGACGATCCATTGCATCGCCGCGATGCTCGCGCCGAGTTCGCGCTGGATCGAGGGCAGCGCGACGTTCACCACCGAGCCGTCGATCATCGCCATGCTCGAGCCTAGAATCGTCGCGGACAAGGCGAGACGCTTGCGCGCGCACGGACGGTCGCGCGCGACGGGCTGCGCGCGAATGGCGAGTTCGTCGCACGGGCTCGCCTGCGCGGCGACGGCGTGCGCGCGCGGCTGGCTATCGGGATATCGGCTGGCCAAGATCGGTTCCTCGACGTGGCTGGCAAGCTCAAATGATAGCCATCAATACACTCAACCGGATAAAGGCAGCGCAAGGCGGGCGAGCTCCGCGAAATATCGCGCGCCCGTCTGCAGAATTTCGTCGTTGAAGTCGTAGCACGCGTTGTGCAGCGGAACGCCGCCCTGCCCCGCCGCTTCGCCATTGCCGATGAACACGAAATTGCCCGGCACCACCTGAAGGAATGCGCCGAAGTCTTCCGAGATCATCATCGGCTGGACGTTCGCATCGACGCTATCGGGCCCGGCGATCTTCGCGGCCGCTTGCGTCGCCAGGTCGACATATTCAGGCGAGTTGATCGTCGGTGCGAATTCGTGCGTGTATTCGAAGACGCAGTCCGCGCCGTTCGCCCGGCAAATGCCTTCGCTCACTTCCCGCATGCGCGATTCGAGCAGCGCCTGCACCTCGTGCGAATAGCTTCGCGTGTCGCCCTTGATGATCACGTTCGAAGGAATCACGTTCCTCAAACCGTCCGTGATGAACTCCGTGCACGAGA
Organism: Caballeronia hypogeia; assembly: GCF_001544875.2. Lineage (GTDB taxonomy): Bacteria > Pseudomonadota > Gammaproteobacteria > Burkholderiales > Burkholderiaceae > Caballeronia > Caballeronia hypogeia. Next base: position 146,169 of record NZ_FCOA02000019.1, read on the forward strand.
TCACCGCTTGCGCGCCGGGATCGAGATTGCGCGACACGATCGTCTGCAATGCGACGACGATCTGCGACGCGATCACGATCGGATCGACGCCCATATGCGGACGCGCCGCATGCGTGCCGCGCCCCTTCACGTGAATGACGAAGTTGTCCTCGCTCGCCATGATGCCGCCCGCGCGCGTCGCGAACGTGCCGGCGCGCATGCCCGGCATGTTATGAGCGCCGAAGATGGCATCGACGGGAAAGCGCTCGAAAAGACCATCGGCCATCATCGCTTTCGCGCCGCGCCCGTGTTCTTCCGCCGGCTGGAAGACGAAGCGCACCGTGCCGTCGAAATCGCGTGCTTCGGCGAGCAGGCGCGCGGCGCCGAGCACCATCGACATATGGCCGTCGTGACCACACGCGTGCATCTTTCCGTGCGTGCGTGAAGCATGCGCGCGCTCGGGCGCCCGCTCGACGATGTTCAACGCGTCCATGTCGGCGCGCAGTCCGATCACGCGCCTGCTGTCACCTGCAGTCAGGCTCGCGACGAGCCCCGTTCCGCCAATGCCGCGATGCACTTCGAGGCCGAGCGTCTCGAGAATGCGGCCAACATAGTCCGCGGTCTGAACTTCCTCGAAGCCGGTTTCCGGATGCTGGTGCAGATGATGACGCCAGCTTTTCAGTTGCGCCTGCAGTGTGCTTTCCATGCGTGATGTCCTCTCATTGAGCCACGCGCCGCAACCACTCGCGCTGGCGCTTCAACACCGCATCGGCCGATTCACCGACGAGCTCCGCATATACCGATGGGGCCGTTGCGCCTTCCGTGTTGATGACCAGCACGCGCGCGTTCGCATCGAGCCCGACGGCTTGCGCGAGTTCACGATCACGCATCAGCGCAGTGAGCCCCGCGAATCCCGCCGCGCCCGATTCGCCCGAGACGATCGGCACATCACGTCCTGTGCCTTGCGCGAGCGTTTTCATCGCGTCGATCGCGTCGCTGTCATCGATGAGCAGAAAATGATCGACGCACGGTTCCAGAATCCGCCACGCGAGCGGCGATGCTTCACCGCACGCGAGTCCGGCCATGACGGAATCGACCGGGCCCGACGCTTTCGCCGCGTGCCCGGCCATGGCGCTTCGATAAAGACAATCCGCCTGCTTCGGTTCCACGACGATGAAACGCGGCCGCATCAAGCCAAGCCGTTCCCATAGATAACTCGCGACGCCCGCGGCAAGACCACCGACGCCGCCTTGCAGCACGACATGCGAAAACGGCGCGATATCCGCTTCGACGATTTCCGCCGCGATGCATCCATAGCCCTGCATGACATCGCGCGGAATCGCTTCATAACTTTCGTATGACGTATCCGAAACGACATGCCAGCCGTTCGCCTGCGCGAGTTGCGCGGCCTGTTCCACCGACTCGTCGTAGTTGCCCTCGATACGCACGATGCGCGCGCCATACGCGGCGATCGCCTGCTCGCGCTCTTCGCTGACATTGGCGTGCAGCACGATCACGCAATGGCAGCCCATGTCGCGCGCCGCTGCCGCGAGCGCCCGGCCGTGATTGCCGTCTGTCGCGCTGATGACGGTGAAGCCGCCGAGCAGCGCTTTGTGATGGCCTTCGAAAAGCTTCTTCGGATCGATGTCGTGTGCGTGGAAAAGCCGCGTCACGAGACGTGCGAGCGCAACGGGCGCGCCCAATGCCTTGAAGCTGCCGAGCGGGGAGCGCATCGATTCATCCTTCACGCGGACGCTTGCGATGCCGAGTCGCGCGGCGGCATCCGGAAGACTCCACAACGGCGTGCCTTCGCGATGGATGAGCGGCCAGTGCGCGAGCCACGCGCGGCTTTCGTTCGCGGCTTGCATGTCGAGGATCGCGCGCAGCGCGTCGGGATAAGCGGTTCTCGCGGATTTAGCGTTGGAGACGAGCATGCGGACAAACTCCGGTGTTCAGTGGCGATGCCAAGATAATATTGCGCGGCCCAATCAAAAAACACGCGTTCTTCCCGCGGCTCGTGCAAAAATATCCCGTTTTTCACCCGGTCTTTCGAGCATTCTCGTACGCCATGACAGCCAACCTCGATAGTTTCGATCGCAAACTGCTCGCGGAAGTCCAGCGGGATGCGCAGACGCCGCAGAACGAACTCGGCGCGCGCGTCAATCTTTCGACCGCCGCCGTGAACCGCAGACTGCGCCGCCTGCTCGACGAAGGCGTGATCGATCGCTATGCCGCGATCGTGGCGCCCGAGAAGGTGAATCATCCGTTGACCATCATCGTCATGGTCGAAGTGGAAAGCGAACAGATCGACCTGCTCGACGCGATGAAGCGCACGTTCTCGCAGTGTCCGCAGATTCAGCAGTGCTATTACGTGGCGGGCGAATCGGATTTCGTGCTCGTGCTGACCGTGCGCGACATGGAGCAGTACAGCGAACTCACGCGACAGCTCTTCTTTGCCAACAACAACGTCAAACGCTTCAGGACGCTCGTGAGCATGAGCCGCGTGAAAGTCGGGCTCGACGTGCCTGTCGACATGACGGGCGAATAACGAACGTATCGCCATGCTCCTGACTGTCGACATCATCATCTACAACGGCTTCAAGGCGCTCGAAGCCATCGGTTCGCTCAGCGTCTTCACGTACGCGAACATTCATCTGGAACGCCGTGGCCTGGCCGGTCGATATGACGTGAAGCTCGCCTCGATCCGTCGCGGCGAAGTGCTGTCCGACACGGGCGTGTCGCTCACGGCCACGAAGCGCATCGATCCGCTCGCGCTGCCGCATACGGCGATCATCGTGGGGGCGTGGCAGATCGAGGAGGCAGTGGGCAACGCGCCCGAAATCGTGCAGTGGGTCGAAGCCGTCGCGGGCCGCATGGAGCGCACGGCCGCGCTGTGCTCGGGCGCGTTCTTTCTGGCGGCGGCCGGCCTGCTTGATGGAAAGCGCGCGACCACGCACTGGGCCGTCGCCGATGCACTGAAGGAAAAATATCCGGCGGTACGCGTGGATGCCGATTGCATCTTCATTCGCGAAGGCAATCTGTGGACTTCGGCTGGCGTGACGGCAGGCATCGATCTGGCGCTCGCGCTCGTCGAGGAAGATTTCGGTCTGGACGTGGCGCTCGACGTGGCGCGCGATCTCGTCGTCTATCTCAAGCGCCCGGGCGGACAGTCGCAGTTCAGCTCGCATCTCGTCAGTCAGGCGACGCAGAATCCGGGCATTCGCGACGTGCAGGACTGGATCCTCGCCAATCTTCAGCGCGAGATATCGCCGGCGGAAATGGCCGAACGCCTTTCGATGAGCGTGCGCAACTTCAATCGCTCGTTCAAGCGCGAAACCGGCACGACGCCCTCGACCTTCGTTACGCGCGCGCGCATCGAAGCGGCGCGCCGCATGCTCGAGGAAGGCGACCTGCCGGCGAAAACGATCGCCGCGCGAAGCGGCTTCAAAACCTACGAAGCGATGAGGAAAGCGTTCCAGCACGCGCTGGGCATTACGCCGCTGACGTATCGCGAACGCTTCGGCATGGGCCGCGAGTGATCAATAGATCACGACGGAACGAATCGACTCGCCCTTCTTCATCAGGTCGAAGCCGTCGTTGATCTGCTCCAGCTTGAGATGATGCGT
>NZ_FCOA02000020.1 GCF_001544875.2 Caballeronia hypogeia
CGGTGCTCGATGCTTGCCCATTTTGGCACCCCCTTTTTCCAAAGGATAGGTGTCCGTTTTGGCGGGTCAATCTCAAAAAGGACGCGTCGAGGACATGAGAGGCACTCGAATTTTGCTGCCCGTTTGACCGAATAGCGGCCATCTGCCTCGATGTCGGCGACCGTCTCTTCATGGCCGAGAACAGCAGCTCGATGAGCCTTCTACAGAGCTGACATTTAGGTCGCTCGCGTGAGCTTTTTCTATGATCTGTCTGAAAGCGAACAAACGGCCATGAAGGGACCTTGTTTCGTGGCATCGCTCGCACCTTCAGAAGGCCGGTCAACTCAGTAAACTGTCATTCGGAATACGCGGGCAGTACCGACGGGTAGCGAGCGCCTACGACTTGCTTCCGTTGCCGAGCTTCGGCCGTTCAGCGCACGGCCCGTTGCCCCCGCAGGTACAGGAGACAGAGTTTGGGCGTCGTCGAGCAAGTGATCAAGGATCGTAGCCGCCGCACAAGAGATGGTCGCGACCTCAAATGATCACGTACACGTTGCCGACTTCCGGACTATTATCCGCTCATGACTGGATAAGCTACGCTTGCACGGTGACTGGATGCCCGCTGGGTGCGGCTGTCAGGGCAAAGGAGGGAAACATGCAACGCTCGGCGTCGTGTTCATGTATTCGCGCCCCAAGTCAAAGTTATTGCCCGATGCGATCGTTCGTGCTCGGCCTGACGTTTGCCTACGCCATCGCTGGATACGCCGCTCCGCCGCTTCCGAGCGGGGGACAGTTCGTCGCAGGCAGCGGGGCTATAGTGACCGGCGGCCAGTCGGTCACGATCAACCAGACGTCGTCGCGCGGCGTCATCGACTGGCGCAACTTTTCGATCGGGTCGTCGCGCACGGTGACCTTCAACAACGGCAGCGGCGCGACGCTCAATCGGGTGACGGGCGGCGATCCGTCCGCGATTGCGGGGCAAATGCACGCGAGCGGCAGCGTTTATCTCATCAATCCGCAGGGTGTGCTCGTGGCTCCCAACGGCGTGATCGCGACGGGCGGGCGCTTCGTAGCATCGGCCCTGACTATCGATCCGAACGCCTTCATGCAAGGCGGGCCGCTCACTTTTTCGGGCGGAGGCAACGGTGCGGTAATCAATCTCGGCAAAATCGGTTCGAGCGGCGGCGACGTGTTGCTCGTGTCGCGCATGGCGGTGATTAACGCCGGAAGCATCGATGCGCCGAAGGGAACGGTTGAACTGGTGGCAGGCAATCAGGTGCTGTTGCAGGACGCGTCCGGCGGGCAACAGGTATTCGTGCAAGCAGGAAGCGGTGGCACGGTGATAAACGCGGGCACGATCGAGGCGGCGCAAGCCAGCTTGCAAGCGGCTGATGGCAACGTGTATGCCCTCGCGGGCAACAGCGCTGCGATACGTGCGACCGGCACTACGACCCGCGATGGTCACGTCTGGCTCGTCGCCGACAAGGGCGAAGTTCATGCGGACGGCACGATCATCGCGACGAATGCGGACGGTAGCGGCGGTGCCGTTGACACGCGCGCATCGACGCTCGACATTGGCAACGCGACGGTGCTTGCGGGCCATTGGACGTTGAGCGCGCCGATATTCACGATCGACGGGAACGCTGCCAGTGCCATCTCGCGCAGCCTAGGCAAGGGCACATCGACGAACGTTATGACGACAGGCGCGAACGGCGATATCACAGTGAACGGCAACGTCGAGTGGCAAGGCGGCGCATCGCTTGCGCTGAATGCCGCGCATAGCGTGTCGATCGTCCCCGGTGCGGGTATTCGCAACATCGGCGGCGGCAATCTGACCGTTCGCGCCGATGCAACGGGTGTCAACAACGGCGGCGGCGCCGGCAATCAAGGCACGATCGATTGGTCGCGAAGCAGCGGCATCGTCAGTCTGTTCTACGACATGAACAGTAGTTATTCGGCCGGCACTCTGCTCGCCAATCGATGCTGGCCGGGCTTGCCCTTCAGCGGCTACGTCACGCAGATCACGGCGTACAAGCTCGTGAACAACGCCACGGACCTCGGGAATGTGTCGCGCGATCTGAAGGGCAACTACGCGCTCGGCAAGGATATCGACCTGAAGACGACGCAGAGTACCTCCTTCAATCCGATCGCCCCGGCCGACACCGCACCGTTTGCCGGGCAGTTCGATGGCTTCGGCCATGTCGTCAGCAACCTGAATATCCAGGTCCCAATTCAGGGATACGTACGGTATGCCGGGATGTTCGGCGTGATCGGATCGGGCGGCGTCGTGCGGAACCTCGGGGTGGCGAACGCCAGCGTCGAGGGCGGTATGGGCGGCAGTTACGGCGCGCTCGCCGGCCGCAACGATGGCGTCATCGCGTATGCATGGTCAACCGGTGGAGTCGGGTCGGGTGCGCCGTTCGGCGGCATCGGGGGCGGCGGTCTCGTCGGGTGGAACAAGGGCACGATAGAACGGTCGTGGAGCGGCGCATCGGTCGGCGGCAATGGTTCCTATGGTGGTCTCGTCAACCAGAACGATGGCTGGATCGTGCAGTCCTATGCGAGCGGTTCGATCAACGTCGGCGGCTCACATGGGAGCGGCGGAGGTCTGGTCGGCGTGAACACCGGGCTCATTCAGCAATCGTATGGCACGGGCCGTGTCGGCTCGCTGGTAGGAGACGGCGCACTGGTCGAATACAACGCCAGCACGGGCGTAATCGAGGAGTCTTTTGCCGTGGGGTGGTCCAGTGATCGACCCACGCCCGATACCTATGGCGCCATCGCCACGATGAACTCGGGGACGATCCGCAACGACGTTTACTGGAACAAGGAAACCACGAATCACCCGAACGCGGTGCATTTCGCAGAGGGCGGCAGCGCGCCGCCCCCGACGAACGGACTGACCACTGCGCAGATGAGCAATCCGGCGAGCTTCGTGTCGTGGAACTTCGGGCCGTCAGGCGTCTGGGCGATGCCCGCCGGCGCGACGTATCCCGTATTGCGGTGGCAACTGACGGCGCATTGAGAACCCTTTGCGGCCCGTAACGTCGCCTCATTTAGCGACCGCACTTATTCAGGATGCGACCTTCGTTCGGACAAGTGGCGAGCGGAAGAAGAGGGTCGAAACTGTGAGTTGGCGAATGCACGAGGTGGCCGTCCCGCTTCGCGACGACGTTAAGTCGGCACCCCCCAGTTTGCTGACGTAAAAGATAGCCTCATCGTACATCGGCAAACGCCGAGGTCTGCTGGACAGATCGCCTGGCGATTGACCGGAGCTCCGAACACAACGGGGCGTCCGGCAGGCATGGGTCCAAGTGCCGGCGCCCTCCTCCTAGTAGCGCACCCGCTGCTGCCACGTCCGATCAACGAAAACGTCGATGGCTCGCGGATTCTGCGCGGGCTGCCACAGCACTTTGTCAAAGACGTTCACGGTGTACGCATTGTCGTAGGTACCGGTCGTGTACGAGCCGAGCTGCTTGCCGACGCACGCCCGCGCACCCGTGCTATAGGCGTAGTCGTTCTGGATCTCGGATACCTGCGGCTGTCCCGTCTGTTCGAATGATCCATCGCCGCCCCACGATCCCGGCGCATTGTCGCCCGATCTCTGATGCCCTTGCACGGCAACCGATCCGCGCACGGCAGGTTGTAGCGGGGCTGGACAAGGGTCATACGCGTCATAGACCTCTCGCGCGTAGCTCGAGCCATCATTGCCGTCCGCTTGATCGCACTTCGGGAATGGCCGACCTCTGCCGAGATCGTGATAGAGCTGATCGATTGGCGGAACGCAGTCCGACACTCCTTTCGGGCCACCGTTCGACGCTGGATTGGCTAGACACAGCAGCACCTTGCAACCGTACTCGGACGCGTGTGCGGATGCGGCAACGCCGATGATGAACAGCACGACGATCAGTTTCTTCATGGTATTTTCTCCGAGGCGCGTGTTGCTTGCAAGAAAGCGCTCAATTCACGAACCGAACGAACGGGGCGTCCTGCGACGCGCTGTTTGCCGTCGCCCGTCGCGCCGGTACGGCCTGCGATTCCTGTGACGTCGGCACTTGCTCGGCCCGAGTTTCGGTAACCGCCGGCGCCGCTGCAGCGCTCGGCGTCATGAATTGGACCTTCACGGCGGAACCCTTGCTGGACCCCGCAATCGCGGACGCGGCAGGCTGGTCACTCTCCTGCGCCCCTTCCGCAAAGATGACCCACTGCGCCGTCGCCGCGCGTGCCATGGGCGTCGTCGGCCGAGTAGCTGGGTGAACGGCCACTGGACCCTCGGAGCCTTCGGGCTTCACAGCCGGTACGACCGGAATCGGAATCGGCGGAGCGGCCTCCATGGCGTTCGCAACGACCTTCTGCACATAGCTCGACTGGCCGGCTTTTTCCGATCGGAAGCCGCGCGTGAAGTTGCCCGAGTAATAGCAACTGAACGCGGCCCGCAAAGCGCGTTGATCGTCACTGATCTGCGCCTTGGCCCGAAGAAAGCAATCTTTGAGAATCGCACCGCCCGCCTTGAGGTTACGGCACGGGTCGAACACGGTCTCATACCGCTCGCCATACCGGGCGAAGTTGGAGCGGTTGACCTGCCCCAGACCCAACGAGAAGTTAAAGCCCTGCCGCTCCAGCTCACGGGCCGTCGCCACCGCTTCGGCTAGGCTACGGGGCTGACGCTCGAGGCGGCCGCCCACGACGCCGATCGCATAGGGGTTCCACGACGATTCGGTACTTACCACGCCCCTGAGCGTGATCGGATCGACGTCCGGCGCGCACTCGGCCGCCAATTTTTCAAACGACAGGGGCTGCGTCAGCGTTTGCGCTCCAGCACACCACGGAACGGCGCCCAGTAAGCTGGTGATCATTGGGAGCAGCTTAGGCGCCTTCATACTGAATCTCCGAGACATAGCGACGACCGTCCCCACCGCGCTTGAATTGAACCACCACCTGGATGAGCGAGCGGGCGTAGCCGATAATCTGGTCTTTGCCCATCGGTGTGCCGAAGCGCATCACCATCTGCGCGAGCCGGTCGTACATCAAGCTCGGGCTATCGGCGTGAATCGTCGTAATTGAGCCGGTATGCCCCGAGTTGAGCAGTTCGAGATAGGAGTAGGCTTCCGCGCCGCGCAGCTCGCCCATGATGGGGCGATCCGGCGTGAGTCGCAGCATCGCTTCCAGCAGGTCCACCGCGGAGACTTTGGCCACGCCCTGCCCGCCACGCGAATAAAGCATGTGCAAGCAGTTCCGTTGTGGCGGCCGGATTTCGCGCGAGTCCTCAATCGTGACGACGCGCTCATGGTGGGGAATCTCTTTGAGGAGCGCATTCAGTAAGGTTGTTTTGCCGGCGTTCGTGCCGGCAGAAATGACGATATTCTTGTGCGCGCGAACCGCGCCACGCAAGAAATCTTCCCATTCGCGGGCCTTGTACAACTCCCGTAAGCGATCATCCGAATACGTCTCGTTCGCTACCTTCTGGTTCACATCAGTGAACGCGCCCTGCTTGCTGTACTCCGATAGTCCAATATCGAGCAGCGTAGGCTTGCGGATACAGAGGGCGATGGTCTGTTCCTCCACCGCCGGCGGCCGAACCACTTGCACGCGGTAACCGCCACGCTCCGCATCGGCGACACCATCGGAAAGATCGATCGGAATTGTCGCGGCCAACAACGGCCGCTCCCGGTCGGTTTCCTGATTCGTGTAAGACGCCGTCACATCGGCTAAGGACTCGAGCAACGGGTAGTTCAAATCCGGCGCGTGCACTCGCTCCATATACCGCAGGCCCTGCCGCCCCAGCCAGAGCTCTCCCGGTCGATTGACAGCCAGCTCAGTGACCGCGGAATCATCGAGATAGCCCACAATCGGCGCGAGCTTGGCCCGGAAGGACGCAATCTGCGACATCGCGTGATCCTCACTGTATGAACGTCACACCGTCGGCATGCTTCGACGCTTCGATTTCGTCCTTGTAGATCGACGCGAAGTCGAGATCTTTGTTCACGTAGATGCGAACACGGGAGCCGGCCGGCACGGTGATGGTGGGCGGGATATTGATGTACGGCTGCAGCACGGACTCCGAGGTTCGGGCAGCCGCCTCCTGCACCGACTGGCGGTAAGCCGCGGCCGAGTTGTACTGATCGCCCGAGCTCACGCCGGCGTTCGACGCGCCAGCGCCGATGATCGATAGCAGCGCGGACATGCCGAAAATTTCGGCAAAATGCGTGTCCACGATGCCACCCATGCCGGCCGTGCCGAGCTGGTCCCCTCCTGCACTATCCAGCGCCACTTGCACGCCATCCGGCCGCCGCACCATGTTCCAGATTACGAACAGCCGGTCCTGGCCCTTGCGTACTTCGGCGCTGTACACTCCGCACACCCGTGAGCCCCACGGGATCAGCTTGTTTCGGTCCTGCGCGCCGTACACATCGCGCTGAACGGTCGCGCACACCATGCCTGGCAGATCGGAGATCGCGCGTGGTTCAAGCACCGCTTCGATGACCTTGCCCTGCAAGACCTTGTAGGGGAGGTCATCGATTTGATTGGCCCGGCTCACCGCCACGCCGTTGCCCGACACCGCACGCGCGAAGCGCGAGTTCGCGTCCTGACCGCCTCGCTCGCCGCTACCCCCACGAAAGGCGCCGAGCGCACCCGTATTCGCTTGCCCTCGTTCGCCCCCCTCGCTATCCTCGCCGCCGACCGGTTGAGCAGATGCAGATGTCGAATTGGTCGCGTTCGTCGAGTTAGGTGGAATGATGGCTGACTTCATGCGCGCTTCCAACATGCGCCGCTCTTGCTCTTGACGCTGCATTTCCATCTGTTCGCGCTGGGCTCTCAACGGGTCATCGGATTGCGTCGCGCTAACCGGCGTCGTGGCCGGAGAGGAGGCCACTGCCGCGGCGCTGGCCAATTCCTGACGCTTGAGCTTGGGCACAGGTTTCCGCTCGGGAATGCTGAGGTCGCTCCCGCCAGACGCCGCCGCGCGTTCGCTCGCGCCGTGCTTGAGATACCAAACGGCGCCCAGCACCGCCGCGGCAACGACGGCGATCGCGATCCCGCGTAGCTTGGTCTTCCGACCGTCGGCGACCAACGAAGTGTGAGTCTGTTGTTCCCACTCGCGCACGGCCGCCTCGCGGTCTTCGTGCGGCCTGTCGAGTCGATCGGCCATGTCAGTGGTCTCCAACCGGACGCATTGAAGTACTCGTCCCGCGCCGATACGGGTTCGCGTTGTTCTGCACACAGAGATGGGAATTGCCGTTACGCAAGGTGAACAGACTGGCCGTGCGTTCGACCACGAGGTATTGCCCTTCTCGCCGTGTGTTGACGATCGACTCTGTTCCGTCGGGACCCACCGTGTACACCGAGGGGATCTCGGCGTTCTGATCGAACAGGAAGTAGGTGAACTGGCCGTCGTCGAACGCCCGGCTCAGTGCAATGGCGGTCTTGTCGCCCGACGTGCCGTAATCGAGATTGAGCCGGGAGGAATCGAGCCCGTTACTCGCGCGGCGTGAACCGCTCGCACCCGCATAGGTGTTGGTGTTCGCGTTCGGGTAGACGAAGCGCACGAGGAACGTCATGGAGGCGCGGCTTCTCGAACTATTGAGCTTGAAATAGTAGGTGCGCTTGTCGGTGATCACCGTCAGATTCGTGGCCGCGTTGGGTTCGACTGGCTTCAAGAAAATCCGGTTCTGGTACGGAACCGTCTGCCATGCAATCGAATCACCTAAGCTCACCACCTTGACCGTCTCATCGTTAGCAAACTCGATAGACGTCTGATACCCATAGGTCCCGACGATTTCATAGACCTGGTTTGGATCGTATGGCACCTGCTTGACGCGATCATCCGTCACCACCGAATGAGGCGACTTCGCGGCGTACGCGGGGACCAAGACCATCGAAATCGACGCGCCGGTGGCAATGGCAACAACAAGGTTTGCGTTGATTTTCATGGTCCGTTTCCGTATGCAAGCCGGCTATTGGCGGCTCAGTTCCTGATCCTTGCGGTATGAGGTGGCGGCAAAGCCCAGGGCGTTTTCCCAGCGATCACCAAGCACGAGTGGTTTGAACGTGAAGGTGTAGCGAACGAGCGCCGTGTAGTAATCAATCTTGGGGGCACTACCCGGCTTTTCGATGATCGACTGGAACGACACCTGATACGCGTCTTTTCCCAGCGAGGTGATGCCGGTGATTTTTGGATAGCGACGGCCACCCGGACCAAGTTGATAATACGGGTTGGTCGGATTATCGGGGCTGGTCTCTGCGTCATATTGCGCCGCGATTGGCTCTGTTGAGTGCAGCCGACAGAGATCAGCGAAACGTTGTCTCCAGTCAGGGTCGAACGTGTTGCAATACATGATGAAGTCGTACACCTGGCTTTGAACAAAGCTTTCCTGCCCCGTAATCGTTTCTCGTGTGACGACCTGCTGTTTCACGACGTGGCCGTTCGCGTCGATGACCGACACCACCGGAATGACCGTGTGAACGGTCGCGAGGACCGTGACCGCACTTGCCAGACCGCCGACGACGAACAGCAGAAGGCCAATGAATAGGTACGCACGGTTGCGCTCCTGCTTCAGCTTGTTCGAGCCGCCCAACTGCGCGGCCTGGGTCTTGGTGTCTCCTAGAAATGTTCGCTTGCCGAATTTCATTTGCCGACGCCTCTTGACATCATCATGCGGGCGAACATCACTAGCGTGCCGGTCGACGACGAGGCACCGCCGGCCAACGCCGATGCCCAGCTGCGGACGCTCAACATGAATAGGATCAAGACGCCCTCAACGATGACGAGTTGTGCGGTTTGCTCACTGGTAGCAAAGCCGTCCGATTGCGCCGCCTGCCCCGCAACATCAATCGCATCGCCGAACGCAAGAAAGCCGAAACGTACAATGGCGATCACGAGAATATAGATAAAGCAGAAGGTAAGCATCTTGCTCACCCAGTTCATAAACCACCGCCGCGTTTCTTCAAACATTAGGAAACCGATGAAGAGAGGACAAAGGACCATCGTGATAGCAAGGCCGAACTTGGCGATCGTCATGTACATCAGCGCGAGAACGAACAAACTGCAATTCACAACGAAAAGCAAAATTCCGTCACAAATCATCGCAAACTGATAAAGGTTCACGCTGCGAAGGCGTTCCGATACAGCTTCCACATTGCCCCATAGTGCGTCGAGCATCTCCGCCGTTGGCTTTCCAGCCATGATCGTGGCGGCCGCGCCTTCCATGAACGATAAGAAGGCGCTGTAGATCACTTGCGCTAACGCTCCCCAACTAAGGGTGCTGAATACTGCTACTGTCATCACGCACTTTGCCAATACATCTTTCCACTGCATCGGTGCATGACCAGCGTAGACTTTGTAGCCAAAAAGCGCCCAATAGAGAATCGCAGCTAGGTAGATCGGTGCCGAGATTGCCCCCGCGATAGCGGGATACGTTTGCGTTAAAAACGACTGCGTGACACCGTCGGCCGCACCGACCAAGCCCTGCAGGGTCAAGGCCGACATGGCTATTTGCTCCCCATCACCGAGCGCCAATGTGCCCGCACGTTTGCATCTAGAACTTCTTCTCGATTTATCGCCGTGCCTGTGTCGTGAGTAACCCGCCTCCTGATCTCGCCGACACAGAAATTGAAGTTCCTGGACTTTGCGTCCACTTTCTCGAAGACAATTTCGCCGCATCGAATTGGATACAGGGAAACCCATTGTTCCAGTTGCGCTTTGTCAGCGGTTAATAGAGGATTGCTCGCAGGCACCACAAGCACACTACTGCCCGATGGCGGCGCTAGAGGCGCCGCACTTGATACTTCAGGGTTCATCGGCTGCTTCGGAAAGAAGTAGTACACAGCCCCACCAATCGCGACGACAACCGCGAGCCCCGAGACGATCATCCAGAGATTACGCATCGGCTTTGCTCCCGAAGTAGGACGTATTGAGGTTCTGGAAGGCACATGCGCACGGCGACTTGTCGAACTTGTTTGACGTACTCGTGCAACCGGTCGCCAGAGCCACGAAGAGCAACACCACGAAAAGGCGCCACCCTTTTTGGAGAACTTTGAGGAGTGGCCAAAACGTCAGTATCGCCGGCAAGAAAGCGAATAGGATTTTCATATGGCGATCTCCCTTGACGTCCGTGCTTACTGCATGCGGAAAAGGCTACTGGCCTGTGCGACGAAAATACTTCTGTGTTGCTGCGGTCGCTTGATTCTGCTGATTGAGCATATTCGCTTGCAGGTTCATGTTCATGGCATTGAGCTTCGCCATCGCACTTTGCAACATGCCGTTTTCACTCGAAATGCGGTTCTGTAGGTCTTGCGCGTCCTTGATGTTGCTCGTTGAATCGACTTGCTGGCTCATCACCGCCAGATTATTCAGGTGCGTCTGCACTTCCGAATACAAGGTATCGCCGCCAGCCATCGCGGCCCGCACCGAGTCCGTGCTCATCTTGTAGGTCGTGGCATTTTGCGCCTGTGGATCAGCAAAGAGATCTTGCGGCATGGTATTGATCAGCTTTTCGTAGTAGCTTTGCCTGGCGCCAAACGCCCCACTCTGCTGTTGCGCCACGACTTCTTGCCACGAGCCCGGCACCACCGACGCTGAACTCATCGCTTGATTCAGACCAATCTGCCCGCGGCCGTAGCTACCGGTGATCGCGGCGTATTGGCTCTTGAGCGTTTCGTATTGCTGCTGCATCTGCGTCAACTGCTGTTGTAATTGAATCATCGTTGCGGCGTCGAATGTCGGGATACCCGTGCAAAAAGCCGGCACCGGCGCGCCAAATGAAGCGATCATCGTGACGACAACGAGGACTTTTCTCATGGTCATGCTCCTGGGCGCTTGAGGTTGTGCGTATTCTTGGCAATCGAACGTGCCATAAACACCGGTACCCACTGCTCGGGATCATCGGTTCCCAACTCACGAATGATTTGATCCATGAGCGCCACGCCCTTGTCGTTCGACGAAAACACTGGGATGAACTCGGGCAGCTCTGATAGATCGAACTTCGCCTTGATCGACTCATTCCCGCGTCGAATCAGGAATGTGCGGCTTTCGACGGGCGTGTCCCGCACGAACTCATATTCCGCGGCCGTCAGCCCAAGCACGTCCACGAGATCAGTCCGCCTGGCTTCGCTGTTCGGCAGATAGATCTTCGTTGCCGTTTGCTTCAGAATCGAGTCGGTTTCGCTGTATAGATATTTCGCGTCAGGTGTGACGAAGACCAGCAACCCGTTCTTGCGCCGAATCTGCATGATGTAGCTGTCGATCTTCTCGCGCCAATATGCATGCTTGACCAGGTTTTGGCCTTCTTCCAAGACCAGGATGAACGGCTCTCCGTTCATCGCTTGCTCGATGCGATGAAACGGGTAGCTCAGCACGACCGGGAGTTCGGGCCGCGCCACGCCGTCCTTGATGAGTTGCCGCATCTCGTAGCAGTAGTGCCGACAGGTGCTCAGATCGATGTTGTCATGCGCGTTGTCGAACACGCCCCAATTCGCACCCATGTGACCGTTCGCGCCGTGCCATATGCGCATGTCTTTTGCCAGCTCGGCTTGACCGAAACACCACGCAACATTACGTAGACGACGGTCTTCTTCCGGCAGCTCGTAGTTTTCCTGAACGGCCCTCTTGAAGCGCTCGATATCGTCGGGCGTGATCCGTCCGCCGTAGCACGTACGCATCAGCGAAAGCAGCTCAACCAGGTAGGCGCGATTCTCCGGTGTGTCGGGTAGCTTCATCGGATTCCAGCCGGTGCTGCCCTGTACCGTGAGCGTTGTGTGCTGGCCGCCCATCGCGCACATAAAGACCTTCGCCCCCTCGCGGTTGTCAAACCAGAACACCCGTGGCCGAGCCTTGTCGGCCATCGTGATCAACGCCGACAACAAGGTCGTCTTACCCGCTCCAGTGTCCGCCGCAAAGCCCGTATGACCTGCCACCATCCCTTCCATTTCACGATGGAAGTTGAAGTAATAGGCGGTGCCGCTCTGGGTCTCGAACGGCATGATGGCCGGCCCCCATAGGTTGCCGTCGATCTTCCCGACCGCGAAGTTATGCAACGAGGCGAATCCAGCAAAGTTGCTCGACTTGATCTTGCCGCGGCGCCCCATGAAGTGTTGCGCCTGCCCAGGCAACTGAGCCCAAAAGAAGGTCTCCACCGCGAACCACTCGCGCACCGGCTTGACGCCAAGGTTGACGAACGCCTTTTTGAGCAGGCCAACTGCTGCATCCAGCTCGGCGATCGTCTGCCGCTTGTTCTCCGTGGGATCACCGAACTTCGTCGTCGCCGGCACGTGCACGAGCATGCTTAGGTGATGCAGGCCGTTCACCGATCGACCACGAGTCAGGTCTTGCAAACCCTGGGTGATCTCGTCCCTATCTTCGTCCGCCGTACCCTCCCGGTCATTGACCACGATACGCCGACGCTCCTGCTTCATATCGTGTTCGGCTGTAATCCGGTCGGTAAAGAAGAACGACTGCGTGATGATGTATTCGACCGGCTGACGGAGGAATTCGTCAAGCATGCGCGACGGCGTGCGCGAAGGCCATTCAGCCATGCTCAGCATGGCACCGGCGCGTGTACCGCTCAGGTTCTGAACGGCCATCATGTTGCTGACCATTCTGAAATCGAGATACGACACCGCGAGCGTGCGGTCGAGCTGCAGCTCAGTTAGCGGTACGCGCTCGTCTTCCAGATTGATGAGGTAGTGCAGGAAGGCCCCTATCTCGGTGTAGTCGGCACCGAGGAAGTCGAGCACGTCATCGCGCCTATACGCGTCGTGGTCGCCGTGTAAGCCCTGAAACTCGTGCCATCCCAGCTTGAACCGCTCGATGGCAGTCTGCGCATCGGTTCGACTGACGCGCTCACGTACGAATTCCGGCCTGCGTTGAACGGTTAGTTTGCGCGCGCCGTAGCTCGACAACGTTTGCGCGATCAAGTTGGCAGCATCGTTGAGGTCTTTTGCCTGATCTTCGAACGACTCAAGATCCTCTTTCGTCACGCTCGCGCTCGACATGAGTGAAAACAGCCGGTCCAAAACACCGGGCGCACCTTGCCGGAAACGGTTACGGACGATGGATATGTAAATTTCGTTCACGAAGAACGAGCGCGCTTCATAACGCTCCCGCCAAGCTTGATTGAAGCGCTGCGCGAGCCACGTGCCGCCCTCCCCTGTCGGATACTGATTCATCTTGCGACGAACCAGATGGACGTACACGCCACGGTCGCTATTCGCGATCGAACGCAGCACCGTGTTGCGACGGCGCTCGAACTGCTTGACTTGGGCTGCGCTTAACGACTCGAAAAGGAGACCGTCGAGCTTGATGACCTGCAGCAAGCCGTCATCCTTGGTGATGACGGTTTCATCGTCGTAGTGCACCGTGTACGGAATCATGTCGCTCAGGGCCATTTCCCTGGCGTCGGCGACGGCACCTTCTGGCGTCGGCATCGACAACGACATGTCGAACTTCTCCTTTAAGACATCAGCGAGGCGCATAGCGTCGGCATCCCCAGAATCGTTTGTTCGGACACGTCTTCAGGTGGGTCGCGGCTGACAGGATGTCGAACAGGTACACGTCTTTCAGGCAAACAAGGTAGCTCATCAGCAGCAGAACGGGGATGCATGCCGCAGCCCAAACAGATCGGGTGATCAACGCAGCCATACCGGGGAAATAAAAGCTCATCGCCAGACTGGCGAGCGTCAGCCCGCCGATCATGGTGGGACGGGTCATCGCCGCCACGAGCGATTCGCCCTCGTCGTCCATTTGCGCGTCGTCGGTCATGAGATGGCCCCCACGGAACGAGAACGAAGATCAGCGACGATATTCGGGGCGAAGAATACGAGGGCAATGCCAAGTCCCCAACCGCCAAGCGTCATCAGGTCGATGCGACCGCTTTTCCAGCGATAGCCCTGAATCGCTAAGGTGATGATCCCGATGTAGTAGCCCCACTCGAACACGAGAAGTTGCGTGATCGACTTCAGGAATGCCGTAATGCCGGCGAACGCTCCCGAGGCGTCTTGTGCGTAGGCGAACTGCGGAAGAAATACGAAGGCGAGCATGATCACATTGCTCGTCAGATCAAGAAGTTTGTCTAAATCCCCTCTCTTGCATGGGACTACTAAATGTTCCTTTTCGGTACCGTTGCCCTCTTTCATTATGGACCTCGCAGCTTGTGAGTTTTCCTACGTCGAGAAGACCACAGACACTGTCTTGGTGTGCGGACAGCTCTCCTTGATGAAATCGACGGCTATGTCCAAACGCTTCCAAAGCTTGGTTTTGCCGAGCGCAGTAACGACCTCGTACATTTTTTCCTGCGCGGGTAGCCTCACAGTCATTTGCCACCACCGGCTACCTTCATGTTCTGTTTCAGCTAGGTAAACCACGTAGTCCGGTTGAGCCTCGTCGAGCACGGTCAACTCTTTTTTGGTCAGGGTGAGCACTTCTTCCTCGCTGTCGCGAAACAAAAACGGAAGTAATGCCACGGCAAGGCTCAGTTTTCCACGTTTGATACGGGTTTTTTCACGAATAACATCTTTCGTGTCACGATGAAAGTGATTTGATTAATATAAAAGCACAAACATTAGATGAATGCAAGGAAGAAAACGCTTGATCGAAGGGAAATTTGACCATGGCGCCGCGCTTCGCCGTACCGTTTATGGTCGAGAAAAGGCAATTAGACGGTGGTTGCCTGCCGATTTGATGTGAACGCTTTCAATCGTTTGCGAATCTGCCCAGAGGATAGTATCGGATATTTATCTGGAGAATCGTGTGATCGCTTCGACTCAATCGCTTCGATGAACGGATATCCAGCGCCGCGAGTTGCTGCCGGGACGGCGCCAGCCCCTCGCACTTGCGCAGCAGCTGCAGCGCAATGCCGGCGACAGCGGCGCGTCGTCGCGACGCTGCCGCCTCGTCTCGGGCGGGCCGGCCGGCGAAGTCCTTGCTATCGAACGCATCCCCGCAGCCAAGTGTGATCAGAAGTCTACGCATGCGGTCACTGTGTTACGGCACTTCTCAGAGCAAAGCTTCGTACATGCTCGCAGTCACCCGCGGCGACTGGCCTCTCGAGCGGCTTTTCTGAGTTCGCCCGCGACGAAAGAGGTGAAGGTGTCGGCAACGCTGGGCCACCGCATGATATTGGTTCCGTTGACTTCAGCCGGCTTGAGCCCCTGTCGTGTGATGGCGCGCTGCCCGATGGTGCTTGCCGCAACGAACTTGCGGACCAACTCATCTCTCGCTTTCTTCTCGGCCGCGTCGAAGAACTTCCGAGCAGCGCCCTTCTCGTCTTGGCGCTGCTGGTCCGCTGCGGCATCAGCCGCGGCCACACTCTCGGCGACGGCTACCTGTCGGGTTTTCTTCCCTTCCTCCTGCGATTCTCGCTGACTCCTGCGCAGCTCTACGTCCCGGTCCGCGGTAGCCACACGGTAATCTTCGGCCAAGGCTTTCATCAGGTAGGACGACGCCCTTCTGATGACGTCGCCTTTGGCGATCCTGAACCGGGTGTAGTCGATGGCTTGCTCGATGCGGGCATCTGTCCAGACGTGCCGGTTTTCCCGGATTTGAAGGAACTGCTTCGCGTCGAGGCCAAATTCCTTGTGGAGTGTCAGGTACAGCGCGGCCGATTCCATCATGTCGGCCTGCGCTGCGGCCGACGCTTCCTTGCGTTTCAACCGAAAGCGAATCTGGTCCTTCTTGCGCGACCCGGGCGTACCTGCGCGTGTTTCATAAGACATCTCGATGTCGGACAGGTCGTTGATTTGCCTGACCGCTGGTTCGAGGTAGTCGCGCTTGAAATACTTGAATTCCGCATTGTTTGCCCACGACTTTCCCGGCAGGTTCCGAATCAGCTCGAGCGACAGCCACTCCGTCATACCGCCTGGCACCGCGGGCAGCACGTGGTCGTAAATAGCCCGCGCGTAGATAAGCTTGAACTTCGAGGTGGTCAGCAGACTCGTCCAGTACGAGCTTTCCGGGTCCTTGATGAGCCGCTGAAGTTCGACAGGCACCCGGAAGCGGATTCGTCCGTTGCGTACGCTGACACGGCCAATCAGTTCCAGCCAGTCGCCATCCTCGTCGTTGACTGGAACTTCCCCCGCCTCGACGTCTTGGTCGACGTCTTCCACGTCAACGGCGTCCTCATCGCCGTCGGAGACGTCACGTGAAATATCAGTCATGCGCCCTTTCGAGTCGACCGATACGGTGGGCGCACTGGTAACCTCGAGCATGGACGACTTCACGCTGCGGATCACACTGGAGAAATGCTTCTTGTTGTGACTGTCGTATCTCATCAGCCATTTGAAGAAGCTCAGCGAAACGTCGTACGCCTCACTGATTTCCCGTTCCTGCGCGACGATAAAATAAGCAGCGTCGACGAAGCGGCGGGCTGACAACCCGAGGCCAATGATGCGTGCGAATACGTTGTTCTTCTGATAGCCGATATCCTTGTCGGAACTTATTGCATCAATGGCGGTACCTGCCGGCGCGTTCTCGACGAACAGGTCGAGCGCGTACTGAAGCGGAGTCACTGTTCTTTCGACGCTGCTGGCCATGTTTCGCGGGCATCCGTGAACTTAAAATTTTCTGGACTCTAGCACGCAAAGGTGAGATGTCAATAAAAATCTCTCACCTTCCCTCGCCGCACAAGACGATATGTCTCACCGTCGCGACACGATCTCTCACCTTAATGAGCGCTGCGTGGCGCGAAGCCTGTCCGGACAGCCTATTCCGGAGTTATTCACAGCGTCCGACACTAAACCTCACCTCTGGCGGCGAAGGCGCTTTCCGTCTCACTTAAATGGACACCAAATCTCCCGTTCGTACCTCAGCATCTCACCGGAGCGGACAAAGTCTCTCACCTTCAGCCACAGCATCTCTCACTTTTTGGCGGCAACTATCTGATTTCAGGCGTATCTGGTCGCGCCTGTTAGTTTGTTGGTCTGTTTTGTTTATAAATAGAACCAACTAACCGGCTGAACCATCAGCCGGAAGCCTCTCTTTATAGCGAGTGAAACTGGCCGGCAGAACTCAAGCTACCCAGTGGCGCCCCTGCGTTTTAGATCGCATCACCCCTGGCGATCATTTTCGGAGAGAGAGTTAGCGGAGGGACCGTCCTTCGAATTGGAGGACCGCGAGCTTTTCCGCATCATGAAAGGTGAGAGATGTTGTCCAAATAGGTTCAGTCCGTCCAGCTGAAGTTGACATAATCTCTCATCTTTGGCCGCGGGGCTCAACATCAGTGTAGTGAGGAGACGACGCCGCGCCAAATCCTACAAGTGTCACGACTGGTGACACTTGAAAAAACGGCGCAGGTGCAGCGTCTTTGCAGGGACAGTGCTGAGATCGCGTCAAAAAGGCTCGTATTGCGGTCGTGCCGTGCGAGATGGCCCGGCATTGTCGTGCGGACTATGAAAGGTGAGAGATATTGTCAGTCTTGTGCCCAGTTTCGAGGTAGCGCTGGGCTCACCTCAGCGCTAGATGCACAAGCTTGTGTATCCAGTTGCGTTGGCGCGGGCGACTAAGGTGAGAGACTGACGTTTTTTGCCTATGGTCCTCCGCTGTTTCGGCACCTTCTGATTGGTTCAGCGACATTGACTCCCCTCTTTGACCGTCCCGATCCCCAACGGGGATATCGAAATGTAATTTTCGTCCAGCCAAATTCAGGCAGTTGCGGTTTCGAGACACCCTTTCAAGAGGAAGCGCTTCCAAAATCTCTCACTTCTCGGGCGGTTGCCGACTTGCGAAAAATGAAGGTGAGAGTCTTTGTCCGGAAATCGCGAGCGTTTTCCAACGGCGTGAGCGGTCAGTAGTCGCGGAAAAACAATGATTTACGGAACATTCTTGATCATAAGGCCGTCAATCACACGTAGTTCCTGTATTCTACGTTTAGACCAATTTTCCAAGGGAAAACTTCTAAATGGCGAATGTCAGCCAACCAATGCCAATAGATCTGACCGTGACCTTGGCGCAAATCAGTGATTTCGCTGATGTTGTCACGGACTATGCAACCGAGTTGCGCGACCAAATTCTAGCTCCGCGTCCACGCAAGGCCCCGCCGATGTTCACCACGGGCGAAATCGCTGAGCTGTGCGGACTGACTCGCCAGCAAGTGCATTATCAGGTGTCAAAAGGTGATGGGGTGTTACCCGAGGGACAGTCGACTGGAACTGGGCGCAGCCGCAGCAGAATGTTTACGCTGACCGAGGCGCGCACGTGGGTTCGGCGAGTCTCCGATATCTATCAAACCCCCCTGGTCGAAGGGCCGAGCGACGCTTTCGAAGGAAAGGTCATCATTACGTCGCAGCTCAAGGGCGGATCTGCCAAGACGACTACGACCATGTGCCTTGCACAAGGATTGAGCTTGCGCGGACGGAGGGTGCTCGTTATTGACCTCGATCCCCAAGCTTCGTTGTCCGAGTTGTGTGGCCTCTATGCGGAAAAAGAGGTCTTCCCCGACGACACTGTTCTGCCCTTTGTGTACGACCAGAAGGTCGAAGGCGGATTGCTTGCTAGGGTTCAGTCGACCTATTGGGACGGACTCGACATTATTCCGGCGCACACCGAACTGGTCGGAGCCGAATATCACTTGCCCGCGATGCAGCTGAAAGTGCCTGGATTCAAGTTTTGGACGGTACTGCGTGATGGACTCGCACCACTTCGAAAACACTATGATTACATCCTCCTCGATACGTCGCCTTCGCTTTCCTATCTCAACCTGAACGCGTTAATGGCAGCCGATGCGATGGTCATGCCGATGGTCCCCGAAAATCTGGACTTCTTCAGCTCCTTGTCGTTCTGGCGTCTCTTCTCCGATGTTGCGAAGTCCTTTATCCGCTTCGAGACCGACAAGAAATATGACTTTGTGTCTGTGCTACTCACGCGTGTCAACAACGGCCCGACAGCTGCGACGCCGGTTGTGCGCACTTGGGCGCACGGCGCCTATCGCCATTGGCTGTCGCAGTTCGAAGTGCCCGCGAGTTCAGTCATGAGTTCGGGAGCGCTCGCTTTCACGACCGCATTCGACATCAGCAGTACGCACAGTCAGGCAAAATCGCTCGCCCGGGTCAAACAGCCCTTAATCGACTACTGCCGGTGGATAGATGATCAGTTCGTCAAACAGTGGAGATCTGCACAATGAGCAACCTTCTTCGAGAACAGCTCTTGGCCAAGACCGCGGGCATCAAGGCGACAGATGAGAGATTGCCGAACGCAGCTCGTCGTGCTGCCAGAACTGAAACGGCGCCCGGGATGGCGGGCGCGCTGGCTGCGGCACAGCTTCGTGTGCAGGAACTGGAGTCATCGGGCACGGCTTCGGAACTGGCGGTGTCTGAAATCGTGCCGAATCCGTGGCAGCCGCGCCGCGTATTTAATGAAGCGAAGCTATCCGAGCTTGCTGAGTCAATTCGCGAGGTGGGGCTCATGCAGCCGGTTGTAGTTCGCCGCTTCGAGTCGGGTTACCAAATTGTGGCTGGAGAGCGGCGCTGGCGCGCTCATAAGCTGGTGGGACTGAATTCCATCAAGGCCGTCGTAATTGAGTCCTCGGATCAAGACATGGCAGTGCTCGCGCTCGTCGAGAATGTCAGCCGTGATGACCTGACCGATTATGAAATATCGTTGTCGATTCGACAGACCGAGATGGAATTTCCGAATCGCACGCGACTAGCTGAGGCGCTTGGGATGTCACGCCAGGGGCTCTACCGCTTCCTCTCATATGGGACTCTTCCCGAGTTCATGCGGAAGGACCTTGACCTTCAGCCGGCGCTGATCTCCGCGACTGCTGCGAACGACATCTCGGTGGTACTTAAGCGGCACGGAGATGCCGCTGTCGAGGCTGCCATGGACCTTTGGCCTCAGGTCGTCAATGGAGATCTGCTGCAAACAAAGTACGCCGCCGCGATTGCGGCGCGCGTTGTCAAATCCAATGGAATGAATGGCGACGGTGGTCGCACCATTGAGAAATTTTTTGCAGGTAAAGCGCAGGCCGGCAATATCACCAAGGACTCTAGTGGCTTCACGGTGAAAATCAAATCCGGAATGCTCAGTGACGAGCATGAAAAGGAGATTCGGCAAGTGATCGCGAGGCTGTTTTCGAGCCGGCCGCGCGCGCACTGAAGCTACCCAATCAGAGACTGTCTTTCCAGCCCGCTGTCGCGGGCTTTTTATTTCCGCGGCCAGCAACGAGATCAGCCCCTACCCGTCCGCCTGTTTCCCGAGTTCTCGATCACTTCTCCGCGCTATGCCGACCTCGGAGTGTCACGACTCGTGACACTCCGAGGTCCTTTGAAAATTTATTTTGTGAGAGGCCGTCTTCGCTTCTTTGTTCGCTCGCTCCTTGGTCGCCCGAGCGGCGGTAGTGACGACACGCCACCGGCCGGTCGGGTCCTGGCGATGGCCAATAAAAAGTTGTCACGACTCGTGACACTCGATCGAGATGGATCCCATGGCATCCCCTGGTTCGGACGCGCAAAGCGAGCACCGTCTCTCCAGCGAAAAGAGACTCGCGTCGCTGGCGACGACGTGCAAATTCAAAAGTGTCACGACTCGTGACACTTTGCATCGCAATCGCGAAATGCTCGATTTACGCCGGTCTGACCGAATTGGTTTCGTGCGCAGCGGCGTCTTACTTGGCCCGTTGAGTTGTCGAGCGACATGTTCGCCGATACGCTCCGGACAACGAGCGTACCGGTGGCTTCCCACTCTAAGCCGGTGCCTGCCCGACACGGGAGCACGAGCGCATCCGTAACCCATAACGTCGGGTCGACCAACAAGCCTTCGACCGTGGCGTTAATCCGCCGGCCAGATCCGGGTATCTGGATGATCTGCGGGCCACCGGCACGCGCCCTGGCATTACACCAAGAAGCGCTGACAATCACAAAGCCACGCTGGCGATCTGGGGCAGGTCTACGGAATGCGCGGAGGGCGCGTAGGCGTTCTGGCTTTCAGTCGCGTCTGTCGTCATACCTAATCGGAGGCCACGTGACGCGATCGCCTCTTTTTCAGCCGGTGGATCGTGGCTTGAACTCCTGTCCCGAATATGTTGCTCAAACGAGAATGGACATCGTCAGGCAGGCGGCGGGCCAATGCGGAAAGGTGGATAAACGCAACTACCGATCTCTTTAGAACGCTGCTGACCGCCTACTAATCGTGGCGAGCCCCGAAATCGAGTGGGCGGTCTGAGCCGGCAGGGTCGGCCGGAGCGGCAACACCCGCACTGATCGGCGACATCGAGCGCGTCTGGCAGCTGTACACGCGAATCCGGCTGAAAGGAGCGGCCGGCCGAAGGTCCTTCTTCAACCGGCCGTCCATGCACTATGACTCGTTTGGTTTCGTCGACGAGGGCAGCGACCAGGCCTTGCAGCTCATCGACCCGGTGGCGTCGCTTGCGGTGTTGCGCGGTGATAATGTCGAGCAATCCTCCCGATGCCGATGCGCATGTAAGCGACTTCCTTCGCAAGACTGCGACTCGATGGGGATGTCGATCAAAAGTTTGAACTTCGTCAAACAAACGAACCAACACGCACTCGGCACGGAGGCGCGCGAGGAGTTTGCCGAGCCGTCATTGACCGCGTATCTCGTCGCCGAAGTGTCGATTACGATCGTAGCGGTGTCATTAACCCTTGAAGCGCGGTGACGCGCACCATTCCAGCCTACTAGGGCGTCAATATCGATTTGAACGGATGCGGCTCGTCTTGGAGAGGAAGGGACAACGAGAAGTGATGACGTTCGTCGGGGGCGTCGGTGAAGCGTGCGGCGCGGTCAGCCCAATCGGGCCTTTGAGACTCTGGCGGTCAACTTTTTCGACGGGGCGACCGGGATCGTGAATGGGATCGGCCTGAAAGTGTTCCCCCTAGAAAAGCGAAAGGCCCCAGAGTAGTCCCTGGAGCCAGACGCCGGCCGCGTCGTCGCAACCCATTTGACCGCCATGTTAGGCGTGCCTAAACCGGTCGGTCAAGCACGCTCAACCCAACCCCGTCCTCGGCGCGCCACACGCCTTCCCCCCTCGCACGCATCCGCCGTTCGGCGGGGGAGGGCAGTCGTTCGCTGGCCCGATTCCCACCCACGCTTCACGACCTCATTCTCTCCCCCTTCCTCGCGTCGCCCACGTCATTTCCGACGGCGTCTGCGGGCCGTCGCGGCGCAACAGGGGAGGGGTGTCCCGGCGGCTGGCTTCAAGCCTAATAAGCGTTACCAGGATTGAGCGATGCTCCACCTAGGTGAGCATCCAATGCGCACACGGCTCTCGGTACGAAGGAGCGCAACCCGAACGAAGCCGACGGTGACTTTTGCCCAGTTGCGCGACTGACGGTGGCCGATCAAGATAGCATCCGGCGCTCGCGAGGGCGGCGCCGTCATCAACTTTCAAGGTCTATCAAAAATGGCAACCGGTACGGTCAAGTGGTTCAAGGATGACAAAGGGTTCGGCTTCATTACGCCTGATGGTGGTGGGGACGATCTGTTCGCGCACTTTTCGGAAATCCGCGGGGAGGGCTTTAAAACCCTCAAGGAAGGGCAGAAGGTGAGCTTCGACGAGAAGATGGGGCCGAAGGGCAAGCAGGCAGCGAACATCAAGCCGGCGTAAGCGAGGCTGGCATCACGGCGCCCCGACGATCGAGCGGTTGTCGGGGCGTCAGAAGGGCAGGGCAGCGGGCGGAAGTCGGCGGATTGAGGCCAGGAAGGACGTGAATAGCGAAACTCGCCTTGTCTGCTAATTATCATTAGCAGTGAAGGGTTTAATAGGTTTTTTGGGGTATAGTCCGTTTTACGCCTTGCTCCGAGCCAGTAGGGGAGGGCGTTCCAGCCAATTCGGCCTCATTCGGCTGCACGCGAGCTTTTAGCGATTGCGTTGCCGATGCACCTGCCGCCCGAACGGCGGTCGAGTCGAGCGCGGCGACGCGCATGGACGACACCCGATCTCACCTCGAACCCCGATGGCGAACCAGCCCCAACAACTGACCCTGCCACCGCCGCGCACTTACACGCGCACCGACTTCACGGCGCTGCGCGCGTTCGTGCAACGGGTGCCGTCGGCCACCATCGCGCGGCTGTACTACGACGCCGAGCGCGCGCCGCACGCCGCGACCCCGGAAGCGGCCGAGCGTTACCTGCGGCAGATGCGCGACGACCTCGTCAGTCTCGCGTTGCTGCACGGCTCACCCGTGCTGGCCGATCATCTGAAGGCGTCCATCAAGCAGCACGGCAGCGCGCGCCTCACCGCCGTCACGCTGCGTATGGTCGAACAGGCCGCGGGGCTCGCGGCCGCGACGCCGACGCTCACGCATCCGGTCGAACTGTGGTTTCGCCCGCTCATCGCGCGCCGGCTGATTGGCGAGGGCATCGCAACCCTGGGTGCGCTGATCGGCTACTGCAATGCGCGGGGCGGCAGCTGGTGGCGCGCGGTGCCGCGCATCGGTCCGTTGAGGGCGGCGACGCTGGTTGCGTGGCTGCGCCGTCATGAGAAAAGTCTGGGTATGCGCGTCGCCGACGATGTCGACGCGCGCCCGCTCGAACTCGCGGTGCGTTCAGCAGGTCAGCAGGATCCGATCGTGGTCGGCGGGGATCCGAGCGCGCCGCGACTCGCACCGTTCGAAGCCTTGGCGGTGCCGGCCGAGCTATCGGGCGGGGCAGGGGCACAGGGGACCAGTCGCGGGCTGAACCGCGCCGGTACCTTTGCCTTCATCCGGGCCGAGCACGATCTGGCGGCGGTGCACGCGTACCTGCATCGCTACCGCGATCGACCGGTGACCTTGCGGGCGTACACGCGGGAACTCGAGCGGCTGATCCTGTGGAGCGTGGTCGTGCGACAGAAAGCCCTGTCCTCGCTGATGGTCGAGGACTGCGAGGCGTACAAGGATTTTTTGGGGGCGCCGTCGGCGGCGTTCACCGGACCGAAGCGCCCGCGCAGCAGCGGACGCTGGCGGCCGTTTGCGCCCGAAGGGTTGTCCATCGACAGCCAGGCCTATGCGGTGCGCGTGATTCGGGCGGCGTTCGCGTGGCTGGTCGAGGTGCGCTATCTGGCCGGCAATCCTTGGAGTGCGGTCCAAGATCCCGCCACCGTGATTCGCGAGTCGACCGTGCAGGTCGACCGCGCATTGCCGGCCGAATTGTGGTCCAAGGTGCGGCGGCTCCTCGATGCGCAGTGCGACCGGTCGCTCGACTTCGGGGCACTAAGCGCGGTACCTTCGACGACGATGGATGCGAGCGGGGCGGCGACGGCGCGAGCCTCACAGGACGTGGCGCGTCAGTGGCGCGCCGCGCGCGCAGCGATCCTTTTGATGGGTGACTCGGGCCTGCGCCGGGCCGAGGCGGCGCAGGCCCGACGCGAAGATTTGCGTCCGTCCGAACTCGCCAGCGAGCCCAAACCGGCGCGAAGGTCGAAAGCGGCCGGCCGTGCAAGCGCCGAGTCGGCCGCGCCCGCGCGAACGGTGTGGACGTTGAGTATTGTGGGCAAGCGACGTCGGCAGCGCACGGTGCCCGTGAGTGGACCCACGGTTGAGGCGCTGCGCGCCCACTGGGCCGACCGCGGGCTGAATTTTGAAACGAATGCCGCAGGCCCGCTGATCGCGCCGACCTGGATTCCTGGAACCGACACGGCTCACGCCCGACACGAGTCCGGCGAGGCAGGGGGCGTCGATGCGGTTGGGGTATCGGCCGGGGTCCCTTACACGGCCGATGCGCTCGGTCGACTTGTACGCATGGCGGTCAAGCGTCTCGTGATCGCGCTGCGCGCCGATCCAGCGACGCTCGCGGAAATGACCACGGAGGACCTCGTGCAATTGGTCAACACCTCGGCGCACGCGTTTCGACATACCTTCGGTACGCAGGCGGTGGCGCGCGATATGCCGACCGACGTCGTGCAGTCGATCCTCGGTCATGCGTCGTTGCAGACCACCTCCATCTACGTCAAAGCGGAAAAGCGTCGCATGCTCGAAGCGGCCGCCCGGTATTACGCTGACGAAGACGAATGACGTCGTGCGGCATCGAGTGCCCGTGATCGCCAGCACTTGGCATCGATCGGCACCGATCGGCAACGAGGACGACATTTTTCAACTCGCGATGCATCCGGTGTAGAGCGATCTACGTATCTTCGTACCGGGTGCCGACCAACGCGTCGTAGTCGCTTGGCTGTGCGCTCGCGATCGCGCGCATCAGCGCATCCAGGGCGGTGCGATTATCCAGTTCACGTGCGAGCACTCGAGCCGTGCGTACGGTTACCTGTTGAGACCGCGGGACGCCATCGCCGTCGACCTGGAAAGTAAAAACGTGCAGCTCGGGATCGCCGTTGGCTGCCGTCTGATGGGATGTGATGGTCGCGTTCATGACGAAAATAGGAAGCTTTTCGTCGTCTAAAGCATCGCCCGGTCCTGAAAGGGTGCACGCGTCCCTTGATGCGTTTTTTATGCCCGCTACATCCGTACCCTCCCTTTTTGAATGCTGGCGGCATCGACTAAAATGCCATGGCAGCACATCTTCACCCCCAGGGAGAACCGAAGTGCTGACGCCGGAAGGCGCCGACGACGCCGAAACCATCGTTCGACCATGCACGAGCGGAGGCTGGCAGGTTGAAGTGCCGACCTCGGGTGGGGTCAACGTCACAATCGTCCCGACGGAACAGGACGCGTTGGCGCTTGCGCGTTCGATCGGACCGACCATTCAGGTGCGCGTACTTCCCGCAACCGAATGCCAATCCTCCCGAAGTGCTTTAGATCCCGATCAAGTCTAAAGTTCGCCAGCTGTCGTTTGACCCCATGACGATTTTTGTTCTCATCCGCGACGAGGACCAGGTCCGTCGCCAGTGCGCTATGCGGAGCATGGACTCGCTCCATCATCTAGACGTTCGCAACGAAGACGTTTTCGTCGGTCAAGCGCTTTCGACCACGCCGGCGTCGGAAAGACCCGTCTTACAGCACGTCATTTCCCGGCTATGGCCGGAAGATTTACTCGTCGTCTTCGATCTCGCGTCGCTTGGCAATGGCTACGCGGATGTGCTCGGCACGCTGCAGACGATCCAAGCGAAAAAGGCGGCAGTCGTCTGCATTTGCAGAACGGACGCGGGGACGGCGGTCGTCCGAGGCGAGACGCTCAGCGAGACTTTATTGCCGGTGATGGAATTGGACCACCGACTTCGCGCGTTGCGATCCAGTGAAGCCGTTCAACAAATGAAACGCGATGGAACGAGCATGGGCCGGCCCAGTTCACTTGATCCAGACTTGCGGCGGAAGGCGCTAGAGGCACTCGCGGCTGGCAACACCGTCACGGAAGTTGCGCGATTGCTGAGCACTTCTCGACAGACCATCATGCGCCTTCGAGCGTCGAACAGAAAAGAATAGCGACTGTAGAATGGTTGATGAGGTGGGCGGCTCTCCTCCAAACCAACAACGCACCTCGAATGGCGACCGCACGTCGAGAATCAGTAATGAGCGATAGTATCCGTGCGCTACAAAAGAAGAAAAGCCAGCCCCGCGGTGATGGTGGGTAGGAAGGCGGCGACGAGTAATCGCAGCGGGCTCACCGCGCCCCCGCGAAAGCGATTGCCCAGTATCGCGAGGCCAGCTGGATTGGGCGCGTTAGCAATCACGGTCAGTCCGCCTCCCGTTACCGCACCGGCCACAAGCAGGTACTTCGCAGTGTCGGACAAACCCGGAATGAGCGATCCCAGGTAGGTGATCGCTGCATTGTCCATCACAGCCGTCAGCCCAGTGGCCCCAAAGTAAAGTGCAAGCGCGTCCAGCGAACCGACGACAGGCTGCAACCACCATTGCTGTAGTCCTCCGAGCACAATTAGGCCGCCAAGGAAAAACGCGACCAGAAGACTCTCACGAAGCATGAGGGGTGATTGATGGCGCTCGTACGCTTGCGTATATCCGAGGAAAAACAGAAAGGCCCCAATGAAGACCACCGCATGATGCGAGTTGATAACAACCAGTGCGAGGAATGCGAGGTGAACCAGCGTAACGCCCACCGGGACGCGCTTCGAGTGCGATGCGTCTGCGTCATCGCTTGAGCTCGGCGGCACGCTCTTAGCCGCGAGCGCTACGAACAGGGTTGCATTGACAAGCACGGCGAGCGCGGCTTTCCAGCCAAAGGTCGCTGCCATAAACCGTGTGTCCCATCCCCAGGAACTGGCGACCATCAACACCGGCGGAGCCGCGTAAGCAGTCATGACGCCGCCGATCGACACGTTCACGAAAAGCAGGGCGAGCCCGAAATACTTGACCCGTTCGGAAACCTGCGCGGCGAACAATCGGTCGCGCAATAGGAGCGCAGCGAGGGTCATGGCCGCCGGTTCAGTGATAAGAGAGCCGAGAAGTGGGACGGCGCAAAGCGAGAACCACACAACGGCCACTTCGGAACGCACCGGCAAGAATCGAGACAACGCCAACACGACGTTGGTGACAAGCACCAGAATCGGCCGACTGGCCGCAATCACCATGATGACGAAGACGAACAGCGCCTCGGTAAACTCGCGGTGTTCGAGATAGTCCACTGTCGGCGCAGAGCCGACGAGCGCCCACATGATGAGACACAGAACGAGTGCCCAAAATCCGAACACAATCTCGACTTCTGCCAGGAAGTGAAATACGCCGGCGTGCCGTGGGAAGCGGTGGCCAAGCGTTTCGATTCGTGCGACCGCGAACGTGTGGGCGAGTGCAAGGGCGAAGATGACTGCGGCAGCGATTTGGACGGAATGCGGCATAGGTGGAGGACAGAGGGATGCGGGGCTGATAGTGCGTTGGCCTGCAATCTTACAATATGCCTTCGTGGATCGAACTCCATACAACAGGTGCATGCCTCACGCCTCGAAGGCGCTCCTAGACCGGGCCGCCGGCCAATTTGTTTTTCAGCACCTCCGCCACCGGCTGAGCCGATGGCTTGCCAGCGCTCGCGAGCCTGGGCTTTGTTTCTTCTGAGCACAGCGGGGAGGATTGCGATGCGCTATAGTATCCGAAGGTACTACCTCTGAATACAGGTGCTACATGGCGACGAGTATCAAGCTCGATGATGAGTTGAAAAGCCGAGTGCAGCGGCTCGCTGGTCTGCGCGATCGCTCAGCGCACTGGATCATGCGTGAGGCCATTACTCAATACGTTGACCGCGAAGAAAAGCGCGAGGCGTTCAAGCAGGACGCAAAACGAGCCTGGGACGATTATCGGACCACGGGTCTTCATGTTACGCACGAAGAAGCCGACGCATGGTTGGCGAAATTGGAAGCTGGCGAGGACGCGGAGCCACCTCAGTGCCACGAGTGATCTGGACGCCGCCTGCACTCAATGATGTGCAGCGCCTGTTTCGTTTCCTCAAATCTCAGAACATCAACGCTGCGCGCCGCGCTGTTGCGGCGATCCGCGCAAGCGTGAAAGTGCTAGCGGACCAGCCTCGAGCAGGCCGCCCCGCTGATGAAATGGATTGTGAATTCCGTGAATGGATCATTGACTTTGGAGACAGCGGATACGTCGCCCTCTACCGTCTCGAGGGCGAGACGGCGGCCATCCTAGCTGTCCGTCATCAAAAAGAAGTGGGCTATTAGAACATCGTCGGGCAGCGTGTTTGTTGCTCGACGTGGCCGACAAGAAAGCGTCTCTAAGTAACGTTAGTAATCCTGATAAAGCGAATTATCGGGATGGCCTTTCAGCGGTAGAATGGGGCTTCCCCCATTTACCTGAGGGGGCAGGGGCCCGTGGCACAAGGCAACGTCGGCATTGCGGGGGGGGGGGCGGAGAGGACGATCAGCACGAGGACGACCATCACGATTTCGGCGCCACCCCCGATCCGGAAATCGCGCGTCTCGTCCTCGAACTCGACCGCAGCATCATGCGGCGTCGCCGCGCGGCGGCGCTGCGCCAGATCGTGCAGGGGCAGCCCGTGCCGCCTCCGATGCAGGTTCCAATGAAGCACAACCGCATCGAACTGCTGGTACTGACCGCCCTGGTCTCGATCTATGGGCCCTCTCTGTTCGGCGCCGACTTCACTCCGGTGCTGGACTAGTACAACATCCCGTAAATACCTTTAATAATTATCGGGCTGCAAATAAGGCTGTAAGAGCGTGACGACGACCTCGGCCATCTCGTCGAGTGAGCCTGTTCCCGGCAGCGGTTCCCATCGGCCGGTGTGGCTGCGAAAGGCGGCACTATAACGATTGCGGGCGAGCTCGGTAAGGCGCGCCACAACCGTCGGGTCCTCATCATCGAGACGTTTGATCAGCAGGTGCCGCCCGTAGGCTTGTGTGAGGATCTGCTCATGGCCGAGCAAGCTGCGCAGTTTACGCTGAAGTTCGTCCGCGTAATGTTTGGTGGGTATGGCTGGCATGTCTGTCTCTCGATTACGATGTGCCCGTTTGCAACGGATAGCCCCGGAAAGTCCATTTGAAGGGGCGTGCTGCCTGATTATGCTCGTGCGTAAACTGCTCGGTGCGCTCGCGCAGGTGCGCGGTGCTGGTATGACTGGCATGGCGTAGCACCCGACGCGTGTAGCGAGCAAACCACAGTTCGATCTGATTGACCCAACTCGCGTGCAGCGGGGTGAAGTGGAAGTGAAACCGCTGATCATGCCGCTCGTTGAACGCCTGCCAGACGGCCTGAGCGCGATGCGTATTGAGGTTGTCCCAAATCACGTGCACCTGTTTGTCCGGGTGAGCAACCGCCACGCGCTCCATGAAGGCGACCAGGTCGTCCTGGGTGCGCCGCTCGCGGCAGTCTGCCAGCACCTCTCCGGTATGCACATCAAGCGCGGCAATCAGCGCCTGAGTGCCGTGCCGGATATATTCAAACTCCCGACGACGCAGCCGTCCCGGTGCCGGCGCGTGCCCCGGGTGCTTGCGCTCGATGGCTTGAATGCCTGTCTTCTCGTCGATGCTGAGCACCACCGCATTTTTGGGCGCCTTGCGGTACAGCTTGCAAATCACATTGACCTTCTCGCGAAAAGCCGGGTCGGGACTGTGTAGCCATTGCTGGACCCGGTGCGGTCGAACGTCGCCAGCCTGCAGAATGCGCTGCACATGGCTGCGGCTGATCTGTTCGACAATGCCACGCTCGATCGCGCGCGCCACTATCTCGTCCAGTGTCGGCGTAACCCGTCCCTCGGGTTCGTGTGCTTCACATGCCAGCGCAATCAACTGCAGTCGCGTTTCTTGCGTGATGCGTGGCGGACGACCGCTACGCTCACCCTCGCGCAGGCCCTGCGCACCGTGCTGTGCGATGCGCTTGCGCCACGCGCAGACCGTCTGCACCGATACGCGCAGTTCTCGAGCAATCACCGTATTCGGATGTCCTTCGTGCGCCCACAGCGCAATGCGTGCCCGCATCACATCTCGCTGAGTCGCGGTCTTCCGCTCGATCAGCGACAGCAGTTCTTCTCGTTCTTTCTTCGCCAACTTCACTGGCGTTGCATGACGACCTTGGCTCATCCCGACATGTTAGCCAACGCAATTATTTAATCAAGCTATTTAGGGGATGTTGTACTAGTTCGCGGAATGCGGTGCCGTGGTCCTGCTGCAGCAGGACGTGTTGGTCAACCCGGCCAACCCGGCCAACCCGGCGAACTCAACTGAGCCTGCCGGCGCCGGAGCTCCGTCACTGCACCCGTGTCGATTTCGATAGGCGCCCGGCGATGTCAACTGATTGAAACCGAGGATGTTCGCCTGACTCCCGATTGAGTGAGATAGTTCGAGGACGTGACGCAGTGGCCGGTGCAGTACCAGCGAACCGGTCGGCGCGCGCCAGCCTGCATACAGGTTCGTGGATAAGGTTAGTACCTGACTTCGCAGCCCAAACGATGGATATCTTTCGAATATCGTATTGAACGCGCAGCGGGTGACGGACGCTCGCGCTTATCGACGCCACGTGAGATAAATGCTTGAAACGACGATCACCGTGAGAAAGTAAGCGATGATCATCACCGAGGTTTTTATGCCAACAAATTCCCCGGCGACCACCACCGCAACCCCCACATGACGCGTCGCGCAAGCTATGGCAAGCGACGTTCGGTCATCCCGCGCCGGTCCCCCTAGCAATTCACCGAAGGTCAGTGCGCAGATCATCAACGCCACGAGCGCGAGTATGGCTGGCCAGCTCATGTCGGATACCAATTGCCAGTTGACGATCAGCAGCATGAATCCGGATATTGCCAGGACGAGGCCGGCGATTGCAATCATGCGCTCCGCAAGTCGCTCCGACCACAGGGGGAAAAGCGCGTGAAGCGCCATGCCTATCGCAAGCGGTAACAGAATGGCTTTGGCCACCGCTATCGACACGGTGCCTGGTGGCAGGGCCACAGCGGCCTGGAAATAAGC
This sequence comes from Caballeronia hypogeia, assembly GCF_001544875.2. Taxonomy (GTDB): domain Bacteria; phylum Pseudomonadota; class Gammaproteobacteria; order Burkholderiales; family Burkholderiaceae; genus Caballeronia; species Caballeronia hypogeia. Next base: position 31,236 of record NZ_FCOA02000020.1, read on the forward strand.
GCCAAGGGCTGCTATCCAAAAAGGCACGGCGACGATAGCCGCAAGAGAGGACGTCACCAGCAGGCTGAAGATGTACTCCTGGTTGCCCAGCTTCCGGAGCTTTTTTGGCAACATTGGCGCTCCGGAAGAGACGGCGAGCACCAGCATGGCCGCTTTGACGCCGGGCTCGATCGGGAGCGCCAGCACAAGACCGAAAGCAACCAACGGGACCAGCAGATACATCGCGCCAAGCGAACGGACCATGAGCATGGGCCGCCGCCACAACCAGGTCACGTCTGCGGGCGACGCTCCCGCGCCTACGGCAACGATCGTGACGACGACCGAGACCTTCAGCAGGATCATCAGAATTTCAGTCACGGCATGAGCGCCTTCGGTTGATTGAAGCGGTGGTACGCGCGCTGAGAACTTTAGATAAGCGCAACCGCGAGTGTAGTCACAGGGTTGCAATATCGGCGCGATCAGGCTGCCCAGGATGACGATCGGGCCGCGTACTTCACTTTGCCTCAGAGGAGCCTGATGATGATGCTCAGAAAGACGAAGCTCCCCGAACAGGCCATAACCAGTGCAATAAAAAACGGGGGTCGCCAGACGCTAACGCGTCGAAAGCTGCGTAACTGGGAAATTGATGCCCAATACTCAATCGTGCCCAGCACCATCGAGACCGTACCCATGCCAGTGAGGAAAAGCCCTACGCTTCGGGGGCTGTTCGGATGTGCCAGATGCACGCCGGCATCTTTAAATCCTTGCAACACCTTATAGATAGTGAATCCGAAACTGATCATCGAAAGCGCGGTACGGATCCATGCCATTAACGTGCGGTCGGCGGCCATCAGCGTGCGTGTCGCCGCTAAGTCAGTTCTATCCTCGGCCAATTCGTTCGTCGATCGTGCTTCCGGGTTAGTCACGCCATCTCCGAATGGATTGCGGGGCCGCGCGCAGGCCGGAAAGGCCGGGCGGCCCCGCAGGAGCCGGGCCAGCATACGCGCCAACCTAATCTAGTTCACCTTAAACGCGATTGCCAGGCTCTCCAATCTTTTAAGCGAAGTTTTAAAACGAAATGGTGAAATGCTCTGCTTCGTTTCAATGCTGTTTGCATGGCAGGACCGCCGCAGCGTCGTATTCAGCCAGATCGCTCAATGCGTTTAAAAGGGGGAAATATCAAATTGCGTTTGCTTTCCCTAACCATGCAGCCTTAAATACCCAAGACGTCTGTGTTGCGAGTCGCGAATTGCGCGATATCGGGACCGACATCTCACCGCCACATGGACGGCATCGCCACGCAGATTAAGGTCTTGCTGACCCGCTGACTGTCACAGGGGACCATCGCAATGGAAGCCACGTTGCTTTCTCGCACCGCAGCATCCGTTCAAGATCATCTATCAGTTTCCGAAGCCTCGTTATCCGACGCGCCGCCACGCTTTCATTTACTGGCCAAGCCAAGCGGATCTACCTGCAATATCGATTGCAAATACTGCTTCTTCCTGTCGAAGGAGGCGCTTTACCCAGACGAAAAGCATCGCATGTCGCAAGTGACGCTCGAAACGTATATCCAGCAGTTGCTCGAGTCGCATCGCAGCCCCGAAGTGACGGTGGCGTGGCAAGGTGGCGAGCCGACGCTGATGAAGGTCGAGTTCTTCAGGCAGGCGGTTGAACTGGTCGAAAAGCACCGCAAACCCGGCCAGGTCGTGCAGCATACCTTCCAGACCAACGGCATTCTTCTTGACGATGAATGGTGCGAGTTTTTCAAGAAGAATAATTTTCTTGTCGGGCTCAGTGTGGATGGTCCACGTGCGGTACACGATGCATATCGCGTCGATCGCCACGGTAACGGCACCTTCGACATGGTGATGCGCGGATGGAACGCGTTGCGCAAGCACGCGGTGGAGTTCAACATTCTGTGTACAGTCAACGCCGCTAATCAGCATCACGGCCGCGCGGTTTATCGTTTCTTTCGCGACGAACTCGGCGTGAAATGGGTGCAGTTCATTCCGATCATTGAACGCGCGACGGAACAGACCATTCACCTGGCCAATCTTGGCTGGAGTGAACAGGGTGGCCGCAAGCGTGTGCTCTACACGCAGACAGGCAATCTGGTCACCGAACGCTCCGTCGGGGCAAAGCAGTATGGGCTCTTCCTGATGGATGTCTTCGAAGAATGGGTCCGGCACGATGTCGGTCGCGTCTTCGTTCAATTGTTCGATGTCACGCTGGAAGCCTTCTTCGGTCGCCATCTGCTGTGCATTCATGCGCCGACCTGCGGCTTTGGCCCAGCGCTGGAATATAACGGCGACCTTTACGCGTGCGATCACTTCGTCGAACCAGGATACCGGTTAGGCAATATTCACGAGACGCACATGGTGAAGCTCATGGCTTCGCCCAAACAGCGCAAGTTTGGCATCGACAAACGTGACTCGCTGACCGCGCAATGCAGAACTTGCGAAGTCAGGTCGTTATGCAACGGGGGTTGCCCGAAAGATCGCTTTGCACTCTCGCGCGACGGCGAGCCGGGCCAAAACTACCTGTGTCAGGGACTTGAACTGTTTTTCACGCGATCACGGCCCGCCATGGAGAAGATGGCAAAACTATTTCGCGAGGGACACCCTCCGTCCGACATCATGGCAATCACCGCAAGCGAAGATAAGCGACGCGGGCCGTATGCGCCATGTACGTGCGGCAGCGGCCGTAAATTCAGATTTTGTCATGGCGACAAATCGCCTCGCGCCTCCTTCGAAGCAGCGACGCCGGGGGCATAGCATTACAGCACAAGGTTGATGAGCCGCCCAGCAGGCAATGTTCGCTGCTTCCCTGCCAATGCGCGACATCGTGTTGACGTTTTGCTGCTGCTGTTCAGTCATTAATGCAGCTTCTTCGCCCGATCTGAAGACAAGCCGATCGGGTCCTATCGGAAAGGAGTCGAAGCAATCATGGCAACAAAGCAACCGAATATCCTGATACTTTGGGGCGACGATATCGGCTGGTGGAACATAAGTTTTAACAGCCGCGGGCAAATGGGTTATCGAACGCCGAATATAGACCGTATCGCCAACGAAGGCGTTGCCTTCACGGACTACTACGCACAGCAGAGTTGTACTGCCGGACGTGCCGCGTTCATCACCGGACAGAATCCGATTCGCACAGGGCTAACCAAGGTCGGCATGCCGGGCGCTGATCTTGGCCTGTCCGCAGAGGATCCGACCATTGCTGAAATGTTGAAGCCACTCGGTTACGTCACGGGTCAATTCGGAAAGAACCACTTGGGCGACAAGGACGAGTTTCTTCCCACCATGCACGGCTTCGACGAGTTCTTTGGCAATCTTTATCACCTGAACGCCGAGGAGGAGCCTGAAGACCCGGATTACCCTAAAGATCCTGCGTTCAAGAAGCGCTTCGGACCGCGTGGTGTACTGCATTGCTGGTCAGATGGCAAGGGTGGGCAGAAAATCGAAGATACGGGTGCGCTCACAAAGAAGCGCATGGAAACGATCGACGATGAGACGACTCAGCACGCGTCTGCTTTCATCGACCAGGCTCATAAAGATGGCAAGCCGTTTTTCCTCTGGTACAACACCACGGCAATGCATTTCCGAACCCACTGCGCAGAAAAGCACAAAGGCAAGAGCGGCCAGGGCGACTACAACGACGTGATGGTTGCACACGACGAGAACATCGGCAAAATGCTCGCGAAGCTGGATGAACTTGGTATTGCCGACGATACCATCGTGATGTATTCAACTGATAACGGCCCGCATTTCAACAGTTGGCCCGACGCTGGGATCACGCCGTTCCGCTCGGAAAAGAACACGAACTGGGAGGGCGGCTGGCGCGTTCCTGCATTCGTGCGATGGCCAGGGAAAATTCCGGCCGGCTCAATACTGAACGGGATCGTAACCCATCAGGACTGGATGTCGACCTTCCTCGCCGCAGCGGGCGAACCCGATATCAAAACGAAACTGCTGAATGGTCATAAGGCTGGAGACAAGACATTCAAGGTTCACATAGACGGCTTCAACATGTTGCCCTATCTGACCGGCGAAGTGAAAGAGAGCCCGCGTCAGTCGTTTTTCTATATCAGTGACGACGGTGACATCATGGCAATCCGTGTCGGTGACTGGAAAGCGGTATTGCGAGAGCAGCGAGCGAAGCAGTTGGCGTGCTGGTCTGAGCCGTTTGTTCCGCTACGGATTCCCAAGATGTTCAATCTGAGGCGAGATCCATTCGAGCGCGCCGACGAGAACTCGAATACCTACTACGACTGGATGATTTCCCACGCGTATCTAATCTACGGGATGCAAGCCGTGGTGGCCGCTCAACTCGAAAACTTCAAGAAATATCCGCCCCGACAAAAGGCGGCCTCCTTTAATCTTGATGCGGTGATGCGCCAGCTCGATGACGCGGGAGGCGGCGCAGGGCATTGATGTGTGCAAAGTCTGAATAATCGTGCGGCTCAGCAATGTGTAGATTGCTGAGCCGTTTTGCTCTGAGTTTCTAACCGGATTTCCACTGAGTTGCAATCCTTCTTGATTTCACCAGAGACTATGGCGACGCGAAGGCCATGTCATGAATGACTGTTCGGTTTCGTAACGACGACGCGCCTGCGCTGGCATGTGCAGTCGAACGGCTGGTTTAAGCGACGAAGCGGACTCATGGGCCGGAGAGGTCGGAGGCCGCTTTGGGTCGAATTCGCTCATCCATGGGGAGTAGCTTGCGTTCAAGACGACTGGAGCATGAATGGCCGGCCTCCTTGGTTCGTGAGGCGTCCCGGCATACGTCGATTAACGCCTTCATAATTACTTTATCCTCTGGCACGGAACAATCAGGGCAACTCGGGCGCAAGGACCTTTTGAACGGATCGCCCCGCCAAGAACGAAACCTACAACTTTGATACGGTTCGCGGTATCGATTCGAGGTCACGTACTTCCGAGTCATCGCATGCCTGTTTAATGGACCCGCGAACGACGAAGCCTCGGACCAAAACGCCAAACCGCGCCCGTTGAGGGTGAACCGCACACCGGCGGCTTGGCCGCGTCGTTGAAGGCGCACGTGCGACCTATACTTTTCTTCGGTTCGAAGAGGCATTTCGACGAACACGTGGGTTGGACGTCCTGACGAGGTGCCGCGATGAACGATGCCACCGGAATGAGCGGAAACTCCCCGTTGGCGAGTCTGCGCCAATACTTTCGCAATCTGGGGCAGAAGAAGGGAGAGGTCTTGGTTCGCGAGCCCGGAGCGCGAATGTTCGGCGCACCGGTGGACGTGCATATCGAAGCGGATCGGCAGTGGGAGTACGCCGCGCTCAGTCAGGTTGTGTACGACAAGGCGGAAGCGAGCAAGACCCACGCACGCAGGGGCGTTCCGCTCAAGCCGGATTATTCGAAGCGATCGTTCGATCCGAACATGGCGCTGGCCGAGGGCGACCGGTCGGAATGTGAGCAATTTCCCGGTGAGGAACTCAAGCCGAAACCGGCGAAACGGCATTTGCGCGTCGAAGTGTGGCGCAAGAGTGACCCGACTGAAGTCGCCGTGGTATCGCCGGAACCGTCGCGACGAATATCGAAGACTGGATCAGCAACCTCCGCTGGTTCGTGCCCAGGCACCACGACGAATATAGCGAACTCGTCTCCGCGTTCATTCCGGAGTTCATCAAGATCTTTGAGCAATGTTTTCCTGAAAACCCGCCCGTCATTCATTCGACCGGACATTCTTTGGGCGGTGGACTCGCCCAGCAATTTGCCTATGCTCTGCCCAACCATATGAAGTTCGAACAACCCAAAGTGATACAGGTGTTCGCCTTCGATCCGTCGCCAGTGACCGGGTACTACACCTTGGGCAAGACACTGCGTGTGAGGAACACGGTGGGCATGAAGATCGATCGGATCTTCGAGCGCGGTGAGGTACTTGCGACGGCGCGCTCGCTCGTCGCGTTGATTTATCCGCCCTCGACGATTAATCCAGCGATACGCGCCGTGCGTTACAACTTCTACGGAATCCATAACCCGATACGTGCGCACAGCATCGCGCGGTTGACGGAAGGTTTGTATGAGGCGCGGACAGGCGGAAAGCCATCAATATGAAAGTGGGCGCCAGATCGGCAGGTGGCTTGACGACGAACGAACATCCGTGTCGTCCGCCGTTTGCAGGGCTAGCGAAATCGGTCAGCGAGTCGACGTCCTTGCAATTACCCACAGTCGTCCCGTGCAAGTTCATAGCCTAGCTGAATGTCAATCAGGCGTCGCATGCCGCGCCACACGACCGTATTGCCTGGCGGCGGGTCGCTGGCACGTGCAAGGTAGCCGCCGAGCTGCGCAAGCTTGATGAGGCTGCGCAGCAGCGGCGGAGCCTGTGCCATGCGAGGCGTGTCTTTAACGACCCGATCGAGGAGTTCGACTTCTCTTTGTGTGACCGCCAACTGGGCGGGCGCATGGGCAGCGCACCGGTTGAGCATCGTCAGCCAGAAGATGCGCCAACTCAGGATACAGAACACCGAGATAAGATTGGCTAAGCGATCGGCGGTACGCAGCTTCGATTCTTCAGCCTTGCATCCCGACTTCAGAATCTTATGGCAGGTCTCTATTTTCCAACGCATCGCGTACCAGTCGAGCTTTTCGATAGCGTCAGCGCGAGATTTTACTGGCAGATCAGTGATCAACTTCCACTCGATCGGAGGCCGACCGGCGGGTGCGGCCGCCTCCAGAGCATGAATGACGGTCAGACGTAGGTCGGGATAGCGACGCTGCTTGTAGAGCTCAGTTTTACCCACAAGTCCCGACCGCGATGTCGTATCTTGCAGTACGAGAATCGGGCCTTCCGTCGCCCTAAAGCGCTCAGCACTCGCCTGGAAATGTCCGCCCAGAATATCCTGCTCGCTTACTCGCTCATTGGGCAAGAAGCGGTAAGCGCCTTTCGTGTTCGCCCAGTCTTGGCAGGCGAATGGAATCGTTTGTCCCACGCCCGACCATAGTCTCTCTAACAATGTTCGAAATCGTCTGCGAAGCCTGGCATCTTGAAAACTGCTATCCGTCACCTCGCGATTGATCCAGTCCTCGCCATCTACTCGGCCGGCACCAGTCATTTTCTATCCATAGGTGTCCTAACGTAGTGCAGGCCAACAGAACTTTCTATTATGATGTGGGTAATTGCAAGGTCGACGTCAGACGTACGCGAACTGACAAGAGCGGAGCACTGCGCCGCGGGACGACGTCGGGCAGAGTTCGGCCATCAAGCGACATTCTCCGATCGCTTCTTTAGCCGGTGATGCTCAGCTTTGAAAACACTGCCTGAGGCCAAAACAAGCGTGGGGCGGTTCCGGGGCGAAAAGCCGTGCGCGTACCTTACTTGCAACATTTTTGCTTGTTTGGAATGATCGCTTTTGATCTGAGTTGACGGAGGTATGAGGGCTCGCAAAGCCCGCTGTAGTTGGTCCAGCCCCAACATCGCGGCGTTCAGTGTCTTACTTCTGCGAGTCACTCGGCCGCTTAAAGCCAAACGTGCAACATCTCTGAAGTAGGTTGTTCATAAGCTCCACGACTATCGTTACATCGCGAATAAATCGAACTAATAAAGGCTTGCAAACGTTAAACACATTTTTACAGTGTGGCTCATGAAGAGAAACCGTTAGATCCAGTTTCTCTGTCGTCTGTTCAAAACTGAATCAAAACGGTTCGTGCCTTCGACGTACGCCAAGATACATTCAGACCATTCAATACTGGGATGCGGTTTCTGGCCCCTGGCACGCCTTTTGCTAATGTATGACGAATCACAAACGACAGCCGCCAGCTTATTCGAACGGAGGGCAATAACGGTTGCTACGTATCCGTCAGCGCATCCCGTGGTTGACTGGACGTCGATCAAATATCCACGATTTTCCGCAGTAGACCGTACGAGACACAGATCAGCGGCGTTGGGACTCGACGTTTCTGTCGCGAACAAGGCCTTGCCGTCAGCACTTTCGGGCTGTGGCGCAAGAAGTTTTCGGGCGAAACGCCTTCAACGGGTCCGCTGGCCGTGACGGCCGACGCCGCGTTTGTCATTGCTCGCCTCGAAGGTGAGCCTGCGGCGACACCATCATCTGCGTCAGCTGATACGTCGCCATCGTCATCGACGCGTGATCGCGTTACGTTATCGATCGCCGGCGTTCGCATCGAATTGAGTGGCGTGCATGCCGAGCGCATTGTGCGCTTCGTGCCCGGACAGCTTGGGGGTGCGCGGTGCTGATCGCCGCTGACGTCCGAGCCTACATCTGCCGCGAGCCGGTCGACATGCGCAAGTCGATCGATACGCTGTCGTATTTGGTCGAACCGCTGCTTGCGCAGAAGCCGGCTTCGGGCAATCTGGCGCGAGATGGTGACAGCATGGAATCCCTGGCGAGGGCGTCGCGCGCGCGTTTGCACAGAAGCTCGGTCCACGGCGTCGTCGTCCATCGCATCACTCCAATCACCACGATGGCCAAACCTTCGCATCATGCACGCCAACACTCAAGACGGGTTGCGCTGACGGATACGTTGCTACGGGGCTGATCGCAAAAAAAGTTTCGATGAACGCCACACAGATGCGCTCACGAATTGCAGGCCAGAGAAACACAGAGCAAAGCGCACAGACCAGGCGAATAAAATCATGTTGACTCTTCAATCCGACCTGCACGGCAATCATCTGTTGGGCGCGCTTCCGGCGCATGAATGGCAAGCCATCGCGCCTCATCTCGAACTCGTTCAATTGCGCACTGAGCAGTTGCTGTGCGATTCTGGACAACGCATTCATCACGTGTATTTTCCGACCACGGCAATCATCACGCTGCTGCACACGATGGAAGACGGCGGTTCGGTTGAAGTGGCGGCCGTCGGTCGTGAAGGAATGACGGGCGTGCCAGTGCTGACTGGCGGTGACACGATGCATACTCGCGTGCAGGTGCAGGGCGCGGGCTTCGCGTATCGAATGAGCGCGAGTGCGTTGCGCGAACACTTCGGTCGCTCGGATTTTCTGCGTCGCCTGATGCTTCTGTACATGCAGGCTCTCCTCACGCAAGTGGCGCAAACGGCCGCGTGCAATCGTCATCATTCGTTGAGCAAGCAGTTGTGCCGCTGGCTGCTGATCCAGGCGGACCGTTCGTCGTCGGATCAGATGCGAGTGACGCAGCAGATGATCGCCGACATGCTGGGCGTGCGCCGCGAAGGCGTGACCGGAGCGGCCGGCAAGCTACATGATGCAGGCTTGATCCATCACAGCCGTGGCTGCATCAAGGTGCTCGATCGCGCCGGGCTCCAAGCGCGTGCTTGTGAATGCTAAGGCATCGTCAAGCGTGAATTCGAGCGGATGTTGCCGCGCGCGCGTCAGGCCGAGGCCGTTGCGTGACGGGTAGAAGCGTTGAGTATTCACAACGCCTGGAAACGGGCTTTCATCGCTGGTGATCTCGCTCGCGGAACGGAAGCGTTCCAGCGTTCCGTTATGGTGGATCATTGTCTTTGGCGCGAACGGCATGTCATGATTTCGGATTCCTGAGCGGTTGGCGCCGACCTGACTGCGAAGCATCTCTTTCGGAGCGACGTCATTTTCATCCGCACCTGTTCGATGAACCGTCATTCGCCTGCACTGTCGCTCGAACATCCAGCCGCCGGTTCCATTTAAGAACCGGCGATCGATTGGCGATAGTAAAGCGGTGCTTTCGGTCAATAGTTGCCATTCGGGCAGCTAGAGTTGGGTGGCAAGGTCGTGCTACTCTGCTCGCTCATTAGCGTAAATTGATCGCCTTGCTTCTGCAGCTTCACCGCACCCGCGCGGCAAGGCGTGCAATGATGCGGTCAGCCATCGCACGGTCGATGACCTCGAATGACCGGCTCGTGCGCTCATAGGCATACATGTCGCCAGTCGCGATGTCGAACCACCAACCGCTTAATACCAGCGCCCCGGCTGTGACCTGCTGGCGGACGATCGGATACGTCATCAGATGCTCGAGCTGAACGAGCACGTTAAGTTGTGACAATTGATCGTGCGGTTTCAGCTTGTCATCGAGCGGACCCTCATGTTCGAGGCGAAACGCTGCGTTGTTGGCGTGGTACAACCATTTATCGAGGTTCGGCGCTTTCAGCTTGGCGTTACGTATATACACGGCTTTCATCGCACCGCACTCGGAATGCCCGCACACAACAATATTCGCGACTTTCAACACCAGCACTGCGTACTCGATCGCGCTTGCTTCGGAAAGGTCACCGGTAGAGACCCCGTCGGCAGTCGCCGGTGGTACCAGGTTGCCGACGTTGCGCATCGTGAACAGAGCGCCCGGATGGGTCGAGGCAAGTAGGTCAGGCACGACCCGGCTGTCCGAGCAAGTGATGAATAGCGCATCAGGTGTCTGCGCGAGCGCCAGTTCGCTGAACCGCTTTGCATATTGCGGCAGCATCTTCTCGCGGAATTCAACGATGCCCATTATGAGCTTGCGCATGGCTTGCCTCCGGAAGGGCTAGTTGTTCGTCGTTGCGCCTCGAACCTCCGAGCCCTTGCGAGTCGGGGATGCGGGCCAACGCCAGGTCCTCCTGAAACGGATGCTTTGATACGATCGCGCGATCGAGCAGTGTCAATTCGACGAGCAATGCGTCGTGACGATGCTCCGGCAGGGTCTGAATGAGGTTCTCTATCGCCGCGCGCAGACGCCGCGCGACTTGAATGCTACCCGCGCCGCACTGTCGTATCTCGCGGAAACTGATATGTACGAAATCCTCCCAATTGGGCGTCCGCAAGATCACGCGCACTCGCCCCGACGTATCCGCTATCTCTTCGATGTGCAGAGACCGTTTGCCCACCATTCGCAACAGTCGGTGCAACTGGTCGATCGCAAGCACGGCCGTGGTCGGATCGTTGATCGCCGCCGACAGCGCTTTGAGCGCGATATCGACCAGGATGCGAAACGCGAACATGGGGTCTTGCTCCATCGTGCGTTCCCTCCCGACAGCGACAAGTGCGCACAGTCTGCGGTCGTCGATTGCGCTAGAGTTCCCGTACAAATAAAACAGGGGTTCGTCCACCGCGACGAAATCACCGACTTGCGGCACGAATTCGATGACTATGCCAGCACGCCGCGCCTTGGCTACCAGCATTTCCAGATTCACGGCCAGAGCGATGCCGGATTTGCCGCGCTGGCGAACAATGCGATCAGGAGTTCCTCGCTCTTTGTCACGTTCCGGCGGGGCAGGTACGTCTGTAGTCCGGGCGCGATAAACGCTCTCGATGACCGCAATCCCTTGCTCCCCGACGCGCGCGACGAGGCTTACAGGACGCAGAAATTTCGCGGCGTAGTCAATGAGGAAAAGGAAAGCGACGACCGAAGCGAATCCGAATATCGCTGTGATGAACACTTGAAGCTGGTGTACCTCACTCTCACCCATCCAGCCGAGCGTTCTATTGGCGAACAGCAGCGTGAAAACGAATAATCCCGAGATGCCACGGATTATGTTATCGCGCAGAAGTGTCGTTGCGATGATTCGCGGGGTGTATTGGCCGCCAGCAACTTGGATTGCGACGAGCAGTGACCCGAACGTAAATACCAGAAACGCCATGTCTGCGGAAACGATGTCCCCGACCAACGACCGGGCTCCGGTCATGGACAGCCCAAGAAAGCCGGTTTTCGGATCAAGCGTCCCCTGTTTGATCATCCACCGTCCCACCATTTCGGTAACAGGTTTCACCACGGCATAGATCGCGACTGCGATGAGCGGCACAGTCCACAGCGAAGACCTTAGGTAGCTCGTTAAGCTGTACCGGCGATTCCAGTCCATGCCTGTCTCTCCCTACGAATTCGTATCGCAGCGTCCACCAGGGTATTCGCGATTCTCCAGGTGAAACTGAGTCCGCTGGTCTTGGGTCGAGTTCCACTGGCCCGGACCAGACTACGGACAGTTGGACATTCCCGCTACAATGGTCCCTGAAATTCAGGCGGTCAATGAGACCTTCGTCCAACAGGCGGCGCCGCGCTACGGCGTCGGTCGCTCCAAAATTTAGGTTACCGAGATTCAATCGGTTTTCCCGAAACAGGCCGCGCACGCGATCGACCTCCGATTGCTATTATTCAAATAGCGACTATCGGTAACGATTTACTAGTTAGCTCGAAGTGTGGATGGCCGTTAACACCTTGAATCTGACGTCCGGGAAGCGCTTTTCTTGCTTCATCGGATGAGCATATCTATACGATTCGGCTACTTGGGGTACGAATCCAATCGACAAATCGATGCGAGGACCATGACGTCCAACGGTGCCCGATCGAAGTTGCCTTGCGAATCCCATCGCGCGCTCTCGATCGTTGTTGAAGACGGCTGCGTTCAGAACCCGGATAGGTCACAAGCTTCGGTCCAGGACAGGCGCGATGTCGCCACCCATCGAAAGGCCGAGCCTGCGCACGATAGAGACATCCGTTCGACCGACCACTTGCAGGCTCGCCGTCACCACGCCTTCCTCATGCGCGAACGCCTCAAAACCCGCTCTGCCGGATCAGCGCGCCGAGCACATGCGTGCCGCCTTCGACCAGCAGACTCCTGCGCGCACCATCGATCTGCAATTGCCCGCGCGTTTCCCACATGTTGACGGGCGGCGCATCCAGCCCGACGAGCACATGAAACAGCGCCGGGTTGGGAACCAGTGCGCCACGCTCCGACGACACCGCAAGCGGCCCCTTGTAGCGCGACGCGAGCATCGGGTGATCGAGCTGACGCACGCGTGTGGTGTCGATGGCGAGCACGCGCCCGGCGATCGGCGCAACCTGTCCGACGGGATAGAAGCGCGCCCGGTCGCCGACGGCGATGCGCTGAATCTCGTCCTGTTTGACGAACGCGTCGACCTGCCAGCTACGCGGATCGATCAGCACGCCCACCGGTACCTTCGGATTGATCCATTGCCCGGCGCGCCATTGCGGATCGACGTCGGTCCAAAGGCCCGCGAACGGCGCGCGCAGGCTCAGGCGTGCGATCTCCGAATGCGCCGCGGCAGCTTCCTCGTATTGCACGCGCAGGCGCTCGCGCACCGAGGTCTGCTGATCGAGCCCGTTCGCGTCGGCGATGAGACCCGCAAGGCGACCTTCGTAGCCGCGAATGCCGGCTTCGCTGCGGCGCATTCGTCCGGCGATGTCGGGTTCGTCCATTTCCATCAGCGTGGCGTCGGGATGGACCGGGCCGGCCGGCCGAATCGTCTGGATGCGCGCGGGAAACGGCACGAACACGCGCAGCACGCGCTCCGCGCGCGCGACGCCGTCCGCGTGGATCTGCGTGCGCCAGGGCACCGCCAGCAAGCCGAGCGCACCGGCGACCAGCACGCCGAATACGAGCCGGCGCCCACGCGCCACGCGCCGCCGATTCGCCCACCAATAACCCAGTTCGCGCCACACTGGCAGCAGGATGAACCAGCTCACTTCGACTGCGAACAGCATGATGCCGAGCAGCTTGAAGAAGAACAGATACACGGTGACCGCGATACCGAGAAACAGCACGAACCGGTAGATCCAGGTCACGAACTCGAACGCGACCAGCAGACGCCGTTGCATGACGCCGAACGGTTCGGGCCACGGATCGTCGAGGCCGAGAATCGCGCGTCGCAGGCTCACGCGCGCGAGCGCGGACGCCCGGAAGTGCAGGTTCGGAAAATCGAGCAGATCCGACAGGATGAAGTACCCGTCGAAGCGCATGAACGGACTCGCGTTGAGCGCGAGCGAGAGCACCCAACTGGTCGTCGCGAGATAGAGGAACCCGTTGCGCAGCGGCCCCGGATCGCTCAACGCCCAGCACAGCGTCGAGAGGCCCGCGAGCGACAGTTCGCACAGAATGCCCGCTGACGCGATCGCGAGCCGCTGGCGCGCGCGCTTGAGCTTCCAGCTTTCGCCAGTGTCGGTGTAGAGCATCGGCCACAGCACGACGAACGCCACGCCCATATGCGCGACCTTCAGCCCGAGGCGCGTGGCGACGATCGCGTGCGCCATCTCGTGCAGCGTCTTGGCGACGATGAGCGCCAGCGCGAAACTCAGCATGCCTTCGACGGAGAAGGACTCGACCACGGCCTTCGTGAACACGTCCCACTGCTGAAGCACGAGCACGATCCCGACGACGCTCGCGATCACGACGATGATCGGCGTAGCCGGCGTGAACAGCCAGTCGAGGCGTTTCGCGAGCCACGCGAGAAAGCGTTGCGGACGCAACAGCGGAATGCGGAAGAACAGATAGTGATGCAGCCACCAGCGCCACGTGAACCATCGCGCGCGCTGGGCGCATCGCAGACGGGCGAGCGTGTCGGGTGTCGGCTTGAGAAGTCCGTGCCGTTCGAGAAACGCGCGAAATGCGATCACCTGCTCGATCACCGGCCTGAGCGCGGTCTCCTGCCCGATCTCGCTGCAGATCTGCGCGGGCGGCCTGTCCCAGCGCAGCAGACATTCGAACTCCAGCCAGCCGATCCGATAGAAGCGGTTGACGACGATGTCCTGAATCACCCACGCGGGCTCGCCGTTTCGTCCCGGCGATGCTTCCGAGAGGCGCAGGTCTTCGCGCAGGGCGGGCGAGGGCGCATCGGGATCGATTGTCATCACAGTCCCGACCAGGCGCGCAGCGCGGCGAGCGGCCGGCGCAGCAGATAGTACGCGAGACTCACCGGCCGGCCATACAGCTTCGCCGTGCCGTGCAGGCCGAGCCGCGCATGCTCGCGCTCGCTCGCGCCGTCATCGACGCTCGCGAGCAGCCGGTACGCGACGATGTCATCCTCGGTCGCTTTCGCCTCGTAGCTCGTTTCGACGATGCGTCCATGCAGCGGCGCGAGCGGCCACGCAGTCAGATAGAGCGTGACCTCGTCGCCGGGATCGAGCGCGATGGCGTCCGCGACGGCCAGATGGATGAGGATCGCGGGCTTGCCCGGATCGGCGAGTTGCAGGATGCGCTCGCCGGTGATGACGGGCTTGCCGATCCAGTCGTTGGGATCGCTGAACACGGCCACGCCGTTTTCCGGCGCGAAGACTCGCGTGCGCTGCAACTGCGCCGTCACTGCGGCGAGTTCCGCGCGGCGCTGTTCCGCGACGCCGTTCAGCACGGTCAGCTCGTTCTTGCTCTGCGCGTTGTCGAAGGCGCGCTGGCTCGAGGCGGTCAGTTCCGCATCCGCGACGGCGACCTGTCTTTGCAGCACGTCGACACGGCTTTTCAGCGACGTTTCGTCGAGCGAGAAGAGCAGCGCGCCCGCATCCACGCGCTGATTGGGCCGCACGGCGAGCGAGGCGATGACGCCGTCGATCGGCGAGCTGATGATGCGCGCGCTGCCCGAGACGATTTCGGCGGGCGCGAGCACGGTCTGGCGCACCGGAACGAACAGCAGCAGCGCGGCGGCCGCGCACGCGACGAGCACCTGCCGGCGCGACGGCCGCCAGCCGAAGCGCAGGCTGCGCCGCGTGAGCGACCACCAGCAGTAGCCCCAGGTCTTGACCGTGCCGCGCAGCACGGCGGCGAAGGCGTCGGCGGGCGGATCGTCGAGCAGCACGAAGAGCAGCGCGAGCCGCTTGCCGTTGGGCGCATGCACCGGCACGCACCAGACGCCCTTCGGCCACCATTCGGCCCAGCCATCGGCGATATCGGGCGGCGGATCGACGGCGTCGCGCGCGAACCATTGCGGCTCGTCGCTCGCGAGTTGCGCCGCGATCCACGCGCTCGCGCGCCCGAGCCAGACGAGATAGGGTGAATCCTCGGCGGGCGAAGCGAGACCGGACGCGCACACGAGTTCGCAATGCCTGCCGCGATCGGCGAACACGAGCGCCTGACGAAAGGGCTGCACCGCGTGCAGATCGTTGGCCATCGTGAACGCGAGCGCGTCGACCGTTTCGGCCGCCATCGCGCGCTCGCGCAGCGCGTCCAGATAGAGCAGCAGCGGTGCGGGAGGGAAGGGTTCGTTCATCGCGGCTCGTTCAGGGATTCGCCGGAATCCGCGCGACGCCGCTCATGCCGGCGACGAGATCCTGCGGCGCGCCGTCGAGCTGTGCTTCGAGTTCGACCGTCTGCGCGACGGCGTCGACCCGCGCGTTGACCGCGCTCACGTGCGCCGGATAGGTCTTGCCGGTTTCGTGGATGGTGATATCGAGCCGGCTGCCCGAGCGCAGCCTGACGAGCAGCGCGGATGGCACGTTCAGCCGCACCTTGAGGGCGCCGTCGCTGACCAGATCGACGATCGGCGTGCCCGCGCTGACGGTCTGATAGGGCTTGACGTACACCTTCGCGATACGTCCGCTGAACGGCGCGATCACCTGGCAGTAGCCGAGTTGCGCTTTCGCGAGCGAGAGCGCGCCCTTGGCCTTTTCGACATCGGTGGATGCCATCGCCACCTCGATGTCCCCCGCGGCCTTCAGTTCGCGCAGGCTGCGCTTGGCGGCGAGATTCTGAGTCGCCATGTTCAGTTCCGCTTTCGCGACATTCGCGCGCGCCTGCACTTCGGCGCAGTTCATTTGCGCGATCACGGCGTTCTTTGCGATCGGCTTGCCGAGCGACGCGTGCAGATCGGTAACGGTGCCGTTCATTTCACTCGACAGCGTGGTTTCGAGACTGGGCGCGAGCAGCACGCGGATCGCGTTGGGATCGTCGAGACCGTCGCCGGCGGGTTTCGCGGCCTGCGCGAGCGGCAGGACGAACAGCAGAAGCGCCGCCGCGCGCCGAAAGCGTTCAGCGCACGGATACGGCATCGCTCGCTCCGGCGGGGTGGGCGACGAGCGGTTGCTTCATCGAAGGCGCGGGCGGCGACATCTGCCCGAACGGCGCGAGCGGTGCGGCCGAATCGGGCGCGGGAAGCCTCGGCAGATACTCCTCCTGCCGTGTCATCGTGCGTCTGATTTCGAGTGCGAGCGTATCGACGTCGTCCTTCGCGATGGCATCGGGCATGACGTCATAACCGAGCGAGTTGTAGAGCCGTCCCCACGCCGACTGGCAGTCGGAATACGCCGCCTCGCGCAGATAGCGCGACAGCAGATAGCGCCCTTCGGCGCGGATCACTTCCAGCTCGGACCCGATCGACGACGTGCGGGCGGCGTTGGCGTAATCGAGGAGATCGTGATCGACCCGCAGGCTGTCGTCGGCGAAGCTCAGTTCCTGCAACGCAAGCTGATAGCGCAGCGAGCCGATTCGCACTTGCGTGAGAATCGCCATCGAAAGCGCCATGCGCCGCAGATTGTCGGTCTGCTCCTGCGAGGCGGCCTGCTCGTTGAGCGCCGGCAGTTGCAGCAGCCGGAACAGGTTCAGCGACACGCGCACGCCCACCGCCGCCCAATAGTTGTTGTAGAGATAGGTGTTGGAGTCGTAGTTCACATTCATGTCGATGCCGATGTTCGGCCACAACTGCGCCTTGGCGATCCTGATGTCGTTCTCGTTGACGCGCTTGCGATACCACTCCTCCATGATCTCCGGGCGGTTCTGCAAGGCGATCAGTTCGAGCGTCGGCTGCGGCGTGGACAGGGGTGGCAATGGCAGCGCGCCATCGTTGGTATCGGCGAGCACGAGCGGCGTGCCGGGCGGCAGCGACATCAGCGCGACCAGTTCGGCTTGCGCGAATTCGAGATCCTGGCGGCGCACGGTCAAGAGCGAAATGGCGTCGAGCAGCGCGCGCTGATAGGCCAGCACGTCCTGCCGTGGCATGAGTCCCTTGTCCTGCGCCTCGTGTGCATTGCGCAGCGCGGTCTGGGTGCGCGCGATCAACTGATCGACTTCCGGTTTCAGGCGCTGCGCGGACAGCGCGCGCCAGTAGGCGTTGCGCACATCCTGAAGCACGTTCTGCGCGACCTTGCGGCGGCGCTCCTCGGCCATCAGCATCTGGTCGGAGCGTTGCTGCGTGCGGTAATACGCCATGCCGAAGTCGATCAGGTTCCACGTCATGCCGAGCGACACCAGTTCGTGATAGCGCTGCTCCGACGTGGACGGCCGCAAGCTCACCTGACGATCCTCGATGCCGATCGACGTTCCGCCCGAGTCGTTGCTGCGATACGAATAGCCCGCCGAAGCCACCAGTTGCGGCAAGAGCGCATTGGTCGAAACATCGCGCAGATTCGCGGCGAGCGCGCTTTCCATCAGCTTGAGCCGGTAGTCGAGGTTGTACTTCAGCGCGCGCGCGGCGGCCTGATAGAACGTGATGGGGCCTTTGACCGGCTCCTGCGCGTCGTACATGGCGAGCTGGTCGGTGACGACGCGATCGCGGATCTGATCGGACGTCGCGGGTTGCGGCTGAAGGGACGAGCAGCCCGCGAGAACGCACAGCGCGAAGGCGGCCGCGGCTCCGGACAGATGCGGCTGAGGTCTTGGCATGGCGCGAATCCTCGTTCGAGAGCTAGCGGCTGGCCGTTCTGCCGCGCCCGGCGGGCAGCTTGCGCGCAGCTTCATGCAATTGCGACGCGAAGGCTTGCGCGGTCTTTGCGGGCTCCTTTTCGACGGGCGGATGCATGCCGTCCGTCAGATGGTTCGCGAGCGCGGCGAACACCGAAGGGTCGGCGAGCAGGCCGTCCGCATCGAGGCTCACGCGTCCGTGCCGGCCGAATATCCACGCCTGATCGAAGGTGCTCGCGAGCTGGCTGTCGCGCACCGTCCGGCCGACGAATTCGCCGGGCTGAAGCTCGGGCATCGTGCGGGACGCCAATGACGTATCGGGTTCGAGCGGCCAGCCGATCTGGCTGCCGTCCGCCTCGCGCGAGCGCTCGGTCGCGCGCACGGCATCCGCCTCGACGACGGGCGTCACGAACACGACAGGCACGAAGTTCTGTTCTGTCTGCGCATCGGCCGTCGTCGCGAGCGCCTGGTTCCAGTACGGGCCCGCGCTTGCTGGCGGAATATAGGGCGATGAGATATCGAGATGGATCACCAGCGCGGCTTGCGCGGTCGCGCCCGCGGTGTCGCTAACGATGTAGGTGAACGTGTCCGCCAGCACCTGACCGAGCCCGGCCGCCGCCAGCACTTGCGGGTTCGTCAGGTCGATCGCGTAGGTGTACGTGCCGTCCGCGTTCAGCGTGAGCGTGCCGTAGCGGCCTGCAAGCGCATGTCCCGGCGCGGCGGTGGCGCCGGTTTCCGACTGCACGCCGGCGACGTCGAGATGATCGTTCGCATCGGCATCGGCGTCATTGGGGAGCACGTTGCCGCGTGCCTGCGGCGCGGGCGTCTGATCGCTCGCGACGTTGCTGTCGTCGTGCGGGGCGGGTGTGTCGTCGGCGCCGTGGATCGTGACCGTGAGCGTGGCCCGCGAGTTCGCGCCCGCCGTATCGCGCATCTGGTACGCGAACGTTTCGGTGAGCGTGTCGCCGCTCGTGCGCAGCGCCTGAACGGCCGCATTGCCGTTATCCACGACATAGTCGTAGCTGCCGTTCGCATTCACGACGAGCGTGCCGTAGTGCCCCGCGAGCGCGTGTCCCGCTTCGGCGCTGCCGCCCGCGTCGTTCGCGATGCCCGCGACCTGCTTCGACTCGCCATTGGCCGCACTGTCGACGTCGGTATCGTTGGCGAGGACGTTGCCGGTGGCGTCGCGTCCCGGCGTGCCGTTGTTCACGCCGCCGGCTTCGATCGCGGTGCTGCTGTCGTCGCGCGCAACGGGCGCGTCGTTGCGGCCTTCGATGGTGACGCGCAATTGCGCCGTGCCCTGCGCGCCGAGAAAATCCTCGCTCGTATAAGTGAACACGTCCTGCAGCGTCTGGCCGCTCGTGCGCAGCGCCTGCACCGCAGCCGATGCATTGTCGACGGCATAGCGCCAGGTGCCGTCGGCGTTCATCGTCAGGGTGCCGTACGCGCCTCGCAGCGGCGTGCCGACCGCGCCGCTTTCGCCCTGCACGGCGCTCACATGGATGGCGTCGCCGTCGGGGTCCGAGTCGTTGGTGAGCACGTTGCCCGATGGATCGACGCCGGGCGTCGCGTTGTTCACGCCGCCCGCCTCGACGGCGCTTGCGGCGTCGTCGCGGACGACGGGCGCATCGTTGCGGCCGCGCACGACGATCGTGAGCTGCCCGAGGTCCGTGAGGTTGCCGCGATCGCGCACCTGATACGTGAAGACGTCATTGACGGTTTGCAGCGGACCCAGCGCGATGACCGTCGGATTGGTCGTATCCACGCGATAGAGATAGGTGCCGTTCGCGCCGATGAAGAGCGTGCCGAACTGCCCTTGCAGAATCGTGGCGTCGACGTTGCTGCTGCTGCCCGGTGCGATCGCCGACAACGGCTCGGCCGCGGCCTGGCCGCCTGCGCGGGCCGCGTTGCCGCTGAGCGAGTCGGTCTGATCGACGTCGGTGTCGTTGGCGAGCACGTTGCCGATGGCGTCGAAGGCTCTGCCGTTGCCGATATTCGCCGAAGCGAGGGCAAAATCGTCGTGGGCGACGGGCGCGTCGAAAGCGCCGCGAATCTGCACGGAGATCTGCGCCGTGTCGCTCGCGCCCGCTGCGTCGTGCATGCGGTAGGTGAAGGTTTCCTGCACGCTTTGCCCGACGATCAGGCGTTGCACGGCAGGCAGGCTGTTGTCGACGGCGTAGGTGTAGCTGCCGTCCGGGTTGATCGTGAACGTGCCGTAAGTGCCCGCAACAGAGGTCGCGCCCGCGACGGCGGCGAAGTTGCCCGGCGACGCTTCGGCGCCGGCGCGCACGCCATCGACGGCTTTGGTGTCGCCGGCGTCGACGTCCGTGTCGTTGAGCAGCACGTTGCCGGACGGATCGACGCCCGGCGTCTGGTTGAGCGTGCCGCCGGCTTCCATCGCGCTCGCCACGTCGTTTTGCGCGACCGGATTGTCGTTCCTGCCGGAAATGACGATGTCCAGCTCCGCCTGCGCCGCCGCGCCGTGCGAGTCCGTGACCGTGTAGGTGAAGCGCTCGGTCAGAAGGTCGGACGCGAGCCGCAACGCCTGCACATTCGGGTTGGCGTTGTCGACGATATACTGCCACGCGCCGTTCGCGCCGAGCGTCAGCGTGCCAAAAGCGCCGCGCAGCGGCTGGCCCAATGTGCCCGCCGTGCCCGCGCCCGACGACGCGCCCGTGCGGATCGCCGATACCGTCAGCGGGTCTCGCTCGGGATCGCTGTCGTTGGCGAGTACGTTGCCGGACGGATCGACGCCCGGCGTGACGTTATTCGCGCCGCCTGCTTCCACCGCGCGGCCGGTGTCGGTCTGAGGCGTGGGCGCATCGTTCACGCCAGTCACGGTGACGACGAGTTGCGCCTGATCCGTGAGGCCGCTCGTATCGACGATCCGGTATGTGAAGGTTTCGGTGAGCGTCGCGCCGGCCGCGAGCGCGCGCACCGCCGCGTTGTTGCTGTCCACCGCGTAGTCGTACGCGCCGTTCGCGCCGATGCGGATCGTCCCGTACAGGCCCGCGATGCTCGTGCCGTTCGCGGCGGTCGTGCCTCCGGCGACCGCCGTGAGGCTGCCGCCCGCCGCTTCGGCGCCCGTCCGGACGCCGTTCACCACGAGAAGCGTGTTCGGATTGTCCGTATGGTCGACGTCCGTGTCGATGCCGTTGCCGCCAGGTTGCGTCGTCGTGCCGGGGCGGCTCGCCTGCGTGATGACGTTGCCGGTGGCGTCGACGGGATTCACGCCGGTGGTGGCCGAACCGGCGCTGGCCGCGCCCGCGTCGTTGCTCGCGACGGGATTGTCGTTCGCGCCGTGGACTTCGATCCGCAACTGGGCGAGATCGGAGAGCCCGCCCGCGTCCGCCAGCGCGTAGGTGAAGGTATCGACGAGCGGGGCATCGGCGGGTACGAGCGCCTGCACCTGCGCATTGTTGTTGTCGATCACATAGCGATACGAGCCGTCCGCGCCGATGATCAGCGTGCCGAACGCGCCCGCGATGCTCGTGCCGTTGCCGCTCGTCGTGCCCGCCGCGATCGTCGCGAGCGGCGCGTCGACCGCGCTTTCGGGCCGGTTCGTGATGCCCGTCACGCGATGCGTTTCGCCGTTCGCCGCGCTGTCGACGTCGGTGTCGTTGGTGAGCACGTTGCCGATCGCATTGCTGCCGGGCGTGCCGTTCGCGACGCCCCCCGCTTCGGTAGCCGTTCCGTTGTCGTCGACGCCGATCGGCGTGTCGTTCGCGCCGTGGATCGTCACGGTGAGCGTCGTGCTGGCGCTCGCGTTCGCGCTGTCGTCGATCACGTAGGTGAAGCGTTCGGTCAGCGTCTGGCCGGAGAGCCGCAGCGCCTGCACGGCGGCATTGGCATTGTCGACGACGTACTGATAGCCGCCGTTCGCGCCGAGGCTCAGCGTGCCGTACAGCCCGGCGATGACGCCACGCCCCGTGTTCGGCAGGAAGATGCTCGTGCCGCTCTGGTTGGCCACCTGCACGACGCGCAGCGCGTCGCCATTGGTGGCGATATCGACGTCCGTGTCGTTGGTGAGCACGTTGCCGGTCGGATCGACGCCCGGCTGCGCGTTGGCGTTGCCGCCGGCTTCGGTCGCGCTCGCCGCATCGGGGACGGCCACGGGCGTGTCGTTGACCGCCGTGATCGTGATCGGCAGCGTGCTGGTGGTAATGCGCGCATCGCCCGCTTCGCCGGGAATGCCGTTGCCGTTGAAGTCGCCGAAATTGCCGCGATCGTTGGTGCTGACCGTCAGCGTATCCGGGCCGTTGAAGTTCGCGTTGCCGAGATATTGCAGGTTCGCGAGCGCGCTGTTCAGCGAGGCGAGCGTGCCCGTCAGCGTGAGTGTCGCGGTGTGATCGCCCGATTCGGTGACGCCGGCGGGCAGGGCGCTCAGAAAAAGCGTGCCGTGCAGCACGTTGAGCGCGACCTGAAGCGTGCCGCTGCGCGCGTCCACATCGCTCACCGTGATGCCCGCGAGACTGAGCGTCGTGTCTTCGAATCCGGTCGGCGCTGCGGGCAGCGTGTTGACAGGCGCATCGTTCTGCTCGACGTAGCCGGCATTGGCGCTCGCCGTGCCACCATCCGCGAGCGTGAAGCCGACAGTGCCGAGTGGCGTGGCCGTGTCGCTGTCGATACGCACCGCGAGCGCGCCCACCGGCTGCGGATACGTGATCGCGCCCGTGGGCGCCTGAATGCGATAGACGCCGAGCGGCAGCACGCCGAATGCGTAGTGTCCGTTCGCGTCGGTGGTGGCGGTGTAGACGAGATTGTCGGCGGTGGTGGCGAGATTGCCATCGACGCCTGCCCACGTCAGCGTGACGGTCTGGCCGGCAAGTCTGGGGCCGTCTGGCGTGGCCGATGCCGTCGCGGATGCCGTGTCGTCCCACAGCGTGCCGCTCACCACGCCGAGGCCCGCCGCGCTCGTGCGAACGTAAGTGTTGGGACTCGTGCCCGCGCCGGTGCGCTCGCCGTCCGCCGTGCCCGCGACGCCGACGCCCGAGCCGCCCCAGTTCGTGAAGCTGTCGGGCAGGCTGGTCCAGGTGAGCGTCGCGTTGGTCGGCGCGATGGGCGCGCCGTTGGGCACATCGGCGGAGTAGAACACCTGCACCTGGCTGTTCACCGCGAGTTCGGCGAAGGTGACGCGAAACCCGTTGCTCGTGTCCACCGCCGCGCCGATGCCCGCGAGTTGCGCCGCCGTGTAGGTCGTGCCGTTGATGACGAGATGGTCGAACGTATAGCCGGTCGCGCCCGTGAAGCTGTCGGTGAGCACGACATCGTAGGCCGGTGACGAGCCGCTCTGCGTGAAGCGCACGTCGACCTGAGCCGAGCCGCTATTCGCGCCGACGCCCGGATCGAAGCCGTACACCTGCTTCTGCACGCCGCTGAAATTCGGCTCGACGATATCCTCGCGCACCGTATCCGCCGTCGACAGCAGACTGGCGCCCGAACGGTCGACTGCGCTCATCGTGAGCGCCGCGCCCGCGACATTCGACGCCTGATTGGCCACGCGCGTGTTGAATTCGAGCGAGATGCCTTCGAGATCGGCGTCGCTGTCCGGATTGACGATATTGCCGAGCCGGAACGTGATCGTCTCGTTGCCGTTGGCATCCGTGGCAACGGCGATGTTCGCCGCGTTGAGCACGCCCGTGGGCGCGGCGCCCGACAGGTCCGGCGTGATCGGCAGCGCCTCGGGGCTGGTTTCGTTGCCGGTTTCGTTGAGCGTGCCGCCGGTGACGAGACTGGTGATGTCCGTCGTGATGCCGTTGTTCGAGATGAACACGATGCGCGCCGTGCCGTCGTTGATGAAGCGCAGGCCGTTCTGCAGCGTGATCTGCAGCGAGTAGTCGTTGGTGGCGCCCTCGGCAAGCAGGGAGACCACGCGGTATCGAATCACTTCGCCGACGGTGACGCTCTCGTCCGATGCGTCGGTGGGCGAGGGCGCGGGCGTGTCCGTGACACCGCCCACGCGCGAAATCGTCACGACCTGCGCGACCGGCACCGTCAGCGTCGCGCTCGTGCGGTAGTCGTTGAGCGCGCCGCTATTGAGCAGGCCGTCCGCGCCGGTGCGCTCGCCAGCGGGATCGGCGCTCGCCGATGCGGTGCCGTCGAGGCTCGTCCAGCGGGCCGTCGCGGTGTTGTCGAACGACGGCACGCTCGCCGCCGACGCGAGCACCGTTCCGGACACGCGGATCGTCACGCTGCCGCCTTTCGCGATATCGACGTTCGCGCCCGCCGCCGTGCGCAACTGGCCGCTCGCCAGTTCGAAATCCGGGCCGCCGTGATTGGTCGCGCCGTTCTGGTACGTGACGCCCAGGATCGCCAGATTGCCGAGCTGCACGGGCAGCGTATCGAGAAAGCTCACGTCGAACGCGTTGAAATCGGTGGCGGCCGCGCCGTTGCTGATCGTGATGTCGTACTCGACCGTGTCGCCTTGGTCGACACCGAATCGCGGCAGCGCGGGCGTCGTCTGCGTGACTTGCAGCGTCGGCTCGCGGATCACGACGGTCGGCGCCGCGCCGCTCTGCGCGACGGTGCGATCGAGCGCGGCCGCGCCGTTGGGCGTGTCGCCGTCCGGATCGCTGTAGACCAGCCGGCCTGGATCGGCGAGCGTCACGCCCGCCTGATTGCCGGTCGTGTTGCTCGCCACCAGATGCACGCGGATCACGAAGGAATCGTTCGCGCCGATGTTGTCGGCGGTGGCGGTGGAGGTCGCGAAGGTCCAGCGCGCGCCCGCGCCGTCAGCGCCCAGTTGGCCCGACAAGGCCGCGACGCTCGCCACGCTCACGCTGCCGTTGAAGTCCGCCGCGAGCGCGGCGCTGCCCGCGGCGGTCGTGATGATCTGATAGCCGAGCCCGCCGTTGAAGCTCGTGTCGAGGCGCAGGCCGGCGGGAATCAGGTCGTCGACACGCAGATTGCGCGTGCCGCCTTCGGGCAGCGTCACCACGATGTCGTAGGTCATGCTTTCGCCAATCACGAGGTCGCTGCCGGTCGTGTGGCTCGCGCTCGAATCGGCGTTGTCGAGCGTGCCGCCGCCGTATTGCACGCTGACGGTGGGTGCGGCGATCTGCTCGTTGGCCGTGTCGGTGAGGTCGGTCGGCGTGAAGTCCGTGCCGCCCTCGACGCTCGCGTAATGCGTGAGCGCGGCGCTCGTCCGCAGCGTGCTGCTCGCGGCGATGCCATTGACGACCGTCGCATCGTAGGTGATGACGACGACGTTCGCGCCCGCCTGATCCGCTGCCGTGCCAGCGCGTCCGGCGATCAGCGTCGCGACGCCGCCAGCGTCGAGGAACGTGATCGTGTTGCCGCTCACGCTGTAGTCCACGCCGGCCGTCAGTCGCGTGCCGTCGCCGCGATAGATCGCGAGATCGGCCGCCGCGAGACTGCCGCCGACGAACTGAAGCCCGCCGGGCAGGGTGACGGTGGTCGAGGCGTCGAACGCGCCGCCGCCGCCCGTGTTCTTGATCGCGGTGGCAAGACGCACGGTATCGCCGCCGTCGATGCCGCTGACATTGCCATCGACGGCGGTGACGTTCGTGACCGATCCCGCGAAGGGCACACCGGCGCTGCCCGGCGCATTCCAGGTTCCGGTCGTGCCGGACACGGCACCGTCGCTGCTAGACACGACGCCCTGCCGGATGTCGAGCACCGGTTCGGCGACGGAGGCGACCACGGCGACATCGGACGATACGAGCGGCGTGTGCGCGATCGTCGTGACCTGGTTCGACTGCGCGAGCACGTCGAAGGAGCGCTGATCGGCGTAAGGCTGATCGCCCACGCGCATCGTGAAGAGAACCTGGATGGTGCTGCCGCCCGTCGCGTTCGTCGCGAAGCTGCCGAAGTCGAACACGAGCGAGTTGCCGCTGCCTTCGCTCACGCTGATGAGGCCGCCCGCGTTCGTATTGGCCGCGCCGAAGCTCCACTGGCCGACGCCGCTTCCCTGCGTCCAGTTGATGCCGGTCGCGTTCAGCAGCGGCAGCGGCAGATAGGCCGCGAGCGAGAACTGCTCGTAGTCGCCGGTCACGAGGTCGTAGCGCAGGCTGAACGTGACGACGTCGCCCGGGTTCAGCTCGCCGCTCGCGGGCGGCGTCGTCCCGTTGACCGTGACGAGCGCGATATCCAAGTGACCCGTGGGCACGGTGCTCGTCGTCGACGAGTCGTCGCTCACCGAGCCGCCTGTCAGGTTGAGCCGGTCGAGCAGCAGCGTCGCGGCGACCGTCGCGTGGTTGCCGAACGAATCGCCCTCGTTGATGTCGCTTTGCGTGTAATTGCTCGCGTAGCGCTGGCCGACCACCGCGAGATAGTCGATGCGCGCCGTGGTCGCGCCCTGCCGGCTGCCATCGGAGATGATGTCGCCCGCCAGCGCGCCGGGCCGCAGCGCGCCCGCCGCCGCAATCGACGCGCCGACGTCGAAGGCGAGCGTGGTCGTGCCGTTCGCGTTGACGGTGCGCGTCGAGACGAGCGCGATGGTGTGCGTGACGCCGTCCTGCGTGTAGGTGAGCGTCGGGGTGCCGGTGAGCGTCTGGCCGTCGCCGAGCTGGTCCGTCACGATGAACTGTCCCGCGCCGAGCTGCGTCTTGCCGAGCGCGAAGTAATCGGACAGCGCGACATCGAGGGAATAGGCGAGCGTGTCGCCGGGCGTCGCACCCGCCGTGCCGGTGTCGGCTTGCTCGCTGACCTGCTTCTCCAGCGTCGCCGCCTTGGCGATGAATGTCGTGCCGGTGCCATCGGCGGTGTCGGTGAAGGCGATGCTCGTATTCGGCGGCGTGAGATCGCGCGGATCGAGCGGGACCCACTGGCCGCTTCCCGATGCCGTGCCGAACGCGATGCTCACCGGCGCGCCCGTGGTCGGATTGATCACGCTGGCGCCGGACGCATTCGTCTGCGGCACGTAGAAGCTGACCACGGTATCGACCGAACCGCTGAGACTCGCGTATTCCACCGAGTACGAACGGATGAACACGCTGTCGCTGCTGATCGCGGCACTGATGAGCGCCGCATTGGTCAGCACCGACCCGTCCTGCAACGTGAGCGACGTGATCGTGCCGCCCGCTCCCGGCGTGATCGCGGTGATTTGAACGTTTGCGGGGATGTCCTGATTGATGACCACGTCGGTGAGCGTCTGCCCGGTCGCGGCGGTTGCGGTGACGGTTTCCGTGCGCGTGAAGTTGGGGCCGGTGGCCGTCTCGCCTTCGGGCGTGTTGACGGTCTGCTTCAGCGATACGACCGTCGGATGCACGATGAAGTCCTGCAGCGCGGTCTCGATGATCGTCGGGTCCGCCGTGGGATTGTCGAGCGAGTCGTTGCCGAACTCGAATCCGCCGCGCGCGCCGATCGTCAGGTTGGGGCTGCTATTGGAGAACGACGTGTCGGCGAGGTTGCTCAACTGCGCGTTGACCTGCACCGTGATGCCGGGCTGACCCTGCGCGACGCTCGCGAACGGCAGTTCGAGCACGACGAGCTCGTCGCCGGGGCGCAGGCCGTAGGTGGCGGCGTTGACGACGAGCGCGTTGCCGCTCGCGTCCTTGGCGAGCGGATGCACCGCCCGGCCGTTGGCATCGAATGTGATGGTGAAGGCCGTGACCGCCTGGCCGAGATAGCTCGCGGAGACGAACGTGACGCCATCGTTGCCGTCGCGGCCGGTGGAGGGCATCAGGAGGTCGACATAAGGGCCGTATCCCACCTGAGTAGATGTGTTCGTGAAGGAGACATCGAAGGAGAACTGATTGCCGAGCAGGACGTTTTGCGTGGCGGTCGTGAGCGTGACCGTCGGGCTTGCGTCGGCGAGCAGGTGGTCATAGTGCGCGAGCGCGTAGGCGCTCAAGGCGATCGGTTTGTCGAGCGTGCCGCTCGTCACTTCGAGCGTCCAGTCGCCGCCGAGCGTGGCGCTGCCGGTTGCGTCGTCGGATGCGCCGACGGTTGCGCCCGTTGCGCTTGAAAGCGTCTGCACGAGTGCCTTGCCGGCATCGCCCGCGCCGATGTCGCATCCGTACAGCTCGATGTCCGCGTCGCGGTTCAGATGGCTGCGCCACGTGCCGAGCGCATCGGCCATCTGTATGAGTGTCGTGCTCGTGAAGGCCTGATTGCCGAGGGTGAACTGGCCCGCCGCGCCGTGCGAGAAGATCTGCACAGAGTCCGCGTGGCCCATGCCGGCGAGGGCGGCTGTGATCGCGCCGATCGCATCCTGCCCCGGCTGAACGACGAGCACCTGCGTGCCGGGCGGCGTTTGCGCAAGCAGTTCGCTGCCGTTCTCGACGCGGCTGTCCAGTACCACCAGGTTACGTGGCGCGACCGGCGCTGCCGCTGGCGCCGAGGCCGTTGCCGTGCCACTGCGCGCGTCCGGTGCTGGAGCGACTTCGGGCGCGGCTGCGGCATGGGCGGAATCGGAATGATGCTGGTGATCGGCGGCCGATGCGGCGGCGCCGTCGAACAGGATGCGCTGTTCGAGCGCCAGGGCCTGGCTGCGCGGCCGCAGATGAAGGGCGCCATTCGACGAACACGGGAAGTCGGCCATTTTCGCCTCGCAGATGCCTGCTGAATTGAAAGCGCTCCCCGGATTTCATTTTTCGACTTCAGAGACACGCAGAATTTCGATTTCCGAAACGAAACGGGTCCGTATGTCTATCTTGTTCGAAATGCATCTCGTTCTTTCGAATGAATTGGTATACGTAAATATATGAAGGACGGCTCCGAACGCAACACGCGGCTGGAGATTTTTTCGAGTTTTTCGCGCCGCGTTGCAGCAATCGGTCAGTCGCGTCGGGGAGGGAGGGGGCCGAAGAAGATTGTTTTGAGTCGATCTTGGCCGAATGCGCGGCCGAGTTCTGCGATCATGCAATAGTTGAATATCAGGGTGACGAGCAGAATCTGAATGGCCCAGAAGTGCGACCAGTTGATGCCGGCCCACAGGTCGTGATTTGCGGCGATGAGGTTGGGCGCGTCCTTCCAGAAATCGTACAGGCGCTCGAGGTAATGAACGAAGAGTGCGACGAGCGCATACATCAGCGTTTTCCAGGAGACGTTCCAGATCAGCGGCTTTTCGGGGAAGCGGTTGATGAACGGAAGCATATCGGCGACGAGCACCGACTTGCCGAGAATGAGCGACGCAAAAAGGACCGATGCCGACGACTCCATCGAAATGCCGGTGCCGCGGATCATCAGTGCGCGCATCAGTGCAACGATATGCAGAATCACAAAGAAGAAGATCGTAGGAGGCAGCGCCTTGATGAGTTCATGTTAGAGTTTTGCTGCGACCGTGCTCATGATTCGAACCTCCCAATGTTTCCCGGTACCGGCAGAGTCGTCGTAATGCAGACGTCCTTGCCGCTACGAAAGCGATTCGTTGTCAAACGGCGGACCTCGGCAAGGCCGCGAATACCACCCCGTCCACGCTGACCCGTCTCGCGTTCATCGCGGATATCGACAGACCGATAGGCGGAATGATCCACGTCGAGACCCGAGAGATGACAAGACTTATAACTTCTCTTGAACAGTAAAATAACGCGGATAAAAGGCAGTGTGAAATGGGTGACGGGCGCTTCGCCCACAGCTTCTGTCGCGCTGTAATCGTCTGAACGAAAATAATTCTTGCCAATCGCCCGTGGAAGCTATATCGCTTCGACGTGCACGTGTCAGCTATTGTTTGCCCTTCTCGCGGCCGTTGGTCCGGTACGCGGGTGATCAGCTTCCATGTGTCGTGCGTCGCAGCCCGGATGGTCAGGCCGATAGAACTACCTTTGCAGCGGAATCAAGTGCTTTCACGATCACGCGGGGTCTGCGCTCAACAACTTGCGAGGCAATGCGCGTGAGGGATCGCGTCGCTCATGGAGCGACGAGGACGCACGGGGAGACTGGATATGCTTCACTGCAGATTGTCGATCTGGGCAATGGCGCTATGCATTTCGGTCGCGTCCACGATTTCGCAGGCCGCAGAGCCGGCCGCGCCCGCATCGGCGCCGGCAGCCGCCAGCGCGCTTCCCGAATCTTCCGCCCCGCCTGCGGAGCCGAAGGGTGATGCCCGGCAATTGAGCCTCATGAACAAGCCCTGGACGGGCGACTTCGATGCCATACTCGACCGGCGCATGATCCGCTTTTTGGTGCCGTACAGCCGTACCCTTTACTTCGTCGACAAGGGACGCGAGCGCGGGCTTGCTGCCGAGCTGGCGCGCGACTTCGACCGCTATGTCAACAAGCAGTATGCGGCCCAGTTGAACAAGCGGCCGCTCACGGTCTATCTCATTCCGACGACGCGTGACAAGCTGCTGTCGTCGCTCAATGATGGGCTAGGCGACATTTCTGCGGGCAACCTGACCGCAACCGACGAGCGCCTGAAAATCGTCGATTTCATCGCGCCGCGCGATCGCAAGCCTGTGCGCGAACTCGAAATCACCGGACCGAAAGCGCCACCACTGGTCAAGCTCGACGATCTCGCGGGCAAGGAAGTCTTTGCGCGACGTTCGTCGAGCTACTACGAGAGCCTGAATGCGCTCAACGAGCGCTTTCAGAAGGGGGGCAAGGTGCCGATGCGGATCACGCCGCTGCCGGAAGCGCTCGAAGTCGAAGATAAGATGGAAATGCTCAACGCCGGGCTGCTAGGCATTATCGTGGTCGACGACTGGAAGGCGTGTCTCTGGGCTCAGGTGTTGCCGCGCATTGAAGTGCATGAGGATCTTTCCGTTAGCGGCGAAGGCTACCCGATGAACCGCCGGGCATTCGTCACAATGAGTTGTCTCGCATAAACCGGGCCGAGCGCGTCAAGTAGCAACATGGAGGCATCGTATGGCAGCATTTGTCGACCATCCGGCGATCTTGTTTCTGGTGCTCTTCGCCTTGCTCCTTGTCGCCGTGGCGTTTGGGGTCTACGTCATGCGGCGCTTCGCTCCGCTACGCGATGACGAAAGAGACGATTTCAATGCCGTCCAGGGCGCTACATTTACGCTGCTCGCGCTACTGATCGGCTTTAGTATCTCCATGGCGGTGAACCGCTATGACCAGCGAAAGAACCTTGAAGAAGCCGAGGCCAATGCTATCGGCACCCAGTTTGCGAGGGCGGATCTGGCGGAGCCACAGATCCGAGATTCAATGAGAGGAGCGTTGGTCCAGTACACACGGTTGAGATTAGCGGAGTATCAGACGCGCGACCCCGAGGCGCGAAAACGTCTTGACGGTGAAATCGCGAACCTTCAATCCAAACTGTGGCAGCAGGCAGCGCAGGTTGCGAAGATGCAGCCAACGCCTATCGGATCGCTCGTCGTTGCAGGGATGAATGACGTGCTGAATTCGCAGGACTATTCGGAGGCAGCGAGAATCAACCATATCCCAGTCGGAGCATGGGTACTGATGATCTTGATCGCAGTGTTCGGATGCGCCGTGCAAGGTTATGGCGCAAGGGGACAACGCCGCGCGGCACTGCTCATGACCATCTTGCCTGTGACGATATCGTTGTCTCTTGCCTTCATTGCTGACATAGATAGCCCTCGTGGAGGAATTATTCGGGTTCAACCACAAAACCTCACCCGCCTCCTTCAATCGTTGGAAAAGTAAGTCGTTCGCCGAGCGAACAGTTCTTACGGACGACCGCAAAGAGCAGCGCCACTCACGCTGGGGGCGAGTTCGTTCCACGCGATCGGTTGACATAACGCCGTCATAGCATCGACACAGCGTTATTTATTAGGAATGCTTATCTTGCTTTGTCGGCCTCGGTGACTCTGCCTCGCTTGGCAACTCGGCTGCGAGTTTTCGTGCCTCGACGCGAAGTTCGTTGGGCAGTGGGGACGCCCTTTGGCTGCGAATGAAGTGTTCGAGCCGTTCAATCGCCGTTGTCAGGTCTTTCAGTCTGATCGCGCTTAACTGGTAGTCGTGCAGGGCTAGGATTTGTTCCAGCAGCGATGCTGTCCGCGCGTCGACGAACCAGGCTTGGTCCTCTTTTCGTTTCGACAATGAGGCGTTCATTCCGAATTCGGCGCCCGCGAACACTTGCAGTGGTAGGGCGCCGAAGCCCATTTCCTGTAGGTGATACGCGATGTACAAGGCGCGCAACAGTTCGTTGAACTGGTACGAATTTCCGTTACCTTGCTGACGGCAGGCCGCTAGCGCGAGATGGAACTGGAGCGACATCTTCTTTGTTGTTGCCGCAGGCAGGGGCAACAACATCGAGCGAGTCATCGGACGACGGGAACCGGCCGGCTTGCCCGGCGTTCGTGTTGTTTGGTTGGCGCTGCGAGGCATGGAAAAGCCGGTAGAAAAGCGGAGAATTTCTGGCATGGGAATTTTAACGCAGCGACGCTCGCGAGCGGCTGCGTCTGCGCAGCTCTTCCAAGCAGATAGCCCGCGTTATCGACTCGCGGCGCGGCTGGCGGCATGCGGATTTTTCGAAAATCGTCGAAGCGTCGACCTCACGCAGCATCGAGCAGGGTAACTTGGCCGTGGGTCAGATGAACAAAGTCACGCAGCAGAAAGCTGCACTTGTCGAACAGGCATCCGGGACGGCGCACGCACTGGCGGAGCAGGCAGGTTAGCCTCAAGCGCGTCCGGCGCAAAACGGGGGACGATACTGCGGAAGTCGTCTCTGCCTGTCCTTCTAACAGCGCAGAACGGGTTGTTGATTTACACGGCTACGCGATGCTTCCGGATGAGTTGAATAGCCACCGCAGCGGTGCAGGCAACCGCAACAGCGCTGACGAGGAAAACGGCGCGAAGGCCGGCGTGGCCGCCCACCCACCCCAGAGCGGGACGGCCTACGGCCATCGCGACATCAAGAAAAACGGTGTAGACGCCCATCCCCATGCCGCGGTTTTTGGGCGTGATCCCGCGGACCGCTTCGACGCCTAGCCCCGGATAGACGAGTGAATAGCCGAAGCCTGCAAGAGCCGCCCCGGCGGAGGCGAGTAACGTGGTGTTCGCCAACCACATGAGCAGCAACCCTGCCGCCTGAACGATGACAAATATCGCAGCAACTCGCGCCCCTCCAAACCGGTCAGGAAGGTGCCCTGCCGTCGCGCGTGCTGTTGAGCTCCGTTAATTTTGCTACTGGGTGCACTAAATCCGCTAATGCAGGATAGTTCAGGCAAGTTGAGGACGTCTGCGGGGTATGTGCTCAAAGGCATGAGCAATCGTCCGCATTACATGGCAGCGGCGCATTCTTGTCTAAAGTCGTGCGACTGTTGTCCTGTGCGCCTTCGATGTTGCGACTTCGGAGCCCAGCCAGGTTCGTTACCAGCGAATTGCGGCTATGTATATAATTTTCACAAAGGGCTTCGAAAGTCGTACGGAGTGCGTATGGTCTAGCATTCGCCTAGACAACGTCCGCTTGCGTGCGAGCTTTATCGACCAATCTGCGGTAGCTTAATAAGCGCACCGGACCGGGGTATTAGCGGGATCAGCGCGCGCATTAAGGAGAAACGTTGCGCCGCGGCAACGGCATTTCGCAAGTCCGAAATCACAGCAATACTCATTAAATCAATGAGTTGCCGGGTCTTTTCCATTAGCGCTATTAGCACACATGGGTAGCAGAATTAATGCACCTCAACAGATGCGTCCCGCCATGCGCAGCGGCATAGTCGGCGAGCCGAACAGCGTCGATTTTGAGAGTTATATTTTCAGTCTTCCAACCGGATGGGAGCGTCCCGTCCAAAAGTCGCTGAATCAATTCGAGGTCGCCCTCGAAGTCATAGCACAGAATCGGCTTTGGCTTAGACGGGCACGCCCGCAACCACGCGCGAAGTTCATCACGTAACTGCAAAAATGGCATGGAGCGGCCAGGCGGGTGACCAAGTTGGGGTAGTACAGTAGCGCGAACGAAATCGCTGCAATGCACTCGATCGAAATCCGAGCATTCGGCATAAAACTCGCGTCGATCCTCGCCAACGATCGCTATGCTGATCAACTGACGGACGTCGAAGTCGGTGAACTCAGTATCGAGAAAATAGCGGATCTTCCACGGGTTTCGAGATATGCGGCTGCTTGAGGTTGCCGGCGAGTTCATTAGCATTTCGTTCGCGGTAGGGACTTCTCGGGCACCGTTCGCAAAACAGAAGCTCGGTCTAGAGCATCGGCTTCTGCGGCAATTGATTTGCTCGACCTTGCGATCTGCTGCAGGTGTTTCTTGGGTACACCTGCATAAGCTCGAAGTCAGTCGCAGTCGAGTCGCTGGATAAAAACAAACGTCTACCACGCGGTGTCACGACCAGGACGACGGTACGTTGCTCGTCGTGAGAAATCCACAATTCAGAAACCGGGTTGGACGTCCATGGCGGGCTGTCGGAGGTAGTCGGTGCCATCAAAACGCCGCCGAGGATCGTCGGTCCAGGCGTAGCGAACGCCGCAGCTATGTCGGCAGGCGCGGCGATCATGTCGAAGATGGTTTCTCCACCACACTCGGCCGCCATACTCTCATCCCGGTACCGGATTACGAGCCAGCAATTCTCTTTCGAAATCCAGCCGCATCGATAATGAACGAACTCCCGTGGCAATTCTTGAACGTCAGGCAATCGAACGATGTTTGAGCTGGCGGCCTCAAAAGCGAAGTGCAACACTTATCTCGTATAAGGTGTTGCAATGCCCGACAAAACTACTTCATACCAGCAGCTTCAACCTGAAGAACGCCTCGCCATCGCAAGCCTACGACTGCAGGACGTGAGCATTCGGGCCATGGCCCGAATGCTCGGGCGCTCGCCGTCGACCGTGAGCCGTGAACTGACGCGCAACAGCTCTCCTGCTGGCTACGCATCCGTGCCAGCTCAAGCACTTTGCGCCGCCCGCCGTAGCGCTGGGCGCGGCCCGGCCAAGCTTTGCACGCAAGGCGTTCGCTGGCGGGTTGTGCTCACGTTGCTGGACTGGAAGTGGTCTCCCCAGCAGATATCGGGCACACTTAGGCGAATGTATCCGACCGACCCAACCCAGCACGTATCGCATGAAACCATCTACACGGCTATCTACGCTCAGCCGCGTGGCGAATTGCGCCGCCAGTTGATTGCCTGCCTGCGCCACGGCCACAGCACCCGTATGTCCCGCACGCGCGGTACAGACCGACGCGGGCAGATTCCCGACATGGTCAGTATCCACGTGCGACCGCCTGAAATCGAAGACCGCCTGCTGCCTGGTCACTGGGAAGGTGACTTTATCAAAGGCGCTGGGAACCAATCCTCCGTTGGCGTACTGGTTGAGCGCACCAGCCGCCTGGTGTTGCTTGCCAAGATGGAGGATGCTACCGCCGCCTCAGCTCTGGCGGGCTTCTCGGCCAAACTCAATTCGATTCCCGAACCCCTGCGCCAGAGCTTCACCTATGACCAGGGCAAGGAACTCGCGCGCCATCAGGAACTCGCTGCGGCCACCGGCGTGCGCGTGTACTTCTGCGACCCCCATAGCCCCTGGCAACGCGGCACATGTGAAAACACCAACGGGTTGCTTCGTCAATATTTGCCCAAGGGAACCGACCTCTCGGTCTACACGCAGGACGAACTCGATGCTATCGCCGACAGTTTGAACAACCGGCCGCGCGCAACTCACGCGTTTCATTCACCGTTCGAGGTCTTCGCCGCCACGCTCGCCTCAGCAAGCCAACCTCAAGGCGCTAAGCATTAACCCCCCTTGTTGCACTTCGGCTTGAAACCGCCGCTCGAAATCACAGTACCTCCGCGAAGGACTAGCTGTCTACGGCAAGTCAGACATCGTAGAATATTCCCAATATGTTAGGAAGACCCCGGCATTCGAGCGCTGAAAATCCTCCCAATATGTTAGGAGGATCCCTCGAACACAAGGTCGCGTTAGGAAAAGTGCTTCGGCGCTTTCTGAAAGCGCGGGATTAAGCCAAGAGCAGTTGACGCTTGAAGCCGGCGTACGCCGTACATACGTCAGCCTGATCGCGGCAAGAGCGCGTGGTTTTTGATGCAAGAAGCTGGTCACAAAGCATGCCTGTTTCTTGATCGCTCACGCTCGTATGCAGCCTCTCTCC
The DNA here is from genome assembly GCF_001544875.2 of Caballeronia hypogeia. Classification (GTDB taxonomy): domain Bacteria; phylum Pseudomonadota; class Gammaproteobacteria; order Burkholderiales; family Burkholderiaceae; genus Caballeronia; species Caballeronia hypogeia. Next base: position 67,476 of record NZ_FCOA02000020.1, read on the forward strand.
CCGTATCCCACAAATCCTCGCCACGAAGAGCGCTCAAGGCGATCGAATACGGCCAACGCCAGCGATACTCGCACCACGCATCTAACCGACTAACGCAGTCACTTCTTCCAACTCACTGTCAGTAAAAACAGCACCCGTGATAACTCTCGTTATCAACGGTGCGGTTTTTGGGAAAGCGCGGAGAAGGATTTTCACTGGTGAAAATGGCTGTCGAGCCGTCGTAGGTGTCCTACGCTAGGCGGCCAGCAACAACGAAACGCCGCGGCTGGTTTGCCAGTGCGACGCGAGCACTAGACAGCCAGTCGGCAGGTAGTTTCAGCGCATGTTTGTCTTCGTGAAACTGCGCGCGACGCAGGCCGCTCGCGCGACTCGGGACTTACCCACATGGTTGTCCCCATTTTCTGTGGATAAATAGACACGCTTCCCCAGGACAGCCTCAAAAAGTGTTTTTGACGTCGAGCAGGAAAGTGGACTTTTTCCGGCCTCGAATGGATGTCATCCACCGTACGCTTCGGGGAAGAAGGAGGCTGACGATCAGCAAAGCATCCGCTGCGCATCAGTTTTTCCGGTACACGCCGATAATGCGATCGGAGCGTTTCCTCGTCCTGATGTTGCCGGTTTTCCTGGCGACCACGGCCGAGCAAACGCGAATGACGTGGCCGCTGCTTGTTGATTCGACACGCGGGGCGTCTCTGATCGACCATTTTCCGCGGTCGGTCTACGTGCATCGGAGATAACAACGAATGAGGGAAGCATGACATTAGACGAGAACATTGACTTGCTGCGTAACCTGCAAAAGGCCGGTGCCCACCTTGCCCGCCTGACGGGATATATGACGATCGGCGTACAACCGAGCCGCGAAAATCTCTTGAACGCGCAACGCTGGTTTGAGGCAGCGTCCGCTGAAGTGGAGGTGATGCTGCACGCAATCGAGACCGACAAAGCCTGAACCATAGACCCTCTGCTATTTTTGACGCCGGAAGCGCGAGCCGGAAAGTCCAAGTCAAGTGACCCGAAGTTCGCATAGTTCAAAATTAAGTGAACCAGCAGTTCGAAGTTGAACGACCTCGGCGTTCGGAAAGCCTCCGCCTTAGCTGTAGCAGACGTTTCGAGGTGCCTGAATCCCGACATGGGCAGCGGTGACGCGTCCGGCTACCCACCGCGACGCGGCATCGTCCTTGGATTTTTGGGAAGGGCGGTGACGGGGATTTTCACTGGTGAAAATGGGCCAGCCACAGCGTCCAGTCCAACTACTCACCACGACGCGGCATCGTTCTTGGATTTTTGGGAAGGGCGGTGGCGGGGATTTTCACTAGTGAAAATGGGCCGGACACAGCGTCCGAGCTACCCACCCCGACGCGGCATCGTCCTTGCGCTGTCTCTGTTACACCTGCATGCCGCAGGGAAACGGGAGGCGATCATGAACGAAGACCAAGTGAAGGGCGTCGGAGAGAAGGTCAAAGGCAAGATCAACGAAGGCGTCGGGAAGATGACGAACGATCCCGCGCAAGAAGCGAAGGGCGACGCCCAACAGGTCGAAGGCCAAGTGCGCAAGGACCTCGGCGATGCCAAGGAGGATCTGAAGGACGTCACTGACGATACGGCGAAGCCGTAACTCGATCAGCGTTTAGCGCCGAGCTACCTCAGCGGCCTGGCCCGCGACGGCCTTCAGCACCCGCCTTGCGCGGCGCTTTCATTTGCTACCCTTCCGGGGAGCCCGCCGCGTTTCCTGTAGAAGGAGCTGAATGGAACACGACATAGACGAGACCGTTACCTTACGGATCTACCGCGCACCCTCGGGTCAATGGGCTGGCCGCATCTTCGCCGGAGAGGAGGAGATCGGCGCGGTTGCCGGGTGTGAGAGTCCGGCGGCAGTAGAGCAAGCGGCGCGGGAAACCGGCGTGTTTCCGAATCATGTCGAGGTGTATTAGCCGCGGTGGCCTGCGCTCGCCACGCCTTCGGCTTCTGGCGCGCTATCTCCCGCGACGGCGCCCGCGTGTTTTCGCCGGCCGGCCCACCGACGCATCGTGTAGTTGCCCATCTCGATACGAAACATGTAATTCAGCGCCCACCTTCAGATCCGCGAGCTTCGTCAGTGGGGCGCGCGGGTGCGCCACCGTCTCTCCGCCACCGGACGTCTGAAACACCGTATCTCGACGCAGCGCGATGATCCGACCGTCGTACTGGCCGTGCGCAGTGTTGGGCGGTACCGCTGCATCGGGCGCCTTCCCATACGCCGCGTCCAGTTGCCGATCGACCAGAACGAACCGCTGGCAGGCGTCAATGTCGCGCTCACTGACGCCCGCCTGCCTGAACGCCTCCGGCCAGCGCGACAACACCACCAGCATATGCTCGACTTCGGCATTCGCCTCCGCGCTCGTGAGCATGAAGCGGCCGGCGTGCGACAGCGCGTTTTCAATCGAGGGCTCGTGCGCCTGAGCGCCCACGATCAATTGCTGATAGCCGATGCCCTGAAGCTGAGGCTGCAGGTCGTAGGCGGGCGAGAGTTTCCACTTGCCGTTGTCATTCAAAAACGCATGGTTCTTCTCATGATCGTCCGTGTTCTCCATCAACACGTTGAAGACCATACGCCGGAACAGCTGCCGACTGTCCACTCGCGGATCCGGCGAGAAACGCCGGGCGACTTCCGCGACATCGCCATAGGCGACGTTCTCAATGTCATGACCTTCGGCTACGAGTAGCGTCTTCGCGCTCGCGAAGTGCCGCCGTGCGCCGGAGCGATCACGGTCGAAGCGCTCGACTATCAGCACGCTTTTGCCGCGCAGCGCCACCAGCCGGGAATCGGGCACTTCAATGCCACAAGCTTGCGCAAGACGCAGCGACGCGTGCTCGACGGCGCTGACGTCGACCTCATCGCCCTCGGCTGGGAACTTCGCGATCCAGTACCGGCCTTCGTCCTGAATGATGGCCTTGGGGCGCGCTCCACCGACGCTTCGACCAGGTTGGAGGAGTCGTCGCAACCGTTCATCGATCGGTAGATGGGCCTCGATCGCATGGGCGGCACTGACCAACGCTTCAAGATCGGCGGCATAGAATGCCTGATCCTTGGGCGTTTCGTAGTTCTCGGCTGACCACGAGAAACCCAGCGCACCGATGCGGTCCTCGCCGGCGAGCGCCAGATAATCAATCGGCGATTTGCGTTCCGGCCGGAAGGCCGTATCGATCACGCGTCGTCCCCATCGGTCGGGGCCGGCGTCCTCGAAAATCGGATGCAGGTCGAGCCCTTTCTCCGGCTCAAAGGCACCCGAGCGCAGCGGCAAGTCCGGCGACAACGGGAAGGCTCGCCGGTCACTCAGCCAGCTCTCAGCGTACGAAAACAAGCATCGGCGCCCGCCGATTAGATCGAGCGCCCCACAGTGCTGGGGCGCCAATTCGCCAGGCGGATAAATCCAGATGTGCAGCTCAGTCTTCATTTCTTGCTTTTTCGGCCCGTCAGATTTCGCAGTTCAAGCATGAGCGCAGTTTCGTCAGCGACGGGATCGGCAATCGCGCCGAGGAACTGGACGCGCCCGATGAGCCACAGCGCCGATGCGACGACGCCAATCGAAACGGTCGGATCGCCTTTTTCCATTTTCTGAAGCGTCGGCACCGACACCTGCATCCGTTCCGCGAACGAAGCTAGCGACTCCCCTCGGCGCTTGCGGGCGATGCGAAGGTTTGTCCCCAAAGTCGCCAGCGCTCGCGCAGCGGGCGTCGGGAGCATATCAACCGCTGTTGCGCGACGTGGCATAAAGAATAAGATCAAATATTGGCAATTCATGAAGCTATTTTTTATATTATGCTATCGGCAGGGAGTGATCAACAACAATGAATCGCGTGAAGCTCAGTTTCTTGCGGATTGCAACGGCCGAGCACCGTGATCGCTCCTGCAATCGACCGAGCGGTATTTAGGTTGCGACGATTTTCACTGGTGAAAATTCTCACGGTCGAGAAGACCGGCCGGTAACCTTTCTTGCTTGTCTGCCAGCGGCCCATTGGTGGAAGAGAACGTGTTGAACGAAGTGTGTTTTCCTCATACGATCACGCTTCCGCAGTCGGACACTGATCTTGTTGGCGCATTCGCAGCGCTCGGTGGGTGTCTAACGTTTCTGCGATGCAATTCCGTCCAACTTAAGCGGCAGAAAAAATCTATGGTCACCCCCGTTTTTGCAACCCCTGATTTTTGACGTTGTGGTTGGCTTGCTTAAATCTATCCGGCGTCGTTGTGGGGAAATCTCCCCGCGCCACGATGAGAGTCGCGCCTGACGATCCTGAAAAGTCCATCGGCTTCAAGAGCCAATTTTTTTGGCAGGTTGTTCGTCAGGCCGATGTACCGTTCACGTCATCAAATTTCAGGCTATCGCAAAACCAGATGGGTAGACTTCGGTAAAGCAGGAAGCGGGCGCGGCTGTTCAGGCAGGCATGGCGGCCGAGCCCGCATCGAATGTCGAATGATGGGTCGCCAGCGCCCACGCGGTGCGCGCCAGCTTGTTGGCGAGAGCGCAGGCCACCACGTTCGGGTGTCGCCGCGTCAGCATCGCGCGGACCCAGTCGGCCAATCGGCCGGCGTGCTTATCGAGCCGCTGCATGTACGATCTTGCACCCAGGACCAGCAGTCTGCGCAGGTTTTTGTCACCTCTCTTGCTGATGCCCAGCAGGTTGGACTTACCGCCGGTGCTGTACTGGCGCGGCACCAACCCGATCGAGGCGGCGAAGTCCCGGCTACAGCCGTATTGCTTGCCATCGCCCATTTCGGCGGCCAGCACGCTCGCCGTGATAGGGCCCACACCTGGGATGCTCAGCAAGCGCTGGCCGAGGTCGTCTGCAGCGAGCTGGCGGCCCAATTCCTTGTCGATCTCGTTGATTTGTTCGCTCAGGTACTTGAAGTGGGCGTGCAGGCGCTCAAGAATGGAAACCAGCGACGGCGGAAGGGAATGCTCGGCGAGTACCGCCGACAAGCGCCTGATCACAGCTTGTCCGATGGGCAGACTGATGCCGAATTCGAGCAGGAATGCGTGCATCTGGTTGCTCGTCTTTACGCGGTCGCGCACCAGCGACTCACGTACTCGGTGCAGGGCAGACAGGGTTTGCTGCGATTCGGTCTTCGGCGTGACAAACCGCATGGCTGGTCGCGACGCCGCCTCGCAGATCGCCTCGGCATCCACGAAATCATTCTTGTTGCTCTTGACGAAGGGGCGCACAAACTGGGGCGAGATGAGCTTGACCTGATGCCCGAACGATGCGAGTTTGCGGGCCATATGATGGGCCCCGGCACACGCTTCCATGACCACGGTGCAGGCGTGAAACGTGGCGAAGAACTCGACCAGTTGCTTGCGGCTTACCTTCTTGCGAAACACGGGTTTACCGTGCTGGTCCTGGCCGTGAAGGTGAAACGAATGTTTGCCCAGATCGATTCCAACCAGCGTCACGTCTTGCATGATGGCCCTCACCAGAGAGAAAGACACCCTACAGCGTAACCCGCTCGTAGGGTGGGGGTGACCATCTCATTAGTCCACATCTTCTCGTCAGGAGACGAGCGTGATCAAAAGCATTTCGATCAGTAAATACAAGAGTTATCATCCGACGACGCCGACGGTCATCAACATCGACACCGCTAAACAAGCGACGTTTATCTACGGGTCAAATGGAGCCGGTAAGTCTGCAATCGGCGAGGTGGTCCATGGTCGTTTCGTCAACGATCCCACTTTCCAACATTGCCATGTGGAAACGACTGGGATGGGTCCTTTTCGCCATCTTGTGTACAACCATGCGTTTGTGGCCCGGGTCATTGGGGAGGCCATGCAGGGCATCTTCACGATTGGCGAGATCGATACGGCGAAGCAAAAAGAAATTGACGCGCGAGAGGTCGAACTCAAAGCTTTGAACGCGCAACTCATCAGTGTCCGCGAAAAGATTGCCACCGCACAGAAATTAGTGAACGTAGAAACCGCCCGGGGAATCGATGAAGTGTGGAAGGGGTATGGCCTCGGTAAAGCGACAAAACTCGCAAAATTGCTTGAGGGCTATGGACGAGACAAGCGAAAGTTCTTCGACGAGCTGAGTCGCTATGCAACTGACAAGGCTGCATCACTTGACTCGATAGAGCGTCTTGAACAGCGCTGGGCAGATGCCTCCAGCGCGGAGAGTAGCAAGAGCTTCCCGCAAGTTGACTTGACTGGCTTTGCTGAGATCGAAGGCGACAGCATTTGGGCTGAGACGATCGAAGTGTCTTCAGCAAGCAATCTCGCGGCCTTAATCGCCCAATTAGGCAACGGAGACTGGGTCGATCAGGGGCGGAAATACCTGAAAGACGAGCAGTGTCCTTTTTGCCAACAAGGCCTGCCTCATGACTTTAAGCTCGAACTAACCAAGTTGCTGGAAGGAAACCGGAAGCAAAAAATCGAGAAAATCGATGCTCTAACGTCAAACTACCTTTTACGACTGGAACGTCTCGAACGCTCCATGAGCGTGGTATTCGAGGAGGCGCTTTCTAAGGGAACAGTGCTCGAGTCCGAATGGAGGGCGCTCCAAGCGAAAAAGAAAGCGAATCTTGCTCTGATGCGTCAAAAACAAGCTCGGCCAGGTCAACCTGTGACGGTCGAGGTTGTCGAGCAAACGGGGTTGCTTTTGACGCTCGCGTCGCTAAAAGAGAAGATAAGCGATTTCAATCAACGCATTCTCGACCGGAACGCAGAACGCACCAAAATAAAAGCAATGTTTTTTCAGGTCATCTGTGCAGATCGCTCAGATGCCTATGCAACCCACACAGCCGCGCTCGCGCCGCTGGCGGCCCAACTCGATGCGGAGACGACAGAAGCAAGAAAGATTGAAGACGGGATCAAGATGAACGGTCTGCTCCTGAAAGAACTTCGTAAGTCTCAGACGGGTGTCGATGCCTCAGTCGAGGCCATCAATGCTTCATTGAGAGACATGGGAATCGTCTCCTTCTGGATTGCCAGAAAAGAAGGGGAGGGCCATCTCTATTGCTTGGCTCGACCAGACGACGCAGACTCCGGAACGCATTCTCTCAGTGAAGGAGAAAAGACGCTCATCTCGTTTCTTTACTTTGTCGAGCTGATAAAGGGTTCGCATGAGGAGACGGGAGCAGTCGACGTCAGCAAGACCATCGTGGTGATCGATGACCCAATTTCCAGTCTGTCGCAGAACTTTATCTACGACGTTGCAACGATTATTCAGCACCAGTTGATCAAGCCTTCTGGCGAGGTTGCCAAGGTGAAGCAGGTGATCGTGCTGACTCACAATCTCTTCTTTTTTCACGAGCTCGTTCATCAACTTTCCGCGAGCAAGCTTGCCAATGCATCGAAAAAATGTCAGATGTTGAGGGTCCACAAGAACGACTATTCCGTCGTGCTACCGCTCGATCCAACAACGTTCATGAACGACTACGACGCATTGTGGCAAGTACTCCGAGACGCAAAAGAAAACCGCGCTCCTATTCAGGTCGTGCCCAACACGATCCGATGCATCCTCGAGCAATTTTTCACGTTCACGACTGGCATCGACGATTTTGACAAAGCGCTCGAGAAAATGACCGCTGAGGATCGGTCTCAAAAATTCAAGGCGCTGCATCGGTTTCTGAACCGAGGGTCGCATAAAGATGGGATTAACGGTCCCCCGATGGACTGGTCGCAATATGACATTGCCTACTATCTTGACAAGCTCCGTGCTCTTCTTACAGCGTGCGGGAACGAACACCACTACGTGAGAAAAATGGGAGAAGTCAAAGAAGAGGCCGTAGCAGGTTGATGCTTCTGACGCTGAAAGCTCTACCGCCACAAGCGAGTCCACGTGGCGGACTACAGTTCCGTTGATAGCCTTGTACTCGAACAAACGCACGAACTTTCCGCAGCTGCCGAAAAAGAAGAAGCCCCAGCTGACAACTTACGCCGGGGCCAACGGCAGCAACCTTCGAACTTCAACTTCAAAAACATACAGCGGTGCTGCGGTGTTTTATTTATTAAAGCCAACGCTGCGTTCCAGCGCCTGCTTGCGATCTCGATACGTCCTGACTTCCGGTAAGGATTGGTAGGTGAGCCGGCTCGTTCAGTCTGTATCGTCTCGGTGCGGCAGCGATCAGCTGCATCACGGAAAGCAGTGTAGCGGCCGATGATCAGGGTCAATTGCTCGAACATGGCGTCTATTCACCCTCTGTCCGGTGGTTGACGCCTCTAGCGTCCTTCGCGGCGTGACAAGAGCTGGGCGTTGTCAGTCGCAATGGGGCGTGTCCGTCGTCCTCCACGTCTGAGGGCGACTTCCAAACTACGAAAAGCGACATCTCGATGGGCCTCGCCGCCGCTATCGTGGCTATCGTTCCGGTGCGCTTGGGACAACGGGAGTGGACCTTAAGCCTGCCCTTGGGGGCTAGAGCTTGAGTGGAAGCATTGTTGGTACTGTTTTACTAATTCTTAATTCGTGGCTCTCCCTCAGTACTTGTCCCAACGAGATACTGCTTGCAGCGGCGTACTTTTTCGCTATACAGTCTGGTATACCAGCAATGAACTCTAGCGAACCAGCGTAGAGTTGGATCTTTCAACCGGCATCTCTTGGAACGACCGGGGCACGCATGCCATTGCCACAACGTGTACTGGCGTGCAGGTGTCTTTCGAACGGCTGGTTTGTCTCAAGCCACGACTCTTTAACGTGCTTCGCCCTTCGCGTACCAAAGCGATCAAGGGAAGTATTGCTCTGCCCTTAATGCTTATGCGGCAAGGGAATGGGCGTCCGGCTCAGTTGCAACAGACTATCGTCGGTTGAACTGCTGCTATGGAATCGAACGCTGCGGCGCGGACGTCGCCGGCAACCGGGTTTAGCAGGTGAACTTTGACAGTGGCCTCACTTATTGCGCAACCTTACGTACGCCATAAGACCGTTAGTATTCCATACTACATTATCGTTACTTCGTGCCGATTGATTTGCGGAATTCGAGGACCGGTAACTTTATACGAGCCTTGCCTAGTCCGCGGCCGGGCGCTAAGGAATCTCAATGGATCACTCCATTCTCGCGTCGACCAGGCCACCGCGCCTGGTGTTATCCGGCATCAGCAAGCAATATCCGTCGGTCAAGGCGAACGACGGCGTGAACCTCGTCGTCATGCCGGGTGAAATCCACGCCGTGCTCGGCGAAAACGGCGCGGGCAAGTCCACGCTGATGAAGATCATCTACGGCGCTGTGCGGCCCGACGAAGGCGAGATCCGCTGGCAGGGCGAAGCCGTTGAGATTGGCAGCCCGGCCGCCGCGCGCAAGCTCGGCATCGGCATGGTGTTTCAGCACTTTTCGCTGTTCGAGACGTTGACGGTGGCGGAGAACATCGCGCTCGCGCTCGACGATAGATTCGACATGAAGGCGCTCGGCAATCGCATCCGCGAAGTGTCCAAGGATTACGGGCTCGATGTCGATCCGCAGCGCCACGTGCATAGCCTCACGGTCGGCGAGCGGCAGCGCGTGGAGATCGTGCGATGCCTGTTGCAGAATCCGCGGCTGCTCATCATGGATGAGCCGACTTCCGTGCTCACGCCGCAGGCGGTTCAGAAGCTCTTCCTGACGCTGCGCCGGCTCGCGTCGGAAGGCTGCAGCATTCTCTACATCAGCCACAAGCTCGACGAAATCCAATCGCTTTGCGAGAACGCCACCGTGATGCGTGGCGGACGGGTAACCGGCAACGTCGATCCACGTCGGGAAACGCATGCATCGCTCGCGCAGTTGATGGTCGGCCATTCGCTGCCCGATTACACGCGCCGCGAGCACCGGCCGGGCGAGGTGCGCCTGGCGGTGACGAATCTGTCGGTCGCGAGCCCCGATCCGTTCGGCACGTCGCTCGACAACGTCTCGTTCTCCGTGCATGCAGGCGAGATTTTCGGCATCGCGGGCGTGTCGGGGAACGGTCAGGCAGAGTTGCTCGCGGCGCTGTCGGGCGAAATCCGCGACAAGCACGTCGCAGCCGATGCCATCTCGATCTGCGGCAAGCCCGCCGCGCGTTTCACAGCGGGCGGCCGCCGGCGCCGGGGCTTCGCGTTCGTGCCCGAGGAACGGCTGGGACGCGGCGCGGTGCCCGCGATGTCGCTCGCCGATAACGGCCTGCTCACCGCGCATCGCGAAAATCTGGTGCGCGGCGGCTGGATCAAATCGAACGCGGTGAAGGCGTTCGCGGACCGCTGCATCCAGTTGTTCGACGTGCGCTGCGGCGGCAGTCATTCGCTCGCGCAAAGCCTGTCGGGCGGCAACTTGCAGAAGTTCATCGTCGGACGAGAGATCCTTCAGGAGCCGAAGGTGCTCGTCGTCGCTCAACCGACCTGGGGAGTCGATGTCGGCGCGGCGGGCTTCATCCGTCAGCAACTGCTCGATTTGTCGGCGCGCGGCGTCGCGATCCTCGTCATTTCCGAAGAGCTCGAAGAACTGTTCGACATTTGCGACTGGCTCGCCGTGATCGCGCGCGGCAAGCTCTCGCCAGTGCGCAAGACGAGCGAAACCAACGCGGAAGAAATTGGGCTCTTCATGGCCGGTCTCTTTGAAGGGAAGCGCCAGAGAGCGGTCGAAATTGATACCGTCTGAACGAGAACACAATGACTATTTTCCCCTACCGACTCGAAGCGCGCTCGACACCGTCGAGCCTCATGCAACTCGCCGTGCCGGTTATGGCCACCGTCGCGACGCTTGTCATCGGCTTTCTGATTTTCAGTCTAGTCGGCCAAGACCCGTTGCGCGCGATGAACGCGTTTTTCATCGAGCCGCTCTCTAGCATCAACGGCTGGTCCGAGCTCGTGCTCAAGGCGTCGCCGCTTTGCCTGATCGCGCTCGGGCTCGCGCTCGGGTATCGCGCGAACGTTTGGAACATTGGTGCGGAAGGACAGATGCTGCTCGGCGGAATCTTCGCGAGCGGCATCGCGATTCATGCGGGCGACGCATCGGGCTGGTGGACGCTGCCGCTGATGATGCTGGGTGGCATGGTTGGCGGCATGATCTGGGCGGCGATTCCCGCGCTGCTCAAGAGCCGCTTTAACACGAATGAAATCCTGACGAGCCTGATGCTTACCTATGTGGCGACGCAATTGCTGATCTATCTCGTCAGTGGCCCGTGGCGCGACCCGGAGGGCATGAACTTCCCGATCTCGGCGATGTTCGTCGACGCCGCCTTGTTCCCGCGCCTCTACGGCGACTGGCACTGGACGTGGCTCAAGGGCACGCGCATCAACGCGTCGGTGTTTCTGACGGCGATCGCGATTCCGTTCGTGTGGATCTTCATGCGCAAGAGCTTCGCGGGCTTCCGGATGAACGTCGGCGGTCTTGCGCCGCTCGCCGCGCGCTATGCCGGTTTCTCCGACAAGAAGACGATCTGGACGTCGCTGCTGCTCTCCGGCGGTCTCGCAGGGCTCGCCGGCATGGGCGAAGTGGCAGGGCCGATCGGCCAGCTTCAGGCGGGCTGGTCGCCGGGCTATGGCTTCACCGCGATCATCGTCGTGTTCGTCGGGCGGTTGCATCCGGTCGGCATCGTGCTCGCAAGTCTGCTGATGGCGCTGCTCTATCTCGGTGGTGAAGCAGTGCAGACCACGCTGCAATTGCCGCAAGCGCTCGCGGGCGTGTTTCAGGGCTTGCTGCTCTTCTGTCTGCTCGGCTGCGATCTTTTCGTGAATTACCGCGTCACGCGCCGCGCGATCGCGCATCACGCCGCATAAGAGGACAAGAACATGGACATCAATCAAGCTAGCAATCTCACGTCGAGCGCTGTCATCGCCGCCATTCCGTTGATGTACGCCGGCGCGGGCGAACTCGTCGCTGAGAAGTCGGGCGTGCTCAACCTCGGCGTCGAAGGCATGATGTTGATGGGCGCGGTTACGGGCTACGCCGTCACCGTGATCACCGGCAATCCGTGGCTCGGCATCGTCGCGTCGATGTTCGCCGGGCTCGCGATGGCGCTGCTCTTTGGCTTTCTCACCATCACGATGCTCGCGAATCAAGTCGCGACGGGTTTGTCGCTGACCATCTTCGGCATCGGTTTTTCGGCCTATGTCGGCAAGCCGTACACGTCGGCGGCGATGCGCTCCACCATCGACGTGCTGCCGGTTCCCGGCCTTTCATCGATTCCCGTGCTCGGCCCGGCGATCTTCTCGTTGACGCCGCTCGGTTATCTCGCGTTCATCATGTTCGCTGTGATCGGCTGGTTTCTCTACAAGACGCGCGCGGGGCTCGTGCTGCGTTCGGTCGGCGAATCGCCTTCGGTCGCGCATTCCGTGGGCTTTCCGGTCATTGGCGTGCGCTATGGCGCGACGCTGTTCGGCGGTGCAATGGCGGGCCTCGCCGGTGGCTACTATTCGATCATCTATCTACACATCTGGCAGGAGCAACTGACTTCAGGCCGCGGCTGGATCGCGCTCGCGCTCGTCGTATTTGCGACGTGGCGGCCGGGGCGGTTGCTCATCGGCGCGCTCTTGTTCGGCGCGGTGATGGCGCTGCAGTTCTACGCGCAGGCCATCGGCGTCCCTGTGCCGACACAGTTCCTCGCGATGCTGCCGTATCTAGCGACCATCGTCGTGCTGGTGCTCATCTCGCGCAACCAGAACACGATCAAGCTCAACGCGCCGGCCTCGCTCGGCAAGCGCTTCTTTGCGATGAATTGATAATTGCCACAGAGGCCGTGCAATGGGCTTCGGCGTCATCGCACGGAGCACCCGATCGGCAGCGTGGCTGTGTGCGTGCGCGGCGCGCCGGCAGAAGGCAAGGGCATCGCGACATCGCGTGCCCTCGTGAGCTGGCCGCGAAAGCACCGGGTAACCCTCCAGCTCGCCGCTTGTAGATACGCGTTGGTTGGATCAGATGGCCGTTCTGGCAACGTTTCATTTCCGAGACGGTAGGTTTCGTAAATAGAACGAACTACAAACGACCGCTGCTTAGTATCGTAATCGGCATATACAAGCCATTCGCGTTTCATACCTTGTCGTAGTTTATTGGAGCGGCCTACCCTGAATCCAATAAGCAAAAGCAAAGCTCGGTCAACTGCAACGCTGCTTGTTACGCCGGGCAATCCCTAAAGTTCATCGGGCTTGTACTGGAGAAGACATGCACAGCAACATGATTGCCGCGATAATTACGCGCAGATGGCAACTCGCCCAGGGCTACCACGCGGTTGAAGTCGAAACTAAATATCGTTCGAAAGTTCCGCCGTTCGAAGACGGAGCAATCGTCGACCTTACCCCGAGCCACGGATGTCGCGCCGTGCGCTCTCATCCGCTGTGGCACCTTCCTTCCCGAGAGGATGCATTTGTCGTGGGTGTTAGGCAGGCCTCGGACGCCCAAGCGGCGCATGACGCCGACTTTATGTGGAATCGAGGCGACGAATTCTACATTGGCATGCCTCGAAACACCGAGATAGCGATGGACTCCAACTCCCGGTACATCCTGTTCTCTGCGGGGCTTGGAGTAACCGCAATTGCTGGCATTGCCAAACGACTTGCTGCCGCCGGCAAGCCATTCGAGATTCACAACTTCGCACGAACTCTTGAGCGGACGGTCTTTCGGGAAGAACTTGATTCACTTAGCGCGTACGGCCAAGTGCATCACAGAATCGGACTCAAGGAAGAAGAAATTGAGCGTGCTACATCGTTCGCGGTGAGCCCCACGCACGCGGACTCGCAGATCATACTTAGTGGGCCGCCATTGTTCATGAGGCAAATCGAGCGGCAGGCGCGCGAGTGGGTCTACCCATCGAACATCCACAAAATAGTGCTCGGCGATAAGGGAGTTCGAAGGTGAGTCTCGCGGCGGTCGGCATGCGTAAGCGGTTCATTGGTAAAGCGAGCGTCGCCCGCTCCTGATCGGAGGACGGATCGACGCTGGTGCTGCCATTGAAGGTCGACTTCCGTACGATAGTGACGTCGGGCAGGTGACAGACGTCTATCGAGCTATGGTGCCACCCGGAATCCCCAAAAATTGTCGACTGGGAGCCTGTGGACTTAGAGTGAAGTGTTGCCGATGGAAGGGACATCAGTGAAGATGCCTCCTTCCGCCCCGCCTATCCAAAGATGGCGCGTAGAACTTGCGTTGCTCGGTAGCGTGGGAACTGCCCGGCATTTCATAATCATTAGAGGAAGTCGAAGAGCTGCTGCGCCGGTACGCGTGTCAATCGTCCGCGATTCGCGCTTCTTCGAAACCCGTCCCGCATGCGGACCTTACCTTCGATGCAACCCAAGCAACACGAAGCGGGTCCTTGGTCGCATAGGTCGACGTTTGAAAATACTGGATGGTCGGCAAGTCCGCTTCCAGCGTCGCGGTATGAAGCGGCAGGAGTGTGGCGTAATACGCCGCGAACTTTCGGCTCGTGGTAAATAGAAGATCTGACCGCTGTAGAAGGTGCGGAATCACATCGGCGAAGGGCAGGGTAACGGAGTTACGACGCCGTATCCCGCAGTCTTGAAGAATCTGATCGAAGGTGGATCGTCGACTCCAGAGGTGTGAATTCAGCGCGACATGCTCGGACCGCTTATATTGAGCGCGCGTCAAACTTTCATGGCGGGCGAGCGGATGCCTCTTGCTCATCATACAAACGATGTCATCGGTTCCGACTAATTCATGCCCGGCAGGCGCCGCGCCGAAACCACTCACGATTGCGGTATCCAACCTGCCGGCGTCGAGTTCGACGAAAACGTCGAACGAGATCATCGAACGGAACTCTATCGAAATGCGCTCGGAGCTCGCGAGAACTTCTGCAGTAATGACCGGAATGAGGAAGGTTGAGATTTCATCAACGCATGAAACAGTGCATTTGCGCGGTACTATTACTTCCGACCTTCCTATCGAACGTGCAGTCATAAGATCGACGCACTCGCCGATAGTGGCCAGCGAAGGCATCATTTCCTGTGCGCGTTCGGTGGGAACCAGTCGTGACTTTCCGCGAACGAGAAGCGGGTCTCCATATAGGTTTCGAAGTCGTGCTAAAGCCGCGCTGACGGATGATTGTGACATGTTGAGCTGTACCGAGGCGCGCGTGACACTTTGCTCCTTCAAAATTGTATTCAGAATCGTAAAAAGATGAAGGCTGATCCGCTCTTGGTTCTGGCACTCGTCGTAACGATTCGTCATGGGCATAAACTTCCCTGCGCAGCCGGGCATAACGCTTAAAGACGGCTACCGTGTTTAGAATCCACGGTAGCCGCTGAAGGAATGGACTTATTGGAGCGACCAACGGCAGCGAGCGTCTCAGAGGGCTCGCTCGACATCGGGCATCACTTCCATGAGTAGTTCGGTCGCGCCACCGTGAGCGTGTTCT
The DNA here is from genome assembly GCF_001544875.2 of Caballeronia hypogeia. GTDB lineage: Bacteria > Pseudomonadota > Gammaproteobacteria > Burkholderiales > Burkholderiaceae > Caballeronia > Caballeronia hypogeia. Next base: position 82,754 of record NZ_FCOA02000020.1, read on the forward strand.
TCACGGAGATGACGCCAGGCACCTCCCTCGCGACCTTGCCGGCGAGGTCAATTTGTTCCTGATTTTTCACGCTGCCCTGGAGCGTTACTTCCCCGTTTTTCGCACGCACCGCAATGTCGTAAGCAGTCAGCCCCTTTGTCTTCTTCAGGGCTGCCTTTACTCGGCGACGTAGAGTGCCATTGCTAACCTGCGCCGACGAAGCGCCGGTCGCCTCCTGCGTCGCGCTTCCGGGTTGGTTTGGTTGGGCTGGCGCATTAACTGCCCAAGCCAATACCGCCGCGCTCAGCGTCATTCGGACAATTTCGTTTAACTTCATATCTCTTTCTCCTCTGTCGGTTCTCGTACATTCCTATCGGGAGCGGCCAGCGCGCTCTTCTGTCCTATTGGAGAGGCCAGCGCGCTCGCTCATCTCATTGAATCACCATCACATGAGGCTTGCAAAGCGAACGCTTTCGTCGACTCAGCCTTCAACCGCAGGTCGAAGACTTGCGTGCTTCCCGAGACATCCGACTGAGCAAGGCTCGCGGAGACTGGTCAAGGCGCCAGCTTCCCCTGAACGCCTTCGACGAACCAATTCATGCTGCCGACTTGTTCCGGAGACAGCGTTTTTCCAGATTCCACGCGAACCTTGCCGGAATCGTCTTTGATTGGCCCGGCGAACGGGTCAAGGCGGCCGCTTTTCAAACCGTCTCGCGCGTCGCTCGTTACTTTCTGCGCGCGTTCAGGAACGATGGTCGTGTTGACATGGGTGAGGTCCACCATGCCTTCCTTGACACCCCAATACACCGGCTTGTTCGTCCACGTTCCGTGCTGAATCTCGTCGATGACCTTGACGTAGTACAAACCCCAGTTGTACTCGACGGCACCCAGTTGAGCCTTGGGACCCCAGCTACTCATGTCGGCGTCGAAGCCGAAGGCGTACACCTTATGCTCCTCTGCGACAGACATCATCGCGGTTGAGTCAGTGTTCTGAGTAAGCACATCCGCACCGAGGCCGACCAACGTCTCCGCAGCTTGCTTTTCCTTGCCTGGGTCCCACCAACTGCTAATCCATACAACCTTGACCACCGTGTTAGGTGCGACGGAACGCGCCCCTAAGGCGAAGGCATTGATGTTACGCACAACCTCAGGAATTGGCATCGACCCAATGAAGCCCAAGACGTGCGATTTAGACATCTGACCCGCAAGAACACCGGCGAGATATTCGGCTTCATACACGCGCCCATTGTACGTTCCGAGGTTTGGCGCACTCTTATAGCCGGAGCTGTTGAGGAAAACCGTGTCAGGATAGTCCTTAGCTACTTGCAACATCGGGTTCATATAGCCGAAGGCCGTACCGAAAATGACCTTGTCGCCTTGGGATGCGCGGTTACGGAAGACGCGAGCGGCGTCCGCGCTCTCCGGAACGTTCTCAACCCGCGTGATTTTGACTTGGTTGCCGTATTTCTTCTCCGCCTCCTGGATGCCGATCTCGTGGGACCGAGTCCAGCCTCCGTCGCCGGGATTGCCGAAGTAGATGACGGAGACGTTCAAGGGTGCGCTTGCTGCGTGCGATGCAGTCGACAGTGTCAGAAGCGGAAGAGCGAGCAGTGCTAACGCGGTGCGATACAGCGCACCTCGGTATTTGTTCAACATGACGAACTCCAAGGGTCCTACAGCAATAAGGAAGTGAGTAGATCCGACGGGTTAAACGTTAGAAGTGCAGTTTCGCCTCGACGAACGGGGTGCTTTGAATATTCCCACCGACGGAATTATTGGCACCGAACTTGTGATACCAGTATTCCCAACCCACGCCGGCTTCAATCCAGTTTTTCTTGCCAAAAGCTAACTGGCCGATGTCAACCATGATTTTGGGATGCAAGAGCACCTCAGTTTTCGTCGGTTGCGTATAGTCGTTGCCCTTCGGACCGATCACGCTTAAGAACCCTTGAAGACTCAAAGGAACCGGACCTACAGCAAAGGGTATGTTCCAAGAACTCTCGACGCTGTAGGTCCAGTGAAAGCTTGTCGGACCGAAGTAGCCATCGTTGTTGAACTCCTTATAGGCGCCGACCGACACTTGCCAGTACCCGACAGGCACCTTCATTTGAAAGCTGGGACCAAACCGAACTGCGAACTCCCCGGAGGCGTAATAGTTATTCTTCGCGTCCCAGTTGAAACCAGAATTGAAACCGATATCTGAGAACGGACCAAAGGTGAACTTGTCCGTTTTGAAAATCTTGTTGAAGCTGAGGTCATTGCGGAACACGAACCACCCTTCGTAGGCACCTTGAGGTTGGTGACCGGTCGCGTTGGCCGGGTCTTGCCGGTTCGACATCAGCAATTGAGCGTCGAGGAAGTTCGTACCGTACTTGAAGCCGTCCGTATGGGTGAACTCGATGACGTTCAGCCCGACGTCATTGCCGTTGGGATGGTTAGGGCTCGTTGCCCCCGGCATTTTGAAGTACGGCCCGTACCAGTATGAGATGGAATCGTCCACCCATTCAAACGCATGTGCTTGTGAGGCAAACATGAGGCCCGCCGCCACTGCCAACAAACTTCTTTTCATATAGTTCTCCTAATGTCAGAACGTGGCATCTGTGCTCGATGCCGACCGTGCGCGTGCTTCTATCTTCCTTGCCAGTCCGGTGGCGGTCGGTCCGCTGAGCGGCGGCTGCGACCTATGTGGGGAATAGGCCGGTTGGGGTCAAGGAACTGACTTCACGCCATCGGTACTCACAAAAAGGCTTGACGATTTGGCCTTCTAGTGCGCAAAACTGGTACACCAGAAGGTATTCCAAAAAAGCCAAACGGCCAAGTGTTTCAAAATCAGTGAAAGCCCTACCGTCGCAGGTTTAACGTTTGACGGGTTCCCGTGACCGATATGCACAGTCATAACCAACGCCGTGAAACGCCCTATCGACGCGGCCTCAGTCACTTGAGGACGATTACATCCAGATCGTCCCAAAAGTGAAACGTTGCGTTTCACGAATGCCCTTCCGCACCGAAATCTGGAGCGATAGATTGGGACTACCACATGCCTAAGCCGTTTAGTGGTACCCCACATAGAACGTACGCATTGGAACGAGAATCATGCTTATCTATCAGCCGCCAACTGCCGCGAAGTTCATCCCGGTCATCGACCTTGAGGGAAGCTTCTCTGAAGACTTAGAGACAAGAAAGAAGGTCGCATGGGAGGTGCATAAAGCCAGCCGCGATACAGGCTTTTTCTACATTTCGAACCACCGCGTTCCGGAGGAGGTCACAGTCGGACAGCTCGCGCTGGCGCGCGAGTTCTTCGCGCTTCCAATCGAGGAAAAGCTAAAAATCAACGTCACGAACAGCGCGTCGATGCGCGGCTACGAACGAATGTCGAGCCAAGCTCTAGATGACGGTTCGATGCCCGATTTGAAGGAAGGCTTTATGGCAGGTATCGATGGTCTGCAGGCATATGTCACTAAGGGGGCGTACAACAGCAAAAATCAGTATCCCGAGTCTATGCCTGCGCTGAGCCACGCGACGGACACTTACCTCCAGACCATGCTTTCGCTAGGACGACATCTCTTGAGCGTCCTCGCACTGTCGTTGGACCTGCCAGAAGACTACTTCTCTCAAGGCGTGGAGAAGCCGATGATTACCACGCGACTGCTGCACTATCCGCCGCAGGACAAGATCGGCGAAGGGAACCAGCTTGGCGCTGGTGCGCATACTGATTGGGGGATGTTGACGATGCTGCTTCAGGACGACGTCGGCGGACTGGAGGTCAGAAATGCGGATGGTGAATGGGTGCGCGCGCCTTACATCCCTGGCACCTTTGTCGTCAATCTGGGCGACATGGTCCCCCTGTTGACGAATGGGCTGTATCACTCGAATATGCACCGCGTGTTGAATACAGCGTCGGACCGGCACCGCTACTCTGTCCCGACCTTCTTCGACCCGAATTACTTCTACCGTATCGAGCCACTCGCTTCTTGCGAGGCGGCACAGGATCGGTCAGCTGGAGAGTGCACGGTAGGGGAACACATTGCAGAGATGTACGCAAAGACCTACGGGAATGCCACCGCGGCGTAGGCCACACCGTGCAACACGGTCGAGCAGGAAAAGGTCCAAGCTCGGGGCCTTCCTGCTCTGCCGGGGCTTCGTTGAAAACAGAACGAGTCGTTGCGCAGGTGGGTAACGCCTCATCCTGCCGGCAGTTCTGGAAGTATGGTTGCCGAGGATGCGACGTAGTTGTTGAACGTCGGGATGTCCACGACGTTCTGAGCCACGAGATCGATGAAGGTCTTAAGTTTGTTGCTCCCGTAGCGTTGTCGATGGTAAGCGCAAAAGATTCGTCGCATCTCTGGCTTCCAGTCAGGAAGGACGGGTATCAAGCTACCATGCCGTATTTCCGGCTGAACAAAATAGTCGGGCAGTAGAGCAATCCCCATCCCATCGACACAAAACGTCTTCATCACCCAGTAATCATTCGTCTCGATGATGGACCGACTGATGTAGGCGCAAGAGGAGTGGTTCGAATGAAGGGTAACTTGGCCCGTATGCTCGGGCTCGCGTAAGGCGATCCGTTCGTAGCGAACCAACTCCTTCGGCTCCGTAGGCAGTCCCTGTCTCCGCGCATAGACTGGACTGGCGTATAGCCCGTAGCTGAGCCGTCCCACCGGCTTGGCTATGACATTCGGCAAGTCGGGCGCCTCTGAACAAATGTAGCAATCGGCGTCTTCAACCCGAGGTGATGAAGGGAGCCCAGCGGCATAAAGTTCGCAAACAACGTTGCTGTATTTGGCCAAGAACTGCCGAGTCACGTGACACACGAAAGTCGTCGTGAAATGATTCTCGGCAAGGATACACAGCCGTCCCTTCATACCACTGCTGAGTTCTTGCACCTCAGCGCGGGCAAGCTCCAAACGGCCGCCCATCTCCAAGAGTAGCGATTCGCAGCGGATATAAAACGCTTTCCCCGCCTCGGTCGGGACGACTCGCCTCGATGAACGCTCGATGAGTTCGACGCCGAGGTCCTCCTCAAGACGCTGGAGATGACGGCTGAGGGTTGACTTCGATATGCCAGTCAACGCCTCGGCCTTAGTGAGGCTGCACGTTCGCACGATTACCGCAAACGCTTCGATAAGCTTGATATCCAGTGCCATCGACGGTCAGAGCGACAAGCTGCGGACGCCAGCGCCCGCCGGAGGATCTGCGACGCTGAGCCTAGGGCACGACTTACCTGCCTCTCGTCGCAAATTAGCTCCAGAGTACCAGAACGGATCGACCTCGGCGAGGCGCAGTAGAACTTACCCGCTTGCGCCGCGTTTTGTATCTAGCTGCGACTCAGGCCGTCATAAAAAGTAAAGCGGCGCTGCGTTATCTAAAACACGCCGCGCCGCCCCCGCACCTTTTGGTGTGCAACCGCTCTAGACTTCGAGGTCTCGTGCTGTCTCCAAGGTGAGCCGCGCCGCTTCTTCGTTCGAGCTCAAACCATTCAGGACGACATTGAGGACAATGGCCACGACTGCGGTAAGCAGGATGCTGCTGCTCAAAATCGGGGCCAACGCGCTGGGAAGCTTGGCGAAGAGCTTGTCCGAGACCACGGGAATCATCCCGACGCCGACGCTGATAGCGACAATGTAAAGGTTGTGGGTATGATTAAAGTCCACCTTCGTGAGCGTCTTGATGCCGTTTGAAGCCACCATACCAAACATGACAATCCCGGCTCCGCCCAAGACGCACGGTGGAATTGAAGCAACGAGCAGAGACAGCTTTGGGACCAGACCCAGCATCATCAAAATGATGCCGCCAACAGCGCATACCCAGCGACTCTTCACACCCGTCACGGCAACGAGACCAACGTTCTGAGCGAAAGAGGTGTAGGGAAACGTGTTGAACAGGCCTCCAATGATGTTGCCGACGCCGTCGGCGCGAAAGCCGCGTGTCAGGGCTTTTTCGTCGATGGGCTTCCCAGTGATTTCACCAATCGCCAAGAACATCCCGGCTGACTCGACGAAGGTCACTAGCATGACAACACACATCGAAGCTGTCGCCCAGAGATCGAACTTCGGAAGACCAAAGTGAAGCGGCATTACCCATCCAATCCAAGCTGCATCTTGTAGCCCGGCAAGCGAGACCTGTCCAAGGGGCACTGAAATGGCGAAGCCAAAGACAAGGCCGAGGAGAATCGCAAGATTCGCAAAAAACCCGCGCGCAAATTTGACCATGAGCAAGACGAAAAGCAGTACGGCACCGGCGATTCCGAGGTACACCGGATTGCCGAAGTCCGGGCTCCCAAACCCACCACCGGACCACGCTGCAGCCACACCCATCAGCGACAGACCGACCATGAGAATCTCCGAACCGGTAACAATCGGCGGAAAGAATCGGAGCAACCTGCCCACGAGCGGCGCCATGAAGATGCCAAAGATCCCGGCAGCAATGGTGGCGCCGTAAATGCCAAGCAAGCCAAGCTCGGGATTGGACCCGATTGCAAGCATCGGGCCGAGCGCGGTGAAGGTGACGCCCATCATGATAGGCAATCGGATACCGACGCCCTTGAAGCCAATCGTTTGAATCAACGTGGCTATTCCTCCGGCCATCAAGTCTGCATTTATCAGAAAGGCTACTTGATCCTTCGGCAGTTTAAGCACAGCGCCAATAATCAGCGGCGTCGCAATCGCGCCCGCATACATAATCAACACGTGCTGTATGGCCAGGAGGACCAGCTCGCCCAATGGCAACTTCTCATTGCTTTCAGTATCTAACATGACTCACTCTCTTGGGCAGATTCAGAGTTCCACCAGCATTCACGTGTGTGCGTCGTTGATTCACGACGTTGGTTCTAAATCTTTGTGCAAAAGGACACTACGCGCAATAGTGCGGCGATTTGCCGGTAGCAAATCACCGCACGCTTAACACTCCTCCACGCGGTTCGACAGGCGTGTGCGCAGGGCTAGGAACGGTGTGCGCAGGGCTACGAACGGTGTGCGTTTACAAAGGCGTCCAACGTCTCAGCCTTTTTCTTAGCTTCGTACACCGCTACCCGCTCCGCGTACAACTCGCGAACAAACTTCGCAACCAGGCAACTATCGGCGAACATGTTGTACTTCCAACCTGTTCCGTAAGCGGCGAGGTTGATGTTATCGATGGTCATGATTTCCATCTTCGAATCGTCGACTTCCAGGTACTGGTCAATGACCTTGCGAACCAATTCCTTCGTTGTTGCGAGCTTGTGGGCATGCCACTCATCCGTATGCCACTCACCCGGCTTCGGATTCGAAAACGGGTACTGAATGGACCGACCGGGTCTGTTATACCCCAGACCATCCCATGGGCCGGTTTCGAATGCCCACCAGTTAAGCGGACCGTTGGGTGCCGCCGGTCGGACTTGCGTCCAGACAACCATGTTTTGCTTGAGCCATTCATCGGCAAAACTGTCATCGTTGAAAGGATCGAGCTTTCTGATGGACTCTTTGTCACCGCGCATCTGAGACACGGCATGCTCCACCTCATTCTCGATCTTGAAAATGCAGTGGCTGTAGTCCATACAGAAGTTGAATGGAATGCCTCGGCTCCGTACCATCTCTGCTACTTTCGTAACCCGGCGAAAGTCCTCCGACCACATGTCGACATGACCTTCATACGAGATAGTGATCCCGTGAAGCTTCGCAAGGTCATACGTGTGTAAGTAAGAGTCGGCCACCTCCTGGTCAGTCACGTAGTGTCCGTCCGCGTGCTTGGCCCAGACCATAAGGTTGTGAAACTTTGAGCCGACTTCGCGAGCGCGGACCAAGTTCGACTTCAGCGTTTCTTCGTCCCTGCCTAATACGTAAGTCCAACTGCCCGACAAAACGGGAAGGTTATATTTGTCGCTCGCCTTCAAATACAGCTTCAGTTGGTCATCATCTACGGGAATCCGATCCATACCGTCCCACAGACCCGTCTCGTGCAAAAGACGGAACTGTTCTTCGACTGGAAGTTCCTCGGCCAGCCAGTCAGTAACCGGCTTGTCCATCGATGACGGTTGAACGCCTCGGCCGGCGCACGCCAGCTTGAACATCTTTTTAGTCATTACATCTCCCTAGAAGAATCGGAATTCGCTCCAATGCTTTAACGAGCGCGCAAATCCGCGTACTGGCGATCGCTCTCAATTACGGGCTCGTGCAGAGCGGCCTTGAATGCTTCGGCGCCGTCTCGTGCTGCTTCGCTCAGTTCCCGCATCCACTTCCGGTACTGGACCGAGACCTTGTCAGTAACCACCGGAACCTCGTCGGTTGTCATTTGTGCCGGCCACTGCGATTCAATGACCGGCTTGTCTTCTGCGAAGACCACATCGTTGAATGTAATGTGGAGATGGTCTGAATCGTCTGCTTGCTCGCGCGCGAAGATAAGGAAGTTCTTCGTGTGCGAGTCGTCCAGAGGGCACGAGACGTTAAAGAGCACGTGCAAGGATTTGGTTGAATACTTCTCTACCGCAAGATTGATGGCGAACGGCATGCTGCAGTGGTAGGTGAACGTTCCAATCGCTGCATGGTTCGGGACATCCATATCCGGAGGCGTATCGTAGACGAAGCGGAACTGACCGTTGACTCGGTCCATCGGCACGATGGGCGGCTCGGCGTTGTTCGGGTCGAAAAGCGTACCCGGATGGATGAACGCGAAATGCGAGAAGTCCGTAAAATTCTCCCAGCGCCGCTCGGCGGAGGCGTCCCACCAGTACGGCTCTTGCACCACAATACGCATCTTCGGGTCTTCGGCCGCGCTGAAGTAGGGAATCTCCGTGCAGTTGAACGATGAATCGAGGCGAACCCAAATCAAGCCGTACTTTTCCTCGCAATCGAAGGTTTCGACGCGGGCCTTGTTTGGAATGGGACTGTCGGGACAAGCGGGAATCTTCGTGCAAGCGCCTGCCGTATCGTATTTCCAGCCGTGGTACGGACATTGCAATTCGCCGCCCACAACCTGACCACACGAGAGCTTCGCTGAGCGGTGCGCGCATCGGTCCCGCATCGCGACATACTTGCCTTCCAGTTTTGCTACCACCAGTTGCTCTCTGAGCAAGGTGACTGCGAGCGGGCCGAAGCTAGAGGGTTTGGCCTTCTCGAGTTCGGTAACCGTGCACACCGGATGCCAAAAGTGGCGGAGGTACTGGTTATCCTTTATTAGCGGTGCGTATTCCATGCCTGTCTCCATCGTTTCTTTGGGGAACTAAATAACAGACGTTCTTAGGAGAGCCCGCTCTCCTAGCGTCCCTTTAAACTACGACAGCCGTTCTTGGTCTCTTTGATTCATGAACTGGTACACCAAAAAGTACGAAAACAATATCGACGTGTCAAGCGCGTCTCGTAGCTGGAAGGGGGAGCGGTGCCCTGCAACTCAGGTAAGCAACTCTGGTAGAAGCGCTTACCTGAGAGGCTTAGGTACATTCGGTGCTAAAAACTTGCTGCCGCCGTTCTGTCAATCGCGTACTTTGGACGAACGGGACAGCTCGTCCGTGCCTGAGCAGTAAACAGACGGTCGTCTAGCTCGCCGTCTCGTCGATGATGTTGGTGCGCAGGGCCTCCCGGAATGCCTCTTTCCCGTGCGGAGCCGCGAGCGAGAGTTCGCGATGCCACTTCCGATACTGGATGGAGACCTTGTCGGTCGCGACGGAGATCTCGTTCGCAGAGACTTCGGCAGGCCATTGAGACTCGATGATGGGCTGGTCTTCCGCCAAAACGCGCTTTTGAAACGCAAGATGCATGTGGTCAGGCTGATTGTCGCGCTCGCGAATGATGACCATGAAGTTGCGGCAAGTCTTTTCGTCAACCGGACACGCGGTCGTCCACAAGATGAATCGCGAATCGTCGCGCCAAAGCTTTATCTCCAGATTGATGGAATAGGGCATGGTGCATCGATAGGTGAAGTCACCCATCGGCGCCTCTTCCGGAATGCCCTCCATCTCTCGCGGCGGTGCCAATTTGAACTGCAGCTCGCCGTCTACGCGGTTTACGAGAACCAGCGGGTGACTTGCAAAAAAGGGGTCGTAGAGCGTCCCCGGATGAACGAACGCGAAGTGCGAAAAGTCGGTGAAATTTTCCCAGCGCCGCTCGGCAACCGTGTTCCAGATGTAGGAGTCGGCGACAATGACCTGCATGTCAGGGTTGTCCCAATCGCCGAGGAACGGGATCTCGGTGCAGTCGTACGAGTTGTCCAGACGCACCCAGACCATTTCGTACTTGACTTCGCAGTCGTAGATCTGAATCTTCGCTCGCGGCGGCACTGGCTTGTCGGGGCAGGCGGGAATGGACTTGCATGCGCCTTCATTGTCGTACTGCCAACCGTGATAGGGGCATTGGAGCCTGTCTTGGCCGTCGCATTTTGCAATGGTTCCAATGGAAAGCTGTGCAGACCGGTGGGCGCAGCGGTCCGGCGCCGCTACGATTTTGCCGTTTAGCCTCGCCAATACCAGCTTTTCACCCAGCAGTGTGACCCCCATCGGGCCATGTCCCGAAGGATTTGTGCGCTCGAATTCGGCCAGCGTACAGACCGGGTGCCAGAAATGGCGAAGATACGACTTGTCTTCCAAAAGAGGCTTGTACTGCTCACGCGCACTCATCGTTGCTCCTGTGGGGTAGGGTGATGCAAATCGTTGTATCTGAGAGACCAAAACACTCATCTGGTATACCAGACTAGGCGGCAAAAAAAATGGATGCAATCAGGGATTTCCTGCATCCGGGTTCCGACGGTGACGCAGCCGTCATGAATTGTGCCAACGTAGCGTTTCTCCGGATATGCGTTTCGGGCGGCCTGATAGCAAAGAACGCTAGAATGTGTAATCGGACTGTCGGCTGACGAGACGGTTGCGCTGCTGGCGCACTTTCCCATTCTGTGGTGCCAAAACGCCCAACTCAAGTACCAACGTCTCCGATTGTTGCCCCAACCTCCTATGCGCCAGGCCGGCGTTCTGCCCATCACATGCTCACTCAGAAGATCGTAGGTGCAATCTCGGATGCGATTTACCACCGCAAGCTGCCGCCGGGCGCCAAGTTAAATGAACGCGACATCGCGGATCTCTACGGAGTCAGTCGAACCGTGGTACGGCAGGCACTGATCCGCCTTTCGCAAGATGGGCTCGTGGAAATTTCACCAAAGCGCTCGTCTTCGGTGTGGCGCCCGACATTCGACGACGCGTTTGAGCTCTACCAGATGCTGCTAGTGCTTGAAAGTGGGGTAATTGATCAGTTGATTAAAAGCATCACACCTGACCAACTTAAGACGCTTCGCGCGCACACCACCAAAGAAAAGGCAGCATTCGAGAAGGGGCGGCACGACTTGGGTGATAAGCTTGGGCGAGAGTTTCATGAACTGATTATTTCCTTCCTCAACAACGCAACGCTCACGCAGATCCATCATCATTTGAGGCGCCGCGAAGCACTCATCAACGCGATGTTTCGTGTGGGATTCGACTATTGTCAACTGCGCGGTGAGCATTCCCAGTTGGTCGAATGCCTGGAAAAGAAGGACGCTGACGCGGCCAAAGCGCTTCTCGCGTCGCACTACAACTTGGTCATCCGTGGTTATCGATTTGACGCCCTGGTTACGCCGGAAGTGGACCTCAGGCTGGCTTTAGCGCTCTAAACTCCGCTGCATTAGTCTGGCCCGCGTCCGTGGGCCGGAACATCCTCTCGACGGTTCATGCAGCCTTCTGACAGGCTACCTCAGTGTTACTCCCAACAAGAAATCGCTTGCCCCGGCGATTTTTTTTGTTATAGAGTCTGGTATACCAGTTGAGCTATCTGACAAGCCAATATAGGAGGGACATGTGAATTTTGACCAGCAATTGTTCGATGACTGGCACCCCGTCGCGGCATTGGAAGACATTCTTCCGGACCGCAGATTTCACACTTGCCTGCTCGGTCGCGTTATCTCGTACAGCCGCAAAGGTGCTGAGGTGACGGCGCAGTGGGATGACGACGGCACGGAGCGCCCGATGTCTGCGAAAGAGCAGTACGGCGCACTTTGGGTGTCGTTCTCATCAAACCCGAGAGATCTTTTCGAGGTGCCCGAATTCGCGGAGCCGGACCGGCGCGTCGTAAGCGCCGGGTCCACACGCGTGAACACGTCTGGTCTGCGCGCGGTTGAGAACTTCCTTGATATGGCGCACTTTCCGTTCGTCCACACGGACATCCTCGGCGCTGAGCCACACACCGACGTCGCGCCTTACAAGGTCAAATACGACGAGACGGTCGATGAAATCATCGCGACCGAATGCAAATTTCCGCAGCCCCGCGGTTCCGCGACGGCGACAGACGCACTCGACATGGACTACATCTATCGCGTCACCCGGCCATACGTCGCGATTCTGTACAAGACGTGTCCGCCGGATCCGTCACGCTGGGACGTCCTGTGTCTGTTCATACAGCCCGTCGACGAGGAATGGTGCATCGCTCATACGTTGATGTGCTACGTGGATGACGTGAATTCGGACGAACAACTCCGTCATTTCCAGCAAACCATCTTTGGCCAGGACCTGATGATTCTCGTCAACCAGGTGCCGCGGCGCCTTCCCCTTACGGCGAAGACGGAGAATCCGGTCCGTGCTGATGTTCTAGCAACGGCATATCGCAAGTGGATACGTGACGGTGGCCTTACATACGGCGCGATCCGGGACTGACATTAGGGATTGAGATTCATGAGTTCATTTGATTCGAATCGCTGGTATCCAATTTCCAGCAGCGAGGTCCTCAGTGAGCGTCACGTCTACCAGACGTCCCTCGCAGGTCAAGAGTTGGCGGTATGGCGCGATGACAACGGCATTGCAAACGCTTGGGAAAATCGATGTCCTCATCGCGGATTGCGGCTCTCGCTCGGCGTCAATCTTGGCCACGAACTGCGGTGCCAGTATCACGGTTGGACGTATGAGAGCGGATCGGGCGGCTGCACGTTTGTGCCGGCACACAGGGACGCAACGGAACCCAGTAAGGCATGTGTGAGCACATTCGCGGTACGTGAAGCCGGTGGGCTTGTTTGGGCGTCACTCGGCGCGCCTGTCGGCGATCCGCCCCTCATCAAAACGCAAGAAGGTGGCACCATCTTCACGTTCATGAGAAGCTTACCTTTCAATTTGCCTGTTGCCGAGGTTGCGAAAGGACTCCTCGAAGATGGCGTCTGCTTCGCGGAGTGTTTTGACCAAGAACCCGGGAGCGTAGGACTTCGGCAATTTGGCAATGACTCGGTTGCGCTGTCTGTTGGCGAGAACGGCCGGTCCGGATTGCATTTCTATATTCAGCCCCATTCCGCGGACAAGACGATCGTCCATGTGAATGCGCTCCTTCAAGAGCCTGTAAGCCGTAGCTTCGTCGAGCGCTTCTCGCATGTGTTCGGCGAGTTTCGACGAGCGCTTGAGCGGCCTCGAGTCGAGCAGCCGGTTACAAAGGTCGCCGCCGCTCGCAAGTCGACGCAGACACCCGTGCCCGTACCGGTCGTTGTCGCTGTTCCTCAGACTTCGTCGGCTGAGTACCGCTGCAAGGTCACCTCTCGCGTGCAGGAAACCGGTGACATCGTTTCGTTTGGCCTTACGCCGATTGGCCGGACGTTGCCGCAACTCACCCCGGGTATGCACGTGAGCGTCACCACGCCCTCTGGAGTCGTTCGCCAGTATTCGGTTATCAACGGGCCGCATGAGCGCGAAGCCTTCCTGATCGGAGTCAAACGGGAGCTGCAATCTCTCGGCGGCTCGAGATCCATGCATGACGACGTAAAGGAAGGTACAGAACTCAAAATCACGGTGCCTCGGAACGGATTCCCGTTGCGGCGTAACGGCCGCACGCCTGTCCTCATTGCTGGCGGCATCGGTATCACTCCGATTCTCGCGATGGCGCAGGCGCTTAACGCGAGCGGCGACAAGTATGCGATGCACTACTTCGTGCGCGGCCCGGAGCACACCCCGTTTGAGGAGCGGCTGCGTACGTTGGGGCGCAACGTCTTCATTCACACAGGCCTGGATGTCGAGGGTACCCGACGTCGGCTTGAGGAAATCGTCGAAAAACTCAATCCTGAGCAGACCGAGGTCTACACGTGCGGACCCGGCCCGATGATCGACACGGTTAAGGATGTCGCGTGTAAGCGGGGTATTCCGGAAGAGTCAGTGCGCTTTGAATACTTCAAGAACACAGATATTCCGACCGGTGGTGACGCCTTCGAGGTCACGTTGGCGAAATCCGGCAAGACTTTCATGGTGCCGTCGGACAAGACACTTCTCAAAGCTTGTTGGGACGAAGGCGTACCTCTCGAAGCCTCCTGTGAGCAAGGCGTTTGTGGGACTTGCATGACCGCAGTACTTAGCGGCGAGCTGGAGCACCACGACACCTACCTTTCAAAGCGGGAACGCGAAAGCGGCAAGTGGATTATGCCCTGCGTATCCCGATGCAAGAGCCAGAAGCTCGTGCTCGACGTCTAATGTGAGTCAATATGATTACGCTCTACGATTACGAACTTTCCGGCAACTGCTACAAGGTCCGACTGCTGCTCAACATCCTTGGTTTGGAGCACAAGCTGGAGCCTGTCGAGTTTTACCCGAGCAAGGCGCACAAGTCGGACGCGTTCCTTCGGATCAACCCGCTCGGCCAGTTGCCTGCACTCACCGATGGCGACTTCACGATTCGGGATGCACAAGCGATCTTGGTCTACCTTGCCTCAAAGTACGATAAGACCGGCCAGTGGTACCCGGTCGCAAACGCGACGCTCGCCGGTGAAGTCCAGATGTGGCTTTCCTTCGCCGATAGCCTCACGGGGTCCATTTCTGCTGCCCGCCTGCACGATCTTTTCTTCTTCGATTTCGATGCAGAGGCGTGCAGAAGGCGCGCGCACGAGTTGCTGAGAATCCTCGACGAACATCTTTGGTTGCGCGAGAAGGGCGGCGACAAATTTCTCTGCAGCGCTGCGCATCCGACCGTCGCCGATATTGCTTGCTTCCCGTACATCATGCTGTCCGATGAGGGCGGCGTTTCGCTGGGAGACTACCCGGCCGTACGTCGTTGGACCGACCGCGTCAAGCGCTTGCCCGGTTTTATCGTGATGTCCGGCGTGTTCCCCGCCGCTCAGTTGCCGACACGACAGCCAGAGATGCCGCGTGAAGCGTGCGCCTGACGCTCTGCTGGGGCACGCAATGCCGCAAAACCAATTCTTTAACAATTAAGGTTTAGATAGATGAAGACGAAAGCAGCAGTTGCATGGAAGGCGGGTGAGCCCTTGACGGTAGAAGAAGTGGATCTGGCCGGTCCGCGTGCGGGCGAGGTCTTGATTGAGGTCAAAGCGACCGGCATTTGTCATACGGACTACTACACGCTCTCTGGCGCAGACCCCGAAGGCATCTTCCCCGCGATTCTCGGTCACGAAGGCGCAGGCGTGGTTGTTGATGTTGGTCCGGGAGTGGGCACCCTGAAGAAGGGTGACCATGTTATTCCGCTCTATACGCCGGAATGTCGTCAATGTAAGTTTTGTCTCTCGCGCAAGACGAACCTGTGTCAGTCGATTCGCGCCACCCAGGGCAAGGGCTTGATGCCTGACGCAACCTCTCGTTTTTCGCTTGACGGCAAGCCCTTGTTCCACTACATGGGCACGTCTACATTCTCGAACTACATTGTGGTGCCCGAGATTGCCGTCGCAAAAGTACGTGAGGATGCCCCTTTCGACAAGATTTGCTATATCGGCTGCGGCGTGACCACCGGCGTGGGTGCAGTGGTTTTCTCTGCGAAGGTCGAGGCAGGTGCCAACGTTGTCGTGTTCGGGCTCGGCGGAATCGGTCTGAACGTGATTCAAGGCGCGAAGATGGTCGGTGCGGACAAAATCATCGGTGTCGACATTAATCCGGGACGAGTCGGACTGGCGAAGAAGTTCGGAATGACTCACTTCGTGAATCCCAAAGAAGTGGACAACCTTGTCGACCACATCGTGCAATTGACCGACGGTGGCGCAGATTACTCCTTTGAGTGCGTAGGCAATACGACGCTGATGCGCCAGGCACTGGAGTGCACGCATAAGGGATGGGGTCAGTCGTTCATCATCGGTGTCGCTGCCGCGGGCCAGGAAGTCAGCACGCGCCCGTTTCAACTCGTCACGGGTCGCGAGTGGAAGGGTTCCGCCTTCGGCGGAGCGCGCGGTCGTACCGACGTTCCGACGATTGTCGACTGGTACATGGAAGGCAAGCTCAACATTGACGACCTGATCACTCACCATCTGAAACTCGAGCAAGTGAACGAGGGCTTCGACCTGATGAAGAAGGGCGAATCCATCCGGTCTGTCATCATCTATTAAGGAGCTTTGATGGTGCTCGCTAAGGTCGAGGAACATGCAAGTTTCGGCGGTACGCAGGCGGTTTATCGGCACTCTTCAACCGCGGTCGGCGTGCCAATGAAGTTTTCGATTTACCTTCCGCCGCAGGCAGCTACGAGGAAAGTGCCGGCGCTTTTCTACCTCGCCGGGTTGACCTGTACTGAAGAGACGTTTCCCATTAAAGCCGGTGCTCAGCGCTATGCGGCCGAGCATGGCATTGCGCTAATTTCGCCGGATACCAGCCCCCGAGATACCGGCATTCCTTGGGAGACGAACTCATGGGAATTTGGTGCCGGCGCGGGCTTTTATGTCGATGCGACCGTGGCACCTTGGAACAAGCATTTCAAGATGTACTCGTACGTGAAGGACGAGCTTCGAGAACTTGCGTTGGAGCATTTCCCTATCGATGCAAGCCGCATTGGTGTCTTCGGCCATTCGATGGGCGGTCACGGCGCCTTAGTCCTGGCGCTGCGCAACCCGCATATCTATAAGTCGGTTTCTGCATTCGCCCCAATTGCAGCGCCGATGCAATGCGATTGGGGGTTAGGCGCGTTCAGCGGCTACCTCGGAGATGACCGCAACGAGTGGAGGCGCTACGACGCCAGCGAACTGATGTGGACCATGAGTAGTCGGTTTCCCGACGGCATTCTCATCGACCAAGGGCTGGACGACAAGTTTCTCACGGAGAAGCAGTTGAATCCGGAGGTGTTTGAAAAAGCATGCGAGACGATGGGACAGCCTCTTACGCTGAGACGGCACGAAGGGTATGACCACGGTTATTTCTTTATTTCGACGTTTATTGCCGACCACATCGCTCACCACGCAAGAGTATTGAACGGAGCGGCCGGCTTGAACTGATTTCGTTCTGGGGTCTCGGACACGCTGGCCTCCTCCGGCGCGTCCTTTTACGCCCCGGCATGTCTGGGGCTTTTTTCATTCTGTAACGTGCTTATGTACTTTCAGGGGCTGACCGTCGAGAGACGAAAGGCCCATGCCAGCTTCGGAGCCCACGAATCTCTCCTGTCAAGAACGGGCTCCGACCTCGTCCCCCGGTCACCGACCGGGGGCCTTTTTCGCCTATCAGCGAACACGGAAAGCACTGTGAATATAGGAGATCTGTACGGTGAGAATCAGGCGGGCACGCCGGAGGGGAAGGCCGTTACGCAGACCAGAGAATCGCTTCCTCAAAGCACCATAACCTTACCCGCAACGCGATGCCATCTCTCATTGCACCTCCTGCGAAGGGTCGCGGCTCGGCATCTTCCGTAAGGACGCCCCTAGAAGTCATCATCGTGGCGGGAATTTTGTCAGCGCGTGGGTACGAACTAGTGTGTGCTAAAAGCCTGCGTGACGCTGAACTGGCAATCACGCGCATCGTGGTGAAAGGAGCGAATCTTGGGCATTGGATGCTTACAGAAGACGAACTGCGTGCCATCAAGGAAGTCGTTGGTACTTTCGAAGAGCAGATAAGGAGGGCGCCAATCGCCGATATAGAAGCTGATTTTAAGAATGCGAAAGATATAGCAGGGTTTTGAGAAGGCATCGCGCGTCATGGGTTTGTCGTACTTGCACCCCCTTTTGCGATCCGCTAAGTTCTTCGCATCATGTTCGCATCCTCTTCATTTATGGCGGAGACACTCGGCAGCGACGACATTTGGGCCTCTGGCCCGAAGCGCAAGGAAGGAAAGGTCGCGTCAAATGCGAAATCGGAGGTGAGCAAAATGTTAGTCAAACCTGTAGGCACGAAGCCAGGCGTTGGTCGCAAACAAGCAAATCGACAGTCAAAAAGACGGTCTTCATCGGATGCTATCACTGAAAGCGAGTATGCACGATTGCTCAAAGCGCCTATGACCTCGCTCGTGGGTATCCATCACGGACGTCCAGACGTCATGTTTGCGGCTATTCTAGGCTACAACTGAAAAGACAGAGGATTCTCGGAGACCCCGCAGAACGCAGGAAGCAAGCAGCAGGCCGTATGGTAAGGGCAGCACGTTACTTATTGCTGTCTCGGGACGCGCCGCTTCCGCTATTCCGTTTCAGAAACCCGACATCCGGAGCCAACAATGGCGAATCGAATCAGAATTTATACAGGACTACGCGACGCTGCCTATGCCCTCGATGAGCAGGCGTCCGGACGTACTCCAGACTTCTCACGGCTGCTATCGGGCGCGATTACCCTCGACACGATGTTCCGACAGCGCGCGCTTGACGCCGACTTGCAGGATGCAGCACTCAATTTGGAGCGTGCCGTGAGGGAGGGTCAGCTGTACCTTGACGCAAAGGGACGAACGCGTGCAGCTAATCTGGCAGAAAAGGTTCGGATTCTCGCGGTCTCTTCCATTGAAGCGCTACAGGTCCACTGACGGAATCTCGAGGGACTTGCGATGATGCGTTGACAGCACGCAGACATCCTCAAGCTTGGGTCGGTTCCGGCTTGACATCGCAGCTACTACACGGAGGTATTAGTCGAATCAAGACGTATTTCGAGCGCCGTTGACCGGGATACCATGTGGATGCGGATTCGCATCGTTGGTGTCTTCAGGCAGCAGGTTGCCGTCGGCAAGGTTCTCGTCGGCCCTCGCCGTTTCGGGCTAGCGTTCGGGATACAGATGTCGCTCCGCGATGCTCCCATCGAAGGTCCGCGACCAACTTGGCGATCACGCCCGTTGCGAGGCTGTTGCCGATCGTGTTGCATGTTGCAATGGCCATCGACATGAAGCGGTACACGCCGAAGATCAGTGCAAGACCTTCGACGGGAAGCATGCCAGTCGAAGTGACCGCGGCTGCAAATACGACGAAGGAACCGCCCGACACCGTAGCCGCGCCCTTCGACTGTGGCGCGACAATCCGGATGAGAGACGCGCGACAATCAAGTTGAGAATGTCGCGGCAGAAATGATGATGCCGATGTTGATTGACGCTGGCAAGCGTTTATTGATTGACGCGCGGCGTTGATTGACGCGGGCGAGTGGGTGTCGCGCGACAATCAAGCTGAAGCCCCCAGTCGTTTTGGATTGCTGTGTAATGGTGACGCCGCAGGTATTCTGGCTGCGCGACAATCAGGATGAGAATGTGTTGGCGTGGAAGATGATGCCGGAGTTGATTGACGCCGGCTAGCTTTGCCTGCGAGCCGCGCGTCAAATGGAATGAACGCCCCCACCTACGAAGTGGGTGGCGCCGAAGAGGCGGACCCTCACGGGCCGACGGCATCAAAGTGCCCAAATGGAAGATCATTGAGGTCTTCACAGGCTAACCGGAGGGTCCAAAATGAAGTATACGACGGTCGGGGTAGACATCGCGAAGAACGTCTTCCAGCTTCACTGGATGGATGCCGGCACGGGCGAGATTGTGAACAAGCAACTGAAGCGTGCCGCGTTCCTCGAGCATTTTGCGAATCGCGAACCTTGCCTCATCGGGATGGAAGCCTGCGGTGGTGCGCAGCATTGGGCACGGCGATTGATTGAGATGGGCCATCAGGTCAAGCTAATGCCGGCGAAGTTCGTCAAGGCCTTCAATATCGGCAACAAGAACGATCCTGCCGATGCTCGCGCGATCTGGATGGCCACGCAGATGCCGAGCAAGCCCGTCGCTGTAAAGACCGAAGCCCAGCAGGCTGTATTGGCGCTGCATCGGTTGCGGCAACAGAAGATCAAGTTCCGCACGATGCAGATGAACTGTCTACGGGGCTTGCTGACAGAATACGGCGAGGTGATGGCCAAGAGTCGCGCCGCGCTGGATAGAGCGATTCCCGGGGTACTGGCGAAGCTGGCCGAGCGTCTACCGGCGATGCTGATCGACTCATTACGCGAACTCTGGAATGACCTTGATCGACTGGACAAACAGATCGCTGACATTGAGCGACGTTTGCAAACGTGGATGAAAGAGGACAAGGCATGCAAGGCAATCGCTGCGATTCCCGGCGTTGGTCTGCTGACGGCAACCGCCACGGTTGCCACGATGGGTGACGCGAAGGCGTTCAGGTCCGGACGGGAGTTTGCTGCGTGGCTCGGTCTCGTACCAAAGCAGATCGGCACTGGCGGGAAGATCCAGCTCCTGGGTATCAGTCGACGCGGCGACACGTACGTCCGTACCCTCCTGATTCACGGCGCGCGCAGTGTGCTCTTCCATGCGAAACATGCTGGGGGCTGGGTCGAGCAGATCAGAACGCGACGACCATCGAACGTAGTAGCCGTTGCATTGGCCAACAAAATGGCGCGGATGATCTGGGCTGTTCTCGCCCACGATACACCGTACAGTTCCGATCACGTCAGCTTACGTGGAGTTTGAAACTGAAAGCTCAGAGATGTTAAGAAGTCCAGGCACGACGCCGAAAGGTTGCGCTGGCAATTGAGTGTGATGACGAGACAGGTCGGACCGTGATTCGCGAACCCTGAATCCTGATTTGAGCTTTTAGCTCGCGCGTCAAATGAGGGGCGAGTCAGCGGATTTCATCGGGGCCAGCAGCGAATGAGGCTGCAAAAAGGCCGAATATAAAGCTGCAACCTATCCTGTCAATCTGAGCACAAAAAAAACCTGGCGCATCGGGGGCGTTCATATAATCAGGATGAGAGTAATGGCGTTGCGGCAGCGGTGAAGGGCATAGCCCGGAACCGCTGTCGCGACGCCGCGCCAAAGGAGTCCGCCCCGCTGCTGGGGTGCCTTATTGGTGGTCGCGGTAAATCGGGTATGAACAGCTCTTTCGTGTAGCGAACGGAGGCTGCGTAAGCGGCTCGGCGCGGCCGGTCAAGTGCGCGAACGTGCGGTACGGATGGTTCTGGAGCATCGGGGCGAGCCCGGTTCGCAATGGAAGGTGATCGCGTCAATTGCGGCGAAGTTCGGCTGCTCCGGTGAGACGCTACGCAGCTGGGTGCGGCAGGCAGAGCGGGATCGCGGGCTGCGACCGGGATCGACAACGCAGGAACAGGAGCGGATCAGGGAGCTTGAGCGAGAGAACCGGGAGCTGCGGCAGGTCAACGAAATCCTGCGTAAGGCGTCCGCATATTTCGCGCAGGCGGAGCTCGACCGCCGACCGAAGTGATGGTGACATTCATCAATGATCACCGGGCGGTCTACGGGGTCGAGCCGATCTGCAGGGTGTTGCCGATCGCTCCGTCGACCTACTACACGCATGCAGCAAGACTGGCCGATCCGGAATTGATGTCAGCACGGGCGAAGCGGGACGCATCGCTGAGCGACGAGATCCGTCGTGTCTTTAAAGAGAACTTCGAGGTGTATGGGGCGGCCAAGGTCTGGGGGCAGTTGCTGCGTGAAGGCATCCAGGTAGCACGCTGTACGGTCGAGCGACTGATGAAAAACTCGGCCTGCAGGGCGTGCGGCGCGGCAAGAAGATCCGGACCACGGTTAGTGATCCCGCTACACCGTGCCCGCGGGATCGCGTGAACCGACAGTTCCAGGCCGATCGACCCAACGCACTGTGGGTGTCGGATTTCACCTATGTTTCGAGCTGGCAGGGATTCGTCTATGTCGCGTTCATCATCGACGTGTTTGCTCGCTACATCGTTGGCTGGCGCGTGTCGGCATCGGCCCGCACGGACTTCGTACTGGACGCGCTGGAGCAAGCACTTTACGCGCGCCAACCTGAGGAGCAGGACCGGTTGATCCATCATTCCGACCGCGGCGTGCAGTATGTCTCGATCCGCTACACGGAGCGCCTGAAGGACGCTGGTATCGAGCCGTCTGTGGGCAGTGTTGGCGACTCGTACGACAATGCGCTGGCCGAGACGATCAACGGCTTGTACAAGGCGGAAGTCATTCATAAACGCGGTCCGTGGCGCAATCTGCAGGCCGTCGAACTGGCGACGCTCGAATGGGTCGACTGGTTCAATCACCGCCGCCTGTTCGGACCGATTGGCAACATTCCACCCGCCGAAGCCGAAGCAGCTTACTATCGTCAACTCGCTGGGTCCGCCATCGGGGCGTGACTCAAGCAAAATGGTCTCCGGGAAACCCGGGCCGATTCAAAGGGCGTGGAATACGGGATGCCGGATTTCGCCGTTGGGCGTCCACTCCAGGAACGACACTTCAGCCACGATGTCGGGCACGAGCCAGTAAAATTCGCGATCGCGCTCGGGTTGAGGTGCGTTGTAGAAGGCGGGCTGAGCCTGAAGTAAGGCTTGAGCGCGCTTGCCGAGCGCGGCAGCACGTGAGGGCGTCAGATGAGGCGCAACGTGGCCCGCGTACCTGAGCGTTCCATCTTGCTCGTAGACGCCCAGCAACAGCGAGCGCACGCCCGTCTTGGCGCCCTTCACACGCGAGAAGCCGCCGATCACGAACTCTTGCCTGAGATTGCATTTGAGTTTTTGCCAGTCGTTTGAGCGACCCGACCGATACGGCGCGTCCGCGCGCTTGCCGATGATGCCTTCAAGTTTCATCTTGCAAGAGGAGGCTACGAGCGATACCGGATCCTCGGCGAAGTCGTCGGAATAGCGAAGCAGGGGGCTTTCGACGCTTTGCATTAGTTCGTGAAGCAGGGCGCGGCGCGTCCGGAGCGGCTGCTCGCGAAGGTCAGTGCCGTTGAACCACAACAGATCAAAGACGTACAGGACGATGTTTGCCGTGCTGCGCCGGTCGAAAGCGTTCTGCAGTGAGTTGAAATCGGGCTTGCCGCTGGCGTCCAGCACGACTGCCTCCCCGTCAATCCAGGCACTATCGGCCGGCAGGTCCGCCAACGCGTCTCGTAGGCGCGGCATGCGCTCAGTCCAATCGTGTCCGTTTCGAGTGATCAGCTTGACGTCGCCCGACTCAATGCGCGCGAGCATTCGATAGCCGTCGAACTTGATTTCATAGGACCATGCCCCTTCCACGGGGTGACGTTCGACCAGCGTCGCCAATTGAGGCTCAATGAGAACCGGCATTTCGCCGGGCGCAGTCTCGGGCGCGCGTACGCGCGTCGCGCGCGAACAGTTCCAACGCCCCATGTCACTTGTCGCCGGCGTCCGGCGGCACGCCGTCGCCATCGTGCTGATGGTCACCGTCGCCATCGCTCCAGTCGAGCACCGGCGGACAAAGCGGTTGCTGCGTGTCGATGCCCGCCATCTGGAGCGCCGCGTCGATGCGTTCGAGCTCGGTCCTGAAACTGACGCGCCACCGCGTGGGTGGTTCGTCATCCCCCAAGAGCGTCATGCCGTCATGGATGACGAGTGCATAGCGCGCAACGAGAAGCGCATCGACGAGCTTCGCTTCTCGTTTGGCCTGTTCTAGAAATGCGGTCGCTTTCATGGTGGCACCTCCCGCCTGCAAATACGCAAGCGTTGCGCCCGTAGGGAACCCGGAAAAAAGCGAACCGTTGACTATCTGCTGCAGGTCGAAAAAAGGACTTGCAGTCGAGCCGTAAGGGTTTATACTAAGTTCGTCTCCTCCATGTCCACCGATATGGATTCAACCCGCTCAATCGAGCGGGTTTTTTATTTTCCACGCAAGTTGCGACGTCGAAACGTGCTGCCCTAGGGTCGTAGCGAGAGGCGCCAACACTCCCGCGTCGAACGGCGAACTGTAGGCGCGTAAAGGGGCTGAGGGCGCAGCCCTATAACCGCCGCGCGAGTCAGTGCAAGCGAGCTACGGCTTGCAGTACGGCACGGCCATCAACGGTCAAACGAGGACGCGGAAGACCTGAGGCAAGTTGTTCGAGTTCGACCAACTGACGTTCCATCAGAATGTCGAGTTCTTCGCGATCAAGGTCAATCTGATCCGGTGCGGTGCTGACAAGCATTAGCGTGGCAAACTCATGGGGACTTAGCATGTCTCTCTCCCAGATAAATGCTGATATTTTTATTTTTGCGAAACGACTTGGTAGCCCAGCCGCAGCGGCCAACGACCTCATAGTGGATCTGACGAATCGTTTGGTTCCGCGGGGAAACATTCTGTCGCGGTCTAATTTTTGTCGACCGGGCAGGGATTAAAACATGCGTCTAACCGTCATGTTAATCAGGGTTAACAATACGGCAAAAAACAATCCGGCCGTTCGTATTAGATAATCGCTCACAACAAAATGCGAGGCAGTACTTATTCGAATCTGCGCAAAATAGTACCTGTGATTACTTCTCGTTATCAACGGTGCGATTTTTGCGAAGGCGGAAAGAGGGCGTTTTCACTGGTGAAAATCGGTCAGAGGCGAGATCCGGCGATAGACGCCGCCTGCCGTCGTGACGCGGCATCGTCTTTGCGCTGATGTCGTCATGCCTGCATGCCGCAGGCAAACTGGGAGAGAGATCACGAATGAAGACCAGGCGAAGGCCGTCGGGGAGAAGGTCAAAGGCAAGATCAACGAGGGCGTCGGCAAAATGACGAACGATCCCACGCAGGAAGCGAAGGGCGATGCGCAGCGGGTCGAAGGCGAAGTGCGCAAGGACGTCGGTGACGCCAAAGAAGACCTGAAGGACTCAACGGACGATACGGCAAAGCCGTAAGCGAACCGTGATTGGCCAAGCCGTCTTAAGCGGCTCGATTCACCTATTACAGCGATGCCCGCCTCTCGCGGGCGTTTTCGTTCACCGAATTGCAGCCGACCTTCCGGTGTCTTCCGGTGTCAGCGGCTGCGATTTTGACGCACCAGCGAATGCATTTCTGCAATCCTGGGCTTGAGTTTCTAGTTGCGCGCATTCACCCGAGCCGATCTCAAGCAATCGTGCAGGTTGCGCAGCAGTATCGGTAAAGAACGGCACAAGCTGCGCGGTTTGAGAACCTTGCTGTGAATGGCGCCGGTTTTGGGTTCGACGTCGTGAATCTGGAAAACGCGCTTAGCTAGGTCGATGGGCAATGATCGCGGGTTCCATCTAGTTCTCCTTGGCGGCGGGAACGCCGAACCATCAATGTCGCATGTCCACGGCGAGAGCCTGCAGCGCCTGTTTGGCCGTTGAGACGGGAGGCGACCATCCCACCATCTGGCCGTGACATGACATCCTAAGCATGTGTAGGGTCGTTGTCGGAAGGCGATTTGAGGGCTTGAACGCTCTCAAGGTCCGAGAATTTGACTGATACTTGCAAGTGAATCGAGCGTATGAAGTAAATGCCGGCGCATCGCTTCGGATGCTTCTTCGTTCTTTTCGCGCTCAAGTAGATCGAGCACTTCGAGATGCTGCTTCGCATGCTCGGCGTAACGTTCCCGATGCTGCATCGAACGATAGGAAAGCAGGCGTCGCACGCGATTCACTCGTTTAATTGTGTCGATGAAAAAGCTGTTCCCCGATGCCTCGACAAGCGACTCATGAAAGCGCACCCCGCGCTCGTGCAATTGATCGGCGGTGTCGGTTTCGATGCCGCCCGCAAGCAGATGCTTTTCCACATCGCGGCAGCGCTCCAGTACTTTTCTCTCCAACCGATAACCCGGTTCGAGCAACGCGGCCGGCTCCAGCGCGAGACGCAGGCGATATGACTTGAGCAGGCTGTCGGGCGTGGTGAGCATTGTCGAGAACTGCCAGCCGTAGCCAGGTTTGCGCTCGGCCCAGCCTTCCTGAGAAATGCGTGTGAGCACGGCGGTAAGCTGTGCGCTCGTCAGACCGTAGCGAGTGCGGATCATCTGCTCGGAGAACTCCTCGGGCAGGGCGCCTTTGAGCCGATCATCGGCGATTCGAAAATACACGCTCGTCACGACATCGGTTTCGGCGAGCCCGAGCTCATCGACGACATCCGATAGTGACTCGGTCACCGGCTTGGCGACAAAGAATCCGCGATTTTTTTCGCGCGTAAGAACGCCCTTTTCGTGCAGCAGGGCGAGCGCCTCGTTGACGGGCGAGCGCGATACACGCAAGCGATCCGCCAGCATTTGCGCTGGCAGGTGTGCGCCGGCCATCAAGCCTTCGTTCTTTATAAGCTCGACAATCTGAGTCGCAATTGAGCGGTCGATCATTTTCAATTTCCTTCTACGCGACGCAGCGACGCGCTCAGGCCTCCTCTTCCCGCGTGAGGTGTTTTTGCAGTATCAGCGGGATGACGCCGCCTGAGCGCAGCAAGCGGCATTCGAGTTGTGTTTCGACGGCGGCAGTCGCATTGACCGGCTCCACGCTGCCGTTCGCACGCATGATTTTGACTGACACTTTACAGCGCGGCGACAGCATGCCAGCGGGCGCGTCGACTTCGAGCCTATCACCTGGCTGCAGATCGAGCGTGTCAGGGCCAATGCCAGCCGCGAAGCGCAGTGGCAGGATACCCATGCCGATCAGGTTGGAGCGATGGATGCGCTCAAAGCTCATCGCCAGCACCGCGCGGATGCCGAGCAGGCGCTGCCCCTTCGCGGCCCAGTCGCGCGACGAACCTGTGCCGTAGCGCTCGCCCGCGACCAGCACGACTGAATGACCTTCGTCGTGATAACGCTGCGCTGCTTCGAAGATCGGCATCACGTCGCCACTCGGCACATGCAGTGTGTGTGCGACGGGTACGCCGGGGGCAAGCTTGTTCACGAGAGTCTTGCTGTAAAAAGCGGCGCGCACCATCACTTCCCAGTTGCCGCGGCGCGATGCGAACACGTTAAGGTCGTTGCGATCGTCGCCCCGCTCGACGAGAAAATCAGCTACAAAACTGTTCTTCGGGATCGCGCTAGCCGGTGAGATGTGATCGGTCGTCACGTCGTCGCCGAGCACGAGCAGCGGATAGGCGCAGTAGTTGCCGAGCTGGCTGCCCTCCGACGCCGACGCAAACGGCGGCCGGCGCAATGCCGTCGATGCCGGGGTCCACGGGAAGCGTGCGGTGTCTGGCGCTTCAAGATCGTGCCAAGCGGGGTTTTTGCTCGCGATGGCGAATGCGCGCGGATAATCTCGAGGATCGGCGGCCGCAGCGACCAGTGCGGCGACTTCTTCGCGCGTCGGCCAGATGTCGCGCAGGTAAACCGGCTTGCCGTCCTGCGTATGCTGAATCGCATCACGGCTCAAATCGGCTTCGGCATCGCCGGCGAGTGCGAACGCGATGACGAGAGGCGGCGACATGATGAAGCCGAGGTCAAGATCGGGATGAATGCGGCCGGGGAAGTTGCGATTGCCAGACAGCATCGCGACGGGATATATGCTTTTGTCGGCGATCGCGTCGCGGATCGGCGCTGTCAGCGGCCCCGAATTGCCGATGCACGTCGTGCATCCGAAGCCGACGATATCGAATCCAACCGAAGACAGATCGTCGATTAAGTTCGCACGTTCGAGATACGCGGCAGCGGCGGGCGAACCGGGACCTAGCGAGGTCTTGATCCACGACGGCACCTTAAGACCGAGCGAACGGGCCTTGCGCGCCAGTAGTCCGGCGGCGACCAGCAGCGCCGGATCCGACGTGTTCGTGCAGCTCGTTATGGCAGCGATCGCAACCGGATGCTTCGGCATGGACGCGTGCTTTGATGCAGGCAGGAAATCAATCTTAGCGAGCGCGTCGCGAGTCTGCGAATAATCGAGCAGATCCTGCGGACGACGCGGACCGGCGATGTGCATGCCGATATTGCCCAGATCGATATCGATCGTGCGCGAGTAGCGGGGCGCGCTTTCGGGATCGAACCACACACCCGCCGCGCGCGTGAACGCTTCGACCAGGCGAATCGATGACTCGGGACGATTCGTCGCGCGCAAATAGTCCAGCGTGTGCTGATCGACGGGGAAGAAACCCGTCGATGCGCCATATTCCGGCGCCATGTTCGCGACAACGGCTCGATCACCTGCCGTCAACGTCGATACGCCCGGCCCGAAGAATTCCACGAACTCGCCCGAAACACCGATCGCACGCAGTCTTTGCGTGACCGTCAACGCCAGATCGGTCGCGAGCACGCCCGGCTTTAGGGCGCCCGTGAGCCGCACGCCGATTACATCGGGAATGCGCTGCATCACCGGCATGCCGAACATCACCGTCTGCGCTTCCAGTCCGCCTACGCCCCAGCCGAGCACGCCGATGCCGTTGATCATCGGCGTATGGCTATCCGTACCGATGAGCGTATCAGGCACGGCCCAGGTTTCGCCATCGCGCTCGACCGTCGTGACGACGGTCGCGAGCTGTTCGAGGTTGATTGTATGCATGATCCCGGTGCCCGGCGGATGAATTCGCACGCCCGTCAGCGCCTTCGACGCCCATCGCAGAAAGCGATAGCGCTCCGCGTTGCGCCTCAGTTCGAGCGCAAGATTCTCTGGTGCTGCGTCGGGCCGCGCGAAATATTCGACGGCGAGCGAGTGATCCACTGAGGAATCCACCGGCAACACCGGATTGAGCGCGGACGGATCGGCGCCGGCTTCGGCGAGCGCGTCGCGCATGCCGGCGATGTCGACGAGCGCGGGAGTGCTGGTCGTGTCGTGCATCAGTACACGATTCGGCTGAAAGGCTATCTCCGCTTCGCTGGTCGCTCGTTGCGTCCAGCCCAGGATGCCAGCGACCGCGTGCTCGCGCTCCGCGCCTTCCGTGTTGCGGACGACGTTCTCGAGCAGAAGCCGCAGCACCACGGGCAATTCGCGCAATTTGTCGCCGAAAAGAGCGGGCAGATCGACGTAGAGATACGGCATGCCGTCGACGCTCAAACGGGCTTGAGAGGGGGCGTTAGTGTTTTCCATGACTGTATTTTTGCATTTCAATGGTTAAAAATGCAATATAGTGCAAACCCCAGATCACGAAAAAACAGGAGACACCGTGGAGAAAACCAGCGCAGAACGCGCCGATACTGACGTGGCGGGCCGCCGCAAAGCCTTGCAGGGCATCGCTTCGCTCGGCGCGCTGGCCGTTCTGGGCGTGATAACCCCGTCGGTTTTCGGAAGCGGAAAGACTGTCGGCCAATCCAACATCAAGGAAAGAACACCCATGTTTGCTTACGTCGGATCGCGGACCACACGCGAACGCAACGCACGCGGCGACGGCATCAGCGTCTATCGCGTCGATACCGCGACGGGCGCGCTCACGCTCGTACAGCTCGTTAAGGATCTCGTCAACCCGTCGTTTCTCGCGCTATCCGCCAACGGCGAGCGTCTCTACACCGTGCACGGCGATCTGAGCGACATCAGCGCGTTCCGGGTCGATAAAGCTACCGGCGAACTGAAGTTCCTGAACAAGCAAAGCACCGAGGGCAAGAACCCGGTGCACCTCGCGATCGATCCGACGGGACGTTATATCGTCGTGTCGAACCATATCGGCGCGAGTCTCGCCGTGTTGCCGATCGCCGCCGACGGCTCGCTCCAGCCGCTCACGCAACTGGTGAAGCTCGAAGGCCCGATCGGTCCGCATCGCGTGGAACAGAAGCAGGCGAAGCCACATTTCAATCCGTTCGATCCGACGGGCGAGTTCGTGATCGTGCCGGACAAGGGACTGGACCGCGTGTTTTCGTTCCGCTTCAAGGACGGACAATTGACGCCGGCGCAAGCGCCGTTCGTGACCACGCGCGAGACGGCGGGGCCGCGACACATCGCGTTCCATCCAAAGGGCACGCATGCGTATGTCATCAACGAACTCGATTCGACCGTGACGACGTATCGCTATGACAAGGCCACGGGCGCGCTGCAACCGTTGCAGATCGTTTCGTCGCTGCCTGACACGTACACGGGCAACAGCCGCGCATCGGAGATCGAAGTCGATCGCACTGGGCGTTTCGTCTATGCGTCCAATCGCGGCTACGACAGCATCGCGACGTACCGCATCGATCAGTCGACGGGCCATCTGACCTTCCTCGGCGTGACGCAAACCGCTGGGCGCACGCCCCGCTTCATCACCAGCACGCCCGATGGCCGCTTCATGTATGCATTGAACGAAGACAGCGACAGCATCGTCGCGTTTTCCATCGATGTCGAGAACGGCGCGCTCAAGCCGACGGGCTTCTCCATCCAGTCCGGCAGCCCGGTCTGCATGGTGTTCTCGACGCATCACGCGTAAGGCCGCTTCCATCTCTTTTGAAGGTCCGGCGGCATGCCGCCGGAAAGCGAAACATGCAAACATCCACTGCAATCGACGAACGCGCGCTGGTCCGCAAGATTTCCTGGCGCATCATTCCGTTCGTGTTCATCCTCTACATCATTTCGTATCTGGATCGCGCGAACATCGGTTATGCCGCGCTGCAGATGAACAAGGAACTCGCCTTGAGCAGCGAGGCGTTCGGCTTCGTGTCGGGCATCTTCTTCATTGGATATTTCCTGTTCGAAGTGCCCAGCAACGTGATGCTCAACAAGTTTGGCGCGCGCGTGTGGATCGCGCGGATTCTGCTCACGTGGGGCGTGGTCGCGGTAATTTCGGCGTTCGTGCAAAACGCCACGCAGCTCTATGTGCTGCGCTTTCTGCTGGGCGTCGCGGAAGCGGGATTCTTTCCCGGCATCATCGTTTATCTGACGTACTGGTTCCGCGCGAAAGAACTCGCGACGACCGTCGCGCTTTTCACGGCGGCAATTCCGGTGTCGTACATCATCGGCGCGCCGCTTTCAACGTGGATCATGGACAACGTGCACTGGCTCGGGTGGAGCGGCTGGCGCTGGATGCTCGTGCTCGAAGGCGCGCCCGCGCTGATCGGCGGCGTCATGTGCTTCGCCTGGTTGACCGACAAGCCGTCCGACGCCAAGTGGCTCAAGCCCGAGGAACGCGAGTGGCTACTCGATCAGCTCGCGGGCGACGCGAAGGCGCGGCCTGGCGCGAAGCACTTCGGCTCACTCAAGGCGATGACCAATCCGAAGGTGCTGTACCTTTCGTTCATCTATTTTGTGTATCAGTGCGGCAGTCTCGGCGTCGGTTACTGGATGCCGCAGATCATCAAGGGCTTTTCGAAGACGCTGAGTCATACGCAGGTGGGCCTCATTGCGATGGTGCCGTATCTTTTCGCGACGATCGTGATGGTGCTGTGGTCGCGCAGGTCGGATCGCCGCAACGAACGCCGCCTACATTCCGCGATTCCGCTCGCGCTGGCGGCCGCCGCGCTGCTCGGCGCAGGTCTTGCGACGAACCCGTATGTATCGATTACGATGATAAGCCTGAGCCTTGCCGGTCTCTATGCTTTCAAGTCGCCGTTCTGGGCATTGCCGACGCTGTTCCTCACGCGCTCGACCGCGGCCGTTTCCATTGCGGTGATCAATTCGGTGGGCAATCTCGGCGGCTTCGTCGGGCCGTTCGCAATCGGCTATATCAAGGGCTCCGACGGCAGCGCGACGCATGGCTTGCTATTCCTGTCGGGTCTGCTCGTCGCTTCTTTCCTCATGACCCTCTTCATTCGACTCGCAGAACATGGACCAGAAGGGTCGATCGCGGTGGCAAAGCCAGGTCACTGACTAACTGACTGATTAGCGTCAGGTTATTCCTCGCTCGGACGACCTAGCCTTTTCCACAATAACAGCGAGTAGAGCGTCGGCGCGTGCGACACGCCGACAGCGCTTGTCCTTGATCCGCAGCGCGTGCATTTCCGCGATGCGCCACCTTAATCTCGACGCCTCCTATTTCGGCCAGGGAAAAAGTGTCGCAGTCAAACCGGCCCACGACCAGATTCCGTTCCGAAAGCTTAGATTGCGGACGAACCGGTCCATACTTGTCTTTACTTCTTCGAAGTACAAAATCAGCGGCGAGTGCTCGCTTGTGCTGTGCCACAGCGCGCGCACGCCTTTTTCTTTTTCCTCTTTTCGCTCCATGAGGTCGGCATGTTCGTTGACAAATCCCTTATCGATACATTTGCGCCCGACGGCAAACTGCGGGCTTCGATCAATCTCGGCAATCCAGTTCTGGCAAACCGCCCGGATGCGCAGGTCTTACCTACGGGTATTTCGGTCGACCTCGCAAGGAAGCTGGCAGAGAAACTGAGCGTTGAACTTGAGTTGGTCGTATTCAACACCGCCAGAGACTCCGTGGAGGCCGTCGCAAGCGAAAGGGCGGACATTGGCTTCTTCGCGGTCGATCCAGCTCGGGGTGCAGCGATCGCTTTCACCGAACCCTATCTGCTGATTGAGGGCTTTTATTTGGTACGCCACGATTCGCCCTTCAAAGATAACGCCGATGTCGATCGCGAGGGCGTCAGAATCGCGGTAGGGAAGGGAACTGCATACGATCTCTTTCTTTCTCGCGAGATCAAGTCGGCGACGCTCGTGCGGGCCGCGTCTTCTCAGGTAGTGGTCGAAACGTTCCTGAGCGACGAGCTCGATGTAGCCGCTGGTGTGAAGCAAGTTCTGGAGCAAGAGCTCAAGCGTTCCCCTAACTTGCGACTCCTTGATAAGCGCTTTATGGTCATTCAGCAAGCGATGGGACTTCCCAAGTCAAAGGGCGAACCCGCTGCGCGCTTTCTGCGCGAATTCGTTGAAGAAATGAAATCTACCGGTTTCATCGACGAAGCGATGCGAAATCATCGCGTCGACGGCGCCACGTTGGCCCCAAGCGCTAGTTCCAACAAGTGATGAGGTGACTGATGGTATTTGAAATGGCTCAGATCGAGATTCTGCCTGGAAAAGGGGCCGAATTCGAAGCAGGCGTTGCGCAAGCCGTACCGCTGTTTCTGCGCGCAAAGGGTTGCAGCGAAGTGAAGCTGCTTCGAACCATCGAGCATGCGGAGCGGTACACGCTAATGGTTCGATGGGATACGGTGGCAGACCACATGGTCACCTTCAGGGAGTCCGAGGACTTTCAGGAGTGGCGACGGCTCGTTGGATCGTTCTTCAAGACACCTCCAACTGTTACGCACGCCGAGGTCGCGGTCGGATAGAAAAAGGGCGTCGCTCTCGCGAGAAAAGGTAGGGCGACCTTCGGTGTCTGATTTGACTCTCAATGCAGTCGATGGTCGAGCGTCGCTTGGACGCTCGTTACGGTACTGACGGCGTTATCGTTGAACGACGGCGTCTTGTCCCGCGGTTAATTCTTGACTCGAAATTGAGGCGTCGACGTCAGAAAGTTCTGCTTCGACCTGCGCCTGATGATAAAGCGCCTGGTGCGCTTTTTCGGGATCGAAAGCCTTCTCCCATTTGGCGACAACCACAGCGGCTACCGCGTTTCCGATGATGGAAGTGACAGACCTCGCTTCGCCCATGAATCTATCGATTCCGACAAGGAGGGCGATTGCGCTGAGTGGTAGGACGTGAACGCTCGACAAAGTAGCCGCGAGCGCGACGAAACCACCGCCCGGCACTCCGCTCATGCCTTTTGATGTGACCAGGCCCATTGCCAGTACGACGATCTCCTCACCTAACGTCATTGGGGTGTTAGTCGCCTGAGAGATGAAAACAACCGCCATTGTCAAATAGATACACACGCCGTCGAGGTTGAATGCGTACCCAGTTGGCACCACAAGCCCGACGACTGATTTCTCACAGCCCATGCGTTCCAGCTTTTCGAGGAGCCGTGGCAGCGCAGGTTCTGCGCTGGACGTACCGAGCGTGATCAGGATCTCCGTTTTCAGGAATGCGATGAAACGGAAGACGTTAATTCCACAAAACTTCAGGATCAGTCCAAGCACGACCAAAACGAAAAGAATACATGTCACGTAGAACGCGAGCATCAATTGGCCTAGCGCAAGCAGGCTTGCAAGACCGTACTTCCCGACGGTGAAGGAAATCGCGCCGAACGCGCCGATCGGGGCGAAGCGCATAACGAATGTCACGACACCAAACATCGTATGAAGAAACTCATCGACGATGTTGACGAGAGATTTCGCGCAGTCGCCTGCGTGCGCAAGCGCCAAGCCGAAGAGGACGGCGATAAATACGACGGGAAGAATATCACCGTGTACAAACGCGCCAAAAAAGCTGTCTGGAATGATGTGCATGAAGAAATCCTTTACGGATTGCTCCGACGCTACTTTGGCATAGCCCGCAACGCTCGCGAGGCTCAGCGTCTTGGGATCGACGTTCATGCCTCCGCCGGGATTCATCACGTGCCCCACGATGAGACCGATGGCAAGCGCGCCGGTCGTGACAATCTCGAAGTAGATCAGCGCCTTCAACCCAACCCGGCCGACAGCTTTTATATCTCCCATCTTCGCAATGCCAGTGACCACTGTCGCGAAAACGATCGGAGCGACGAGCATCTTGACGAGCTTGATGAAAGCGTCGCCCAGCGTTTTCATGTCTGCGCCGAGTTTAGGCTCAATCGCACCGAAGGCAATGCCGAGCGCCACGCCAATTAGGACTTGAACGTATAAGGGCTTGATCACCCCCCGAAGAGAAAAGCGCACGTCTGTCTCCTGATGTTTCGCAAGGCCTGCATTCCGGTCAAACCCGGCTGCGGGACCTGATGTTTTCCCGGTAATTACTTCTTCGATGCCTCGCCGGCGCGATCCGGTCCGTGCTCAGCATATTGTATTGGATGGCAATATAGTACATTCTTGGAATTTGTAATGCTCGGGAAGACCCGAGGTGGAGCTCCCAAGCCATCGCTACAATGTCAGTGAAGGCTTGTGCTATCTTCCAAATCGCAACAATCGGCCGAAAATCGCAAAGACGGTGACACTCGAATGAAAACTGAGACGGGCGGCGCACTGGCAGACCAGGTGGCAGCCAAGATTATCGACATAGCCCGCACCCGGGCGCTCAAGTCTGGGGAGCACCTACGTGAAGAGGCGCTTGCCGCGGAGCTCGGGCTGTCGCGCTCGCCGGTTCGCCGGGGGCTGGCGCTTCTAGCAGAACAGGGAATTGTGATAAAGGAGCGTAACCGAGGCATCTTTCTGGCGGTTGACGCACACGGCATTGACATCGCCAAGTTGGAGCTAGGCGTGGATCCCCTTGAGGATCTCTATTTGCGCGTCGCAGACGACTGCCTGACTGGTGAACTTCCTCAAGATTTCTATGAGGCCGAGTTGGTGCGCAGATTTGACGTCCCACGTGGACAACTGCTCAAGATTTTGTCGAGACTGGCCAACGAAGGGATGATTTCACGTAAGCCAGGGCAGGGATGGCGCATCAATCCCTTCTTGCACGACCGTGAGGCACACATTCAAAGTTATCGTTTTCGAATGGCCATTGAGCCAGCGGCGATTCTTGAACCCGGCTTCAAGATCGACAAGGCCGCATTCGCACGGGCACGCAAGGTTCAGACGGAAATGCTCGAAGGCGATATTTTCAAGCTGCCGCGTTCGATGCTGTTCAAAAACGGGTCGGAGTTTCATGAAATGCTTGTTCGATGTTCCGGCAACCGGTTTTTCCTCGAAGCACTCGAGCGTCAAAATCAGCTTCGTCGCTTCATGGAATACAAGGCGGCGACCGATAGACCGAGGCTCATCCGCCAATGTCAGGAGCATCTGGAGATGCTCGATCTGATCGAGAGCGGCGGCCGGGAGCATGCCGCCGCGTTCATGCGTAAGCACCTCGACGTAGTAAGCAAAATCAAGGCGAAAGCTGAAGAAAAAGAAGAGCAAGCGGCAGCCGCGCGTGGTCTGCCGGAAGCGCACTTCTGACGCCTGACAGAACCGGCCGCGCGACGCACTAAGCAGGTGCTGTAGCGCTCTGCCACACACTTAGGCGAAACACCACTGTCGGGTAAACGAGAGGTCCCGACTTGCTTCCGATGTCGTAAATTGTATCCTGTAGAGAGAAAGTACATTTTTCGCTGCTGTTCTCTCTTTTCCCACAAAAAAACCTATTACGGACCGGTCGTTCGCGGCGTGATTTTGCTTAGGTTCTATTGTACTTAGTAGACGTATAAAACAATATTTGGAGCGTCGGAGATGCGGAAGACTTTATTGGGTGTCGGTGCAACTGCCGGATGCTTGCTTAGCTTGGGTGCCCATGCGCAAGGCAGCGTGACCTTGTATGGGATCGTCGATGTGGGCATTCAATATGTCGACAATGCGGGCGGCCATGCTCAAACACAAGAAGCCAGCGGTATGTTTAACGGTAACCGCTTCGGCCTCAAGGGTGTCGAGGACCTCGGTGGAAATTGGCACGCTCTCTTCCAACTTGAAAACGGCTTCAATACAAACAACGGAACTTTCGGTCAGGGGACTTCCGCCTCCGGTACTACGCAGGCGGTGACGCGTATGTTCGGTCGTCAGTCATGGGTCGGGTTGCAGTCGCCATGGGCAACGATCAGCTTAGGCCGTCAATACGACTTCTTCTACGACAACCTCGCGCCGATCGCCGCATCGAACTACGTCGGCTCTTTCATGCACCGCCCGGGTACGGCTAACGCGATCTTTGGAAACAACGGCAGTACGACCGACTTTGACCGCATTGGCGGCGTTCGTGTTGACAATTCGGCAAAGCTGACGAGCGCTCCGATCGGAGGCTTCACGCTGGGTGCGATGTACGGTTTCGGCGGCCAGGCCGGAGCCTTCTCGAACGGCAGCACTCAAAGTTTTGGCGCCAAATATGCAAATGGCGGCCTGTTGGCGGGCGCCGTCTACACGAATTACAAGGAAAACAACGCCGCCAGCAGCTATCAAACTTACGGTGGCGGCGCACGTTATCAGTTCGGACCGGTGCGCATCGCAGGCCTTTACACCAACGCTCGTTGGTCGGCGACTGGTGACCGGGTAGATACGATTGAATTTGGTGGACAGTACCGCATTACGCCGTCACTTGCTGTGGCGGCCGGCTACTTCTATTCGAAGCCGAACAACGAGAGTACCAACGTGATCATGAAAGGTACCCGGAACCAAGTCGGCTTCATGACCGATTATTCGCTTTCTAAAACAACAGACATCTACGCAACGGTCGACTACCAGCGCGCCAAGCATGGCTACGCGGCCCAGATCTACAGCCTTACTCCCACTGACGCCAAAACCAATCATCAACTGATGATCGGTGCCGGCCTGCAGCACTTCTTCTAAAGCCTACAACCGGGCAACAAAATTCCAGATGCAAAGAAGCAGGGCAACAAAGGTTCTTGCCACCCTCGGGCCAGCTAGTTCCACAGAGACCGTGATCGAAGCGCTCGCTCGGGCAGGTGCGGACGTATTCCGTCTTAATTTCAGCCATGGCAATCATGCCGAGCACGCGGCCAGGCACTCCGCTGTGCGCGCCGTTGAGAAAAGACTGCGAAAGCCGCTTGGAATCCTGATGGACCTGCAGGGGCCGAAGCTCCGTGTCGGCAGTTTTGCAAACGGAAAGGAAGTCTTGGAGGAGGGGCAACAGTTCTGTTTTGACGTTGACCCTACGCAGGGGAATCGGGAGCGCGTGCATCTGCCTCACCCCGAAATCTTCGCCGCTGTACGACCAGGTCACCACTTGCTCGTGGATGACGGCAAACTGCGCTTCAAGGTCCTGATGGTCGCTGAAGGCCGTATCGTCACTGAGGTCATCGTTAAGGGACAAATTTCCGATAGAAAAGGAGTGAGCGTCCCCGATGCGAGCCTTTCTATCGCTGCCTTGTCCCCTAAAGATCGCGCAGACCTCGAGTTTGGTCTGTCGTTGGGCGTGGATTGGGTTGCCCTCTCTTTTGTCCAACGTGCTCAAGACATCATCGAGACGAAGTCGATTGTCCAAGGCCGCGCCGGGATAATGGCCAAGATCGAAAAGCCTCAGGCTGTCGACAATATCGTCGAGATCATTGATGTGGTCGATGCGCTCATGGTGGCGCGAGGAGACCTTGGCGTAGAAATGCAGCCCGAAGACGTGCCACTCGTGCAGAAGCGCCTGATTCGTCTGTCAAGAGACGCCGGCAAACCCGTGGTTGTCGCGACGCAAATGCTCGAGTCCATGATTTCAACATCGACGCCCACACGCGCTGAAGCGTCCGATGTCGCGACCGCCGTATATGACGGAGCGGACGCAGTGATGCTATCTGCTGAGTCAGCGTCTGGTTCATACCCCGTCGACGCCGTCTCGATGATGTCGCGAATCATCCGTCGTACGGAGTCTGATCCCCTCCAGCGTCAATTGATGAACGCTGTCGCCGCCCAGCATACAGCTAACCCCACCGACGCGATTGGCGCCGCGATTAACACCGTGTCCGACGTCCTGCCGCTTGGGGCGGCTGTCACGTATACGTCGTCCGGCGCAACCGCCTTGAGGATCTCTCGGGTCCGACCGCGAACACCCATCTTAAGCCTTACGCCCAATGTTGAAGTCGCGCGCCGGCTGGCTTTGGTATGGGGCGTAAATTCGAGAGTCAGTTCGGACGCAAACAGCATAGAGGACATTGTCGCAATCGCTTCTGATGCAGCACAAGCTGAGGGCCTTTGTCAAAGCGGGCGCCCGCTGGTTGTCGCGGCAGGCGTGCCATTTGGAACACCGGGCTCGACGAACTTGATGCGAATCGTATGGCCGTCAGAATTGGCTCCGGCGGTTGAATTGAACAACGCCTCGACGGCGCAGACGCAGGAGTGCACCTCTTGAACTCAGTGAATGACTTGGCGAACCTGTTTCCTCGATTGAGCGATGTCCCTGCCGAAACGAGGATTACGCCGCTGCATCAACGTGAGACGTTAGTTGGCGGTGAAATGCGTCGTATCGACCGCGGTTGCAAAACAGCGCTGTCTGCGATTCAACTGCGGCAAGAGGACGGAACGTTGGCTCCGTTCGAGGTAGGTAGCTATCCCCTCGGCGGTGTAAACGAAGCCAGGGACGCCCTTGAAGCTGCTGTGCATGCCTACGACAGCGGTCGCGGGCGTTGGCCGACGATGCCGGTCGCCGGACGAATCTCGTGTGTTGAACACTTTGTACGCCTGATGGTTGCTCGTCGCGAGGAGGTGGTGCGCCTGATCATGTGGGAGATCGGTAAGGCAAGGCCTGATGCGGAGAAGGAATTCGACAGGACGGTCGAATATATATCCGCGACTGTCGAAGCGCTTAAAGAGCTCGACAACGGAAACTCCAAGTTTCACGTTGTCGAAGGAACCATTGCCCAAATTCGCCGCTCACCGCTCGGCGTCGTGCTGTGTATGGGACCGTACAACTACCCGCTAAACGAGACGTTCACCACCCTCATTCCTGCTCTGATCATGGGGAATACGATCGTCCTGAAGCCGCCCAAATTCGGCGCACTATTGTTCTATCCATTGCTCTTTGCTTTTCAGAAGGCCTTCCCCCCGGGCGTGGTTAACACGATCTACGGTCGGGGAGAAGAAGTTGTTCCTTACCTGATGGCCAGCGGAGACATCAACGTACTCGCACTGATTGGTTCAAGCCGTGTCGCGGACTCGCTCAAGAAGCAGCACCCGAAATCGAATCGGCTGCGAGCGGTGCTTGGCCTGGACGCAAAGAATCCAGCGATCGTTCTTCCAGACGCAGACATCGATACGGCAGTGCGCGAGTGTGTCGCGGGATCATTGTCGTTCAATGGGCAACGCTGTACTGCGCTGAAACTGATTTTTGTTCATCGGTCAATCGCTGACACGTTTGTCTCGCGGTTCTCACGCGCTGTTCAGGATCTGAAGTGCGGGATGCCCTGGGAAAAAGGCGTCCAAATCACGCCGCTTCCCGATCAGCAGAAGCCGCGCTACCTCGACGAATGCGTAGCACAGGCCGTCAGCCTCGGGGCATGCGTGGTCAACCCGGGCGGCGGCGATAGCGCTGGGACTTTGTTTCGGCCTGCCGTCGTCTATCCGGTAACGGATGAAATGAAGTTGTACCACGAAGAACAGTTCGGTCCGGTCGTGCCGATCGTACCATTCGACGACGTGAGCGAACCCCTCGAATACATCATCCGATCGCCATACGGCCAGCAGGTCAGTCTTTTCGGAAACGATGCGGAGCAGATAGGGGCGTTAACCGACCAACTCGTGAATCAGGTCTGTCGTGTGAATCTGAATTGTCAGTGTCAGCGCGGCCCCGATGTCTTTCCTTTCGCCGGTCGCAAAGATTCGGCGGAAGGGACGCTGTCGGTGAGTGACGCGCTGCGTTCGTTCTCTATCCGATCGATGGTGGCGACGCGCAAGTCGTCCTCCGATAAAACGCTGCTGAACGCGATTGTCGACGGACGCCGTTCGAATTTTATCGCGACCGGATTCTTGCTTTAACACCGCGACGTCTCCTGGAGACGGAGACGTCGGTAACAACGGGAGTTCCCAACAATGAAACCTGAGATTCATACTCGGACAATGGCGAAGGTGTCGCGGCGGTTAATTCCGTTCATGATCCTTATGTTTCTTATTAACTTTTTGGACCGGGTGAACATTGGATTCGCCGCGCTGGAGATGAACAAGGATCTGGGGTTATCGCCCAGTACCTATGGCTTCGCAGCGGGGATTCTTTTCATTGGATACGTGGCGTTTGAAGTGCCCAGCAACTTCATTCTGCAACGAGTGGGCGCTCGCGTGTGGCTTGCTCGAATCATGATCACCTGGGGCGTGCTTGCTACGCTGATGGCATTCGTGTTCAACACCACGTCGTTGTATACGCTGCGTGCTCTCATCGGCGTAGCTGAGGCTGGCTTCTTTCCCGGCCTGGTGTTTTATATGATGCGATGGTTCCCGGCGGAAGAACGCGCCAAGGCCATCACCGTGTTTATGTTGGGCAACCCCATCTCCGTCATCATTGGCGGTCCGCTCTCCACCGCGATCCTACACTTCGGCAATCATCTGGGCGGTCTGGCTGGGTGGAAATGGCTATTTATCATTGAGGGCATACCGGCGATCATCATCGGCGTGTTGACCCTTTGGGTACTGACCGAGCGCCCTGAAGATGCGAAGTGGCTGAAATCCGACGAGCGTGACTGGCTGGTTACGAAGATCAGCGAAGAAACGAAGGCAAAGGAAAGCCGCGGACATAGTCCTGTCCGTGTACGAGACGTGTTTCTTCATGGTCCCACGCTTGCTTTTGCGCTCTCGAAGTTCTGCGTGTTGCTGGCTTTTTTTGGGATCACCTTGTGGCTGCCGCAAATCATTAAGAGCCTGGGCACGTTGACCACAGTTGAAGTCGGTATTGCATCTGCCGTTCCTTATGTATTCTCCGCTGTGGCAAGCGTCCTTATCGGCAGACATTCGGATAAGACGGGCGAACGGAAGTGGCACATCGCGCTGCCTGCGTTTCTCGGAGCCGTCGGTTTCGTCGTGGCCAGCATTGCCGGAAGTCCCTGGATCGCCATGGTGGCGCTGTGCGTCGCGGCCACCGGTCTTTGGGTTTCGAACACAGTTTTCTGGACCCTACCCGCGAGCATTCTTTCCGGGACCACGGCTGCGGTCGGCATTGCCTTTATCAACGCCTTTGGCAATCTCGGTGGCTTTGTCGGTCCCTATCTGACTGGCTGGATCCGGGAGACGACACACTCGTATGTGTGGGCACTCGCGATGTTGGGTGGATTCTTGGCGCTGAGTGGCGTGATTGTTCTCATTGTGGCTCGCTCTGAGACGGGCGGAGGACGTGATCAAAGGCCGTCGCGGCACCCCACTTTCAAGAAAGTCTAGCCTGCAGCAGACCCAAGCCGAACAAGCGGAAACGAGCTTCCAAGTCGAACGGTGAAAGAGCGGGCAGAGCGAGCGACTTGAGCGTTCTAGGAACGAGAATTCAGCTTTGTCCTCGATCGTCAACAACTGCATCCAGTTGAAACCGGCGCGCCGGCGCATCTTCCACGGTGCGCGATAACGGCGCCCGCCCGGTGCAGCCGAAAAACTAGAGCAAACCCTTAGATTGTATCGTACGTTTATGAAGTACAATCGGTGCCATCAACACTTGTGGCTCATGAGCAGCCGAATCTCTGGAGACTTGTAATGCGTATTCTCGTTCTGCCGTGCGACGGCATCGGTCCCGAAATTACCGCAGCTTCGATGGCTGCTTTGCAGGCCGCTGACAAGAAGTTCGGCTTGAATCTGTCCTTCGACTACGACGATGTCGGTTTCGTAAGCCTCGAAAAGCACGGCACGACCCTGCGCGACGAAGTGCTCGAAAAAGCGAAAACCTACGACGGCATTATCCTGGGTACGCAGTCGCACGCCGATTATCCGGTTCCCGAAAAAGGTGGCCGAAATGTGTCGGCGGGCTTCCGCATTGGACTGGACTTGTATGCGAACGTGCGGCCGGCGCGCACGCGTCCGTTCCTGACTTCCAACATGCGCGAAGGGAAGACGATGGACCTCGTGATCATGCGCGAGGCGACCGAAGGCTTCTATCCGGACCGCAATATGACGAAGGGCTGGGCGGAACTGATGCCGAGCCCGGACATGGCTATCTCCCTGCGCAAGATCACCCGCCACTGTAGCGAGCGCATCGCACGCCGCGCCTTCGAACTCGCGATGAAGCGCAAGAAGAAGGTCACCGCGATCCACAAGGCCAACAGCTTCCACATGACGGATGGCCTGTTCCTCGAGTGCGTGCGTGATGTGGCGAAGGACTTCCCCGAGGTTCAGGTGGACGACTTGCTCGTGGACGCCTCGACCGCGCACCTGGTGCGTTCGCCCGAGCGATTTGACGTGCTGGTCGCCACCAACTTCTATGGTGACATCATCAGCGATCTCGCGAGCGAGCTTTCGGGCAGCCTCGGTTTGGCGGGGTCAATGATGGCGAGCGACACGCACTGCTGCGCTCAGGCTCAGCATGGCTCGGCGCCCGACATTGCCGGTCAGGACAAGGCAAACCCGGTTTCGATGATCCTGTCGGTGGCCATGCTGATTCAATGGATGGGGGAGCATCACGGCAAGGCGGAGTACGTCGAAGCAGGCAACGCGATGGAAGCGGCGGTCGATAAGGTCTTGGAAAACCCGGCCACTCGCACGCCCGACCTGGGCGGCAAGTTCGGCTGCAAGGCCTTCGGTGATGAAGTCGCGCGAGTGATCGCTGGCTAATGAAGGGAAACCGACGCGGGGATGTGTCACCCGCGTCGATTTGAGCGAGCTCGAGGACGCCGGAGCGATATGCCTCTGTGACGTCCTTGGTTGCCGGGCGCCGGCAAGCGACACCCGTTATTCGAACTCGGAAACGTCATGGGAAAGGAGTAGGGTATATGTCCCCGATCGGCTTCGCCGTTCCAGAGGGCGTCGTAGACTCGCATTGTCATATCTTCGACCCGCATCAGTTCCAGTACTCCCCAACGCGGAAGTACACACCTCCCCCTGCGACAGTCCAGGAATTGCAACGATTCCATTCTGCGATCGGAGTGCAACGCACTGTTCTTATCCAGCCGAGTGTGTACGGTATTGACAATTCTTGCTTGGTCAATGCGCTTGAGCAGCTTGGCGCGAATGCGCGTGGCATCGCCGTTATCGACGGTTCCTTCTCAGATCAGCAACTGGACGACCTCATCGGAGCAGGCGTTGTAGGCGTTCGAATCAACCTTGAAGTAGGTAAAGACCGCAACTTCAACGCTGCGATTAATCGACTCGAGCAGACCGTTGAGACGTTGCGGGGCAAGCCGCTGATCGTGCAGATTTATGCTGCGCTTCCCATCTTAGAA
This sequence comes from Caballeronia hypogeia, assembly GCF_001544875.2. Lineage (GTDB taxonomy): Bacteria > Pseudomonadota > Gammaproteobacteria > Burkholderiales > Burkholderiaceae > Caballeronia > Caballeronia hypogeia. The sequence continues at coordinate 126,208 of NZ_FCOA02000020.1, forward strand.
GCGCTTGAGGGCCGAATTCAATCGCTGCCGCATCGCGTCGTCATTGATCATTTTGGATTGGCAAAGGCGGCTGCGGGACCGGAGCAATCAGGAATATCGACGCTGCTCGACATGATGGAGTCTGGAAAGGTCTTCGTTAAACTCTCTGGCCCCTATCAGATCTCCTTGTTAAAGCCTCATTACAGGGATACTGCAGCGATCGCGCAGAGGCTAGTCGAAGCGGCGCCCAGCCAAGTCATCTGGGGCAGCGATTGGCCCCACACGGGTGGTAGCGAACGTTCTGCTAATGCCAAGCCGACCGACATAGAACCTTTCCGAAAAGAAGATGAAGGGCACAACTTCGGCCTCGTGAGAGACTGGGCGCGAGCGTCGACCGATAGAACTCGATTGCTGGTGAATAACGCGACAGCCCTCTTCGGCTTTGAGTCAACCGCGGTGCAACCGCAAAAGGACATATCTTGAGCAAGCCACTTCTGGGTTGCATCGCCGATGATTTCACTGGCGGAACAGACCTCGCAAGCACGCTCGTGCGTGGTGGCATGCGAGTCGTCCAGGTCATCGGCGTTCCACGGGACCTAAATATCGCAGACGCGGATGCGGTTGTCATCGCGCTGAAGACTCGAACGGTTGAAGCGGCGCAGGCTGTGAAGGAGTCGCTCGATGCGCTGGACTGGTTAGAGAAGGCGGGCTGCGAGCAGTTCTTCTTCAAATACTGTTCGACCTTCGACTCTACGCCGGAAGGCAACATCGGCCCGGTCGCGGACGCACTCGCGTCGGCGCTTGGCGTCGACTTCGCCATCGCATGCCCAGCGTTTCCGGAAAACGGAAGAACGATCTACAAGGGCTATCTTTACGTCGGCGACGTATTGTTGAGCGAATCCGGGATGCGTAATCATCCGCTCACGCCTATGAGCGACGCCAACCTCGTTCGCGTTCTGCAGAGTCAGACGCAGGCGAAGGTCGGTGCGGTACATCTGGGAGATGTGTCGCGCGGTGCGGAGGCGATAGTCGCAAAGTTCGAGCAACTGCGCCAAGGTGATGTGAAATACGCGATCGTTGACGCGGTTAGCGATGCGGATCTTTGCCAGATCGGACGTGCGTTGATGGGTCACCGGCTGATTACGGGTGGTTCGGGTGTCGCAATGGGCCTGCCCGCAAACTTTCGCGACGCTGGGAAGTTAAGTGCGCCCACGAGTTCGGCCGCCAAACTCCCGCGTGTTGAAGGTCGCAGCATCGTCCTATCTGGAAGTTGCTCCCTTGCGACGAACGCGCAAGTCGAAGCGTGGAAGGCATCCTCTCGACCTGCGTTCAAGCTCGATCCTCTCGAACTTGCCAAGGGCGATGAGACAATCTTGGAGGCCGTCGAATGGGCCACGCAGCAGCTCGAATCAGCGCCGGTTCTGATTTACGGCAGCGCGAATCCGGATGAGGTGAAGCGCGCTCAGCGCGAATTGGGCGTGGAGAAGGCAGGATCACTGATGGAACGTGCTCTCGCACAGATCGCCAAGACATTGGTGGACGGAGCAGAGGTGAGGAAAGTCGTCGTTGCAGGAGGCGAGACGTCCGGTGCGGTCGTGAAAGCGCTCGATGTCAAGGCGCTGCGGATTGGCGCGCCGATTGACCCTGGCGTGCCCTGGACGATCGGCACCGCGGCAGTTCCTCTAGCACTGGCGTTGAAGTCGGGCAACTTCGGGACCGAGGATTTCTTTGAGAAAGCGCTTCGCTGCGCGCCCTGACGCCGGAGTATCGTTAAGCCTTTCATGAATGTCCGGGGACAGCCCGCCTGAGAGGCGGGCTTGTTCATTGCGCTGGTCACTTTAGTCAATTTCACTGCGGCTCCAACATCCAGTTGCGTCGACTCAGCAAAGTCTGCCCCAGTACGCTAAAAGCGGCAGTGGGCAGTTCTAGAAGCCGCTCCACGACGACTGCTGTCGGGTAAAACGTCTCGACCGCATCGGCGAGGATGCCCACCCCGATAAGTTCGACGCCGCGTGCGTGTAGATCAGCGATACGGGCCAGCAGATCAGTACGCAGGATGGCCGGGTTGCCATCTCCGGTCGCAGGATAGCCATCTTGCAAAACCATCAGAATGTGGCGGTGTGCGCGCCGCGACAGCAATCGATCTGCAGCCCAAGCAAGAGCCTCGCCGTCTGGGTTCTCGTGTCCGCATTCGATGCACGCAAGCCCGCTAAGGTCACCGGAATCGAACCTTTTGAAGACGCGAAGATCGAGTCGCTCGACGAACCGATTGAAACCACGAGGGGAGTGGCCCGCCGCTAGCCATTGCTCGTGGAATGCGCGCATCCCGGCGTCTTCAATCGAGCTGTATCCGAGCACTTCGCAGGGAAATCCCAGCTGAACCAACGCGTCTGAGATTGCGGCTACGCACATGCGCGCGAGTTCGATCTTTCGACCGGCCATGGAACCGCTGAGGTCCAGAAGCAGCGTGACCGCCGCGTCACGCCCCGGACGCTTGTACCGAGAGCGGAACGGCGTGCGATATGCCGGAGATGTTGCGAGCCGCGCCAATGAGGACCGATCGAGCTCCCCGCGCTCCTGTTCCCGCTTCCAGTGCGTCTGCTCGTCGACTTTCAGCGCACGTTCGAGGCGCGCCTTCAGCGTCCCTGTCTGTGCTCTTGCGGCCGCTCGCATTTTTCTCCAGATAGTAGGGTCTCCTTGCCCGGTCAGGTCCGTAATCTGGTCGAACTGCGTTGTAATTGGAATTGAGCGAAGAGGCCGCTCAAAAGATTCGACGCTTGTTGGAAGGGCATCGGCGTCGCCCGAGGGCTTGGCGACGGGATCACTGGCATCGGAGACCGCCGATGCGTGCGACGGCGGGCCATCTAGCGTGTCATTGCTGCTATCAGACGCGCGCGAGTCCCAATCAAGTCCCTCGGCAAGCTCGCATGCCTCATGAGACTCGCCACTCGAAGTGAACATCATGTTGTTGATCTTGCCCGAGCGAAATGCCGCGACCCGCTGAACAATTTGTTCTGCAAGACGAATGCTTTCGCCTGTCGAGGAACTGGACTTGGATCTTTCGAGAAGATCGTTCAATAAATGCAGTGTGGAATCGAGTGAGGCGCTCTGCTCGGCGGTTGTGGGCTGTTCGTCCCAAAGAATCCGCTCGATCCGCCATCGAACTTTTTCAATCCACGGAAGTTCCGTCCAATGCTGTAGAACATCGCTTTCCGTATGCCTGCGAAAGGACGAAAGATATGATCGGGCGCCAGGATACGACTCAGCGAGGGCGCTGACTGCGCGCCAATCGTCGACGACTTGTGCAATGAGCCTTGTTCCCGTTGTTGTCCCGTCCAGCGTTGCACTGTTGCAGTGCAATCGCCGCGCGGCCAGCATATCCATGTAGCCTGTGAGGATGTCGACGGAGACGGAAGGCTCGCGCAGGCTATCGGGCAAGACAAGCACATTTCCTTCTACCGCGGGACCTTGAGCACCAAAACGAATCTCGATATCGTCCGAATGCGTGACGATCCGGGCGAGCTTCTCGACGGTGCTCAGCCTGTCATCCTCATCCGGCCTGGAATTGGACCCCTTGACCACGATCAGTCCTCGAGCGCGATGTGATGCCGGATGATGTTGCGAATCAGGGCAGCATCTTCCGCGCTGACTTTCGCATAAATCGTCGATCCCGCAGCCAGTTCAGGATCCGACGTTCTGAGCATTAGCTCGGTCCAATCGAGCAATCGCCTGGTCGAGAACGCGCCTGCGAGGTCCTCGCGAGCGAATGCATCGCGACAGTCGGCGGCAATGGATGCGAGCGTCTGCGCCATGGCTGGTGTGAGTCGTTCGCCGAACGTGCGCACGAGCACCAATGCCTCATTAGCCGGGCTTAGGTAGTCGATTTGATGCACGCGCCACCGGTCCAAGAATGCCTCGTTCATTACGTTGGCCCCTTGGTAAAGATGACGATACTCGCCCATCGCTCCTACGGCATTCGCAGTAGCGAACAAACGGAAGGACGGGTGCGGGACGACGACTTCGTTTCCCTTTTCCTTCAGCAACAGCCGCCCGCCTGGCTCCAGAACGGCGGTCAGCACTGCGAGGATGGCGGGCTCCGCAAAATCGACCTCGTCGACTATGAGCCAAAGACCTTCGCGCATCGCCGTGGGCAACACCCCGTCGACCCAAATTGTCTCTCCTCCCTTCACCGTCCAGAAACCCACGAAATCGCCAACGGTGGTCTGTCCATTCATGTTGGATCGCAGAACACCTTGATTGGTGTGCGCAGCAACCTGTTCGATGAGGCTGGTCTTTCCCGTTCCCGTATGTCCGATCAGCAGGATGCGCCGGTTCTCGACGATATCCCATAACACGTTCTCGGACCTGGCAGCAAACAGGTAGCTCGGGTTCAACGGCGGAACGAGCGGACCGCCGTTTCCCACGGGCAATGAAACGTTGCCAATCCTGTGAATGACGCGGAGCTCGTCGGTGCTCGCTTTGTGCATTGAGACCGCTCGCCGCAGGTCTGCAAGGAACGTGGATCGGTTCGGGGAGGGCGATTCGTGGTTGACCGTCTGCCTCACAAAACCTTCTCGATGCCATTTTTGCAACTTGGCTTGAAGATTGTCGAGATCAACAACTGTATCGACGCGTGCGGCACCAACGTCGCGCCGATGGACGATGCGGTACATGTGCGGACGATCCGCGTGGGAGACGGTCCATTGACCTGCAGCCGCATCGTCCGGTTGCCAGTAGACACCCAGCAGTGACTGGTCACTTCGCGAGGTTTCGGGGTTCGTGCGCATGAGCCGTTCGAAATTTGCAATTTAGGCTTGGAATCTATCCTACCAACGCGCCCCGAAGGTCTGGCACAGCTCAGCTATCGCTTCATCGCCCAGCGGTTCGACCGAACGACCCGTTGCGAGCCATAGTGCGGCGGTCTCTTCGAGTTCTTCCAGTGCATAGGACGCCTGGGAGACGGACTTTTCCCACACGACCGGACCCGATCGTTCGAGGAGCACCGCGCGGACCTCTGCAGCAAGCTTCGCAACCTCGTCCGCTACTTCCGATGCACCGGGCCGACGGTATGCAATCAACGGAACGTGCCCCACTTTCATCACATAATAAGGCGTGATCGGCGGAAGCACATCGCTCGGTCGCCATACTCCTGCAAGCGTCAGTGCAACAAGATTCGTCGAGTGGGTATGTACGACCCCTTTAGTCTCAGGCGAGGCCTCATAGATACGCCTGTGCAAAGCGAGGGTTTTTGAGGGGCGCGATCCTGAAAGATGTTGGCCGTCAAGCCCGACCTTTGCGATGTCAGCCGGATCCAGGCGGCCAAGGCACGCATCGGTGGGAGTAATGAGCCAGCCATCTTCCATACGCGCGCTGATATTGCCCGCACTCCCGACTGTGTATCGACGACTGTACAAGCTGTTTCCAACGTCGCAGATTTCTTCGCAAAGTTTTGATTCGACGCTCATGGCCTGAGAACTCCAAGAAAGTAGATGTGAGCAAGTGACTGGCGAAAAACCAACGCATTGGTGATTGTACTACATTGATACACGATACAATTTATTGCACAATACATACGGTTGGAGAACCGACCCATCCTCACTCAAACCCAAGAGGCGAAACCGCATGACTTCGATTGTGGATGTGATTGGCCGTGAAGTTCTTGATTCGCGAGGTAACCCGACTGTCGAATGCGACGTGTTGCTCGAATCGGGCACGATGGGCCGCGCGGCGGTTCCGTCCGGCGCGTCCACTGGTTCGCGCGAAGCCATCGAACTCCGCGACGACGAACCCGGCCGCTACAACGGCAAGGGCGTGCTGAAGGCCGTCGAACACATCAACACCGAGATTTCCGAAGCCATCATGGGCCTCGACGCCTCGGAACAGGCTTTCCTCGACAAGACCCTGCTCGAGCTCGACGGTACGGACAACAAGTCGCGCCTCGGCGCGAACGCGATGCTCGCCGTGTCGATGGCCGTCGCCAAGGCCGCCGCTGAAGAAGCCGGCCTGCCGCTGTACCGCTACTTCGGCGGCTCGGGCGCGATGCAACTGCCGGTGCCGATGATGAACATCGTCAACGGCGGCGCGCATGCGAACAACAGCCTGGACATCCAGGAATTCATGATCGTGCCGGTGAGCCAGCCGACGTTCCGCGAAGCGCTGCGCTGCGGCGCGGAAGTGTTCCACGCGCTCAAGAAGATTCTCGCCGAGCGCGGCATGAGCACGGCAGTGGGCGACGAAGGCGGCTTCGCGCCGAACTTCGGCAGCAACGACGAATGCCTGTCGACCATTCTGCAAGCCATCGAGAAGGCGGGTTATCGCGCGGGTGAAGACGTGCTGCTCGCGCTCGACTGCGCGGCGAGCGAGTTCTATCACGACGGCAAGTACCAGCTCGCGGGCGAAGGCCTGCAACTGTCGTCGACCGAATTCGCGGACTATCTGGCTACGCTCGTCGACAAATTCCCGATCGTCTCCATCGAAGACGGCATGCACGAAAGCGACTGGGACGGCTGGAAAACGTTGACCGACAAGCTCGGCAAGAAGATCCAGCTCGTCGGCGACGATCTCTTCGTCACGAACACGCGCATCCTGAAGGAAGGCATCGAGAAGGGCATCGCGAACTCGATCCTGATCAAGATCAACCAGATCGGCACGCTGACGGAAACCTTCGCAGCCATCGAAATGGCCAAGCGCGCGGGTTACACGGCGGTCATCTCGCACCGCTCGGGCGAGACCGAAGATTCGACCATCGCGGATATCGCCGTCGGTCTGAACGCCGGCCAGATCAAGACGGGTTCGTTGTCGCGCAGCGACCGTATTTCGAAGTACAACCAGTTGCTGCGCATCGAGGAAGATCTCGGCGATATCGCGAGCTACCCTGGCAGAACAGCTTTCTATAATCTGCGCGCGCTAAACGGCGTCCTTACGATGCCCCTTCTAATCGATCATGTCGAGGTTCACTCCGAATGGGAAAGCAGTTCGTATTAGGCAACTGGAAAATGAACGGCTCGTCGGTCGCTAACGCCGAGCTCCTTAAAGGCGTCTTGACGCAAGAAGCAGATCCGCGCATTAGCGTCGGCGTATGTGTTCCATCGATCTACATTTCGCAAGCGCAAAGCTTGCTCGCAAATACAGGCATTGCTTTGGGGGTCCAAGACGTATCAGCGCATACCTCGGGCGCCTATACGGGCGAAATCTCGGCTGACATGGTCGCTGAGTTTGGCGTCTCTTACGCGTTAGTTGGCCACTCTGAACGTCGATTCCATCACCGGGAGTCGTCGGACGTGGTCGGCCGCAAAGCAGCAAGATGTATAAGTTCGGGAATCACCCCCGTGGTCTGCGTCGGCGAGACATTTGAGGAAAGGCAGGCCGGTGAGACGAACCATATCATTGAGCGACAACTGACTGCCGTATTGGAAAGCGTTGGGTCAGAGGGCATCGAAAAAATCATCGTTGCGTATGAACCCGTGTGGGCGATCGGAACCGGCCTAAGCGCGAGCGCCTCACAAGCGCAAGAGGCGCATGCATTCTTGCGAAGCATTCTTCAGGAACACGCACCGAACGTGGCAAGAACTCCGATCCTTTACGGCGGGAGTGTGAAGTCATCATCGGCGTCGAACATCTTCGCGCAACCCGACGTTGACGGCGGCCTCGTCGGCGGAGCTGCACTGGATGCTGCCGAGTTTCTCGCGATTATCAACTCGTTCCCCGCAGCCGTGTCATCCCACAATGCCTAAGGACGGAAGGTTGCGGTCATCAGCGAATTGCTCGGCCGGAGACATTCGACACCGATTGCCTCTCGGGCAGCGGTTCGTCACAGATCTGCTGCTGAGGGCTTATCTGTCGCTCGCAGTCTGTCGTGAAGGGCAGGGAAGCAAGCACGCCATCTATGAGATGGTCCGCGCCACATACCTGTCTTACCTTCTCTGGCAGTCCGGCATTGGTAGGGCGGAGTACTCGCAATTTAGCGCTGCGGAAGAAGCCTTGGAGCGTGTTTCCCAAGATGCTCATCATGGACTCGGGTGTGGAGTTGATGAAAGTGGGGCAAGTGCTATCGCTCGCGTTTTTGTGACTTTCTCCACACAACTGTCAACCGTCCCATCAGGCGTTTTCCTAGATTGTTATGCCCGCCTCGACGAATTGCTCCGAGTCAATATAGCCTCTTCGGCGCATTGACTCGCAAACTCAGTGTCGAGAGATTGCAGCTTGTCCCATCCCCAGTACTCGACCGGACCTTGTCCCGGCGGCCTTTGAATTATAGGAATTGAGATGAACGACATAATCCGCGTGACTGAGTCCGAAACAGAAGGACGGGCAGCATCGCACGCAATATCTCGTCAGCCCAACATTGCTGCGCAACGCTACATTTCGTCTCCTTATGAATTGTTGCTTCAGCCCCCCATGGCGGCACTCGCAAGCAACACCTCCGACCGTGCTGACGTTCGTTCAATTGCGATCCTCGGCTACAACTGAAATGAGGGAACCATATGCATCGCATCGTTATTGTAGGAGGAGGCGCTGGTGGCCTTGAACTGGCTACTCGTCTAGGCGACACTATGGGCAGGGAACAAAAAGCGCTCATCACGTTGGTGGACGCCTGCCCAACCCATGTCTGGAAGCCGCTTCTTCACGAAGTTGCTGCGGGAAGTCTCGATGTCGATGCGCATCAAATTGAGTACGCTGCTCAGGCGCACTGGCATCATTTCAGTTTTGCGCTAGGCGAGATGGTAGAGCTCGACAGTGGTTCGCGTCGACTCCGCTTATCCGAGATTCGCGACGACGAGCGACCGAACGAGGTCGTCCTACCCACACGCTGGATTGAATACGATACGCTCGTCCTTGCGCTCGGTAGCCGCACTCACTCTTTTGGCATAAGCGGCGCCGAAACTCACGCGGTTACCATGGACACACTTGAACAAGCGGAACGGCTTCGCAAGAGGCTGCTGCATACCTGTGTTCGAAATAATGCGTTGAAAGAAGCCGGCCTTCACCGCACCGTCAAGATTGCAATTATCGGCGGGGGAGCCACGGGTGTCGAACTCGCAGGCGAGCTAAGGAGGATGGAAGAGAGTTTCCGGAAATTCGGCCTACACGCTTCGGAACCGACGGGCGACTTCGAGATCACCGTTTTTGAGGCTGGGACGAGGATTCTTCCCGCGCTGCCCGAACGGATATCGGCGATGGCCCAGCAAATGCTTCAACAGCTAGGCGTATCAGTTAGCTTGTCAGACCCCATTGTCGAGGTGTCCCGAGACCAAATACGGACGAGAAGCGGGCATATTGCAACTACTGACATCGTAATCTGGGCTGCCGGCATTAAAGCCCCAGCAGTATTGGGATGTATCAATGGCCTTGCTGTAAATCACATCAACCAAGTGACGGTCGACGGCAAGCTACGAAGCGTCAGCGATGATAATATTTTCGCACTGGGCGACTGTGCGAGTTGCAGTTGGACGAACGACCGGAGCGTGCCTCCTCGCGCCCAAGCAGCACATCAGCAGGCCGTATATCTTGCCAAGGCAATCAGTGCTCGGGCCCGCGGAATGGCGATCGGTGACTTTCACTACACCGACTATGGTTCCTTAGTCTCACTTGGATCCTCAAAGGCGATAGGCCATTTGATTGGTGGCTTCCCCGGCGCGAGCCTGCTGCTTGAGGGCGGGCTCGCGAAGCTGATGTACACCGCGCTATACCAAAAACATCGGACTGCAATTTCCGGGCTGAGGCGTACCATAGTCGATGTTTTGGCACATCGTCTTAGACGCATGGCGCGCCCAAGAGTGAAACTTCACTGATCCTTACCGGCGCTTGCGCCGGCTTTTCTCTCTCGGCGAAAAGCTGGGACTGGCGTTTGGGCTGTCTCAAAATGCAGAGGGCTCCACCGTTGTTGTCTGATCGAATAGATTTCGTCGAGCGCCGGTCCTGACGCCCGCGACGACTATCACCAGCCGTCTGATACCTCAGTCAAGCGTCAACATGCTTTGGAAGAACTTGGCGGTTCCGCAGCGATCCGCAAACCCACCACCGTCGCCCCCGATCTTCAGGTGCGGCCCAAAACACTCATAAGCTTTTTTACTGCGCTATCGGGAGTAGACAGCGTCGGTCGCCCGGTCGCCTGTTGTGCTTGGGCTTGTGCCGTTGTCATTGAAAATTGAGCGAAGCACACCACGTCGAACCCCGACAGTTTCGAGCAAGTTTCAACGATCAGATGGTCGTGGCGCTCTTTGTCGCCGTGCTGAATGGCGTCCCAAGCGCCGTTCACCAGGAATGGCTCAAGAACCAGAGTGCGGCCAAGAGTTGCGGCGTGAGCCTGAAACTCAACACTGATTGGTGCGAGCGCCGGTTCGAACGTGGCGACCAAGGCGATACGTGAACCGAGTTCCACCGCTTCTTCAATCATCGCTTCATTCGGTTTGAGCACCGGCGCGATGACCGAGGCCTTCGCAGTCTCAATAGCTGGACCGAAAGCGGAACAGGTGAACAGAACAGCGTCAGCGCCACTCCCTAATGCGTACTGGGTCAACTGGACAAACCGAGGTGCCATGGCGCTGATATCCCCGCTCAGTCCACGAAGATCGTCGGTGAGCGAATCCTCCAGCAGGTTGTAGATTTTCGCGTCGCTCCACAAACGCTTAAAGCTGTCCGCGATGGGTTGAATTGACAGCGGCGTCGCGTGAATCAAGCTGATACGTGGATGTTGACTCGACATGGTGAAAATCCAAGATTGTTTTTCGTTACCACAATAGTACAACAAACGTAAAGAAATCGGCCAGCCGAACAATCAAGCACCTCCGGTTTTGTGCTGTTCGCACGTAAGTGGAAGGCGGGCTCAGTGTTAACGCTAGCTTAAACATTGTTCTATGTGAACGTACAGTACGAAATTACCATACTTTCACAAGAAGGAGGAGACTGTGACTACACGTAGGTCAGTACTGAAAGCGATCACATCCGCAGCAGCTGTCGCCGCGTTTCCCGTCGGTGCTGTCGAGAAGCCCACCGGGAAAAGATCGCGTTATTCGATGCCGGCACACGCATGTGACTGCCACTCGCACATCATCGGTCCATACAATCGCTATCCGATGGTTCAGTCACGGGTGTACACGCCCCCCATGGCTTCGGTCGACCAGCTTCGTGAGATGCACGAGCAACTCGGGATCGAGCGCTCGGTCCTCATCCAGCCTAGCTTTTACGGAACCGATAACTCTTGCTTATTGGACGCACTTGAACAGTTGGGAAGTAGCGCTCGAGGAATCGCAGTGCTACCTGAAAGCACGACTTCCAGTGAATTGGACCGTTATCGTGCGGCTGGGATTATGGGCTTGCGAGTTAATCAGACGGGCGGTGCGAAGGATCCGACGCTTCTCAAAGGAGTCCTCGAACGCGCCGGTAGGCAAGCTGCAGAGCTGGGGTGGCATGTCCAAGTATATCTGCCGATGAAAGTCATCGCGTCCTTGGCACAGACGATCCAAAGCTCGCCAGCACCGTTCGTCTTGGACCACTTCGCCGGCGCTGACGGATCAGGAGTAACTCAAGAAGGCTTCGATCGAGTCAAGGGCCTTATAGAAGATGGAAAAGCGTTCGTTAAATGGACCGCTCCGTATCATGAGGCCACCGCCCCCGGGTACGGACGTATGGGCGAACTAGCGGCAGCGTTCATCAGGGCGAACCCGAAAAGAATACTTTGGGGAAGCGATTGGCCGCACACTGATTCAAGAAGAGTTGCCGGTCGGAAAAAAGATGACATTAGCCCGTTCTATCCGATCGACAATGCGAACCTTCTAGCGCGCTTCTTCGAATGGGTTCCTGATTCGTCCACACGCAAGTCAATTCTCGTTAGCAATCCTGCATCTTTGTTCAAATTCGCTTAGCGCATCTCAAACCCGTGTTCAGCGGATCCGACTTTTGCGGTCGTCCTCAGACGAAAACTTCGAGCAAGCTCAACTTGAACTGTCGGTCGAGCACTGCTCGCGGTCACTACGCCGTCGAGAAGCGAAGCTACCGGTTTCATCCAATTTTGGGTTTGACATAAAGGAATTTAACACTCCTCCATTAGGAGTCCTAATACATTTGATCGGGGAGCGCAGCAGCGCCTCTGCTCCATCAGTCGGGCACGACCAACAGCAGAGCGTCTCGCTTGACCGAACGGCGGTGACAGGCGTTGTATGTGGTATGGGGCGTGTAACAGACGCGAGGTTACAGGTCGCTCACGTCCGCACCATCAATCTTTCCGTCGATGATGTCCTCGCCTTGCTGCCACGCGGCACGTCGTGCGGCGCCGAAATCCGAGATTGACGCCGTTAGCTTCAACCGGAATACGCGGCTCGCGCCGGCTACGCCCGCAGCTTCTTGCCGGCACACCCGTACAGCGACGTCGTAGCCTTCATCATAGCGGGAGTGCCGGTCGAACCGATCGAATGTGCGTTCGAAGACAAGGGGATAGAGCTCGAAGCCCTTGTAGATGCGAGGTGACAAGGCTGACATGAGCTTTCTCCAAGGGCGTGCCCCACTATACGCGCGAATTCGCGCCCGAATTAAATTTTTCGCAGGTGGTGGTCCGGGTCGGCCGAGTCAAACGTTTTGACTATCCGCAGTTGTCAACCCAGCTTTGGGCCCAACGAGAGGAGTGTCGGATTGCCTCATGCTCGCTGGCGAAATAGTCGAGCGAAAAAAAGCGGTACTGCGCATCGGCAGACCCCGGCCGCAGCCGTTCCAACAGGAGGTCCGACGAAAACGAACCGTCGGGCAGGCGATGCGCGGATGGATGAACGGCGTAGCCGCGGTAATGATGATCGGAATTTTGTGTTTGCATTTTATAGTTCTGTATGGAGGCTTACGCGCGCCGCGCCCGATGATGGGCGCACTGATCTGCATCCGGTGCACGTGTTGTTGCGAGCGAGGGCGTCTGGTAGCGCGTCCTACGAGGGTATGACGAAACGCTGGTGACGGAAAGGCGGGTTCGCGTGAGGTCAGGCGAGAAGTCCCAGCGCCCACGTCGGGACGCTGGGCAAAACGGTGCGTTACAGCGGCTTGATATTCGCTGCCTGTAGACCCTTGGGGCCACGCTTCGTTTCGTAGCTCACTTTCTGGTTTTCAGCGAGGGTCTTGAAGCCTTCGCCACTAATTTCGGAGAAGTGCGCGAAAAGATCGTCGCCGCCACTGTCTGGGGTGATGAAGCCAAAGCCCTTGCTGTCGTTGAACCACTTTACGGTGCCGGTATCCATGATAATCCTTGAGAAAATAGCGATTTGCTCCACGAGGAGCAGCGGAAGCATCAAGGAAGGAGAGGGCAACGAATACCGCAGAGGGGAACGGAACTATTGATGAACAGCAATCGAATTCTTGAACTTTCGCGCCTTACACTATCACTGCGGCGTCGGTTCGTCAAGGAATCCGTTTTTTCACATCGTCGACTCACACGATCGCCGGCTGCACCTGGCCCATTGAGATGGCTGTAGCCGCTCAGGGCGGATATTTCAGACGTGTCTCCGATCAAATAGCGCATCAGCGGCGGGCTCCATAACAACCGGGACAGGTCTCCATGCCGTTGGGCTACAGTGTCCCTCTCGGGCGAGCGTGACATGGATCGCGTTAGAACCGGAGTGCCGAACCTTTTTTTGGAATTCTTTCCTCGACCGGATTCTGGCTCGCTGCGAGGTTTGAACGGCGGGCCGGACGAGCGGTGCCTGTCGACAAATGGAGGCGCATCTCTTCGAGCAAGTGCGAGAAGCCTCGAAGTCCTCGATCTTGAATAAGAGCCGCATGGTTTTTCATTGTGTTCGCCTGGGTCATCGTTCAAGTTGCATCTACGCACGTCTGAAGTGATCGACGTTCCTGAGTTTAGCAGGTCGCGATTCGTGGCTTGTAGAGTCGTCATACCCGCAGGGAGACGCTGCGACCTTTAGAGAGTGGAGGCAGCTGATTCTGACTTACAGGAGAAGGCGGAGGCCGGTGGGCCCTGACTTTGCCGACAGCGACGACGAATCAGAGAATCCGGACCCGGAGGCCCCACGCAGCGAGAGCCGATCGAACCGTTGCGCTCACCCGGCGCGCGGGACTTGGCACCGGATCGTGCGGATGAAGCCATTCATATGCGGATCAGAACGAGCCGCGCTGAATTAATCATGCTGAACGCGCTGGCGCAGCCTACGCGAAGTTGGTGTTCGGCGATGACTTGCTCAGAAGCGCCGACGGAACGTGGGAAGTGTTGTCGTGACGCTGTTGCAGCATATGGTCGGCCGACCCTATCAGGGCGTCGAAGAAATGAGGCAGCACGGAGCGTCAAACTTTTGGAGGATGCGAAACGATCTTCGAGGCGATGTGCCGCAAGTTGGGGCGTCGGTAACACTGGTCGTACGGGTAAGAGGACGATCATCGTCCAAACGTTGAGACGGTACAGCGTCATAGAGAAAGACGGGGGTTCCGACACGGGACGGCGACTACGCATGAATTTCGCTATACAAAATCTTTTAACGGCGTAGGATGGATGCATCCAGAGATGCCAAGCGCCTCAGAGAGCCAAGCGCCCGTTCGCAGCATGCGTCAGCGCTCAAACGCTGGCTCTGAACGGGATCAGCCTCAGATCGGAGACCGTGCAACGCGGTCAAGTTTGTCAGCATTGCCGATACTGTTCCGCGCACCTTTACCTATTTTGCCGCATGAGTGCGGCGCGAGATCATTCAATGACAGCCGAAATCCGCCTTTATCGTGGCCTGGAAATTTATCCGCTCGTCTTTCCGCATCGGCCCATCGGCGCCCGGCAGGCACACCACCACGACGACGAATTTGATGCTGCCGTGCGCATTCAGGAACCATCGGCGAAGACCGGAATAGCGCGCGGTCGTGTTTTCAAGGTAAGTCCTGACGAGCCGTTCCAGAGCGCCGGCGACGCGCGGCGCGCATCGATTGCATACGCCGAGCAGATGATTGATACGAGTCCGCAGGCGAGGACATTCCTTGACTAGCACTGCGAGTGCGCTCGCTGCGTCAAGATCTACACGGAACGGCCAGCACGATGTGGGCCGCTTCAATCGAGACCCGGTGGGGCGCCTGGTGTAACAACGAGAAATTGCCGCGATTCAGAGCTTCTCGCGGCGATCAGGGAGGAAACGATATGCAACTCAACACCTGCAACTTTCGCATCGATCCGACGCCACGCCGGGCCGATGGCGAGTATATGGCGCACGCGCGCATTAGCACCAACCGTGAGGACGGCGCTGAAACGGAGCTTTTTGTGAGCGGCGACCTCGCCGGCTTCGACCGGCGTGACGAAGCCATTGCCTTTGCGAAGAACTGGGCGCAGGAATGGCTTCAAGTTCGTTTTGGTTGAAATGATCTCGATAGATCGAGACGCCGCGAATTCGTCTGCGAAGGCCGCCGTGCCTCTGCCTAACGTTCGCCTATCAGCAAAGACGCCTGTCGCGAAAAGAGAATGACCAGTTCCCATCGAAAAGAAACGGAAGATTCGCACGCAGACCCGCAAAAAGTCCGCGTCACCACGGCTAAAAGGGGCAGGTTGTCCACCGCAGTCTCCCGGCGTGCGGCTGCGGACCCGCTGCAACTAGACCGGCAGCCAGGTACAGACGAACAGCAACGGGCGCTACGCGCCTTGATCCGTGTGGGCAAGGATCAAGGCTTTGTCACGCATGCGCAAATCAGTGATCATTTGCCCAGTGAGCTTGCGCAACCGCGCGAGCTAGAAGATATTTCGCGCACCTTCCATGAAATGGGCATCGCCGTTTACGAACATGCGCCCAACACTGAAACGCTGCTGTTCGACGACGCGGTTCCGATCGACATCGCCGACGATCAGTCTGAGGAAGACGCCGAAAACGCGCTTTCCGCTGTGGATGTCGAATTCGGCCGAACGACCGATCCAGTGCGCATATACATGCGCGAGATGGGCGGGAAGAAGTTACTGACGCGCAAGGCCGAGGTTCAGATTGCCCGATCTATCGAACATGGTCTTAATGAGATGATTCAGGCCATCGCGTCGTGTCCCCCGACCATCTCGATGATCCTCGCAAAGGCCCAGCAGGTCGCGGAGGGTAACCTTGGCATCGAAGAACTGATCGACAGTATCGATGACAAGGGCATGTCGGCGGCGACGGAGGTCGACGAATCGGCGCGCGGCGATAGCGAATGCGATTCTGAAGCCGGGGACGACGCAAACCCATTGCGTCTGACGCAACTCAAGAACGACGGACTCGCGCTCTTTGCGCGGGTGCGCGAGTGTGTTGATCAGCTACGCGAAGCGGGAGCGGGCCCTGCTCAGAACGCTCAAGAGACCATTCGAAAGGAATTTGCGCGGGTGCGCTTCACAGCCCGCACAGTCGGCTTGGCTTGCGACGACATGCAGCAGCGGCTGGCGCAAGTGCGGCAAATCGAGCGGCGAATAGCGAGCATTGCGATCGACCGGTGCGGCATGCCCCGTGAGCGGTTCATTGCATCGTTTCCCGGCCACGAGACGGACCTCGACTGGACCACCAAAACCGCTGCGAAATCGCTCGATTATGGCGCTTCCCTGGAACGCAGCGTGGCCGCTGTTCGGGCCGAGCAATACCAGTTAATGGATATTGAACGGCATGCGGCGATGCCGATTCAGCGGTTAAAGCAAACCAGTCGACATTTGCTTGCGGCTGAATCTCGCATGCGGCGCGCAAAAAGCGAGATGATTGAGGCCAATCTGCGGCTCGTGATCTCGATCGCCAAGAAATATGTGAATCGGGGCGTACATTTTTTGGACTTGATTCAGGAAGGCAACATCGGCCTGATGAAGGCCGTCGACAAGTTCGAATACAAGCGCGGCTGGAAATTCTCGACTTATGCAACTTGGTGGGTTCGCCAGGCGATCACGCGCGCGGTCGCGGACCAGGCGCGCACCGTCCGCATACCCGTGCATATGGTGGAGATTATCAACAAGCTCAACCGGATTTCAAATGAGCTTCGGCAGCACACTGGCAAGCCCGCGCTGCCCGCAGCTTTGGCCGAACGTATGGAGTTACCAGAGGCTCAAATCCGGGGCATTCAGAAGATGGCGATGCATCCGATCTCGCTTCAAACGCCGGCGAACGATGACGCTGACGCAACGCTCGGGGACCTGATTGAGGATGCGAACGTGGAATCGCCTCTTGAGGTCGTCGTGCGGACCGGAATGCGTGTCGCCATCGACGATGCGTTGAACGCGCTTTCGCCACGCGAGGCAAGAGTGCTTCGCATGCGCTTCGGCATCAATGTGCCCACCGAATTCACACTTGGCGAAGTAAGCTCGCATCTGGGCGTGTCGCGGGAACGCGTTCGTCAGATCGAGAGCCAGGCTATCCGCAAGCTGATGCATCCTAGTCGCGCAGATAAGCTACGCTCGTTCATTGATCGCTAGACATTGGGGGCGTCAACGCAAAGGTTCGCTTTTGACCTATCAACTGTCCTTACAGCGAGGAGAAAATCGTGCAAGAGAGCGACATCGTAGACCGTTTGTTTGCTGCTCACGTGACGATCGTTATCCACTACAGGGGTTCGCAATGTCACGGATGTTAAAAGTTGGAAGCCATGAATTCCACGTTGTTGTTCAACCGCTAGTTGCCGGTGGCTTCACTTACGCATGTGTCGACGTTGATTTGAGCGGGCCAAACGTCAGCGAGATTCGTTACGACAGCCACCTTCGCTTTGAGACTGAGGACGAGGCCTACGAAGGCGGCTCAGCTCACGCGCGACGCCAGGCGACGAAGATGAGGCGATGAAGGTCGTAAGACTTCTTTGAACGCCATTGACCCAAACGTAAGCGGCTCGGCAGGGCCGGTCCCCGATCCGCGCGCGCGTGGGGCATGATGTGAGAGCGTGGGGAGGTCCGGGTAGATCACATGAGATCGTTCCATGATCGTGGACACGATCTATCTGGATCTACCCGGTCAAACTGTGGGCGTGGGCGCAGCGGCCGGCTTCAGTTTGTCGGCCACGTTCCAGGGAAGCAGTTCGTCGACGCGGTTGACCTTGTGGTCCGCAATATTTGTGAGCACGTATTCGAGGTAGGCACGTGGGTTGATTTCGTTGAGTTTGCACGTACCGATGAGACTGTACATCGCCGCTGCACGCTCACCGCCGCTGTCGGAGCCGACGAACAGGTAGTTTTTGCGACAATGCACATAATTGCATTGTCGCAATAATGCGCAGCCGGAAGTTATGCGGAGTCCATCACTGTCGAAGAATGCCTTGCGAGTCGCCGAAGCGATCCGCAAGGATTCGCGGTTCGGCGAGCTACGCATAATTACAGCGACTCCAGGAACTGCAGGATGCGGTCCGGTGGTCGATATCGACGATTCTTTACTTGCGGCGGCTGAATCCTGTTCAACGCTTGCTCCTTCATTGTCAGATCAGCTTCCATATAGCCATGTGTTGTCGAAGGGCTTTCGTGTCCCAGCCACAAAGCGATGACCGACAGGTCGACGCCTGATTGAAGTAGATGCATGGCAGTCGCATGCCGAACCAGATGAGGAGAAACGCGCCGTCTGGCGAGCTGCGGACATTGGTCCTTCGCGCGCGTTACGGCAATTCTCATCCGATCGGCGACATTGGAGCGCGTCATTGTGTTTCCCGATCGATTTGGAAAGAGCCTCTGACTTGATGCATCCTGGATCTGCGGCAACCACGCCTTGATGAGCCTGGCCGTGGATCGCCATAAAGGTACCGTTCGTTCTTTGCGTCCTTTGCCAAGAATATGAACGAAGGGTGACGTACCCAGGACGACATCACTGACGCGTAGTGCCAGGATCTCCGAGACGCGCGCCCCCGTGTTATACATCGTTGCCAGCAGAACCCTGTCGCGTTGGCCCGACCAGGTGTCCGGGTCTGGCGCCGTTAACAGTTGCTGAATCTCGTCGCGTGACAGGAATCCGACCATAGGTTTATCGCAACGCTTCATCGGCACGGAGAGTGCGCGCTGTATAACGGCCAACGACGCGACGTCACGGTGTGCCGCGTACTTCAGGAACGAACGCAACGCTGCGAGTCGAACGTTACGGGTCCGCGTGCTGTTGCGCCGCTCAACCTCGAGATGTCGCAGAAACGCCAGGATCAGCGGCGCATCCATGTCCGACAGCGTCAGATCAGTTGGGGACCTGCCAAGGCGATCCGATGCGAACTGAAGAAACAAACGAAACGAATCGCGATAGCTCGATATCGTCTCCGCGCTCACCGCACGTTGCTGCATCAACCGTTCGACGAAGAAGTCCTGCAGAAGCGTCGCGAAGGTAGGAACCTTGCAGGCTTTAGTCATGACGTACCCCTTCGGCAAAGCATGCAAATTTCTGGCTCACGATTTCCATGAGATCGGGAACCGCAGTCAGATACCAGTAGGTATCGCTCGGCTTCACGTGCCCCAGATATGTCGACAGCGCAATCATCCGGTTGTCGACGTTCACGCCGTCCTGATACCACTTGAGGATGCACCGGCACACGAACGTGTGGCGAAGATCATGGATTCGAGGCAACGCGTGGTCACCCCGAGAGGTCCACCCGAGTTGCTCGCGAATCCGCCCGAACACCCAGTGCACTGTTCGGGCCTGCAACTTTCTGCCATCAAGATTCACAAAGAACGAATCGCACGGCTCTGCGGCGACGACCAGCACACGGCGAGCAGCGTAACGCTTCATCGCCAGAGTTACGGTAGGATGCATCGGAATAAGGCGCGATTTGTGAAACTTCGTCTCACGCACCGTGAGCGTACGCTCGGCAAGATTCACGTCGTCTCGCGAGAGATTGATGGCTTCCGAGATACGCATGCCGGTTGCCGAAATCAAACCAAACAACGCTTCATATGTAAGCGGTCTGATCGAACCGACGGGTAACATCGCCGCCGACGCCGTGAGGAGTTCGCCGAGCTCCTGCTCCGTGTAGATGTGCGGTGCCAGACGACGATGGGCCCGCCCGCACAATTCGCGTCGCGGAACAACCGTATCGGGATAGAACTGCCTGAGATACTTCGCGAAGGGGCGCATTACCTCGATCCGACGCGCCCAGGTAATGGACCTTTCGCTCGGTGTCGAGTGTGCCCAGGCAAGGGCCAGACTTTCGGTGATCGGACCGCGGTGGTTCACCGTATTCGCGAAGCGGGCGAAGTTCATCAGCACCTGCCCCGAGATCACAAGGTCGAAGCCGAGACAGCGTCGCTCTGCGAGATACGTTTCCACCAGCGATACCATTGTGTGTGCCGATTTGACGGGACGCTTCATGATTTGCTCCCCGGCCAGGGAAGCGCCACGGCCTCCAGGCTTCGCAGGTCGATCTTCGTGTAGATCGCGGTGGTATCGATGCTCTGATGGCGCAGTACGTCAGCCACTTCTTTCAACGACGATCCGCAACGAAGCAGCCGTCGGGCAACGCTGTGCCTCAGTAGATGGGTTCCAGAGCGGTCAGTCCAACCGCAACGGACATATGCGTCATGCACGGCCTTGTGGAGGCGGCCCGTTCCTAATGGAAGGTCAGCAGGTGCGTAATGGCGTACAAAGACTGCGCGGGAGGTTGTCGTTGCCCGTCGGCCTGACCGGATATAGTCGGCGATCGCATGACCGGTCGGCTCCGGCAGCGGAATGATGTAGCCCCGCCGCGATTTGGTGCGACGGATTTGCAGCGTGCCTTCGCGCCAGTTTAAATCGTCGAGTTGGATCTGCACGACTTCCGCAGCCCGCAACCCAAGATCAGCTAGACAGCGCACCATGGCGTAATCACGTAAGCTTGCCGCAGTCTCGCGATCGAAGGAGTTCAGAAACTGCTCGATCGCGGCGTCAGAAAGCGTTTCAGGCAGCGCCGCCAACCTCCATCCAGCCACCTTTGGCACAGCTGCGATCAACTCTTCGACCTGATCGTTATATTGCATGGTCCTGAATCGCAGATAACTGCGCAACGTTACGCCCGCTACGTGAGCGGCTCCAGCATTGCATCCGTCAGGGTAGTGCGTAACGAAACGACGAATATCCTGAATCGTTACCAGCTTCATGTCTATGTGTTTTCGACCAAAGCGCTGATGCAAGAAATCGCGAATGATTCGCCCGCGCTGATATCGCGTGCATTCCGCTAGGCCGCAAACGTCCCTGAGATGGTCAGTAAAGCGACGCACCTCCTGTTGCACCGAGTCCGATTCCGCCCGCAGAAACCGCGGGACAGCGCACGCGCCCATGACGACCAGCAAATGCCGAAGTGCAGCATTTACGTCCGCCCGACCCCTTGGAATCGGATCGGGGCATGTACACCGCCGCAAATGATCGTTCACGAAGCTGCAAACAAGTCGATCGTCGACGCGTGCTACGGCTAAACGGTGGGTTGTAAGCCAATACGCAAAGTGCGCGACGCACCTTACGTAGATGTTGATGGTACGAGCCGCGTAGCCGGTATCAACGAGATATTCGCAGTAGCGCGCTGCGAAGGGAGAAAGGACGCTGCGCCACAACCACGCCTGAGGCTGCGGTCGAAGAGGAACCAAGCCGATCATGATGATTCTCCTGAATGGGTTACAACCCAAACAGGAAAGCACCTTTTTATGTGCAGTTTCCTGCAAGCGACAGATCTCTGCAAGGCGCGTCGCACCGGTGCGCGTGACGAGCCGGACGACGCAAACTCCGCATAATTTTTAGCTGCGCATTATTCCTACCCAACGCTACACAGCGCAGGGCATTTTCCGCGAGCACGTTGCTGATCTCGGCGCGTCCGTCCTCGCAGTAGAACGTGAGGGCCGCCCAGTGGTTCAGCGAGTAGTTGATCGCGCCCGTGAGCGTGGACTTCTTCGACAGCGTCGCAAGCTTGGCTCTGATCGTCGATTCGAACGTGTTGAGCAGGGGCTTACTCTTCTCCTGCCGCACACGCAACCGGTCATCGGGAGGTTTGCCGCGAATGTCAGCTTCGATGCGGTAGAGCTCGCCGATCATCTCGAGCAGTTTCTGGGTATCCGGAGTCGGCGTACGCTCGTGAACGTCGAATATGTACCTCCT
This sequence comes from Caballeronia hypogeia, assembly GCF_001544875.2. Taxonomy (GTDB): domain Bacteria; phylum Pseudomonadota; class Gammaproteobacteria; order Burkholderiales; family Burkholderiaceae; genus Caballeronia; species Caballeronia hypogeia. The sequence continues at coordinate 148,158 of NZ_FCOA02000020.1, forward strand.
CGCGTGATCCCAGCATGCCGCTTCGAAGACGTCGCCGCTTGCGTACAGCTGATCGAAGCCGGCGTAGGCATCCGCCTGCAGGATTCCCTTGAAGTTGGCGAGATGCGTTTGCGGATGAACACCCTTGCGGTCCGACGAGTAAGTGAACCAGACTGCCGCAGGTTCCGCCGAGCCCGAGCGTCGATCGTCGCGCACATAGACCCAGAATCGGCCGGTTGTCGTCTTCTGGTTGCCCGGTGTGAGGACGGGAACCGTCGTGTCGTCGCCATGGAGCTTGCCGGCAGCCAGCACGTAGCGCTGGATCGCCTCGACCAGCACCATGCAGAGTTCAACGATCTGGCCGACCCAGCGGCCCATGCTGGC
>NZ_FCOA02000021.1 GCF_001544875.2 Caballeronia hypogeia
ACGGAAAGCCACGTGATGCTCGTCGATCTGCGCGCCAAGAAGATCACCGGCAAAGCGGCGGAAGCGGCGCTCGGCGCCGCGCATATCACGGTCAACAAGAACGCGATCCCGAACGATCCGGAAAAGCCGTTCGTCACGAGCGGCATTCGTCTCGGTTCGCCCGCGATGACCACGCGCGGCTTCGGCGTGAAGGAAGCGGAGTTCGTCGGCAATCTGCTCGCCGACGTTCTGGAGGCGCCGGAAGACGCCGAGACCATCGCGCGCGTGCGCGAGCAGGTCGCGCAACTGACGAAGCGTTTCCCCGTGTACGGCTGACGCAGTCTCTCCGTCCTTGACGGAACGCGGCCCGCGACGCACTCGTCGCGGGCCGTTTTGTTTCGTGCGATGACGCAGTGCGCTTGCTTCCGTAATGCGCCTGAAAGCGCGATGGCTAGGGATGACCCGTAATTGCCGAAATGAGATAGTGCTCAAAAAAACGGCCTCCTACAGTGGCATCGACCTGCAACGGTAATCGAAGGCTCGATGCGTTCGGCCCCTTAGGAGACTGATCATGGATGTGGAAAAGCGCAGTATCGAATTCATTCCGCTCAACGAGCGATACGGCACGCCCAAACGCCTGTTCACCATCTGGTTCAGCGCGAACATGCAGGTGACGGCGCTGGTCATCGGCACGCTGGGCATCGTCGCCGGACTGGACCTGTTCTGGACCATCGTCGGGCTGGTGCTCGGCAATGTGATCGGCACCGTGTTCATGGCCGCTCATTCGGCGCAAGGGCCGCATCTCGGCATTCCGCAGATGATCCAGAGCCGCGCGCAGTTCGGCGTGTTCGGCGCCGCGTTGCCGCTCGCGATCGTCGTGCTCGCCTACATTCTTTTTGTGGCTGCAGGCGGCGTCGTGATGCGCGACTCGATCAAGGCCATCTATCCGATGAGCGACAACGCGGCCATCATCCTGTTCGGCGTTCTCACGTTCGTCATCAGCTATATCGGCTATGAGCTGATCCACAAGATGGGCGCGTACATGACGCTGCTCTCGTGCGTCATCTTCTTCGCATCGGCGGCGCTCGTGTTCTCGCAGCCCGACATGCTGACGAAGATTCATCATGCGAAGCACGGCTTTTCGGCTGGCGCCTTCAATCTCGTCGTGGCGCAGGCAGCTTCGTGGACGCTAGGCTTCGGCCCGTATGTCGCGGATTATTCGCGTTATCTGCCCGTCAGCGTGAAGACGAAGCACACGTTCTGGTACACGTATCTCGGCGGGCTGCTCGGCTCGCTGCTCGTGATGATGCTGGGCGCGCTGCTCGCCACGGTCACGCCTTCCATCGCCAACGATCCGGGCACGGGCATCGCCTCGATGTTCGGCGGCTGGTCGCGTCCGGCGCTCGTCATCATCGTGCTCGGCGTGCTGGAATTCAACGTGTTGAGCCTTTACAGCGCGTATATGTCCACCGTGACCATCTTCAGCGGCTTTCGCAAGATGACGCGCGTGGGCAAGCTCACGAAGTTCTCCGTGCTCGCGGTGACGGCCGCGATCGCAACGGTCATCGGCATCGGCACGCAATACCACTTCAACGACTACTTCGCCGATATCCTCAACGCGCAGATCTATGTGCTCGTGCCCTGGAGTTCGATCAATCTCGTCGATTACTACCTCGTTCGACGCGGCGACTATTCGGTCACGGAGATGTACGACTCGCGCGGTCAGTACGGCAAGTTCAATCTGTCGACCATCGCGATCTACTGCCTGGGCATTGCCAGCACGCTGCCGTTCATGGACCTCTCGTTCTATCACAGCTACTTCGCGAAGATAATCGGCGCGGACGTGAGCTGGATCCCGAGCCTGCTCGTGCCCGGCATTCTCTACTACGTCGCGAATCGCGGCGTCTCCATGGAATCGCAGGCGCTGACCAGCTGAGCTTTGCATGACACGAGCGGTCGCGTCGCCGCCTTGCGGCGCGACCGCTCTCTCACTCGACACCGCCGCGAAAATGCTAGCATCGGCGAAATCGCAAGCTCGCAAAGTGGTCGGACCAGTGAGAGACGCCATGCATGAAGACAGTACGGAAGACGCGCAGCAGATCGCGGATGTCGTGGCCGGACGCATCGAAAGCCTGATCGTCGACGGCGTGCTGAAGCCCGGCCAGGCTCTGCCTTCGGAGCGGCGGCTCACGGCAAAGCTCGGTGCGTCGCGCTCCGCGGTGCGCGAGGGGCTCAAGGTGCTGCGTACGCGCGGCATCATTGAAACCTCGCACGGGCGCGGCTCCTTCGTCGCCTCGCTGACCGCGCAACCCGCCCTCACTCCGATGATGCATCTGCTCGGCTCGCAACCGCGCACGCTCTACGACATCTTCGAAGTGCGCGAGATGCTCGAAGCCGAATCGGCGCGTCTGGCCGCGCTGCGCGGCACGCAGGCGGATTTCGCGCTGATCACGCGCCGTTACGAGGAAATGCTCGCCGCGAACGAAAGCGAGGTGGGCGAATCGACCCGCGCGCGGCTCGACTACGCGTTTCATCTCTCGATCAGCGAGGCTTCGCACAATCCGGTGCTCGTGCACACGTTGAGTTCGCTCACTGACCTGCTGTTGAGCTCCGTTTTCGCATCGGTGAACAACCTCTACCATCGCGCAGCGGAAAAGCGCGTGATCGATACGCAGCACGCGCGTCTCTACAAGGCCGTGCTGGGCAAACAGCCGGAGCAGGCGCGGAAAGCCGCGAGCGCGCATATCGCCAGAACGACCGCGTGCCTGCGGGAAATCGAGGCGGAAGAGCAACGTCTCGTGCGCGCGACCCTGCGACTCAAGGGCTGGACGTGATGCAGAACGCCCGTGCCGGTACGGGCGTGCGGAATCCTGTGCAGCCGCGCGGGCGTTGACCGACGCGCTCAACGCCTTCTGGCACGGCATCAAGAAGTGGTAGGACCAGTGGTTCGGCGTCTCGACAGGCTCCTGCTGTCGGGGAACAATGCGCTCCAGCAAAGCCAGTTGCCGGCGCAAAAGCCGCACATGAATCAGGAGACTTTCGATGAATCCGCACAGCCCATCGGGCGCATCCGCCGCCCGCACCCCCACCGACACGACCGCCTTCGAAAACGCCATTTACGCGAAAGTGACCTGGCGTCTGCTGCCGTTTCTTTTCATCTGCTATGTCGCGGCGTATCTGGATCGCGTCAATGTCGGCTTCGCGAAACTGCAGATGTTGAACGACCTGAAGTTCAGCGAGTCGGTGTACGGGCTCGGCGCGGGCATCTTCTTCATCGGCTATTTCGTGTTCGAGGTGCCGAGCAATATCCTGCTGCATCGCGTGGGCGCGCGTGTGTGGATCAGCCGCATCATGGTGACGTGGGCCGTCGTCTCGGCGCTGTCGCTGTTCGTCAAGACGCCCGCGATGTTCTACACGCTGCGCTTTCTGCTGGGCGTGGCGGAAGCCGGATTCTTTCCGGGCATCGTGCTTTATCTGACGTACTGGTATCCGTCCTCGCGACGCGGCCGCATCAACGCGCTGTTCATGATGGGCATTCCGGTCGCGGGCGTGCTCGGCGGTCCGCTGTCGGGCTGGATCATGCAGGCGTTCAACGGCGTTCACGGTTTGTCGAACTGGCAATGGCTCTTCCTTATCGAAGCCGTTCCGTCACTGGTGCTCGGCGTCCTTACGCTCTTCATGCTGCCGAACGGCATTCGCGTCGCGAAGTGGCTCGATGACAGCGAAAAGCAGCTTCTCGAAGAGAACATCGCACGTGACGAACCGGCGGGCGCGGATCATTCGCTCAAAGCCGTCGTCGCGAACGGCCGCGTATGGAAGCTCGCGGCGATCTACTTCTGCTGCATGATGGGCCTCTATGGCGTGAGCTTCTATCTGCCCACGCTGATCAAGGCGGCGGGCGTGAAGGATGCGCTCGATGTCGGCCTCCTGACCGCCGTGCCCTACGCATTCGCGATCGTTTCGATGATCCTCGTCGCGCGCAGCTCTGACCGTCGCAACGAACGCCGCCGCCATCTGGCGCTCGCGGCAGTGGCCGCAGCCGTGGGCTTCTATGCGAGCACGCTGCATACGGGCAATCTCGTTATCGCGATGATCACGCTGTCCGTCGGCACGGCGGGCGTGTTGTCGATGATGCCGGTCTTCTGGACCTATCCGAGCAGCGTGCTGACCGGCACGGCCGCCGCCGCCGGCATCGCGATGATCAACTCCATCGGCAATCTCGCCGGCTTCGTCAGTCCTTCGATCATCGGCTGGATGAAGGACGTGACGCACAGCACGAACGCGGGTCTCGTCGTCGTCGCGGCGGCGCTGCTGCTCGGGGCTGTCCTTACGCTGACGCAACGCGCGGGCGCGTCAGGCGCTGCGGATGCGCCGGCTTCGGAACCGCATCGCGCGTGAGGCCGCCATCATGTCCGATGCTGCTCAAGCTTCGATTGCGCTCGATGGCACGGCCACGACGCTGATCGCCTCGCTCGGCGAGATCGTCGGCGCTCGCAACGTGCTCACCGGCGATGCGCAAACGCGCCGCTATCGCACCGGCTACCGCTTCGGCGCGGGCCGCGTGCTGGCGGTGGTGCGCCCCGGCACACTGGTCGAGCAATGGCGCACGCTCGTCGCGTGCGTGGCGGCGCGCGTGATCGTCATCACGCAGGCGTCGAACACCGGGCTCACCGGCGGCTCGACGCCCGATGGCAACGACTACGACCGCGATGTCGTCATCGTCAGCACGACGCGCATCCGGCGCGTCCATCTGATCGGCGGCGGACGGCAAGTGGTCTGCATAGGGGGCACGACGCTCGATCAGCTCGAACGCGCGTTGAAGCCGCTCGGCCGCGAGCCGCATTCGGTGATCGGTTCATCGTGCATCGGCGCTTCGGTGCTGGGCGGCATCAGCAACAACTCGGGCGGCTCGCTCGTGCGTCGCGGACCGGCCTATACGGAGATGGCGCTGTTCGCCGCCGTCGATTCATGCGGCGTGCCGCGCCTCGTGAATCATCTGGGCATCGAGCTCGGCGGCGCGCCCGAGGAGATTCTGTCGCGCATGGAAAGCGGCGCCTTCACCGATGCCGATGTGCGCGAAGGTGCGGCGGCTTCCGATCATGAATACGCGACGCACGTGCGCGACATCGACGCGCCCACGCCCGCGCGCTTCAACGCCGACCCGCGCCGCCTGTTCGAAGCATCCGGCTCGGCCGGCAAGGTGATGACGTTCGCGGTGCGGCTCGACACGTTCGAGACGGAGAAAGGCGCGAAGGTGTTCTACATCGGCACGAACGATACGAGCGCGCTCACCGATATCCGCCGTCACGCGCTCGCGAACTTCACGCATTTGCCGCTCGCGGGCGAGTATCTGCATCGCGATGCGTTCGATGTCGCGCGCAAGTATGGCAAGGACCTGTTCGTGATCATCGACAGGTTCGGCACGGACCGTCTGCCGCTGTTCTTCAGCCTGAAGACGCGCTGCGATGCGTGGTTCGAACGTCTGGGCTTCATGCCGAAGCATCTCACCGATCGCATGCTCCAGTTCGTGAGCGAGCTTCTGCCCGATCATCTGCCTGCGCGATTGAAGGAATATCGCGAGCGGTACGAGCATCATCTGATGCTGAAGGTGCCGGCCGCGGGCGTCGAGGAAGCGCGCGCGTATCTTTCGGCGCGATTCGCGGATTCAGGCGGCGCGTACTTCGAATGCACCGAAGACGAAGGGCGCAAGGCGTTCCTGCATCGCTTCGCGGCGGCGAGCGCGGCGGTGCGATATCGCGCGGTGCATCATCGCGAAGTGGAGGATATCGTCGCGCTGGATATCGCGCTGCGGCGCAACGATCGCGACTGGTTCGAGCGGCTGCCTGAGAGGATCGAAGCGCCCGTGATCTTGAAGCTGTATTACGGGCACTTCCTGTGTCACGTATTCCATCAGGACTACATCGTCGTCAAGGGCAACGACTGCATGGCGCTGGAGCACGAGATGCTCGAATTGCTCGACGAACGCGGCGCCGAATATCCCGCCGAGCATAACGTCGGGCATTTGTACGAAGCGAAGCCGCAGCTCGCCGCGTTTTACAAGGAGCTCGATCCTTGCAACTGCTTCAATCCGGGAATCGGGAAGACGTCGAAGTTCGCGGCGTATCGCGAGTAAGGCAAGCGACGCTACCCCGCCTTTAACACCCGCAGCGGCGCTCCGCCCGCCGCCTCGCTTTCCGCGGTCTGCTTCGCTTCGCGCATCGACAGATAGCGCAGGCAGCACACGCGCAAGAACGATGCGAAGTTGGTCGGAACCTCGCCACGCAGCGCGATGAGTTCGTCGTAGAGCTTGACGGCGAACTGGCTGGTGGTCAGATTCTCGCGACCGGCGATTTCCTGCAGCACGTCCCAGAACAGATTTTCCAGCCGGACCGTGGTGATCACGCCATGAATGCGCAGCGAACGCGTGCGCGATTCATACAGGATCGGATCGGCGTTGATGTACACCCGACACATGAGCTCAGCCTCCAGGAAACGGGCCGTCGTGCTTGTGCACGAATACGCACGACGGCCAACCAAAGAAACTACTCCGCACGCTTCATAACGGCAATTGCATCAAACCCTGTGCTGCTTCATCTGGCCCGCAATGTAATCGGCCTGACGAATCGCCAGCGTGACAATGGTGAGCGTCGGGTTTTCGGCGGCGCCGGTGGTGAACTGGCTGCCATCGGAGATGAACAGGTTCGCCACTTCGTGCGTCTGACCGTGCGCGTTGCACACGCCGTCGTCGGCTTTCGCGCTCATGCGCGCGGTGCCGAGATTGTGCGTCGACGGATAAGGCGGCACGAGATACGTCGCCTTCGCGCCTGCCGCTTCGTACACCGCGCTGCCCTGCCTGTAGGCGTGCGCGCGCATCGCTTCGTCGTTCGGGTGATCGTCGAAGTGGACGTTCGGCACCGGCATGCCGTACTGGTCTTTCACCTGGCTGTTGAGCGTGATGCGATTCGATTCGCGCGGCATGTCCTCGCCGACGATCCACATGCCCGCCGTGTACTGATAGTGATCCATCGCCGCCGCGAAGTTGGGGCCCCACGCGCCCGGATCGAGGAACGCGGCATAGAACGGCAGGCCGAGCGAGACCGTCTCCATGTGATAGCCGCCTGCGAACCCGCGCGAAGGATCGAACTTCGCCTCATCCTCGATGATGCCCGCCATCGTGGTGCCCTTGAACATCTCGACCTTGTCGTTGAACACGCCGTACACGGAACCGGTCGTGTGCCGCATATAGTTGCGCCCGACCTGTCCCGAGCCGTTCGCGAGGCCATCGGGGAACTTGCTCGAGTTCGAGTTGAGCAACAGGCGCGGCGTTTCGATCGAATTGCCGGCCACCGCGACCACGCGCGCCTTCTGCCGCTGGATCTTGCCGTCCTTGTCGAAATAGACGACGCCCGTCACCTTGCCGCGCGCGTCATGCTCGATCTTCACGACATGCGACTGCGGACGCAATTCCATGTGCCCGGTCATCTGCGCGTGCGGAATCTCGGTATAGAGCGTCGACCACTTCGCGCCCATGCGGCAGCCCTGAAAACAGAAGCCGCGCTGGAAGCAGTGCGTGCGGTCGTCGCGCACCGTGCTGTTGATCGCCATGTGGCCGGTGTTGCATTCCTTGTAGCCGACCTTCATCGCGCCCGCGGACATCACCTTGAAGTTGTTGTTGCCCGGAAGTCCCGGCAAGCCATTGGTGCGCGTCACGCCCATCTTCTTCTCGGCGCGGTCGTAGTACGGGTCGAGATCCGCGCGCGTGACCGGCCAGTCGAGCAGATTGGCGTCCTTGATGTCGCCGTATGTGGTTTTCGCCTTGAACTCGTACGGCTGAATGCGCAGGCTCGCGCCCGCCCAGTGGACGGTCGTGCCGCCCACGGTCTTGCAGATCCACGCGGGCAGATTCGGAAAGTCCTTCGCGACGCGCCACGTACCCGATGTCGTGCGGTTGTCGAGCCATGAGAGCTGCTTGAAAGCGCTCCACTCCTCCGTCGAAAAATCGCCTTGCGTGTGCATCGCGCCCGCTTCGAGCACGACCACGTCGATGCCCTTCTGCGCGAGTTCGTTGGCCAGCGTCCCGCCGCCCGCGCCCGATCCGATGACCACCACGACGTGTGCGTCGTTGTGTTTGAACTGCACCTTGTTGTCCGTGTACATGTCTGTCTCCGTTTTCCGTCAGATCGCTCGATTGGGTCAGCCGTCTTTCGGAATCGGGCCGCTGTCGGCCGCGGGCGGATCGGGCAGCCAGGAGAGATTGTTGAAGCCCTGATAGAGATAGCCGCCATCGCCCTGAGCCGCGCCGTAGCCGAAGTGCGTGTAAGCCATCGCGTTGCTGTACAGGGAAACCACGGCGGTGCTTCGAACCGTGTTGAAGAACGGCGTGCCCGCGAGCGCGGCGACATCCTGCGCGCGGTCGTGTTCACTGCGTTTGGTCCAGTCGGAGCCGGTTTTGGCGTCGAGCTGCTTGACGCCGTCGGCGAGTTGCTGACGCACGGCGGGATCGGCTTTCGCCTTGGCGTCGAGGTCTTTCACGACCAGCGCGTACACGGCGTCGTCGAGCGTGGCGTGCGGATAGATCTGTCGCGTGACCTGCAGCAGAACCTCGCCCTGATGCGTGTCGAGCCCCTGCATTTCCAGCGCCCAGACGCGGCTCGGCGCGAGGCTCGCGAAGATCGACGTCGCGGCGATCGTGCCCACCAGCACGCCGGTGCCGCGCAGGAATTCGCGTCGCGTGAGCGCGATCTTTGGGGGTGTGGCGGCAACTTCATCGTGGTCGTGATGATGCCCGCCATCGTGCGCGCGCCGCTGCGCGACGATCGGGATGATCGTGTCTCGCATGTCTCTCTCCTTGTGGGGTGCTTCAACCGCTTATGTGTGTAGTGCCGCCCTACCGCATTACCGCCGTGCCACCGTGCTGCGCGGATTGCCTATTCGTAATGTCCGTGTCGTTCGAGCACTTCTATCTTGTATCCGTCCGGGTCGAGGATGAAGAAGAAGCGCGCGATCAACTGGCCGTCGTCGCCCTTGAACTCCTTCAGGTCGAGCGGCGCGAGACCGAGCGAGATCATGCGCTCGCGATCCTTCTTCGCATCCTCGACGCTCACCGCGACGTGGCCGTAGCCATCGCCATGCGTGTACGGCTCGGCGCGTCCCTTGTTCCAGGTGAGCTCCAGCTCGGCGTGGGTTTCGTCGTTGCGCAGATAAGCGAGCGTGAAGTCCGGAAAGTCGAGCCGGTGCGCCACGCCCAGGTTGAACGCCTTCTGATAGAAGTCGAGCGAGCGCTGCAGGTCCTGCACGCGAATCATCGTGTGAATCAGCTTGGCCATGGGTGCCTCCTCCTTTTGAAACAAGTTTAGGAAGGAGCCGGGGCAAAGGGTAATGGCCGGTTAAATCCTAGGAGTTCTCCTGAGAGAGGAATTACCGACCAGCGGCCGATGCGCGCAAACGAACAATATCGAGCGAGAACGAAACTATTTGTCGCATGAATCGCTCGCGTTCGCGTGTAGTAGTACGATTAATTCCGCATTTTCGATATCGAATGTTCGAATTCGATCAACACATAAGACAGGGCGCGCGCACGGCCGCGCTTCGCGCCCGCCATGAGACGGAGACTCAATCTTGAAAAAAGTCATCGGCTTGCGCTGGTGGATCATCGCGCTCGTCTGCGCGGGCACGATCGTCAACTACCTTTCGCGCAATGCGCTCGGCGTAATGGCCGCCGAGCTGAAGACGCTCATGAACATGAGCACCCAGCAATACTCGTATGTCGTCGGCGCCTTTCAGATCGGCTACACGATCATGCAGCCCGTGTGCGGGCTGATCATCGACCTGATCGGGCTGCGGCTCGGCTTCGCGCTGTTCGCGTGTCTCTGGTCGGCCACCGGCATGGCGCACGCGCTCGCCACCGGCTGGATATCGCTCGCGGCGCTGCGCGGGCTCATGGGTCTTTCGGAAGCCGTCGCCATTCCCGCCGGCATGAAGGTCGTCGCGGAGTGGTTTCCGAACCGCGAGAAATCCGTCGCGGTCGGCTATTTCAATGCGGGCACGTCGCTCGGTTCGTTGTTCGCGCCGCCGCTCGTCGTCTTTCTTTCGCTGCGCTACGGCTGGCAGAGCGCCTTCGTCGTGACTGGCGCGATGGGCTTCGTCTGGGCCGCGTCCTGGTACTGGCTCTATCGCGCGCCGGGAGCGCATCCGCGCATCGGTGAGGAGGAACGCCGCGCGATCGCCGAAGGGCAGACGCCCGTGGCGCAGCATCCGCGCACCCGGCGGCGCATTCGCGAAGTGCTCGGCACGCGGCGCTTCTGGGCCATCGCGCAGGCGCGCTTCTTCGCCGAACCCGCGTGGCAGACATTCAGCTTCTGGATTCCGCTCTATCTCGCCACCGAGCGGCACATGGACCTCAAGCAGATCGCCATGTTCGCGTGGCTGCCGTTTCTCGCCGCCGATCTGGGAGGGCTCTTCGGCGGCTATCTGTCGCCCTTCCTGATGAAGCGGCTGCGCATGCCGCTGGTCGCATCGCGCATCACGGGCGTGGTGCTCGGCGCGTTCATGATGATCGGCCCGGCGTGCATCGGGCTGGTCGCGTCGCCTTACGAAGCCATTGCGCTGTTCTGCGTGGGCGGCTTCGCGCATCAGATGATCTCCGCGCTCGTCAACACGCTCGCCGCCGATGTCTTCGAGCCCGGCGACGTCGGCACTGCCGCCGGCTTCGCGGGCATGGCGGCGTGGATCGGCGGCCTCGGCTTCTCGCTGATGGTCGGCGCGCTGGCCGATACCGTCGGCTTCACGCCGCTGTTCGGCGCGCTCGGCGCGTTCGATCTGATCGGCGCGGCGCTGCTCGTCGTACTGATGCGCGGCGTGAAGGTCGATGCCAAACCGCCTGAATCCGCGCTGCGCGCGTGAGACCGAACAACCCGGGTACATATCATGGCCAACCTCAAGAATCGTCCGCTCTTCAGCCTCTCGCACGCGGAGCCGCATCGGCTCACGCTCACGTCGGCGGAGGGCTGCCGCATCGAAATCTTCCATCTCGCCGACGACATCGTCCGCGTGCTGGTGCTGCCGCATGGCGAATTGCGCGGGCCGCGCACCTGGTCGATCGCGCCCGGCGCCGAAGACGCGCCGCTCGAAGGACGCGAGCGCCTCGACATGAGCGGCTTCGAGCCGCCTCCCGCGCGCGTGCTTGAGCATGAGCACGAGATCGTCCTCGAAACGCCGATGCTGCGCCTCACGATCACGCTCGACGGCGGCTTCTGCGCGTGGGACATCAGGCGCGACGGTCACTGGCGCAACGTGATGAACGACCGGAGGACGCAGGCGTACAACTTCGGCTGGTGGGACGCGCGCGTGTATCACTACATCGAGCGCAAGCCGGATGAGATGTATGTCGGCCTCGGCGAACGCGCCGGCACGCTCGACCGCGCCCATCAGAGCTACGAGATGCGCAACATCGACGCGATGGGCTACAGCGCGCGCACGACCGATCCGCTCTACAAGCACATTCCGTTCTACGTGACGTGGCAGCCGCACGCATCGACGGGCTTCGGGCTTTTCTACGACACGCTCGCCGACTGCCGCTTCGACATGGGCCGCGAGCTCGACAACTATCACGGGCACTATCGGCACTTCGTCGCGGAGCATGGCGATCTCGACTACTACTTCATCGCGTCGCCCGACACGCCGCTGCACGCCGTGCGCCGCTTCACCTGGCTGACCGGCCGCCCCGCATGGATGCCGAAGTGGGGCCTGGGCTACTCCGGCTCGACCATGAGCTACACCGACGCGCCCGACGCGCAGGCGCGCATGGGCGAATTCATCGCACGATGCCGCGAGCACGACATCCTGTGCGATTCGTTCCATCTGTCGTCGGGTTATACGTCGATCGACGGCAAGCGCTATGTGTTCAACTGGAATCGCGACAAGTTCCCCGACGTCGATGGCTTCGTCGCCGGCTATCTGCGCGAAGGCGTGCGCCTGTGCCCGAACATCAAGCCGTGTCTGCTGCAGGACCATCCGCTGTTCGACGCCGTGTCCGAAGCGCGCCTGCTCATCGAGACGGCCGGCGGCGAGCCGGCGTGGGTGCAGTTCTGGGACGAAGTCGGCGCGTATCTCGACTTCACGAATCCCGCGACCATCGATTGGTGGAAAGCGCGCGTGAAGGACAGCCTGCTGCGCCACGGCATTGCCGCGACCTGGAACGACAACAACGAGTTCGAGATCTGGAGCCCCGATGCGATCGCGCGCGGCTTCGGCAAGCCGTTTCCGGCGCGCGAAGCCAGGGTCCTGCAAACGCAACTGATGATGCGCGTCTCGCGCGACGCGCAGCGCGAGCACGCGCCCGGCGCGCGGCCGTTTCTCGTGTCGCGCTCGGGCGGCGTCGGCATGCATCGCTATGTGCAGACGTGGTCCGGCGACAACTACACGTCGTGGGAAACGCTGCGCTTCAATCTCAAGATGGGACTCGGTCTCGCGATGTCGGGCGTGTCGAACAGCGGTCACGACATCGGCGGTTTCGCGGGCCCCGCGCCCGGTCCCGAACTGCTCGCGCGCTGGGTGGCGTTCGGCATCTTCCTGCCGCGCTTCTCCATCCACTCGTGGAACGACGACGGCACCGTCAACGAGCCGTGGATGTATCCGGAAACGACCGGGATCATCGCCGGGCTGATCAAGCTGCGTTACCGGCTGATTCCGTACCTCTACGAGCTTTTGTGGCGCTCGCATCGCGACTATGAGCCAGTGCTGCGGCCGATGTTCGCCGAGTTCCCCGACGACCCGCGCTGCCTCGCCGATGGCGACGACATGATGATCGGCGCCGCGCTTTTGGCCGCGCCCGTCGTAGAGCCGGGCCGGAGCGCGCGCGAAGTCTATCTGCCGAAGGGCGCGCGCTGGGCGTCGTACTGGAGCGGCGAGGTTTTCGAAGGCGGCGCGACCGTGACGCTGCCCGCGCCGCACGAGCGCCCCGTCATGCTGATCCGCGAAGGTCATGTCATCGCGCTCAACATCGCGGAGCAGCACTTCGCGCAACCCGCCGACGAACGCGCGTTCATCGCGCTGCCGTGCGCGGGCGCGGGCGTCGCGAAGGGCGAATGCGTCGAGGACGACGGCGAGAGCGAAGCATGGCGGCACGGCGCGCAGGGACGCTGGCGCGTCGTCATCGAAAGCGATGCACAGAGTCTGCTTATCGCGATTCATCGCGACGAGCCGATCCCGCATGCGCAAAACGACGTACGCATCAGCGTGCCCGCATCCGATACGCGCCGCGCGGTCTGCGCGACGGGCGAGCTGGTCGCGGAGCGCATCGCCGACGGCTGGCGTCATCTCACGCTGCGCATGCTGCCCTGACGCCCCCGCTGCACGTCGCACATCGAACACACAAGGAAAACGACCAGCAATGAAGTCTTCGAAACGCGCCCGGACCGGCGCGGGGGCGCTCGCGTCCCTTTCTCTCGCCGCCGCGGCATTTTCCGGCACGGCCGCGGCGCAAGGCAGCGTCACGCTGTATGGCGTCGTCGATAACGCGTTCGCGTATGTCAACGATCAGCGCGGGCATTCCAGCATCTACATGAGCCAGGGCAATCTGCAGGCGAGCAAGTTCGGGCTGCTGGGAGCCGAGGATCTCGGCGGCGGCACGCGCGCGATCTTCCGGCTCGAAAGCGGCTTCAACTCACTGACGGGCGCGCAAAGCAGCCCGGGAACGATCTTCAACCGGCAGGCCTACATGGGCCTCGCCAACGACCGGTACGGCACGCTCACGCTCGGCCGCCAGTACACGCCTTATTTCAGCATGGTCGGCGCGCTCGGTCCGACGGGCGTGCTGACCGGCGCGACCGGCGCGCATCCAGGCGATGTCGATGCGCTCGACACCACGCTGCGCTTCAACAACTCGATCACGTATGCGTCGCCGGCCATCGGGGGTCTCGCGTTCAGCGCGCAATACGCGCTGGGCGGCGTGCCGGGCAGCGTCGCGAGCGGCGGCAACCTGAGCGCCGCGCTGCGCTACGACTATCGGCCGGTGTCGATCGCAGCGGGTTACGTGAAGCTGAAGGACATTTCGACGAGCCCCGCCCTGGGCACCTACGCGATCAATTCGCCCGTGAACAACGGCTATGCGAGCGCGCAAAGCGCGCAACTGATCGCGGCCGCCGCGCGCTACACGTACCGGAATCTGATGCTCGGCGTGAACTACTCGAACGTGCAGTACGCGCCCGGTTCAGGCTCGCGCTTCACCGACACGGCCGTGTTCAACAGCTACGGCTTCATCGCCACGTATCGCTTCACGCCGGCGGTGAATGTCGCGGCGGGGTACGGCTATACGCGCGCGAGCAAGGCGAACGGGATTGCCGACCCGGCGCAGTATCACCAGGTTTCGTTCGAGGAAACCTACGATCTGTCGAAGCGCACCACGTTCTATGCGCTGCAGGCGTATCAGCGGGCGCGCGGCAAGTCGCTCGTCGCGGGCGGCGGCGCGGGCGGCACGCTCATCGCGAATGCGGTGGCGGTCGTCGGAGACTCGCAAAACACGACGCCTTCGTCGGGGCCGTCGCAATTCGTCGCCATGTTCGGCATCCGCCACGCGTTCTGACTTCGCTGCGCGATGACACCGGCGACGTGCCTCTCACGCTTCGCCGATGTCACGACAGCATCCAGCGGCGCGCGAACGCGTCGAAGCGTTCGGCTTCGGCCGCCTGCCACTGCGCCGTCTTGCCCAGCTCCTCCGCCACGATCCGCGCGACTTCCGGCGCGGCGCGGCGCGCGGCGGCCGCATCCAGAAACAGCGCGCGATTGCGCCGCGCGAGCACATCCTCCACATCGCGCGCAAGCTCCGCGCGGACCGCGAAACGGACCTGCGCCTCGGTCAGGCCGCTCGCCGGGATCAGCACCTTGTCGGCGCCCGGCAGCCGCTCGATGAGCGCGGCGTCGGAACCGTACTGGCCGCGCTGCTCCGCTGTCGATCCGTGCAGCGCCAGCGTTGCCGTGCGGCACGGCGCGGCGGGCAGCAACTGCTTCGTCACGGCGAGATCGAGCACCTGTTGCGCCATCAGGCGATACGTCGTCCACTTGCCGCCGGTCACGGTGATCATGCCCGTCGCGTTCATGACGATCGTGTGCTCGCGCGAAAGCGCCGCCGTCGATGCGCTGCCCTCGTCCTTCACGAGCGGCCGAAGACCGGCCCAGACGCTCGACACGTCATCGCGCGTGGGCTTGTCGGACAGATAATCGGCCGCCGTCGCGAGAATGAAGTCGATGTCCTCGTCGCTCGCCTGCGGATCGAGCGGCAAGTCGCGGCGCGGCGTGTCCGTCGTGCCGACGATCGCGTGGCCGTGCCACGGCACGATGAACAGCACGCGGCCGTCCTTCGTCCGGGGCACGAGAATCGCGTCGCGGCTTTGCAGGAAGCGGCCGGGCAAGGTCAGATGCACGCCCTGGCTCGGCGCCACGATGGGACGCGCGCCCGGCTCGGCCATCGCGCGGATCGAATCCACCCACACGCCCGCCGCATTGACGAGACAGCGCGCGCTCACCGCGAAACGCGCGCCGGTTTCGGCGTCTTCCACCGCGAGCCGATGATGTCCCGCCGCGCGATCGAAGTCGATTCCGCGCACGGCCGCATTGTTCAGCGCGACCCCGCCGAGATCGAACAGCGTGCGCATCAGCGTGATGGCGAGACGCGCGTCGTCGAACTGGCCGTCGAAGTAGAGCGTGCCGCCGCGCAGCGCGCGTCCGTGCAGGCTCGCGGCGAGCATCGGCGAACGTTCGCGCGTTTCGGCCAGGCCGAGACTGCGGCTCGCGCGAAGGTTCAGCGAGCCGGCGAGCCAGTCATAGATCTTGAGGCCCGCGCCGTACACGAGCCTGTCGCCGCCCTTGTAGGCCGGGACGATGAAACCGAGCGCATGCACCAGATGCGGCGCGTTGCGCGCGAGCAGGCCACGCTCGCGCAGCGCCTCGCGCACCAGCGGAATATTGCCCTGCGCGAGATAGCGCACGCCGCCGTGCACGAGCTTGGTGGCTTTGCTGGAGGTGCCCTTGGCGAAGTCGCGCGCTTCCAGCAGCAAGGTCCGGTAGCCGCGCGATGCCGCATCGACCGCCGTGCCGAGGCCGCTCGCGCCGCCGCCGATCACGACGACGTCGAAAAGCGGGTTCTGGTCCAGTTCGCGCAGCAGCGATGCGCGGGTGTCGGGCGTTCTGGTTTGCATGTCAGTTCGTGCAGGCGGTGTGTTCGGCGGGGCGCTCCCACGCGCGGGCGCGGTCGATGGCGCGATGCCATCGCTCGATATGCGCCTCGCGTTCGTGGCGCGGCATGGCGGGTTCGAAGCGCCGCGCGGCGGGCCACGCGCCCGTGAGTTCGTCGCGGTGCGCCCAGAACCGCGCGCCGATGCCCGCGAGAATGGCCGCGCCCAGCGCCGTGGTTTCGGTGACCGCCGGACGCACGACGGGGCGATCGAGCAGGTCGGCCTGAATCTGCATCAGCAGATCGCTTTGCGATGCGCCGCCGTCCGCGCGCAACTCGCTCACCGCGATGCCGGCGTCGGCCTCCATGGCGACGAGCACATCGACCGTCTGCAAGGCGATGGCTTCGAGCGCCGCCCGTGCGACATGCGCGCGATTCGTGCCGCGCGTCATGCCGAGCAGCGTGCCGCGCGCCCACGGGTCCCAGTACGGCGCGCCCAGTCCGGCGAAAGCAGGCGCGAGCACCACGCCTTCGCTCGACGCGCATTGCGCCGCCAGCGTGCTCACCTGCGCCGCGCTCTCGATGATGCCGAGCCCATCGCGCAGCCACTGGACGATCGCACCGCCCATGAAGACCGCGCCTTCGAGCGCATAGGTCCGCGCGCCGTCGAGTTGCCAGCCGATGGTCGTCAGCAGATCGTGTGTCGACGCGACGGGGCGCGCGCCGGTGTTCATCAGCATGAAGAGGCCGGTGCCGTAGGTGTTCTTCACGAGCCCGGGTTCGACGCAGCCCTGACCGAACGTCGCGGCCTGCTGATCGCCGGCGACGCCGGTGATGGGTATCGGCGCGCCGAACAGCGCGGCATCGGTATGCGCGATCATGCCGCTCGAAGGCACGACTTCGGGCAGCACGGCGCGCGGGATGTCGAAGAGCGACAGCAGCTCGTCGTCCCATGCGCAGGCGTGGATGTCGAACAGCGCAGTGCGCGAGGCATTCGACACATCCGTGACGTGCCGGCGGCCGCCGCTCAGTTGCCACACGAGCCAGCTATCGACCGTGCCGAACGCCAGCTCGCCCCGCCGTGCGCGCATGCGAAGGTCCGGCGCGCTGTCCAGCAGCCATGCGAGCTTGGTCGCGGAGAAATACGGATCGGCGCGCAGGCCGGCCTTGCGCGCGATCAGCGCCTGCGCGCCGGATTCGATCAGCCGCGCGCAGTGCGCAGCGGTGCGGCGGTCCTGCCAGACGATCGCGGGCGCAACGGGCGCGCCCGTGCGCCGGTCCCACAGCAGCGTGGTTTCGCGCTGGTTCGCGATGCCGATCGCCGCGATATCCGCGGCCTGCGCGCCCGCCTCGCGCATCGCGTCACGCGCGACGGCCAGCTGC
The DNA here is from genome assembly GCF_001544875.2 of Caballeronia hypogeia. GTDB lineage: Bacteria > Pseudomonadota > Gammaproteobacteria > Burkholderiales > Burkholderiaceae > Caballeronia > Caballeronia hypogeia. The sequence goes on from NZ_FCOA02000021.1 coordinate 17,531, forward strand.
GATTGCCAGATGTCGGCGGGATCGTGCTCGACCCATCCGGGCTGCGGAAAATGCTGCGCGAACTCGCGTTGCGCGCTGGCGCTGACGCGGCCCGCGCGGTCGAAGAGAATCGCGCGGGAACTCGTCGTTCCCTGATCGAGCGCGAGAATAAAACGTGGGTGGCTCATGCCGCCGCTCCAGGCTGCCGGTTCATTTGATGTTCGAAAATGAATCTTCGAATTCGTTTTCAAACATCCTAGCATCGGGCGCGGAACGCGAAAAGTCCGCTGTTTCGCGGACAAAAGTGGCATATTGCGCGTCTTTCGTTGGTCTGTGGCGCGTTTCGTCGTACACTCGCCCCTCGATTATTTTCATTTTTTTTCGATTTTGCGCAAATCGATGACATCCGATCAAGCACTCAACGGCCGCCAGCGGGCCCTGCTCGACCGCGTCGCCCGCGACGGCTTCGCGACCATCGACGATCTCGCCGCGCAATTCCAGGTCACGCCGCAAACCATTCGCCGGGACGTCAACTGGCTGTCCGAGCGCAATCTGCTGCGCCGCTATCACGGCGGCGCGAGCGCGCTGACGAGTTCGGAGAACACCGCGTACACGGCGCGCCAGCAGATGTATCTCGACGAGAAGCGGCGCATCGCGAAGCGCGTCGCCTCCGAGATTCCGAATCACGCAACGCTTTTCATCAACCTCGGCACGACCACCGAGGAAGTCGCGCGGGCGCTATGTCAGCACACCGGCCTGCGCGTGATCACGAACAACCTGAATGTCGCGAACATTCTCGCGGACGAATCGGACGCCGAGTTGCTCGTCGCGGGCGGCAAGGTGCGCGCGCGGGACAAAGGCGTGGTCGGCGAACAGGCCGTCGATTTCATCCGGATGTTCAAGGTGGACTTCGGGATCATCGGTATTTCGGGCATCGACGAGGACGGCACGCTCAGGGACTTCGATATCGCCGAAGTGCGCGTCGCGCAGGCGATCATCGAACAGTCGCGCACGGTGTTTCTCGTCGCGGATCATTCCAAGTTCGGCCGCGCCGCGCTCGTGAAGCTCGGGCATCTGGATCAGATCGACGCGCTCTTCACCGATGCACCGCCGCCCGAATGGATCAGCGAGAGTCTGCTCGCCGCCGAGGTTGCGGTGCGTGTCGCGGAGTGAAGCGGAGGGTCAGGGCCGCTCGATCGGCGTCCCATCCTTGCGCACGAATCGGCCGTCGGCATTCGCGCTCATCATGTCGACATCGGAGCAGGTCGTGAGGTCCTCATACACGCGGCTGCCGACTTCCAGATACATCGCGGGCGCCCGCGACCGGTTCACCATGTGATGGCCATTGCCGGTTCCCTTCGGAAACGCCGCACAATCACCAGCGCGTAACGTCGTTTCGCCATCGTCCTCGATCAGCACCAGTTCGCCTGCCAGAACATAAACAAACTCGTCCTCGTGCGAATGCCAGTGACGTTGACTCGACCAGCCGCCCGGCGGCAGATGCATCAGATTGACGCCGAAGTCCGCGAGCCCGCCAGCCTCGCCTAAACGCTGGCGAATGCGTTCGGCGCAACGCGCATCGAAAGGCGGCGGATAGCCCGAGCCCTTCACCTCGGGCACGGCGCTGAGATCGATCTTGGGCATGACAGGCCTATGTATTCGCCATGAGCAGCTCTTCCGCATTGTCCGGCGGACGCAGCCCATCTGTTCTGTCGGTGAAGTAGCGTTGCGTCAGATCCGCAGCCGGGATGTGCCGAGCGTCCCTGAAGCCCGCGTCGAGCGCAAGCGCCTGAATCTCCGCGGGCCTGAAGAAGCTGATGAACGGCGTGCCGCTCGCACGCGCGCCCTTCTCCGCCATCTCCAGACCCGGGCGAACCTCGGCGTCCGCGAGTTCGAGCGGCAGCAGGAAGGTCATCGCGAACGTCGATCCCGGAGCGAAGCCCGCGACTTCGCGCAACGTGGCCGCGTTCGCTTCCTTCGTCAGATACATGCTGACGCCGGTCGACACGATCACCGCAGGCTTGTCCTGGTCGAAGCCGCTTGTCACGAGCTTCTCGCGCCACGACTCGCCCGCTTCGAAGTCCACGGGCACGAAGCGCAGCCAGTCCGGCACGCCAAAGCCCAGCTCGTTCAGACGCTGACGCTTCCACGCCTGCGGCCCCGGTTGATCGACTTCGAAGATCGTGAGACGCGACGCAATCTCGGGCCTGCGTTGCGCGAAGCTGTCGAGACCCGCGCCCAGGATCACATATTGCGTGACGCCATCACTCTGTTGCTGCACGACGAGATCATCGATGAAGCGCGCCCGCGCGACGATCGATGCGCGAAAGGGCCGCGTGAACTGCGGGTTCATATCGCCGCGCTCGCGCCAGTTCGCCTCGGGCGCGAGCATTGCAAGACCGATGGTGTCGTCGAGCACATGTGGCGGCGCGTCGGCCTCGACGTGCAGCGCGCGCCACATCGCGACGCGCGCCGCCGTGCTGTCGGGCGCCATGTCGAGCTTGTCGTTCATTGTTCTTCCCGTTTGATCCACCAGCGGAGAATGTCGCACACTTCGCCGTCGACGTCGCGAACACTACAATCGACAGGCACACAACCACGAGGACGCGAGACATGGCGCAGGCGCCGCAGGTCGATCGGGAACGGGGCACATCCAGCCAGCGCGAGCGCCGCTGGCTCACGACCTTCGGCCCCGTCATATTTCTGCTGCTCTGGTCGGCGGGATTTCCGATCGCGAAGACCGGCCTGCACTATGCGTCGCCGCTGACTTTCCTGTCGATACGCTTCGCGCTGAGCGTCGGCGTGCTGCTTGCCGTATGCATGTTCAAGCGCCCGCAATGGCCAGGCACCGCGCGCGCATGGACGCATCTCGTCGTCGTCGGCTTTCTCGTGCAGGTGATGTACTTCGGCCTGAGCTATCTGTCGATGACGGCGGGCATCGCGACTTCCGTGCTCGCGTTGATCGTGTCGTTGCAGCCGATCCTCGTCGGCGTGCTCGCGCCGAAGTTCGTGGGCGAACGCATTGGCGCGCGGCGTTGGGCCGGTCTGCTGCTCGGACTCGCTGGCGCGGCGGGCGTGATCGTCGCGCGCGGGCCCCTGCATGCCGAATCGCTCGGGCCCGTGTTGCTCGCGGTGGGCGCGCTCATCGGCATCACCGGCGCGATGCTCTATGAAAAGCGCCTCGGCACGGCGCAGGACCCGCTGACGTCGAATCTCGTGCAGTACAGCGTCGGCTTCGTGTTCTGCGCGCCCATGGCGCTCGCCTTCGAGCACACGCAAGTGCAATGGACGCCGACGCTCGTCGCAACGCTCGCGTATCTCGTGATCGGCAATTCGCTGATCGCCATCACGCTGCTGCTCGCGATGACGCGCGCGGGCAAGGTCTCGCAAGTGGCGTCGCTGTTCTTCTTCGTGCCGCCCGCCGCCGCCGTGCTCGCTTATTTCTTTCTCGGCGAAGTGCTTCCGTCAATGGCATGGTGGGCGATGGGCGTCGCGGTGCTCGGCGTCGCCATCGCCACATGGACACCGCGCAAGTAGCGGCTCAGTGCGAATGCTTCGGCACTTCCGCGCCACGGCAGCCGACGAGAAAGTCGAAGTCGCAGCCTTCGTCGGCTTGCAGCACGTGCTCGACATAGAGCTTGCGATAACCCGTCCGATCCTCCGGAATCTCCTCGCGTGACGCGGCCCACGCATCAAGACGCGCGCGGATTTCATCGTCGCCAATGTCGATGTGCAGCGTGCCGCTGTCGCAATCGAGCTCGATCCAGTCGCCGTCGCGCACGATGGCGAGCGGCCCGCCCGCCCGCGCTTCCGGCGCGACATGCAGCACCACGGTGCCATACGCGGTGCCGCTCATGCGCGCATCCGACACACGCACCATGTCCGTCACGCCCTGGGCCAGAAGCTTCGGCGGCAAGCCCATGTTGCCGACCTCCGCCATGCCCGGATAACCCTTCGGCCCGCAGTTTTTCATCACGAGCACGGAGTCGGCGGTGACATCGAGATCGGGATCGGCTATGCGGCGCTTGTAATCGTCGAAGTCTTCGAACACCACCGCGCGGCCGCGATGCTTGAGAAGCGCCGCCGTCGCCGCCGATGGCTTCAGCACCGCGCCGTTCGGCGCGAGATTGCCGCGCAGCACGCACAAGCCGCCATCGGCGACGAGCGGTTTCGCGATCGGGCGAATCACTTCGTCGTTATAGAGCGGTGCGTCCTTCACGTTTTCCCATAACGTGTGGCCATTCGCGGTGAGCGCATCGGGATGCGGAATCAGCTTCGCTTCGCCCAGACGCCGCAGCACGGCAGGCAAACCGCCCGCGTAATAAAACTCTTCCATCAGGAAGCGCCCCGAAGGCTGCAAGTCGACGAGCGTCGGCGTGCCGCGGCCAATGCGCGTCCAGTCGTCGAGTTCGAGCTTTACGCCGATGCGCCCCGCGATCGCCTTCAGATGGATCGCCGCATTGGTCGAACCGCCGATCGCCGCGTTGGTGCGGATCGCGTTCTCGAACGCTTCGCGTGTGAGCAGCTTCGAGAGCCGCAAGTCCTCGAGCGCCATCTCGACGATCCGCATGCCCGACAGATGCGCGAGCACGTAACGGCGCGAATCGACGGCGGGAATCGCGGCATTGTGCGGCAGCGTGACGCCGAGCGCTTCGGCCATGCACGCCATTGTCGATGCGGTGCCCATGGTGTTGCAGGTGCCCGTCGAACGCGACATGCCCGCTTCCGCCGACATGAATTCGTGAATCGAAATCTTGCCCGCCTTCACCTGCTCGCTCAATTGCCACACGACCGTGCCCGAGCCGATATCGCGCCCTTCGTGCTTGCCGTTCAACATCGGGCCGCCCGATACGACGATCGCCGGGACATCGCAGCTTGCCGCGCCCATCAGGAGCGCGGGCGTGGTCTTGTCGCAGCCCACGAGCAGCACGACCGCATCGACGGGATTGCCGCGTATCGCTTCCTCCACGTCCATGCTCGCGAGGTTGCGCGTGAACATCGCGGTGGGCCGCAGATTCGATTCGCCGTTGGAGAACACCGGAAACTCGACAGGAAAGCCGCCCGCCTCGAACACGCCGCGCTTCACGTGCTCGGCGAGCTTGCGAAAGTGCGAATTGCATGGCGTCAGTTCGGACCACGTATTGCATATGCCGATGATCGGCTTGCCCGCGAACTCGTGATCCGGAATGCCCTGATTCTTCATCCAGCTTCGATACATGAAGCCGTTCTTGTCGGCGGTGCCGAACCAGGCTGCCGAGCGAAGCTTGGGTTTCGATTCAGGGGCGCTCATGGTTTTGCTCACTCTGTGAGAAAGACCTATAAATAGCATGACTATATGGACAGCACGTACCGGGAAAACGCTAATCGAAACGTCAAAACACACTGCATATAGTTTGTCTATTGAAGTCGACGCGCGGGATACGCATATCCCAATTACTAGTTGAAAACGCGCGCTTCTCGAACCATCCTCTCGCACATTTGTTCGCATCGTCATCCGCGGCTGTTTCGCCTTTCGATCATGAAAGGCGCAGGCGGATGACGTGCCGTGAAAACCCAGTATCTGAACGCGATCGACGCATGAGTCGACCCATCGACCAACGAAGAAGAGACCGGAGGAACACATGGCGCAGAATCGGGATGACGACGCAAAGGACGGCAACAGCCTCATCAGTTCGGGCCGGCGCGGGCTCATGCAGGGCGCGGGCCTTGGCGCCGCGCTGTCGCTGCTCGGCGGCGTCGCGGGCACGGGCGGCCTGATCTCGTCCGCGCAGGCGGCCGAAGCGGCGTTTCCGCAGCACAAGAAATGGAAGATCGTGTTCGTCAATCACGTGACGACGAATCCGTTCTTCGTCCCCACGCAATATGGCATTCAGGACGCGTGCTCCATGTTCGGCATGGACTATCAGTGGACCGGCTCGGCCACGTCGGATGCGGGCGAAATGGTGCGCGCGGTGAACTCAGCGATCGCCGCGAAAGCCGATGCGATCGCGGTGCCTATCGTCGATCCGAATGCATTCGACAAGCCGATCCAGGCGGCGCTCGACGCAGGCATTCCCGTATTCGCTTACAACGCCGATGCGCCGCGCGGCAAGAGCAATCCGCGTCTCGCGTATATCGGCCAGGATCTGTATCTGTCTGGCTATCAGATGGGCGAGCGCATCGCGAGCCTGATCGACAGCGGCATGGTCGCGCTGTTCATCGCGACGCCGGGGCAGTTGAACATCCAGCCACGTCTGGATGGCGCGAGCGACGCGATCAAGAAGTCCGGCAAGAAGATCGACATTCAGACCGTGGCCACGGGCGCGACCGTCAACGAAGAGCTTTCGAAGATCAAGTCCTTCTATCTCGGCCATCAGGACCTGAAAGGCATGTTCGCGGTCGATGCGGGCAGCACGCAGGGTGTCGCGCAAGTGATGAAGGAATCGAACCTGCCGTCGAAGGGCGTGCACGGCGGCGGCTTCGACTTGCTGCCGCAGACCATCCAGCTCATTCACGAAGGCTTCCTCGATTTCACCATCGACCAGCAGCCGTATGTGCAGGGCTTCTATACCGTGATGGAAGCGTTCGTGTTCCTGGCATCCGGCGGTCTCGTGGGTCCCGCGAACATCAACACGGGTCTCAAGTTCGTGACGAAGGACACGGTCGAGCCGTACCTCAATACGTCGACGCGTTATGAAGGCAAGACCACCAAGCCGCAAATCGTCCCGATGAAAGGCGCGATCAAGTCGTAATGAATACAGCGAACGAACCTCGTAAAGCTGAAGCGCCCGCGCGGATCGAGCGTCCGCGCGGCGCGTGGATGTCACACTGGGCGCCCGAGTTGCGCATCCTGCTGGTCGCCGTGCTGCTCGCGGCGTATTTCCAGTTCGTCAATCACGACTTCCTGCTCTCCAACGCGAGCCTCGTCAATCTCTCGCAGTATGTTGCGCCGGTGGCGATCATCGCGTTCGGCGAAATCATGCTGATGATCGGCGGCGATATCGATCTTTCCGCGGGCATGGTGTTCGCGTTCGCGCCTTTCATGATGGTGTTCGCGAACGATGCGGGCGCGCCCATGTGGCTTTCGGTCATCGCAGGGCTCGTCGCCGCCGCGATCATCGGCTTCGTGAATGGGGCGGTCACCGTGTATCTGCGCCTGCCTTCGTTCGTGACCACGCTCGGCACGCTGTTTCTGATCAACGGCATCACGCTGACGGTTTCGCGCGGCACACCCGCCGCCACGCCCGGCTCGCCCGAATTCGCATCCGTCATGGGAGCGTGGGGTTACAGCGAGATCATCTGGACCGTGGCGATCGCGTTCGTCATGCACGTGCTGTTGCGGCACACGCGCTGGGGTCTGCATACGCAGGCGGCGGGCGCGAATCCGCTCGGCGCGAGCGAAGCGGGCATTCACGTGAACCGGCTGCGTCTCGGCAACTTCGTGCTCGCGGCCGTGCTCGCGGGCTTCACCGGCGTGCTCGAAAGCTTTCGCATCACATCCATCGATCCGCAGGCCGGCGGCAATCAGATCATGTTTCTCGCGGTCGCCGCTGCGGTAATCGGCGGCACGCCGTTGACGGGCGGCTCGGGCACGATCGTGGGCGGTCTGCTGGGCGCCGCGGTGCTCGGCATTCTGAGCGACGGCTTCACGCTCATCGGCATCAATGCGTTCACGTTCAACATCATTCTCGGAGCCGCGATTCTCGCCGCGATGATCTTCAATATTCACGTCGGCCGCATTCGCCGCAGGGGAGCACGGTGATGGCAGAACCGCAAACCGCTCCTGTTTCCACGGCGGATCTGGCGCTGCGCGGCGACAATCTCGTCAAGCGTTTCGGCGCGGTCACGGCGCTCGACGGCGTGTCGCTCACGCTCGGCAAAGGCGAGATTCTCGGCATTCTCGGCGACAACGGCGCGGGCAAATCGACGCTCGTGAAAATCCTCACGGGCTTTCATCAGCAGACCAGCGGCACGCTGCACATGCACGGCGAGGAAACGCTGCTCAAGTCGGTCGACCATGCGCGCACACTCGGCATCGAATGCGTGTATCAGGATCTCGCGCTCGCGAATTCGCTGTCGATCTACCACAACATGTTTCTCAATCGCGAGATCCTGCGGCGCGGACCGGCCAGTCTCCTGCGTCTCGTCGATCACAAGCAGATGCGCGAACGCGCGGCGCATCTGCTCGAAGATATCGGCGTGCACGTGCCTTCGGTCGATCTGCCCGTCGAGCGCTTGTCCGGCGGGCAACGGCAGGCCATCGCGGTGGCGCGCGCGGTGCATTCGAACGCGAAGATCCTGCTGCTCGACGAACCGCTTGCCGCGATGGGCGCACGCGAGGCCGCGCTTATCATCGATCTCGTCATGCGCCTGAAGGAGAAAGGCGGGCTCTCGATCATCATGATCATGCACAACTACGCGCAGACGCTCGATATCGCGGACCGTATCATGCTGATGCAGCGCGGCCGCGTGACCTACGAGCAGCGCAGCGCCAATACATCGGTCGCGGAGCTGATGGATATCGTGAGGCGGGAATATCGGGCGATGCGCGCAACCACGGCGCATTAGATATCTTTCAAGCCGCAGCGCATGGATTACCGCAATCCCAAGCAACGCAAGAGCATGCACGGACGCATCGTGCAGGAGCTCGGCATGCAGATCGTGAGTGGCGCCATCAGGCCTGGCGAGCGGCTGCCCGCCGAACCCACGCTGTGCGAAACCTATGGCGTGAGCCGTCCGGTGCTGCGCGAGGCGACGCGCGTGCTGGTCGCGAAGGGGCTGGTCGTGTCGAAACCGCGCGTGGGCAGCGTCGTGCGCGCGCGCGAAGAGTGGCACATGCTCGACCCCGACGTGCTGGTGTGGACCATCAGCCATCTTCCCGAAGGCGAATTCTTCCAGTCGCTCATGACGGTGCGGCAGATCATCGAGCCCGCCGCCGCCGCGCTCGCGGCCATCTCCGCCACTGACGAAGACATTGCGCGCATAGGCGCTGCGTTCGAGCGCATGGAACGCGCGCAGACCGCCGCCGAACTGCTCGATCCCGACCTCGCGTTTCATCGCGCGATCATGACGGCAACGCATAACGACATGCTCGGGTACATCGGCAACATGCTGTCGCTTGCGCTGACCGAGTCGATCAAGCTCACGAGCCGTCATCCGAACACGCATGCGCTGTCGTTGCCGCGTCACAAGGCGATCTTCACGGCGATCGCGAATCGCGACGCCCTCGCGGCGCGGCAGGCGAGCGTCGTGCAACTGGATAACGCGCGCGCCGACGCGAATTCCATTCTTGGCGGCGCGCCGCTCGGGGCCGATCGCACATCGTCCACGTAAGAACGACCGGATTTATTCCGTCGTAACGTTTTCGCGCGGAAGTTTTATCTCAAGATTTCCGCCTCCCCTCCGTAAACCCTATTGAGACCGGCTTGAATGCGGTCTCATCTTCGCCCCTTCCTTCCAGCAGCACCTCTCGTGGAACGGCTCTCAGGGGTTCTTTCGACGAGCATTCCACACGTCCTCGCGCCCGCGCGGGATGAAGGTCCATGACCGGTCCGTTCGCTTCAGGCTGACGACCCGGGAGACGTGCGCCTACTTCGTGGACAGCGATGTTGACCATTCAGTAGCGCGTGTTGCAATGACGACCTTCGTTCATACCGGTGATCCGGCTTTTCGTTTCATTCGATCTTTCAAGGCCGTGGCGATGGCCGCCGCGTTGAGCCTCGTGCTCGCAGCCTGCGGCGGCGGCGGCGGCAGTGACAGTGCAAGTACGAACGCCGCTTCGGCGTCGGACACCGCGCGCAGCGGCAGCGCGTCGGCATCGGCGTCGTCGGTTGCGGGCGTCCCTGCAACGGACACCGCATCCACGACCACGCCCGCAGCAGCCGACACGGGAACGTCTAAGTCCACGGCGAGCACGGCGGTCGTGGGCAACGCCGCGAACGCGCCATCGACGAACACGGGAGCCACGAGCGGCGCATCCACGCCCGCAGCAAGCGCGCCCGATGCGGCGTCCAGCGTCACCAGCACGCCGATACCCCCGCAGACCGCGCGCCTCTTCTACGGCGTCAACGGCCACAACAACGAGGGCGGAGCGTACGACATCTCCTCCACGGCGCTGCAGCTTGCGCAGTTGCAGGATCTGGGTGCGAAGTTTTATCGCAACGAGGTGTACAGCCCGGGCACCGCGAACAAGCTCGCGGGCATCGCGCAGATCATGGCGGCGGGCGGCGTGACGATCTATCCCGTCATGCTGATGGGCATCGATCTCGTCAACAACGAAGACGAGGCCTACAACGCGGGCTTCGCGCTCGGCCAGGCGACCGCGAATTCGCGCCGCTACCCATACTACGAAGTCACCAACGAACTCGGATCTGGGGCGCTCGTCGGCAATGTCGATGGCGTCTATCCGCAGCAATACGACATGGCCAAGTTCAGGATGATGCGCGGCGTCATTCGCGGCATGATCGCGGGCATCAGGTCCGTGGATACATCGGGCAAGATCGTCATGGGCGGCGAAACGTGGCTGCATTACGGCTTCAACAAAATGCTCGCGCAGGGCATGGAGCCGGATGGCAGCATCGGTCATCCCAAGGTCGACTGGGACATCACCGCGTGGCACTGGTACTCGGAAATGGGCGACATCACCAACGCGTGCGGTGGCACCGGCTGCCACAACGTGCTCGCCGAGCTGAAGAAGTTCGGCAAGCCCATCTGGATCAACGAATTCGGCGTGCGTCCGAACTTCGGCACGGATCAGCAGATCGCGGACTATCTCGTCGGCAACCGGATGATGGCGCAGTTCGTCGCGCTCGCGTCAACCTACGATATCGAATCGATCCAGAGCTACGAGCTCTACGACGATCCGCCGACCGGCGAAGGTCCGTTCGGCTTGCTGAAGAACGACGGCGTCACGCAAAAACCCGCTTATAGCGCATACAAGAACTTCGTAGCGACCCATCCTATGTGATGGATTCGTCATCGATCACGACGCGCCCGTCTTCGATTCGAATCGCGACGCGTTCGAGACGCGCACCGAGACACGGCCCGTCGATGCACTCGCCGTCCTCGAAGCGGAACATCGCGCTGTGATGCGCGCACATGAGCAAGCCGCCGCCGTAGGTCCAGAACGCGTCCGGCTCGTAGTTGAGCGGAATCGAGAAATGCGGGCAGACGTTGCGATACGCCCACGCTTCATCGCCGCGACGCAGCACGAGAATCGCGGGCGCGGCTTCATGGCCGCCGCCATCGGGCACCTCGTGCAGCGCGCAGATGGCATGCTTCGACGCGTTCACATCCGCTCCTTCGCGATCAGCGTGAAATCGCGCGCGACCTCGAAGCCGCCGTCCTTCGGCACGTAATCGATCACGAGCGAAGGCTTCACGCCGAACACCGCGTCGGACTTCACGTAGGGATCGTCGGCGGAATAGAGCGCGGTCGTCAGTGGATCGTAGCCGGACGCGTCTATGCGAAAGTGAATATGCGCCGGACGCATCGGATGACGGCCCGTCGCGACCAGCATCTGACCCACTGGTCCGTCCGTCGGAATGGGATAGCTCGTCGGCTTGATCGAATGAAACGCGTACGCGCCCCGTGCATTCGTGCGGAATCGACCGCGCAGGTTGCCTTCCGGCTGCTCCGGGTCCTGGCCTTCATACATACCATTCGGCGCGGTCTGCCACACTTCGATCAGCGCGCCTTCGACCGCCTCGCCATTCACGCCGCGCACGACGCCATGAAAGAACGTGGGCTCGCCGTCGCTTTGCGCGATGTTCGCGCCGAACGCCGACTCCCTCACGCCGTCGCGCCAGAACGGTCCGAGCAGGCTGCTTTCGGTAGCCGCATCGTCGTGATGCCGGTTGATGTCGTCGAGCACGATGGAAAGCCCGAGCGTATCCGACAGCAAGATGAACTCCTGCCGGATGCCATCGCACTTCTTGCCGGTGGCGGTCAGAAACTCGATGCCGCGCCGCCATTCATCGTGCGTCAGATTCACTTCGCGCGCGAACGCGTGAAGATGGCGCACGAGCGCGGTGAGCACGTCCTTCGTGCGCGCATCGGCGCAATCGCCGAAGGATTCGGTCACGGATTGCGTAAGAGACTCGTTCATCTTCATCGCTCTCAGTTGGGGCTACGGCCTTCGTATGCGGCTTCGAGCAGCGCACGCAACGGCGCGCGCTCGATCGGACGCGGATTCCAGTACGGGCTTTTCAACGCGACATCCACCGCGATATCGATATCGCTCTCCTTCATGCCGATGTCCTTTAGCGCCGTGGGCGCGCCGTTCTTGCGCGCGAGCTCGAACGCGCCTTGCGCCGCATCGTCGGACCCGAGCGCGCGTGCGATTCGTTGCATCGCTTCAGGCGCGGCCTCGCGGTTATACGCAAGCGCGTGCGGCAAAACGATGGTGTGCGTTTCCGCATGCGGCAGATTGAAGGTGCCGCCGAGCGTGTGACACAGCTTGTGATGCAGCGCCATGCCGACGCTGCCCAGCACCGCGCCGCATAGCCACGCGCCATACAGGCACTCGCTTCTCGCTTCGAGATCGACGGGGCACGCGCTCACTCTTCCGACGCCCTCCGCCAGCGCGCGGATGCCTTCCTCCGCCATCAGGCTCACAACGGGATTCGCGTCCTGCGCATACAAGCCTTCCGCCGCGTGCGCGATCGCGTTGATGCCGCTCGTCACCGACAGCGCGGCGGGCAAGCTGATCGTGAGCTCCGGGTCGTAGATCACGGTCTTCGGCAACACGCGCATGTCGCGGCCCGTCTTCTTCAGGCCCGCTTCGGTGAGGCCGTAGATGGGCGTCATCTCCGAGCCGGCGTAAGTGGTGGGCACGGCGAGTATCGGCAGCGACGATGTCAGCGCGATGGCCTTGCCGAGACCGGTCGTCGATCCGCCACCGATGGCGATCGCGCAATCCGCGCCGATGCGTTCCGCATAGTCGCGCGCCTCGCGTGCGGTTTCGACGGGCACATGCATCACCGCTTTCGCAAACACGCCCGCCGCGCGCAGCCCGATGCGTTCGGCGAGCGCTTCAGCCTGGTCGCGCTGTTGCGGCGTTGCGAGGATGAGTGCGCGTTGCGCGCCCAGAAGATCGATTTCGCGTTCGAGATGTTCGATGCTCCCCGCACCGAACACCACACGCGACGGCATGCCCTGATAGACGAACGATTGCATGGTTTTGTATGCGCTTGACGCGCTCAGCGTGGATAGTAAGGCGGAATGTTGGCGTCGACGTTCACCCACACCGACTTGGCCTGAGTATATTCGCGCATCACTTCGAAGCCCATTTCGCGGCCATAACCGCTCGCGCCGACGCCACCGAACGGCGAGCCCGGACTCACGCGCTTGTAGCAGTTGATCCACACCATGCCGCTCTTCAGTTGCCGCGCGAAGAGATGCGCGCGTTGCAGGTCGCGCGTCCAGAGTCCCGCGCCGAGGCCGTATTCCGTGCCGTTGGCGATCGCGAGTCCTTCCTCATCGCTCTTGAACGTGCTGACCGTGACGAACGGACCGAACACTTCTTCCTGCGCGACGCGATCGGTCGGCTTTGCCTGCACGATGGTCGGCTCGACATAGCAACCCTTCGCGAGCGCGGCGGCATCCGGCGCCTTGCCGCCCGAGAGCACGCGTCCGCCCTGCTCGCGCGCGATATCGACATACGAGAGCACGCGATCGCGATGCATCTGCGACGTGAGCGGCCCCATCTCCGTCGAAGGATCGAGCGGATCGCCGATGCGGATCGAGCGCGCGAGCGACGTGAAGCGCTCCAGCAGATCATCGGCGATGGATTCATGCACGATCAATCGCGATGCCGCGATGCACGCCTGCCCCTGGTTATGGAAGATGCCGAACGCGGAGCCTTGCACGACGGCGTCGAGATTGGCGTCGCTGAACACGACGTTCGCGCCCTTGCCGCCAAGCTCGAGCTGAACCTTCTTCAGATTGCCGCTCGATGCCTGCACGATCTTGCGCCCCACCGCCGTCGATCCGGTGAACGCGACCTTGCCGATCTCCGGATGCTCCGCGATGTATTGCCCGGCCACATGCCCCAGTCCCGGCAGCACGTTCACCACGCCCGGAGGAAAGCCGACCTCCGCCATCAGTTCGGCAATCGCGAGGCTCGATAACGGCGTGAGTTCGGCGGGCTTCATGATGACGCAGTTGCCCGCCGCGAGCGCTGGCGCCATTTTCCAGCTCGTGAACATCAGCGGAAAATTCCACGGCACCACTTGCCCGACGACGCCCACCGGCTCGCGCGTCAGATAGTTCAAAAAGCCCGCTTCGACCGGAATCACCGAGCCTTCGAACTTGTCGGCCATGCCGCCGAAATAGCGGAACGTCGCGGCGGTGCGCGGCACGTCGAGATTGCGCGTGTCGCGAACCGGATGACCCGTGTCCATCGATTCGAGGCGCGCGAGCCGGTCGGCGTTCGCTTCGATCGCATCTGCGAGCTTGAGCAGCAGGCGTCCGCGATCCGCGGCCGCCATCGCGCTCCAGGCGGGAAATGCCTTTTTCGCGGCCGCCACCGCGCGGTCGATATCCTCGCGGCCGGCCATCGAGACTTGCGCAATCTCGCTGTTGTCGTGCGGATTCAGGGTCGCGAGCGTTTCGCCGGACAGGGCGGGCACGAAGCGGCCGTCGATGAAGAGTTGCGTTTGCATGTCTTGCTCGTGTCGAAGATTGAAGACGAAGCCCTCCCCGCGACGCCTGTGTGCAAGGCGCCGTCGTGAAGCGGCACAACGTGAAGGTTTAGAACGCGACCGGATACGGCGGCAGCTCACCGCTTTCGTAGCGCTTCGGCAAATCGGGCGTGGCGTTCTCCCAGACGAGCAGCATCGAGCGCTTCTGCGAGTAGCCCTTGTGGCGAATGTCGGCGGGCATCGCGGCGATATCGCCGGCGTTCATCGTGATGCGCGCGCGCGGCTCGCCGGTGTCCTTGTCGGCCACGTCCCAGATGATCTGATCCGACAGTTGCAGGAACCATTCGACGCGATCGTTGCCATGAAAAACCGGCAGCACGAATTCTTCAGTGGTCGGGCAGAAGAGGCTTTGCTTGCACACGGACGTCACCGACGGATTCCACGTCACGTCCGAGCGCGACAGATATTTGAAGAGGCTGAACGCGTGCAACTGGCCTTCGAATCCAGGCTCCGCGTGAATCTCGGGTTCGTCCTGCGATACATCCGCGAACTGGCGATTCACCGGCAAGTCGTCGCGCAGCGGCGAGTCGCCTTCGAGGCCCGGCATGCGCTTCGTCGCGATGCGAATGCGGTCGATCGCCGCGATGTTGTCGCCGTGCTTCGCGCCGAATGCCGAGCCGGTTTCCTCGGGCGCCGCGAACGGATCGAAGCCTTCGTTGACCCAGTCCTTCAGGATCGCCTTGAAGGTCGCCATGATGACCGGCGTTTCGAACTGCTGCGTGTAATCGACGCCGGCATCGCGGAAGCTCGCGTTATAGGCGCCCGCATACATGTCGACCTTGCCGTAATGATTGCGCGTGCCGATCACTTCGTCGAAATTGACCCAGCCGTAGAAGAAGCCCCACGCGACGTCGCGCATCATCGCGCGCAGGAAGTCGTCGGCGTGCATCTGATGCGAGCGCGTCTGGCCTTGCGCCGGCCACTTGACGGTGACGAAGTACGCGTCGCGGCTGAATTCGAAATCGCCGAGCTTGAAGGTGCGATAGCCGGTGGTCGCGTCGGGGTCGGTGGCAACGACGCTTTGCAGGAATGCGGCCTGATCCATGATGGTGTGCTCCGTAGTCTGGAAGTAGGTGATGTTCAGTGGATGCAGATATCGGCCCATTTCTCGACTGACGCCGCACCGGCGATCGTCTGCACGAGCAGCACGCCAGTCTTGCGCGCTTCGAAGCGGTACGCCGCGCCTGCCGGAAGCAATGCCTGATGACCACGACGCAGACGCACGAAGCCCATCTTCTGACCCGACGGCTCGCCTTCGAGGATCACCGTGCCTTCCGTCTGTTCGCCGACGAGCGGGCCATCGGAGGGCTTGATGAAGTGCACGTCGATTTCGCCGTCGAGCGCGACCACGAATTCATCGTGCGAGGCGCTGAACCACGACGACACGCCTTCCGCGCGAAGCGTCTCGATCACGTACTTGAGGTTCTTGCCGACCACTACTTTTTCATACGGCGCCGAATGGCTCGCCACTTCGAACACGTTGGACATCACATAGTGTTCAGCACGTCCCTTGATGATTTCAATGCTGCCTTTGCGATAGTTCTCGAGGCTGCCGAGTTGAGTCTGTTGCATGTCTGTCTCCATGTCTGCGTTCACGTTCGCGGTGTCGCGTCGGAATCAAGATTAGGGCTGCGAGGGTCGCGTGGCAATGAATCGAGGTTCGCGTTTTCCGAACGTCGCGTGCTCGATCGCGACCCTAGGGAAAGTACTTAGTTTTGCGCGTGTTTTTGCGCGTTTTCTTTCGCCAGCCACGGATAGCGTTGCGTGTCCGCGCCTTCGTAGTCGGGGTCGAGATAGATGAAACAGCGCTGGATCTTGAAGTCGCGAATTTCGAAGACATCGGTCCAGCGGCCCGCATGCGTGACGCCCGCGCGCCACTCCACACCGCGCTTCGTCGCGCCGTAGCTCGTGCCTTCGACGACCACGGTGTCGCCCTGCTGGATCACGTTGAGATACGCGAGATCGTGCTTGAACTTCGCGACGATCGAGCCCAGGTCCGCGAAGAGTTTCTCGAAGGCCGCGCGGCCTGTCGCGATGCCCCACTTCGGGAAATAGACTTCGGCGTGGTCGTCGAACAGATCGAAGAAGGATTCGCCGCGGTCGAGTCTGCGCAGATATTCGAGCGCGATGATCTTGCGCTGTTCGTCGGTCATCGTGATGGGGTTCATGTTGGTCTCCTGAGGTTCAGCCGTTCAATTCAATGCAGTGTGCGCAGATAGGCGATGATCTTCTGACGTCTCGCTTCATCGCCTTCGAAATAGGTCATCGCGTTGCCGGGCGCGACGGATTGCGTGTCGGTGAGCCACGCATCGAGAAGCTTTTCGTCCCATACCTTGCCCGTCGCGGCCGCCTTCATGCCCGCCGAGTACTTGAAGCCCGACTCGGATGCCAGTGGCCTGCCGATGATCCCGAAGAGGTTCGGCCCCTGCCCGTTCGGCTCGCCTTTGCCGAAGGTGTGGCACACCGCGCAGTTGTTGGTCGTGAGCTTCTTCCCGAGTTCGACGGGATCCTGTTGGGCGTGCGCCGCGCCGGTCACGAAAGCAAGCATTGCGACCAACTTTGTCATGCGAATCATGCTTGACCTCCATTGGCGGATCGCGCCGCGCGATAAGCAAACGCGATGATCGGCCCGAGCGTGCCGCCGCCCGCCCAGTAGGCCCGCGCGGATGCCGACGCCACGCAATTGCCCACGCCGTACAGACCCTTGATCGGCGTGCCACGCGTGTCGAGCACTTGTCCGTGTGAGTTCGTTTTCGGACCGCCCTTGGTATCGAGATTGCCGGCGACGATCAGCGCCGCGTAATACGGTCCCTTCGCCGCAAACGGATACATCGTCTCGTTCTTCTGATCCGCTTTCTTGCTTACCGGCCCGTTGAACAGTTTCTCGACGATGCGCTCGCCACGATGAAAGTCCTGATCGACGCCCGTCTTCGCGAAGCCGTTGAAGCGCTTGATGGTCGCGTCGAGATTGCGCGTGAAGTCATCGGAGAGATTGGCGCTGCCGAGCGCGCTCTGGTACTTCGTCATGCGTTCGCGGATCGCGCTCGCCAGTTCCGCGAGCGTATTGCCGCGAAGCACATGCCGGTCGTTCGATCCCTTCGGCACGATGAGACTGCCGTAGTCATCGCTCGCGCAATGGTCCTGCGCCTGCTGATCCCAGATGGAGATGAGCGTGAGATTCGGATACTCGCCCTTCGCGCCGTCCCATTGCGAGAAGGTCGCGCAGACCTCGTTGTACGCGAGCTTTTCGTTGACCACGCGCTTGCCGTACTTGTTCACGTAGATCATGGAGTCGCCCGTCGGCGTGAAGATGCCGGAGAGCGAGCCATCCTTCGCAATGGCCTTGTCGAGCGAGATGGGCGCCATCCACGAGTAGTTCATGTTGCGCAACTGCACGTCCAGCGCGCTGGAAATGCGCACGAAATCGCCTTCGTTCGTGGGCGCGGCGCAGCCGCCGTAGACCGCGCCGTGCAGGAAGTTCTTGCGCAACTCGGGGTCGTGCGTGAAACCGCCCGTCGCGAACATCACCGCTTTCTTCGCCCGCACGCGATACAGCGTGCCCTCTTCCGTCAGCGCTTCTACGCCGATCACCGCGCCCGCTTCATCGACCAGCACCTTCTGCACGCGATAGCCCGTCTTGATGTCGATGCCGTCGCGTCGCGCCGCCGCGCTCATGGTGCGGATCGCGACGCGCCCGCCATCGGACATGCTCGGCAAGCCCTCTTTCGGAAACAGCACGCGGCCGCGCGGCGCCTTGTCTTCGGGAAGCTCGGCCCAATAGTCCGGCACCGCCGCCTCATGCCGGTACACCAGCGCGCCCTTGCTCGCGAGCAGTTCGGCGGCAGGCGAGGCGCTGTCGTAGATCGCCTCGCACATCTCGTACTCCCAGTCGGAGAGGCCGAGCTTCGGCAAGCTCGGGTCGTATTGCTCGGGCCGCGACAGACGCGCGACGTAGCGCATGTAGTCCGCTTTCGGATCGGCGATGCCGGCGCGACGCATCGGTTCGTTGTTCGGCACCCAGTACCAGAACGCGGCCTTGGCCGCCGTGCCGCCGACGCTGCCGGCCTTCTCCAGAATCGCGACGCGATTGCCGAGCCAGCGCGAGAACAGCGCGCATGGCAATCCGCCGCCGCCACCGCCGCACACGACGATGTCGTACTCCGCGTCGAACTTGATATCGCTCGCGGCGCGCGCCGTCAGCGACACCGCGCCGAATGCGGCTGCCGCCGTGCCCGCGCCCGCTGCCTTGATGAAGTTGCGCCGCGAAGCGGTAGGTTGAATCGTCTCGCTCATGTTCGTCTCCATTAATTCGAAATGCTTACCAGTAATGCCAGGCCTGCACGAGAATGCCGTTCGTGAGCGCGGTGTTGCGTCCCGAAAGCGAGTGCTGGTACTGGATGGAAAGCTGGTCGTACATCTTCTGGTGCAGGAACGGCAGGCTGTTCGGCTTGAACTGGAACAGCACGCCGAGTCCCACGGTCGTTTCGCGGCTCGCGCTGTTGGCGACCGGGATCGATGCGGTCTGATTGAACGTGCCGCCGCTCGTCTGGTAATCGAGCCCGACGAACGGAATCGCGAAAGGGCTGTCCGGCGGCGAGATGCTGTAGCCGACGCGCAGATTCAGATGGAAGGTGTTGCCGGGACTGAGATCGTCCTGGCCCGAGCGCAGCGTGCGCCCGCGCAGGATGCCGCCCATGAGCAAGTCGACATTCACGTGCCCGTACCAGTCGTCGTAGAACACGGACGGCCAGAACGACCACGTGTTCGTCGATACTTCGTTTTGCCCGATCGGCACCTGCACGTAGGCCTGGAATCCGAGCGTCGTCGCGGGCGCGGGGTTGTACCAGACGAGCCCGCCCACGAGCGGATCGCCGATTCCGCTCGCCGAGTATTGCGATCCCTGCGTGCGGATAGCGGGCAGCGTGATGCTCGCATTGAAGCCGACATGCGGCAGCGACGGGACTTTCCAGTAGTGAATGAACGTCGACAGTCCGACGAAGGTGTTCGTGCCCGGCCCCGCCACCTGATTGCCGTGCGCGTCGAAGGCGCGGTTGTCGTGATTCCATTCGAGGTTCTGGCCGAACGAATCGTAGGTGCCTTCGAAGTCGGAGCTGAACTGCCAGGTTTGCGGGCGGTCCGTCGCGAAAGGCATGCCGGAAGCGAGCGCATCGGCTGCGGGGTTCATCGAGCAGAGCGCGCCCAGCATGGCGAGCGCGCGGACGTTGCGTCGAGGTCGTCGTATCTTCTGGTTGGGGTGTCGCAGGTTCATCGTCGTCTCCGGTTATTCGTGTCGTGGGACGAACGTTAAGGAGACGCGGCGCGCGGGTCTTTCAGGTTTCGCGGATTACAGATTCCGGGCGATTCGGCCCACGGATGACACGCAGGTTCGGGTAAACACCGGTGAGCGAATCACGCACACAGCGTTCGCAAACCGCGACCCATCGCGCGCACGAGACGCATCTATACTCGCGTGAACAGCGGCGCCTGCCCGAGCCGCGAAGACAAGCACAGCAAACGGAGACGATGAACATGAGCGCCCTCGCCGCGCCCAGTGCGCCCGCAATGCCGACCGTGCCCGGCGCGGCCATTCGCATCGATCGCTTCAGCGCGGTCGCCGGTGCTCCGGGACTCGAATACTGCATCTCGGGCCCGAAGCCCTATTCGCTCGAACTGAGCAATTCATCGGACATGATCTGCCTGCTGCTCGGCACGATCGTCTCCGATACGCGCTACGACGACGGCCCCGCCGCACCCTTCACGTTTCGCGCCGAGACGGCCGCGTATCATCCGCGCGGCGAGCGCATTCGCATCGATGCGCACGACGTGCGGCACGGCTTCATCGCGTTTCGTTACGCGGAAGCTTTCGTGGACCGCATTGCCGCGCACGGCACGGAGCCGGTGCGGCGCGCGGGCAGCCGCAGCAACCTGGGCGCGGATTCGATCCGGCATCTGGTGCGCTATGCGCGCCAGAAGGCGCCCGGGCGGCAGGGCCGCGTCGATCCGTGGGAAATGCAGTGCGTCGCCACGCTCGCGTGGATAGAAACGACGCGGCATCTCGGGCGTCCCGCGCGCGAGCGCAAATCCACACTCACCGACGCCGGATTCGCGCGGCTCGAAGCCTATGTGGCGGATAACATCGAGCAGAGTCTTTCCTGCGCCGATATCGCCGCCGAACTGAATCTTCCCGTGCGCGCCGTCTTCGATGGCGTGAAGGCGCGCACCGGTCATTCGCTCTATCGCTTCGTGCTGGAAAAGCGCATCGGTGTCGCCGCGCAGATGTTGCGCTCGGGCGATGCGCCGCTCGTCGAGGTCGCCGCCGCGTGCGGATTCTCGTCGCAGCAACACATGACCGCGCTCTTTTCCGGGCGGCTCGGCGTGACGCCGCTGCGCTATCGCAACGGCGCCGCGTAGCGCAGGAAACAGGAGACAGCATGGACCTCTTCATGTCGATGGAGGCGTTCGTCCGCGCAGCCGAAGCGCAGAGTTTCGCGAGCGCGGCGCGACAGCTCGGCGTGGCCAAGTCGGTGGTCACTTCGCGCGTGAAGCAACTGGAGGAACATTTTGGCGTGGCGCTGTTTCATCGCTCAACGCGCGCGGTGCGTCTTTCGGAGGTCGGCGAGTCTTACTATCGCGATTGCCTCCTGCTCGTCTCCAAGGTGCACGAACTGACGGGGCGCGAGAGCGCGGAAACGCAATCGCTCAGCGGCACGCTCAATGTTCACGTCCTGCCCGGCTTCGCGCTCGGGCACTTCTCGCAGGCGCTGATCGCGTTTCGCGAGGCGCATCCGCGCATCGAGTTCGTCGTCACGGTGAACGATCGGGTGATCGATCCCGTGCAGGAAGGCTTCGATCTCGCGCTGCAGATCTATCCGCCCGCCTCGAACCTGCTCGTGGAGCGCAAGCTCTTTCCGGTGCGCGGCGTGCTGTGCGCGACGCCCGCGTATCTCAAGGACGAGCCCGCCATCGAGACGCCGCTCGATTTGCTGCGCCATGATTTCGCGCGTTACGCCCACTATCCGTGGGGCGACAACTGGCCGCTCATGAAGGGCAACGAGTGCTACGAGATCGCGCTCAGTCCTGTGCTCAAGACCAACAGCGTGCATCTGCTGCTCGAATTCGCGCGCGCGGGCGCGGGCGTCGTCTATCTGCCGACGATGGTCGCCGCGAGCGATCTGCTCGAACGCCGTCTCGTGCGCGTGCTGCCCGAATACGCCGCGCCGCCGCTGTGGCTGTCGGCGGTGTATCCCACCTCGCATCGCTCGACGACCAAGGTGAAGGCGTTCGTCGACTTCCTGCGCGAGCGTTATCTGAGCGAGCCGCAATGGGACAAGGCGCTCGGTATTTCGCCGCCCGACGACGAAGAGCGCAACGTCGACGAAGAACTCGGCGACGTGTGAGCGCGAGCGCTACAGAATGTAGAGCCACGCGAGCAAGGTGACGATGGAAAAGAGCGTGGTCATCGAGATGACCGCGCCCACCGTGGTCTTTTCGATGTCGTATTCGACGGCGAGCACATAGGCGCTTTTCGCCGTCGGCACGGCTGCGCACACGACCGCCGCGATGGTCGCGGTGCGGTTCAGCCCGGTTGCGAGACAGAGCGCGTACACGACCAGAGGCATGATCGCGAGCTTGAGCGCCATCAGCAACGCGTAGAGATTCAGCCGTCCGCGCAGTTCGTCGAGCGTGAGATCGAGTCCGATCGCGAACAGCGCGCAGGGTGTCAGCGCCTCGCCGAGAATGTGCAAAAACGAGGCGACGGGTTGCGGCAGCGTCATGCCGACGAGCGACCACAGCAAGCCGCAGATCGTCGCGAGTATCACCGGGTTGGTGCCGATCTGCCTGATCAGCGCGGCCGTGTCGATCTTGCGCTCGCCGTCGTATCGGCCGATTTCGAGCAACACCACCAGCACCGGAAACATGATCGCGCCGACGAACACGGTCGCGACCGCCGCCGAAAGCACGCCGGGCTGGCCGTACAGCGTCTTGAGGATCGGCAGCGCGACGAAGCCGGTGTTGGTCATCGAGACGGCGGCGGCGAGCATCGCGCTGCTGGCGAGGCTCGCGCCGCGCACGGTCCGCCCGAAAAACAGCACGGCCGCGAAGCACAGCAGCGAGCCGCCGCCGAACGCCGCGAGAAAGCGCCACTCCAGCAGCGAGTGGAGCGATTCCTCGGCAATGGTCAGAAAAACGAGCGCGGGCATCGCGACGTAGTATGCGAAGCGCATCAGCGACGGCGCCAGCGCGTGCGGCATGTAGCCGGAGACGCGCGCCGCCCATCCGGTGAGGATGATCGCAAAGATCGGAAGGATCATGCCGGCGAGATGCATGCAAAGCCCCGATATCGATGGCGCGCGCAGACCCGCAGGCCCGTCGCCGAATGCGCATCATTATCGGAGAAAAGCGGCGCGCGACGCGCGGAATTGCGCAGTCGCGCGTGGCTCGATGCTCAGCGCGTCAGCAGCAGCGCGCGCGCCTGGTCGCTCGACAAGAGACCGCGGCCCCTGCGGTTCGCGGCGCTCGCCGCATAGACCTCCCGGCGCGCGTGCGTGATGCCGAGCGGCATGAATCCGTTGGCCGGATTAAAGGCCATCATGTCGATGTTCGCCTCGTCCTCGCGCGAAGGCTGCGCTGCGATTTCCAGCTCGCCGATCTGAATGACCGGCGACTTCCACGCGACCGACGCGTCGTTCACCGGCGTCGTGGCTTCATCCACGAAAAGCTGCACGCCGAGCCACCAGCCAACCGGACCTTGTTCCAGACGATTGAACAAGTCGGCGCGCAGATAGTTTTCGCCCTCGCCCGTGGCCTGCGTGCCCGAGGGCGTCGAATCGAAATGATGCAGCGAGTATTTGATCGCCGCCGGGCCGAGCTGCACGACCGAGCCCCAGAAATCCTCCAGGGTCACGCTCGCGACCGGATGCAGGCCCACCTGTTTGACGAGAATCGCGACACTGTCCACGCCTTCGCCGAGATGGAGCTCGCCGGTCCGCAGTTCGTGCAAGGTCTGCTTGAGACCGCCGGTGACACCGTCGGCCAGTTTCGCGACGATGATGTCGGATACGGCCATGAACTGTTTCGCGTCGCGCGCATGCGAGCGTCCGCCTTCGTTGGTCATCAGCAGATCGGTTTCGACGCCGTCGCCGGTGAAGAACTTGATCGCGATGCCGCGTACATCGGATTCGGTATCGGCCTGCGGACACGGCTGACCGTTCGAAATCCTGCACGCGACGCGATACAGGATCGGATCGGCCGACGCATCGCGCTTCGCGAAGGGTCCGAATTTCAGGCAATCGGGAATTTCGTCTGTAATGCGAAGTGTTCCGAAAGCACCGAGCACCTGTTTCTGATGCTGTGCGCGATCGACCTGCCCGCCGAGACTCGTGTGCCGGCTGCTGGCGAGCTTCGCCTGCTGCTCGCCGATCTTCGTGACCAGTCTCGTGATGGTGGTCGCGTCGTCCGGTTTGTCTATCCAACCTGTTCCGTCATTGCCTGCGCTCATGATCGACCTCCGTTGCGCGCCATGAAGGAAATCCTGCAATTCAAGTCTAGTCGCGTTCCTGAAGATGCCAAGCGCTCGTTGACGAAGCGCTCACTGGCCATGCGGCGCCACGCCGGCTGCGATGCTGGCGTCGGCGCGGCCGGCGAAATAACGGTAGATCGCGTCGATGCGATCGGCGATCAGCGATCAGCGGCGCGCCGTGATAGGCGGGCATGCCCATCGGCGGATTGCCGTCGAGCACGGCGACGAGTAAGCGCTCGCGGGGCTGCGTGCGCGCAAAGCCGACGATCGACGGCGCCGCCAGTCCTTCGTGATCCCTGCCGTGACAACGGGCGCAATCGGCGATGCGCACCGCGCGCCAGCGATCTCCGTATCGCGATCACGACGCGCGCCCGCACTCAGTGCTTGCGATCGGAAAGACGACCGACGAACTTCCATCCCTGATCGCGCATCCACACATAGGTGAAGCCCGTGGGACCGTCGATGAACACGGTCATCGGCCGTTCGGCGCCCGACGTCGCCTTTTGCGGCTCAACCGACGCGGGCGTGATGCGCGCTTCGGTCGGCTTGAGGCTCGCGTCGCGGTCTTCGAGTCGCCAGCCGTCTTCATCGGCGTAAGTCAGGCGCGAGGTGCCGCCCGCCGGCGTTTGCAGCGTGAGCGTGAGCGGCCCGCCGTCGACGGCGATCGGGCGGGCGTCGGCATTGTCCACGGCAGTCGCGGCGGCGCTGAGCGCGCACGTCGCGCCGAACGCGAGGATGGTGAGCGCGAGGAGCATCGCGCGCTTCTTTTGATGGGCTTTCATTTCGAGTACCTCCTTCCAGGCCGCGTGGAGGCGGCCGTCCATGTGTGCTGACACGTCAGGCGCAGCGGCGCCCGCGTGGTCATGTCAGAGAGAGAGCGTTGCCTCGACGAATGTGAGGCCAAAGAGATCCGCGGGCGCTGGCTTTGATGTTGTCGTTGGCCTGTTCGTCGCGGACAAGAGCTTGTCGTGTGGATCACCGCCACGCGTGGCCGTATAAAGGCCGTCTTGTGATGGGCTTCACTATGGAGCGAACGGTCGTTGGAAAAAACCACGCATTCGCGGGGAGGACGCCCCGCCAAAGGAGGACTGCGCGATGGACGGCGCGCTTATATGGAGGTCGTCGAATCTGGGAGACAAGTGACCGAAGGCGTCCTCGCCGCCTTCGTCACTAAGCCTACGACAGCGTGCTTCACTGGCCTTGATAGATGTTGCAGCTGAGTCCCGGCGTGCAAAGCTGAGACGTGCCGGTCCACGCATCGCGCGAGGCGCCGCTCGCCTTGGTCGTCGGCATCGCGCCACCGTAGCTGGTGGTGTCGGCATTCGGCGTCGCGACGCCCTGCGCGCCTTGCTGGGTTGGATCGGCCTGTGCCGGGGCCATCTTCATGTCCTGCGCCTGAACGGAGGCGCTCATCGCGAGAACGGCGGACGTCACCGCCAATACAAGAGTTGCTCTCATCGCCATTACCTCTCTGATCGAGTCATCAATTGAGGATTGCAAGCTTTCCATCCGCTTGCACATACGCGTTTGCAGCGACCTGGTTGCCGGCGCGAGAGCGCCTTCCGGGCTTCTGACTAATGCAAGGTCGAGAAATGCGGGGTCGATCTGCTCGGACAGCCGATTGTCCGCACAGGGGCCTTTCGGCTCCGAAAGCGCGTGGCTCGTGGCACGCACTCTCACCGTATACCGCCCGCGCGAAAAGTAAATTCCCGATCGACGAGCGTCTTTGCCGGCGCGTGTCGCCGCGATATTGCGAACGATCTTGCTTAAGCAGGCTATGACTTCTTCACGATGCTTTCTGGCCGTCCGCGAGTGCCCGAGCCGGTTTTGTTATATTGGATTTCCCGCCCGGGAGTT
The DNA here is from genome assembly GCF_001544875.2 of Caballeronia hypogeia. Classification (GTDB taxonomy): domain Bacteria; phylum Pseudomonadota; class Gammaproteobacteria; order Burkholderiales; family Burkholderiaceae; genus Caballeronia; species Caballeronia hypogeia. Next base: position 43,568 of record NZ_FCOA02000021.1, read on the forward strand.
TCTGGCAATGCGTATCGGCCGACCTGTCAAACCTCTGCCCCATCCGAACTGCGACTACTGCGGCGCGCCTGCCACGCTCGCGCGCGCGGGCGACGAAGCGTATCCGTACCGCGACGACCACGGTCCGCTCTGGGTCTGCGCGCCGTGTCAGGCCTGGATCGGCACGTTCTCGCGCAGCACGCGCAATGTTCCGCTCGGCCGCCTCGCCGATGCCCGGCTGCGCGATCTGAAAGCCAGGCTGCATGCCGCGCTCGAGCCGCTGGTTCAGGCCAAGGTCCGGCGCGACGGCTGCAATGTCTTCGAGGCGCGCTCGAAGGGCATGAAATGGCTCGCGCAGACAATCGGCGTCGAGCCGGAAAAGTGCAGCATTCACACGCTCGACGCGGATCAATGCGAGCGCGCGATCGCGGTGGTCGAACATTTCGAACAAGAGCGCGGACAACACCCTTCAGATTCTGCGATCGATGAACGTTAACCTGAAAAGGTCAACCATCGATCCTCGCATGTCACGCACTCTTCCCTTCCAGCGCTCGCCCCAGGCGACGCGCGCGCGGCTCAGCAAGGCGCAGCTGCTTCCCATTCCGCGTCCCGTGGCGAACGAACTCGCGCTCGCCGCGCATCTTTCGCTTACCGCGCTGCGCTCGGGCGCGGCAGATGTCGGGCCCGCGCAGCAGGTCACCGAGGCGATGTATCTCGCCAAGTTCCTGTCCGAAGCGGGACACGGCGACTTCTCGCACGAGGAACTGATCCGCGCCGATCAGGCGATGGCCACCGTGTTCGACGCGGGCCGCGCCTCCGGCTCGTGGACGCTTCCCGCCGATGAGTGCGATCGTCTCGAAGCGATCATCTCGCTCTACGACCATCAACTGCGGCGCGCGACGCTCGGCGCGTTGTCGGCCGCGAGCGATCGGCTGGAACGCTTCAAGGCCGGCGAGCCTTATCAGCCGATGCCCGCTCGCAAGTCGGCGCCGCTCTGACGCGAGCGCCGCGCGCTCAGAAGGTGGTGCGCAAGCCGACCATCACGCTGCGGCCGCCTTCCGGCGCGATATCGCGTACGACCGAGCTCGCGTAACGCACCTCCTGATTGGTCAGGTTCTGGCCGCGCACGTAGGCGAGCCAGTGCGTCGCGCCGAGGCGGAACTTGTACGTCAGGATGACGCCGAGCGTGGTGTAGCTGCCGGTGGGCAAGTCGTTGTCCGGCACGCGATGCTGCGCCCACGCGTGGATCATCTCCGCGCGCGCGCCATACGGACCGTAAGCGTAGTCGAGCGCGAGCGTCGCCCGCAAAGGCGAGATGCGCGGCAGCGCTTCGCCCGTGTCGAGATTGCGCGCGTGCGTGTAGTCCGCGACGAATTCGACGTCGAGTCGTTGCGCGCCGTGATCGAAGACGCGCCATGCGCCGTCCAGCTCGATGCCATAAAACTCCGCGCGCACGCCGCGATAGACCGCTTCGTTGAGGGCGTCATCGGTGCCGGGCGCGACGGGTCCGTCGTCGTCGTTCACGAGGCGGCCGGTGTTGAACTCGGTCAGATAGTTGCGGAAGCGGCTGTAGAAGACGCCCGCACTCGCCTTGTTCGGGCCGCTGGCGAAACGCAGCGAGAGATCCGTCGAGATCGCCTTCTCTTTCTGCGCATCCGGATTGCCGATCAGATACTGGCCGGTCGCGTCGTGCGGACCGTTCGAGTAGAGCTCGTAGTAGGTCGGCGCGCGCTCCGTGTACGCGACGTTGCCTACCACGCTCCACGCCGGATTCAGTCTGAACAGCGCGCCCGCCGAAACGCTGCCGGCGTTGAAATCGCGCTGCGGCGAGTTCGCGAATTTTTCGTTTCCGCCTGACGCGGGATCGATGCGAACGTGCTCGTAGCGCGCCCCGAGACTGAGCTTCAGCGCATCGGTCACGGACCATTCTTCCAGACCGAAGAGCGCTGCGTTCGTCGTCTGCGATGTCGGCACGAGCGCTTCCTCGCCCAGCGCCGAAAACGTATTCTGGCTCAACTGGACGCCGATCGCGCCGTCGAGCGGACCGATTTTCCGATGCCGAGCCTCGATGCGCGCCTCGTAACCATGGTTGCGGAAGGTCGTGCCGGTCTCGCCGTTGTCGATTTCCTTGTGTTCGTAGTCGGTGTAGGCGAAGTTGAACTTCAGCTGGCTGAACGGCCCCTGCAGATTGCGTATCTCCGATGCCGCCGCGATGTGATCCTGATGCATGCGCAGGCGCACGTCGTCCTCGGCGACCGAGCCGTAATTCGATTCAAAGCCGTTGTAGCTGATGCCGGCGTAGCCGTCCGCCCATGTATAGGACGAACCGACAGCACCGCCGTGCGATCGACCATCGCTGTTCGGGATTCTGCCGTAGGGCTGCGGGACGTCGGGGCCGTCGAGCGCGCGCTGACCGGCCGAGCGTGCAAAGCCCGGGATGCGCTCCGTGCTGGTCTCACGATCGAAGGCGTCGACATGAAAGGCGAAGCGGCCATTGCCGCCTTCGACTTGCGCGGCGCCAGCGCGCGCGTTGTTGGCGCCGCCGTAACTGGCGTCGACTTGTCCGGAGACGCCATCGAGGGGATCGCGAGGAATGCGGTTGTCGATTGTGTTCACCACGCCGCCGATGGCATTTCCACCGTAGAGCAACGCGGCAGGCCCGCGCACGATCTCGATGCGCTCCACCGACAACGTGTCTTGCGGCACGGCATGGTCGTATGACAACGACGACGCGTCGAAAGCCGCGACGCCGTTTTGAAGCAGGCGGATGCGGTCGCCATCCATGCCGCGGATGATCGGGCGGCCGACCATCGGACCGTAGGTGGTGGTCGATACGCCGGGCAGGCCGTTGAGCGTTTCACCGAGCGAGTCGGCGCGACGTAGCGCAAGGGCGTTACCGTCGAGTTCGCTCGATGGCGATTGCAGGTTGGAAGATCTGAGCGGGTTCGCGGTGACGAACACCGGCTTGAAGGGGGCGTCTTCGATTTCGGGCGTGGGTGGAGGCGTGGGCTGGCTGCGTGCGATGGTGGTGAATAGGGCGAGCGTCCAGGGAAGCAGTCGGTACGTTCGGCGAGCGGTTGATGGATTTGGCTGGATCACTTTATTTGAGATGTTATATCGTTTCGCTGTGTGCGAAGACGCGTGGCGGATCGGGTCGGGTTCCAGAATAACGACGCGATGATATAACGTATCACTTCGAATAAATACCTTTTTGCGGTTTTTTTGGGGATATCGAGGGGATCGGCTGTCGAAGGAGATTGATACGGAAACTGTATTGTTCGGTACGAATCGGTCCCCGGGGCGTGAACCCAATGCCGCTTTCTGCGACTCGGACTCGGGCCACCCTGTTCGTGGACGAATCATCCGTGAAACATGTTTATGTTTTTACTATAAATAACTGATTATTAAGCGTTTTATCTGCTCGTCTAATTTTCTAAAGTGTTTCACAGGGAGAGAATTGGTCCAACGCGGCGGAAGGCTTCTCACCATCCTCCGCGCAGGCAGACCTCCGGTGGTTTGATTCGAGATCAGCGTCTCCGCGTCTTTATGGATGGCGCCCGAACATAAGATCCGCTCCGGTTTGTGTCCGGCCTTCTCGCTGCAGTCGTGTGGTGTCGGAAGACAGTCGCTATATGCCCCGCGTGTTTTCCGCTCGTTTGCCAACGCGATTCAGCTGTCCTCCTGTCCGAGCCTACGGCGGAGCCATCTTTAATTTGGCCAGCTCGCACTAGCGCAGAATCAAGTCGCGAAAGTAGGCCCATCGCGATCCACAGATGGGTTGGCCGAATTGGGATATTTGGCGTTGGCGGTAACGAGAATCTGTTCCTCGAGCGTTCCGTGCGTCCTTTCCGTGCCTCCGCTTCGCGGTGAGTTTTGATTGCAATTTCCCCCATCGCATCTACGGCGTGCTCTTGTCCCGTGATGCGAACCTTTAGGGTTGGGGGCGAATCGCTGGTGTCAGCGGTCATACCCGGCTTTCCTCTATAGTCGTGCTAGACCGTGCGTTCGCGTAAGTGTCCGAATTCGGACACTTACGCGAACGGTTTGTTATTGGCGTTAATCAGGGCGAGTCACCGCGGGGCCAAGACGATTGATTCGTCCTTCGGCCTGGCGGAAAAGTGGAATTCGACAGCGGATCGAAGGTGTCCGAATTCGGACGGTCTCGGCAAGCTTCTTGATGGCAGCACAGGATACGTGTGAGTGCACAACAAGCGCGCAGAGGAATCGTTCCCCACGATTAGCGGTAGGTCGGCCTGCAAACCCGGAGTGCTTTCGCGGCGAGCGGTAGAAGCGGCAATACCTATAATGCGACCGCTTCGCTTCCCGAAGCGGGCACTAGGATTCCGCGAAGGGTCCAGCAAGTCTGCGAAGCTTGTGCGTGTTGAGCGTGACGATCGTTGCGGCAGATTGAGATCGGTAGCCGATGGCGTCTCACAAGAAGATCGGTCCGACATCAATTCCGAACGCGGGCAGATTCGTGTCAATGCAGTTCCGTCGACCACAATTAAAACCCGATGGCCATTTCGGTCGAGTAAAAGCTTTGGCGTCCGCATATTTCGGCCACGTCAATGGGCACGCTCACGCTTCTGCGCTGTGTTCGACATTCGGCTGAGGTGTTTGAATTCGCGGATTTGGTTGCTCGCGCTGTCATCCATCGCCCTTGCCGTCGACCTCAACGGCGATCGCCAACTATTTCTCGAAAACACCGGATGCTTGTAAGCCACACGCTTTACATATGGCCGAAGGTGTCCGAATTCGGACACCCTGTCCGTACAGATCACAGCGGGCTCGCAAGACGGCCGATAAGGCTATCCGTCCGTCGCATATCGGTTTGATCAGACCGCGCGCGAAGCCCGCAGCGCGGCGCGAGTGTCCGAATTCGGACAGTGACCGCCCAATTCAAAAAAATGAAAAGCCAATCCGAAGTTCAGGGCGCAAAAAAACCCGCCGCAGCGGGTTTCAATCGTCGATCATTCTGACCGTATCGAGAACATCTTTCCAATGTGCTCTCTCAGTTGACTCTCCTGGTCCTCCGTCATAACGCCCGCCTTGAATTTGAAGGTCAAACCCTTGACGTCCTTCGTGATGCTGCCCGCCTGTACCTTACCCGCGAAAATCTTGAGAATACTTCTTCCGCCAGCGTCTGTCGCAGACTCTCCGCGAGTCGCCTGAGCGCTCAAACTTGCTGCGACCTTCGTCTGTACCAGATCACCCGCAACCACCTGGGGCCAAAGTTCCTGAAGCACCTTGAGTCCCTGCTCTCCGGTTTTCTTGAGCGCATTCGCGATATCCTGTGCCGACGAGGCGCCAAGAATCGACGGATTCAAATCGAGATCGCGCTTGACAAAGTCCGGCAGCGCGTCGAATGCCAGGAACCGGTAAAGGTCGCTCCGCGAGATACCCATCGCCTCAGCGAGACGAGTTCGATTAGGGAATTCCGATTCCGCCCGTCGAATCGCGATTGCGATCTCATAGTCCGAGAGATCATCGCGCGTGACGTTCTCCATCAACGCCAATGCAGCCATATCCTGATCGGAACAATCGATCACAACCGCGCGCACTGTCTCCTTATTGATAAGCTTATGGGCGCGCCAACGACGCTCACCGGCGACAAGCTGGAACGACTCTCCGATTCGACGAACGGTCACCGCCTGCAAGAGCCCAACCTCGCCGATCGAGCGCGCCAACTCAGCAAGCTTGCTCTCACTGAATTGGCGGCGCGGTTGCCACGGATTCGGCACAATGGAATCGACGGGAATTTCCGTCTCCACGCCCCGCGCCTCCAGTTCCTGAATCCGAAGTTGAGCGACGGCCAGCGCGCTCGTGATACCCGGCATGGTCTGTGGACCGCGGTTCCCTTTGTCCTTCTTTTCTCCCTTGAAATCGGCAGGCTTCGGCAAGTTGGCCGTTTTGGCCATGAGTTGTTCTCGGATGTTGTTACTCATGCCGGCTCCCTCCAGGATTTGACGAACATATCATCCAGCCATTTGGCATATTGCATCATGGGCTGACGCACCCGCTGAAGCGACTTGGCTGTGGAGTGTGTGCTGACCACGTCGAGTGCTGTCGAGAAAGAAAGCGCGCCACCGCTCATTACCGAGCTGGACGGAATCTCGAACGGGTCGAGCCAACGACCATAAGCACTCTGAGCCCATTGTCGAACGACCGGCGCGGACGATGTCTTTCCATAGTCCACCTTCGACAGCAGGATCGAGATGAAGTCATAGACCTTGTCTTCCTCGTACGGAAGAAAATCTTCTGCTACATCGGAGAACAGACGCCAGAATGCAAGCGAGCTGATGAAATCGAGATTCTCGGGAATCATAGGCATGACCAACGCGTCGGCCGCGAGCAGCGCGTTCAGGTTCATGTACGACAGCGACGGCGACGTATCGATCAATATGTAATCGTATTGAGACCGCAGAGGCTCAAGACCTTCGCGCAGCACTGACCAGAAACGATAACCTTGAATCGTCTTCTGCCGCGCCGGCAACAGAAACTCCGCGCCATAGAGGAACGTGTGTCCGGGGATGATGTCGAGGCCATCCCAATACGTCGACTGAACGCTGGCGCCAAGTCCGCCTTCCACGTTTTGGTCATAGATATAGGGCAGCACTGTATCGTCGCCGGAGATTTCCTTTTCCGCGTACAGACCGCACAATTCCGACGCCGACGCTTGCGGGTCAAGATCGATTAAAAGCACCTTCCGGCCGAGAAGCGTCAACGCCTGTGCCAGACATACCGTCGTGGTCGTCTTGGCCGAACCGCCCTTTAACTGGGCCGTCGTCAGAACCTTGCCGCGGAATTCGGCTTCACCATCTTCAAGGCGAGTCTGATAAATGTCGGACGCCATCTTCACCCAGAGGCGCACCTCGGGCAAAGTAAACGTTCGACTACGGCCGCTGCCGTTGAGCGTGCCGGTTGGCAAACCGCCTTCACCTTTGGTCACCAGATATTGAATCTGCTGTCGCGTGAGGTTACACATCTCAGCCAGTTCGCTGATCGTGTAGAACGGAGCCACCTTGCGTGGCCGAGGAGCCAGAATTTGCTCCCGAAGATTGTCGGAAAACGGCTCGAGGTTATCAGCGAACTCCGCAACTTCGCGAAGGGAAACCTTGCGATCTTCCATCGGTAGGGTGCCTACGTTTGCCATTCTGCGCTTTCTCCATGTATTGACGTCGAAGCGCAGAATACACGAATATGCGTAAACAAGGTTGTATTGCGCGGCGATTTAACCATTCGGACAATTACCACGTCGCTAACTCGCTGATTCAACGCGTGATTTAATGTCACGCTGCACTTCCGAGAATCGACCTACTTGCAATAAGAAGGCTAATCCCTACGCGCAATTGAGCGAAGCGTGTTCTCCGCACAAAAACCACCCCAGGGACGCTTTTTGTGCACGTGGATGCAATGGAATTTTCCTCATGGTTTTCAATGACTTGCCCTCATCACCTCAACAGATCGAAGAAATCGCATGGCAGGGTTTGTTTAGTCTTTTTGTAAACCTGAAACTCACCAACCTACAAACAGAAGAGAAATTTTCCTTTTAAATCAACGAAACTGCCTGTGGATAGGGACGCTTTTTGGGAAGGACAGGTCGGTTTTTGTGATGACGAAAGCGCAATTTGGGCGGTTGCCGGCGGAAATTGTGAGCACCGGGGCGAAAATTGTGACCGTCGCCGAGACTTCGGGGCGGTTTTTGTGCGCGCTCCGTCGGAAAATGGAGGGGTGGTTTTTGTGTTGACACCCTTCACTCGCCTGTTAGAGTGCCGGGGATCGCAGCCGAAACGGAAGCATGGAAAATCAAGACCTCACTGTCACCCCGCAGCAATTGGCGCTGGACATTTATGAAGACATGTCCGCCCAAGGCTCGTCCATCTGCGAATCGACAAGGGACATTGGCTTCCTGCGCAATAACATCTTCACTCGGGTCGGCGGGCTCGGCATTGCCGCGCGGCGCGTGCTCGACGCGGCCTACTTCATCGTCGCCACGAAGTCGCCGGAAGAGTTGATCGACGATAAGGTCTACACCTTCACGACCGACATCAACTATTTCAAGTGGCTGATGCGTTACGACAGCCGTAACCATAGCCATCTCATCGCTCAGATGAGGGCCGCAGCCCGTGCGCGTGTCGAAATCATGACGGCGCCGTCCATCGAGGAACTGACCGAGAAAGACTCGTGGGGCACCATTAGCCTGCTCGGCGACTGCTACATCGAGCGCAATATCGTCTGCATCCTGCTCGCCGGACGCGTCATCAAGTATCTCATCAGCCCGTATAAGGCCCATTGGCTGAGCCTGCGCGCTTCGACCGCGTTTTCGCTTTCGCTCGCCCGCGCGATCTACGATCGCCTCATTCCGTGTGAAGGTCATGGCGTCACCGAGTGGTTCGCCTTCGAGGAGGTGCTGGAGTGGCCGGGAAAGGTCGGCGAATCGCGCAAGGAAGTGAAGGAGTTCAAGAAACGCTTTCTCGAGCCCGCCATCGACCAGCTCAATGAAGTCTCGGACTTCGATGTCAGCTGGGAGCCGAATGCCGAGCGTGTGGCGCCCGAGAAGCTCAAGATCCGCTTTCGCTTTACGAAGAAGCAGGGCGCGGATGCGGCGCGCGCCGGCATTCAGGATTCGATGTACCTCCTGCTGCACAACGAATTCGCCTTCGATACCCCCGACTTCGAGCGCCTGGCCAAACGCCGCGATGTCTGGACGGACGAGCGGCTCGAGCAGGCTATCGAGTACACGCGGCACAAGCTCAACGAAGGCAAGGTAACCGTCAGTCCGCGCGGCTACCTGTTCAAGGCGCTCGAGGGCAATTACCGTATCGGCGAAGCCGACCGGAGGATGGCCTCGATCAAGGCGAAGCAACTCGAGGATGACAAGAAGGAACGCCGCACGCGCGACACTGCGCAGGCGCATCTCGAAGCCAGCATTCAGGTTCAGAGCGACACGGCCAAAGCCAAGATGAGCGAAGAGATCCGCGCAGGTCGCGAGTACTTCGAGTCCGGCGATGTGCAGGCTCGCAAGGATCTGTGCCAGTCGTTCCTGAGCCAGCTGATCCCGCAACGGCTGATCGAGAAGCAGGGCATCGCGCGCGGCACGCTGAGCGCGGACAACATTCTCACCGTCAATCGCGTCGTTGCCGACGCGTTCTGCTCGCACGTTTTCTCGAAGATGAAGAAGGCGCGCGCGGGCAGCCGGATATGATCTTCCGGCTAGAGAGGAATTCGTTCGGAATCCTGAATACCTGAGATTCTTTCCCTGACTAAAGCCGGTTCGGATCGGTAGCATTCAACGGCTTCTGGCAGGCTGCGAGAACTGCGCCTGCCGCCAGCACCAGCGCCGAATAGACGAGCCCGCGCGTCAGTCCCGCGCTGTCGGATACGCGGCCGATCACCACCGGTCCGACGATCTGCCCGAACGCGAACACGATCGTGAATGCATTGATGCCGCCGGGCCACTGGCTCGACGGCAGATTGTGGCGCACGAACGCCGTCGTCGATGCCACCGCCGACAGGAACGTCGCGCCAAACAATGCGCCCGACACGAACGCAGCCACCGGATGCGCGATCAGCGCCGGAATCACCGTCGCGGCCGCGAGCAGGGCGTTGAGAATCGCCAGCGCCTGCCCGCCGCGCATGCGATCGAGCAGCCTCGACCACATCCGCGCCGAAACCACCGTCGCCACTCCCAGCAGAACATAGAAGCCGATGACGACCGTTGCGCTCATGCCCGCATTACGCAGCAGCGCGATGATGAACGTCATGTAGCCTATATAGCCGATGCCGAAGCATCCGTATCCCACGAGCGCGAGCGCGAAGCGTCGCCGCCGCATCGGCGCGCGGGAAGTGGACGCGGCGCCGTGACCTGCCGCCGCGCCTGGCTCAGCCGATTCAATCCGCCGCGCGGCCCACACGGCGACCACGGAGAACGCGGCGCAGCCGAGCGCGAGCGCGAACCACGCGAAGCGCCAGCCGTGCGCGACCGGGAGCACCGCATAGGGCACGAGTATCGACGAGATCACTATGCCCCAGCCGGTGCCGCCATAATAGAGCCCGATTACGAAGCCCGCGTCGCGCGGTGACAGCGACGCGAGCCGCGCCGCCAGCACGCCCCCGCTCACGAAGATGAACGCGCTGCCGATTCCTGTGGCGACGCGCAATGCAAGCAGCGTGTCGGTGTCGGTGGTGACGCCGCTCGCCGCCATCAGAAGCGCTGTCAGTACACAGCCCACGACGAACAGCGCCCGCGTCGGAAAGCGCTTCGACAAGCGCGCGAACGCGAGCGCGCCGAGCAGATAGCCGAGCGCGTTCGCCGTGTTCATCGCGCCGGCTTGTGCGAAGTTCCAGGCGAGGTCGACGCGCATCGGCGGAAGTAGCAGCGCGTAGGAGAAGCGCGCAAGCCCCAGCGCGATGGCGCTGCCGAGCGATAACGCCATCGCGAGCAAGAGCGCCTGCTTGCGATCGGTTTCATGGGCGCTTGCCGCGAAGATCGCGTGCGCGTCGGACGCCGCGCTTCTCGTACGTGCATCGTCAGGCTGTATCACGCTCTCTTCTTCCCCTTGATGGCGAGTTCATTCTCCGACGTATGGTATCGCGCGTCGGACACATTGCTTACAAAGGCACTGGCTAAGCTGCGCAGCGCTGCGTCGATCCCGTACGAGACTCTGCCGGAGATTCTTCATGTCGACTGTTCCGGACCGCCAACGCTTCATGGCGCGCTTCATCATCTGCGTTTGCGCAATCGTTTGCGCATGTGGCAAGCCGGAGTCGGCCGACCTGAGTGCGCCGGCATCGGCCGCCGCCGCGGCAAGCGAGCCGTTCGCATGCCCTACGAGTTGTTCGTACGAACGCGGGCGGACGGGCCGAAGGACACAGTCTCGTTCGACTTCGTGAATACCGGCAGTGCGAGCGCGGTGTTTTTGCTCTATCGCCACGCGAGCGCCGATGCGCCCCGCACATACACCGGCGAGGCGCGCAAGCGTCTCGCCGATCGCATCCCCGTGAACGCGGATGGCAGCTTCGATTTCGTCGTGCACGGGCCGAACGGCTTTCTGCGCAGGATCGCGGGCAAAGCGGGCGTGCCGCATGGCGGGTGGTCGCGGGAGCAGGCAGCGCCCGAAGTCGCGGAAGGCTACGACGTCGCCAACGGCAACCTGCAACTGCGGCTCGAGAATCGCGGCACGGCTTCGTGCACATTCACCATGACGAATGCACACGATGCATCGAAGAGCATCGCGCGGCATGGCGCGGTAGCGATGCGGCACAGGTCTATCTCGACTTGCGCCATGCGCACGGCTCGTACGACGCCGAAGTGAAGGTCGATCCCGATTCCCGCATTTCTGCGCCGAGTGGCGGGTCATGTCGAAACCGGACGCGACAGCATGAGCGACCCGGCCTTCGGCGCTTGACCACGAGCGGGCGAACGCGACACGTCTTGCATCTGTTGCAGTAATCATTACCGGCGGCGTGTTCGGATGCGAACATGCCGCCGCATCGCGTTTATCTTCTGTGCCCTCGCAGCAGGCATCATTGAGGCGCGGGCGCATCAAGGCTCGCAGTCCCTTTCCATTCACGACATTCAATGCGAGTTGCCTGTTTCCGGGGAACTCGTGCGGCCGCATTCGTTCGGACAACATCGAATGTCGAGATTAATTGGAAGGATAATGAAAGGATAATGATTAACGCGGTCCTCGTAATTGCATGCTCACATGGGACATGCACGCATTGCGCAGCAAGATGAGGACGGTGAAGATCAACCACACACACGCCCGATCCGCACGAGATCAAAACCAAGGGCGAGAGCAACAAAACGAACGCGTGGGCGTCGTCAAGCACCATCAGTTGAAAAACAATCTGGGTGCAACACGGAGAGACGGGGATGAGGATAAGAGCAACAGTGCTGGTGATACGTCAGCAGGCAGTGCTTCTGGTGAGAGAGCGCGGCGGTCCGTGGCTGCTGCCTGGCGAGACGGTCGAGCCGGACGAATTGACCATGGTCGTCGCGATCCGAGCGCTATACGAGGGGACTGGCGTCGAAGCGAATGCCGCCGCGTTTCTGTTTCAGCAGGTGTCGGCGCATCACCTGCATCATGTTTTTCGCATCGCGATACCGGACGACCTGCATCCGCGAGCGGCCTTCGGCAGCGGACTCGACGATCTGTGCTGGGTCGATGCATCGCAGCTCGCCAATGTCCACACCACGCCCGGCACGCGATCGATCCTGAATCGCGCGCTCGGAGTGAGCCACGACACGACGAAGTCCACATGGCGTGAAAATGGCGCGCGCGTTGGCATAGGCAAGCGCTGGCGCGGCACGCCTTGAAGGACTTATCGAATCACGCGCTGTAGCGACGCGTGAATATCGCGGCACAAGAACCCTTGACGAACGCTTCGCCCGTCAGGGGTTTTTGCTTTTGAAATCCCGCGGAGCCCTGAAAAACAAGGCAAAAAGTCGCCGTCAATTTTCCTATCCTCATAGCACGGCCCGGAAAGACGAATCGCCGATTCGCTCATATCCGGCTCCATGACGGAGGACGACGATGACCTGGCTCGACGATTCGATCATGATGCAGCGCGGAGTCGGCGCGCATCGCGAACCGGTGCAGCACCATCTCACTGAAGAATTGCAGAAGACGTTCCACTACACGATTGGTCCGTATTCGCAGCCCGTGCTGCATGTGAAGCCAGGCGACCGCATCGTCGTCGATACGCGCGATGCGTTCGGTGGCAAGATCAGGGAAGAAACCGACAAGCCCTCGCAAGTGCTGCAGATGCCGTTCGTCAATCCGCAGAACGGTCCGATCATGATCGAGGGCGCGGAGAAGGGCGACGTGGTCGCCGTGCACATCGAAAAGATGTCGCCGCGCGGCGCGGACCCCCACGGCTACTGTTGCATGATCCCGAACTTCGGCGCGCTGACCGGCACGGACTTCACCGCGCTGCTCAACGAACCTTTGCCGGAGGTCGTGCGCAAGATCAAGATCGATGAAGAAAACGTCTACTGGAGCCGGCGCAATACGCTGCCGTATCGCCCGCACATCGGCACCCTGAGCCTCTCTCCCGAGCTCGACTCGATCAATTCGCTCACGCCCGACCAGCACGGCGGCAACATGGACGTGCCCGACATGGGACCGGGGAGCATCACTTATTTACCGGTGCGCTCGCCGGGCGGGCGGCTCTTCATCGGCGATGCGCACGCGTGTCAGGGCGATGGTGAAGTGTGCGGCACGGCTGTCGAATACGCGAGCAGGACAACCGTGCGCGTCGATCTGATCAAGCAGTGGAATTTCGCCTGGCCGCGCCTCGAGAACGAGGATGCGCTGATGAGCATCGGCAGCGCGCGCCCGCTCGAAGACGCAACGCGCATTGCGTTTCGCGAACTCGTGCTGTGGATGGTCGCCGAGTACGGCTTCGAGAAATGGGACGCCTACATGATGCTGAGTCAGGCGGCCAAGGTGCGGCTCGGCAATTTCGTGGACCCGAAATACACGGTTGGCGCGATGGTGGCCAAACGCTATCTCAAGTAACGCACATAGTTGCATCTGCAACTACCCGCATCGAAACCTCAAGAGGGCGACGAACATGGACTTGCAACTCAAGGGATTGAAGGCGATGGTCACCGGCGGGACCAAGGGCATTGGTCTTGCCATCGCTCAGACGTTGGCGAAAGAGGGCGCGGAAGTCGCGATCTGCGCGCGCGATGCGGCCGCAGTGTCGAACACGGCGAACGAGCTGGCGAAGCTGAGCAATGCGCGGGCGCTGGGCGCGGCGGTTGATGTCTCGAATGGCGCCGCATTGAAGGATTGGGTCGGGCGCGTCGCGCAGGACTGGGGCGGCATCGATATCCTCGTCGCGAACGTCAGCGCGCTCGCGATCGGCAACGACATCGAGTCGTGGCGCAAGGAGTTCGAGACGGACCTGCTGGGTACGGTCAATCTCGTCGACGCGGCAATGCCGTATCTCGAAGCGAGCAAGGCGGCGTCGATTGTCGCGATCTCGAGCGTCTCGGGTCGCGAGATCGATTTCGCCGCAGGGCCGTATGGCGTGTTCAAGGCGGCGCTCGTGCATTACATGCAAGGACTCGCAAACCAGCTTGCGGCGAAGGGCATTCGCGCCAACACGGTGTCGCCGGGCAACGTGTATTTCGAAGGTGGCGTGTGGGACTGGATCGAGCACAACGATCCCGCGCTCTTCGCGAAGGCGCTCGCGCTGAATCCCACCGGCCGCATGGCGAAGCCGCAGGAGATCGCCAACGCGGTGGCCTTCATCGCGAGTCCCGCGGCGAGTTTCGTGAGCGGCGCGAACTTTGTCGTCGATGGTGCGTTGACGCGCGGCGTACAGCTCTGACACGCATCTTCGGCACGTCCGGTCGCTTCATTTTCTTCTCGATGGCGAACGCGCGCTTTCCGGCGGCGTTCGCCGCGTTTCACTCGCGCGACTAAAGTCCGCACGCCCGCTGCCGATATGCAGTTGAAGCGCTCTTTCGGCCCTTTCGTCCTTGCTGCTCACCCGCAGTGGTGAAGCGAGACCGAACGGCGCATTCGTCACGCGCCGAAGAAGTGACTGCCGCGTCACGCCCATTCCCGACACCGAAAGTAAACCTCAAGTGCGACGAACCCGGTTTGCCTCTCTGCTCACGGGCCTTCTTGGCCTCGTCCTGCTGTGCATGTGGAGCTGCCGGCAGGAAGAGCGCGTTCAATCGGACGAGGCCGCGCCGGCGCGCACGACGATCACCGCCTTGATCTGGGCGCCGGACTGGCCCGAGGAAATGCTACGCATCGCCGCCGGTTTCAGCGAGCTCAATCCAGACGTCCACGTCAATGTGCAGTTCATGATCGGCAATTCGGTCGAGGAGAACATCAAGCCGCGCATTGCGTCGGGCAATCTGCCGGACATCGTCAGCGTGAACCCGAATGCGTATTCCGCGGAGCTCGCCGATCAGGGCGTGCTCGCCGATGTGCGCGACACTGCCGCCTGGCGCAACATGCTCGGGCCGCTCAAGAACGACTGGACGAGCCGCCAGGGCAGGGCCTTCGGCATTTCGGGCGGCGTCGCCACGACGCTCGTCTACTACAACGAGACGATGTTCGCGAAGGCCGGCATCCATTCGCCGCCGACCAACTTCCGCGAATTCCTCGCGGTCTGCGAGCAATTGAAGCGCGCGGGCTTCACGCCGATCATGTGGAACGGCGGCTTCCCGAACATGCTGGGCAACGGGCCCTTCGGCTCGGGCTTCGCCGACAACGTCGTGGCGCGCGAGCCCGACTGGAAAAGAAAGATGGCCGACGGCACGCTCGACCTGAACACGCCGGAAGTCGCGGATATCTTCGCGAAGATCGCGCTCGTCGCGCAGCGCGGCTACGTGCAGGACGCGTACATGGCGACCGGTTACGACGACGGCATCCGGCTCTTCAAGGAGGGCAAGGTCGCGATGGCGTTCCACGGCAGTTGGGCCGCCGGCCTGCTGCTGCACGGCAATGGGTTCGAAACCGGTGTGATGATCCCGCCGTGGAACGCACCCGGCGAGCGGCCCGTGCCGATTATCGGCAGCGAGACGGGCTTCGCCGTGTGCGAGACCGCCAACAGGGCGGCGTCGCTGCGCTTTCTCGACTACATCGCCGGCGGTGGATTTGCCGTGCTTCAGCAGAAGCGCCAGAACATCGCGCCGTTCGTGCAGACGCCGACGACCATGGCGAGCGATCCGAAGATCGTCGGCTACATGAAGATGGTGAACAGTTATCCGGTGACGTCGAGCCCGTATTACTCGGTGCTGCCGTCCAATTCGATCGAGCGGCTGCATCGGCTGATGCAGGATGTATTGCTGAAGAAGACCACGCCGAAGCAGGCCGCGAAGCTGCTCGACGAGTCGGTCAAGAACGAAGCGAAGATGCACTACAAATGAGCTCATTCATCGCCTGGCTGGCACGCGCGTTCGAAGTCCTCTCGCTGGATCTGCTGCGGCGAGTGGAGATTCGCTATCGCCTCATCACCGCATTCATTCTGCTTTCGCTTCTGCCGATCGTCGTGTCCGGCTATATCTCGTACGTGGAGTCGAGCGCCGCGATCAAGCGCAACGCCGAAATGTTCTCGAAGGAAGTGGTCAAGCAGGTGTCGAAGAACATTTCGCTGCGTATGGAGGAGATCGAGACGGAAAGCGGCCTGCTCGTGCTCTCCGATCGCGTGCAGGGTGCGTTGACCAAAGTTGCGAGCGGCGGGGCGAAGGAGCAGAACGAAGCGCGTCAGGACATGACGCGCTTGCTGCTGGAGCATTACGGTTCGATCGACTTCATCAACGAAAAATATCTTCTCGATCAGAACGGCCAGATCATGGACACCCAGACCTTCGCGCAACTGTCGCGCGGGGTGAAGCGGCTGGTCGCCAGCGCACCCGTGCGCAACGGACGCCCTTACTGGGGCAGCTACGACAATGGCGTCGGACAGCAGAACCTCGGCATGGTGCGCACGATCTTCGGCAAGAACAGCAATCGGCCGATCGGTAATCTCGTGCTCGTGATCCGGCCCGAGCATTTCTCCACGATCTTCGCGGACGTGGCGCTCGGCAGCAAAACGGAAATCTTCGTCCTCGACGCGCGCAACAAAGAGCTGGTCGTGCGCGCCGACGGAGCGAGCGCGAACACCGGCGCGTCCGCGCCGCGGGAGCTCGTCGAAACGATCGCGCTCAACGGCGCGAGTGCCGAGCCGAACGGTTTCACCGCCTATGAAGGCAGGCGCGGCGCGCGCTATCTCGCGGCCTACACCAACATACCGGGAACCTCATGGTTCGTGGTCAGCACGATTCCGGAAGAGAAGCTTACGGAACAGGCGCAGTCAGTACGCAACCAGATCATGCTGGTAGGCATATCGGGTTTTCTGTTGTCGATCTTCTTCGCGTACTTCATCTCGTACAGCATCTCCGCGCCGCTCAAGGAACTCGTGCGCAAGATGAAGGATGCCGTCGACGATGCGGGCGCGCCCGCCGAAGCCTCCGTCGATGCGAACGAGAAAGACGAACTCGGCAGACTCGCGCAGCGTTTCGAGAACATGAGCGAGGCGATCAGGCAGAAGATCCAGAAGATCAACGAGATCAACGCGACGCTGGAGCAGGCCGTCATCGAACGCACGGCGGAGCTCGTCACGAAGGAGCAGGAATCGCGCACGTTGATCGAGAACTCGCCGGACACGATCACGCGCTATGACCGCAGCCTGCATCGCATATACGCGAACCGCGCCTTCTGCGAGTGGACCGGGCGTGGTCTGGGCGAACTGATCGGCAAGCGGCCGTCGGAAATGCCCGGCGGACCGAACGCGCTGATCTACGAAAAGCGCCTGATCGAAGTGTTCGCGAGCGGGCAGAGCGCGCAATTCGAATTGAAGGCGATCACGCCGGACGGGCGCGAGCAGTGCACGCATATCCGTCTCACGCCGGAGATCGAATGGACGGGCAAGGTGACCTCGGTGCTCGTCGTGGGCCGCGATATTTCGGATCGCGTGGCATTCGAAGCGACCATCTGGAAGCAGGCCAATTTTGATGCGCTCACGCATCTGCCGAACCGCCAGATGTTCCATAGCCGTCTCGAACAGGAAGCGACCATCGCGCGTTATTCGGGGCAGCGTCTCGCGCTGATGCTGATCGATCTCGACCGCTTCAAGGAAGTCAACGATTCGCTCGGCCACGATACCGGCGACGTTCTGCTGATCGAAGCCGCGCGGCGCATCACGGCGTGCGTGCGCGAGTCGGACACGGTGGCCCGTCTGGGCGGCGACGAATTCACAGTTATCCTGCCCGACGTGAAGGGCGCCGAATGCATCGAGCAGGTCGCGACGCGCATCATCGCGACGCTCGCCGAACCGTTCAGCCTGGGGCCGGACGAGGTGTTCATCTCCGCGAGTGTGGGTGTCACGCTCTATCCCGGCGATGCCCGCGAACTCGACGTGCTCTTCAAGAACGCGGACCAGGCCATGTATGCCGCGAAGAACGCGGGACGCAATCGCTTCGGCTACTTCACGCCCGATCTGCAGATCGCGGCGGAGAAGCGTCTGCGTCTCACAAGCGATCTGCGCGCCGCGCTGCCGGGCGAACAGTTTCAGGTGTATTACCAGCCGATCGTCGATCTTTCGAGCAGCGAAATCCATAAGGCCGAAGCGCTGATTCGCTGGCTGCATCCCGAGCGCGGCACGATCAGTCCGCTCGATTTCATTCCCCTCGCGGAAGACACCGGCCTCATCGTGCCGATAGGCGACTGGGTCTTCAGGCAAGCCGTGCGGCAGGTGCGCGAATGGCGCGAGCGGTTGCATGCGTCGTTTCAGATCAGCGTCAACATCTCGCCGGTGCAGGTGCGTCAGGACAGCCTCATCGGCGCGCAGTGGTCTGAATATCTCGCGAGCGTCGGCATGCCGGCGGATTGCATCGCGGTCGAGATCACCGAGGGCTTGCTGCTGCACGCGGAATCGACCATCGACGAGAAGCTTCTCATGTTCCGCGATGCAGGCATACGCGTATCGATCGATGATTTCGGCACCGGCTATTCGTCGCTTGGTTATCTCAAACGCTTCGATATCGATTATCTGAAGATCGATCGTTCCTTTGTACATAACCTGGGTTCCGACGTGAACAACCAGGCGCTGTGCGAAGCCATGGTCGTACTCGCGCACAAGCTTGGACTGAAGGTGATTGCGGAAGGCGTGGAGACCACGGAGCAGCGTGACTTTCTGCTCGCCGTGGGCTGCGATTTCGCACAGGGATTTTTGTACTCGCGACCGGTGCCGGCGGAAGAATTTGAGGCATTGCTCTTTCCGGCAATGGCATCCTGAAACTAATTTAATGTTAATACTTAATCCGCAGGACGATATATTTATCGGAAGTAACCCGTATTTGTCGGACTATTAAATAGTGGAAACCCTGATAACCTTCGGGTCTTTATCTCGGCTGACGTCTCGATACCACGTACTGATTGGCCAATTTGGGTAACTACTGCTCGAAATGAAAGGAGAAAGTAGGGAAATTGCGCAAGAAATACCGGGTATTACATCCGTTACAGACGCTTACCTCGATCAAGTAAAATGTACCTATATATTACGATAAGATAGTAACCGTTCGAGACGTGAACGGTCGGACCGTTCGAAATAACGTAACGAGCCCTTTAGTTGCACCCATGGCCGCACAGCATTGCACGCGGCGCCTTCTCCGAACTGCTTCTCGCAAACGAATTGCGATTTTCCCGCAGAGATTCGCGCGAACCTTTCGAGACAGGTTGAATAGCAGTCCAAATTGATGTGTTGACTCCTCAGCAAGTCGAGTCACCTTATAACCAGGCCGAGCGGCGGCGTCGTTGAATAGTAGTCCTCATGGGAGGGCTGCGGGTTCAGCTCGTCCGTACCTGCCGTTTCCTTTCATCAAACTGAAATGAAAATGCAACTCGAAAAAGACAGCATCCAAGGTTCCGTGAATGGCGAAGCCCCTTTCGCGTTTCGTCGTAAATTCCTTTCGGCGCTCGTCGCAACGGCTGGCTCCGCGGTGCTCGCAGCCTGCGGCGGCGGCAGCGACAGCGGCGTAGCAGATTCCGTGGCGGACCGTCAGCGCCGCCGCTGGGGCAGCAACGCCGGCTCCTCGACGGCCGCGAGCACGCCGGCAGCGGCAAGCACGCCCGCATCGACGACGACGGCAGCCAGCACGCCGACGAGCACGAACAATTCGAGCACTAGCTCGAACACCAGCACGAGCACCGCAGGCGTGGTCCTCGATACATCGTTCGGCGTGAAGGGCGACGGAACGACGAACGACCGCAAGGCGCTGCAAGCCGCAATCGACGGTTCGGTCGGTCAGATTCTGCTGATCACGGGCAAGAGCCGTATCGACATGGCCGGTCTGGATCTGCGCAACAAGAGCCACATCCGCTTTGCCGATGGCGCGTCGATCAAGCTGCTGTCGTACAACGCCGAGGTCTATCAGATGATCCGCGTGTGGGACGTGGACGGCGTGGTCATCGAGAACGCATATATCGACGGCTCGAAGGAACTCAATTCGTCGAAGACCGGCGAGTGGGGCATGGGCATCTCGATCAACGGCGCGACGAACCTGACCATCGACGGCGCGACGACGATCAACTGCTGGGGCGACGGCATCTACCTCGACAACAGCTGCTCGGGTAGCAACGCCTACAGCAAGAACATCACGATCAACAACCACCACGCGATCGGCTGCCGTCGTCAGGGCATGTCGGTGGGCAGCGTGAGCGGTCTGACGCTCAACAGCCCGATCTGGGAAAACATCGGCGGCACGGCGCCTGGCGCGGGTATCGACTTCGAGCCGGACAACAACCAGACGGTGCTCGAGAACATCAAGATCAACAGCCCGACGTCGAAGAACTGCGCGGGTCCTGGCATCCAGATCTGGCTGTCGTCGTTCCCGAGCAATGTGAAGAAGACCGTGAACATCGCGATCACGAACCACGTGGACCAGGGCAGCAAGGTTGCCGCATTCTCGGTTCAGGCGCTGCCGAGCGGCTCGAACTGCACGGGCGCGATCACGAGCACGAACCCGGTTTGGGGTCGTTCGCTGTCGTCGGCTTACATCTTCGCCGACTGGGATCCGTCGGGCCCGAAGGTCACCGTCACGAACCCGAAGTAAGGCTGTATGGAGTGACGGAAGGCGCGAGGGTGCAAGCCCTTCGCCTGATGGATGGACGCGCGGGCGCGTCGTGCTTCACGCACGGCACGCTCGCGCGTTTTTTCGCGTCTGGACCTTAGGCGCTTGCAGCCGGCCGTTGTCCTCCGCCCACTGCTTGCGCGGCGCTCAACTCACTGCGGAACTTGCGACGCCAATAGAAGTAGAGCGCGATTCCGGCCGGCAACTGACTCGCGACGAACAACGGCGCCTCGCTCGTCACGATATGCCGTGCGAGCGAACGCTTCGCGAACAGACCATATGCGATGTATCGCCATGCCATCGGCATGCGCACCTTCATGTCGACCTTGGGCGACATGAACCACCTCACGCTTTCGATCGCGCCATTCGGGCACTTCACCATGTACGACTTCCCGCCCTGCGTGAGTCCCGCCTCCAGATAGTTGCCCACGTAGATGATTTCGTTCACGTGGACCATCTTGTACTCGAGTCCGAGCGGCGCCCAGACCGCGTCTTCCGCGAGGAAGCGCTCCCCTTCGAACTCGGGGAAGGGAAACTTCCTGAGCAGGTCGCTTCGGTAGACCTCGGCTTTGTCGCCCTTCACGCCGCGGTTGAAGCGCATCTCGATGTATGACGCGATCTCGCCGTTCACCGGAAAACGGCTGCCGAGCGTGTCATGCTCGGTCGTGCCGCGCAGAAAGCAGATGCCCGAGCGGTCCGCGGCCCTGTGCGTGCTCCAGATGTCGCGAATGCGCGACACCGCATTCGGTGTCACATAGTCGTCACTATCGACGATAAAAACGAGTTCGGAGCTCACCGCCGAGATGGCCGCGTTCAAGGCCGTGTGCTTGCCGCCGTTTACCTTGCGGATCACGCGTACCGGAATCTGCGACTGCGCCATCATCGCCGCGCAAAATTCGGGCGTGGCGTCGGTGCTGCCGTCATCGACGATGATCCATTCGAAGTCGCGGTCGGTCTGCTGCGCGAGGCTCTCGTAGAGTCGCGGCAGACAATGCGCCCGGTTGAACGTCGGCGTGACGATCGTAAGGAATCCAGATGACATGCTCATGCCGATTCAGCCTGCATGATCTGTGGCCCGCGTCGGCGGGAACCAAGCTCGCGATACGTGGCGAGCAGTTTGTCGAGCACGACGGTCTCGTCGAATTCGCGCAGGCCTTTTTCGTGCGCCGCGAGTCCGAGCTTGCGGGCGAGGCCGCGATCGTCGTCGAGCAGGCGGATGGCGTCGGCAAGCGCGCGCCCATCGCGCGGCGGCACGATCAGCCCGTCTTCCCCATTGCGGCTCACCACCTCGCGGCAGCCGGGGCCATCGGTCGTGATGAGCGGCAGCGCGCAGGCAGCGCCTTCGACGAGTGTAGTGGGCAGCCCTTCGCGGTAATAGCTAGGCAGCGCGACGACATCGATCTCCGAGAGCAGCGCCGGCATGTCGCTCACGTGTCCCAGCCATTCGATGAGCCCTTCGTCGGCCCAGCGGCGCACCTTATCGACACTGATCGCGGCCGGATTGCCTTCGTCCGGCGAGCCGGCGAGCAGGAAGCGCACCGAGCGCTTTTCGCTCTTCAGGATACGCGCGGCCTCGGCATATTCCTCGATGCCCTTCTCGCGGATCAGACGCGCGGCCAGCAGCACACGCAAAGGCTGACCGGGCTCGCGCGCCGCTTCTTCGCGCGGCACGAAGCGCTTGAAATCGACGCCCGCGCCGCGCACGACGCGGATGGTCCGGTCATGAACGATCTTCGCCTCCTTGAAGAGCGAGACGTCGTCGGGATTCTGCAGGATCAGCGCGCACGACTTGCCCTGAAACGCCAGCTTCATTACGTGACGCACCATCGGGCGCAGCATGCGTGCCTTCGCAGTGTTGCTGGTGAAGACATAGCCCATGCCGTCGATGGCGTTGATGCGCACCGGCACCGAGGCCAGCTTGGCGGCGATCGAACCATACACCGCGCCCTTGATCGTGAAGCCATGCACGATGCCGGGCCGCTCGCGCGCGAAGAATTGCGCGAGCCATTGAATCAGCATCAGCTCGCGCCACGGGTTGAGGCTGCGTCGCTCCATCGGCACGGGCTGCCAGCGAAAGCCCTGTTCGATCATTTGAGGGCCGTACTTGCCCTCCGGCGACAACAGCACGACTTCATAGCCTTCATCGCGGAGGCGTTTGGCGAGCGAGAGACGGAAGTTATAGAGATACCAGTCGGTATTGGCAAACAGCACGACCTTGCGGGGATTCATGAATTCTCCGAATCGCTTAACTTGACGAACGTGGATGCGGCGGAGCGCATGGCTCCGCGCGCCGCGCCACCCCGCTTCGCAAAAAAGTGCGAACGGGACGGCGCGTTTCGAATCTGGCGAGATCAGTGCAGCCGGTCGGGGGCGGCCGGCGGTCTTTCGGTGCGTGATGCGTGCCGCAACACCGAGACGGGGAGGAGCATCCAGCTCGGCGTCCTGAACCTGACGACAGCCGAATAGATCCACACATAGGCGCTCACGAAGGCGAGCGCCGACAACGCGAGCACATAGGGCGAGTTCCAGAAGAACGTCGCCGGCACGATCGTGATGAGGCTCAGCAGCCACAGATAGACCGAGCTGATCGAGTTGCGCCGCGTCGCGTGCTGCTTGTCATTGAATGCAATGCCCTTGCGCGCGATGCGCTTGTAGATGAGCGTATGCAGATGCAACGCATCGGGCGCATCGACGGCGCGGCCGCGCACGAAGCGGCGGCGATAGATCGAGAACAGCGTCTCGAAGGCCGGGTACAGCGCGACGACCGCAAAGAACGCGCTGATATTCGGATGACGCGCGATCAGCAGCACCACGAGCTCGGCCATCATGAAGCCGATGAAGTACGCACCGCCATCGCCCAGGAACACGAGCCCCGAAGGATAGTTCCACACGACGAAGCCGCCTATCGCCCCGATCATCGCGAAGGCCACGCTCGCGACGAGCCAGTCGTTCACGCTGACCGCGACGTAGCCGATCGAAGCGAAGATCAGAATGGCGACGACCGAAGCGAGGCCGTTGAGCCCGTCGACGATGTTCATCGCGTTGGTGACCCCGGCCACCGCGATCATCGTGAACAGCACGCCGACCGGCAGGAACGCGAGCGCGAAGTCGATGGCCGGCAGATCCACGCGGTCGATCACCGCGCCCATCACGAAGCAGCCGGCGAGGGCCGCGCCGAGCGCACACAACAGACGCATGCGCGGCGTCACGCGCTTGGTGAGATCTTCAGCCAGTCCGCCGATGAAAGCGGGTGTGGCGCAACTCAACAACAAGAATGCTTCGTAGGTGGGTGACGTATGAAGAAACGTGGACGTAGCGAAAGTGATGGCGGTGCCGCAGAAGATTGCGAGACCACCTACACGGGGAACCACACTTTGATGCATCTTCTGTACGGCATGAAGATCCAGGTCTAGAGAAAAGCGTGCATAGGTCCCCGCGTACCGGACCACTAGCCACGTCACGAGGAACGCGCTGGTGAAGCCCACTGCCAAGTTAATCATTTTTCCTTCTCCGGGAGCTTACTGATACGGCATGGTGCGGTGCGTGATATGTGCGTTAGGACACCATCTTTACTAAGTATTCGAAAATACTTTCGAGGTGCGAAAAAACTGAAAAAACTAATGCACGTTCACTAGTATGTTGATTTATAGCTTCGGCATAACCCCGTCCGAAACGGTATCGTAATCAACAAACCATCGGCATTCCAAGAAGTTTTTTGAAGATTTCGTAGTGGGTTGCCCTAATCGTGGTTTGTTCATTGATCAGATGAACAAACGAATGAAAAAAGGTTTGTTGCCGTTATCGACGAACGCGGTATAGCATACGGAGCGCCGCACAAATTTGCGTTCCAATAGCGTGTGTTTGAGTGGAACGACAGCTAATTAATCAGAAGAATCGCCGGCGTGGCTTTGCTATTTGTAGGCAGAAACGCCTTTATTGAGCGTCACTTCATATGAATCGCTATGAGACGAACCCGCTCCCGGCTAGAGCGGGGGCTGCCGTATCGATAACCCGTTGAACAGAAAAGTGAAATTAACAGGGGAAGCCATGGCCGAGCACATCGATCAACGCGGCATAGAGGGGAGTGGATCCTCTCCCACATTTGATCTGGTAAGTGTCATCGATAGCATGTACTCGCATCGATGGCAGATCATCATCACTTTTCTGTGCATATTCACGCTTGGCGTGCTCTATGCCACGATCGCGCCGCCTGTCTATCAGGCAAAAATAGTCATTCAATTGGAGGACACGGGGGAAAACGCTTCCCGGCCGTCCAATGACTATGTGGGCGATGTCTCATCCGTCACTGGTATCCGTTCGAATGCAGACGGAGAGATTCAGATTCTCGGTTCCAAACTCGTGATTGGCGAAGCTGTCGATACGCTTAATCTCGCCGTAAGCGCGCAACCCGAATATTTCCCTTTTATTGGACGTGCGATAGCGCGCAATTCCGATAATCTTTCTACACCCGGTATTTTCGGGATTGGTGGTTTTGCGTGGGGTAGCGAACAGATAGAAGTTCCGGTTTTTGATATTCCCAAACGCTTTTTGGGGAAGCGTTTCAAATTGAAAGCGCTGGCCGGCGATAAATACGAGTTGTCTGGCCCCGGTATCGAAAATCCGGTCACGGGCAAGATCGGCGAAACGCTCAACGTGAAGACCCAGCAAGGCCCGTTGACATTGCGCGTTGCGAGTATCAGCGGCGAGCCTGGCGTCGACTTCGTGTTGCGCCGTGATTCGCGTGCGAGCGCGGTCAACAATCTGCGCCGCGCGATGACGATCGAGGAAGAAGGCCAGAAGTCCGACGTGCTCGCGGCGACGCTGTCCGGCGGCGATCCGGTGGTCATGAGCGCGACGCTCAATTCCATCGCCCAGGCATATGTCAGACAGAATTCGGAGCGCAAGGCCGTGCGTGCGCAGGCTTCGCTCGATTTCCTGAACTCGCAGCTTCCGGCGCTCAAGCAGCAGGTCGAGCAGGCCGAGCAGCGCTACAACGACTACCGCAACAAGCACAACTCGGTGGATATCAGCGAGCAGGCGCGCGTGCTGTTGCAGCAGTCGTCGGCGGCGGATACTTCGCTCTATCAGTTGCAGCAGCGTCGTCAGGAACTGGGTCAGCGCTTCGCTCCGAATCATCCGGACGTCGTGCAGCTCGACAAGCAGATCGAGTCCGCGCGCCGTTATCGCGATTCGATCGTGGAGCGCACGCGCGAGCTTCCGGGCGATGAACAAGGCACCGTTCGCCTGATGCGTGAAGTGCGTACCTCGACCGACGTCTACTCGACGATGCGTTCGAACATGGAGCAGCTCCAGCTCATTCGCGCCGGCAAGATCAGCGCGGTGCGTGTGGTGGACAACGCTGACGTGCCGGAACAGCCGGCCAAGCCGAATCGTGTGCTGATCGTCGTGATCGCGTTCTTCGGCGGCCTCTTCGGCGCCCTGGGCCTGTCCTTCGCGCGTGACTTCTTCAAGAAGGGCGTGGTCGATCCGGTCGAGCTGGACAGCCTCGGCCTCAAGATGTACGGCGCCATTCCGATGAGCGACGACGAGGCGCGCCTCGCCAAAACCAAGCATCCCTCCGTCAACGAACGCCTGCTCGCGGTGAAGTGCCCGCAGGATGCCGCGATCGAAGGGCTGCGCGTGTTGCGCACGGCCGTTCAGGTCGCGATGATCGGCGCGCGCAACAACGTCGTGATGCTGAGCGGCGCAATGCCCGACAGCGGCAAGTCGTTCGCGTCGGCCAACTTCGCGGCCGTGCTCGCCTCGGGCGGCAAGCGCGTGCTGCTCGTCGACGCCGACCTGCGCCGTGGCCACATGCATCGCATCATCGGCTTGCCGTGGGCGAAGGGTCTCGCGGAAGTGATGGACGGGGAGCTCACCATTCAGGAAGCGATTCGCCGCGACGTGCTGCCGAATCTCGACTTCCTCGGTGTGGGCCGCTATCCGGACAACGCGTCCGAGCTCCTGCTGCGCGGTGATTTCGAACTCGTGCTTCAGCAAGTGGTGGATGACTACGACATCGTCGTGGTCGATGCGGCAGCGGTGCTCGCCGTGTCCGATGTGGGCATCGTGGCTCCCGCGGCCGGCACGATCCTGTTGCTCGCGCGCTATGGCGTCACGCGCGCAACCGAAGTCAGCACCGCGGTTCAGCGTCTCAATCAGGCAGGCTGCAAGGTGAACGGCCTCGTGCTCAATGCCGTGCCGGAAGGCGCGGGCGGCTATGCATATGCGCGACGCTACGGCAGCGCGGCATACCGCTCGTATTACCAGGAAACGGGTCAGTCCTGATCGCCCCATCGCGCCTGCCGGAGACGCAATGAACATCGTGATTTTCATCTACTCGATGCAGTGTGGCGGCGCGCAGCGCGTGACCGCCAACCTGGCGAACGAGTGGGCCTCACGGGCGATCGACGTCACCATCGTGACGGAAGTGTCGCCCGAGCAGGACTTTTATCCGCTGGAAGGCTCGATCAAGCGCCTGCACATGCCGATCGCCGCGCGCGGCGGCGGTTTGCTCGGCGCATTGGGCGGCCTCACGGCAAACTTCGCGCGCGTGCGGGAATATCGCCGCATCCTGAAGCAGGTCAAGCCCGACATCGCGCTCGGCATGATGACGGCCGCCTCCGTGCTGTCGATCCTCGCGGGCCGGGGCTTGCCGTGCAAGGTCGTCGCGACCGAGCACACGCATCCGCCGATTCTGCCGAGCAAGCTGTGGAGCACCCTGCGCCGCTGGGTGTTTCCATCGGCGGACAGAATCGTCGTGCTGACCGAGGAAAGCAAGGTGTGGCTGCGCGAGCATTGCGACTGCTCGGCGGTTTCGGTCATTCCGCCGCCGTTCGCGCTGCCGATTCCGCGCACCGAGCCGATGATCATGCCGGAGACGGTCATGGCGCCGGAGCGTCGGATGTTGCTCGCGGTGGGCCGTCTGCACGAAGCGAAGGGCTTCGATTACCTCGTCGATGCGTTCGCGGAGATCGCGCCGGGTCTGCCGCAATGGGACCTCGTGATCGTCGGTGAGGGCGATCAGCGCGCGCTGCTGGAGAAGAAGGTGGCGCAGCACGGCCTACAGGGCCGCGTGAAGCTGCCGGGACACGCGGGCAACGTGCGCGACTGGTATCAGCGCGCGGACCTCTACGTGCTGAGCTCGCGCTTCGAAGGCTTCTCGATGACGCTCGTCGAAGCGATGTCCGCGGGCGTCGCCGCCGTGAGCTATGACTGCGACTGTGGCCCGCGCGACATCATTCGTCACGGCGAGAACGGTCTGCTCGTGCGTCCCGTCGGCGATCCGCACGCGCTCGCGCAGGCGCTCGGCCGCCTGATGGAGAACGACGCAGAACGCGCTGCGATCGCGGCGCGGGCGACAGGCGTCACGCAGACCTTCGCCTTCGACAAGACCGTGGCGATGTGGAGCGACGTCTTTTCCGCAGTCGGTGTGAAGGCGCGGCCCGGGCTTGCCTGAGCCGCCTCGCGCGAAC
This sequence comes from Caballeronia hypogeia, assembly GCF_001544875.2. Lineage (GTDB taxonomy): Bacteria > Pseudomonadota > Gammaproteobacteria > Burkholderiales > Burkholderiaceae > Caballeronia > Caballeronia hypogeia. The sequence goes on from NZ_FCOA02000021.1 coordinate 71,666, forward strand.
TTGGCGCATCGATCGATTACGGCCTGAACATGAAGATCTTCTTGTTGGTGAGCTCGATGGGAACGGGCGGCGCGGAGCGCGTCGCCGCGACCCTGGTGAATGCGTGGGTCGAACGCGGCGACGAGGTCACGCTCGTGCCCACTTTCTCCGGCGGCGGCGCGCTGTTCTACCCCGTCGATGAACGTGTGCGCGTCGTCCCTCTCGCCGGTCTCGTCGAGGGTGACGGACACGGATTGTCGCGCTATCTCGCGCGCGTCGCGGCGTTGCGCAAGCTGATTCGCGAATCGCGACCGGACGTGCTGATTTCGTTTCTGCCGAATGTGAGCATCATGACCTTGCTCGCCTCGCGCGGCCTGTCCATTCCCGTCATCGCGTGCGAGCACAACAATCCATCGGTCGATGGACGCTCGCGCCTCTGGACGGTGTTGTGCCGGCTCTTCTATCCGCGCGCGCGCATCGTCACGGTGCTGACCGAAAGCATCGTCGAAGCGTTTCGCAAGATGGTGCCCGGTGCGCGCAGCATCGTGGTCGTGCCCAATCCGTTGCCCAACGAAGTGTTCGAGCGCGGGCTCGCACGCAAGGAAGGCAGCGAGCGCAAGCGCGTGATGTCGGTGGGACGTCTGACGGCCCAGAAACAGTTCGATGTATTGATCGACGCGTTCGCAACAGTGGCGCAGGAACGCGATGATGTGGACCTCTGGATCTGGGGCGAAGGCAGCGACCGCGTGAGCCTCGAAGCACAGATCGCGCGTCTCGGCATGCGCGAGCGCATCTTCCTTCCGGGCACCACGGACGCGTTGTATAGTGAGCTTTCGAAGGCGCGCGCGTTCGCGATGTCTTCGCGCTTCGAGGGTATGCCGATGGCCCTGATGGAAAGCCTCGCACTGGGCCTGCCATGCGTCGCGTCCGATTGCCCGAGCGGGCCGCGCGAACTGACGCGTGATGGCCGTGACGGATTGCTCGTACCGGTGGGCGATCGTGAAGCGCTTACTGAAGCGCTGCGCCGTCTCGTCAGCGACGATCATCTGTGTCGCGAGATGGGCCGCCAGGCTGCTGATTCCATGCGTGAGCGTTACGGTCTGCAGGCCATCCTGCCGCTGTGGGACCGTCTGTTCGCAAGCGTCGGCGCAAAAACCATGAGGGCATGAGTTCATGCGCATTCGTTCGTTGCGCGGGATCACGGCAAGCCGCTACACGTTGCTCGTGATGGCCACGCTTTGTCTCGCGCGCTCGGGGCTTCCCGACGCGCAGGTCAGATTCCTGCCGAAAAACCCGAAGTGCACGGTGACGAACTTCACCCGTCCCGCGCTCCACGATCCCGTCGATCCGATGAAGTACGGCGCGAAGTGCGACGGCAAGACCGACGACACCGGCGCCTTTCAGCGCGCGATGAACGCGGGCGATGTGCTCGTGCCCGCGCGCACCTGCGTGATCGCGCATACGGTGAACATCAAGGTGAGCAATCGCCGCATGGAGTGCAAGCCGGGCGCGGTGCTCAAACGCAACGTCGCGGGCGAGCACACCATGTTCCTGTATCGCGCGGGCGCGGGCCTGATGATGAATAACAGCATCGTCGGCTGCACGTTCGAAGGCGCGAATTCGATACCGCCGGTCGTCGACTGGGATGCGCCGGGGCACTGGGATATCCCGGTGGAGACCAACGACAACGTCAGCAACTTCTATCTGGCGGGCAACACGTTCCGGCGGTTCTTCGGTCAATCGATGTTTCAGACGGGCGGCAGCAACGGCGGCAGCGGCGACCGCATCGTCTTCAACACTTTCGAAAACTGCCCGTTGTATGGTCCTGTGTTCGTCGGTCACCAGAACGGTTACGTAGGCTACAACAAGGCGATCAGTTGCACGGTGGGCGTCGAGAACGACTATTCGACCGACAACACCGGCGGCAACGTGTTCGAGTGCAATCAGATCACAACGAACGAGTCGGAGGCCAAGCTGACCGGCGGCGTGTACGGCAAGGGGACGAACTACAGCGGCAACACGGTGCGCTATAACACCATTTCGGGCCAGCACTCCCAGCTCCTCATCAAGCACCAGGACAAGGGCCGCGACGCGAAGTATCTCGACAATGATTGCGGTGGCGGCTGTAAGGTGGAGTAGTCAGCGAATGCCGGGCGCGCAGGCAACCGGAGCGCGCTCTCCAACGACAATCGGATGGCCAGCATGGACGACGACGCCCGCAACTTCAAAGACCATTGCCACGAACGGGTCGATGCCGCGCTGTCGTCCGATCACCGCTTGCAGAAGGCGGAGCGCGCGATCTTCGCGATGCTCGCGCCGCATGTGACGGGCGGCGCGCTGCTCGATATCGGCGTGGCGAGCGGGCGGACCACGCCGGCGCTTGCCGCGTTGAGCAGCAATTACATCGGTATCGACTATTCGGAAGGCATGGTCGCGATCTGCAAGTCGCGCTATCCGACGCGGCGTTTCATGACCATGGATGCGCGCGATATCGAGCGGTTCTTCGCGCACGAGCATTTCGATCTCATCGTGTACGCGTTCAATGGCATCGACGGCGCCGGTCATGAGGAGCGCCTCTCGATCATGTCCGGCATTCAGCAGGCGCTCAAGCCGGGCGGCTATTTCGTGTTCTCCAGTCACAATCGCGACTTCGCGCAGTTCGCGCATCTGGCGGAACGCCGGCCGCACGTCGGCAGCATCGGGGATTTATTGCGTCTGCCGTTGCGCTACGCGCGCTATGCAAAGGACACGCGGCGCAACGTGATCGAAACGGAATATGCAGTGGTCAACGAGTCATCAGGCGAGTATCCGCTGCCGCAGTACTACATCTCGCTCGACTCGCAAGTGCGCCAGTTGCGCACGCTCGGCTTCGACAAGCGTATCGATGCCTACGGCTACGACGGCATGCTGATCGATCGCGATCGCAAGCACGATCGCGACAGCGCGTGGATCTATTACATCGCGAGAAAGCGTTAGTCCCGCACCTTCTCCGCTGACGTCGCCGGCATGGTTGCGCGCGGCGCGCTTTCACGCGCGAGCCGCGAATGCGCGAGACGCCGATAGATGGTGTCCCAGTCGCGTGCGATCTTGTTGATGTCGAAATTGCGTTCGACGAAGATGCGGCCGCTCTGTCCCGCCGCGGCCGCTTCAGCGGCGCAAAGCTGCATGGTGTGCGCCATGCGGTCCGCGAGCGCGGCCGGGTCCTTGGCCGGGGCGAGCACGCCGACGTCATCGGACGGAAACAGCTCCTTCACGCCGCCGACATTCGTCGCGACCACCACGCGGCTTGCGGCCATCGCTTCCAGGATCACCATCGGCATGCCTTCCCACGCGGACGACAGAACGACGCCATCCGCCGCGCTCATCAGATCCGGCACATCATGACGCGGGCCGAGAAAGCTGATCTGCGATTCGAGCTTCGCCTCGGCGCACTGACGCTTGAGGTCGTCCTTTTCGGGGCCGTCGCCGGCAAGCAGCACGCGCATGTTGGTGAGTCCGCGGTCACGCAGATGCGCCACCGCGCGGATCAGATTCGAGAAGTCCTTGGCGGGCACCAGCCGGCCGATCGCGAGCCACACGAAACGATCGCCGACGCCGAGCGTGTCGCGCAGCGCGGCGCGCTTGTCCGCATTGAATTCGAAGCGCGCGAGATCGACGCCGTTCGGCACGAAGCCGCCTTTCTTCGGGTCGATCATGCCCTGCGACACGTAGTGCTCGTAGGAACTCGCGCTCACGCTGCTCGTGTAGTGCGAAAGACGGCGTGTGAACCGATACGCGAGCAGTCTGCCATGACTGCCTTCGAGCTCGTTGATGCTGTGGGCCGTGGACACGACGGGAAGTTTTGGAAAGAAAACCCGTGCAATCCGTACGAAGATATTTGCGTGCACCATGTGAGAATGCAGAATGTCGGGCCGCCATGACTTGACCAGTCGCGCGAGCTTCCAGATTGCGCGCACGTCCGGTTTGCTCGGTGTCATCTTCAGCGTGATCACGTCAATGCCCATGTTCGCGAAGTCCTGGACAAAGAATTTCGGCTCGATCATGGACACGACGAGCACGTCCCATCCGATGCGTTTGAGTCCGCGGGCGAGCAGCACGAGCTGACTCTCCGCGCCGCCGAGATTGAGGCCGGTGATGACCAACATGACACGTGCTCGCATAACTTTCGTCCTTGGTTCTTGACGGAACAGCGTCAAAAAATTTGGTGATGAAGATTCAGAAGCGAAGCTTTCCTGCCGTATTCCCTGGAAGCGCCAGGCAATCGCTTTTAACCGGGCACTGCGTTTGCTGCATCGCCGCAAGGTGACGTAATTGACGTCGTTCTTACGGTGTCCATTCGGTTTGATCCCCAGGAAAGGGAATATCGATGGATAAAACGGGGCGTCGGTGCACCAGCACACGCACGCCGATTGTTGTAACGCGGTGACGCGATGAGAGCTTCCTGCTTATGTGTGCTCCCGCACATAAAAGAACCGCGTGTTAGAATCCGTGCCATCAATGCTCCGTTTACGGGGCGTGGCGCAAGCGATCGACACGTCATGCTTTCAGCTCTCTCGTAGTCACGCGCAATTCGCGGAGAAGACATGTCCTGGCTCAACCTGATCGGAACTATCACAGTTGGGGCCGTAATGGTTCTTGCTTTGGTAGCGGTCTTCGAAATCGTCTTCCGAACGCCGCGCGAGAAACGCCTCCCCGAAGGTCATAGCAAGAAGTCAGAGCCCGCTACGGCTCGCACCCACGGCCCAACTCGCGGACAGGAATTCAAGGGCTCGAACAGCGGCGATCGCTGAATCCCCTCTTCAAGGTTATAAGCGGCTGTATCCCATCCAGGCTCGCGCACGCTTATAAATATTCATCTTGATGTCCACAACGGTGATATCACCGGCCTTGTTCCACGTGTGAAGACCTGATCGCTCCGGGGCCGCGCGCTTTACGAGCACGGGCGTCTCTTCATACTCGCATTCACTCAGCTTTGTAATTTCACAAAACCATAGTGCCGCTCCGTATTCGCGCTCGCAATCCTGTGCGGGGCGAATGAGCCGGCCATTTGCGTCCCTGAAGATATTCCCTGCCATGCGCGCGCGTCGGCAGTCCGACACGATCGGGTTGCACGGATGCGCCTCCCACGGCCCGAATGGCGAGCTCGCGTGATAGAGATGCAACTCGTCCCAGTTCGGACCGCCGCCTTGCTCGATCGTGGTGAAGAGCCACCATTTGCCGTTGTCGTGCAAGAGCGTGGTGTCGGCGGCAACGATGTCTTTCATCAGTGTCGCGTGCGGCTCCCATTTCGACGGAAACGGGGCCGCTCGATACACCTCGATCGTGCGATTGCCGGAGGTCTCCGGAATCATGAAGACATCGCCCTCATGCTCGAAGAGGAACGGATAAGAAAGGTGATACGGCAACTCGAGCACGACTTGCGGCGCGGCGTCCCAGGTCTTCGTCTCCGGGTCCAGCGCCACATGCGAAATCACGCCTTTGCCGGTCGAATAAGGCAGGTCTTCAAAGAACAAATGATATCGGCCGTCGGCGTCGCGCCACGGAAACGGGTCCGCGTAGAAGCGGTCATTGGGCGACGGAATCTGCAGCCACCATTGCGCCTCGCCGGAGCCTTCGCTATGCAATGCGATGCCCCAATGGCCACGGCGCGAAAAGCGCTTGCGGAACTGATTGACGACCTTCTCTCGCAGATGCCGAAACGCGAAGCGCAGTACGTCGGCGTTCGAAGTCCCGCCTGCTGCGCGCGCCGGTTCGATCACCGGAAACTCGTTCGGCGACCGCACGTTCGCGAGGCGCTGCTTGGCGCGCTCGAACAACTGGCGTTGCCGGTTGAGCGTGAGCGCGAGCGAGTCGCAGAAGAACAGCCGGTTGGGAATCGCCACATGCGATTCGGCGACGAGATGGACCTTGCCATCGGGCGCGCGCCACACGATCTGCAAATGCGGCGTCTGATGCAGCAGCAGCGTCTTCCACAGATTGGCGATGCCGGGCGCGCCGTTGCACAGCACTTCACAGCCCGGGATCGCGGCGCGCTCGGCGGCGGACAGATCCTGGCCCTGCGGCGGGCTGTATAACTTGCGCTCGAACGCCATCCACAGTTCGAGCGTCACCGGAATGCGCTGAGTCGTATTCATCGTCGGATGGGCGCGGTTATCTGTAAGCTGAAAAGGATTGAACCGCGAGCGCCGCACCGCTTATGTGCGCGAGCGAACTCATCGTCCATATCTGTTCGCGTGCGTTTCGCCGCCACGTTTGCACTCGCGCTCATGCGGCGTCCGAAACCGGCTTGCGCAGGCAGGCAAGATAGCCGAGGAAGTTGAGCAGCACCATCAGGGCGGTTGCGAATAGCACGCCTTCCGCGCCATAACGCGGCGCCAGTATCGCGTTCGCGGTCACCTTGATCACGAAGATCGCAATGGACATGATCGCAAGCGCGCGATAGCGCGCCTCGCTCACGAGCAATTGCAGAATGACGAGCGCGGCGAAGCCGGTTGGAACCTGAAGCAGGCCGATGCGGAAGAGCCGCGTGACCGCCGCCGTATCCTCCGCGGTGAACGCGCCGCGCTGAAACAGCAATTCGATGATCCACGGCGCGAGCAACCAGGCGAGCGCCGCGCCGGCCGAGCCGACCGCCAGCATGACCATCGACCATTTGAACGCGGTGTCGCGGGCGCGCACGTAGTCCTTGGCGGCGAGAATCTCGGCCAGGATCGGCAGGATCGCGCGGCTGATGGCGAGCGCGCCCATGCCGAGCACCAGGGCCAGCACGCGATACGCATAGCCGTAAGTCGCGATGGCGCCGTCGCCCGCTTGCGCGAGAAAGTACTGATCGAGCGGCGGGATCATGGCGGCGAATATGCCGCCGAATATCAGCATGCTGGTGGAATGGAACGTGTCGCGCCAATAGGGCGAGCGGAACGAGAGGCGAAACCGCATGCGCACGCCATCGGCATTGCGCGCGCTGAAGTGCAGCACCAGCGCTTGCAGAGCCACGCCAATCGATGTGCCGAGCATCAGCGGCAACAGCGAATGGCGATTCGGCATGGCGAGAATGCAGGCGAGCAGCACGAGCGCCGGGACGCTTTCAAGCAGCGTATTGATGTGCTTGCCGCTCGCTTGCAGACGCGCCGCACTGATGCACACGGTCAGGCTCAGCACGCCCATCACCGAGATGCCGACAAGCAGCTCGAAGCACATCTGACGCGTTTGTTCCGACAGATTGCCCGCAATGAGATGCGCAATGAGCGGCCACGCGAGCAGCAACGCGCCGGTGAGCACGATGCTGAGCAACAGGCACGCGGTTTCCAGCTCGCTCACGAATTCCGTGAGCTCTTCTTTCTTGCCGCGCATGCGCACGAAGAGCGGCACGAGCAGCACGCTCAACTCGTTCGTGAGCACGAGCGGCAAGAACGTGATGAGCGTGAGCGCGAGCTGATATGCATCGACCGTGGCGCCGATGCCGTATTGATGCGCAATCGCCATTTCCTTGAACGCCCCCGTGCCCTTACCGAGGAACACGAACAGTGAGACGATCATTGCGCCTTTGGCGATGCGTCTATGGTCGGAATGGGCGTTCAGGAAGCGTCTTCTGAGCACGCCGATCGCAGATGTCAGCACGTTTTCTCCGTTTATTTGCTGTGGAATTATCAGGCAGATATCGCTGCACGGACGTGCGGTAGGGCGCTCAACGTGATCGCGGGCGGCGCGATATGGAGACGATACAGGCGCGAAGTGTCGCGCATACGTCATAGTCGACGACTGCGACGCCAATCGTCGTTAATGTCTTATGGTATGAAAAGATGATTTACGGCGGGGGCGTGCGGTTATTCGCACCAGCAGTGAAAACCCGGCGCGCCTCGTCGGCGGCCGGATTTAATGGCAGGATCAGATCGATTGCGAATCGAGGCGCGCGAGTCCATCGCGGCGCTCACGCGCCAGCACCGCCGCCGGCGGGAAATAACGCGCGACGCACAGCGCATAGGTGATGAACGCCGACACCGTGTACGTCGCGGATCGCTCGAGGAAGAACAACAGCAGCACGGCGACCGCGCCGAGCAGCAACTCCGCGCGCGGGGAGAAGGCGGACTGCTGCATATCCGGCCTTTCGAGCGCAGTGCCGATCAGGACCACCAGCGGAAGCAGCGCGACGACCATATGTATCGGTTCGAGTACCGGCGAAGCGAGCAGCATCGTCATGCAGGCGAGCGCGTAATCCGTGCGCCTGTCGCGGCTGCGGCGGAACACGAGATAGCAGGCGAACACGCAGATCGCCGCGCCAAAAATGGTCGCGGTGGCATGCAGCGTGGCTTCCGATGCGGGCATGCCGAGGCTCGTCGAGATCGTCTGCAGCGCGCCGCGCACGGAGCTGTTACCCGGCAATCCGCCGGCCGACTGGATCTGCGCCTGGAAACGCGACATGTCCACCGTGAAGTAACTCCAGATGATCCCGAAACCCAGCTTGCTCGCGGTGAAAAGCGTGAGCGCGATCGCGCAGAGGCCGGCCGAGATCACGGTGCGCCACTCCCGCCGCAGCAGCAGCAAGCCGACGATCGCCAGCGGCGTCACCTTGAACACAACCGCGACGCCGAGCAGCACGCCCGCGCTCCAGCGATTGTCACGCTCGATGAAAAAGAAACTCGCCGCCAGCAGGAAGAACAGGAGCTGGTTCGATTGCCCGAGGTAAGCGTCGTGCAATACGGGGAAGCTCAGCAGCGTGATCGCGATGAGCAAGGCCGTCACGCGTCGATCGGCGCCTCGATACGACATTTTGGCGGCCATGATCGCGCCAATGATGCATAGCACGACCGATATGCTCGTCCACACGAGCTTCGCGGCGAAGGGCGGCAACATGGCGAACGGGGAGAAAATCAGCGCGAAGTGCGGCGGATAGCAATACACCAGAATGTCGCCTTCCGTGTTCACGCCGAGGTTTTTCAGAAATTCGAGTAGCCGGTCGGTGTTATAGATCAGCGACGGATCGTGCGCCGAGCGTAGAACCGCATCGAACGCGTAGTAGTAGAAGTTGAAATCGCTGAACGCTTGCGCATGATTCGCGCGATATGAGAGAAAGTAGTGATAGATGATGACCATGCGGATCGCGAGGAATCCGATGGCGACCAGCATGAGAAACGCGGCGATAATTCGAACGTTATCGCCCGTTCGGGCGCCTACTCGTGCATTCAGCATGGGATCCTCTGTGCGTCGCTCATCAAATGCAACAAAGAGGCCCGTCCAGCAGGCCTCATAATTTATGTGATTTTCTTCGCATGAAACGTCCATGCTAGCGGCTCATACGGCTACCGCATGCTGACAGGAACGCGGTGGCGGCGTCAATCGCGTTTCCGTGATTGTGGTGCGAAGGCGAACGCAACCAGACTTCGAGAGAATTTTAGAACGTACGTTTCCTCTGCATTAACGTCCGCAAACATGCCGGCTTCGATGTCCGCGACGACTCGCATGAACGTCATCGAATGCCTTGGAGATCGACCGCAAATACCCGGTGAACGAAGCACGATTTTCTGTTGGCCGGGGTCAACCACATCTATAATCAGGAACACGAAAAAATCGTGAGCTTGCCTGGTCCGGTCAAGAATCGCGATTCGTCTCTAAGGGAGGCGCACCATGCTGAAAAAGAAATGGGTTCCGGGATTGCCTGAGCAGTTAGACCTTTCGCTATCGCCTCATTGGCCCGCTCGGCGCCGACAGAGATAGCCATAAGCTTCCACTTCCGCGTTTTCACCGGGATGGTGTATTCACTTCACTGTGAATCGCACTGACGGATCTCGCCCGTTCGATTCGCCCGGACGGTGAAGCGGCGGGGCGAAGGCCCACGCGCTTTCATTCATTCGAATCGCCCTTGATTCGACACTTCGATGGGCAACGCATGCTTACCGTATGCTTTGCCGCTCTCCGTCAACTCCGCCTCCTCGCCACCCATGACATCGACTGCTGAAAGCCGAAGTCCTTTACGTACCACCGCCAACACCAGGAACCTGCACGAACTTCGCGTCACCCGTATCGGTTTTCTTCTGCTGGAGAATTTCTCGCTCATTGCGCTCGCGTCGGCGGTCGATCCATTGCGCATCGCCAACATGGTCGTCGAGCGCTGCGTGTACGACTATCAACTCATCGCCATGCAGGCCGGCGCCGTGCGTTCGAGCGACGGCATTCGCGTCGAGCCCGATGCGCTCCTGACTGCGACGAACGACTTCGACGCGGTATTCGTGGTCGGCCCGAACCCGATCGCGCGCAAGGGGCTCGGCACGCTGCTCGACTGGCTGCGCGCGCTGGCGAGGAAAGGCATCGCGCTCGGCGGGCTGGACACCGGCAGTTATCTGCTCGCGCGCGCCGGTCTGCTCAACGGTTATCGATGCACGATCCACTGGGAAGATCAGGACGTATTGCTGGAGCAGTTTCCGCAGCTGATCGTGTCCAACCGGCTCTACGAAGCGGACCGCGACCGTTACACGAGCAGTGGCGGCATAGCACCGCTCGATCTGATGGTGCATCTGCTCGGCGTGTCGCCCGGCAGCAAGGCGCTCGCGGCGCGCGTGCTCGAACTGCTGGTCGCCGAGCGGCGCAGCAACGAACAGCGGCAGGTCACATCGCTTCGGCAATACATCGCGGCCGAACACGCGAAGCTCGATGAAGCACTGCAGATCATGGAGAGCAACATTGAGGAGACGCTTTCGATCGAGGAGATCGCCGGCTACATGAACGTGTCGCAGCGGCAGCTCGAACGCTGGTTCCAGGAGCGGCTGGGCAAGACGCCGGCGAACGCCTATCTGGAGATTCGTCTGCTGCGCGCGCGGCAACTGCTTTATCGAACCGCAAAGCCGCTGGAAGAAGTCTGCGCGCGCACGGGCTTCAGTTCCATGACGCATTTCTCCACGCGTTACAAGAAGCAGTTCATGATCACGCCGATCGCGGACCGTCGCCGCTATCAGGCCGCGCTCTGATTTCCATTCCTGCCCGAACATGCCCGGTGCTGACGTGCACGGGCGTGCTTCGTGGTTAACCCTCGATGTCGAATTCAGAAAGTCGCGAGTCGTTTGCGAAAATCTTCGCAAGGCCGCGCGCTCCTAACATCCGCTCACACGTACTGTGTTTTCACCAAGGAGCTGAGCGATGAAGATGGAGAACCTGATCCGGATCGAGAATGGCGAAAAAGCGAAGCACACGTTCTCTGATGCGGAATACGCGAGCCGTCAGGGCAAGCTGCGCGACCTGATGGCGCGCGAGAACATCGATGCCGTGCTGTTCACCTCGTATCACAACGTCAATTACTACGCGGACTTTCTGTACTGCTCGTTCGGCCGCAAGTACGGGCTCGTGGTCACGCCGCAAAAGGTGGTGTCGATCTCGGCGAATATCGACGGCGGGCAGCCATGGCGGCGCACGGTCGGGGATTACAACATCGTCTATACCGACTGGCAGCGCGATAACTTCTTCCGCGCGGTGCAGGGCGAGATCGGCAACAAGGGGCGCGTGGGCGTGGAGTTCGACCACGTCAGCGCCGAGACGCTCGCGAAGCTGCGCGACGCGCTGCCATCCGTCGAGTTCGTCGATATCGGCGCGCAGACCATGCGCATGCGCATGATCAAGTCGGCCGAGGAGATCGCGCTCATCAAGCACGGCGCGAATGTCTGCGATGTCGGCGGCGCGGCGCTCGCGGCCGCCGTGCATGAAGGCGTGCCGGAGCATGAAGTCGCGCTCGCGTCCACACAGGCGATGGTGCGCGAGATCGCACGCCGCTTCCCGGATTCGGAACTGATGGACACCTGGACCTGGTTCCAGTCGGGCATCAACACGGATGGCGCGCATAACCCCGTCACCACCCGCCGCGTGCGCCGTGGCGATATCCTGAGCCTCAACTGTTTCTCGATGATCGCGGGCTACTACACGGCGCTCGAACGCACGATGTTCTTCGACCATTGCTCCGACGAGCATCTGCGTCTGTGGAAGATCAACGTGGAAGTGCACGAGGCCGGATTGAAGCTCATCAAGCCGGGCGCGCGCTGCTGCGACATCGCGAACGAACTCAACAAGATCTACGCGGAGTACGGCCTGCTCAAGTACCGCACCTTCGGCTATGGCCATTCGTTCGGTGTGCTCTCGCATTACTACGGGCGCGAAGCCGGGCTGGAACTGCGCGAGGACATCGACACCGTGCTCGAACCGAACATGGTCGTCTCGATGGAACCGATGATCATGCTGCCGCAAGGTCTGCCCGGCGCGGGCGGCTATCGCGAGCACGACATTCTCGTGGTCGGCGAGAAAGACGCGACGAACATCACGGGTTTCCCGTACGGTCCGGAGCACAACATCATCAAGGGCTGAAGCGGTTCCTCGAGCAAGGCCCGATTGCGGGCCTTGCGAGCAACCTCCATCGCATCATTCAGATCCGGAGACAGTCAATGAGCACGAGGAAAGCCGTTTCAGGCGATTCGGCCCTAACGGGTGTCGTGGGGTCCGCGGCGATCGCGGGCGCGGGCAATGCAATGAACGCGGGCACGAAGGCGACGGCCGATCCGAACGTCTTGCGCCGCGCGGCATGGGCGAGCTTCATCGGCAACTTCGTCGAATGGTTCGACCATGCATCGTATGGATATCTCGCGACGATCATCGCGGTCGTGTTCTTCCCGAAGACCGATTCGACGACCGGCCTGCTCGCCGCGTACGCCGTGTTTGCGATCTCGTTCATCGTGCGGCCGATCGGCGGCATCGTGTGGGGTCACTTCGGCGACAAGATCGGGCGCAAGACCTCGCTGTCGTTGTCGATATTGATCATGTCGGGATCGACCTTCGTCATCGCATTCCTGCCGACATATGCCCAGGCGGGCATGCTCGCGCCGATCCTTCTGCTGCTGGTGCGCGTGGTGCAGGGCTTCTCCGCATCGGGCGAATATGCGGGCGCGGCGGCGTTTCTCGCGGAATACGCGCCGCAGAACAAGCGCGGCTTTTATACGAGCATCGTGCCCGCGAGCACGGCTGCCGGACTGTTGTTCGGCTCGCTGTTCGTGGCGCTGCTTCATGCCTTGTTGACCAGCGAGCAACTGCATTCGTTCGGCTGGCGTCTGCCGTTCCTGCTGGCCGCGCCGTTCGGACTGGTTGGCCGTTATATCCGCGTGCGTCTGGAAGACACGCCGCGCTTCAAGGCGCTGGAGCAGGAGCAGCACGTCGCGCATGCGCCTATCGCGGAGCTGCTCGGCAAGCATCGTCGCACGATGCTGATCGCCTTCGGCGTGACATGCCTCAACGCAGTCGCGTTCTACCTCGTGCTGAGCTACATGCCTACTTATCTCTCGACCGAAATGGGCATGAGCGAAACGTCATCGTTCCTCGCCGCGACCATTTCGCTGGCCGTGTACATCGCGCTGATCTTCGTGATGGGGTCGCTGTCCGACCGCTTGGGCCGCAAGACGATGCTGATCGGTGCGTCGATCCTGTTCGCCGTGTTGACGGTGCCCTTGTTCAAGGGACTGGCGGGCGCGAGCTTCATGATGATCGTCGCGATCCAGGTTGCGTTCGGCGCGCTTCTGACGATGAACGACGGCACGCTGCCGTGCTTTCTGTCGGAGATCTTTCCGACGCGCGTACGCTACAGCGGCTTCGCGTTCTGCTTCAACGCGGCCAACGCGGTGTTCGGCGGCACGGCGCCGCTCGTGGCGACCTGGCTGATCGGCGCGACGGGCAGCAAGCTCGCGCCGGCGTGGTATCTCGTGGGCGCGGCGGCGATCGCGTTGATCGCGATGATCGCCAGCCGCGAGACCCTGCATGCGCCGCTCGCGGACGAGTGATGCTTACTGAGGCTCCGATGCCGCTTGCGCGGGCGCTTCGCTTGCGGCATCGGAAGGCGATGATGGCAATATCGGCGGCATCGACGTAAACACAGGTGGCGCCGCTTGCGGCGCCGCTTCCGTCACTTCCGCCGCCGGCTCCGCGGGCGCGCGCTTCACGCGCGCCGGATGCTGCGCCGCCGTCTGCGCGGTCTTCGGCGCACCCGGCTTCGGCGCTTTCGAGAAGGTCTCGCCGAACCATGTCCGTACGCTCGCGAGCGTCGTCTGCCAGAGGCTCGGCGTTTCCTGCGTATCGAAGCGCGCGCGTGCGTCGATCAGATGCGAGCGCAACGAGCGCTGCATGAAGTCGCCGACGATAGGCAGCGCGCTATGCGCGCCTTGTCCCCAGTAGTCGCTGCGCAGCGTGACGCGGCTGTCGTTGAAGCCGACCCACGCGCCCGCCACGAGTTGCGGCTGCATCAGGATGAACCAGCCATCGGCGTTGTCCTGCGTCGTGCCGGTCTTGCCGGCCACATCGGCGCGAATGCCGAAACGCGTGCGGATCGTCGTGCCGGTGCCGCGATTGATCACGTCGCGCATCACGTCGATGAGCTTGCGCGTCGCGTCGATCGACAGCGCGCGCTCGGGCGAGCTTTCGAACTGCGCGAGCACGTCGCCGTCCTTGTTCTCGATGCGCGTGACGAGCAGCGGCTCGAGATAGCTGCCGTCATTGGCGATGGTCCCGTAAGCCGACACCATCTCCTTGAGCGTGACCGGACTCGTGCCGAGCGCGAGCGACGGCACCACGTCGAGATGACTCTCGCGCACGCCCATGTCGCGCGCGAGCCGCGCGACGCGCCCGGGACCGACTTCCTGCATCAGTTGCGCGGTGATGCGGTTCTTCGAATAGGCGATGCCGTCGCGCAGACTGACGGGCTTGCCCGTGGGCGGCGAGTCGTCGGTGGGGCGCCAGGTTTCCGCGCCGTTCACCGGAATCTCCACGGCCTGATCGATGAAAGTATCGGCAGGCTTTGCGCCGTGCGCGAAGGCCGCGCCGTAGACGAAGGGCTTGAAGGTCGAGCCGGGCTGGCGGCGCGCTTGAGCGACATGATCGAACGGGTCCTGCGTGAAGTCGCGGCTGCCGACCCACGCCTTGATCTGGCCGTTGCGCGGATCGAGCGCGACGAACGCCGCCTGCACGCGCGTCTTGCTTTCGCACAGCGTCTGCATGAAGGCGCGATCCGCGCCGAGTTTCTTGATGGCGTCGGCATCGTTCGAACCGCTCGTGCGCAGCGCACGGTATTGATCGGTCTCGCGGATGAACGCATGCGCCAGATCCGGGTTCGCGTTCGCGCAGCCGCCGCGTCCGCCCCACGCCGCATTGGCGATCGACTGCAACTGATTGCCTTGCAAGGCGAGCGCGCTGGTCGCCATGCTCTGAAGACGCGAGTCGATGGTCGTGCGCACGACGAGGCCATCGGAATAGATGTTGTAGTCGTTGTCGTCGGCCCACGCGATCAGCCATTTGCGCAGCTGCTGCGCGAAATGCGGCGCGCGGCCGGGCTCTTCGGTCTGCCGCTCGAAATCGATGCGCAGCGGACGCTTGCTGAGCGCATCGAGTTTCGCGGCCGGCAGATGGCCGAACTTGACCATCTGCCCGAGCACGATGTTGCGCCGCTCGAGCGCGCGCTCCGGGTTCATCACCGGGTTGTAGTAGCTATTGCCCTTCAGCATGCCGATGAGCGTCGCGCTTTCGAGCACGTCGAGCTGACCGGCGGATTTGCCGAAGTACGTGCGCGCGGCCATCTCGATGCCGAATGCGTTGTAGAGAAACGGCACCGTGTTCAGATAGGTTTCGAGAATCTCGTCCTTCGAATAGACGGCTTCGATCTTGAACGCGGTGATCGCTTCCTTCACCTTGCGCGTGAGCGTCTGCGAGCGGCCGATCTCCTCGGGATAGAGATTGCGCGCGAGCTGTTGCGTGAGGGTCGAGCCGCCTTGCCGGTCGCCGGAGAACGTGCGCAACGCGGCGCCCGCGGTGCGTTTGAAGTCGATGCCGTGATGCGAATAGAAGCGCCGGTCTTCGGTCGAGATGAGCGCGTCGATCACTTGCGGTGAAATCTGCTTGAGGCTCACCCATTCGCGATGCGTCGGCTTGAATTCGGCGAGCAGCTTGCCATCGGCGGAATAGATCTGCGCGGGCTGATCGACCTTCGCCTTTCTGATGTCGCGAATGCCGGGCGTGAACGGAATCAGCACGAGCACGTACAGCAGCAACAGCGCAGGCAGGAGAAGCAGCGTGCGTGGCCGCAGATGCGGGCGCAAGCGCAACGCGAGACGGGCCACCGTTGCTCGGGCCAAAGCTTTGAATTCAGACGCGGTCACAACGAAACGGGATTGCCCGGATAAAGGAAAACCCCGAATCGTAGCGTAATTTTTCAGCAGGCTTGCAAAAAATGCCCTGCTTCAGGGGCCCGAACGCGCGCCCGCCGATTCGCCGATGGGAAACGCCGTCGTGGAAAGAATCTCGCGCAATACAACGAAGGTGCGAATCTGCCGCACACCGGGCAGATACAGCAGCTTCTCGGCGTGGAGACGATTGAAGCTCTCGCTGTCGCGCGTGCGGATCAGCATGAAGAAATCGAATTCGCCCGTGACCACATGGCACTCCATGCAGCCCGGCACCTTCTGCGCGGCCTTTTCGAAAGCGTCGAACGAGTCCGGTGTCGAGCGGTCGAGGATCACGCCGATCAGCACGAGCATGCCCGCATCGAGCGCTTTCGGATCGAGCAGCGCGACGGTCGCGCGAATCAGGCCGGCCTCGCGCAAGCGCTCGACGCGCCGCAGGCACGCGGGCGCGCTGAGATTGACCTTTTCCGCGAGCGCCACATTCGAGATCGATGCATCGCGTTGCAACTGACGGAGGATCGCGCGATCGACGCGATCGGTCTGGACGCCCGCCGGATGCGGGTTCGAGGCAGGTGCGGTTTTTTTCATTGCGTCGTCGGGCTGACAAGCGAAATAAACGAACGTAGAAGGCGCGATGCTTTATGAAACGTTAGGCGTATCGCATTTTTTTCGCAACCCGGTCTATCTCGCGAATCACTACGATGAGGTCCTGTCCATCATCACGAGGATGCCGACCATGAACCTGCAACGTTTTCCCCGCTATCCGCTCACATTCGGGCCGACGCCCATTCAGCCGCTCAAGCGTCTTTCCGCGCATCTCGGCGGCAAGGTCGAGCTCTACGCAAAACGCGAGGACTGCAACAGTGGTCTCGCCTTCGGCGGCAACAAGACACGCAAGCTCGAATATCTGATTCCCGAAGCGCTCGCGCAGGGCTGCGACACGCTCGTGTCGATCGGCGGCGTGCAGTCGAACCAGACGCGCCAGGTCGCGGCGGTGGCCGCGCATCTCGGCATGAAGTGCGTGCTGGTGCAGGAGAACTGGGTCAATTACTCGGATGCGGTGTATGACCGCGTCGGCAATATCCAGATGTCGCGGATGATGGGCGCGGACGTACGCCTCGTCGCAGATGGCTTCGATATCGGCATTCGCAAAAGCTGGCAGGAAGCGATGGAAAGCGTGCGCGCGGCGGGCGGCAAGCCGTTTCCGGTGCCGGCGGGCTGCTCGGAGCATCCGCTGGGCGGACTCGGCTTCGTCGGCTTCGCGGAAGAAGTGCGCGCGCAGGAAGCGGAGCTGGGTTTCAAGTTCGACTACATCGTCGTGTGCTCGGTCACGGGCAGCACGCAGGCGGGCATGGTCGTCGGCTTCGCGGCGGACGGGCGCGCGCGACGCGTGATCGGCATCGATGCATCGGCGAAACCGGAACAGACGCACGAGCAGATCACGCGCATCGCGAAGCATACGGCGGAGCTCGTCGATCTCGGGCAGGACATCACGCGCGACGACGTGATTCTCGATACGCGCTTCGGCGGCCCCGAATACGGCTTGCCGAACGAAGGCACGCTGGAGGCGATTCGTCTGTGCGCGCGCTTCGAAGGCGTGCTGACCGATCCCGTCTACGAAGGCAAGTCGATGGACGGCATGATCCGGATGGTGCGCAACGGCGAGTTCCCCGAAGGCTCGAAGGTGCTCTACGCGCACTTGGGCGGCGTGCCCGCGCTCAACGCGTACAGCTATCTGTTCCGCAACGGTTGATGTCTTTATCGATCATGCGGATGCGAGAAACGACCGCCTGAACGCGTCGAACAGCGCGGCGATGGTTTGCGCGTCGTCGCCTTCGAACACCGGCATGCGCGAGCCGAGCATATGCGCGAGCAGCGGCGGCGCGGGATCGTCGGGGCGCAGGATCGCGAGAATCTGCGCCCGGACATCGTCGCCGCTCGCGATCGTCGCCGTGTCGCGGCCGAGCAGCGCGGCCCCGGCGATATCGGGATCGTGGCCGTGCGCTTCGACGAGATCGAAAGCATCGGAATAAAGCCGGTCGAGATTGCCGGCCTGCGCATAGCGCGCCATCAGAAACAACAGGTCGATGGCGTCCTTGCGGTCGGCCGCGTGCCGGTCCTGCCACGCGACGATCTTGAGCATGGCCTGCGCCGGCAGCGAAGCGACGGGCACCACGAGATCCGGCGCGATGCGCACGGGCAGGGCGGCATCGAGCGCCTGCCGGAAACCCGCGACGTTCATGCGCACCGACCAGTCGGGCGGCCACGCAATTTCGCCATGCTCGTCCTGCACGCCGCCGAACGGCACGATATCGAGCCAGGTGCGCGCGCCGCTCTCGGACGCGCTGTAATTCAGCCGATGCGCCGAGCCTTTCGGCGCCTTGAAATTGCCCGACGCCAGCAGCGCGTTTCGCAAGGCTTCGTGGCCGGTCCAGCTTTGAATCGAAATGCCGATATCGACATCGGCGGTCGCGCGCATCGCCTCGATGTCATGGACGTGCGTGAGGAGAATGTCGCGCGCGCTCGCGCCGCCGACGAACCACGCGATACGCGTCGCGGCGGATGCGTCGACGACTTCGCGCAGCATCGCGCGGGTCGGCCCGACGAGCGGCCGGTGCGGCAGGAGTTCAAGCGGCAAGATAGCGTTCACGCAGCATCCTCGCGGTTTCGAGATTGCGCGAGTCGCCGCTCGCGACGAGATCGGCGTAGACGAGCAGCGGCGCGACGACGTTCGGCGGAAGTCCTTCGACGGGTGCGAGCGCCACGGGCGCGCGCAGGAACTCGACATTGCCGGCGGCATCGGGCCGCAGCCGCGCCCGCATGATCCATTCGCGCGGCACGGCATCGGCGCAATAGGCGGTGACGGTCGCGGGTTTGAGATAACCGGTGAGCAGCGCGGCAGCGGGTTCGCCGCCGAACTGGCACACGCCGGGCAAATCGGGCGCGTCGCGCCACCAGTCGCTCGATTCGGCGCGATAGCGGCCGAGCAGAAGCGATTCGCGCAATTGCCGCGGATAAAGCGTGACCCATTCGTCGATCAGCTTGTCGCGGTCGGCGAATTGCAGGCCGCTTCCATCGGGCCGCTCGAATACGTCGCGATGATCGACCAGCGCGCGCATGGCGTTCTGCACCGTGCCGTGACTGACACCCGCGCTCTGCGCGATCTCGCGGTAGCCCCGTTCCAGCAGCGACGGCGTGACGAGCAGCGCGAGCGTGACGCGCAGCGTCGATTTCGTCCAGGTGCGCGAACGGGCCGCGCGGCTCTGCTCCACGCGAGGGCGTCCCGAGACGATCACGACGCTATTGCCTTCGACGAGGCTGGCATTGCCCGCGAGGTCGAGCGCATCGACGCCCATTTCGCGGCATGCGCCGATCATGTTCGGCGTGAGATGACGCGTGACGAGCGCCGGTTTCACGCCGTTGCCGTTTTGCGCGGCCGAAGCGCTGAAAGCCGACAATGCGCCGAAACGGTCGATGTTCTCGCGCACGAGCACGGGTCGTTTGAAACGCGCCGTGCCGATGCGGAATTCGATGGCGGCATCGTATTCACCGCCGGCGGGCGCGCGGGCGCGCCGCGCGTCGAGGCCGGTCGCTTCGCTGAAGGCGGCGGCTGCGGCTTCGACGAATTGCTCGATCCGGTGATCGACCCTGGGCGGCATGACGGAGTTCCGGTGTCCAATTTTTCGGATTGTACACGAAACGTGGACAGCGAGAAAAATTGGACAGTTACTTCGTCGCGCGCTTTAGAGATAGCTGCAGACGTAGTCGAGCGTCTCGATCACGTCGATATCGAAGCGGCTCTTGCCCGGCACCGAAAACGACTCGCCAGCGCCATACGTCTTCCACTCGTCGCTGCCCGCGAGGCGGATGCGGCACTGCCCGGCCTGCACTTCCATGAGTTCCGGCGCGTCGGTGCCGAAGTTGAGCGTGCCGGGCAGGATCACGCCGAGCGTCTTCTTCGTGCCATCGGCGAAGAGAACGGTATGCGACACGCACTTGCCGTCGAAATAGACGTTGGCGCGTTTGATAACGGAAACCTGATCGAATTGCGTTGCGGCCGTCATGGCGGTGTTCCTTGAAATCGACGAGAGTGGATGCGGACTGCGCGCACGCTCGACTCCGCATGGCGCGCAGGCCCGTCATCATACAGCCCGCCGACTCGGATCATCCGATGAAATAGTTGTACACGCCGCGCCCATACGCGAGGTAAGCCTCGGAGAAGATCATGAAATACAGAATGATCGTCAGCCACAGGGTCACGCCGTTCTTGACGCGTATCTCCTGAGCGAAGAACGGCAGCATCAGCGAGATGTAGTAGAACACGCGGTCCTTGCCGAAAGGGAACAGCGTGAAGGCGAAGACGAGATAGACCACCAGCCCGAAGTGCATCAGCGAGAGATCGCGCAGCGAAGCGCGCAGACGCAGCTCGCGAATATACGGAAGCGATTTGATCAGCAGGATCGAGCCGATCGCGTAGGAGAGCATCAGCACGAGCAGATTGACCGAGAACTCCGCCGTATAACCGGCATAGTCGCCCACGCGCCGGCCGCCGAAGGTATCGAACAACATCTGCGCGCTCATCGACAGCAGGCCACCCGCGATGCTCACCACCGGAATCGCGACGCGATCGTTCGAGCCGGCGAGGCGCGCGGCGATCAGCAGAATGGTCGGGAAGGCGATCGTCGTATGAATCGTGCTGGCGATCAGCATGCCGAGCACCGGCCGCCTGAAGTTGATCGCGAACAGCATTGCGATGCCGAACGCGAAGCCCTGGCGAATCTGGAACAGACCCGTGATGCACAGCGCCGAAGGCACCACGATCCACAGGAACAGGCCGAGCAGCGGACGCCTCAGCCGCGCGAGCGCGCAGAACACGAGACCGTTGGCGAGCGCGACAGTAATGCGGATCGCGGTGTCGGGCGTGAAGCCCAGCGAGTTGATGGAAACGATCCACAGACGCCAGCCGATTTCATCGGTGACGATGCGCGGTATGAGGCTCAGGCCGAATCCGCGCCGATCGAAGTAGTGGACGAGCCAGTTCCAGTCGGTATAGCGGAAGTAGGCGAGATACGCCTCCTGGTCGGGCAGGCGCCAGACCTGCCGTTCCGAGGTGCACAGCAAATATATGATGTATGACGCGATGAAAATGAAAGCCCATCCCGACCACGTGGCGAGGAAGGCCGACTCTTCGCTCGGCTTGCGGCTCATATCGAAAGAGCCGGGGGACTTGCGCAACGCCAGATTTTTCATGGTCTAGATAGAGTGCGGGAGCTGCGCCCGGGCGTTCGTATTTACCTCGATGAAAGGCGCGTGCAATCGATATGTCCGCTTTCGTCAGCGTTAATCGCAGTGCCGGAGGTTGAGACACTAACGGTTTTTGCTCCGCCAGAGTGCGCGGTTCTGCACACAGGAAGGTATCTCGCGCCGCGCAATCGAAGCGATGCAGCGACACAATGCCAGAAATGCAAAACGGGCGATGCGGCTTCGACCGCATCGCCCGTCATCATCGCCCGTCGCGGGCGATGCCAATCGTCAGATCAACGGTTCACGAGGCGCTTGGGCATCAGGAGAACCAGCAAGCCGCCGATCGTGAGGCACGCCGCCAGCGTGTACACGCCGAGATCGGTCGAGTGCGTCTTGTCGATGATCCAGCCGATCACATACGGGCTGATGAAACCGGCCAGATTGCCGAACGAGTTCACCACCGCCACGCCCGTCGCCGCGGCCGCGCCGGCGAGGATCGCCGTCGGCAGGCACCAGAACTGGCACAGCGTGGTCATGACGCCCATCGTCGCGACGGTGAGGCCGATCATCGCCAGCGTGACGTTGCCGCTGCCTGCCATCACCGCGGCGATCCAGCCCGCCGTGCCGATCAGGCCGGGAATCGCGACGTGCCAGCGGCGTTCGCGGCGTGCATCCGAGCTGCGCCCGACGACGATCATCGCGATCGCGGCGGCGGCGTACGGCAGCGTCGTCAGGAAGCCGATCATCAGCGGATCCTTCACGCCCGAGCCCTTGATGAGCGTCGGCAGCCAGAAGCCCACGCCGTACAGGCCCATGATGAAGAACAGGTAGATCACGGAAAGCGCCCAGACCATCGGGTTCGTGAAGCCGTCCTTGAACGAATGCGATTCCACGCCGGCTGCATCCGCGGCCACGTTGGCGGCGAGCGTCTGCTTCTCGGAGTCGGTCAGCCATTTGGCCTGTTCGATGCCACGGTCGAGCAGGAAGATGATGGCGAAGCCCAGCACGAGCGAAGGAATCGCTTCGAGCAGGAAGAGCCATTGCCAGCCCGCGAGGCCATGCGCGCCGCTCATCGCGTGGAGAATCCAGCCGGACAGCGGGCCGCCGATCACGCCGGAGATGGGAATGCCCGTCATGAACATCGCGATGATCTTGCCGCGTCGCGCCGCCGGGTACCAGTACGTCAGATAGAGAATGACGCCGGGGAACAGGCCCGCTTCGGCGAGACCGAGCAGGAAGCGCAGGATATAGAAGGTGGTCGGCGTGTGCACGAACATCATCGCGGCGGAGATGATCGCCCACGTGATCATCACGCGCGCGATCCAGAGCCGCGCGCCGACCTTGTGCAGAATGATGTTGCTCGGCACCTCGAAGATGAAGTAGCCGATGAAGAAGATGCCCGCGCCCAGACCGTAGACGGTTTCGCTGAAGCCCAGGTCTTTCAGCATCTGCAGCTTGGCGAAGCCGACGTTCACGCGGTCCAGATACGCCGCGACGTAGCACAGAAAGAGCAGAGGAATGAGGCGCCAGGTCACTTTCGCGTAGAGCGTGGACTCGGATGTGTCCGCGCGCTGAAACTCGGGCGACGTCGCGAGCGCTTGTCTCGACGTGGTCATGGGGATGTCTCCGACTTTTTTGGGGGAATCTCCTCGCCTTTCTCCGAAGGCGAGGACTTGCTTCAAAAACGAACGATCAGTCGAACATGTCGGGTTGCGTGGCGACCAGGTCGTTCCAGATGGTCTGGAAATGCAGCCAGCCGATATAGTCGCTGCCCACGTGCTCGCGGCTGTAGCGCGCGCGGTCTTCGGGCACGAGCTTCGGCGTGATGCCGGTCGCCTCGATCATCAGTTGTTGCTGGCAGCAGCGCTCGAGCGCGATGAACCAGAACGCGGCGGAATCGATGCTGTGGCGGCTCGCCGTGAGCAGGCCGTGATTCTGGTGAATCGCCGCCTTCACGCCCTGGAACGCATTCGCGACCTTGTTGCCGCCCTTCACCTCGACGGCGACCTTGCCCGCCTCGTCGCCGATCACGACGTGGTCTTCGAAGAACGCGCA
This sequence comes from Caballeronia hypogeia, assembly GCF_001544875.2. Taxonomy (GTDB): domain Bacteria; phylum Pseudomonadota; class Gammaproteobacteria; order Burkholderiales; family Burkholderiaceae; genus Caballeronia; species Caballeronia hypogeia. The sequence goes on from NZ_FCOA02000021.1 coordinate 95,131, forward strand.
CGCGTCCTGCGACATCGGGATCAGCGGCTTGCCGAGCGCCGCGAACGCGGTGCCGTAGACCGTGTGCGCGTGGCACATCGCGACGATGTCCCGATGCTGCTCATGCACCGCCGCATGCAGCACGAAGCCCGCGCGATTGATCGCGTATTTGCCCTCGACGACATTGCCCTGATGATCCGCGCAGATCAGGTTCGACAACTTCACCTGCGCGAAATGAACGGCCATCGGGTTGGTCCAGTACAGCGACGGATGCTCCGGATCGCGCACGGTGAGGTGGCCCGCGAAACCGTAGTCGAAGCCCTGCAGCGCAAACGCGCGGCAAGCGGCGACGAGGCGCTCCTTCAGATACTGGCGGTGCTCCGCATGGCTCGCGAAGGTAGGCAGCTCGGGGAAGATCAGGCCTTCCTGCTCCGGCTGATAAATCGACACGCGGCCCTTCAGGTCGATTGCGTCTTCGGTCTTGGCAGGTGTCTCGATGACTTCGCTCATGTCTCGCTCCATGCGGATTCGGTGGAATGTCGAGCATGGTGCCGCGCGTCATGACTGAGCACAAACGAAGCTTGTTCAACAAAACATGAATCACATTCATGTGAAGACGCTACAAGGCCGTTCGCTAACCCCCTCGGCGCGAAGGTGTACGCAATGCAACATTTTTGCTCGCATCGCGTGTTCGTTGCCGATCATGCGCCCGCGCTTGCGCAAGTCTGTATGAATTCCCGCGAAGCCTTGCCCACCAAGGCGCGAGGCCGGTGCGGCATGCAGCCGGACGATTTAGAAATCGGAAAAGATGACCAGGTTTGCAACATTTTTCGCACGCGACTCTTTATCGATATGACAAGGACTTTGCACGCCATGCACGGTGCGCTCGCGCCGGTTGCAAATCGCCGAACCCCAGTGCTGACGGGACATTCCCCAGAAGAAAACGTTTGTCTGAGGCAATCGACCGACCGTCAAACCGTATGAAGGTCGCCTTTCACGATTGAATCAATTTTGATCGCGCGCCATCTCGTGGCCAGCGCGTCCGGGCGCAAACCCTCACAGGTATAAGGATTGACGTGCGCTGGCACACCTCTCGCTTATGTATGACCACGCACGGAGACCACCGCACGCAACTAATAACTACAAGCGGCATTTGTGCTACGGGGCTGGTCGCAACAGGATTCGGGGTAAGCGCGAGGCGCATGCACGAATCCTGTTGCGGACCGGAAGAAAGTAAAAGCGCGCAGCGCACACGCACGAGAATAAAAGAACATGTTGACACTTCAATCCGATCTGCACGGCAACCATCTGTTGGGCGCTCTTCCGCCGCAAGAATGGCAGGCCATCGCTCCTCACCTCGAACTCGTTCAACTGCGCACCGAGCAGTTGCTGTGCGATTCGGGGCAACGCATTCATCACGTGTACTTCCCGACCACGGCGATCATCTCGCTCCTGCATACGATGGAAGACGGCGGTTCCGTCGAAGTCGCGGCAGTGGGCCGTGAAGGCATGTCGGGCGTGCCGGTGCTGACGGGCGGCGACACCATGCCGACGCGCGTGCAGGTGCAGTGCGCGGGCGTCGCGTATCGCATGAGCGCGGGCGCGTTGCGCGAGCACTTCGGCCGCTCCGACTTCCTGCGCCGCGTGATGCTGCTGTACATGCAAGCCCTTCTCACGCAGGTCGCGCAGACGGCCGCGTGCAACCGCCATCATTCGCTGTCGAAGCAATTGTGCCGCTGGCTGCTGATCCAGACCGATCGCACCCCGTCGGACCATCTGCGCGTCACGCAGCAAATGATCGCGGACATGCTGGGCGTGCGTCGTGAAGGCGTGACCGAAGCAGCCGGCAAGCTGCACGACCTCGGCCTGATTCATCACAGCCGCGGTTGCATCAAGGTGCTGGACCGCGCCGGACTGGAAGAGCGCGCTTGCGAGTGCTACGGGATCGTCAAGCGCGAATTCGACCGGATGTTGCCGCGCCGCCAGGCCGAAGCCGTCGTGTAAAAGAAGGCGCTCAGACGAGGGCGCGGCTGGCAGCGGCCGCCCGCCCACGAAGCCAGTTGATGCTGGCGAACAGCAGCACGGCGAAGACGATTAGCATCGTTGCGACAGCGAGAATCGACGGATCGATCGAGTCGCGAATGCCGCTCCACATCTGGCGCGGCACGGTGCGCTGATCGGGCCCGCCGATGAACAGGATCACGATCACTTCGTCGAACGAGGTCGCGAACGCGAACACGCTGCCCGTCGCGATGGCGGGCGTGATGAGCGGCAGGGTCACGCGCCGGAAGGCGATCCAGGGTGTCGCTCCAAGACCGGACGCGGCGCGCAAGAGACTCTGATCGAACGACAACAGAGAAGCCGTCACCGTGATCACGACGAACGGCGTGCCGAGCGCCGCGTGCGCGAGGATCACCCCGGGATACGAGTTCACGAGCCCGAGCGGCGCGAAGATCAGATAGAAGCCCGCCGCGACGACGACAATGGGCACGATCATCGGCGAAATGATGATTGGCATGATGACGGAGCGCAGCGGGAACTGCGTGCGCGAGAGGCCGAGCGCCGCGAGCGTGCCGAGACACGTGGCGATCAGGGTCGACGCCGCGCCAATGGCGATGCTGTTCAATAACGAGCGCTGCCAGTCGGGGCTCGTCAGCGCCTGTTCGTACCAGCGCAGCGAAAAGCCCTGCAATGGATACGAAAAGTAAGAGCCGGTATTGAACGACAGCGGGATGATCGCGAGAATCGGCGCGACCAGAAAGAACAGTACGAGCGCGGTATGCACGCGCACCCAGCGCGACGCGACACGTTCGGTCAGTACCCGGTTGCGTGGTTCGTTCATGGTGGATCAGCCGAAGCGCAGACGGTCGATGCCGACTACGCGGTTGAACAGGAAATAGAAGATCGCCGTGAAGATCACGAGGTACGCGGAGAGCGCGCCCGCGAGGCCCCAGTTCAGTTGCGTGTTGGTTTGCAGCGCGATGAGCTGGCTGATCATTTCATCGCCGGCGCCGCCGAGCAGCGCAGGCGTGATGTAGTAACCGAGCGCGAGCACGAAGACCAGGAAGCAGCCCGCGCCGACCCCCGGCAGCGTCTGCGGAATGTATACGCGCACGAACGCGGTGAACGGATGCGCGCCCAGCGATTGCGCCGCGCGCACGTACACGGACGGTACGCCCTTCATCACCGAGTAGATGGCGAGGATCATGTACGGCAGAAGCACGTGCGTCATGCCGATCAGCACGCCGGTGCGGTTGAAGATGAGCGGCAACGGATGCGTTGCGAGGCCGAGTCCCGTCAGCACGCCGTTGATGACGCCGCCTGGCTGCAGCAGCACGTACCACGCGGTCGTGCGCACCAGCAGCGAGGTCCAGAACGGCACGATCACGAACAGCATCAGGCGGTTGCTGCTCCGCGCCGGCAGATTCGCGAGCAGCCACGCGACCGGATAGCCGAGCACGAGGCACAGCAGCGTGACGGATGCGCTGATCGATATCGTGCGCAAGAAGGCTTGCCGGTACACCGACGAGTTATCCGGCACGAAGGCGACGCCGCCTTGCGGGCTCACCTGCGCGTCGACGGCGGCGAGCAGATAGTCGGGTGTGGGCGTCGTCGCGGCGCGTTTCAACTGACGCCAGGTTTCCGGCGAGTTCCAGCGTTCGTCGACTTCGATCAGCGCGGGCTTCCACGCGGCCGGGCTTGCGTCGCGCACGCTGCGCGCGGTGCGCATCAGCAGGCTCCGAAACTCGGGCAGCGCGAAGTTGAGCCTGCGCGCGACCGTGCCGAGGCGGCCGTTTTGTTGCGCATCCCTGAGGCCGGCGGCGAGCAGCGCGAAAGTGCGCTCGTCGGGCACGCCGCGCCCGCCCCACGCATCGAGCGCACGCGAAAGCGCGGGCATGCTGTCCGGCACCTCGCGATTCTCCACGCTGCGCGCGAGCAGCAACGCGATCGGTGCAATGAATGTCGACAGCAGGAACACGATCAGCGGCAACGCAAGCAACAGAGCCTGCACCGACGCGCGGCGGCGGGCACGGCGGTACGACGCGCGGCCGTCCGCTCGCGTCGGCGTGCCCGTGGCGGGAGCGTGAATCGATGCAGGCATGTCGTTCCTTTGTGGGTCCCTTAAACGCGGGCGCGCATCATTGCGTCAGCCAGACCTGGAAGCGCTTGTTGATCTGATCGGCGTTGTCGGCCCAGAAGTTCGCATTGATCTGCACGGCGCGCTTGAAGTTATCCGGCGCGGTCGGCAGGTCGGCGAGACGCTGCTTGTCGATGAGCGCGATCGCATCCTTGCGCGGCGGCGCATAGGCGATGTACTTCGACAAATCCGCGTAAGACTTCGGCTGCGACGCCGAGACGATGAACTTCGCGGCTGAATCCGCGTGCTTCGCGCCGGTAGGAATGCCCCACCATTCGAAGTCGTACACCTGTGCGTCCCACACGGCCTTGAACGGCTTGTTCTCCTTCTTCGCGGCGTCGTCGATGCGGCCGTTGTAGACCTGCGTCATCACCACCGCGCCGTCCGCGAGCAGTTGCGGCGCCTGCGCGCCCGACTCCCACCACACGATGTTCTTCTTGATCGTGTCGAGCTTCCTGAATGCGCGATCGACGCCCGCGGGCGTGCCGAGCACCTTGTACACGTCCTTCGGATCGACGCCGTCGGCGATCAGCGCCCACTCCATCGATACCTTCGGCGACTTGCGCAGGCCGCGCTTGCCCGGGAATTTCTGCAGGTCGAAGAAGTCGTTGACCGTGGTCGGCGCGGTCTTCATCCTGCTCGCGTCATACGCATAGACCGTGGACCAGACCATGCTCGCGACCGCGCAATCGCTGATCGAGCCGGGAATGAAGTCGCTCGTCTTGCCGAGCGTCTTCTTGTCGAACTTCATCAGGAGGCCTTCGTCGCAGGCGGTGATCGCGTCGTTGGTTTCGAGGTCGATCAAATCCCATGTCGTGTTCTTCGCCTGCTCCATCGCGGAGAGTTTGGCGAGGCCGCCGTCATACGATTCGGTCGAGAAGTCGATGCCGGTCGCCTGTGTGAAAGGATCGAAATAGGCTTTCTTGGCAGCCGCTTCATACGCGCCGCCGAAGGTCACGACGGACAGCGTCTCCGCTGCGTGGGACGGAATAGTTGTAAACGCAACTACTGCGAGTGCGGCGCATTGTGCCTTGATGTGAGTGCGCATGTCAGTTGGCTCCTGCGGGTGCGGTCGAGATGAGGGAAGGGGACGGCGGTGTGGTGGGGGCCATCGCGGGCGCGCTCTTCGGCGCCATCGTCGCGAGAATCTTGCAGTCGTCGTGACGCCAAGCGATTTCGATCGTGCTGCCTGCGGCGGGCAGCGCATGACGCTGCGTATTGGGCACTTTCACGACGAGCGAATCGCGCGGCCCGAGCGACAGATGCACGCGATGATGATCGCCGCAATACACGAGTTCCTCGACGCGCGCACGTACGACATTGCTGTGCCCATCCGCGTGCACGCCGTCCGCGCCGGGAATGTGCGCGCGCTCGGGGCGCAGCGCCAGCATCGCTTCGTCGCCTGCGCGCAGGCCATGTTCGGCGCGTCCGCGAATGATGCTGCCGTCGGAAAGCGCGAGCGTCGCCCAGCCGTCGCCCGTGCCGACGACGCGCCCCGTGAGTCCGTTGTTCTCGCCGACGAAGTTCGCGACGAACGCATTCTGCGCATTCTCGTAGAGCTCGCTCGGCGTGGCGGCCTGCTGAATGCGGCCATCGGAAAAAACGGCGACGCGGTCCGACATGGTCAGCGCTTCGGCCTGATCGTGGGTCACGTAGACGATCGTCAACGCAAGCTCGCGATGCAGCCGCATGATTTCGTATTGCATGGTCTCGCGCAGGCGCTTGTCGAGCGCGCCGAGCGGCTCGTCCATCAACACGACGCTCGGTTCGAACACGAGCGCGCGCGCGAGCGCCACGCGCTGCTGCTGGCCGCCCGAAAGCTGCGCGGGCCGGCGATTGGCGAGATGTGGCAACTCGATCATCTCCAGCGCGCGCTTCACGCGCGCCTTCTGCTCGGCCCGGCTCACGCGCCGCACGGAAAGCGGGAACGCGACGTTCTCCGCAATCGTCAGATGCGGAAAGAGCGCGTAGTTCTGAAACACCATGCCGATGTCGCGCTGATGCGGCGGCTTGTCGTCGAGTCGTCTTCCGTCGAGCCGGATCTCGCCCTGGGTCGGCGACTCGAATCCCGCGAGCATCATCAGCGTGGTCGTCTTGCCCGAGCCGGAAGGGCCGAGCAGCGAAAGGAATTCGCCCTTGCGCACGTCCAGGTTCAGGTCCTCCACGACGTAATGCGCGCCGTCATACGATTTGCTCACGCCCGAGAAGGAGATGAAGGAAGGGTCTGCCATCGTGATCGCGTCCTGTCTTTCAATGCCGTGCGAGCTTCGAGGCGAGATAGCGCCCGAAGTCGTAATTGGGCCGTTCGAGATGGCTCAGGTTGCCGGGCTTCGCGAGCGGCGCATGCACGCCGCGAAACACCGCTTCCACGCCGCGCCGGTCTTCCGCGTTCACATCGTCGAGCAGTTTCTTGAGCGTCGACATGTGTGCGTTGGCTTGCGGATCGGCGATGAATTCAGGCGCGAGCCCGCCGCCGAAGCGGATATGCACCTGACCGACGCCGCGCGGCTGCAACACGAGATACCAGAAGTAACCTGGCGTGAGCGTGACGAGATGCGTCGGATAGATTGCGAGCAGCGCGGTGGTCTTGCGCCAGTGTCCGGTCAGCCGCGTGTTGTCCGCATGCGCGTTGCCGATGGGCAGGCTCGCTTCCTTCGTGATCCAGTGATAGTTGAACGCGGGATAGCCCGGTGGACATTCCATCTCTTCGAGCTTCGAATGCGGGCCCACGGTTGCGCGATGCAGCATGGGCAGGTGATAGCTCTCCATGAAGTTTTCGGCGAGAAGCTTCCAGTTCGTGTCCCACACGTGCTCTTCATAGAAAGTTTCGATGTAGTCGGACATGCCGTATGCATCGATGAGCGTGGTCAGTTCCGCGAGCTGCTGATTCACGGGCTTCGCGTTTTCATCGAGCGTCACGTAGATCCAGCCTTGCCATTCCTCGCAGCGAATGGCGGGCAGCTTATAGCTTTCCTTGCAGAAGCCCGCCTGCCGGTCCATCAGCGGCGCGCCCTGCAGTTCGCCGTCGAGCGCATAACTCCAGGCGTGATACGGACACACGATGCGCCGCTTGTTGCCACGCCCTTCGAGCAACACCGACATGCGATGCAGGCACACATTCGACATCGCACGGAGTTGCATCTGCTCGTCGCGCAACACGACGATGGGTTGCGCGCCGATCTGCGTCGTCAGATAGTCGCCGGGCTCTTTCAGCGCGCTTGCGCGGCCCACGCATTGCCATTCGCGCGCGAAGATCTCGCTTTCCTCCAGCGTCAGGAATTCGGGCGAGGTATAGACGCCCGGCGGCATGGCATGCGCGTCGCTGAAAGATCGTTCGCAATTCGACTGCAACTGGTCGATGAGCGTTTGGACCGCGATCGTTCTTGCCATGAAGGTCTCCGTGTTTCCTTCCTGTGGAGGCGCGTCAACGCGAGATTCCAGGCATTGCGCACGACATGAACATCAATCTATCAAGCCAATTTGCCAGCCAAAATATTGTTTTCGGATACAAAGCAAAGCTTTTGCCTATGCAGCGCCGGCGGCATTCACGCGGCGCGCAGCGCGCATCACGTATCGATATGCAAGCGCCGGATATAGGTTTCGCAGAATGACGTGAAGCGATGCACGACTTGCCGCGGCCGCATGGTGCGTGATTGCGCGATGCCGAGCGTCGTCGCGCTGACGTTGTCCTTGAAGCGCTTAATCACGAAGTCTTCGCCATCCACGGTGCGATTGGACTTGAGCGGAAAGTTGAGGATGCTGTAGCCGAGACCGTTCGCCACCATCCCGCGCACGACCTCCGGCTGCGACGAGCGGAACGCGGGAACGGGCCGGCTGCCCACTGCATCGAAGAGCGCGGCGAAGTACTCGCGGCTGTGCGGCAGATCGAGCATCACATAAGGCTCGGGCAGCAGATCCGCGAGCGATACCTTGCGTGCGCGCGCGAGGCGATGCGTCTTCGGCAGGATCGCATACGGCGGCAAGGAAAGCAGCGGGGTGAAGGCGATGTTCTCGGTCAGATCGAGACTGTATGTCAGCGCGAGATCGAGCGAGCCGTCATGCAGACCACGCAGCAAGCCGTCCTGATGCGCCTCGACGGTGCGAAACGAAATGCCCGCGTGACTCGCCGTGAAGCGGCTGATGAGGCCCGGCATCAACGGCGGCGCAAGCGAGACGAGGCAACCGAGTGCGATGGAACCGGTCATGCCTCCATCCATTTCCTTCGCAGCCATCTGGAGTTCTTCTGCGATCTTGAGCAGATTGCGCGCTTGCCCCAGCAAGTCGCGCCCTGCCTGCGTGAGCGACAGGCCACTCGCGTGATGCCGTATGAAGAGTTGCACGCCGAACGACTCTTCGAGGTCCGCGAGCGCGGTGGAAATGGAAGGCTGCGAGATATGCAGACGCTTCGCCGCCGCGGTGAACGACAAGGCTTCCGCCGTCACCACGAAATAACGCAATTGACGCAGGGAATAGCGCAAAGGGTGGTTTTCCATCGATGACGCTCCATGGATCGGGTGTGAACGGGCGGCATTGTCCGGCGCTCAAAAATCATTGCATAGCCAAATCCGATGCTATGCATTTTTTAAATATATTTTTCGGATTCTGTCGGGACGCGTAGATTTTCACGAAGACATCACGGATACAACGGCCTTTCAGAAGGACATAACCATGACAGTGGAAACAACGTCAATCGACACGCTCGTGGTCGGCGCCGGACAGGCCGGCGTCGCCATGAGCGAACACCTGAGCAAGATCGGCGTGCCGCATCTCGTGCTGGAGCGCGCGCGCATTGCCGAAGCCTGGCGCACGGGCCGGTGGGATTCGCTGGTCGCCAACGGCCCCGCATGGCACGACCGTTTCCCGAACCTCGACTTCGCGGATTTCGACCCCAATGGTTTCGCATCCAAGGAGCAGGTCGCGGAATACTTCGTACAGTACGCGCAAAAATTCGATGCGCCGATCCGCACGGGCGTGGAAGTGACGAAGGTTGTGCGCAATGTCGGCCGGCCCGGATTTACTGTCGATACATCCGAGGGAACTATCGAAGCCAATCGCGTGGTCGTGGCGACCGGCCCCTTCCAGCGACCCGTCATTCCGCCGGTCGCGCCGAAGAGCGCAACCCTCACGCAGATTCATTCCGCCGACTATCGCAATCCGCAGCAACTGCCCGAAGGCGGCGTGCTGGTGGTGGGCGCGGGATCGTCGGGGGTGCAGATCGCGGATGAGTTGCAGCGCTCGGGCCGGCGCGTTTATTTGTCGGTCGGTGCGCATGATCGTCCGCCGCGCGGTTATCGCGGACGCGACTTCTGCTGGTGGCTCGGCGTGCTCGGCGAATGGGATGCGGAAGTGATGAAGCCCGGCCGCGAACACGTGACGATCGCGGTGAGCGGCGCGCGCGGCGGTCATACAGTGGATTTCAGGCGACTCGCGCATCAGGGCATCACGCTCGTCGGCCTGACGAAGTCGTTCGACGAAGGCGTTGCGAAGTTCGAAGCCGATCTCGCGGACAACATCAGACGGGGTGACGAGAACTATCTCTCCTTGCTCGACGCCGCCGATGCCTATGCCGCGCGCAACGGCCTCGAACTTCCCGAAGAGCCCGAGGCGCGCTTCATTCCCGCCGATCCGGATTGCATGACGCATCCGCTGCTCGAACTCGATCTCGCGCAGGCGGGCGTCACGTCGATCATCTGGGCGACGGGTTATGCGGTCGATTTCAACTGGCTGAAAGTCGACGCCTTCGACGACACCGGCAAGCCGAAACATCAGCGCGGCGTGGCCAAGGAGCCGGGCATCTATTTCCTCGGCCTGCCGTGGCTTTCGCGACGCGGCTCGGCGTTCATCTGGGGCGTGTGGCACGACGCGAAGCATATTGCCGATCACATCGCGACGCAGCGCAAATATCTCGCTTACTACGATGCGCCGCGGCGTCACATCGAAGAAACACGCGTGGAATGCGTCGAAGGCACGCCCGCCGAATCGCGCGTGCATAGCGTCAGTGAGATGGGCGTCAACTGATTTCCAACTTTTTCAGCATCAAGGTATTTCGATGAGCCAACCCACGCATACCCGTATCCGCATGTTCAACACCAAGGATACGTACCCCAATCAATCGCTCGACAACGATCTTTGCCAGGCCGTGCGCGCGGGCAATACCGTGTACGTGCGCGGTCAGATCGGCACGGACTTCGACGGCAAGCTAGTCGGGCTGGGCGATCCGCGCGCGCAGGCCGAGCAGGCGATGAAGAACGTCAAGCAGTTGCTCGAAGAGGCCGGCAGCGACCTTTCGCACATCGTCAAGACGACGACCTATCTCACCGATGTGCGCTATCGCGAGCCGGTCTATCGCGAAGTCGGCAAGTGGCTGAAGGGCGTATTTCCGATTTCGACGGGACTTACCGTCGTCGCGCTGGGTCAGCCCGAATGGCTGATGGAGATCGACGTGATCGCCGTCATTCCCGATGGCTGGACGCCGCCGCAAGCGTAAAACGGAGCGCACATGACTTTCTCGATCGTCGGACGTTGTGAAGAGACCGGACAGCTTGGCATTGCGATCAGCTCGTCGAGCATCGCGGTGGGCGCGCGCTGTCCGTGGGTGCGCGCGGGTGTCGGGGCGGTCGCGACGCAAAACGTCACGCTGCCCGCGCTGGGGCCGCAGGTGCTCGATCATCTGCAAGGCGCGAAGCTCGATCCGGCCACGGCGCTGGATCGCGCATTGGGCGCGAACGAATGGAGCGAGTATCGGCAGGTGACCGTGGTCGACGCGCAAGGCCGCACGGCGTTTTTCAGCGGCAAGGAAGCGCTCGGCACGTATCACGCGGTCGCGGGCAATCAATGCGTCGCGGCGGGCAACATGCTCGCGAGCCGCGAGGTGATCGAAGCGATGATTTCCGCGTTCGAAAACACCTCCGGCGCGCTCCCGGAGCGTCTGCTCGCGGCGATGCGGGCCGCCATGGCGCAAGGTGGCGAAGCGGGCCCCGTGCATTCGGCCGCGCTGAAGATCGCGGGGGAGATGAGCTGGCCGCTCGTCGATCTGCGCGTCGACTGGGCGGACGACGATCCCATCGGCAAGCTCGAAGCGCTATGGCGCGCGTACGAGCCGCAGATGCGGGACTACGTGACGCGCGCGTTGAACCCGACCGCCGCGCCGAGCTACGGAGTGCCGGGCGATGAATGACATGACGAGCCGCGATCTGCTCGAACGGCTGATCGGCTTCGCGACGGTCAGCCGCGATTCGAATCTCGCGTTGATCGAGTTCGTGCGCGGGTACCTCGCGGAATGCGGCGTCGAGAGCGAACTGTTTTACAACGACGCACGCACGAAGGCGAACCTGTTCGCGACGATCGGCCCGCGCGATCGCGGCGGCATCGTGCTGTCGGGACATACGGATGTCGTGCCGGTCGATGGCCAGCCATGGACGGTCGATCCGTTTCGTCTCGTCGAGAAGGACGCTCGCCTGTACGGACGCGGCGCCGCCGACATGAAGGGCTTTCTCGCCTGCGTGCTCGCCGCCGTGCCGATGTTCAGGCAACGCGCGCTCAGATTGCCGATTCATCTCGCGTTCTCATACGACGAAGAAGTCGGCTGTCTGGGCGTGCGGCCGATGCTCGAAGAACTCGCGAAACGCCCGCACAAGCCGCTGCTGTGTCTGATCGGCGAACCGACTTCATTGAAGCCGGTGCTCGGCCATAAGGGCAAGCTCGCGATGCGCTGTCAGGTGAAGGGCGCGCCGTGCCATTCCGCTTATGCACCCTACGGCGTCAACGCGATTCAATACGCAGCGCGTCTGATCAACCGGCTCGACGAAATCGGCGATCGGCTGGCGCAACCCGAGCATCACGACGAACGTTTCGACCCGCCGTATTCCACCGTGCAGACAGGTGTGATCAAGGGCGGCCGCGCGCTCAACATCGTGCCTGCCGAATGCGAATTCGATTTCGAAGTGCGCGCGCTTCCCGGCTTCGATGCGAACCGCGTCGCCGATGAATTGCTGACCTACGCGCAAGCCGAACTGCTGCCCAAGATGCGCGCCGTGAAGTCCGATACCGACATTCGCCTCGAACCGCTTTCCGCGTATCCGGGTTTGGCCACGTCGCCAGAAAGCGAGGCGGCGCGTCTGCTTTCGCGGCTGACCGGATCGGTCGATTTCGGCACGGTCGCCTTCGGCACCGAGGGCGGCCTGTTCGATCAGGCCGGCATACCGACGATCGTCTGCGGTCCCGGCAGCATGGATCAGGGCCACAAGCCGGACGAGTTCGTGAGCGTCGAACAACTCGATGAATGCGGCGCCATGATGACGCGGCTCGCCGATTACCTCTCGACTCAAGACTGATTTCATTCACGCCTCGTGCGATCCCGACGCCTTCGCGCGTCATGGCATCGCTTTGCCATCGAATCTTAAGCGCGCATCGACGCGCACGAAACAGGAGACGACTTTGAACACTCCGCAACGCAACGCTTCTACGCTGATCGAGAAGCACACCATCGGCTATGTGCCGCCCGAGGATCGGCACGGCAAGGTGCGCGATCTCTTCACGCTATGGTTCGGCGGCAACATCGCGCCGCTGCCCATCGTGACCGGGGCGCTCGGCGTGCAGATGTTTCATCTGAATTTGCTGTGGGGCATCGTCGCGATCATCGTCGGGCAGGCGGTGGGCGGCGTGCTGATGGCGCTTCACTCCGCGCAGGGGCCGCAGATGGGCATCCCGCAGATGATCCAGAGCCGCGCGCAGTTCGGGACATGGGGCGCGCTGCTCGTCACCGTGATCGCGGGCGTGATGTATGTCGGCTTCTTCGCGTCGAATATCGTGCTGGCGGGCAAGTCGCTGCATGGCATCGAGAGTTCGGTGTCGGTGCCCGTGGGCATCGTGATCGGCGCGCTGGGGTCGGGGCTGATCGGCATCATCGGATATCGCTTCATCCATATCCTGAATCGCATCGGGACATGGGTGCTCGGCATCGGCATCTGCGTGGGCTTCGGCTACATCCTCACGCATGTTTCGACGGGCGATTTCCTCACGCGCGGCGGCTTCAATTTCGCCGGCTGGCTCGCGACCGTTTCACTGTCGGCGCTGTGGCAGATTGCTTTTGCGCCCTACGTATCGGATTACTCGCGCTATCTGCCGTCGAACGTGCGCGTCTCGTCCACGTTCTGGGCGACTTATCTCGGCTGCACGATCGGCTCGACGCTCGCCTTCGTGTTCGGCGCGGTCGCGGTGCTCGCCGTGCCGCCGGGCGTCGATGCAATGGACGCCGTGCATCAGGCGACCGGTCCGCTCGGCCTGCCGATGCTCGTGCTGTTCCTGTTGAGCGTGATCAGTCACAACGCGCTGAACCTGTACGGCGCGGTGCTCGCGGTGATCACGTCGCTGCAGACCTTCGCGTATCGATGGATTCCGACCGCGCGTGCGCGCGCGGTACTGTCCTTCGTGATTCTGATCGCGTGCTGCTATGGCGCGATCGGCGCATCGACCAACTTCGTCGCCAATCTCGTCGACCTCGTGCTCGCGCTGCTCGTCGTGCTCGTGCCCTGGACCGCCATCAACCTGATCGACTTCTACGTGATCCACAAGGGCAAGTACGACATCCAGTCGATCTTTCAAGTGGATGGCGGCGTCTACGGCCGCTTCAATCCGCAGGCGCTGATCGCTTATGCGATCGGCATCGCCGTGCAGATTCCGTTCATGAATACGCCGATGTACGCCGGGCCGGTGCCGCAGTATCTCGATGGCGCGGATCTCTCGTGGCTCGTCGGGCTTGTGCTGACATCGCCGTTGTACTACTGGCTGGCGTCGCGCGATACGAATTACCGGCGCAGACAGAATGCGCACGTCGCGGCCAACGCGGCACGTTGAAATCAGAAAGGGGGCGGGTCGGATTATTTCCGCCCGCGCGAATTTCCGTTCTCTGCGATAAACCCAGCGTAAGCCGCGCTTATGCAAAACAAAAGCGCCGCTTGACTCTTGCACGTTCCGCATTCGCCTGGCATACGCTGTGAAGGTGGGCATGGCGCACCGGTTCGCCGTGCCCGCGCGAACCGAGGGTCTCCCATGCAGAACGCGTCTTACGGACAACTTCATCGCGGCGACGCGCCGATCCTGCTGGCCGCGCCGCATACAGGCACGGTCGTGCCGGACGAACTGCTCGCTCATCCGGCCTGGCGTCCGGTCGATGGCCGCCTCTCCGATCCGGCGGGCGTCGCACTGCTCGCGGCGGCGCGCGAACGCGGTGTGACGAGCATCGCGGGGCATCTGCATCCGTGCGTGATCGACTTCAACGTGGCGCTCGACAATCGGCCGCTTTCGCAGCGGCTCAATCGCACGGGACTGTGCCGCACGCATACGTCGCGTGGCGAGGCGCTCTATGCGCCAGGAAGCGAGCCGAGCGAGCAGGAAGTCGGGGAGCGCGTGCTGCGCTATTGGCGCCCGTTCCACGACGCGCTGACCGGCGAGCTGCTCAGGCTGCGCGACCTGCACGGCAACGTGCTGCTGCTGGTGTCGCACGCGAGTTCGTGGCTGTCGCCGTATCGCTCGCATGCGGGCGCGACCGATTGCAATGCAGGCACGCATCAGGGCGCATCGTGCGACCGGCGGCTCGTGTCCGCGCTGACCGAAGCCGTGCAGGCCGCGGGGCGTTCGTGGGTCGTCAACGGCAAGCTCGCCGACGCGTTCGCCGCGCAGCGCTACGGCCTGCCGGAGAGCGGCATCCATGTGATCGAGGTCGAGGTCGCGGGACGCTGGCGCAGCGAGCTCGAAGCGCAGGAACACTCGCAAGATGCCGACATGCGTGCGATTTTCGACGCGCTCGGCGCCGCACTCAAGAGCCTGCCGCCAGCCGATGCTCGCTTCGACTCCCGCCTCGTCGCCGATGGCCCGTCAGCCTGAAACGCCGACATGCCGTGTGCTAAATTCGGCTTTCACTTCGCCGCAGACCATGAAAGAGACCGCACCTGAACAGTATCCGGACTGGGACCTGCTCGCGAGCTGGGTCGCCGTGGTCGAGGCCGGTTCCATCTCGGACGCGGCCAACCGCCTCGCGATCTCGCAGGCCGGCGTGTCGCAACGCATCAAGGCGCTGGAGTCGATTCTCGACACCACGCTGCTCGACCGCGCAACGCGCCCCGCGCGTCCGACGGCGGCGGGCCAGCGGCTTTTCGAGCACGCCACGGTCCTGTTGCAAGCCGCCGACCAGATGGTCGAAAGCGTGCGCAACGTGACGCGCGCGAAGCGCGTCGTCGTCCGTCTCGGCTGCGTGGATTCCTTCGCGGCGACCATCGGTCCGATCATCATCAAGGCGCTCGCGGGCACGTCGCATCAGATTCGCCTGTGGTCGGGCATCACGCCGACGCTCGACGGCCAGCTCGAAGCGCGGCAGCTCGACATGGCCGTGACCACGACCGGCCTTTCGCAAGCGCCCGGCATTCGCCGCAGGAAGCTGTTCTCGGAGCCGTACTTCGTCGTGTTGCCGAAGAGCTTCGAGGTCGATCGCTTCACGACCATCGCTGAATTGAGCCGGCATCTGCAACTCATTCGCTATAGCGCGCGCTCGGTCATCGGACAGCATGTCGATGCCTATCTCGCGTCGAACGCGGAGAACATCGAGCGCACCTGCGAATTCGATGCCACCGATCCGATGCTCAGTCTCGTCGCCGCCGGTCTCGGCTTCGCGATCACGACGCCGCTATGTCTGTGGCAGTCGCGGCATTACGTGCCGGACGTGCGCGTGGTGCCGCTGTCGTCGTTCTCGCGGCACGGGCGCGTGTATCAGGCGTTCAGCCGGTCCTTCTATCTGTCCTATCGCGAGAACGAGCTCGGCAATCTGCCGACCGAACTGCACGACCTGTTGAGACGCGCCTACGAGCGCCAGATTTCGCGCGACATCGCGCAGGCGCTCGCGTTGCCGCACGAGGAAGTGTGTCTGCCGGACGAAAAGTGAGCATCGAGAATCAAGCTTCGCCGCGCGCCGCGCGCAGATGAATGCCGAGCGCCCGCCGCGCGCTCAATGCAAGCAACGCGCACGACAACGCGTTGAACAGGAACAGCCCGCCGGGACCGACCACCGTCATCAGCGCCGACGCCAGCGCCGGTCCCGTCATGCCGCCGAACGAGAACAGCACTAGCAGCGTCGCTGAAATCGCCACGCGATGATGCGGCTCCGTGCGATCCTGCACGTGCGACACGATCAGCCCGTATTGCGTGAACGTCACCGCGACATAAGCGAGCGTGCCGACCCACGTGACGACGCGGAAATCGAAGCAGAACAGCACGAGGCTCAGCGCGCCCGAGATCGACGCCGTGTAGTAGACCAGCCGGCGGCGATCGACCTTGTCGGAGAGGCGGCCCATCGGCCATTGCGGCACGAGCGCGCCGATCAGCGCGACGCCCATGAAGGTCGCGAGCTCGCTCGTCGAAAAGCCCGAGCGTTCGAGATAGACCGGCATCATCGCGTAAAAGCTGCTGTAGATGAAGCCCGCGAGCACGCAACCCGGCACCGCGAGCGGCGCGGCCGCCATCATGTCGCGCACGCTTTCGCGCCAGGTGCGCGCGGGCACGCGATTCAGGCTTTCATCGGCGACCTTGACGGGCCAGCCTTCCAGCAAGGTCACCGGCAACACGGCCGCGGCGAACAGCGCGGCGGCGATCGAGAACTGCTGCGCGCCCGTGCCCGCGCCGACGTTCAATAGAAACTGCCCGGTGCCCACCGCGAGATAGTTGATGGCCGCGTAAGAGCCGAACACCTGCCCGCGCTTCTCGTTCTCGACCGTGCCGTTGAGCCAGCTTTCGATGGACGTGTACAGGCCCATGAACGCGAAGCCGGTCAGCAGACGCACGGCGCCGAGCGTCCACGGCGACTGCGCCGCGCCGAAGGCGAGCGCGAGAATCGACGCCGCCGCCGAAAACGCCACGAAAGTCCGATGCTGCCCGATGCGGTCGATGAGCCTGCGGTTGATCACCGCGCCGAGAATGAAGCCCGCGTAGTAGCAGGACTGCACGAGGCCGATCACGAGCGTCGGATAGCCGGATTGCAGAATGCGCAGCGGAATCAGCGTCTGAAACAGGCCGTTGCCGACGATCAAAAGCGCATAGCCGCACAGCAGACCGACCAGCGCCTTATAGCCGCTGGAAAAGCCGGCCGGCGCCTGCGCGGGCGCCGACGCCGCGGCCGGTTCGGCGCCCGCGGGCGGCGTCTGGCGGCCGAACAGCTTGGCTTCGGTGAGCGGCCCGGTGCGCGCGACGGCGGGCGCGTCCTGATCGGTGCTTGCTTCCTCTTCGCGGGGGCTCTCGTTCTGTGTTTCGTCGTGCACAGGACCGGGATCGCGGGTGGGATCTTGCGCGACTTCGTTCGCTGAATCGCGCGTGAATTCGTGTTCGATTTTGGACATGACGCCCTTGACGGTTCGGAAAAGCGCGGCTCGCTGGGTTCGGCCGTGCCCGCGTGCGACAACCCGACGATGCTAACCGGAAGAGGGGCATCCTCGCGATGGATTCAAGGGAAAACCCTGATCTCGGCACGCTGCGCTGCAACGATTTGTCCCAGCATCGCCGCGATTCGTCTGCCCGGGCGTTGAATCACGCGCGCTTATGACGACGCCAAGCCGTGCTGATGACGCGCCGAGCGGGCTCCGGATGCGTTTCATGGATACCTGTCAAACTCGCAGCTTTGGACGTTTCCCGTGCGCGGGCGTGCAACGCGCGCCGCGCGTGTTTCTCCCATCAAAAGGAGCGAAGCGATGCCAACGATGCAGGCAGTGCAGGTAGCGAAAGCAAACGGTCCACTGGAAGTCGTCGAGCGCGAGGTGCCGGACCCGCCCGCGGGACACGTGCTCATCAAGGTGCAGGCGTGCGGGATTTGCCACAGCGATTCGCTCACCGTCGAAGGTCTGTGGCCCGGCCTGCAATTTCCGCGCGTGCCGGGACATGAAATCGCGGGCGTGATAGAGAAGGCGGGCGCGGGCGTCGAAGGCTGGGAAGCGGGGCAGCGTGTGGGCGTCGGCTGGCACGGCGGGCATTGCGGCCATTGCGAGCATTGCCGTCATGGCGACTTCGTGCTTTGCAAGACCGCGCTCGTGCCCGGCATCAGCTACGACGGCGGCTACGCGCAATACATGGTCGCGCCGCAGGAAGCGCTCGCGCGCGTGCCCGACGACCTGGCCGATGTCGACGCCGCGCCGCTCCTGTGCGCCGGCATCACCACCTTCAACGCGTTGCGCAACAGCGGCGCGCGCGCGGGCGACGTGGCCGCGATTCTCGGCATCGGCGGGCTCGGGCATCTCGGCGTGCAGTTCGCGCGCAAGATGGGCTTCGTCACGGTCGCCATCGCGCGTGGACAGGACAAGGCGCCGCTCGCGAAGCAGCTCGGCGCGCATCACTACATCGACAGCGGAGCGCAGAATGTCGCCGAAACGCTGCAGGCGCTCGGCGGCGCGCGCGTGATCCTCGCGACGGCCACGAGCGGCAAGGCCATGAACGCGACGCTCGGCGGCCTCGGTCTCAACGGCAAGCTGATCATGGTCGGCATTTCCGAAGAGCCGGTCGAGGTGCCGATCACGCAATTCATCATGGGCCGCAACTCGGTGCAGGGCTGGCCATCCGGCACGGCGGCGGATTCGCAGGAAACGCTCGCCTTCAGCGCATTGTCGGGCGTGAAGCCGATGATCGAGGAATATCCGCTCGCGCAGGCCGCGGAGGCCTACGCGCGCATGATGAGCGGCAAGGCGCGCTTTCGCGTCGTGCTCACCATGGGGCATTAAAGCTAGGGCATTGAAGCCGGGGCATTGAAGCTTGCGCCGTCCGGAGAGACACTCGGACGGCGCAAGCATCGGCATCAGAACGCGTAGCGCATGCCCGCGAAGATGCTGCGGCCTTCGCCCGGATAGAAGATCGCGGTCGATGACGCCGTGCGCGCGTCGGCGATGGTGCTCATATCGCTGACATAGCGCTTGTTGGTCAGATTGCGCGCATCGACGAATACCGACAGGCCGCTTTTGAAGTCCATGCCCGCCTGCACGCCGAGCAGCGTGTAGCCGGGCACGCGCAGGGTGTTGGCGTCGTCGGCCCAGGCGCCCGCCGGGACCCAGTCCACCGATGCCGAGATATGAAAGCCGTTCGGCCGCGAGTAGCCCAGCGCCGCGCGGATCACGTTCACCGGCACGCCCGCGATGCGGTTGTTGCCATACACCGGATCGTCCTTGAAGCGGAAGTCGCTCAGGTTCCACAGGCCGGAGACGGTGATGCGGTCGCCCGCGCCAGGGGCCGTGATGTTGCGCCATACCTCCATTGACACGCCCGCCTCGATGCCCTGCAGCACGGTCTTGTTCGCATTGAAGGTCGATGCGGGAATGTCGGGGCTCGTCGTGTACTGAAGCAGTTGATCGCGCACGAGCGAGCGATACGCGGTCAAATCCCAGCTCACGCGGTCACGCGTGCCGCGCGTGCCGAGTTCGAGCGTCCACGCGTGTTGCGACGAAAGGGGCGTGAAGCGCGTGGTGCTCGAAAACGTCTGCGTGAGGTCGCTGAAGTCCGGCACGTCCTGGCTGCGCGTGATGTCGATATACGCCTGAATCTCGCGGTTCGGCTGCCACATCAGCCCGAGCTTCGGATTGACGCCGCTGAACGATTCGCTCGCCGACTTGTAGTTCGGATCGGCGGCGAGCCCGCCATGATCGACATACTTGCGCACGTCGTGCAGCGCCTTGAAGCCGGCCATCAGCGCGACCGTCGGCAGGAAGAACAGCCGGTCCTCGACGTAGGCCTCGTAGTTATAGGCGCTTTGCGTCGAGTCGAGCGTCTGCGCGCCTTTGTTGCCCGACACGTTCACGTATTGCCGCGCCTGCGTGTTGCCGCCGAAAAAGCGCGCGCCCGCGATGATGTCGTTGCGCATGCCGCCCGCGTTGAACGTCGCCGAGTAGCGCGGCGCGAAGCCGTACGTCCAGCCATCCTGATCGATGACCTGGAAGATCGGGTGATAGAGGCTCTTGTGAATCGCCCACGTCACGAAGTCGAGCTGGCCGACATCGAGCTTCACGGTGGTCCTGTTGGCGATGCGCTCGGTGCGCGTGTCGCGCGCCTGATCGCCGGCGAGCGCGCTGGGCGAGGCCTTGGTCGGATCGTTGAGCGCATCGCTCAGTGTCAAGGTACCCGGCAATTTCTGATCGACGACATACGCGCCGAGATAGAAGCGCGTCTCCACATCCGGCGAGAAACGATAGCCGATGTTCGCGTTGAACTGCTCATACTGGCCGCGCTCGTGATCGCGATACCCGTCCGCGTGATTCACCGAGAACGTGCCGATGAAATCGAGCGGACCCATGACGCGCGAAAACTGCGCGCTGCCGCGCACCGTGCCGAAGCTGCCGCTTTCGAGCCGCACGATGTTCGGCGCATCGGCGGTGAAGGCGGAGGGCGTCACGAAGTCGATCGCGCCGCCCATCATCGACGAGCCGTACGCGAGACCGTTGCCGCCCTTGTAGACATCGGCGGACTGCAACGCGAGCGGGTCGATCTGGTAGTAGTCGCCACTGCCATCGGCGAGATTCGTCGGGATGCCGTCCTGCAGGATCTCCAGCCCGCGCGTGTGATAGCCGCGCGCAATGCCGGAACCGCGTATGGACAGGCGCAATTCCTGTCCGTAGCGGTTCTGCACGAACACGCCCGGCACGTTCTTCAGCACGTCACGTAGCGTGAACGCATAAGTATTCTGGTAGTCCGCGCTGTCGACGAAGCCGACCGAGCCGACCGTCCGGTCGAGCGTGCGTTTGTCGTCAGTGACGCTACGCGAAGTCAGCGAATGCTCGCTTTGACCCTGCACGATGACGGCGGGCAGCGTGGTGGCCTGATCCGGGTCCTGAGCGAATGCAGCGGACGCGAAAAACGCCGTCACGCCGGTCACGATGGCGCTGTGTTTTGCGAGGCGTTTCATGTGCGGGCCCCGGCGTGCGCGAGCGTGGAATAGGGCGGCACGAAGCCGCCACGGTTCTTCGAAGCGATGAACATGGTTCTTCTCTGAGAGCGATCGTGTAGAGCCCTCGCACGCGTCACGCGCGCGCGAAAGCGAGCGACGCCGCGCGGGCATCGCCTTGAGCGAACGGAGTCAGATCAGAACGGGAGGCGCGCGAGATTGCGCGGTGGTGAAGGGCGCATCGGGCCGTTCATTGCGAACCGGCGCGACGGCAAGCACGTGCCGCGCGGGAACGGCCAGCGCGGCCGGGGCGCGTGCGTCCGACACGGCGGGCGCATGCGCGAAGAAGTGACAATAACCGCAGGCCGAATCGTTGAAATGCGCGGCCGCGTCGGGCTCGTGATGACTGGCCGGCGCCTGCGATGCGGTGGCGTGCGCCGAGCACAGCGCTACGTTGAGCTCGTCCGCATGCGCGTTGGCTGCGATGAGTTGCGAGACCGCCGGCGCGAACGTGATCAGCAGCATTGCAAGCAATGCCAGCAGTGAACCCGTTCGTTGATGGACGCGGCTGCGCATGAAAGCTCAAAGCCTGAGTATGTCGGAGTCTCGCGATTATGCCACCTTGTTACTCGGCATTACAAAGCACACGGGACAAAAATTCGCGGCATCAGCGCAACGGCATCTTCATTCGAATCGATAGCTTCAACAATGTTCGAGCGCGTTCGCGAGATCGGCGATCAGATCGTCGGGATGTTCGAGTCCGACCGACACGCGTATCAATCCTTCGGTGATGCCCGCCGCCGCGCGCACGTCGGCGGGCACGCCCGAATGCGTGGTCGACGCCGGATGACACACGAGCGATTCCGTACCGCCGAGACTCACCGCCGACTTGAAGAGCGCCAGTCCGTTGATGAGACGAAACGCCTGCTCGCGCCCGCCTTCTAGCACGAACGCGAAGGTCGATCCCGGCCCGCTGCATTGCCGCCGGTAGACCGCCTGATACGCGGGATCGTCGATCAGTTCGGGATGCAGCACGCGAACCTTCCTGAACGGATTGCCCGCAAGCCAGCGCGCGACCGCCGTGCCGCTTTGCGCCGCGCGTTCCATGCGCAGCACGAGCGTTTCCATCGAACGCGTGATCATCCACGAGGAATGCGGGTCGAGCTGCGAGCCGAGCGTGCCGCGCAGCGCGCGAATCTTCGCGATCAGCGTCTTGCTGCCCGTCACGCCGCCCGCGACCAGATCGCTGTGTCCGCCGACGTACTTCGTCAGCGAATACACGCTCAGGTCGATACCCAGTTGCGCGGGCTTCTGAAACAGCGGGCCGAGCAGCGTGTTGTCGCAGACCGATAGCGGCCGATAGCCATGACGCGTTTCGAAGGCATCGATTTCCTGACGCAGGGCGACCAGGTCGAAGAGCGAATCGGTCGGATTCGCGGGCGTTTCGACGTAGCACATGCCTACGTTGCCGTGCTGCGCCGCGGCGTCGAGCGCGGCGCGAATGCTCGGCGCGGAGAGGCCGTTTTCGATCACCTGCGAGCGGATGCCCCATTCGGGAAGGAACTTCGAGATCAGCGTTTCGGTGCCGCCGTACAGCGGCGCGGATTGCACGACGCAATCGCCGGGCCGCAGGAACGCGAGCAGCAGCGCCGCGATGGCCGCCATGCCGCTCGATGTCGCGGCGGCCGCCTCCGAGCCGTCGAGCAACGCGAGCCGGTCCTCGACGATCTCCAGATTCGGATGATTGAAGCGGCTGTACACGAGCCCCGCGCGCTGGCCTTCGGGCAGCGGCTTGCGGCCCGCCACGATATCGAAGAAGTCCGCGCCGTCCTCGGCCGAGCGAAACGCGAATGTGGATGTCAGAAAGACCGGCGGCTTGACCGATCCTTCCGACAGGAACGGATCGTAGCCATACGACATCATCTGGGTTTCGGGATGCAGGTCTCTGCGCTTCTGATCGTTGTGGTCGGTCATTCGTAGCTCCGTGCATGGTCAGAGGGTCATCGTACTGCCAAAGCTGCGAGCCGTCCGGCGACCGAAAGCGCCATAACGCCCTATACTTTTTATTTGGGACACGAAGAAGCCACGCCCGCGCAGGCAGCCTGAAAGCAACGGCGCTCGAATAACGATGACCATCGGATGTCCGGAGTGCGGCGTGCTCGAAGACCTTCCGCCGCTGAACTCGCATACCATCGCGCGCTGCCGCCTGTGCCACTACCCGCTCGAGCGGCGCAGCGGCAGAAGCGTCACGGCCGCGCTCGCCTGTACCGCAAGCACTTTTCTGCTGCTCTTTCCCGCCAATCTCGCAACGCTCATGTCCGTCCGCCTGCTCGACGGCGAACGCTCGTCGCTGCTCGCATCGGGAATCGTCGGCATCTGGCACGAAGGCTGGACGATCCTCGCGCTGCTGCTCGGCCTGTTCGGCATCGTGCTGCCGTTCGTGCGCTTCGGCGGACTTGCGGTCGTGCTCGGCGCGCTGCGGCTGGGCAAGCGCTTTCGCGGCATCGGCACGCTGTACCGCTGGACGCTCTGGCTCGACATCTGGGTCATGCCCGACGTCTATCTGGTCGGCTGCTTCATCGGCTATGCGCGTGTCACGCAGAATCTGCACGCGACGATCGGCGCAGGCGGCTATTGCTTCATCGCCGCCGCGATCCTGTCGATGCTCACGCGCGCGACGCTCGATCGCCGCTTCGTGTGGCGCGCCATCGCGCCGGACCGCTGG
Source organism: Caballeronia hypogeia (assembly GCF_001544875.2). GTDB lineage: Bacteria > Pseudomonadota > Gammaproteobacteria > Burkholderiales > Burkholderiaceae > Caballeronia > Caballeronia hypogeia. The sequence goes on from NZ_FCOA02000021.1 coordinate 118,870, forward strand.
CCCGGACGCGATGAACCGGTGATCGCCTGCACGACCTGCGATCTCGTTGCGCCGCGCGCCTGCGAAGGAGAGCGCTGCACGCGCTGCGGCGCACGGCTGCATATCCGCAAGCCCGATGCCGTGGTGCGCGCGGCGGCGCTCTCGCTTGCCGCGCTCGTGCTGACGCTGCCCGCCAACCTCTATCCGATGACGATCTCCATTCAACTGGGCCGCGACGTACCGCACCGGATCATCGACGGCGTGTACGAGCTGTTCCAGGCTGGGCTTTGGCCTTTCGGCATCCTGATTATCTGCACGAGCATCGTGATTCCGCTGGCGAAGCTTCTGGGCATGGCGTGGTTCATCGCGTCGGTGTTGCGGCGCTCGCGCCGGCATCTGCGCCTGAAGGCGCATCTGTATCGATGGATCGACGAGCTCGGACGCTGGTCGAACGTCGACGTGTTCACCATTGCCGCGTTCGTGCCGCTGATCCGTTTCGGCGATGTCGCGTCCACGCGCACTTCGCCCGGCGCGACGGCGTTCGTGCTCGTCGTCGTGCTGACGATGGCCGCGTCGCGCAGCTTCGACCCGCGCCTCATGTGGGACGCGCGCAACGGGAGCCGTTCGTGAAGGGCGAGCGCCTGCGGCGCACGCGCGCGCTCGTGCGCCGCAGCGCGTGGCCTGGCTGGATCTGGGCCGTGCCGATCGCCGCGTTCGGCGTGGTCGGCTGGCTCGGCGTGCAGGCGCTGCTGCATGGCGGCGAGACCGTGACGATCGTGCTCGACCAAGCCTATGGCATCAAGGCCGACGAAACCGACGTCACGTTGCGCGGCGTGAAAATCGGCGAGGTATCAAAGGTCGCGCTCGATGCGGACGGCAAGCATGTGGACGTCGAAGCGAAGATCGACCGCACGCGGAAAGACGATCTGCGCAGCGGCACGCGCTTCTATGTGCTCGGCGCGAAGGCCGATCTCAGTAATCCCGCGTCGCTCAAGGCCCTCATCTCCGGTCCCGAGATCGTGATGGAGCCGGGACTGGGCGCGCCGACGCGCCATTTCACCGGGGCGGATCGGCGCCCCGCGCTCGCGCCGCAGCATCCACCGACCGTGAACTACGTCGTGCGCTTCACGGGCGCCGTGGGCGGCCTCAAGACCGGCGCCGATGTCGAACTGCGAGGCTTTCGCGTCGGCACGGTCACGAGCGTGCGGCTGCGCTACGACGCCGCGAGCGGCACGCTCAGCACGCCCGTGGAGATCGCGCTGGAGCCGGGGCAGCTCGGCATCGCAGGCGTTGCGCCACCCGCCGACGGCAACTGGCGGCCGAGCGTCGATGCAATGCTTCGGCATCTCATCGGCGATGGCTTGCGCGCGCGTCTCGCGCAGGACCCGCCGCTCGTCGGTTCGAGCAAAGTGAAGCTCGACTTCGTGCATGGCGCGCCGCAAGCCACGCTCGCGGAGGAGAACGGCGTGCTGGTGATTCCGGGCGTCGAATCGGCCGATATCGACGACATGACCGCGAAGGCCGATCAGATCATCACGCGCATCGACCAGTTGCCGATCAAGGAGACGGGCGACAAGGTGCGCGACACGGTGGCGCGCATCGATGCCCTGGTGGCGTCGCCCCGAATCGACGACAGCCTGAAGCATATCGACCGGTCGCTCGCGCAGATCGACCGCACGCTCGCGGATGTGAGCCCGCAGATCGCGCCGCTCGTCGCGCAACTGCGCGCGACCGCGAACGCCGCCGACGACGCGGCCGCCGCCGCGAGCCGCACGCTCAATGGAGACGCGACGAGCCAGAACAATCTGCAGGACGTGCTGCGCGAGCTGACCGATGCGGCGCGTTCCATCCGCGTGCTCGCCGACTATCTCGACCGCCATCCCGAGGCGCTCATACGCGGCAGGCAGGGAGCATCGCAATGAAGCGCAAGATCGCGGCCGTCATCGTCGCAAGCGTGCTGCTGCACGGTTGCGCGCACAGTCCCTCGACCCATTACGTCACGTTGAACAGCGTGCCGGCGGCTTCGGCCGCAGCGCAGCCGATACAGCCGATACAGCCGATGCAGCCGATGCAGCCGATGCAGCCCGTGCAGCTCACCGCGCTGCGCATTCCCGCTGAACTGGACCGTCCCGAAGTCGTCACTCGCCCCGCGCCGAACCGGTTCGTGATCTCCGACACGGATCGCTGGGCCGCGCCGCTCGCGCAAATGATGCGTCTCACGCTCGCGCGCGATCTGCAAACGCGCCTGCCCGAAGGCGTCTTCATCTTCCCCGGCGCGCCCGCGCCAAAGGACGCGCGTGCGCTCGTCGTCACGGTTATCGACATAGGCCTGCCCGATGAAGGCGAACTGACGCTCGATGTGACCTGGGCGCTCGTCGCGAGAAACCCCGAGCACTTCGAATTCACGCGGCACGTCACACTGCGCGCGCCGCTGCCGGATTCCAGCGCGGAGGCGAAGGCCGCCGCGATGAGCGTCGCGCTCGGCGAACTCGCTGAGCGCATCGCGTCGTCGCTGAAGTCGCGGTAAAGCGTACATCCACGTTCTCTTTATCTGGGAATCGCTCAGTAAGTTTTCTATGCATGACGAGCAAACGCGCATCTCATGCAAGCTTGTCTTGACTTTCCTCCGGTGTTTGATGAATGTTTGCTAACGTCCTGCGCGCCACGATGTTGCGCGCGGCGTGCGAGCCGTTCACGACAAGCGACACCACTCAGGAGGAAGTAGAAATGCCCGGAGCATTCAGCAAGCCTCGCAGCATCAGGTTGGTCAACCGCGCGGCTTTCGCCGCCGCGCCGTTTGCAGCGCTCGCGCTCGCCGCGTGTAACGGGGGAGACGACGACAGCAACACGCCGGCGCCGACCCCGCTCAGTTGTGAGCAGCTCACGGGCATGAGCGTGCCCGCGGGTTCGATCGGCATACCGACGACGGGCGCGACCGTCAGCGCCGCCGCGACCGTGCCGGCCTCGGGCAGCGGCGTAAGCGCGACGCCCGAATACTGTCTCGTGAGCGGTTCGATCGCGCCGGTCGATCAGAGCGCACCGAAGATCAACTTCAAGATCGCGATGCCGACGCAGTGGAACAACAAGGTGATGATGTTCGGCGGCGGCGGCTACGACGGCACCGTGCCCAGCGTCACCGCCAACGTAGCCGCCGGTCCGACGGCGCAGCCCGCGCCGCTCGCGCGCGGTTATGCGGTCTTCGGCAGCGACTCGGGTCACCAGGCGGGCGCGCTCGGAAGTCGGGACGGCTCCTTCGGCACCAACGACGAAGCCGTCGCGAACTTTTCCGGCGACGCGCTCAAGAAGACGCGCGACGCCGCCGTCTATCTGATCGACAAACGTTATGCGGTGAACAAGCCGACGCGTGCGTACTTCGCGGGCGGATCGTCGGGCGGGCGCGAAGCGCTGGCGGTCGTGCAGCGCTGGCCGCAGGACTGGGACGGCGCCATCGCGCTCTATCCCGCATGGAACGCGGCGACGCTGGACCTGCAATTCGGCCGTATCACGCGCGCGCTCGCGCAGCCTGGCGCCTATCCGAATCAGGCGAAGCGCAAAGTCCTGCTCGATGCCGCGCTCGCCTCATGCGACACGCTCGATGGCGTCGCCGATGGCCTCATCAGCAACGTCGCGGCGTGCAATGCGAGCTTCGATCCCGCGACCGCGACGCTCAACGGCACGCCGCTGCGATGCGCGAACGGAGCGGATACCGGCGACACCTGCCTGTCCGATGCGCAGATCGCAGCGCTCAAGGTCTATGCAACGCCGATCACGTTCAACTACGCGCTGGGCAGCGGCGAGACGCAGTATCCGGGCTTCAATGTATGGGGCGCGGATCTCGGCGTCGCGAATGCGTCGCTGGTGCAGCCGACGGTGCTCGCGCTGTCGCTCAACCTGGCGCAGCCCGCCAGTCCGATGCCGGCCACTGCGCCATACTTCAGCGTGTTCTGGGATCAATGGATTCGCTACTTCGTCGCGCGCGATCCGAACGTCAACTCGCTCACGGTCGATCCGCAGAACCCCGGCGCCTATCAGGCGCGCATCAGCGCGCTGACGGCCGAGCAGGACGTGAACAAGACGGATCTGTCCGCGTTCAATGCGAAGGGCGGCAAGATCCTGATGGCGCACGGCATGGCCGATGCGCTCGTGAGCACGCAGTCCACGGAGCAGTACTACATGCGCCTGCGTCAGACGATGGGCGCGTCGACGGTCGGAAACTTCGTGCGTTACTACGAGATTCCGGGCTACGGTCACTCGACGAGCAGCATCTTCAACGCGTCGTGGGATTCGCTGACGACCATGGAGAACTGGGTCGAGAAAGGCGTCGCGCCGCCCGCGCAGACGGTCGCGGATACGACGGGCGTGCCGGGCCGCACGCGTCCGCTGTGCGAGTATCCGGCCTTCCCGCGCTATAACGGTTCCGGCGACGTGAACAGCGCTTCGAGCTTCAACTGCGCTTCGCAATAAAGCGCTTGCCGATGTCGCGGCTCGCGGGGGAGTCGCGGCATCGGTCGCGTCGCGCTGCAATGACAGCGCCGACAATCACACATCACATTCGGCCACCGTCTTTCGATCGCCCATTTCAATGAGCGCGATCGAACGTTTTTCTCAGCCGCTTGCCGGCTAGACTTCGCTCCGGGCTGTGACGTCCATTGCGTCCATCACGTCGGTTCGTCGCGAGCCCGCACAAAAAAGTACATGCAAGAAGCGGGGAAAACATGGGGCTCAGCGTCAAGGCGGACTTACCGATCAAGGCAGTTGCATCGCGCGTCCAGGAGCAGTCGTCCGGCCTTTGCATCATCGACGATCCGGACAAGATGTTCGCGCTGCGAGGCGAGTGGGAAGCACTCTGGTCATCGGCCGGAGGTCTTCACAATCAGGCCTTCGCGGTCGCGTGGCTTTGCTGGACCCGCGTGGCGAAGCCGCGGGGCCGCAAACTGCACTGCATCGTGTATCGCGAGAATGGCGAGCTCGTGCTGGTCTGGCCGCTCGTCAGTCATCGTCGTCTTGCATGGACGGTTCTCGAACCGCTCACGCCGGGAACCGCCGAGTACACCAGCATTCTCGCGCGCGCCGACGCACGCACGGCCATCGACGCCGCGTGGCGCGCCGCAACCCGGCAATGCCGCGCCGATATGCTTGCGCTTCCCTATGTCTGCAAGGAGACGCGGCTGGATACGCTCGCGTTGCGCCATGCAGGTCTCGTCGAAACCACGGTCGATGTGTGCGCGACTGCCTTGTTGCGCCAGGAACCCGACTGGGACGCGTTCTGCAATTCGCTCGGCAAGTTATCGAAGAAAAAGCCCGGCGCGCTGGAACGGCGCTTCGCGAAGGAAGGCGCGCTGGAAATTCGCGTGCTCGATTCGAAGAATCGCGTCGCGCATGCGCGCTATGTGGAATGGATGTTGGAACGCAAGCGCGAATGGGCTGAGCGGGTCGAGAAGCATGGGCCCTGGCTCGATTCCAGGGAATACCGCGACTTTCTGATCAACTTGCTCGACGGCACGCAGGGTGATCCGCTGGCCGTCATGTTCGTGATGTCGCTCGACGGCGCCCCGGTGGTAGTCAGTATGGTGGGTATCGGAAGCACGTGCGCGAGCGGCCTGATCGCGGGCTTCGACGCGAACTTCTCGAGGTTTTCCCCCGGCGCGATCATGATGGAGCACTGCGTGAAGTGGGCCTGGGATAACGGGATGGACCTCGACTTCGGCGTGGGCAAGGAGGAATTCAAGGCGTATTGGAGCCGTGGCAACGTCGCTTCGATCAAAAGCTATCAGATCGCCGTTTCGAACTGGGGCAAGTTCGCTTTCTACGCGAAGGTATTGGCGAAGAAGCTCAAGACGCTGCGCGCTTCGAAGCCGCGTGCCGATGTTGTCGATCCTGCCGGAAGTCCTGCTGCCTGATAACTTTCGAGTCCGGCGCATCCGATTCAGCCAAACGGATGCGCCGATAACAAAAAACGCCGCGCATGCATCTGCAGCGCGGCGTTTCCAATTGCCTTGCCGGTTCACGCAGTCGCGACGAACCAGCCGGACTTGTTCCGGAAGAGCACGCGCTGGCTTGCCTTGGCCATCGCCCAGAGCGACGTGTGGCGTTCGATCACGAGCCGGGGCTTGAGCGCCGGTTTGAAGCCGCAGAGAAACCGGAAAGTGCTGGAGTTGGGAATGCCGTCGAAGTCGAATACGAGATTGCGGCGCTTCGCGTCCTGGATCGCTTCCCAGATGAGCACGCTGATTGCGCCCGCGTGTGCATCGGGCTCGCGCGAGGACAGAATGTAATAGGCCGAGTGCCGGTCGAAGGTTACGCCGATCGCAGCCACCAGCTTGCCTCTCGCGTCATGCGCGCCGAGAAGATAGCCCGCGTCGCGCTCGATGAACGCATCGATGAGCTGTTGCATTATCTTCGCGCCGTAGATGTTGTTGCGGCTGCGAATCGCGAGATTGGATTCATAGAACCTGTTGAATTCGCCGGGTTCGAGGCGCGCCACTTTAAGGAGTTTCTGTCCGGTGCGAATCAGATTGCGCGTCTTGCCATTCAATGCCTTCCATAACGCTTCGACATCTCTTTCAGGCGTGAACTGAAGCGTATAACGTGTCGAAATGGTGAAACCGTGCAGGCCGAATGCGAGCGCGTCTTCAATGCGCGGATCGAAAATCTGATAAAAGCTATCGACTTCCGGAATCTGCGCAATCAGTTCTTCGGTAATGCTGATGCGGTCGAGCATCGATTTGGTAGCGTCGCCGGCGCTCGACTTGTAGGCCGGACCGAGCGTACGCGTGAGCGGCGGCATTTTGGATGTTACCCAGAAGCCTTTCTTGCGCAACGAATAGGGCATTTCGCCGACGATTTCGTTGCCGCGCCGGACCTTCGCCGCTTCCCAGTTGCCATCAGTCGCGATGTCTAGCCACCAAGGCTCATGAAATACCGAGCGTGCAGGTAGCGGTTCGGCTTCCACCCTCACTTTTTCCGCGGCCGTCGCCTCTGTTTCCGGAGCGAGCGGAATCGCTGAACTCTTATCGCTGTTAGGGAAGGCGGTGCGCCGATCGCGATCTGAACGAGGCCTTGTGGAAGCAGTGCTCCGATTGGTATCGAATCTCAGGAATTTGCCGACGATTGACGATTCCATACATTCAGGACCATGCCTTGATGTTATTCGGTTGAGAAGATGCGGACACGTCGCGTTGCATCGATCAGCATGACATCAGGGATGGATGGTGAAGAACTTCAGGCGTGCGAGTCCCCAGACTCGACAGCCCGAGTGCGGTGAAATATGACTGACGCGATCCCCGTAATCGCTGCGATCTCACGCGACTCCATTTGCCGACGTCGCGGTGAATGCTTAGGTGCTCTTTACTGTTACCAAATGTTATCTGCTGATCCCGTCACGCAGTGTTGGAAAACCCACCTATACGGGTCTGGAATTGCGGAGCGTGATTCTTTAATCGCGCGTGATTAAGCCCGTATTACCGGTGCATCCGGCGCGATAAAGGGTCGATACATTTAAAGTTTGGTCGCATTCTCCCGCAGGCGAGTTTCTGGAATTTCTATAGGGCGCGGCGAACCGGATCGTCACTGCCGATGGGTTTTGCACTGCGCATGTCGCATGACGGCCGCGCCGATCGCGAACGCGCATCGGCGCTCAATCTCTTGACTCGCCCCATCGGGCGAGATCGCCTCCCGTTTTTATGAACGTCCGTTAGCGGCGGCTCACGGCGTATTCGCCAATCGATCGAAGACAACGGGTAGGGGCAATCGCCTAGTTGACAAGTCGGGGTTGGACTTTCTAACATGCATACATCGTTGCACACAACATAACGCACACGTCTGTGTGGTGAACATGGCAATCGATTAACGGGTTTACCCTCATATAGGAGTTGATTATGGTTCGGTTGGCTCATCTCACGCGTCGTGCTTTTCTTTGTCTGGCGGTCGCGAGCGCTGTCGTGGCGGGCGCGCCCGCTCATGCGGACGACGCGAGCGCATGGCAAGGCGTCAGAAAAGCGGGTGTCCTGCGCTGCGGCGCGGCGGTCGCGCCGCCGTATGTCATGCGCGATCCGAAAACCGGTGAATACAGCGGCTTTTTTGCGGATCTTTGTCGTAACTTCGCGCAAAACGTGCTGAAGGTGAAAGTCGAATTCGTCGATACGTCCTGGGACAACATCGTCGCCGGTTTGCAGTCGGACAAGTGGGATTTGTCGATGGCGCTGAACGACACGCCAGAGCGAGAAAAGGCCGTTTCGTTCTCGGCGCCCGCAACCGACTACAACGTCTCGTTCGTCTACAACAAGAACAACCCGAAGATTCCGAAGGGCGCGCATACCATCGCTGAAATCGACAAACCCGGCGTGACGGTCGCCGTGATGTCGGGCACCGCACAGGACAAGGCTATTTCCGCTGTCATCAGGCAAGCGCAGATCATGCGTCTGCCCGGCAACGACGAAACCCGTCTCGCGCTCATGTCGAAGCGCGCCGATCTCCTCGCCGACGCCAACATCACGAACATGCTGCTGACCGAAGCGCATCCCGAATGGGCTGCGACGCTCCAGCCGACGCCGCCGCTCGCGCAGCAGGAAGTCGCCTTCGGCATCCGCAAGGACACGCCCGCCGCCGACATCGCGATGCTCAACAAGTACGTCGGCGAGCAGGTGAAGAGCGGCGCGGTCGATCGTCTGATCAAGTCGTCTGTTCAGGCCATGCTGGTCGCGAACAAGTAACGCTCGCGGCCGCCGCGAAAAGCGTCAAGCCTGCCCACCGAACGAGCTTCGGATTCCGAAGCGAAGAATCGACATCACGCGCCCGAAGGGCGCTCGCTGGAGAGATCGATGCTGTCATCCCAAACCATGCTTTCCCGACCCGACATGCCGCCCACCGTCCTGGACTACGCCGCCCCGACCACCGGCGAGTTCGTGCAGTTCCGGGACGTCTTCAAGTCCTACGGCGAAAACCTGGTCGTGATGGACCATATGAATCTCGACATGCGCGGCGATGACCGTCTCGTCATCATCGGGCCGAGCGGCAGCGGCAAGAGCTCGCTGTTGCGCGTGATGATGGGACTCGAAGGCATCCAGAGCGGCCAGATCGGCTTTCAGGGCAAGCCATATATTCACGGCGCGGACGCCGGACGCTCGAAGCGCATCGACGCGAAGCTGCAAAAGCAGATCGGCATGGTGTTTCAGCATTACACGCTGTTTCCGCATCTGTCGGTGCTGGGCAATCTGATTCTCGGCCCCGTGAAAGTGGGCGGCCTCTCGAAGGCCGAAGCGACCGAGCGCGCGCGCATGTATCTCGCGCGACTCGGTCTGGAAAGCAAGCTGCACGCTTACCCGAGCCAGCTTTCCGGCGGCCAGAAGCAACGCGTCGCGATTGCGCGCGCGCTGATGCTCGAACCGAAGCTGATGCTGTTCGACGAAGTGACTTCGGCGCTCGATCCCGAGATGGTCATCGAAGTGCAGAACGTGATGCTCCAGCTCGCCGAGCAGAAGATGGCGATGATCATCGTCACGCACGACATGCACTTCGCGCGCGACATCGCCACGCGCGTGGTGTTCTGCGCGGGCGGAAAGATTGTCGAGCAGGGCGCGCCCGCCGACATGTTCAAGTGCCCGAAGGAAGCGCGCACGCGCGAGTTCCTCGAGAAAGTGCTGCATCTCGACTGAGGCCGACATGAACTATCACTTCGATTTCCGCTTTCTCGAAGGCAGTTTCGGCGCCTTGCTCGATGGTCTGCGCGTGACGGTCGAGCTTGCGGTGGCGTCGAACCTCATGGGCGTCGTGCTGGGCTTCCTGCTCTGTCTGCTCGCAATGAGCCGCTGGACCGTGGTGCGCTGGCCGGCGCAACTGTTCATCGAGTTCTTTCGCTGCACGCCGGCCTTGCTGCAGATCGTCTGGTTCTTCTACTGCATCCCGATGATGGTCGATGTCTTCATCGATCCGATTCTGATGGGCGTGCTCGCGCTCGGTCTCAATCTGACCGCCTTCAATGCGGAGGCATACCGCGCGGGCGTGCAGGCGGTGCCGAAGGAACATCTCGATGCATGCGTCGCGCTCGGGCTGAAGCCGTGGCAGCGCACCTTATACGTGGTGCTGCCGCAAGCGTTGCGTTCCGCGATGCCCGTGCTCATGACCAACGGCATCGGCAGTCTGCAGCAGAGCGCCCTCGTTGCAATCGTCGCGGTCGCGGATCTGATGTACGTGGGCAAGAGCCTCGCGACCGAGGCGTATCGGCCGCTCGAGACCTACACCATCGTCGCGATGATCTACTTCGCTTTGTCGCTGCCGATCGCGAAGCTCGTTCATACGATCGAGCGCCGGCAGGACCTCGCGGTCAAGCGTTGAGGAGAACACCATGCATCTCGACTTTTCCGCCGTTTTGCCTTACTGGCTCGTGTTGCTCAAGGGCCTGGCGCTGACGCTCGCGTTCACCAGCAGTTGCGCGGTGATCGGCAGTCTCGCGGGTTTCGTGCTGAGTCTCCTGCGGATGTCGCCCTCGCGCTGGATGAAGACCGCGACCACGCTCTACGTCGAGTTCTTTCGCGGCACGCCGCTCCTGATCCAGCTCTTCTGGGTGTTCTTCTGCTTTCCGGTGGTGTTTCACATTCCGATTGCGCCGTATATGTCGGTGGTCATCTCGCTGACGCTCTACATGGCGGCGATCACGAGCGAGACCTTCCGTGGCGCGCTGAAGTCCATCTCCGCCGAGCAGCATGACGCGTGCATCGCGCTGAGTCTCACGCCGCAGGCCAAGATCCTCTACGTGATCTTCCCGCAAGCGTTGCTGCGCGCGATTCCGCCGCTGCTTTCCAGCGTCGTCAGCCTGTTCAAGGAAAGCGCGCTGATTTCATCGGTGGGCGTAGCGGATCTGATGTTCGTCGGGCAGAACATTTCCAACAGCACCGCCAAGCCTATCGAGTTCCTTACCACGGTCGCGATCATTTATTTCCTCGTTGCGTTTCCTCTCACGCGCCTGGTCGGTGTCGTGGAGACGCGACTGCTCAGGCGCTTTGCGTATTAACCCGTCCCGGTCCATCGACACGTCATTCAAGTGGAGCAACACATGCAGATGAAAGGCATTCTTCCCGCACTCGTCACCCCGTTCAACGCATCGGGCGCCGTCGATCACGACACGCTCGCGAACATCCTCGAATTTCAGCTCAAGGCGGGCGTCACGGGCTTCGTGCCGCTCGGTTCGACGGGCGAGTATTACGCGCTCACGCACGACGAGCGCCGCGCCATCCTGAAGACAGTGCTCGAAGTGGTCGGCAATCGCGGCACGCTGATCGGCGGCGCCAACGGATCATCCACGCGCGAAGTGATCGAGCAGACGCGACTCGTGCGCGATGCAGGCTACAAGACCGTGCTGATCGCGCCGCCGTACTACGCGCTGCCTTCGCAGGAAGAGCTGATCGGTCACTACGAAGCGATCCTGGACGCGGTGCCGGACGTCGATCTCGTGCTGTACAACTATCCGGTGCGCACGAATGTCGAAGTTGGCTTCGAAGTGCTCGAAGCGTTCAAGGACAATCCGCGCGTCGTCGGCATCAAGGAAAGCAGCGGCAATCTGCTGCGCGCGATCGAGATCGGCGAGAAGTACAAGGATCACTATCAGCTTTCGTGCGGCTCGGACGACCAGGCGCTCGACTTTTTCCTGTGGGGCGCGAGCAGCTGGATTTGCGGACCCGCGAACTGCTTTGTGAAACAGGTCGTCGATTTCTACAATAAGTTCGAAGCCGGCGACATTCGCGGCGCGCAGAACGTGATGCGCTCGCTGTTCCCGGTCATGGCGACGATGGAAGCCGGCAAGTTCGTGCAGAAGGTGAAGTACGGTTGCGAGCTCGCGGGCTTCAAGGTCGGCACGGCGCGCATGCCGCTCAAGCCGCTGACCGACGAGGAAAAAGCCGGGTTCCGCGCCGTATTCGAAGCGGCTCAGGGCTGATGCGAACGCGAAGCCGGCGGCACGCCCGCCGGCATTTTTGAAACTGCGAGAGGTTCGGATGAGCAGACATAGTTTCAGAACCATCGAAGGTCATACCGAAGGCATGCCGGTGCGCATGGTGATCGACGGCGCGCCGCCTCTCGCCGGCGCGACCATGGAAGCGCGCCGCCGCGAGTTCGTCGAGCATCACGACTGGATTCGCCGCGCGCTGATGCTGGAGCCGCGCGGACACGCGCACATGTCGGGCACCTTGCTTTATCCGCCGCTGTCGGAAGACGCGGACATGAGTCTGATCTTTATCGAGACGTCGGGCTGTCTGCCGATGTGCGGGCATGCGTCGATCGGCTCCGTTTCGTTCGCGATCGAAGCGGGGCTCGTCAGGCCGAAGACGCCGGGCACGGTTATCGTCGATGTTCCCGCAGGCAGGCTCACCGCTCGCTACGAGATGGATGGCGCGGGTGTTTCATCGGTGCGCTTCACGAATGTGCCGAGCTTTCTGCTTCATCGCGATATCGAAATCGTGCATCCGCATTTCGGCAAGCTGGTCGTGGATATCGCATACGGCGGCAACTTCTATCCGATCGTCGAGGTTCAGCCGAACTTCCCCGGTTGCGAGCATTTCGCGCCGGAAGACTTGCTGACTTGGGGGCGCGAGATGCAAGCCGCCGTGAACCGCGCGATCGATGTGGTCCATCCCGACAACCCGACGATTCGCGGCGTCAATCACACGATGTGGACCGGCGCGCCCTTATCGAACGATGCCGATGCGCGCGCCGTTGTCATCGCGGGCGATAGCCTCATCGACCGGTCGCCGTGCGGCACAGGCACTTCGGCGCGCGTCGCGCAGCGGCATGCGCGCGGTTTGCTCGCGCATGGTCAGGCGTTCCGTCATCAGAGTCTGATCGGCAGCACGTTCATCGGCCGCGTCGAAGCGACGGCGAAACTGCGCAACGGTCTCGACGCCGTGTTGCCGAGCGTCGAAGGGCGCGCCTGTCTGACCGGACGCGCGGAACATTATGTCGATGACGCGCAGCCCTACGCGCATGGCTTCAGCCTTCGGGAGTTCGCCAAGTGAACGCCGTTCCTCACGATTTCGCTTCGCGCGATCCGCTTCCCGCGAATCAGGAAACCGCCGTCGTGATCGGCGGCGGCATTGTCGGCGTGTGCTGCGCGCTGTATCTGCAACGCGGCGGATACGCGGTCACGCTGATCGATCCGGAAGCGCCCGGCAACAGCACGGCGAAGTGGAGTTGCGGCCAGATGGCGGTGAGCGAGATCATTCCGCTTTCCAAACCGGGCATCCTCATGAAGATTCCCGGCTGGCTGATGGATCAGACCGGGCCGCTCGCGCTTCGTCCGAGCGCGTTGCCGGGCATCATCCCCTGGTTCATGCGCTTTCTGATGAGCGCGCGGCACGCGAAGATCGTCGAGATCGCGCAGTCGATGGCCACGCTCACACAAGATGTCTACGCGGACTACGCGCCGCTGCTCGACGCCTGCGACGACAAGTCACTGATGGGCGAACGCCCGATCCTCGAACTCTTCGACGATCCCGCCGCGCTCGATCGCGAGCGGCCGCATCTGGAATTGCGCGAATCGCTGGGCTTCAGATCGCAGCAATTGAATGGTCAGGAGATCGGCGACCTCGAACCGGCGCTCGCGGGCAAGTTCTCGCATGGTCTGCTGTTCCCGGAGTGGCGTTCGGTGAACGACACGATGGGCTTCATCGCGGCGTTGACCGGGAGTTTCATCGCGCAAGGCGGCGTTCGCATCAGGACGGAGGCGAGCCGTATCGATGAGGCGAACGGTCTTGCAACCGGCGTCACGCTCGCGAACGGCGAGCGCGTGCAGGCGCGCCATGTGGTCGTGGCGGCGGGTACGGGCGCGCGACGTTTCTTCGACGCGCTGGGCGTGAGCGTGCCGCTCGCGGGCATCGCCGGCTATCAGGCCGTGGTGCGGGACCCGGGCGTCGAGATTCGTCATTCGATCATCTATGCCGATGGCGGCTTCTGCTTCACGCCGATGACGCGCGGCCTGCAAATAGGCGGCACCATTGAATTCGCGGGCGAGGGCGCCGCACCCAACTTCAGGCGCGCGGACATCATCCTCGCAAAAGCGAAGCGCGTGCTGCCGGAGATGAGGACATCGCAGGTCGAATACGGCGTCGGTTACCGGCCGTTCCTGCCGGACACGAAACCGGTCATCGACCGTTCGCGCCGTCTAAGGAACGTGTTGATGGCGTTCGGTCACGGGCAGCTCGGCCTCACGCTCGGCGCGACGACCGGACGGCTGATCGCGGACATGGTCGCCGGCCGCACGACGAAGCAGAATCTCGCGCCTTTCAGCGCCTATCGCTTTTGACGAGACACACTTCATGAAATCGTACGACCAGCTTTTCATCGACGGCCGCTGGGTTGCGCCCGGCAAACGAGGCAGCTTCGAGACGCTCGATCCGAGCAACGAGCAGGTGATCGCGAACGTCGCCGCGGCGACATCGGAAGATATCGATCTCGCGGTGAAGGCCGCGCGCCGCGCCTTCGACGAAGGTCCGTGGCCGCGCATGCGCGGCGTCGAGCGCGCGACGGTGTTGCGCCGTATCGCCAGGGGTATTCGCGACCGGCTTAGCGAACTGGCGGAGCTCGAAGTGCGCGACAACGGCAAGCCGCTGCCCGAAGCGCTGTGGGATCTGGGCGACGCGGCGGGCTGCTTCGAGTTCTACGCGGGTCTCGCCGAACAACTCGACGACCACGCCGAAACGCCGATCAAACTCTCCGATGACCGCTTCAGCTCGATCGCGCGCAAGGAGCCGGTCGGCGTGGCGGGCGCGATCATCCCGTGGAATTTCCCCATGCTGATGGCCGCGTGGAAGGTCGCGCCCGCGCTCGCGGCCGGCTGCACGATGGTGCTGAAGCCTTCCGAGCTCACGCCGCTGACGGCGCTGGAGCTCGCCGATATCGCCGCCGCCGCCGACCTTCCGCCCGGCGTGCTCAATGTCGTGACCGGTCTCGGCAAGGACGCGGGCGCGCCGCTCGCCGAACATCCGGGCATCGACAAGCTGGCGTTCACCGGCAGCGTGCCGACGGGGAGCCGCATCATGCAGGCGGCCGCGCGCGACATCAAGAACATCAGCCTCGAACTAGGCGGCAAGTCGCCGTTCATCGTGTTCGATGACTCCGATATCGACGCCGCCGTCGAATGGATCATGTTCGGCATCTTCTGGAATCAGGGTGAAGTATGCTCGGCCACGTCGCGCGTGCTCGTGCAGCGCGGCATCTACGAACGCCTGCTCGACCGGCTCGAAGAAGAAACGCGCAAGATCACGATCGGCAATGGCTTGGAGGAAGGCGTGCTGCTCGGGCCGATCGTGAGCCGCGCGCAATACGACAAGGTGCGCGAAGCGGTCGAGCGCGGCGTCAGCGAAGGCGCGCGACTCGTGACCGGCGGCGGCAGGCCGGCGCATCTCGACCGGGGCTATTTCATGGAGCCCGCGATATTCGCCGATGTGCCCGCCGAAAGCTGGATCTGGAACGAAGAGATATTCGGGCCCGTGGTGTGCATTCGTCCCTTCGACGACGAAGCGCAAGCCGTGCGCTCCGCCAACGACTCGCGCTTCGGCCTCGCCGCCGCCGTGATGTCGCGGGACACGGTGCGGTGCGAACGCGTCGCTCGTGCGTTGCGCGCGGGCATCGTGTGGATCAACTGCTCGCAGCCGACCTTCACCGAGGCGCCCTGGGGCGGCTACAAGCAGAGCGGAATCGGCCGCGAACTGGGCGAGTGGGGCTTGAACAACTATCTGGAAACCAAGCAGATCACGCGCTATGAAAGCGATCAGCCGTGGGGCTGGTACATCAAATAGGACCGGGACATCATGCGCTGGAAAAAGACGCTGCAACTCGTCGACGTGCATTGCGAAGGCGAGATCGGCAAGGTGATCACAGGCGGAGTCGTCGGCATTCCGGGCGAGACCATGCTCGACAAGATGAACTACCTCAACGAGGTCGATGACAGCCTGCGCCGCCTCGTCGTGCTGGAGCCGCGCGGCTGTCTGCAGATGTCGGTGAATCTGCTGCTGCCGCCGACGCGTCCGGAAGCGCATGCGGGTTTCATCGTGTTGCAGGCGGACAAGGCGCATCCGATGTCGGGCAGCAATGCGATATGCGTCGTCACGGCCTTGCTCGAACTCGGCATGATCGAGATGCGCGAGCCCGAGACGACCGTGGTGCTCGATACGCCCGCCGGACTCGTCACCGCGCGCGCGAGTTGCGCGGACGGACGTTGCACCGGCGTGTCGCTCGACATGGTGCCGGCGTTCGTCGAGCGGCTCGACGTTGTGATCGAAACGCCGCGGCTCGGCAACATCCGCGCGGATATCGCGTTCGGCGGCGTGTATTACGCATTGATCGATGTGGAGCAGACCGGTCTTGCGATCGCCCCCGAAAACGCGCGCGCGCTCGCGGAACTCGGCGTCGCGCTGAAAGACACGATCAACCGGCAGATCGATATCCGGCATCCGCTGTTCGCCGAAATCGATCAAGTCGCGTATGTCATGTTCCGTCATCGCGTGAATGACGCGCTCTATCAGACCTGCACGACCTTGCCGCCGGGACGCGTCGACCGTTCGCCATGCGGCACCGGCAGCTCGGCCAATCTCGCGACCTTGCACGCGCGCGGGCTGGCCGATGTCGGCAGCCGCCTGACGTCGCGTTCGACCATCGGCGGCGAGTTCGGCATCGAGTTGCTCGGCACGGCCGAAGTCGGCGGCAAGCCCGCAGTGCTGCCGCGTGTGCGCGGACGCGCGTGGCTATACGGCATGCAGCAGATCGGCGTCGACCCGGACGATCCGCTATCCGACGGATTCATGCTGAGCGATACGTGGGGATCGGGCTTTCCGACGGTCTGAGACGGAGTGCGCGCGATGATAAACTTGAATGCGCGCCCGTCTTTCCGGGCCCACGATGACGGCGGGGACAGCATGAGCAAAGCGAGCACGGAGACGGAGTCGGGTGGCCGTCGGCATGGCGGTCGATACATCTACGAAGAGTTGCGCAAGCAGATCCTGACTCTGCAACTGAAGCCGGGCGCGCCGCTCGACGAAGTATCGCTCGCCGCGCAATTCGGTCTCTCGCGCTCGCCGGTGCGCGATGCGCTCGCCCGCCTCATCAGCGAAGGCCTCGTCACCATTCTTCCGAACCGCACGACGCTCGTCACGCCTTTCGAAATCGAAGAGTTCCCGAAGTACATTTCCGCGCTGGACCTGATTCAGCGCGCGGTGACGCGGCTCGCGGCCACGTACCGAAGCGAAGCCGACATGGCGCGCATCCGCAAGGCCGACGACGCCTACGTGAAGGCCGTCGACAGCGGCGACTATCAGGCGATGACCGAAACCAACAAGGCTTTGCACATTGCCATCGCGCATGCGGCGAACAATCCTTATTTCGTCGGCTATTACGAGCGGCTGCTCGGCGAGGGCCAGCGGCTGTCGCATCTTCATTTCGATTTCACCGCGACTTCGCCGTCCGCGACGAAGCTCGGGCGCGATCACGTCGATCTCATCGACGCCATCGCGCGCAAGGACGCCGATGCCGCCGAGCGCTGCGCGCACGAACACACCATGCTGTTCCAGAAGCGCTTCCTCGATTACATGCGGCAGAACATGACCGAATCGATGGCGATCAGCTGATTCGTCAGCGCGGTTTGCGCGCGATCATCGCGTAGAAGTTATAGCCGCCGAAGAAGGTGCCTTCTTCGCTGGCGCGCAATCGATTCGCGACGAAGGTATCGACCTGTTCTTGCGTCGCGACGCCGGTCTTCGGCAAGAGCGCGGAGAAGGATTGCAAACCGCCGAGAAAGAAATCGGCTCGCCCGATCTCGGTGAGCGCCCAGCCGCGGCTATCGATCAATTCGAGTTCGGCGTCCTTCAGCAATCGCGGCATGCGCCGCAAAATGCGCGGATTCGCAATCAACGCAGCAATGATCTTTTCATCCATGTCGCGATCGGCGCCGAAGGTGAGCGTTCCGTAGTCGCCATCGAAAACGGCCACCGTTCCGCCCGGTTTCACGACGCGCGCCGCGTGCCGGATCACCTTGTCCGGCTCGGGAACGTGACTCAGGAGCGTGTGCGCGATCACGAGATCGAACGCGGCGTCCGGCAGGCTCGGGTCCTGCGCGTCGTCCACCCGCCATGCGATGCGGTCCTGCAATCCTTCTTGCGCGGCCACGCGTTGCCCGGCTTCGATGAGCGTCGGACTGATGTCGACTGCTGTCACGCGGCCCTTGAAGCGCGGCTGGCGCACCAGTTCGCGCACCTCGACGCCCGTTCCGCAGCCCAAAGCCAGCACGTCGTTCGCGGCGGCGAGATCGATCGCTTCGAGATAGCCGCGCAGCATGTCCATGTATCGCATGCTGTTCGCGCGCGCTTCGAGGCGCGTCGCGATGACGCCGATCGTCTGGGCGTCGAGCTGATGCGTGCGGCCGTAAACATCGAGGAAGGGCATCTCGCGCCTCCGCCAAAGCGAGTCGGGCTGAATCGATTTATAGCAGATGGGTTTGCGTCGATTGTCTGCTGAATGCGCAATTGTCCGCGGCGCATGTCGTGCGGGATTTCGGCCATTGCCTTTTGCACGCGATTCTGTAATGTTCTCACGCTATATCTTCAAGGATATAGCGAAGGTTATCCGAAGGTTATCAAAAAGGAATCGAGCGATGAGATCTTTGACCGGACTGAAGCGATTCGCTGCACCGCTGTTCCTGCTGGCGCTGTTGCCATTCGTTGCAGCGTCGTGCGGCGGCGGCGACGATTCGTCGCCGCCCGCGACGCAAGCCAGCCTGAGCGTATCCGGCGACGTTACTGCACAGACGAATCTGACGCTCGCGCAAATTCAGGCGCTGCCGGCCGTCACGCAGACCGTGTCCTTCGGCAGCGGCAGCGGTCCGCAAACGCATGTCTATACCGGCGCGAGCCTATGGACCTTGTTGAACCAGGTCGGCATCGTCACGAATCCGGCCGTGAAGAACGATGTGCTCGGCAAGTACGTCGTCGCGACCGGGAGCGATAACTATCGGGCGTTATTCGCGATGGGCGAGATCAGCCCGGATTTCGGCAATCGCGGCAACGAAGTGGCTTATGCCGAAACGATCAACGGCGCGAGTGCCGCGTTGACATCGACGGACGGTCCGCTGCGCGTCACCGCGCCAGGCGATGTGAAGGGCGGCCGCTACGTGTCCAATCTGGTGAAGCTGGAGGTGCATACGGCGACGTCCACGGCGACGGCGAGCGGCGGCGGGGTCACCGCGCAGTTCCAGCTATCCGGCGCGTTGGCGCACCCGGCAACTTACGATCTGGCGGCGCTCCAGGCGTTGCCTGCCGTCACGCGCACGGTGGGCACGAGCACGTACACGGGCGTGAGTTTGTGGAGCCTGCTCGACGCGGCCGGCATTCAGACGAATGCCGCGAACAAGAACGATCTGCTGGGCTTCTATCTGGTCGCAACCGGCAGCGATGGTTATCGCACGGTGGTTTCGCTGGCCGAGCTGTCGCCCGACTTCGGCAATCAGCCCGACATGGTTGCGTATGCGATGAACGGCGCGCCGCTGACATCGACTGGTTTCGCTCGACTGGTGATTCCCAACGATGGCAAGGCAGGACGCTACGTTTCCAATCTCGTTGCGCTCGAAGTGGTGTCGGCGCCGCGTTAGGCCGTGCGGCGCGCCATCGCGAGATACGCGCCCAATCCCACCATCACGGCGCCTGACGCGCGCGTCATGAGCCGTTCCCGTGCGGCCCGCGCCGCGCCCGATTGAAGCAGACGCGCGGCGGCGAACACCGCGACGACATCGACGAGCGTGTTCAATGCCACGCAGATGCCGCCCATCAAGGCCAGTTGCGGCGCGAGCGCGTGCTCCGGCGCGGCGAATTGAGGCAGAAAGGCGAGGAAGAACAGCGCGGTCTTCACATTGAATGCCTCGACCATGATCCCTTCGCGCAGGGTGCGGCCCGCGCCTTTCGACTGAACCGCTTCCACCTTCGGCGGCTGCTCCGCGCGCAACAACAGTCGCATGCCCAGATACAGCAGATAAGCCGCGCCGATGTACTTCACGAGCCCGAAGAGCATGGCGGATTCGGCGATCAGCAGCGACAGCCCGAGCGCGGCCGCGATCACATGAACGAGCCCGCCGAGCGCGGTGCCGAGACACGACGCAAGACCTTCGGCGCGACCGCCCGCCGCCGTGCGCGCGACCACATAGGCGATGCCCGGACCGGGCGTGATGGCAAGAACGATTGCCGCAATCAGAAACGCGATGAACGACATGATGTTGGTCATTTGTCCGTATGCATGGAGCGGGCGAGTTCTTGGTGCCCGCGCGACTCGAGCATGTCGGCGGCGTTGTCGCGATCGCGCGCGTCCTTGTTCTGACTGAGCTTGGCCTTGCAGACGAGCGATGTCACCGCGATCTCGATGCCCACGATCGAGCGCAACAGGCCATCGATGAACTCGCGCTCCGAGTCGCCCATCTTCCACGGCCTCGGCTCGTTGGCTTCGTGCCTTCGCGTCAGACGCCCGACCATGCCGCGCACGAAGTTCTCGTCGTCGCGGATGGTAAGCGTGCCGTGCGCGTGCACGACTTCATAGTTCCACGTCGGCACTTGCCGATGCGCTTCGTGCTTGCTCGGGTACCAGTTCGGCGAGATGTACGCGTCCGCGCCGCGAAACACGACCATGACGGGCGTGCCGGTCGGGCAGCGTTTCCAGATGTCGTTGGCGCGCGCGACATGCGCCGTGAGCAGACCGTGCTCGCCGTGATCCGGGTCGAATTCGAAGGGAATGTGATTGGCGTCGAGGCCGTTGCTGTCGTGCGTGACGAGCATGCCCAGCGGATGCGCGCGAATGATCCGCAGCAGTTCCTCGGGGCGCGTTTCGGCGAAATGCGGGGGAATGTACATCGTGATCTCTCGGCAGGCGGGTATTGGGCGAAACGTTACTGTCGCGCGAAACAGGCACAATGAGAAGATCCAGTTTCGGTGATTTTCCATGGGCCAGTTCAAGACCTCTTCGTCAGACGATGCGGGCGCCGGCCGGCGCATCTACGATCTGCTGCGCGGCCAGATCGCCGATGGCACGCTGCCCGCGGGCGCAGCCGCGCCATCGACGCGCGCGCTCGCGTCGGAGCTGGGAGTGTCGCGCACCACCGTCACCGCGGCCTACGAGCAGCTCGCGGCGGAAGGCTTCATCGTCACGTCGGCGGGACGCGCGGCGCGCGTGGCGAAGACGCCCGACACGCGCGCCGACACGACGATGAAGCGTTCCCGCCGTGCGTCCCGTGTGGCGCCCGCGCTTTCCGCATATGGACACCGCGTGGAAAAGATGCGCGCGCCCGCGTTGCCGTCCACCGAGAGAGGGCGCATCAATTTTCTATACGGCGCGCTGTCCGCGCGCGACTTCCCTACGCTCGCGTGGCGCCGCGCGTATCAGGCGGAACTGCTGCGGCAACAGGACGATCTCTACTACGTCGCGCCGGAAGGCGATGCGTCGCTGCGGCGCGCGCTGCAGGCGTATCTGGGACGCGCTCGCGGCCTGGTCTGCGACATCGAACAGATCGTCATGGTGAGCGGCACGCAGCAGGCGCTAGACCTCTGCGCGCGCCTGCTGCTCGATCCCGGCGACGCGTTCGTATTCGAGGACCCCGGCTATCTGATCGCGCGGCAATGCTTCGAGGCGGCGGGCGGACGGCTCGTGTCCGCCGCCGTCGATGAGCACGGTCTCGACACCGCGCGTCTGCCCGGGGACGAGCGCGCGCGCATCGTGTACGTGACGCCGTCGCATCAGTTTCCGCTGGGCGGCGTGCTGCCCATCGGGCGGCGGCATGAGCTGCTGCAATGGGCGCGTCGGCACGGCGCGTGGGTCATCGAAGACGATTACGACGGCGAGTTCCGCTACGGCCAGCGTCCGATCGATGCACTGCAATCCATCGATACGCACGGCCGCGTGATTTATATCGGCACGTTTTCCAAGGCGCTGTCGCCGCATCTGAGGCTCGGCTATCTGGTCCTGCCGCATGAGCTCGTGCACGTGTTCCGGCAGGCCAAGCGGCTTTCCGACCGGCACGCGCCGGTGCTCGATCAGCGCGTGCTCGCCGCGCTGATCGAAGGCGGCGCATACGAGCGTCACGTGCGCCGCATGCGGCGCGAATACGAGCGCCGCCGCACGGCCCTGCTCGACGCCATTACGGAGATGCTGCCGGCCGGTGCGCATGTCACAGGCACGGCGGCCGGACTGCATGTGGTGTTGTGGCTGCCGTTCCTGAAGGCGAAGGACGAGGCCGCTCTGGCCGCGCGCGCGAACGATCATGGCGTGGGCGTCTATCCGGTGTCGGTGCTGTTCGCCGCTGAGCGGCGTTCCGCGCGAAGCCGTGCCGCGGGCCTGATGCTCGGCTACGCCAGCCTCACCGTCGAGCAGATCCGGCAGGGCATGCGTGTGCTCGGGAAGGTGATCGGTCCGCGCACGGCCTCTTGAATCGCCTCTTGACAGGCAAAACCCCGCAACCTATTTTCGGACGCGGAACGGATGATCCTCATCCATTCGACGAGCCGCGAGGAAAACGTCCGTGCCGGTAGTCAAGATTCATCTCGAAGGCCAGATCAGCGACTTCGACCTGAGGCTGTTGCGGCCGCGCGGAAATCTCCATCTCCGATCTGAGACGTGTCGCGCACACGCTCGGCGTGCCGCTCGGATGGTTCTTCATGTCGGACACGAAGCCGGCCGCCGAAGTGGGGCGCGTGGTGCGCACGGGCGGGCGGCGTCGGCTCGGCACGGTGACTGACGGGCTCGTCGAGGAACTGCTTTCGCCGAATATCGGCGGCCCTTTCGAGATGTTCCTGAGCACCTTCGCGCCCGGCGCGGTGCTGCCGGAAGCGACCCTGCGCGATACCGAGGAAGAAGGCTATCTGGTCAAGGGCGAACTCGATGTGTGGATCGGCGAGCACGCGTTCCAGTTGTCCGCCGGCGATAGCTTCCGGATCGCGCGTGAGCCCTTTCGCTGGGCCAATCGCGGGGAGACGGAGGCGATGGTCGTGTGGGTGATTTCACCGCCCACGTATTGAATCTCCACGCCTCAGAACTTCTCCACCCACGGCCTCAATTCGATTTCCCATGCCCACGCGCTGCGATGCTGACGCAGCACGTCCATATACGTCTGCGCGATGGCGTCGGGGTCGAGCATGCTGTCGGGCGCATCCGCCGGTTCCGGGCGATGATCCGCGCGCACCCCGCCATCAATGACGAAATGCGCCACATGGATGCCCTTCGGCGCGAGTTCGCGCGCGGCGCTCTGCGCGAGGCCGCGCAACGCGAACTTGCCCATCGCGAACGGCGCGGACAGCGCGAAGCCCTTCACTCCGGCGGTCGCGCCGGTCAGCAGGATCGCGCCCTTGCCCGCGGACGTCATGCGTCTCGCGGCCTGCTGAACCGCATGGAACGCGCCCAGCGCGGACACGGCGATGGCGTTCCCGACTTCGGCCGCATCGAGTTCGACGATCGGTCCGCGCACCCGGCCGCTCGCGTTGTAGATCACGATTTCCGGCGCGCCGATGCGGGCGTCGGCCTCGTTGAAAAGCGCTTCGACTTCGCTGGCTTGGGTGGCATCGACGGGCAGCGCGATCGCGCCGGTTTCATCGACGAGCGCGGCGAGCTTGTCGACATTGCGCGCAGCGATGACGACCGGAATGTTTTCCGCGCGCAGACGCCGCGTGAGCGACGCGCTGATGCCGGGACCGGCGCCGATGATGAGAGCATTGCGATAAGGCAGGGAGGGCGGCAAGGGACTCATGGCTTCACGCTCGTGGAAGTAGTGAATCGAATCGTGCCGGTCGATCATAACCGCGTCTGAAAATCGGCGCGCGAATGGGCTCAACGTGAAGCGAGGAATTCCCGATGATGCAAAACCGCGGCCCCTCGCGGACGCATGCGCGCATCCGCTGAGGCCGCTCGATGAACCGTACTCACTGTCCACCACCCGAATAGATGTCGCAGAAAGGCCTCGGCGCGCAGTTGACCTGCGGGCCGGCTGACCATTTCGAAGACTTGCCGCTGGCGCTCTGGCCGGCAGGCACGCCGCCATATGCGGTGTCGCCGGAGGGCGTGGCGCCTTGCGCATTTTGCTGCGCGGATGCCGGAATCGATTGCAGCGTATCGCTCGTTTCCTGTGCCTGAGTCAGCGTGCCTAGTGAAAACGCGGCCACCATGGCGGCCGAGGTGAGAATGATCTTCATGGCGAACTCCTACAACAAAGGCTTTCTGTTACCTGACGGTCCTTTGCTGTGTCGGCGTGAAAGCGTGAACGCGCATGCGGAACATGTCGCGGCATACGCCTCGGCCTTGACCCGGTTGCGAGAGAAGATGCGTGATGTTGCGCCGGGTTTATGGAAAGGACCCGTTGCACGCGGAAGAACCGCGCGTGGCGCTCGAGGTGGCAGCGGCACCAGAAGAGTCGCCTGATGAGGCGAGCGCAGCAAAAGGTCGTGCGCTTATAAACCTTATACCCAAGCGCCGGGAAAGTTAATGCTGTTTTTACGGCAGCCGGTAATGCCCGGTTTTCTTGCCGACGAAGTTATAGGTCCCCTTGTCCGCGGGCAGGAATGCGACCGGTTCCCATTCGAGCTGGCCATCGATTCCCTTGTACTTTCCGGTCCCGGAACCGAGTGTGCCCTTGCCCGTCTTCGTGCCGGCGGTGCGACTGATGGTTTCGACGAACTTGTCGCCGTCTTTATCGGTAAAGACGCAATAGCCGTTGAGCAAGCCTTTCGTATAGTTGACTGAAAAGCACTTCGAAACGACATTCTGGAACAGCGGCGTGGATGCGTTGTTGACGAAGAGTAGTGTGTCCTCGTGCAGCGTCACGGCGTCGTCGCCTTCCACCGGCATGATTTTAGTAGCGGCGCCCACGCCATAGAACGTGACCTCGAAGTTCGCCTGCTTCGGGATGCCCTGAGCAACGGCGAGCGCTGGCATGCCCGTTGTTACCAGACCGATCAGGCTCGCTGCAATGCTGCACGTCCGGCTGAATCTGCTGACTGATTCCATGATTTCACCTCTCTCTCGAAGACCGATTCTTCCAATGGATCAACGGCCCGATTTGTATTCTGTCCAGAGGCGCGTTTGCAAGCGCTGAATGTCCTGCGGCAGTGGTTTCAGAAGAAAGAGCGTCTGCACGACGTCTTCCGGAGGATAGACGGCCGGATCGTTGGCGACGTCCGGCTTCACGTATTGTTTGGCCTGCGCATTCGCGCTCGGATAGTAGACGGCGTTCGTGATCGCGGCGTGGACCTGCGGCGTTTCGATGTAGTTGATCCACTCGTGCGCGGCTTCCTTGTGCTTCGCGTCCTTCGGAATGGCCATCACGTCGAACCAGACGGGTGCGCCGCCTTTCGGAATGTAGTACTCGATCTTGTAGGGCTTGTTCGCCTCTATCGTGCGATGCTTGGCGATCACGACATCCCCGGACCATCCGTACGTGAAGCAGATATCGCCTCCGACCAGATCGTTGATATAGCCGGACGAATTGAACTGGCGGATATATGGGCGGATCTTTTTGAGCATGACGAGCGCCGCCCGATAGTCGGCGGGGTTCGTGCTCATCGGGTCCCGGCCCATGTAGTGCAGTGCGGCCGCGAACATCTGATCCGGCGCATCGAGCACGGACACGCCGCAAGCCTTCAGCTTCGAGATGTTCTCCGGCTTGAAGAGAATGTCCCAGCTATCCAGCGGGGTGTCCTTGCCGAGTATCTGCTGCACTTTGGTTACGTTATAGCCGAGACCGGTCGTGCCGTAGGCCCACGGCACGACGTACTTGTTGCCGGGATCGGCGCCCGCCACGAGCTTCATCAAGGCCGGATCGAGATTCTTCAGGTTCGGCAGCTTCGACTTGTCGAGCGGTGCGAAGATGCCCGCCGCGATCTGTTTTCCGGCGTAATTGCTGGTCGGTACGACGACGTCATAACCCGAGTTGCCGGTGAGAAGCTTGGCCTGAAGCGTGTCGTCGCTGTCGTAGTTGTCGTACTTCACGGTGATGCCGGTTTGCTTGGTGAAGTTGGAGATGGTGTCCGGCGCAATATAGTCGGACCAGTTATAGACGTTCAGTTGAGTGTCCTTGGCCCATGCTGCCTGCGTGGCGAAGCATGCGGCATAACTTAGCGCGCAGCACGCCGCGAGACTGCCGGGAAAGGAAAGGCGAAACCTCAATCTGGCTTTCATTTTTTCTCTCCGAACGTGGTCCAAAAATGAAGTTGGATAGAGAATGTCATCTCTATGAAAACTCGAAGTACTAACTATCTAAATCGATTTCCTTAGCCACTCGAATCAGGACGTTGAGGCTCGGCGGTTTCAAGGTTGAAGCGCAACGGCGGATTTAATGTTTAGAGCCCATGAGGTTGAGCTGCGGAAGCGAGTGTGG
>NZ_FCOA02000022.1 GCF_001544875.2 Caballeronia hypogeia
CCACACTCGCTTCCGCAGCTCAACCTCATGGGCTCTAAACATTAAATCCGCCGTTGCGCTTCAACCTTGAAACCGCCCTCTAATTTTCGAGCCAGAGTGGCCCCCTGCTACAGCTCGAAGACATGAACCAATTTTTTCGTTCACGACTTTCGTTATTTTAGCATGACGAACGAATAATCCTGGGCTAATCAACTGGCGCATCAGCTTGATCCCCCGTATAACTGACAGGCCGTCCATTGAGCCATTTTGTTAATTAAAAACGACTACTCAACTAATAAGGCAGCAGCACCTTCGTAGACGGTTTCAAGTCTGGCTTTGATATTGTCGCAATTGAATATCACTCCCGGTACGAATCTCGCAACATCGTATTTTCAAGCGTCCGTGGCGCGTTCAGTATCACTAGGCTCCTCCCAGAGCCAGGGTTGTATCAGGACGATCATGCGATGACACATGACGGGTTGTCCCCGATCCCCGGCCCTCCAATATAGGGTTGATGAGACTATTCTCTGACCATCGATTGCCTCTTTGCTTCTGTTGGCTCGGCAACGAACCATCAAGCGTAGGTTTCGTCACGCCTTTGGCGTCCGCCCCCCGACGTCGGTGCGCGGGTTTGCAACGAGACTCCTTCTTCACGACAGAGGAAATCGTTGCCTTCTGAGCCAAACTGCAATGCCTCTTCCAAGGCACGCGCGTGCGCAAGTTCCTTGTTGAAGAGTAGTGAAAGCTGTCGGGACAGGCATTTGTCAACTCACTGGAATACATTCTCATTGAAAGGGATGCCCGAGGGTGTCGGTTGTTGACGAGGCGGTTGAGTTTTCAATATCCCGTCACCGCCAACGATGCTCAACGACATTCCTGTTTGTTGCGCTCGTCTTTACGTGAGGAGGATTCTTATTGTTCTTCAGTTGGCAAGAATTACGAATGGAAGTTCGCGCAACGTGTGCAGTAAATGCGAAGCGGAGTCTGAAAATGAATGCAGCTCTTGCAGCGATGATATTCGGCGCATCGCTCTCACCTTTTAGTAGCGTGTCATGGGCTCAAAATAACGTTATGCCGCAGCAGGGTAGCGCGACATATGTAGCGTATTACCTGAATCATGTCTTATCGACCATGGACATGGGCGAGAAGAATTCAGGTGCCGTGATTGAGGGCTTCGGAATTACTCGCAGTGACAACGGTCAAAAGCCATTCGACAAACTTTCGGTTCATTGCCTTTTCTTTGAAGGAGCTCGTGGTGGCCAGTATTCGGAAACAGGTTCTTGCACTGAAACCGATACTGACGGGGATATGATTTATCTGACGGTCGCGACGGACACTCAGACATTTACCGGTGGCACCGGGAAATACAAAGGCATTAGTGGCACCGGTACGTTTTCCGGTCATCCTCTTCGGCCGCCGGCACCCGGAACTTTTGCGGTCGAAGTAGAGCACAAGGTGAACTGGAAGTTGAAATAGTCGCCATTCGCTTCCAAGTTGAATTGGGGGTATCTCGCCGTGCCAACTGCAGGACGCTCATTGGCGATCAGTGTTCACCAATTGGCACGGCCCATCGAGATTTAACACGGCGGCGAATGAAGGCATAGGAACCGAAGCGGCCGTCGGCTACGGTGGCTGCTGCACACCGGTACGCGATCCTGATAGTGATCGCAAGCGGAAGCGCGCGACGCAGAGAACCGTGCAGCGCTCCTCGATGCCGCTGTCAAAATCATTGCGGAGTGTTTAGATGGCCGCGTATAGCAATTTCTCGACAGGGCGACGGAAGCTATTGGCACGAGCGTTGATTGCCCTCGCTGGCGCCGCCATCGGCAAGGGTAGCCGAGCCGCCGATGCACCCTCCTCCGTTATGCTTCAACTTGGCGCTTATCTGGCCGAAGCGGGGAGCCGTCCACTTCCCGACGACGTGCTCGAAAAATCCAAGCATCACATTGTCGACACTTTTGCAGCCATGATTTCCGGTTCGCTCTTGCCCCCTGGAAGCGCAGCATTGCAATACGCCCGCACCGGCGGTGAAAGAGGGGGAGTGGCGACCATTATTGCTTCGACACTTACCGCCGGCCCGGTCGAGGCGGCATTTGTAAACGCCATGCTTGCTCAGTCGGATGAGACGGATGACTCGAATGAGTTCTCGCAATCCCATCCGGGCTGTGCCATCGTGCCGGCGGCATTTGCTATGGCCGAGAAATTCGGTGTTGATGGCAACAGATTTGTGCGTGCCGTCACGCTAGGCTACGACGTCGGGCCGCGCGTGACGATCAGTTTCCGTGCGCTGGACTTCCGCAACAATAGTCACAAGAGCACACATGCCATCGCCGAAGTTTTCGGGTCGGCTGCCGCTGCGGGCTGCATTGCCGGGCTTGACGCGCACAAAATGCAATGGCTGCTCGATTACACGGCTCAGCAATCCGCCGGCATCGGGGCTTGGACGCGCGACACCCAGCACATGGAGAAAGCCTTCGTGTTCGCCGGAATGCCGGCGAAGAACGGCGTGATGGCGGCGCTTCTGGTCGATTCTGGCTTTACAGGACTCGACGACATCTTTTCGGGCACAGACAACTACTTCCTCGCTTATGCGCCCAACGCCAATCCGGACGAACTGATCAAAGATCTTGGCAAGCGCTACGAGATTGCAAGAACAAATATAAAGAAGTGGTCGGTCGGTTCGCCCATCCAGGCGCCACTGGATGCAATGGACAATATCTTCAAGAAGTATGAAGTAGCCCCCGAGAACGTGCGGTCTATCGTCGTACGGCTTGCGCACACCGAGGCGCGGATCGTAGACAACCGTGAAATCCCGGATATCTGCTTGCAGCACATGGTGTCTGTGATGCTTCTCGACAAGACAGTCTCGTTCAAGGCCGCGCACGATAAGGCCCGCATGGGCGATCCCGAGATCTTACGGGTCCGCGCGAAGGTCGAGCTTGTTTCCAGCGATGAGCTGGAGGCACTTGAACCGGCCAGGCACGGGATCGTCGAAATCACGCTGAACGATGGAACCATGCTCACGGATCACGTTGCACATGTTCGCGGTACGGCCGACAACCCGATGGACCGCGGCGAGGTGGTGCGGAAGGCGACGGACCTCATGGAGCCCGTCCTGGGCAAAGCAAATAGCACTGAGCTGATCGACAAGCTAATGACGCTTGAAAAACTCAACAACTTGCGAGGACTCCGTCGCTTTCTTCAGCGGGCCTGACTCCGCACAACGGCCGACCACTGTGAAGAAAAGCGGTAGGACCGAGCCAAATCGGCCGCTTTTTTGCCTGTCGAAATTTGCCTCTGTGCGAAAGACTGCTGCAACGAACCGGTCACCCTTAAACATCGCTATGGGGAAGTGCAGCGATATCGACATCCAACCATCTGAAGGCAGATCCCTAAGTGGGCGTTGCACGTTGCAAGCTGCCGTTAAAGGAGCACGTGAGCGACTGGCAGAAAGGGGCGGGAGTATGGAGGCAGTTGCCTTCCTGTTGCGCGAAACACCTACGTCGGCAATGCGACAGGCTGCGGATGTCAAACGCAATCGTGTTCAATGTCGGTTTTGGCCGAGCCGCCAGCGTTCGTCACGAGGAAGGCCTCATCCAGAAGGCTTCCTGCCGCAAACACATTTCTGCCACTCTAAAAGTCTCGTGTATTCCTAATCAGTCGTTCATCGCTAGAATCAAACCCCGGAAGGCACGCCTTCGCGTGGCTTCCGGGGTAAGCACAGTTCACAGCTAAAGCCACTCATCGTCCTTGGTGTGGCCACGAGCCGCGTTTGACGACCGCCCAATAGACCCAGCCGATCAACACCAGCGTCACCGCACCGAACATCGTCGGCAACGCCAGAAATGACCAGCCCGGCTGCGCCGCGAAAATGATGACCGGATTGCTGCCCGCCGGTGGATGCACCGTTCTCGTCAGCATCATCAGCATCAACGCGGACGCTGCAGCGACTGCCATCGGCACGTAACCCGGACCAAACAACTGCAAACAGAGCAAGCCCGTCAATGAGGTCAGTACGTGACCGCCAATGATGTTTCGCGGCTGTGAGAACGGGCTGGAGGGAAAGCCAAACAACAGAACACAGGTGGCCCCAAACGAACCGAGTATCCAGGGTTCCGAGGTCTCTTGTGCCAGCATGCCGACGAAAGCCAAACCGACGAAGGCACCCAGGCCAGCGAGCAAGATACTGCGGGCATGGGTGCGTCTCGTGGGGGCCCCGTTGGCGCCAGCGGAAGCGGCAGACGGGGTCGTCATGTAGGTCAGGCTCGCTTGTAGCGGGCCGCTTCTTCTGAACCCTTGGTCGCATTACCCGCGCTGTACGAGTGTGCGCCGACGCCTGCGAGCTTGCCGCCCTGAACAATCAGGTATTCATCGCGAATCGGGCGACCCTCGAAGTAACATTCGAGGATCTCGCGCGTTCCTGCGGCGTAACGGGCCTGTGCAGAAAGACTCGTGCCGGAAATGTGCGGTGTCATTCCCTGATGCGGCATGGTGCGCCACGGATGATCGGCCGGTGCAGGCTGAGGGAACCAGACATCACCGCCGTAACCCGCCAGTTGGCCGCTCTTGAGCGCGTCGACGATCGCGTCGCGATCGCATAACTTGCCGCGAGCAGTGTTGATCAGATAGGCGCCGCGCTTGAAATTCTTCAACGTGGCCGCATTGATCATGTGCTCGGTCTCGGGATGCAGCGGGCAGTTCAACGTCACCACGTCACATACGCGCGTCAGGCTCTCCAGACTCGTGTGATAGGTGAGATTGAGTTCCCTCTCCACCGACTCGGGCAGACGATGACGATCCAGGTAATGCAATTTCATGTCGAACGGCTTGAGCAGGCGCAACACGCGCAGACCGATCCGTCCGGCGGCGACCGTGCCGACGTGCATGCCCTCGACGTCATAAGAGCGCTCAACGCAATCGGCAATATTCCAGCCACCTTCGTTGGCGATGTTGTGTGATGGAATGTAGTTTCGGACGAGCGCCAGGGTTGTCATCACGACATGTTCGGCGACGCTATTGCTATTGCAATACGTCACTTCCGTCACGGTGATGCCACGGTCCATTGCGGCCTGCAAATCCGTATGATCCGAACCGATTCCGGCCGTGACGATCATCTTGAGTTTGGGCGCTTTTGCGATGCGCTCGGCCGTCATGTAGGCAGGCCAGAACGGCTGGGAAATGACGATTTCAGCATCGTGCAGTTCGCGGTCCAGCACGCTGTCAGCGCCATCCTTGCTGGAAGTCACCACCAGTTGATGGTCCTTCGACTCGAGATACTTCCGAAGCCCCAGTTCGCCGGATACACAACCCAACAGGTGACCAGGCGTAAAGTCGATTGCCTTGGGTGTAGGAGTCGTTTGTCCGTCCGGATAGCGCGTGATTTCAGGAAGGCTGTCTCGCGCATACTGCTTCGGCATGCCGTTGACCGGATCGTCGTAAAGCACACAAACAATTTTTGCCACGATATTTGTCTCCACTCTGATAGTCGGATGTCCCGGGGCCGTTGCCGCCGCCGGCTCTTCGATCGCGCTGCATGCGACGTATCGATGGAGAGAGTGTTGACGAGAAGGTCGATCGTGATCCAATTGTTTCGCCGAATCGTTTGATAAGTCTCGCTTATGACGGAGCGCCTGGTGGATTGAGTCGCGCGCAGCTAGTGCTAGGCAGGGGCGATCGGAATATACGAATTTGCACGCCAGATTGAATTACCGGTATATTGCGTCGTATATAACGTGAGAGTCGGAATGAGCGTCAACCAACAACAGCGCGTTGGTCAGAATTTCGTATTGGATTCGATGAAGTTCGCGCGGGACAGGACGTGGGATGTCGTCAACCAACTGAGCTCGCTCGTGCGACCGGGGATGCTCGAATCTGAAGCGACCGCTGAGTGCAAGCTTGTCATGACCAGACTCGGCATGGAGCGGATCTGGCATCCGTCACTTGTCCGTTTCGGTACAAACACCCTCAAGACGTTCAAGGAGCGTTCAGAGGGAGACCCACGCCTGGCCGCGAACGATATCTTCTTCATTGACCTGGGGATCGTTTGGAACGGCCATGAAGGTGATGCGGGCGCGACCTTCGTCGTCGGCGACGATGCGGAAATGATTGAATGCGCCGTGACTGCACAGCGTTTGTTCGATGAGGTCGAGGCGTACTGGCGCAAGACAGGAACCAGCGGGATAGCGTTATACGACTACGCAGAGTACCGCGCGAACGAATTGGGCTGGCGCTTGAATCTGGACATCAAGGGCCATCGGGTGAGCGACTTTCCACATGCCGTGTACAAGGCTGGCGGCCTAGGCGATTTCGATGCGTGTCCGGATGTCGGCCTGTGGATTCTCGAGATCCAGATAGCGCACCCGACCCGTCCGTTTGGCGCCTTCTACGAAGACCTGCTCATCTGACCGTCCAATAGCCGGCGCGCGACGCATGTTCATCCGACAACTGCAGTACCTCGTGACGCTCGCAACGGAGCAGCACTTCGCAAAAGCGGCAGAGTTGTGCCACGTCTCGCAGCCCGCCTTGTCTTCGGCGATTCGAAGTCTCGAATCCGAGCTCGGCCTCGTGATCGTGAAGCGTGGCCGCCGCTTTCTTGGCTTCACGGAAGAGGGCGAGCGTGTGCTCGGTTGGGCGCGTCAGACATTGGCTGCCCTTGAACACATGCGCCAGGATGCTTCCGCCTCTCAAGTACGACTGACGGGCACGCTGCGCTTTGGCGTGATTCCTACGACGATGCCCATCATCAGCCTCTTGCTGGGCGCTTGCCGCGCGAACCACGACGCAATCCACTACACGGTGCGATCGTTGAGTTCGGACGCCATCCTCCGGCAACTCGATGACTACGAGATCGATATTGGCTTCACCTACCTTGACGAACGCGTGCAAGCGGGCTTTGAAGTGCTGCCGCTTTATCGCGAGCGCTATTTTCTGCTGTCGCCGGCGGGCGCGAGCAGGCATACCGGCTCACGGCTTCGGGCGGCACGATGGTCGGAACTCGGAAATTTGCCTTTCTGCTTGCTGAGCACGGCGATGCAGAATCGCCAGGTGATCAACGCGGCCTTTCGTCGTGCAGGCGTTCAACCAAGCGTCGTGCTGGAGACGGACTCGCTACTTGCCTTGCACTCCAACGTGCAGCATGCCGGCCTGCACAGCATTCTGCCCCATAGCTTGCTCAGCGTGCTTGACGCTCATACGGACCACGTGCGTGTCGTTCCGCTCGAACCTGAGTTGACGCGTGAGATTGGCTTTATCGCGCGTCGTGCGCCGGCTATGCCGCCGCTGATATCGGCAATGTGGAGCGCAGCCACGGACCTTGACATGCAACAGCGCTTTGACGCGCTCCTGCCGGGCGCCGCTCAGGCTCCAAGCCTGGAGTGATCGGTGAGGGCCGATGCAGATGCACGCACACAGCGCACCTGCACCCCTCGCTCCGCGGGACCGATCAGTTTTCGTCCGCAAGGCTACCTCGGGTCTCCGGAATGACGAACGCGCCGACCAGATACAGCACGCTCACGGCGGCCAGACACACGGCCAGCACGATCGGCAGATCGGCGGGTGTGCGCGAGACAATGGAAACCAGCGTAGGCATCATGCCGCCAATCGCGAAACCTATGTTCCACGAGAGACCCGTGCCCGATGCGCGGATTGCGGTCGGAAAACGTTCGTTGAGGAAGATGAGGATCGGCGCGTAACTCGCGCTTCCCAAGGCACTCAATAGCACCGCGCATGCGCCAATCATGACGACGCTGTCCGTGCGCGCCAACGCGATGAAGAGCAGCGGGAAGCCGATGAGTCGTGCCACGCCGAGCCACATAAAACTACGCCTGCGTCCGATGAGCGTGCTCAGATGACCCGCTGCCGTCGACGCGACGATCACGGCCACGCTCGATATCATGAGAATGAGGCCGGCTAGGGTGTTGGGCGCGTGATTCACGACCTTGAGGAAGGTGGGCAGGAAGCCCGATGTCAGGTAATAGCCGCTTCCGCCCCCGATCGTGAGCAACAGGTTCACCATGAGAATGCCGCGATACTGCTTCGAAAACAGCGTTCTGAGCGGCGACCTGACGGCCTTTTGTTCATCGTGTCCGGCGACCGGAGCGGACTTGCGCTTTTCGCTGGCAAGCGCAGCCCACACCGGAGACTCTTCGAGGCTGTTGAACACGAACACACCGAGGATCGAGCTGACGATTCCGGCAAAGAACATGCATCGCCATCCCCATACTTCGAATTGCGCGCCGGGGAACGCCGCCGACACGGCCAGATAGACCAGCGAGGCCAGCAGCGCGCCAAGTCCCGCGCCGCCGCCACCGACGAATCCTGAGACAGCTCCCCGATATTTCGGGCTCACCGTTTCGGTACCGATGGTATGCGTCGACGCGACCACACCGCCGACAAAAACGCCCTGAACCAGACGCAGCACCAGAAACAGGACCGGCGCAATGACGCCCGCCTGCTGAACGGTCGGCAGCAAACCGAACGCCGCGGTCGAGAAGCCGACGCCCACGACAGAGATGATCATCGATCGCTTGCGCCCGTGCCGGTCGGCCAGCGATCCGAAGATCGCGGAGCCGAGCGGCCGCATCAACAGAGTGACGGCGAAGGACGCATATACCGCCGCGAGTGAAAGCATCGAGTCCGTCGAAGGAAAGAAGAGCTTTCCGATCACGGGCGCAACGAACAGCACGACGAACAGGTCGAACAGGTCCAATGCCCAACCCAGACAGGAGGCGCCGACGGCGGCGAGAACCTGCTTGCTGCCCGCACTCCTGACCACGCGGTCATTTCGCAACACTTCTTCCATGGGGATCTCCATCCAATGTCATATCTGTTTCGTTATGCGAATCATATGAAACGTTTTCGTTTTCTGATTCCCGGATGCGCGTCAGGCGTTCTTGTCCGTTTCCTCCACACCATCCGCGCTGTTCTCGGGCGCGTATTCGCCACTCGATAGCTTGCGTCTCAGAATCTTGCCCACCGGAGACTTCGGTATCGCATTCACGAAGATGTACTCGCGCGGCCGTTTGAAATTGACCAGATCCGATGTGCGACAGAACTCGTCGAGCGCCGTCGCTTCGACCGCGCATGAGCGTTTGATGAAAGCCACCACCCTCTGGCCCCAACGCTCGTCCTTCAGCCCGACGACCGCCACCTCATCCACCGCGGGATGCAGCGAGAGAATCGATTCGATATCGACAGGAGAAATGTTCTCGCCTCCGCTGATGATCATGTCATCGACGCGGCCCGTCACATAGAGATCGCCGTCCGCGTCCAGATAGCCCGTGTCGCCCGTGAAGTACCAGCCTTCCCTGATCGCCCTCGCGTTCGCATCGGGACGTTTCCAGTAGCCTTCGAAAGCTTCGTCTCCCGCCAGTTCGGCGATGATTTGCCCTTCTTCACCCGTGCGCGCGAGCGCTCCTGAACTCGATGCGTCGAGAGTGACGATCCGCAAACGCGTGTTGATGCCTGCGCGTCCCGCACTCCCCGGCTTCTTCGTAGCGTCCTGATCGACACTGAAGGTGTACACCTCGGAAGAGCCATAGTGATTCACGAACAGTTCGGGCCTGAATGCAGCCGAGCAACGCTTGAGCAGGCCATCGTTCATGGGGGCGCCGGCAAAGCCGAGCTTCGTGATCGAGCCGATTTCCGTTCGCGCGAACTCGGGAGCCGCGAGCAGATCGTGATACAGCGTCGGAACCAGATACAAACAGGTGATCCCGTACTTCGCGATGGAATGCAGCGCGAATGAAGCGTTCCAGCGGCGCACGCACACGAAAACACCGTCGATCAGCGCCATCGCGAGCAATGAGCGCACGCCCATCGTGTGATAGAGCGGCATCACGCCGAGCGTGCGTTCGCCCCGCCGGTAGAGGTTCTGCGCGACATGCGCAAGAGCTGCGGCGCGCTCGTGACGATGCCTGCGCGGAACACCCTTGGCCAATCCTGTCGTGCCCGAGGTATAGAGCATCACGGAGTAATCGTCGGCCGATGCGGCAGGTTGCGGCGCGAGCGCGGCGGCTCCCTGCTCTTGAGTCGCCATCAGTTGCTCGAAGCTGCGAGTCGCGCCTTCGACGTCGTCGAGACCGATGCGCGTCGTCGTCCGGGCCGCTTCGCTCGTGATGACGGCGTCGGCCGAAGCGGGTTCGTAGATCACGACCCTGGCGCCCGCATCGATGATCGTGTGGTCGAGCTCTTCCGGTTTGGCGCGCCAGTTGACAGGCACGATCACAATGCCGGCGAACTGACAGGCCCAATGCAGCGTCGCCATTTCCCAGCGGTTCTGAAGCACGACGATCAACCTGTCGCCGCGTTCGAGTCCGAGGCTGCGCAAGCCTGCGGCGACGCGGCCGATTCGCGCATACCACTGTGAATACGTCAGTTCCACGTCGCCGTCGACGATTGCAAGCGCATTCGGATTGCGTTCGACCGACTGCAGAAACGTCCGGCCCAGATCAAGCATGGCTCACCTCCATTGCGTTTTCGTTGTTGCGTCGCCGTGCGGCCACTTCGAGCACGGCCTTCACAATGGGCGTATAGCCGGTGCACCGGCAGATGTGCCCCGACAACATTTCCCGCACTTGTTCCTCGCTCGGATTCGCCACGCGTTGCAGATAATCGGCGCATGACATCAGGATGCCCGCGGTGCAGAAGCCGCACTGAAGCGCGTGGTGCCGCTGGAAGGCCACTTGCAGATCGCTCAGCGTATT
Source organism: Caballeronia hypogeia (assembly GCF_001544875.2). Classification (GTDB taxonomy): domain Bacteria; phylum Pseudomonadota; class Gammaproteobacteria; order Burkholderiales; family Burkholderiaceae; genus Caballeronia; species Caballeronia hypogeia. Next base: position 10,683 of record NZ_FCOA02000022.1, read on the forward strand.
GCCGACGGACAGCCCCTCGACCGTATCGATGCGCCGCCCGTCCGCCTGCACGGCGAGCATCAGGCAGGAACGGCTTGCCACGCCGTCGACATGCACCGTGCACGCACCGCATACGCCGTGCTCGCAGCCCACATGCGTTCCGGTTGCCCCCAGTTCGTGGCGGATGAAATCGGAAAGCAGCTCGCGCGGTTCGCATGCGCCGCTTCGCGACACGCCGTTCAGATTCACCGTAATGCTGCACAGCGCTCCTGCTTCATAAGCGTCTTGCAGGAGATTACCGTCCTTTGCTTGTCTCACATTGCCTCCTGTATCACTTTCCATCCGAGATGCCGAACGAGGTGCCTGCGCTGACTGGCGCTCACATGCGCGTCATCCTGAGCGCCCAGCTTCCACGCAAAATCGTTGAGTGCCGCGCGCAGATCGTCGCCGGTCAGCCTGGGAAGTTGCTCGACGACGGGCCGATCGGCCACGCCGCCCACGCCAATGCGAATCGAGTCGTCGGTGACGACCGCCGCGCACGCCACCAGCGCGAAGTCCCCGTGCCTCGCGGAGAACTCCGTGAACGCGAAACGCTCGCCCGGTTTCCTGAGCGGGAAGCGCACGGCCTCGACAAGCTCGTGCGGTTCGCGGGCGGTCATCAGCATCCCCTGGAAGAACGCGTCGGCGGGCAGACGCCGCTTCTTCTTTTTCGAGCGCAGGATCACGTCGCCGCCGAGCGTCGCGAGAACGAGCGGCAGTTCGGCGCTCGGGTCCGCATGCGCGACCGACCCGCACACCGTGCCCCGGTTTCTGATCTGGAAATGCGAGATGTAGGGAAACGTGTGGCGCAGCAGCGGCACTTCCTGTTCGAGCGTCTTGCGCCACTCCACGCTGCCTTGCGTCGCCGCGGCCTTGACGACGAGGTAACCGTCGTTCGTATCGACTTCCACGACGTTCAGCTCATCGGTGCGTGATATGTCGACGATCCAGCGCGGCTGCGAAAGCCGCATGTTCAGGACCGCCATCAACGACTGGCCGCCGGCCATGATGCGGGCATCCGCGCCGCCGTGATGCAGTGCGTCGAGCGCATGCTGCGTGCTTTCCGCGCGCAGATAGCTGAATTGCGATGGCTTCATGTCTTCCTCCGGAACCGGGCTAGCAGCTGATGCAACCATGATCCGCCGCGACCGCCGGCGGGCTTGCCCGCGGCCTGCCGGCCAAGCGACTCGAAGAGCTGATTCAGCACGACCTTGGCGGCGCCTTCCAGCATCCGGCCGCCGACGGCCGCCACCTTGCCGGAGACCTGTGCCTCGTAGTCGTACGTCAGCAACGTGCCTTTCGCAGTGGGCGTGAGTTCGACGAGTCCCTCGCCCTTCGCTGTGCCGAGCGGCGAGATTCCCGCGCCCGCGAGCCGAAGCCTGCGCGGCGCTTCGATATCGGAGAGGCCGATCCTGGCCTCGAATCGCGCCTTGATCATGCCAACGCCGACCGTGACATCCGCGCGATACTGGTTCGTCCCTGTCGCTTCGAGCGCATTGCAGCCGGGCACCACCTTGGCGAGCGCAGCCGGGTCCATGAGAACCGCGAAGACAGCCTCCGGCGTTGCGTCGAACTCGACCGTGCCTTGCGCCGTGAGCGCCTTGCCTCCGCCGGCCGGCTTTTTCTTTGGAGCAGCCTCGCGATACTCGGGCCGCGACGGTTCGGGATCGTCGATCCCGATGAACGCGAGCACCTTCGCGGGCGTGAGCGGCAGCCGCACATCCGCGACGCCCAATGCATCGGCGACTGCGTTACCGATGCACGGCGGCGTGCTCATGTTGTTGCCCTCGCCGAGTCCCTTCGCCCCGAGCGGCGTAAATGGCGAAGGCGTTTCGAGATGCAGGATCAGCGGATCCGGAACCTCGCAGGTCGTGGGCAGCAGGTAATCCGCGAGCGTGCCGGACTGGAAGCTGCCGTCCGCGCCATACCTGAACTCCTCCAGCAGAGACGCGCCGAGCCCCTGTGCAAACGCGCCGCGAATCTGACCGTCCGCGAGCGCCGGATTCAGCAATGTGCCGGCATCGTGCGTGGTCACATAGCGGTCGATACGGATGCGGCCGGTCATGCGGTCGATCTCCACGCCGCACATGTCGAATGCAAAGCCGTAGCAGGCCGATGTGTTGATCCGGTCGTGCTCGTCGGGCGGCTCCATGTTCGGAGGCGTCCAGAACACGGTTTCGCGTAGTCCGGGTTCCTCTCCTTCGGGCAGAAGCGCGGGCGCCCAGTGCGGTGCGTTGCTCGCGGCCCGATTGAACGGCAACGCCCTCTCTTCGTCGCCCATGGGCACGATGCGGCCGCCTTCAAACGTGATTTGTTCCGGCGCGCAGCCGAACTGCTTCGCGAGAATGCGCGAGAGCTTGTCTCTCACGCGCATGGCCGCCAGATGAACCGTTCCCGCCACGGCCCCCGCGAAGCGGCTGGAGTAATTTCCCGACGCCACCGACCACGCGTCCTTGTGCGTATCGAATTCGACGTTGACGACGATGTCGCGCGGGTCGAGTCCGAGCACGTCGGCGACGACCTGCGCGCACACGGTCATGTGCCCCTGTCCGGCGGGCGTCGACGCCACGGTGACGACCACGCCGCCCATCAGGTCGACGCCCACGGTCGCGCTGGCGATCGCGCCACTCTTCGGACCGGCCTTGCGCCGCGCCTCCACGGGAAGCACCGTCGAGATATAGCCCATGTTCGAGACTGAAGGCTCGATGATCGCGGCGAATCCGATGCCATAAAGACGGCCCTCTGTGCGCGCAGCTTCGCGTCTTGCGACCAGTTCGTCATAGCCGCCCTGCGACAGCGCGCGTCTCAGGGCTTCCTGATAGTTGCCCGAGTCGTATAGCGCACCCGATGGCGTGCGATACGGAAACGCGTCCCCGTGGATGAAGTTGCGTCGGTAGACATCCACAATATCGAGCTTCAGCTCGACCGAAATGCGCTGCACGAGCCGCTCTAGCGCGAAGTAGACCTGCGGGCCGCCGAAACCGCGCACGAGACCGGTAGGCGTCTTCGTTGTCAGCGCCACGCGGTTACGCACGAGCAAGTTGGGAATCGCATAGGCGCCCGTGAGACAGCCGTGCATCCGATAGACAGTCGCCGGCTCCGGCGCTCGGAGATAGCCGCCGCAATCCTCTATCTGGTCGTAGGACAGGGCCGTGATACGCCCATCGCTCTCGACGGCGGCCTCGAGTCTGGTCAGCCGGGCCGTCGCCGACGTGGCGGCGCTCAGATGTTCGAGCCGGTCCTCGACCCACTTGACGGGCGCACCTGCCTTGCGGGACGCGAGGCACATCAGGACCACATAGGGAAAGACCGCCTGCTTGACCCCGAAGCTGCCGCCCGAGTCGCGCGGCGCCTTGTGCCGCAACCGGTTGGCGGGGAGCTTGAGCGCCATCGCCATGACTGCGTGCAGCGAGAATGGCCCCATGAAGTTCGAAGTGACTTCATAACCTTCGTTGCCTGCCAGACATTCCGCGATCACCACGGCGCATTCGATCGGCGTGCAGGTATTGCGCGGGTAATGTGCTTCGAGCGCCACCCGATGAGGCGCCTTCTCGAATGCCGTTTCGGGATCGCCATAGCGAAAACGCCTGTCGCTCACCACGTTCGTGCCGACCTTCGGATGCAGGATGGGCGCATCGTCGGCGATCGCCGCCTCGATCGACGTGACGGGCGGCAACGATGTGTATTCGACCTTGATGTGTTCGAGCCCGTCCTCGGCCAGCGCCCGCGATTCCGCGACGACCACTGCCACGGGTTCGCCGCTGTAACGCACGCGGTCGATCGCGAGCGCCCAATGCTCCATCGGCGACTTGACACCCACGACGAAAGGCTGAGACCACGCGCGTACATCATCGCCGGTCAGAACGGCATGCACGCCTTTCTGGGCGAGCGCGCCCGCAACATCGATGCTCCTTATCTCGGCGTGGGGATAAGGAGACCTGAGAACGGCCGCATGCAGGGTGCCGGGCTTCACGGCGATATCGTCGCCGTAACGACCGCGTCCGGTCAGGATGGCTGCATCCTCGAGGCGCTCCATCGGCCGGCCGACATGGCGATGTGCTCGCCGTCCGGCGTTCGATGGATCGACTGTTGATACTGGGGGAGCTTCCTGTTCGACCAGGAGCTCGTTTCCGGTTTCGCTCACGCGTGTCTCCCGCATGGATGAATCTGTCCGCACATGTATGCTGATGCATTGCTTGCCGTTGGCTTCGAGGCAGGTCAGCATGCTCCGTTGACTTCAATGTAAAGCCGGACATCCCGAATCGTTTTACCCGGCGATCGGGCGATTTACCCTGGAGTCTGATGCTTTTCGACGATCGTCCGGGAGCTTCGGCAGCACGCGGCGAACACGGGCATCGCGTGCATCGAGTGTTGCTGCGGGAAGGGGTCCTTCGGGCAGGCGGCCGTCATTTCAGAAAGCGCGGTCGCGCTTTCGAGGCAGGAATCGGCGCCTATATCAGAACCTCGCCGTGATCGTCGTAGAGTTCGACTACGCGGCGATATTCGCTCGGCGTGATGCCGAGATGTTGTCGAAAAAATCTCGTGAAATGCGCTGGCGCTGAGAATCCGAGATCGTATGAGATGTCGGTCAATGATGTCTTTCCGGACGCCAGATCGCTGATCGCACGCTCCATGCGCAATACGTTGAGGTACACGTTTGGCGTGACCCCGGTGCAGCGATGAAACAGGGCGAAGAAATGCGCGCGTGACAAGCCACAGTGTTCCGCGAGCCGGTTCATATCAGGCTCGCCTCCCGTGTTGTCGCGAAGCCAGGCGATCGCCTTGCGAATGCGCGGATCGCTCGGGCGGCGGCTGGCGAACTCCATTTGCCGGGATAAATCGGCCCAGCTTCGGTCCGGGTCAATGACCGCGATCATCACCTCGCATAGAAGCCCCTCGAGCCGCCCGGATGCGATGCTGTCGGACCACCACATTTCCAGCGCCAGTTCCTCCGATAGTTTGCGCGCATGCGCCGAGGTCCGGACGCAGGGCTGCGGGAAAAACTGCGGATGGCCGCTGCCGCCCAACGGATGCTGGATATGCGCGAGCCAGTCTGGTTCGATGTACATTGCCAGGATGACCGTATGCTGCTCCGAGTTCCCGTTGTGCTTGTACGCGTGCGGTTCCCAGGGATTGACGAGTACGGCTGTCTCCCCGCTCAGCGGCTGCATTTCGTCATGCACGGCGAAGAACGTGTCAGGCCCCGCCGCCTTGATGAGCAGATGGCAGTGGTGATGAGCATGATGAACGAGGGGCGCATCCATATCCAGCAGTGCGACCCGCCCGAACCTGCCCTGATAGATTTTTATCGCGCTCGACACTCCTGCGGCCTCTCACAAAACACATCTCACTCGATGGACGGCTTCGAGCCTGGATGTTGTCGTAAGCTTTCGCGTGGCTGGATAGAAATCGTCAGCCGGGGCAACGCAGACGAGCTTACCGGTTTCGCTTTTTATCTGCACATTCCAGATTTGCGTCTGCGGGCCCCACTCCTCAGTTACCCGTAAAGGTTGCCTTGCGCTTTTCATGGAATGCCTCGACGCCCTCGCGGAAGTCTTCCGAGCTGCGAAGCCGGCTGTAGCTGTGCCCTTCCAGTTCGATCGCAATCGAAAGCGGAGCGTCCTCTGTATCATTCAGCAGCTTTTTCGCGGTGCGCTGAGCGAGCGGAGAAAACGCGATCAGCTCGCGAACGAGCGCGTCAGTAGCGGTCTCGAGGTCGCAATCGGCGACGCACTCCGTCGCGATACCCCAATCGTACGCCTGCGCGCCAGGAATGCGGCGCGAGCGCATGACGATATCCTTGGTCCGACCGATGCCGACCATCTTCTGCAAACGCACCGAGCCGCCCGAGCCGGGGATTTGCCCGAGCTTCTGTTCAGGAAGCGCATAAAGGGTTGTCTGCGTGGCGATGCGGAAATCACAGGCAAGCGACAGCTCGAATCCCACCCCGAAGCAGTAGCCGCGATTCGCGGCAATCACGGGTTTGCTGCAACGCGCCGGAGAAGCGACGTTCCAGGCGAGCTTCGACACATGCTCCGGTGACGACTCGATGAATCCCTTGATGTCGCCGCCGCTCGAAAAGTGTTCCCCTGTGGCGCGCACGACAATCACACGCACTTTGGGATCGTCATCCAGCGCTTCAAACACCACGCGAAGTTGTTCGCGCTGCAGCATCGACACGATATTGAACGGCGGGCGGTCGAGAATAATGTCGGCACGCGAGTCTGCCTCGCTGATTTCGACCCGAAAGCCATCGAGTTCGGCGAGCAGCTTTTGCGCTTTATGAACGAGCTGATTCATGAATGTTTTCCTCTTTTCCGGCTGGTTTAATCAGGGTTATCCGTTCGAGGGTGCCTTGCGCCAAGACACTCGCGAGCAGATTTTTAAAGTCGATTCAAGTATTGAGCAACGTCCGCCTTCCTGCTTACCCGCAATTCCGGCCATTTACCCTGGAGTCTGATTTTCCACGTCGCCGCCGAGAGTATCCGGGGCTTTCTTTCTCTGGAGGGATGTCGCTTTGCGCAGCCTGCCTGACGACGACATTCGTTGTCCCGACATGGTCTCCCGGCGCTATTTAGCTTTGTGCATTACGCTGGCTCAGTTGTATCCGAGAACTGCGGCATGCGCGACATCAGGACACCCGTCGACGTCCGATGCCAACTCAGCAGTCGGAAAACACAGCAAGTTGCGGTATGGGCTGGATATTTTGAAAGGATCATCTAGATCTCGGTCTTTTGCACTTATCTTGCGACCCATCGCCTCATCTATTTCATATGCATTAAACACGCTTCGCCTCGTATAAATAAATTTCAGATAAGCTTCACGACCGTTTCCGATGCACGGCCGAATCCCTCCTGGTTCGAGGTCACAGATCCGAAGACTCGGCAGATGCCGTTTCTGAATTTTTAACTTTGATTGACACGCGAGTTAAGAATCCATCCCTCGAGCGCATTACTGCCAAGCGCGAGTATCGGACAATTCGGGCGCAGAATGCTTACCTACGATTCTTCTTAGTTACCGTGGAGTCTGAACTTCGTCCATTCGCGCACCTGTCGAGATCGTATGCGCGGCGGCTCTCACGACTGCCTTGCCCCATTCTCGTCCGACACCACTCGCAACGCCAAAAGCATCTGCTGACGCATCCAGCGTTGTGCGGGTGACGCCGAGTGCCGTCGATGGAAATATGCTTTGAGTACGTAACGCGGGACATCGAACGGCACAGGACGGAAGGCAAGCGGAATAGCAGCCGCGAGCTGTTGCACCACGCGCCGAGGCAATGTGATCAGATGATTCGAGTTCGCGACGATGAATGGCGCGGCCATTACGCTCGGCAATTGCACGGAAACGTCCCGCTCGAGTCCGAGCCTGAGTAACGCCGCATCGATGACACTTCCTTCCGTGTTCCACGGCGTCACCACGACATGGCGCTCAGCGAGGTACTGTTTCAACGAGAGTCTCTTTCCGATTCTCGGATGTCCTTGCCTGAACCCGACGACATAGTCATCCGCAAAACAATCGAGCGACTCCAGTCCAGCTTGCACACCCTCGCCTTCATCGGAAAAGCCGAGAACGAATTGAACCCGCCCGGACGCGAGTTCATCGATCGATTCGCGATGCGTGGAATACACCACTCGAACGCATACGTGAGGCGCGCAACGCTCCATCGCGGCAATAAGCGATGGCAACAACGCGAATGCCGTGAAATCGGTCGCGGCGAACGTGAAGAGCTGATGGCTTGTCGAAGGATCGAACGAGCCCACATCTTCCAACGTTGCGGACAGCGCGCGCAACGCTTCCTGGATTCCCGGCGCCAGTTGCGCCGCGCGCGCAGTCGGCTGCATGCCGTTGCCGTGGCGCACGAAGAGTTCATCCTGAAGCGCATCGCGCAGGCGCGAAAGTGCATGACTACAGGCGGATGAACTCAAGGCGAGCTCATCCGCGGCCGCGACCACGCTTCGATGCCGAAAGAGAGCGTCGAAGACGAGGAGGAGGTTCAGATCGACTCGTCTGAGGAGAGCATGCATGATGTGCAGCACTGGCTGAAGAAATTGCAGTTCATGCAATTTAGCACCGGCTTTATTATTTCGCTCTTTACCTTCCTGAACCACGCAGATGAATACGCCGACCTTCCGTCCGGCGGTGCCTTCGGACGCCGACCGCTGCTTTGAAATCGAAATCTCCGCATACGAAGGCGATGAGGCCGCAACCCGCGAAAAGATCGCCACGCGAATCCGACAGTATCCTCAAGGCTTTCTCGTCATGGAGCTGGATGATCGGATCGTCGGCTTTATCAACGGCGGATGCGCGTATGACGTGGTCATGTCCGATGAGGCGTTCAAGGAACTCATCGGCCACGATCCCGCCGCGCCGAACGTCGTGATCATGTCGGTGGTGATAGACCCGGCGTATCAAGGGCGGGGCTACGCGTCGCTGATGATGCGGACCTTCGTCTCGCGAATGGCTGCGATGAAAAAGGAAACGATTCATCTCATGTGCAAGGAACGTCATGTCGCGCTGTATGTAAAGCTCGGCTATCGTTATGTGAGGCCATCGAGCTCCGATCATGGCGGCATGGCATGGCACGAGATGGAAATGACGCTCTGAGCGCAGGTCCGCACTGCTGCTTCCAGACGCGCGCGCTCTGCGCGTTCACACACTGCTGACTAGCCAGTCGCGAAATGTCGACTCGTCTCTGGTAAGCGACTTGCCGCGCGGATGAACGAGATGGTCATGCCGCCCGGTGACCAACGCCATCTCTTGAATTGCTCTCAGCTCGCCCGTTCGAATAGCCGGCTTCACGATGAACTCCCAGCCAAGCCCAATCCCAAGCCCGAGTCGGGCCGCCTCGTACACCATCCCGGTCTGATTGAAGGTGAGAAATGGCGCTGGCATGAAATCATAGGAAAACTGCGCGAACCAGTCTCTCCAGTCAAGACAGTCCCAATCGGTGGAATCGAGATGAATGAGCGGAGCTCCCGCAAGCTCCTCGACGCTTTCGGGAACGGTCGCGGTATAGCGAACAGGGCTGTAGACGGGATAAACGATCTCGGGGAACAACTGCGCCGTTTCGAGCGATTTCCAATTGCCGTCTCCGTACAAGATGCCGAACGCAAAATCAGTGCAACGCTTTTCATTGATGGAGTTCGTGGAACTCACGTCGACCGAAATCTGCGGGTATTCGCGGGCGAAGACTCCTAACCGCGGCAAGAGCCAGTAATGTGCAACGGCGTGCGTGCAGATCACCGAGATCGAGCTTTTTCGGTTATCGTCCCGGACCCGGGAAATCGTATGTTGTACTCTGGACAGCAGAGGTTGCAGATCATCGAAAAGACGCTGGCCCGACTCGCTGAGTCGGAGTGCACGGGTATGTCGCTCGAATAGTGAGCATCCAAGCAAGCTTTCGAGCGTTCGAACCTGCTTGCTCGCTGCGCTTTGCGTGATGCATAGCTCGTGCGCCGCCCTAGTAAAGCTGCCGAGTCGTGCTACCGACTCGAAACATGTCAGTGTTTCCAGAGGAGGAAGCATCGCACGACGCCGAGCGTTGAAACTGCTCATTCAGCCCTGCCCTCATCAAGTAGTGAAGCCCAAACCGATAAGCTCGCGTCGCCGACCCATTATTCAAAACCACTACGCCTCACCGAGTCGACGTCGCGAGGGAGGCACGCTGTTGGGCGCGTAAGTACAAGTAAGCGTCGCGATGACGCAGGAATTTCTAGATGATGACGCTGCGCGGCGCGTCCGGACTAGGATGTTTTCGCCAATGTGGCTGAACAAGCCCGCCAGCGCCCGAGAGGTTCGCGGTTGCGGAAGGCTTCGGCAACGGCTATGGAACACACAAGAAATTTATTCCGCGCTGGACTGCACCAGTCGATAAATTCGCTTGTGACCGTGTTCTGTCGTCGATACGCTCGATTCACGCGTCGAGGGCCGTCACGCTGTGCGTTCCAACTGAGACCGCCATATAGAAGAAGAACGACTCTGCGTCGTCATGTGCGCATCGATCGAGAGGGAACCGCGAAAGACGGCTAAAGAAATCGAAGCAACAATGGAGACAGGGCTATGACACCTACACCCGGAAGCGGTGCGCGCACCAATTCAGCGAGGGTAGCAGCAAAACCGCATGAATCCAGCGGTTCTATCGATAGTTCTGAACGTGGAACGAACCTAGGACACGGCCTTCGACAACGACATGTTGTCATGCTGTCCATCGGTGGCAGTATCGGCGCCGGACTGTTCGTAGGCTCCGGCCATGCGATCGCAGAGGCAGGGCCGGGGGCCATTCTGGCCTATGTTTTCGCGAGCGTTCTCGTCGTCCTCGTGATGCGCATGCTGGGCGAGATGGCGTGCGCCATGCCGGATTCGGGGTCCTTCTCGACCTATGCCTCGAAGGCCATCGGACCTTGGGCCGGCTTCACCATCGGATGGATGTACTGGTGGTTCTGGGTTCTGCTGGTTCCGCTTGAAGCGACCGCGGCCGCCAGCATTCTGAATAGCTGGTTCCCTCAGCTCGCAGTCTGGCAGTACTGCGTGCTGGTGACCGTGCTTCTTACGGCCACCAACCTCTTCAGCGTGAAGAACTACGGCGAGCTCGAATTTTGGTTCGCGCTCGTCAAGGTGGTGGCAATTACCGCCTTCGTGATTCTCGGAGTCGTCGCCCTCGCCGGCGGTTTGCCGAACGTGCAACTTCATCCGCTCGCGACCATTATGGGACACGACGGGTTTCTGCCTCGCGGATTCGCACCGGTCGTCGGCGCCTTGCTTACGACCATGTTCACCTTTCTCGGCACGGAGGTGGTCACGATAGCCGCCGCGGAGTCCGCGAACCCCGCCAAGGAAATCGCTCATGCCATTACGTCGGTAGTCTGGCGAATCTCGCTGTTCTACATCGGCTCGATTGCGATCATCATCTCAGTCGTCCCCTGGAACGATCCCGCCCTGATCAGCGTCGGTTCCTATCAGGCTGTGCTCGAGGTCTTTCATGTGCCGCATGCGAAGCTGATCATCGACTCGCTCATCCTCGTGGCCGTCGCAAGCTGCCTCAACAGCGCGCTCTACACGGCATCGCGCATGCTGTTTTCACTGGGCACACGCGGTCAGGCTCCGTCGATGATGACGTCGACCACCCGATCGGGCGTGCCTGCCAATGCGGTACTGGCCTCTACGTTGGTCGCCTTTGCCGGATGTGCCGCGAACTACATTGCGCCCAAGTATGTGTTCGACACGCTTCTGGCCACGACGGGAGCCATCGCGCTGCTGGTCTACTTCATCATCGCAGTCAGCCAGCTTCGCCTCAGGGCTCGCCTGGTGCGCGAGGGTTCTCTCAAGGTGCGAATGTGGGGCCACCCGTATCTCTCGATGATCGCGATCCTTTTGATCGTGGGCGCGTTCGTTGTCATGGTGAAGGCCCCGGACCATAGTCTGGAAGTGGTCCTGACTCTCGGATCTTCCGCGGTTCTCGCGTTGATAGGCTGGGGTCTTCAGAAGCGAGCCGGATAAGCCCCCGAGCGGGCGGCTCCGCGCCTTTTCCATGCTTCGGAACGTCGGCATCGGCCGCGGGGCGCGGAGTCCGTCTCTTCAATGGCAGGCAGGGAAACCAATGTTTGCTTGTCGCGGCAATGGTCGAATCGGCGCCTGGCAAGCGTCCACGCTCTGCCAGAGCGCGGCTGTAGCTATGACGCGGAATATGCCTTCTAACCACAGCCGATCGGCGCGGACTCAGCCGCCGCGCGAGTTGGCCGGTTCAGTGATCGATGATCTCTCACCGAATTGAAGGAGCGGCAGTAGTAGCACGGGCCGCGCCGTAACAGCACAACGGCTGATCGGATGGGAATACGCCGGGCAGAATACTCGCGCCGGCGTTACTCCACCGGATCGACGCATTGCACGAGTGTCTCACTCTATTCACTCGGATTCCTGCCCCAGGCCTTCAGCGAACCGCTCTTGTGCGGGCATCAACAGAACTGGACACTCAGACCCGAGGCGCACCAGCGACGGAAGGCGGTTGCTCGACCGTAGTTGACTTGGTATCCAACCGCGACGACTGCCCTGTGACTCAACAGGCATACGCCGTGGTCGGACGACCTGACGTCTTTGGTCGCGTCAATGTCGCCGGTCGTGTCCGCTTGCCGGAGGAACTTGGTTGCCTGTTGTGCATTCATGCCGAATAGATAAGCAACCTGACGGAATTCGAACCACGCGGTCTTGTCGTCGAGCGTGCCATCGATTTTCCTGCTGCTCGACGCACATACATAGTCTACGGACCTCATCGTGCACGCACCTCTCAGTCGTCGCGTCGTCAGCGGTTTTTTCTAGCCGGCTTTTGTCGAATCGTTCCGGCTTTAGCTCAACCTCCATTTAACGGGACCCGCACATCCTCACGATAGAACAAATCCGTCTTTAAAAGAGAACCTGGCCGTCAGTTCGCTCAAAGAACAATTCCTGTAGCCGTACGTTCGGACGGTTCTCCGGGGCTCTCGGTTGCTGCCAAAGCCCCGGTATCGCCGCCGCAGCGGGAAGCGTCACTGCTCTCGCGACCACCCCACTCTCAAAACCCGTCCAGTCTGCGCTCCCTCGACACTTTTCACATATGCGAGCGCCACCTCGGATGCTGGCACAGGTTTGACGCCCGGGAAATACGGGCCGAATACGGGAACCGATTCTTCGATCAGGGTCGGGCTCACTACGTTTATTCGTATGCCGCGCGGCATCTCGATCGCCGCTCCACGAACGTACCCTTCCAGCGCGCCGTTCACCAAAGCCGATGACGCGCCCTGACGAATGGGATCTTCGTTGGTCAGCCCACTCGTGAGAGTGAAGCTGCCTGCGTCATTCACGAACTGAAGACCTTCGGTCACGAGGGCAACCTGACCCATCAGTTTGCTCCGGATGCCGATGGCGTGATGCTCGATCGTGAGCTTCTCGAACGCTTCGTACTGGACCTGACCGGCTGCGCAAATCAACGCGTCGAACGTTCCGACCGTTCGATAGAGCTGCCTGATTGAATGCGGGTCCGCAATATCGACTCGCACGTCTCCGGCAGTGCGATTTGCACGTATTAACTCGTGTCGTCCGCTGAAGCGGGCTTCGATCGCCGCGCCGATCGTTCCGTTGGCCCCGATCAAAATAATCTTCATTAGCCCTCCGTCGCACTGAGTAAGGATTTTCGTCCAGCGGCCTTCATGACATATTGTGTCTTGCAGACGATCATTGCGAGAAGACTCTGAACGCGATCAGGGCGCGACCCATTGGGCGTGCCTCAGCCCATCTTCTCTGCGAAACACCGCGAACTCATGTCCGCGCCGCGACAGAGCGAGCCAGTCGATCGTCTGAACCGATACCGTCACCACGCTGAAGTGCTCGTAGCCGTCGAGCGACCCACCTGCCTCGTCCGTCGGAATGTAGCGTTGCGCAGGCGCATCGATGGCCGCGCCGCCCCCAGCCGCTGAAGATCGCGATCAGTGTGACGGCAACCTTTGCCGCCAAATGGCTCATCCCACGGTTTCCCGACAAGGTCGCGCTGCTTCACGACGCGCTCGATGTGGCCGCAATTTCTGGCACGCGTGGCCGGGCCGCAAGCGCGTCGCATCGAAAGAATATCCGTTTCAATCAGCCGGCGCTCGTCGGCGATGCCACGATGGAAGGACAAGGCTTCGCGCTCGCGCATCCGGCCTTCGTTTCGCGGGATATCGCCGCGGGCCGTCTAAAACGCGTGGGCGATGGAGAAATGTCGGCAGGGACCGGCTTTTACATTGTCACGCCGCGCAAGCTGCTTCATCCTGAAGCGGTCGAGACGCTACGGCGGTGGCTCCATGGTCAGGCAGCCTCGGCACTCTCGCCCGTCTCAAGCTGATTGTCCGATCCACAGCGCAGCGTGGCAGCCGCCACGCATCTTCGTCGGGTAAGCAGAGCCGCGCACCGTCCGCGCAACTCCAGTAGTTGCCTAATGAACAACGGCTACGCGTCGGCCAAAGACATTCGCATGCCGATCGTGTTGACCTCGCCTCCGACCGCGCGCAATGTTGCCATTTCAGGCCCGACGAGCATGCGACTGCTAACTTCTCGTAGCGGTGCTCAAGCCAATTGCCACGCCGGCACTCGCTCGAGCGGCCGATGTTCGTGCGGTTGATGCGGAGCGTCTCATGAAGTGTCTGCACTGTGCGCACGAATGTGCGCAATCTGCGAAGTTTTGCGAGGAATGTGGATCACCCTTGCACCTCGCGTGCCGCGCGTGCGGAGCTCCGCTCAGTCCTTCAGATTCCATCTGCGCCGCATGCGGGATGGCGTCCGGTGCCGACGTCGAATTGGCCGAGGAGCGCCGCGAAGCAACGGCGTTGTTCGCGGATATCTCCGACTTCACGACGCTGTGCGCAAGAAGTGATGCAGAAGAAGTACAGGCAATGCTCGGCCGCTTCTACGCGGCGATGGAATCGGTCGTAGCGCGCCACGGCGGCCAGGTGCTGAACCGGATGGGCGACGCCGTGATGGCGGTTTTCGGCGCGCCCGTCGCCCACGGAAACGACCCCGAGCGGGCCGTTCGCACCTCAATCGAGATGCATGAAAAGGCGTCGGGCATGGCGGATTGCGAGGGTCGGCCACTCAGACTTCACATAGGCATTGCCCGAGGCGAAGTCGTGGTGACCAGGATGGGTAGCGGCGGCCAGTCAAAATGCTCCGTCACCGGCGAGATCGTCAACCTCGCTGCTCGTCTCCAGGTGCAGGCCAAGCCGGGCGACACCTTGATCTCGGAAGGACTGTATCGCTCGGTCTCGACACTCGTGGACGCCGAGGATTGCGGAGAACATTCCCTCAAGGGCTTCCCGGTTCCAATCACAGCGTGGCGCGTGCTAAGTCTGCGCAGCGTTTTAATCTCGCACTCGTCCTTCGTAGGCCGACAGACGGAGTTGGAACAGATATCCGGCGTACTGGAGCGTGCCCGGCTTGTGGGAAGCGGCGCGGTAGTACTGATACGCGGCCGCGCCGGAATCGGCAAGTCGAGATTGATGGCCGAGGTCCGGCAGCGCGCCCGATCAAGCGGATTTGCGGTGCCGTACGGACAGGTATTCGACTTCGGGGCCTCACGCCGAAGAGCTGCCGTGCCGGCAACGCTCGCATCTCTACTGGCCGTTTCATTGTCCGATGATGAAACGACCCTCAGAGCGGCGCTCAAGAGCGCCGTCGACCGCGAGATGGTGCTGAAAGAGGACGCGCTGTTCATCGCCGCTTTGCTGGAACTGGATCTTCCGAAAGGCGACAAGGCGCTCCTGGAATCGATGACTGGCAACGCTCGAAGCGAGCGCTCCGATGAGGCATTAGCAAGGACGTTCGAGCGAGCCGCTGGCAGGAACCCGGTGCTGATCACCATCGAAGACATCCATTGGGCGCCGGTGTCACTACTTCGACAACTGATCGCTATCGCGCAAACCGCCGCGCGTTCGCCGATCGTGCTTGCCATGACCTCGCGCAGCGAAGGCAGACCGTCGAACGACGCCTGGTGCAAGTCGCTTCGGAGCTGCCCTTCATTGCAGATCGAACTGGGTCCATTGAGCTACGAAGAATCGTGCATGCTGGCACGCGACCGATCTTCGCAAGGGAACGATGTTTTGCAGCAGTGCGCGAAGCGCGCCGAGGGGAATCCGCTGTTTCTGGAACACTTGCTGCGCGCATCGCGCGGAAACGACATGAAAGCCGTTCCACCCACGGTCCAGAGCCTTGTTCTCGAGCAAATGGACCGGCTCACATCCGGCCAGCGGATGGCTCTCCAAGCCGCGTCCGTCATCGGAAGGCACTTCTTGTCGGCCGATTTGCGCGCGATCACGGGCGATGCGACGGATCATAGCCAAGCGCTCTTGCAGTCCGAGCTGATTCGGGCCGATGGCGGCGAACTCGAGTTCACACACGCGCTGGTGCATGAAACCATTTATGGCACGATGCTCAACAGCAGGAAGCGCTCGCTGCACCGGCAGGTGGCGCTACGCATCGGTGATGCGGACCCGGTCCTGCGTGCGGAACACCTGGATCGAGCAGGAGACCCAGACGCCGCGTATGCCTATTTGCTGGCCGCCAGAGACGGCATGCAGCATTTTCATCCTGAAGCGGCGGTCGCCCTCGCTCAACGCGGCGCGGCCCTTGCTCGCGACCCATCGGTGTCTTGCGAGCTGGCACTTCTCCACGGCGAATTGCTGCGCGAGTCCGGCCGATTGCCCGATTCGTTAGCCGTGGGCCGTTCGGCACTCGATCTCGCGGCAACAGACGAGCAACGCTGCCGCGCTCTATTGGAAATCGCCGCCGGATATCGCGTGACCGGCGACATCGAAGAAGCGCTCAATGCGCTCGCGCATGCGGGATCGCTTGCCGAAGCGCTGAGTCTGGACCTCGAGCGATCCAAAATCCACTATCTACGAGGCGGCATCTACTTCGCGCGCGGCGACGTGCCCGCCTGCGCGATGGAGCACCGTCATGCGCTCAGCTTTGCACGGCGGGCTGGTAGCCCTGAGTGTGAAGTCCGGGCGTTAAGCGGCCTCGGAGATGCGCAACTCGAACAGGGGCATTTGATCGAGTCGCTGCAGTCTTTCGAACGCTGCGTCGGGCTGTGTGAAGCGCGGCAATGGATCGCCATGGAGATTCCAAACCGATGCATGGTCGGATATTGCCTGCAGTACTCGGCCAGGCTTGACGAAGCCGTGAAGGAGGTGCAGCGGGCCGTGGTCGACGCGCGGCGCACGGGGCTCGTGCCTGCGCAAGTGTTTGCATTTTCAAGCGTTGCGACGATTCTCGTCGACGCCGGACGATTCGATGAAGCCGAGCCGGTTTGTCTCGAAGGTCTGTCGTTGGCCCGGCAGGTCGGCGCCCGCCGCTTCGAATCGACGTTCCTTCTGGCGCTGGCCGAGGTTCACCTGAGAGCGGGCTCTCGTGAGGATGCCGCGCGCCAGATCCATGCGGCATTACAGATCGCACAAGATACCGGCCTTGGATACGCCGGCGCCGCGATATTCGCGATGCTGGCCCGCGCTGCACCGAACGCTCAGGCACGGGCCGAGGCCTTGAGCCGAGGCGCGGCACTGCTTACGCAGCCTTGCCTCGCTCAGTCGGTTCTACGCTTTCACATCCATGCGATGGAGGCCACCATCGAATGCGCCGAATGGGATGACGTACTCCATCATGCCCGGGCGCTCGAAGCGTTCATGCAGGCCGAGCCCCTGCCATGGGCATCTCTTCTCGTTCGACGCGCGCGGCTCGTTGCCGACGCGGCGCGGGGCATCGACGTCATCAAGACCCGCGCTCGACTTCATCGCCTTAGAGACGACGTACTTGCCGCGGGATTAGGGTCGGCCCTTCTGGAAATAAATGCCGCGCTGGGGCGGATCAGCGACAAACCGGCCGATGACCGGCTCGCGCAGTGAAGTGCGTTGGCACTCACGCAGCCCGGAGAATGCATGGCCTCTAGGGCTTGAGGAACTTGAGCGTCATGCGATCCGATTCTCCGATTGCGGCATAACGTGACCGATCGACGTCGCCGCCCTCGTATGTCGGCGGGAGCGACCACACGCCGTGTGGATGGTCCGTCGTATCCTTCGGATTTGCATTGATCTCGCTGCGGCCGACGAACCTGAAGCCGGCCGCTTGCGCATGCTCGATGACGAACGCCTCGGTCACATAGCCTGAATCGATCATTTGCTGCAGAGTCGTCCCCGGCCGCGCTCGATGCTCCTCGACGCCAAGTTCGCCCCCGGGCTTCAGCGCGCCGTAGAACGCACGCAGGTTCGCATCGATTTGTCCGTCCTTGATCCAGTTATGGATATTCCGAAACGTCAATACGCGGTCGAAGCGGTTGTTTGCGTCAAAGCCGATGAACCGGCCCGCGTGCAACGTGCCGACGACAACCTTTCCATAAGTCGCCGGCGCGTCTGCAAGCTTGCGCCGATAAGCGGCGTCGGTCTCGTTGTCCTCGGCGGCGAGATCGGCGGACGTGCTCAGATACTGCGCCTCGCAGAGAAGTCCCGCGTCGTGCAGGTAGGGCGCGAGTATGTCCGTGTACCATCCGCCACCCGGCGCGATCTCCAGCACCGCTTGCGACGGGCCGACGTCGAAAAACTGCAACGTCTCTCCAGGATGGCGATAAACGTCGCGCGCACGCGCCTTATCGCTGCGCTGCGGTCCGGCGATAGCGGCATCGAGCGACGTCTTGGCCGCCCCTTGCACTTGCGAATCGTGCGACGAATGCTGCGAATCCATCGAAGGGGAAGCACATCCGGCCAGCAAAAGCGCCACGCAGGCGGCGCACGTTACGGCGGCCGCCCGATTCAGTTGGGTAGTTTTCATCAAGTGAATGCCGGTTGAAGATCGAAAGATCGACGCGCAAACTCTGGAAACTCTACCTCACGCGACGTCAACCGGCGCGACAGATCCCTTCACGACCGACTTTCCTCATCGACCGAGCACGGTTACGGCGGGAAATCGCATCAGGTACGAAACGTCCGGACCGTCTTTCAGATAACGGATATCGAGCAGCCTCTCCGGGCGAACAGGCTCGGCCGCCAGGCCACGAGCCACCAAACGCTCCAGGACGTCATGACGCAACCAAAAAAGCGTCCCGTCGTACACTGCGGGCAGGTAGTCCGTCTTGAACTCCGCGACCGAGTATATGCCGCTGTCGCTGCTCCAGAAGTCATGCGTCTCGATGACCTCCGGGCGTTCCTTCCTCAGATAGTCCGCGAACCCTGCATACCCGCGACGCGCCAGCGTCGGGTTGGTCAACAGTCCCGAGTCCAGGATGTCCAGACGTTCGCAGCACAATGCGGTACCGCCGACGTCCGGCGTCATGAACTTGAGCGTCGGTTGCCCCAGACGCTCGCGCAGGCGATCAACCGAAGCACCTGTCATCGCGTAGTTCTGAGGCGTGATACCCCGCCAGTCTCCGGGGAAATCGGGCCACACTCTTTTTCGGGCCGTGGCGCCCGTGGCATCCAGTGCAGCGGGGAGCGCGCCGCGCATCGCCGCACCGACGATGACCGTGTCGACGTTTTCGCGCAGCACCGCGACGTTGAACAGGAAGCTTGCAGAAAGGCACAGCAAAAGCCCCTGAAATACACGCGGCCGACGCATATTCGCAAAGCGTTCTGCGAGTGAAAGGACGAAAACGGGCAGCACCGCAATGAACATGCGCCCGACATAGCCCCAGTTTTTTCCCGATATGAGCGCGAATACGCCAAAGGCGGCTATCAGAAGTACAGGCATCGGATCCAGACGGCGCGCCTGATCGCCCTTCCGGCTCAGGTACATGCCAGCCAGCAACGCAGCGTTCACGAAGAGGAAATCCTTCAGCCCGCGGAGCTTTTCCACCACGCCGGCCCAGCCCTTTCTACTGTAGGGAATCTGAAGCTTGGCCAGAATCGTATTCGGCAATAGCGCGCCGAAGACCCAATATCTCCAGATCGTCAGTAAAACCAAACAAAACATGAGCCAGACGAACATGCGAATGGCATGCGGCCTGTCCTGCCGGTGCCACACGATCATCCAGCCAAGCGCGAAGCCCACGTAGAACACCGCCTCGAAGCGCGTCAGCAGCAATAGCGGCAATAGCGCATACGCGAGCGTCGATCGCGTGCGCCAGAAGAGCACGAACGCAAAAAGCAGCAACGCAAAAAGCGTCATTTCCATGCCATTGACAATCTCGGCCTGGAAGGTTGGCAGCAGACCGAGCAAGGACACCACAATGACGCGATGCGTCGGGCTCGGCAGGGACGGTTGAAGTGCGCGCCACACGAGCACCAGGGTAGCGCTAAGCGCAACGAAGGAAAGTATCTGCGCCGCCCTGATCGCATCCAGAAAGCCTGAATGCAGTACCCACTGCGCCAGGGCCAGGATCGCAGTCAAGAGCAAACTCGACGTTCCTTCGGCCGACGCCGAAGCTGGTGTCAACGCGAATATCCCGTGCTGCCCCAGTGAACGCGCATAGGCGACCGAGATGGCTCCGTCGTCCCAGCCATAAGGACCGACGAGGGCTATCGCCGTCAGCGAAATCGCCGCATACGCGGCAACGAAGAGGAAGCCGGTGGCGCCCTCTCGCGCCTCGATCCGATGTGTAAGATCTTCGGGCATGGTCGGTCGGCGTGGTGATTCGACGGATGATACACCGCGAATATCGTCGTGCAACTCTTCGGGGCGTAGCGCTGAATCGCGCGCATCAGAAGACCGGGTCGAAAAAACACTTGGAAGGAAGTTTTTGCTTAACGCATCGAAGTTTCCGCTGCTCTGCGAGGCGCGAAAGTGCTACTCAAGACGCGGGGACATCGCTTCGTTTGTAGCAACGTAGGGCTCTTAACGGGATACTTCAAACAGTCCGCGCATTACTCCTGCAACCCCGCCGACGCCAGGAAAATGACAGCCGACTGACGCAGGTGAAATTTCCTGTGCGGCACGTCGAGTCCGTATCGACGTATGGCCCCCCGCGCGCGGCAAAGGCGATTGCGAAGGCTGGCAGTCAAGGCGAGACCTTTTCCCACCCCGGTCCTGGATCGAACGTGGTCATCGCCTGCGCCTCCTTCGCGCTGTCCGGGCCCAGGTCACGCTCGTAGACCTGACCATCGTGGCTCACCATGAAAGTCTTGATGCCCGTATCGCCATAGTGGGCTGGCCACGCGACCACCGCGAAGCCGCCGAAAAGGCGCCCGTTGACCGTATAACCGTATGCGCCGCCCGGTGCATGGCGTCCTTGAGCGCGCAGCAGCTTGTAGTGATAGCCGTAATAGCCCGCCTCCGTCGCATTGCTTGCACCCGCGGTCTTGAACGCAGCGCCAAGCGGGCTTTGAACCTCATCGGGTCCACTCGGCCAATAGAGTCCGTCATGCTTGCCCGGCCTGCTTGCGAACCTTTCCGCATAGACGTAGACCTTGCTGCCATCGTGATAGGTCGAGGCATAGTCGCGCTGGGCATCGTAGATCGCGAGCATCGTCTGAATCACGGCAAGCTCGTTGCGCCCGATACGGCGCAAACGCATTTCCTCGGCCCCCGCGTGCATGTCGAAGTGCCAGCCTTGCGCCGTCTTCGAGAGCGGAATCGGAAGCGTCCATCCGTCCTTGCCCACCGTGATCTCGGCATGGTCGCCGCCGGTCGAACGGATCGTGTGCGACGCTTGCCACTCGCCCAGGAACTTGTCGCGGAGTTCCGCGCCGACCGGCGGGATCAGCGCGCGGAAGTCGTCGCCGAGCAAGACCTTCAGCTCGGTCTCGTCATTATTGGCGACGGCCGCGCCGAAGGCGTCCATCGCTGCTTCGGGCGACTGAAAGAAGGACTGGGCGCTCATGGCCGAAAGCGGTGCGAGGCCAAGCACGAGCGCGAGCACGATAGTCATCACAGCCCGGAAACTCGCCAGCGCAACATCGACACGGGAAAATCGGTTCATCGTCGTTCTCCTTAGCGCCGGCCGCCGCCACGAGCACCCCCGCCACCACCTCGAGCGCCACCGCCGCCACCGCCCGCGCGGCCGAAGTTCGATGACTGGACGCTCGCCTGCCCACGGCTGAAGTCGCGCTGCGCCGCGCCCCCGCCGCCGACACCCTGGAACGCGGTATCACGGCCGCCGCCCGAATAGCCGCCGCCTCCGTAGGCGGGTTGGGCGCTCGGTCCAGCGCCACGATTGGCCGCTTGTGCGCGATTCGCCGTCTGTGCGCGATTGCCGGCTTCCGCATTCCGATTCGCCGTCTGAGCGCGATTCCCGGCTTCGGCATTTCGATTCGGCGCTTGCGCGCGATTGCCGGCTTCACCACTCCGATTCGCCGTCTGAGCGCGATTGCCCGCCGCCGCCCCCCGGTCGGCCGTAGCGGCGCGATTGCCAGCTCCGGCCCGGTTGCCTACATTCGCGTTGTTCGCGCGCGCCGCGCGGTTGGCTGCCGACGGGTTGCCCGCCGCCGCCCGATTGGCCGCGTTGGCACGCTCGCCCGCGCCGCCGGTGCGGCCACGATATTCGCGCCGCGCATCGGCGCCCTGCACTCCGCGCGAATACTTGTCGCGCGTCGCGTTATCGCGGTAGGCCACGCCCTGCCGATGCCGCGCGTCGTGCTGCCACGTCCCACCTTTCACGTTGGCGCGATTGAAGTTGCGGTCGATGTTGGTGGCCTTGTTGACGTTGATGTTCACGTCGCCACTGTTCCAGTTACACCCGCCGAAGATCGCTCCAGCCGCAGCGATCCCCAGACCCCACGCAAATCCGCTCGCGAGGGCGGCTCCGGGGTAGTACGCCGGATATGGTGGCCAGTAGGTCGGTGGATAAGCCGGCGCGCTCCAGCCGCCATAGACGACAGTCGGGTTGTAGGACGGAACATAGATGACCTGCGGGTCGGCCGGTTCGATGCGCACGATGGTCTGAGGCGCCTGAACCGCTTGTCCGCCCTGAGCCGGCTGGTTGCCCTGGCCACCAGCGGGAGGCGCTTCGACGATCACCTTCTGCTGCGGATTCGAGTTCAGGTTTCCTGCCTGTTGCGCGCGGACCCTCAGCCGCTGAACCGCCGCGAGCACGTCCTTCGGCTGGGCGAGGAACGCGTCTCCAAGTCTTTGCGTCCAGTCGAGTTTGTCGTTCATCGGCTGGAGCACTTGCGGAAACGCGACCAGAGACTTGACGCTTACATCCCACGGCTGGTCCTGCACTGCCTTTACAGCGGCATCGCCTTTCACGTCACGGTGCTCCTTGACCCAGCGCGCCGCGTGCACGACTTCGAGCGGATAGGTCGATGCCATCAGCACCTGCGACAGCAGCGAATCGGGATAGAGCGCGATCGGCGCGACCAGCGCTTCGAGTTCCTCGGGCGGATATTGCGGGACCTGGGCCGGAGCCTGCGGCTGGGCGGCCGACGCTGACTCGGGCGCCGCGGCCGATGCGGGGAGCGGCGGCAATGCCGCGGGCACCGCCGGAGAAGCAACGGATGCCGGCGTCGCCGCCGAGGCTCCCTTGTCAGGCGGTTCCTGACTCTGTTGTTTCTTACAGCCCGCCAAAAAGGCGAAGACGAGGACGGTGCTCAGCAGTCGTGCAATCCATATCGTCATGACCACTCCCCCTCATTTCCGCTCAGCGGCGAAATAATCGTTGACCGCCGCGCAGCCGGCTTCAGCCATGCAGTCGCGCGAGCGCATGGTGGGCCATCGGAGCAACCATGCGCGCGTTGACTGTTCATGCTAATCATAGGCAACGGTTTTTCGATTCGCCGCTAAAAAGGTCGCTTTCCGCACCCCTTGAAGTCCGACGTGCAGCCGTCGCGCTGCATTCAATTCGCAATCAAGCGCATTCTGGACATTGACACCAATCTGTCTGCAATCCGGGGCACGCGCCGAAATCGCGTCGACTACCTGCTTCCGATTACTTACCGCTCGCCTGGCTGCCATTCGGGGCTGAAGCCTCCGAGCGACGGGTGATACATCTCGTCTCCCGAGTGCTGGGTGAACTCGACATTGAGCCGATCTTCTCGCAGACCGAGAATCTCGACGCAAAGCGCACAAAGCGCTTTCGCCAACGCCATGCGCAATTCAGGCGGCCGTCCTTTCCTGATGTCAAGCATCATCACGGACACGGGCAACGGCTCCCCGTCGGGCTCTGCGATGCGCCATACGCCGCCGGCGCCGAGCTCCCGTATGGCCACGCTGATTCTCCTGATATCGACAGACATCATGCTGGCGTAGGTCTCGCCCATCTTCGCGGCGAGCCGCTTTTTCTGCTCCGCCGAGTCGTGGCCGTTCACATCGAGTTGCAAGTACGGCATGTTGTCTGCCCCCGGAAACCGGTCCGTGTATCGCGCGGCCGATGGAAAATTGGGTCTATGTCATCAACAGCGCCTCGTACTCGTCGCGGAACTGGTTGACGGAGCTCTCCACCACCGTCACCGCACCGTCGATGAGACCGCAGCGTCCGCTGCCAGGCAGAATGCGGCACAGATTCTCCAGGGCGTCCATGTCGGCGCGCACGCCGCGGCCCGTATCGATCCGGTTGAGAAGCTGCATCAACTGAAAGGTGCCGCCCTTGCACGGCGGACACTGGCCGCATGAACCCTGAGCGAAGAAACTCACGTACTCGGCGACCTTGCGCACGATGCTGCTGCCTTCCGACACGACGATCATCGCGCCTGTCCCGAGACGCGAATGGCGCTGCCGCACCGAGTCGAAGTCCAGCGGGACGTCGAGATCGCGCTTCGTCAGCAAGGTATTCGAGGGACCGCCCGTGAAGACCGCCTTGAACTGCTTGCCCTGCAACATGCCGCCGCCATGCTCGAAGACGAGCGATTCGAGACTCGTGCCCATCGGCAGTTCGTAGAGACCCGGATGCAGGACATCGCCCGAGAGCGAGTAGAGCTTGGTTCCGGCCGCGTCTCCAACGCCGAGATCCCGATACCATTGCGCACCGTGGCGCAGAATCCCCGGCACGTGAGCAAGCGTTTCGGCGTTGTTCACGACGGTCGGCGCGCCATGCACGCCCTCTTCAGCCGGGAATGGCGGCTTGCGGCGCGGAAACGGAAAGCCGCCCTGCACGCTCGCGATCACGGCGGTTTCCTCTCCGCCGATGTAAAGACCCGAACTCGGTACGACGCCAAGCGAGACAGTGCCGCCGACTGTTTGCTCGATCGCGGCAAAGAGTGTGTGTGCCTGCCATTGCTGCACCGCCTGGCGAGTCGCCGCGAGAGCCAGTTGCTGATGCGGGTTGACGTACAGAACGACGTGGTTCGCGCGCGTCGCCAGCGCGGCGATGAGCGCGCCCTCGATCACCTGATGCGGCGTGTGCTCCAGAAGAAAGCGATCCTTGAAGGTGCCGGGCTCGTCTTCGTTGCCGTTGCAGATGATGTATTTGTCGCCGAAGGGCGCGGCGGCGACCGGCGTCCATTTGCGATGCGTCGCAAACCCGGCGCCGCCCATCCCGCGCAAGTCCGCTTCCGCGATCTCCGCAATGATCGCTTCGGGATTCTCCAAAGCCCTGGCGAGCCCCGCGCCGCCCTCACGCGCGAGCCATGCATCGAGGTCTGCGCCGACGCGGAAATCGGCCCTCAGAAGAACCTGATTCAGCTTGTCCATCTTCGCGCTCCGTGGATCGCATCACCGGATGCCTTCGGGCACGCCCCCGCGCGCATTCGTGCGCAGGCCGGCGTCGGCTCGCAGATCGAAGTGGGCGTAGCCGGGAAAGAGCTGCGGTGCTTTCACATGCAAGGGCAATCCGGCCAGGGTCAGCTCGCGCTGCCACGCGTGGACGTGACCGATTCCGGCGCGGCTCGCCTCGAAGCGTCCGGGCAATTGCGCCGACCTGGCCCCGGCGCGGCGCCCCATGCTCAGGATGTCGAGCAGCGCGTTGCCCATCAGCCGGTTGCGCCCGTGTATGCCGCCCGTGACCTCGCCGACGCAATAGAGGCCGGGCACGCTCGTCGCACCGTCCTTGTCGATGGCGACGCCGCCGTTCTGGTAATGCAACGTGGGATAGACGAGGAACGGCTCCTCGGCTGCATTGTGACCGCACTTGTGCGCAAGATGACGCAGCGTCACCAGACGCTTTTCCAGAATGCCGGGGTTCTCCCGTTCGAGCGTCGGCGTATCGAGGAACACGCCGACCTGACCGTCGCGTACTATTCCGCGCCCTTCCTCGCATTCGCGCAGGATCGCCGAAGCCACGACGTCGCGCGGCTGGAGCTCATCGACGAAGCGCTCACCTTCGCCGTTGATGAGCTTCGCGCCCGCGGACCGCGCTGCTTCCGAGATGAGCCCGCCCGCGAGATGTCGCGGATACGCGATGCCGGTGGGGTGATACTGGAACGAGTCGAGCTCGCGCAGATGCGCGCCCAGGCGATAGGCCAGCACGAGGCCGTCGGCGGTGGCGCCGAAGTGATTGGACGTCGGAAAGGCGTTGAGATGCAGCCGTCCCGCGCCGCCGGTGGCGAGAATCACGGCATGTGCGCGCACCAGCGAGAAGGTGCGCCATTCAAGGTTGTAGATCACCGCTCCGGCGCAACGCCCGCGCTCGTCGGACAGCAGCTCGACCACGGGGCAGCGGTTCCACACCTCGATGCCCGGATCGAGCTCCACCGCCTCGCGCAGCACGCGCATCATCTCCAGCCCGGTGTAATCGCGATAGGAAAGAATGCGCGCCGCCGACGCGCCGCCGGGTTTCTTGCGCAGCAGGTTACCGCCGATAGGCCGATCCTCTTCCTGGTCGAACGTCATGCCCAGCCTGATCAGCCAACGAATCACATCGGGGCCGTCCATCACCATCTGCGCAACGAGTTCGCGCTCGCCGCAGAAGTGCCCGGCGCGCAACGTGTCCTCGAAGTGCAATTGGGGACTGTCGTCTTCGCCGATGGCCGCCTGGATTCCGCCTTCGGCCATGACCGTATTGCTGTCGCCAAGACGCAGCTTGGTCGCGAGAATCACGCGTGCGCCCTGTTTCGCAGCGGTGAGCGCGGCTGCACATCCACCACCGCCGCCGCCCACTACCAGCACATCGGTGGATGTGAGCTGCGCGCCGGCGAGGTCGACATCGTCGATCAGCGCATTGGCTTGAAGATAGCCGGCGAGATCCGGCTGACACGGCTCTCCGCGATTCACCCCGACGCTCAGTTGCACCCGTGCATGGACGCCATGGTCTGGGTGATAGGCCTTGAGAAGCGCATCGATGGACGTGTCGTCCTTGCGTGCCGCCGGCGTCGCACCGGGACGATAGCGCTTGCGTGCGTCTTCGTAAGGTATGCCGGCGGCCATGATCGATCGGTCCTGTCAGCGCGGCGGCTGCGCGCCCGGCGCGTCGAAATCGATCTTCATCGCCCCGCTCTCGATCTGCCGCAAGCGCAGCATGAGGTCGGCCGGCCGCAACGACAGCGCCGATATCATCCGACGCACGAATAGGCCGAGATGATTGGGTTGAATATGCTCTGGACAGGCGAGCGTGCAGAGATTGCACATGACGCATTCGTCGAACACCTGGCCGGATGCGGCCAGCTTGCCCTCCACGGCGAGATTCACGCCGCGCTGGACGTCGAGATGCTTCGGACACGCGCGATCGCAACCGCTGCAGTGACGGCAATGAGATGCCTCCGGAAACACTTCGGAGATTGCGCGCAGCGTCTGCCAGCTGTCGCCGAAATCTTCCATGCGATACACATGGCGTGACGCAATGGCGAAATAGTCGAGGAAAGCCACCTGCATGTCTTCTTCGATCAGGGTCTCGCAGGCGAGCGCGGTCGTCACTTCTTGCTGGCCGCTTCGCCGGACCATCACGCGGCATGAGCCGCATACGCCCTGGCCCATGCAGCCGACGCCCTCGACGAGCGTCTGCCCCGCATGCACGATGGCCTGCAGGATCGAGCAGTTCGCGGGGGCTTCGACCTCGCGCCCTTCAATGCTCAGGCAAACCATCGTCTCGCACTCGGTTCTTGTGCGGCACTGCCCCCGCACTGGCGAACTCGGAAAAATCGACATATAAACCTTAGCACACGGGTGATTATTTCCAAGCGGAGGACGCATGAAGACGTTCTGGAAGGCCCTTGCACCTCTCATCGTGGTGGTCGTCATCGCGATCATTCCCGCCCCCGAGGGACTGGCCCAGCACGCCTGGTATTACTTCGCGATCTTTGCGGGCGTGATCGTCGGTCTGATGCTCGAGCCCATTCCGGGCGCGGCCATCGGTCTTATTGCCGTGACGCTCGTGTCGGTATTCTGCGAGTGGGTATTCTTCAGCCCGGAGCAGCTCGCGAAACCGGGTTTCAATGTGGCGACTGCAAGCCTGAGCTGGGCGCTCTCCGGGTTCTCGAACGGCACGGTGTGGCTGATCTTCGGCGCCTTCATGTTCGCGCTCGGTTACGAGAAGACAGGCCTCGGCCGCCGCATCGCGCTCATGCTCGTGAGGGCGATGGGCCGCAAGACACTCACACTCGGCTATGCGGTGATGGTCGCGGACACGCTGCTCGCGCCATTTACGCCCTCCAACACGGCGCGCAGCGGCGGGACCATCTTCCCCGTGATCCGCAATCTGCCGCCTCTATATGACTCGAAGCCGAACGATCCCTCGGCGCGCCGGGTTGGCTCCTACATCATGTGGACGGCCATCGCCACGACCTGTGTGACGAGCTCGATGTTTCTGACCGCGCTCGCCCCCAACCTGCTGGCTGCCGAACTCATCAGAAAGACCGTTCACGTCGATCTGGGCTGGACGCGATGGTTCCTGGCGATCGCGCCGGCGGGCATCATCCTGCTGCTAGCGGTGCCGCTGCTCACCTACGTGATCTATCCGCCCGAAGTCAAGCAGGGCAGCGAAGTGCCCGCGTGGGCCGCGCAGCAGTTGAAAGAGATGGGGCCGCTCTCGCGGCGCGAGCTGACGCTTGGCGTACTGGTGCTCGTTGCGCTCGGACTGTGGATCTTCGGCGAGAAGTTCGTCAATCCCACGACTGCGGCACTCATGGTGATCGCGCTCATGCTGGTCACCAGGGTCGTGACATGGGACGACATGCTCGCAAACAAGCAGGCGTGGAACACGTTCACGTGGTTCGCGACGCTGGTGGCGTTGGCCGACGGGTTGAGCAGAACCGGCTTCGTGAAATGGTTCGCGTCCATGATGGCGGCGCACATGAGCGGTGTCACGCCGATCATGGCGGCGGTGGTCCTGATACTGATCTTCTTTTTCACGCACTACATGTTCGCGAGCGTCACCGCCCATACGACGGCGATGCTCCCGGTCATGCTGACGGTGGGCTCGACCATTCCCGGCATGCCGATGGAGGCGTTCGCGCTGATGCTGGCTCTGACGCTCGGCCTCATGGGCATTCTCACGCCCTATGGCACCGGGCCGAGCCCGGTCTATTTCGGCAGTGGCTATCTGCCGGCCGCGGATTACTGGAGGCTGGGGGCGATCTTCGGCGTCGTCTTCATCGCCGTGTTTCTTTTGATCAGCGTACCCATTCTTCTTTGAGGGATCGCCACCAAGTTCGACGATCAAGGCTCCTGCAAGCGGGTCCAGGATGCGTCAGGATCGAACTCGGTCAGCGGCTTTGCCGATGCTCCCCGATTCTTTTGATACACGACGCCGTTGTTGTTGACAATGAAAGTCATCACCCCGCTGGCGCCATACTGTGCAGGGTAGGCAGCCAGCGCGAAACCCGCCAGCATCCGCCCGTTGATGATGTAGTTGAAAGCGCCGCCCGGCGCGTGCTTTCCCTGTCGCGTGAGAATGCGAAAGCAATATCCGTGATAAGGGTCGCCCGGGTTCCGATCCTTGAAGTAATTCGCGCTCGCCGCGATCAGCGGACCGAACGGGCTCGGCTCTTCGCCCTTCGATTCGTCCGCCGGCCAATAGAGCCCGTCGCGCTTGCCCGTGGTGCTGCCGAGCTTGCGGGCGTACTGCAGCACGCCATCGCTCATGCGATCGCGCGTCGCGTATTCGCGTTGTGCATCGATATACGCGCGCATCACCTTGATGGCCTCGCGTTCGTTCGCGCCGATGCGCCTGTCCAGCACTTCCTGCTCACCCTCTTCCGTCGCGAAACGCCACGCGCCCTGCTCACGCACGAGCGGAATCGGCATGGGCCACGCTTCGTCGCCGATACGCAGGACGCGCCGGTCCGGCGATGTTTCCTCCAGCATGTGATACGCCTTGAACTCGGCAAGCGCATTGGCGCGCAACTCGCGGTTCTCGGCTTCGTCCGGCGTCACGACGAGATCCTTGTGCGCCTTGCCGAAGATCGCGATGAGCGCGTCGTCGTCGTTTGACTTGAGCGCCCGTTCCAGCGCGCTGACGGCCTCGTCCGGCGTGGCGAAGGTCTGCTGCTGATTGACGGCGAAAACGCGCGGCGAAACGACGAGCATCGCGATGATCAAGCCTGCAATCAGCCAACGAGACGATATGTTCATGACACGTCTCCTATCGACGGCCTACGCGGCCGCCTCCGCCGAATCCACCGCGCCCGCCGCCCGAAAAGCCGCCACCCTGGAAATTGCGCCCGCCTTGGCCGCCCGGCGTCGACTGCCGGCTCGCCGCGCCGCGCGCGCTGTCCGCCCGCGCGCCCTGAGCCGACCCGTAGCCGCTGAACGCGTCGCCGCCGCGTCCCTGAAAGTCGCCCGCGCCCTGCCCGCGCGGCGTCTGCGCGGCGGACGGTGCGCGTGCGCCGCCCGCGCCGAGATTGCCGGCGCTGGCGCGTGACGGCGCATCGCCGACGCGTTGCGATGCCGCGCGCGTGCTGGCCCCCGACACTTGGCCCGGCTTCTTTTCCGAGCGCCATTGCGTCGAGCGCTGAGAGGCGGATGTTCCGTTCGCCGATCGGTTCGCCGCGCGGTTGCTCAGCTCGTTCTTGACCTCGGCGCGGTTGACGTTGCCTTCGCGGTTGATGTTGATCGTGTTGTTGCCGCCCTCGTAGTGCGACACATAGTGCCCGCCATTCCACGCCGCCGTGATCGCCGCGCCCCAGATGAGGCCCGTGGCGAAGGCCGCGCCCGGTGCGTACGGATAGTAGTAGACCGGATAAGGCGCCGGCCAGTACGTATAGACCGGCGTCGGGCTGGCGACGACGACCGTCGTCGGGTTGTACTGCGGCACGTAAATGACTTCCGGATTCGACGGCACGATCTTGATGACTTCCTTCTCGACAACGACGGTCTGCTTGTCGTCCGTCTTCAGATTGCCCGCCGACTGCGTCTGTCGCCGGAAACGCTGGACGGCCTGCAGGACAGCGCTTTGATCCGAAACCACCGCTTCGCCGAGCGCGACTGTCCAGTCGAGATCGGAGCTCATCTTCTTCAAGACTTCGGGGTAGTTCAGCAGCGCCTTGATCGGGTCCTGCCACGCTTCGTTGACCGGCAAATCCTTCTCCGTCTTTCTGCGATCGAGAAAGCGGTCGGCCTGCACGACTTCGACCGGATAAGTCGATGCCGGAAGAATGATCGAGACGAGATCATCCGGATACAGTGCGATCGGACCGACGAGCCTGTCCAGCGAAGCCGGATCCATCGCGAACGATTGCGCACCGGTTGCCGCTGGCGGCTGAGCTACGGTTTGAGCAGCGCTTGCCGGCGGCGCTGGTGTCGAAGCCGCGGCGTGTGTGGCGCTGTCCGGCGGCGATTGAGGGACCGCGCACCCGCCTGCGCATAACGCGAATGCAATGATAAGCCTGCTGAAACGCTCACGCATGTCTAGCACCGCCAACGCTGGCCATACCGCGCTTGTTCCGCAGCCCGGTGGCACACGCTAGCCGGGCCGTCCCAGTTCTGGAAGCATCCACTTGCAGATCGCTTTCGGCGTCAAGTGGTCATTGCGCACTTGCACCGTGATGTGCTGCTGCGATCGCCGCATCGCGCTCTTTGGCGGCTTCCGCTTTTTTGTGATCGAATACTTTCCTGGCCGCCGCGACTTTCTGGTCATACTTCTTGTTGGCCGCCGCGACTTCCATTCGCATCTTTACAATCTCGTCGCTATGGGCTGGCTGAGCGGCTCCTTGATCGGCCGGTGCCGCAGCCTGTGCCCACGCATTTGTTGCGATCGCAATCGCAACCAGCAATACAACACCTTTCGGACGATTCATTATCGCCTCCTCGCTTTGGCGGTTAGCCACCTCGTCACGGATGATCCGGGATGTGCTGGATGCTGCTCTCCGGGCGAACCATGTCTGAAACGACAATGCGATAAAACCAGGCTCTGCTCTGCTCACAGTATGCGACCGCTGTGGCGAATTCAAGGAAGCCGGGCCGCGCATCCCCGCAGACCCTGTTGGAATCAGTCGCCTCGCCCTGCTTCAGGCCGTGCGCACGCCGTATTTGGGAACACGGAACCAAGCCGGGTCGCGTCTGAATGGCCAGTTCGCCGACGCGACCACCCCGTTGCGGAATGTCTGGAAGGACACATACGAGGATCGCTGCTGGCCGCACGCTCTAAAGATGTCACGCCGAACGTCGAGCTTCCTTTCAAATCGCCGGACACAGCGGCTTTCTTGAGGGGTTGCTCCCGTCGGCACCTTGGGCTTGAGCGTCAGGAGGTGCCGTGAATTTCCGATTCTCAGAAAGTGACCTTCGAGGGGCGATGCGCGGCCTCGCAACGGTATTCGTACCTCTAGTCGCAGGTTATTACCTGGTCCATTTGTCTTACTCCATCTTGTCGCCGCGCTCCGACGCAATCGTCGATGCAGTGACAATGTTCGCCCTTGCCGCATTGCTCGTGGTGACGGCTCGCCGAATGTTCCTGCTCGTGCAGCTCACTGCGTTGGGCGTCTTGTTGTGCATCGCTGTGTGGACGTATAGCGATATCTACATGAAGCTGGGCATCCTCGATGTGTCATCGACCGTCGTCCACGACCGGGAGAGCTGCCTGTATTTCAGTATCGTCACATTCACGACCCTCGGATATGGAGATTACCGGCCCACGCTCGACGGCCGAATGGTCGCGGCCACGGAAGCGTTGACAGGCTACGTGTTCTTTGGCGTGTTCATTTCAATGATCTCTGCCTACGTGGCGGTTTTCAGAGAGGAATATCGTAGAGGAAAGTAGTTCTACAACCCGGAAACCTCGTGCTACGCGAGGCGTTCAGCTTCGTCGAAGCAGACAACACATAACGAACGCATTCGGAGGCAAGCCATGCGCAAGCTCATCATGGGCATCGTCGAATTCCGGGAGAAGATGCTGCCGCAATACGCGGAGCAGTTCAGCAAACTGGCGCTCGCACAGGCACCTGATGCGCTCTTCATCACGTGCTCGGACAGCCGTGTTGTGCCGGATTTGCTTGCCTCGACCCATCCGGGCGATTTATTCATCATGCGTAACGTCGGCAATCTGATACCACCTTCGACGGCGGAGGGGATCTCCACCGGCGATCTCTCCGAGGCAAGCGCGATCGAATACGCGGTGCTCGTGTTGAAAGTGGCGAATATTGTCGTTTGCGGACATTCCGAATGCGGCGCAATGAAAGCCGTGCATACGCGCAGCGCCAAGCTGAAGACGCCGAACCTCGACAAATGGCTGTACCACGCCAGCAACGCGGCGTTTCGGCTCGAACACGAAGGACCACTCGACGGCAGATTCAAACCTCATGATCAACTGTCGCAGCTCAATGTGCTCGTGCAGATCGAGCATCTGATGACCTACCCCATTGTCCGCCAGCAGGTCAATGCCGGGGCGCTCGTATTGAGCGGTTGGTGGTTCGACATCGCAACCGGTGACATGTACGCCTATGAACGCACGAGCCGCTCATTTGAAGTCATCGATCGCCCGATGGCTGAGCGGATGATTGCGCGACTTGCGGCACGGGCGCGATGACGCTCCGCGAAGGCTTTACATAGCGGTGCCTGCATCCCATGGTCTGGCTGTCCAGGAGATGCCAGATTTGAAGGCGCGCTCCGGATGCGCCCGCGCTGCCTATTCTATGATTCTCAAGGCCCCCGTCGACCCGGATGCGATGACCGTGGGGATACGCGCGGCGCGTCGGGCATAAGCCGGGCGCGAAAGAATGTGGAAACCGCGCCCGGGTGATCACGGCGACGCGCTCTGTCCCATGCGCTCGCGCAACGCGGCGCAATGCTGCACGAGATTAACCTGTGCCGCGACGAAACGCCTGAGCGGCGTATCGATGTCGTAAAAATAGATATTGGCGACGAAGCCATACACGGCGGCGTCGATGCTCGCGGGCGCCGCGCCGAACATGAACGGGCCATCGCCCAGCAGATTCGCGATCGCCTGAAGATTCGCGATGCCACGCGCATAGGCCGCGTCCGGCTCGTATCGTCCGATGCCCTGATAGCGATAGCGTTCGAAGTTGTACTTGCGCGCGCCTTCGAGCACGTCCGCGCCGACATCCGGAAGCGCGGCCAGCAGCGCGTCGCGGAATTGCGGCCAGTAGCGGTCGTCGCGCCAGCGCGAATACGACATGACCCAGTAGAGATCGTCGAGCGTGCGGCGGATCAGCAGATCGAGATCGCGCTGCCAAGCGGTGAGCGCCTGATCGAGCGTGAGCGCGTATTTGCGCGTCAGATGCGCGATGATCGCGTCGCTGTCGCCGATGGTTTCGTCGCCGTCGACGAGATACGGCAACTGGCCGCGCGGCGCCGCGCTCGTATCCAGCACGTGCCGATGCTCGAACCCAAGGCCCGCCAGCCTCAGGAACGCGAACACCTTGAGCCCGAACGGATTGTTGTCTTCGAGGCCGAACAGCGGCGGGTACGAATACAGTGTGATCATCGATGTCTCCAGGCCTCGCCCTGCAAGGACGCGCCAAGTTCGCTACGATTCCCGACTGGCCTTGCATCTTCCCGTCACGCCGCCGCACGCGTCATTCGCGTGCGCCGCCCTACACGAAAAATACTATGCCCACGCCGCCTCATGCCATAGGTTTTACGCTCGATCCGCTCGACCGCTTGTCGGAGAAGCGCGACGACGAAGGTTTCATCGCCGGCCTGCGCGACGATGCCGCGACGCGCTTTCTCCTGTTCGTGAACAACGTGCCGCTGTTCAAGCGCGCCACAGGCCACGATCCGCTGTTCGACGCGCGCGAGGCGGCGCGGCTCGGCGCGCCCTTGCAGTCGGTGTTTCTCGGCCGGGACGCCGATGCGCGCGCGCTTTTCGCGCTCTCGTTCGATGAAGCCGTAAGAAGCACGCTCGAAGGCGATTCGGCCGATTCCGCCACGTCCGCCGCGGCGATCGAAGCCATCGAGCTGCGCCCGATCGCGATGCAAGGCCTCGTGCCGCCGCCGCTGGTGAGCGCGCTGGGCGAGGCGCGCTCGATGCTCGACTGGCACCGCCGGCACCGTTTCTGCGCCAACTGCGGCCATCCGACCGACGCCGCGGGCGCGGGCTGGCGGCGCATCTGCCCGAACTGCAAGGCGCAGCATTTTCCGCGCGTCGATCCGGTGGTCATCATGCTGGTCACCGACGGCGAGCGCTGCCTGCTCGGCCGTCAGCCGCAATTCCTGCCGGGCATGTATTCGGCGCTCGCGGGTTTCATCGAGCCGGGCGAAACGTTCGAGCATGCCGTGTGTCGCGAAGTGCTGGAAGAAGCGGGCATCCGTTGCACGGACGTGCGCTATTTCGCGTCGCAGCCCTGGCCGTTTCCGTCGTCGCTGATGATCGGCTGCTTTGCGCGCGCGGCCACGACCGAGATCGTCGTCGACGAGAAAGAACTGGAGGACGCGCGCTGGTTCTCGCGCGCGGAAGTCGCCGGCATGCTCGACGGCACGCACGCGGACGGGCTGTCGGCGCCGAAGCCGTTCGCCATCGCGCATCATCTGCTGAAGGCGTTCGCGACGGGCGAGCTCGAATAGGACGCGCTTTGGCCAATCGGCGCAGAATGCCGATGCGCGTCGGCGCGAGCGATTTTCATCAGACACCGGGTGAACGACATGAACATGAAAGGCGGCGTCCATATCTGGCTGATCCGGCATGGCGAAACCGAATGGAGCAAGTCGGGCCAGCACACCGGCACGACGGACATTCCGCTCACCGACGAAGGCCGCAGGCAGGCGACCGCGCTCGCACCGGTGCTGGCTTCCCAGCCGTTCGATCTGGTTCTGACGAGTCCGCGAAGCCGCGCGATCGAAACCTGCCGTCTCGCCGGGCTGGGCGCGCGCGCGAAGGTCGAACCGGAACTGCACGAGTGGAACTACGGCATCTACGAAGGCCGCACGACGCCGGAAATTCGCGAGGACGTGCCGGACTGGTCGGTATGGACTTCGCCGATTCCCGAGGGCGAAAACATGGCCGATGTCGGCGCGCGGGCGCAGGCGCTCATCGACAGGCTGCTCGCGACGAACGCGACGCACATCGCACTGTTTTCGCACGCGCATTTCTCGCGCGTGTTCGGCGCGCAATGGGCGACCGGCTCGCCCGCGCTGGGCGCGCATCTGGCGATGGACACCGCGGCCATGAGCGTGCTCGGCTACGAGCGCGACGTGCGCGCGATCATCAAGTGGAATCTGCTGCCCTGAGGGCGTTTTTCAAAGCGTTTCGCGTTCGACCAGATCGAAGCCGACGTCGACGAGCGTTTTCTCCGTGTTCCCGCCGAACCGGTCGATGAGACAGCGCGCCGCCGTCGCGCCGATGCGTTTGCCGTCGACGCGCACGGTCGTCAGCGCGGGCGTCGTGTCGGCGGTGAATTCGAGCGCGCCGAAACCGCATACCGCGATGCGCCCGGGAACATCGATGGCGAGCCGCCGCGCCTCGGACACGACGCCGAGCGCGAGCAGGTCGGAGCTGCAGAAGATGGCGTCGACGCCCGGGCGGGTTTCGAGAATGCGCTGCAGCCCTTGCTTGCCGAGCGCGACGGAACTGGGCGGCGGCATCAGCAATTCGGCGACGTCGGCGATGCCGCGCTGCGTGAGGGTATCGATGAAGCCGCGGCGTCGTGCGAGCGCGCGCTGGTCGTCGGCGGAGACGAGCGCGGGACGGCGCGAGCCGCGCGCAAGAAAGCGTTCGGCCACGGCCACGCCGATCCGGTAATGCGAGAAGCCGACGAGCATGT
The DNA here is from genome assembly GCF_001544875.2 of Caballeronia hypogeia. Taxonomy (GTDB): domain Bacteria; phylum Pseudomonadota; class Gammaproteobacteria; order Burkholderiales; family Burkholderiaceae; genus Caballeronia; species Caballeronia hypogeia. The sequence goes on from NZ_FCOA02000022.1 coordinate 47,141, forward strand.
CGATGGGATCGTCGCTCATGTCCCAGGTTTCGACGATCGGAATGCCGATCTTGCGCAGGCGTTCCCGGAGTGTCGGCGTATGCGCCACGCCGGTGAGGAACACGCCTTCGGGGCGGCGGCTCAGGATCGCGTCGAGTAGCTGGTCTTCGTCTTCGTCGCTGTAGCCGGACAGGCCGAGCAGCACTTGATAGCCGGCGCGGGACATCGTGTCGCTGAACACTTGCACGGTCTCGGAGAAGAGCGAGTGCGCGACGGTGGGGACGATCGCCGCGATCAGGCGGGATTTCGCCGATGACAAGCCGCCGGCCAGGCGATTCGGCACGTAGCCGAGTTGCGCGACGGCCTGGCGAACGCGAGCCCGGGTTTCGGGCGCCACCGTCTCGGGGGCGTTGATCACGCGGGATACGGTTATTGGCGAGACGCCCGCCGAGATGGCGACGTCGGTTATGCGCACGGTTTTCGCCGCCGTACGGGGGCGGCGTTTGGGGGGCGCCGGAGGAGTCGTGGGTTTGAGGCGCATCTTATTCGGCTTCCATGAAATCCCGATCAAACATCCCTCGAAGCCTTCCGCATCAAAACCACCGTCACAAAAGCAAAAATCAACAAGCATGCAGCAGGAATCAGCATGGGAGCCTTAACCGACCCACTAGCCTGCCTCACCCAGGGCACGAGATTCTGCGCGATGAATCCGCCGATATTCCCCAGCGAATTGATGGCGGCAATCCCCGCCGCCGCCCGCGCACCCGTAAGAAACTTCGGCGGAATGGTCCAGAAGCAAGGCAACAACAGATACATGCAGGGCGCACCCAGACACAATGCGATGAACCGCAATGTATTGGTCGGCAAAAACACGCTGCCAAGAAAGAACACGACGCCGATCAAAGCCGCCGCCAGCATGGCGCCCATCGTCCGATTCCCTCGCCGCAGCTTTCCCGGCAACCAGGCGAGCACAAGCGTAGCCGCCAGCCACGGCACGATGTTCAGCAAGCCGTTGACCGTGTTCGTCACGCCGAAGCCCTTCACGAGCGTCGGCAGCCAATAGCTCACGCCATATACCGACATCGACAGCATCATGTAGTACAACGCCATGCCGATCACGCGCGGCTCCGTCAGCACCCGCATGACATGCGACCCGCTCTTCTCGACCTTCTGCGCGTCACGGCGCTCGATCTCCAGCGTATCGTCGAGCCAGCGCTTCTCGTCATCTGAGAGAAACGTGGCTTTCGAAGGCGCCGCCGGCAGCCACAGCAAAACGACGAACGTCAGCAACACCGACGGCACACCCGTCACGATGAAAACGAGTTGCCAGCCCTGAAAATCGAACCAGTTCTTGTCGAGCAGATAGCCGCAGATCGGCGCGCCGACCATATTGCCGATGCTGCTGCCCAGCGTGAAATACCCCAGCATGCGCACGCGATGCCGCTGCGGAAACCACAGCGTCAGGTAATAGATCACTCCCGGATAAAGCCCCGCCTCCGACGCGCCCAGTAAAAAGCGCAGCACGTAGAACATCGTCGCGTTCTTCGTGAACGCAAGCAGAATCGTCACGACGCCCCACGTCAGCATGATCCGCGCAATCCAGCGCGGTGCGCCGTACTTGTGCAGCATCACGTTGCTCGGAATCTCGAAGATCAGATAGCCGATGAAAAACAGCGATGCGCCCAATCCATACGCGACTTCCGATATGCCCAGACTGCCGAGCATCTGCAGCTTCGCGAAGCCGATATTCGACCGGTCGATATACGCCACCAGATACAGCAGCCCGACGAGCGGCATCAACCGCCACGCCAGGCGATTGATGAGACGCTGTTCATCGACATTGCTTGGCGTATGGGTCTGCGACAGAGTGTTCAAAGCATCTCCTTGCGCCGCGTCGTGCGCGCGGCTTTTTCATCAACGATGAAAAATCAGCCGCGCTGCTTGCGCCACTCCTTGTACGCGGTCAGCGTCTCCTCGTTCGGCGGATACGTGCCGCGCAGCACCGCGCCGCCCTCCACGCGCGCCGACAGAAACTCCTCCATGATCTCCTGCTCGGTCGCATCGCGCGCGACTTCCTCGGCCATGTAGCGCGGCACGATCACGACGCCATCGACATCGCCGACGACGATATCGCCCGGATACACCGCCACGCCGCCGCACGCGATCGGCACGTTCATGTCGACCGCATGATGCTTCGCGAGATTGAGCGGCGCGCTCGCGCCCGCGCAGAACAGCGGCAGGCCGATATCGCCGATGGTGCCGGAATCGCGCACGCAGCCATCCGACACCATGCCCGCGACGCCGCGCATCTTCAGACGCGTCGTGAGAATCGAGCCGGTCGAGGCGACGCTGCGGTCACCGCGGCAATCCTGCACCAGCACGCTGCCCGGCGGCGCGGTCTCGACGGCCTTGCGCTGCGGATGATCCGGGTCCTGAAACACGCCGACGTGATCGAGATCCTCGCGCGCCGGAATATTGCGCAGCGTGAACGCCGGTCCGACCATGTTCGGCGCGCCCTTCACGGGCTTCACCAGCGGCGCGACGCCCTGCAGGAACACGTTGCGCAGGCCGCGCTTGAAGAGTTGCGTCGTGAGCGTCGCGGTGCTGACGTGGCGCAGCAGTTCGATGGTTTCGTCGGAAATGGCGATGTCTTGGGTCGTCATGATGTTGCGCTTCTCAGTGAATTTCCGGCTCGCCGCCGGTCGCGGTTTTCTCTTCGAGGAAATCGAAATCGCAGCCCTTGTTCGCCTGTGTCACGTGCAGTTGATGCATGACGCCAAAGCCGCGCTCGAACGGACGCTTCGGTGGCGTCCAGGCGGCGCGTCGCGCGGCGAGCTCTTCGTCGCCGACTTCGAGATGCAGACGCCGCGCGGGCACGTCCAGTTCGACGATGTCGCCATCCTTCACCAGCGCCAGCGGCCCGCCGACGAACGATTCCGGCGCCACGTGCAGCACGCACGCGCCATAGCTCGTGCCGCTCATGCGCGCATCCGAGATGCGCACCATGTCGCGCACGCCCTGCTTCAGGAGCTTTTGCGGAATCGGCAACTGGCCCCACTCCGGCATGCCCGGCGCGCCCACCGGACCCGCGTGCTGCAGCACGATCACCGAATCGGCGGTGACCTCGAGCGCTTCGTCGTCGATGCGCGCGGCCATGTCGGCGTAATCCCTGAACACGACTGCCGGTCCGCGATGCTTCAGCAGATGCGCTTCCATCGCGGCGGGCTTGATCACGGCGCCGTCGGGCGCGAGATTGCCGGTCAGCACGGCGAGGCCGTCGTTCGGCACCAGCGGATTGTCGCGGCGGCGGATCACGTCGTCGTTGAAAATCTCGGCGCCCGCGATGTTCTCGCCGAGCGTCGCGCCATTGACGGTTAGTTGAGTTCCGTCGATCAGATCGCCGAGCTCCGCGAGCAGCGCGCGCAGGCCGCCCGCGTAAAAGAAGTCCTCCATCAGATACTTGCCGGCCGGGCGAATGTTGCCGATCACCGGCGTCACGCGCGCGAGCTCGTCGAAGCGCGCGGTCGTCAGCGGCACGCCGGCGCGCCGCGCCACCGCGACCAGATGCACGATCGCGTTGGTCGAGCCGGACAGCGCGAGCACGGTGGTCACGGCGTTATCGAAGGATTTCGGCGTGAGAATGTCGGACGGCTTGAGGTCCGTCCACACCATCTCGACGATGCGCTGCCCCGTCAGCGATGCGTACTGCGCATGCCGCGAGTCCACCGCCGGAATCGACGCGAAGCCCGGCAGCGTCAGGCCGAGCGCTTCGGCGGCGCTCGTCATCGTCGACGCGGTGCCCATCGTCATGCAATGTCCCGGCGAGCGCGCGATGCCGCTTTCCACGCCCTTCCACTCGTCCTCGGTGATCTTGCCCGCGCGCAGTTCCGCCCAGTATTTCCAGGTGTCCGAGCCGCTGCCGAGCGTGCGGCCGTTCCAGTCGCCGCGCAGCATCGGACCGGCGGGCAAATAGATCGACGGCAGATTCATGCTGATCGCGCCCATCAGCAGGCCGGGCGTGGTCTTGTCGCAGCCGCCCATCAGCACGCAACCGTCGAACGGATACGAGCGCAGCACTTCCTCGACTTCCATCGCGAGGAAGTTGCGATAGAGCATGGTCGTCGGCTTCTGAAACGGCTCGGCGAGCGTCATCACGGGCATTTCCACGGGAAAGCCGCCCGCCTGCCAGATGCCGCGCTTCACTTCCTCGACGCGCTGCTTGAAATGCGTGTGGCACGAGTTGATCTCGCTCCACGTATTGATCACGGCGATGACCGGCTTGCCCATGTAATCGGACGAGTGATAGCCCATCTGCGCCGTGCGCGAGCGATGCCCGAACGAGCGCAGGTCGTTCACGCCATACCAGCGATGGCTGCGCAGTTCTTCCGGCTTCTTGCGATTCGAGGTCAAGCAGCGTCTCCTTGATGGTAGCGTTACCATTCGAGCGTAAGATGGTAGCGCTGTCATCGGGGAGAGTCGCTTGGGGTTTTTCCGGGGAATATAACTATTTGATGTTGAGCGGCACCGAGCCGATCAAATCAGAAACCCCGAGCCACAGAATCTGCACGCCGATGCAAAAAATCACGAACGCGAACAAGCGCATTGCGATCTGCGTGCCGCTGGTGCCGAGCAGACGTTCGAAATGTCCGGCGAAGCGCACGCACAGATAAATGCTTACGCACAGAATCACCAGGCCGACGCTCACGCCTGCGATATGCACCGGTTGCAACCCGTGACGCGGCGAGCCCGTACCGAGTGCGATCGCCACGCTGATCGCGCCCGGCCCGACGGTGATCGGCAAGGTGAGCGGATAGAACGCCTTGGCTCTCAGCGATGCGCCGCTGCGCGGCTTGGGCACGGATTCCGCGCCGTCGTCAGCGTCGGGCGCCTGAAGCAGCGCCCATCCCGCCATCGCGACGACCAGGCCGCCCGCCACGCGCAGCACCGGAATGGAGATGCCGAAGAACGTCAGCACGTATGCACCGATGGAAAGTGAAGCCAGCAGAATCGCGAAACTGTTGAGGGAGATGCGTCGCGCGAGCTCCGCGCGCTCGGCGTCGCTGATATGCGGCAGCATGCTCAGGACGACGAGCGCCGTCGCCGGCGGATTGATGATCGGGAACAAACCGGCGACGATCAGGAGCACCGTCTTGGCGAATTCGTTGAGCATGCGCGTCGTTGTCCGTTCGTCGTTGGCCGCATTGCACCCTTTCAGCAAGCCCGGACATTGTGCACGCCAAGTGGACGCGCGTGCGCGTGATCTGCTCAGGAATCAGGCAAACGGCGTCGTGAGAATCAGCGCGCATTCGGTGACGAACGAACCCAGCCCCACGCCGATCAGCACCCGCGCGACGAGCGTCCAGACGCGATGCTCGACGTTGCCCGAGCAGCGCCACGCGATGGTGCACCACAGCAGATAGACCACCGAGCAAAGGGCGAATACGCCCAGCATGCCGGGCCAGAACCAGACGGTCATCAACAGGAAAGTTTCGGGAGCAACGCCGCTCGTCCAGAGGTCGAGATAGACGATCCACCATGCGACGTGGATCGGCACACCCAGCAGCCACCAGACTTTCCAGAAGCGTTCTTCTCCGCGCCAGGCCTTGCGAAACATGCGTCGCCGTGCAGTGGAAGGAGGCACGCATTCTACTCCACGCATGCCAGGGTCCGAGTCGCGTTACGCCGAGAGGCTGCGCCGCTTCGCTTCCATGCGCGTGATGAGCCGCTGAAGCACGTTCTCCGCCGCGCCCGACAGTTGCAGGAAACGAAAACCGACCACATAACGCACGTCGCCGCGCGGCGTTTGCACGGTGCGCGGCGAGACGAGTTCCAGATCGACGGGCAAGCTCACGCCCGCGCCGAGATGCAGGACGACATCGTTGAACACCGTGCCGATCTCCGTTTCCGCGAGACGCGGCGAGTCCATGCGCAGCGCAATGCCGCCGAGCGACAGGTCGTGTACTTCGTAGCGGAACGCTTCGCCATCGGCGAACGCGCCCTTCGCGTAAAACGGTTCGAGGATCGGCGTCGGCACGCGGAAATACTCGCGGCGCTGGAACTGGTAAAGCTTCTCCGGAAGCCCGACTTCTAAAGCCTGCCGCCCTTCGTAGGTCACCGCATGCGCGGCGGCGGTCGTGAACTCCACACGCACGCCATCGGGCGCGCCCTTGAAATACAGTTGCCGCGCTTCGAGCAGCGCGCGATTGTCCGACTCGACGCCGCCCCAGTCGAACACAATGCGCTTCTCCCGGACATCGACTTCCAGCAACTGCGTGACGATCTGGCCTCGCGCGCTCGTCACCGTCAGCATGTCGCGGCGCTGCACGAGATGGCGCAGGCAAAGGGCAATCTCGGAGGGAATGAGCCGCGCGAAGCGCTCGTGATCTTCGGCGAATTTCTCGATGTCGGACGTTTGCGGCAACGGTTCGGCAAGCATGGTGGTCCAGTCTGGTTTTTTGGTTCGGGACGGCAAACTGCGCGAGCGGCAACTCCGGATTCGATCATTGGCGATTGGCCGATTGTCTCGGTCGATGCCTGCTCGTTCGAAAAGTTTTATCGATGCTATTAGCTGATGATACGTATGTTGCCCGAAAAAAATCGGCTTCAGTACACCGGTAACAACTAGATTTCCATGGCAATTCAGCGTTTTGCAGAGCAGCAAAGCGTATTTATTACATTTTCCTTTCGACAATGAAGAAGGCCGGCGCAAAGCGTCCGGCCTTCGTTGGGGAACGAAAACAAATCGTCAGACGAGCGTATCCGCGGCGCTCGCCAGCGCGCGGCGACGCAACGGCGCCAGCGCCGCACCGATATGTTCACCTTGCGCCTCGCTGATCATGCTCGTCAGGACATCGATGAAACGCGGCTCATCGACTCCCGACACGATGTACTGCCAGCGATACGCATCGAGCAGACCCGCGTGTACGCGCGCCTCCTCGTCGATAGACAGCGCACGGTCGAGCAGCGAGACGAAGTAATGCGCGTCGGCGGCGGCCTGCGCCTGCATCATGCCGTCGATGGCCGCGACCAGATCGATCAGGTCGCCGATCGCCGCGTCGCGCGCCGCGTCGTCGATACGCGCGTCCTCGCGCAGCCATTCGAGCTCGTCGAGAATCGCGTGCTGCGACTCCTCCTTCCAGTGAAACAGGAAGATGTCCTTGAAGAGCGGCGACAGGCTGGCATCGCTTTCCATGCTCTGCCGGTAATGCACCTGAGTGACGATCTCGATGCAGCACGTCAGCGCGAGAATCGACCACGTCGACTTGCCGAGCACGAACGCCGCGACTTCATCCGCCTGTGGAACGAAGCGGTAGCCGGGCGGCAGCGCCTCGGCCGCGAGCGCCTCGACGCGGCGAAACAACTCCTGATGCTTCAGCTCCTCGTCGGTGAAGCGGACGATCGCCTCGAGCGCGATCTGATCGCCGAGCGCGTGATCGCGGCCGACTTCCAGCATCTTCGCGCCGATGAAGCGCTCGATCATGCCGAACATGTTGGCGTAGGTACGGCCTTGAACCTGCGACATCAGGCGGCGTTCGCGCGCATCGAGAAACGGCAGGCGATGCGCTTCGCTCAGGCCGTCGGGCATGAACTTGTGCGCGGGATCGAACTGGCGGCCGCGCAGTACGTCGCGGTCGATGTCCCAGCGGATGCGGCGCGACACTTCGATGCACTTCGCGTAGCGTTGTTGCGTGCCCGACTGGCGGGTTTCGGCTTGAACGGCATTCATATACGGACTCCGGATGACTCTGTATCGACGACTGCTATGAAATAAGCGCCTTAAGGATGGCGCTCTCGTATCGAACAGATCAGCACAGGGTCTTGCGTCGCTTCACCGTTCTGCGAGCCATTCTCGCGATCCGCGCACCGGCGCACATGAGGCGCATGTCCCGGATCGGCCCCGGGACGCGGCGTTTTGGCGGCAAAGCAGGGGGACTCTTGTCCCGGTGACGGCTGGTGCCTGTGTTAAGCAGCCGGTGCGTCGAAGCCCGCGCGGCGCGCGAGCACAATGGCCTGCGCGCGGCTCTCGACTTCGAGCTTCGCAAAGATGCTGGTGATGTGATTGCGCACGGTCTTTTCGCTCAGCGCGAGGCGCGCAGCGATCTGCGCGTTGTCGCGTCCGCCCGCGAGTAGTTCGACGATATCGCGCTCGCGCGGCGTCAGTGCGGAAAACGCGGGATCGATCACGGCCGCCGATGGCAGGAACGCATGCACTTCCTCGCGCCAGCGCTGCCACGCGGCGTCGGTTTCGAGCACGAGATGGTTTTCGCTTTCGAGCGGCACGAAGCGCGCGCCGGGAATCTGTCCGGCGAGCAGGCGACTTTCGTCGAAAGGCACGCGCGCGTCGCCGCTCGCGTGCAGCACCAGCGTCGGGCATTGCACGCGCGGCAGCAGCTCCACTACGTCGATTTCGTTAAACACGCGCATGATGCGCGCGGCGTTGCCCGGCGTGGTCGTCAGGCGTTCCAGCTCGTTGAACCAGTGATGCTGCGCGGGCGTGCCGCCGGGAATGAACTGCGTCGTGAAAAACTGCCGGAACGCCGGATTATGCTGGCCCCAGCCGAGCTCCGCGAGCTTCACGAGCATTTCGGCCTCCTCGCGCAGCGCGGGATCGCAGGAGCGCTTGAGCCGTCCGCGCGCATAGCCGCCGTGCAGGACGAGATGCGTGACGCGCTCCGGATGGGCGACCGCGTAGGCAATGGCGATCGATGCGCCCTGCGAGATGCCGAGCAGCGGGAAGCGTTCGAGGCCGCTGGCGTCGACTACCGTTTCGAGATCGCGCAGCCAGGCGTCGAACGAAATATCCGCGACTTCGCGGTCGGAGAGGCCGCAGCCGCGCTGATCGTAGCGGATCAGCGTGTGCCGGCTGCACAGCTCGATCATCAGATGACTCCAGACCGGGCTCGTGAAATCCAGATCCAGATGACTGAGCCAGTTCGCCACCTTGATGACGGGCGGCCCCGATCCGCATGTCGCCGAGGCAATGCGTACGCCATCGCTCGCCGTGCAGAGACGAATGTGCTGCCGAGGTGTGAACGGACGCGTCACCATCGATGACAAGTGTATGTATGGACTACGTACAAAACGATGGCCGCGCGGCAAACGCGCGAAGAACTCATGCTCGCGCGTAATGGATTAGAAAGTCAAGAAGTGTGGCGAGCCGTGCGCCGGAGCACGCGGATCAGGGGCGGCGTGCGCCTCGCATCTGGCTCGCGGCGTCGCCATGGTGCATGACGAGCGCGCGCAGCGAAGGCCACATGTGCATGTAATGCACCATGAAGCTGTCGCGCGTCTGAAGCTGGTACGGCGTGTTGAGCGTCGTGCAGTCGAGCAGATCGCGATCGTCGGCCATGCCGTGGCGCTGCAGCACCTTGATGAACACGTCCTGATCGCCGCCGCTCGCGTAGGTGGACGACTTGTCCGCGACGCCTCCGATCGTCTGCTCGATTTCCGCGAGAAGGTCGAAGTTCTCCTGCGTGTTGCGAAAGCCCATGATGCCCGAGTTGAACTGCCAGCTGATGTCGCTTGCGATCACGCGCTGACGATCCTCGAGCAGCGGTTCGAGCGGCCGCCCCTGATCGACGACGAGCACGTCCGCATCGATCCAGAAGACCCATTCGTGGTCTGCCAGATGACGGCGCAGCACCCACGGTTTCAGCCAGTTGCCGCTCGCGCCCTTACCCGCTTCGGATGGCACGTCGCGATACAGATGGAGCGCGTAGCCGTGCCGATCGCAATAGCGTCGCAAATTGCGCGCGGCGACTTCACCGTACTCGCGGATGTTCGGCGTGTAGAGCATGGCGAGCGCGATGGGCGAAATCCGGTTCGACGCTTCGTAATCCGGCGCGGCCGTGTCGTCACCCGGTGACGGCAGCGTGACATAGGGCCGCCCTCTCGCTTGGCATTCGTTGACGTGCTCCGCGAACAGATCGCGCAGATCCGCGAAAACCGGGTGATTCTTCGGGGCCGCCGGAATATCGGCGAGCGCGAGCGCGAACGCGGGCCATTGCGCCCACACCGGGTCCACGTGCACGGCGGCGAGCACGACAGGAAAATAGCCTTCGATCATCGCGTTGAACTCGAGCGGCTCGAGCGCTTGCAGCAGGTCCGATTCGCTGGCGAGCGCGCCGCCGAACTTCGTGCCGCTGCAAATGCGCTGCACGCGCTCGCGCGCGGCCGGCGTGTTGCGCCACAGTTGGAAAGCCGCCATGACATAGCGCGACTCGCCGGCTCCGTCCCACTGGACGATCCAGTCGCGCGTCTCGTCGAGCATGAGCGTCTCGCAGGGTACGTCGCGCAGGAGCAGGCAATCTTCGGTCAGCAGCAGCACGAGATCGCCATCGGCGCGGTCGCGCAGCGTTCGCAACAGCACCTGGTATTTCAGCAGCGTGCGCAGATGCGGCCAGTTGACCGCGCTGGCGTCGACATAGTCGTGCGCGTAGGAATGGCGCGCGCAATAGCGGCGATGATTCTCGAACGACGCGCGAGCGGCATCGTCGGCGAAAAAACTGATGACGTGGGTTGTCATGGCTATGCTCCGTGATTGCGCGCGCTGAAGCAGGGAATTTTGTCCCGCTGTCCGGCGTGCTAGCAAGCACAAGCACAGTTTGTTTCTGTCCTGATGTCGTACCGGTTCGATCGTTTCGCAAAACGGCGCGCGCAGCCGTCAGCGTTTCGCGCGCATCGGCAAGGTCGAGATGAACTGGTCGATGGCCGCGAACAATGCCGCGCGACGCACGCCGTCCTGCGCCTGGATCGACAGACCCGCGAACAGCGTCATGCACAGCGCGGCGAGCGCCTGCACGTCGGTGCGTGCGTCGAGTTCGCCGTTCTCGACGCCTTGCGCCAGCCGCGCGGCGACGATCGACGCCACCTTGCGCCGGCGCTTGTGCATCTCCGCGCGCAGTTCCGCGTGCTCCGCACCCACCGACATGCCACCGAGGAAGATCATGCAGCCACGCGGATGCGCCGCACCGGTGAAAAGTTCGACGCTCGCGCGAAACATCGCGCGCAAACCATCGCGCACCGATTCGTGCGTCTGCAATTGCCTGAGCGCCGCGCCGCCTTCCGCGTCCGTGTACAGTTCGACCGCCTCGCGATAGAGGTTTTCCTTGCTGCCGAACGCCGCGTAGAGGCTCGGCGAATTGATGCCCATGGCGTCGACGAGATCTGCCATCGAGCAGGTGTCGAAGCCCTTGGCCCAGAACACTTCCATTGCCCGGCGCAAAGCCGATTCGCGGTCGAACTCGCGCGGCCTGCCACGCGTCTTGTGCTGCGTCTCCTGATCTTGCTGCGACGACATGTCTCGCTCCATTTTTCGCGCGAATTTCCGTGCCGGCGATTGGTGCGTGCATCGGAATTCTGAATTATGTGTCGATCGTAACAAAATAACTGGACGTTGTCGCGCGTCGCAGTTAACATATGTGTATCGATCGTTACATAAATCTTCGCGCGCCGAATCGAGCGGTTTGCGGCGCTTCGCGAGAACCCTTTCAGGAGTATCTAGTCATGAAATCGACTTTGTCCGCGCTTGCCGCCGCATTGTTGCTTGCCAGCCCGCTGGTGTCGTTCGCGCAATCAACGGCGGGCGAGCCTGCCGCTTCGCCTGCGACGTATTCCGTGTTCGTCGATCAACCGACTGGCTTCACGTTCGTGAAGATGCCGGCCGGCTGGAAGTTCGTCGGCGCGGTGTCTAAGGAAGAAGCTCAGCATGTGCCGGCGAATGTGTTGACTTCCGTGTTGCCGTCCAACTCCGCACGGCCGGTGAAGACGGCATCGATCAAGTAAACAGCGCCGAGGGCGGCGCCTCGACAAAACGCGCTGCCCTACGACTCACATCGTTTCAGATATGGCGCCGGGTCGACCGGTTTGCGATCTTTTCTCACTTCGAACAGCAACGCCGGCTTGCCATTGGGCGTCTTGCCCATCTCGGCGATCGCCTGGCCGCGTTTGACCTTGTCGCCTTCCTTGACGAGCACGCGCTGGTTGTAGCCGTAGGCCGTCAGCAAACTCTCGTCATGCTTGACGATGATGAGCAGGCCATATCCCTTGATACTGCTCCCCGTATAAACGACGCGCCCGCTCCTCGCGACCTTCACCGCATCTCCCGACTTGCCGCCGATCGTCATGCCCGAAGCATGCTTGCCGTCGAACGCCGTCAGAACGGCGCCGCTCACCGGCCACGAGAGTCCGTTCGTGCTGCAGGCCGCGTTGTTCGCGCCGGCTTGCGGTGACTTGATGCGCGGAGGCTTGCCGTCGTCCGGCGGCGGCGCCACGCGCAACACCCGGCCGGGTTCCAGTTCCGCCGTTGCCGACAGCCCGTTCCACCGCGCCAGCGATGCCGCGTCGCGGCCGAACGCGGCGCCGATGCTCGCGAGCGTATCGCCGCTGCCGACGCGATAGAAGCCCGGAAGCACGCGCGCCGATGCGTCCGCGCGCGTTGCCTCGTCGGCCGAAGCAGGCGCGGCCTGTTTGCTCGCGCATCCTGCAAGCAGGCAACCCAACAGGCAGGCCGAAATGACTAACGCGCGCGTCGCGCCGGACGCGCCTGCAGGGCGTTGTGTGGTGTTCATCTGAGTGCTTGACCGTGAAGACGAGGGGCCGCGTGACGAACCGCGGCCGTAAGCGGCCAGATTAACCGGGACCCGCCTTCAGATGCGCGACGACTGCCTGAACGCCACGATAATTTGACAACTTGTTATCGATTCGTCGTGGAATGCGGCATCGACCGATGGGGGGCCGTGAACCTTATTTGCGCGCGATGCCATAAGCATCGACCAGGCCCTGCACCAGGGCCGGCGAAACGTAATGCGGCCCGTCGAAGAGATAGGTTTTGTAGCCGCGATAGGCATCGATCTGCGGTTTCAGTTCAGCGACGGTGGCCGGGCGAAATCCGCCGCCCACTTGCGGCCTGAACGCCTCCGCGATGATCCGCACGCGGCGATGTCCCAGCCGCGCCGCCAGTTGATCCGCGTACTCGCGCGCGACGCGCGGCTCGCGCGCGTACACCCCGCAACCGTCCTGCAAGAGCACGCCGACATTGCGCGGAAGCCACCCGTCGAGCCATTCCGCGAGCGCCGCGCCGCCCACGTTCGCGCGGTCGTACACGCTGATCCACAACGGCTTCGGTAGCGCATCGAGCATCGTGCGCAGCGCGCTCGCGTTCTGCCAGGTCGGATCGATTTCGACGGGAAAGTAGTAGCCCGTCACATGCACCGGCGGACGGACATCCGCGAGCCACATCGATTCGATGAACAACTGCGCCGCGTTCGCGCGCGCCGCCGCTTCGTCGAAACGCCCCGCCAGCCCGACGATCACATCTCGCGCCCACGGCTCCTGTCCGATGCGCTCCCAGTCCGGCAGGCGCGGCGCCGCGCGCAGACCCGCGCCGGGCAGAAACGAGATGCCGTCCACGGCCGTCCATTGCACGATCAGCTCGTGCGCGCCGAGCCGGTCCCAGTCGCCGCGCGGATCGACGTGCGCGTTGTCCGGCTGCCAGACCACGCCGTCGACGAGGCGCGTACGCGCGTTCTCCGCATGCGCCAGTGCAGGCGCGAGCGCGAGGCCGAGCGTCAGGACGAGAACAGAGAGAAAGGAAGACGGTCGCATCAGTACGAGAATACCGCGCCGAAGAACACACCACGCGCGCGATCGTCGCCGGCCAGCCGGAAACGGTACTGCACCGACATATCGACGAACGAGCGCGGCGCGTCGTACGGCCCGCCGCGAAACCACCAGCGCGCCGCCACGCCCGCGCCGATGCCCACGGGCACGCTGCGATCGATCGCGGAATCGTAGTCCATGCCGATCACCGCATGCGGAAACACCGTCAGACGCGGGCTCACGGCATCGACGCGATACGTGCGGCCCAGACGCGCGTTCGCGGTCGCGTAGGTCGAGTCGTTGACGATGTAATGCCCGGCCTCGCCGTACACCGTGCCGGTCCACCAGCTCGGCACGTCGAGGCGGCGGGTGTCGCCGAAGCCGGTGGAATAGGCGGCGCGCGCGAGCCAGTCGGAACGCACGTCCGAGCCGATCGGCAGGATCTTTTCGAACGCGAAGATCGCATTGACCGATGCGAACGGCTTCGCGCGCGCGCCGATCGCCGCCTGCAAGGTCGACAGGCCCGACGGCCCGCCGCCCTTCACGCCGAAGTTCTCGTAACCGCGCGCGTAGACCTCGAACATGCGGTCGCCCAGACTGCCGAACGGACGCCAGTACGCCTCCACGCCAGCCTGCCAGTTGTTCGACAAGCCCGGCGCCGGCGCGAACGCGAAACCCTGTTGCGCGCCGTTGCCGCGATAGTTCACGGTCGCGCTGAAACCCCAGTCGCGCGTCGCTTCGGCGTGCGCGGCGCGGGCGTCGTTCAATGCTTGCGGCGTGAGCGCCTCGTCGGCGGAAGCGTGCGCGCTGCGATCGATCGCGCGTTCCAGATACTTCACGCCCTCGTCGTTGCGATGCATCGCCAGCGCGGCGTAACCCGCGTCGGCTTCGGCGGAGGCGGGCAGCTTGCCGTCGCGCTCGGCGCGCGCGAAGTGGTCGAGCGCGAGCGCGCTGTCGCCGGCGCGCTGGGCGATGAACGCGGCCTGCAGGTCGCTCATCGAATCGAGCAGATCCGCGTCGATGACGGCGCGTGCCTCCGCCGTAGCCTCGCGGGTGCGGCCCGCTGCCGCGAGCGCGTCGATCAGCGCGATGCGCGGCTGCGGATCGTCGGGCACTTCCGCGATCGCCGTGCGCCAGTAACCGATGGCCGCGTCGCGATCGCCGCGCCGTTGCGCAAGACGCGCCTCGCGAGTCGCGGCGAGCGCGGGATCGTGCGCGTAGACATCGCACGATGCGCCGAACTCATCCGCGCGGCATTCGAAGGTCGGGCGCGCGTGCGGATCGACTTGCGCCGTCCGCGTCGCGTTCATGCGCAACATTTTCTCCGCGCGATGGCGGCGCAGGATGATCGCGGCATCGGCGTCGTCGGGCGTGGACGTGTCGACGGGCGGCAGCGCATCGAGCGCGGCTTGCGGCTCGCCCGCAGCGAGCCGCACATCCGCGACGATCGTGCGCGCCACGCGGGCGTCGCGGTATTTGCGCGCGTCGCTCGCATTCGCAGACGCGGCGAGCGCGAGCGCCTGCGCGAAGTCCGCGTCCCTGCCCTGCGCCGCGCGCGCATAGCCGCGCATCGTCCAGACGAGCGCATCGTTCCGGTCGACCGCGATGGCGTCGTTCGCCGCCGCTTCCACGCCCGCGAGATCGCCGCGCGCGAACATCGTCTCGATGAGCTGCATGCGGAACTCCATGCGCTCCGGCGCGTACACGACCGCCTTTTGCGCGAGCCGTTGCGCGTCGTCGAGGTCGCCGCGCTCGCGCGCCGCGTACGCCGCTTTCGATTCCGCCGGCGCCAGCCGGTCGCCGATGAAGCGCCGCCGCTCGCGCAGGCCCTCGCCATCGCCGAAGCGCTTCGATGCATCGACGGCGGCGTCCCACGCCGCGGCATCGTCGCCGGATGCGGCGAGCGAGTCGATCAGCAGATAGCGCAAGCGCTCCGCCTGCGGCGCGAGGCGCACGGCTTCGCGGCTTGCCGCCGCCGCCGCCGCGTAATCCTTCTTCCCATAAGCGCGATAGGCCGCGCGCGCGGCCTTCAGAGCGGGTTCCGGCAAATCGCCCGGCACGCCGCCCGCGCCGCCCGACGCGATCAGCACGTCGATCTGCCTGCGCCGCGCCGTGAGCGACGGCAACGGCCCGAACTGCGCGATCGCTTCGGCAAGCACGCGGCTCGCGTCCTTCAGACGCCCGCGCGCCGCGAGCGAATTCGCGAGCAGCAGACGCAGATCGACGACGTCCGGGCGCTGGCGGATCGCCTCGCGCGCGCCGGCGATGGCATCGGCATAACGATGCTGGTCGTAAGCCGCGAACGCCTCGCGCGCGACGCGATACGCCGCGCCGCTCAAGGGCAGCGGCAAGGTTTCATCCGCGCGGGCGGCGCCTGACGCCCACAGCGCGGCGGCGGTGCAGATCGCGATGCGAAGCCGCCCCGTCATCGAATCCCGGCCCGCGCGAGATAGCGGCGGCGTTGCTCGGCAATCGCGACGGTCAATGCACCCGGCGTGATGACCTGCTCCGCCACCATGTAATCGCCGATGCGGCCGTGCCGCTCCGGCCGATAGTCCTGCAACGCCGTCTCGAACGCACTTCGCGTGACGAGCCCCATCTCGATCATGATGTCGCCGAGCAAGGGCACGCCGCGCGAAGCGGACACATCCACGAGCGATGGCGATTCGTCGTCGCCGCCGTCATCGCCCGTATGGACCGGCATGCCGACCGCGCGCAGCATCCGCAGGCCCGCTGCGATCTCGCTCTCGCGCACGATATGCAGCGCGACCGTATGACGCGCCGCCGCACGCAGTTCCGCGAGCGACGCGTCGTCGAGCAGGCTCGCGCAGGCAAACACCGCGTGGCCGTTCGCATCGCTGCCCTGCGGCAGCACGCGCAGGCGCACCAGCGTGTCCGGGGTCACGACGCTCTGCAAGCTCATGCGCGCCGGCTCGAAGCGCCCGCGCGGCAAGTCGGCCTGGAACGCGATCGCCTCGGCAAGCGTCTCCTCGTCGAGCCAGCCGCGCGTGACCAGCACCCGGCCGATCGGCGCCTCGCGCGCGTGTTCGGTGCGGCGCGCTTCGTCGAGCCGTTCGGGATCGATCGCCTGCCAGGACACGAGCAGTTCGCCGAGTTCCTGGCGCGTGTCGCGCAGGCCGTCGCTGCTGGGGAAATCGTGCATGGTCTTGTCCCACGCGAGCCGCCGCCCCGTCACCACATGCACGATGAAGAGCCGCCACGCACGCGCCACCGCCATGAAGTTGATGACGTTGCTGATCACCATGCGCGGCACCGCGAGCACGCCGTGCTCCCAGCCGTAGAGCCGCGTCGTGAAGATGATGCGTTGCACGACGCGCAGCACGAGCGCGACCGAGTTCGCCGCGAGCAGCGCGCCGAGCCACGGCGAATCGATGAACGGCGAGGGAAAGAACTGCGTCGCGACGCCCAGCCACGAGGCGGTGGCGAACAGCATGAACTGCACCGCGAGCAGATACGCGAGCATGCCGACGAACGCGGTGACCACGCCTTTTCGATCGCGCATCAGCAGATAGCGGTTCGCAAGCGACCCGCTCCAGCCCGTCAGCGCCCAGCCCTGCAAGCCGATGCCGAGCGTCCAGCGCGCCCGCTGCCGGTACGCGGTGCGAAACGTGTCGGGGAAGAATTCGCGCACGCACAGCGGCATCGTCATCCTGATTTCGCGTTCGGGACCGAGGCCGAACCAGCCCTTGCGGCGTGTCGTGAATTCGACGGGAAACAGCGGAAAGATCGACTGCATGCCGAGCCGCGTGATGCGCGTGCCGATGTCGTAATCCTCGGTCAGGCTTTCGGTGTTGAACGGCTGGCTTTCCGTCTGCGCGACGAGCGCGAGCATCGCGCGGCGCGAAAAGCACGTGCCCACGCCCGCCGAGGGCACCGCGCCCGCCAGACTTTCGCGCACGACGAGATCCTTCGCGTGCCATTCGGCGAACTCGTCCATATAGGTGCCCGCGACCAGCTCGAACCAGTGCCGCTCCAGCGACGCCACCGGCAACTGGATCATGTCCTTGCGCGGCAGAAGATAGTTGAAGAACTTGAGCTCGACCGGATGCAGCACGTCCTCGCTGTCATGCATGACGATGCCCGCGAACTCGATACCCGCCTCGAACTCGTAATGCAGGATCGCCTGCACGAGCCAGTTGAGGCAGTCGGCCTTGCAGGTCGGGCCGTCGTGCGGCACTTCCACGCGATGCAGATGCTTGTAGCGATGCCGCATGCGCTCGACTTCGGCGATCGTCGCCGCGTCGTTCTGATAGGTGCCGACGAACACCGTGTACGCGCGGTAGTCGAGAACGCGCACGAGATCCTCGATCATCGCGGCGATCACGTCGTGTTCGTGCCACGCGGGCACCATGATCGCGATCGGCTGCTCGTCGCGCGCGTAAAGCTGCTCGACGGTCAGCGGCGCGTATCGCCGCTCGATCGTGACGCGCCGCCATACCCGGCGCGTCCAGTACCAGATGTCGATGAAGAGATCGTCCAGGCTCGAAAGCAGGATGATCGCCGCGACCGTCGCGGCCACGTATTCGAGTCCCTGGTAGTAATCGGCGAGCAGGATTCCGCCGTACCACCTGAGCGTGTCGAGCATCACGCGCCGTCCTCGTCGTCCATGGCGCGGCCGTTGCGATGTTTCCTGCGCGCGGCGCCCGCCAGCGCGATCAGCGCGAGCAGCAGCGCGACCAGCACCGCCGGAATGCCCCAGCGCGCCCAGTGACGCGTAACCCAGTCGGTGCTGCTCGCGGGCTCATCGATCAGGTCGTCGGGGTTCACCGTGTCGAACTGCTTGAGGACGCCGCTGCCATCGACCACGGCGATATTGCCGCGCGAGAGCTGCAGCTTGTCGGTGAGCACCGGCGCCGCGCCCGCCGACCGGTACACGATTCCGCTCTGCCCGCCCGCGCTCGCGACGCTCAGCACCGCCACGCGCGAGAGGCCCGACATGTCCAGCAGCGTGTCGCCCGAAGGCGATGTCAGCGAAAGGCGCTCGGCCGAATACACGGCGGGATTCTTTTCGTCGGCGAGTTTCACGTCGGCGGCGAGGAACGGGCCGTCGGGCGTCGCGCCCTGTGCCGTGCCGACCGCGAACTTCGCGGACACCGGCGCGATACCCGCCGCGCCGGTCAGCACGGCCAGACGCGGCACGCTGTCGATGGCGTCATCCAGATAGGCGCGCGGCACGTAGACCGTCGCCGACGACGCATAGCGCGCCGCCATGCCCGCGAAGGTGTTCTCGGGCGTGGCCTTGGCGAGCCGCAGATGACTCGTCGGCAACACGGCGACCGGGTAGGTCTGGCGCGCCTGGCAACCCGCGTCGGGCTGGCGCCGGAAGGTCACGCGCAGATCGTTGGTGCGCGCGAGCGCGTAGCGTGGAATCGGCGCGATGAGACGCTGGCGGGCGCCATCCACGTTGATGAGCTTCGCGCCGATCATCACGTCGTTGAAATAGACCGTGGCGGTCGCGCCGCCGTTGGAAAGCGTCGGCGAAGCGGCGAGATCGAGCACCACCTGTTCCGGCAGGCGCCCGTTGCCCGAGGCCGCCGCGAGATCGAAGCGCGCGTCCCAGGAAGCGGCCGTCTGCACGTCGATGCTGCGCGGCTCGCCGCCGAGATCGGACAGCGCGATGTTGTCGGCGCGCGTTGGCTGCGCCACGTCGATGCGATGCACGACCACGCGGTTCGACACGTCGATGGGCCGCCAGCCGTGCGCCAGCGCGCCGATGCCGCGCGTATCGCCGACGACGATCGCCGCGCGCCCGCCCACGTGCGCCACGCGCACTTCGCCCGGCGCGAGCGGCGCGGTCAATTGGGACGCGGTGCGCTTGCGCCATGCATCGAAAGCCGCAGCCGCATCCGCCGATGTGTTCGCGATCTGCGCGCGCAGCGCATCGAGCGCGCCGTTGAGCGTCTTGCGCATCGCGTCGTCGGCGACGATCACGTCCGGTTCGAACGCGCCGCGCGCGCCCAGCGCGATCAGCGCGCCGACTTCCGCGTCGTCCTTGATCGCGTGCTTGCCGCCCGCCGTCAGCGCGGCGAAGGCCGGAACCGCATGCAACGCGGCGGGCACGTCGATGCCCGTCAGATCGACCGTATCGCCCACGGACGGCAGCGCCTGCATGACGGGCCGCTTGCCGTCGCGCTGCAGGAGGGCGTCGGTGCGCCAGGCGGTATCGAAGGCGCTCGTCGTCAGCTTGCGGCCGGAAATGCCGAGCACCGGCGCGTACGGCAGCGCGCTCCATGCGGTGCGCAGGTCGTGCACATCGGCGGGATTGAAGCGGAACGTGAGCCGTGTGGTCGGATCGACGCGCAGGACGTTGGCGATCGCGGTCTGGTCCGTGCACTCGGTCTGGCTAATGACGGAGGCGAAGCCGAGCCCCAGCCGCACGAAGCCCGCGCTACGCGGCGCGCCATCGACGCCCAGATTCACCGACACGCCGCCCGCGTCCTGCGTGAACGCGCGCGCGGCGACCGGCGAGCCGTCGAGCGACAGCAGCATGGTCACCCGGCCGCCGTCGCCGCGCACGTAACCGCCGTCGAATTGCAGCGTCGCGTCGCTGATCGGGATGCCGGCGGGAACCGGCAGGAAGAACTCGCGGCGCGTGTCGGGCGCGTTCATCGTCACGCTTTCGAGCAGACCGAGCTGGCGCAGCGTGACGGTGCGCGTTTCCGGCACGTCGAGACTCAGGCGGTCGAATGCGCCGGATATTTCGTTGTCCGCCGCGAGCGCCGCGCGCGGCACGCATGTGAGAAGAATTGCGCACGCCGTAAAAAAGGCCAGAACGGCGCGCACGCGACACCGTTTGAAATTGTCGTTGACCACGTTGTGTGACTCGAAATAATCGCAACGTGGCGGAATGGCCGCGCACGGTTCGACGCTGCCCGAATCGATCGGACCGCCTCGAAATCCGCACGACGCGCGCGAACGCCGCGATTGCGTGAAACCTGATTCCCGGCCGGGATATTTAAATTGTTACTACTGCGAGCAAGCTTTCCCGTCCGAGGTCGCGGCCCGGCCTTGGCGCGACAAGTGATGCGGATTTCATCGAAGGGACTTAAGCGAGCGTCTCGCCATTCGTATGAGGTGCATTTTTCGTT
Organism: Caballeronia hypogeia; assembly: GCF_001544875.2. Classification (GTDB taxonomy): domain Bacteria; phylum Pseudomonadota; class Gammaproteobacteria; order Burkholderiales; family Burkholderiaceae; genus Caballeronia; species Caballeronia hypogeia. The sequence goes on from NZ_FCOA02000022.1 coordinate 67,828, forward strand.
CCGCGCAAGGACGGCGGACGAAATTCCTCGAAGGGACGCTCCGCGAGCGCCGCAACGATCCGCGCCGACGCGTGTCCGTCGCCATACGGATTGACGCTGCGGGCAAACTCCGCACGAGCGTTCTCGTCGTCGAGCAGCAGATTCACCGCTGCGGCAATGACATCGCTTTGCGTGCCGACAAGCCTCGCGGTTCCCGCATCGATCGCCTCGGGCCGCTCAGTGACGTCGCGCATGACGAGCACCGGCTTGCCGAGCGCCGGCGCTTCTTCCTGCACGCCGCCGGAATCGGTGAGCACGAGCGTCGCGCGCTGCAGCAGCCGCACGAAGCCCGTGTACTCCTGCGGCTCGATCAGATGGACGTTCGGCGCAGTGCCGAGCGCCTGCTTCACCGTCTCCTGCACGTTCGGATTCAGATGCACGGGATAGACGATCTGTACGTCGTCGCGCCGCGCGAGTTGCACAAGCGCCGTGCAGATGTCGCGCAGGCCCTGTCCGAAGCTTTCACGCCGATGGCCGGTGACGAGCACCATACGTTTCGTGGCGTCGAGGAACGGAAAGCGCGCATCGAGCGAGTGACGCAACGCATCGTTCGAATCGATGCGCGCGGTCACGGACAGGAGCGCGTCGATCACCGTGTTGCCGGTGACGAACGCGCGTCCATGGAGCGTTTCCTTCGCGAGATTTTCGAGCGAGCGCGGCGTGGGCACGAACATCAGGTCGCTGACGACATCGACCACGCGCCGGTTCATCTCTTCCGGCCACGGCCGCTGCATGTCGCCGGTGCGCAGGCCCGCCTCGACGTGCCCGACCGGCACTTGCCGGTGGAACGCGGCGAGCGCCGCCGCCGTCGCGGTCGTGGTGTCGCCGTGCACGAGCACGCGATCCGGCTCTTCCCGCGTGATGACTTCATCGATACCCGCGATCAGCCGCGACGCCAGCCCGTTCAGGGTCTGGTTCTCCGACATGACCGCGAGATCGTATTGAGGCGTGATATCGAACAGGTCGAGCACCTGCTGCAGCATCGAGCGATGCTGGCCAGTCACGCACACGACGCAACGAAACCCGGACTCCGCTTCCAGCGCTTTCACCAACGGGGCCATCTTGATGGCTTCGGGCCGCGTTCCGAAAATGCAGAGTATCGTTTTTCGCTTCGTCGCCATTGTCCCCGTCGATTACACAATCTTTAACAATTTCCGATTGTATTCAGACGTTTAGGACCGCCCCTCAACTAAAGTGTAAAAAAGTCTAACGAGAGCTTTATGCGTGGTTTTGGCGAGCTTTTGTCTATTGTCAGACGGCGTTTTTTACCTGGTTAGTTAGTTTTTCCCACCATCCGGCTTTTGACCCAGGGCCCTCATTTCATACGACCAATCGAGGGTTCGGCGATTTCGATATCCAGCAGCGCAGAACTTACCGACTTGCCGTGAGCGTCGAGCGCCAGCGAGCGCGTGACGCCGCCGCCGAGCGCGTAGCCCAGCACGAAGTTGAACGCGTGCAGAAGCGGCAGTTCGTGACGCACGACGTCGCCTTTGACGATATCGGCGAGATGCGCCTTCACCCGCTCCGGCGTCAGTTGTTCGCACAGATGCGCGTAGTGCTTCGCGTCGAAGCAGATCACCGAGACGTTGAGCGTGTTGCCCTTGTCGCCGGTGCGGCCGTGCGCCAGTTCACGCAGTTTCATCGCTTGCCTCCACGAATTCGAAGACGGGATTCACATGTTCGCGCGCGAGCAGCACGGACTGCACCGCAATGACCTCGCGTGTCGCCTTCGTCACGCCGCCGCCGCCCGCCGGGCCGTTTGTATACAGCGTTTCGACTTCGTTGCCGATGCGCGCCGCCTCCTTAGCATTCGACACCCGGCCCGCGACGCGCACGCGTACTTCGTATGGTTCGCCATACTTCGCCGCGATGGCGTCGCCATGCAGCGAGTTCACACCGATCAGGTCGAAGCGCAACTCGCTCGTGTCGACGTTCGTGATCGCGAGACGCTCGCGCACGATGTCGAGCGCGAGCCGCGCGCGCGCCACCGCGCCGGGTCCGCCGTAGGAAATCTGACCTTCGCCGATGTAACCATCGACATAAGCCACCGAGGTTTTCAGCGTGCCGGTGCGCGCGTGGCCGCGTCCGCCGGTTACGCGCACGCGATCCCGCGCCTGTTGCGCGACCTGGACTTGCGTGAAATCCGCGACGACGTCCGGCTGGAAGTAACGCGCCGGATCGTGAATTTCATAAAGCAGCTGCTCCTTGCAGGTAGCTTCGGTGACGCAACCGCCCGCATGCGCCACCTTGGTCACGACGACCGTCCCATCCGCGGTCACTTCGCCGATCGGAAAGCCGAGCCGCGCGAGATTGGCGACGTCCTTGCAGCCCGGATCGGCGAAATAGCCGCCCGTCACCTGGCCCGCGCATTCGAGCAGATGCCCGACGACCGTTGCCTGCCCGAGCGTGTTCCAGTCGTCCATGCTCCAGCCGAATTCGTGGATCAGCGGCGCGGTGAACAGCGACGGGTCCGCCACGCGTCCGGTCAGCACGATGTCCGCGCCCGCCGCGAGCGCGGCCGCGATCGGCGCGGCGCCGAGATACGCGTTCGCCGACACGATGCGGTCCGCGTAGGCGCTGACTTCATCGCCGCTTTCCTCAAAACGCAGATTCGAGCGCAGTACGACATCGAGCACATCGTCGCCGGTGACGGCCGCGATCTTCAATCCGCGCAGGCCGAGCTCGCGCGCGATTCGGGCCGTCTGCAACGCCGCCGCGCGCGGATTGGCCGCGCCCATGTTCGAGACGATGCGCACGCCGTTCTTCGCCGCGACCGGCAGCACCGCGCGCATGCGCGCTTCGAGCAGCGGATCGTAGCCCGCGCCGGGATCGTTGCGGCGCGCCTGCTGCGCAATGGCGATAGTGCGTTCGGCCAGGCACTCGAACACGAGATAGTCGAGCGCGCCGTGCTCCGCGAGTTCGACCGCGGGTTCGATGCGATCGCCCGAGTAACCCGCGCCCGCGCCGATTCTGATGGTGTCTTTCATGATGCTCGCCCTTTACAACGGAAACACGCCGAGCACGACGCACGCGATCGTCATGACGATCGAGGCGCCGAACAGCAGCGGAAACGTGAACTTCTGATGATCCGCGAGATCGATGCCGCACAGTCCGACAACGAGAAACGTCGCGGGCGTGAGCGGGCTGACCGGAAAGCCGGTCGTCATCTGGCCGAGCAGCGCGGCCTGCCCGACATGCACCGCCGGCACACCGAGCTGCGAAGCCACTTCGGCGATCACCGGCAACACGCCGAAATAGAACGAATCGGGATCGAAGAGCATGGAAAGCGGCATCGACAGCAGGCCGAGTGCGACGGGAATGTGCCCGGCCATCGCCGGCGGCACGAAGCCGACCGCCGCCTGCGCCATCGCTTTCAGCATGCCGCTGCCCTGCATGATGCCGGTGAACACGCCCGCCGCCAGCAGAATGCCCGCCATCATCAGCGCGGCGCGCGCGTGGGCGTCGATGCGCTTTCTCTGCGTGTCGACGTTCGGGTAATTCACCATCAGCGCGATGCACAGGCCGACCATGAACATGATCGCGGGCGGAATTTTCTCGCCCATCACGACCATCGTGCCGAGCACGACGATCGTCAAAACAATGTTGAACCAGAAGTTCTTCGGCCGGCGCAGCGCGGCTTCCTCGGGCGTGAGCTTGCGCTCGGGCATCGGCGCCGCGCCGTTCGCGCTCGAATAGCCGAGGCGTATCTCTTCACGTCGGCCGAGCCACCACGCCATGCCGAACACGAACGCGAGGCCGATCGCCTGCACGGGAATCAGCGGATTGAACAGCGCGGAAATCGGCAGATGCAGCGAGGCGGAGGCGCGGATCATCGGCCCCGTCCACGGCAGGAAGTTGATGCCCGCCGCCATCGACACGGCCGCCGCGAGCACGCGCTTATCCATGTTCAGGCGCTCGTAGAGCGGCAGCATCGCGGGAATCGTGACGAGAAAGCAGACCGCGCCGGAGCCGTCGAGATGGATCAGCAGCGCGAGCAACGTCGTGCCCATCACGATGCGCGTCGGCTTCGTGCCGACCGCGCGCAGAATGCGGTCGATGATCGGATCGAGCGTGCCCGCGTCCGTGATCGTGCCGAAGTAGAGAATCGCGAACACGAACATGCCGACAACGGGCGCGAGACTCTTCAGCCCGTCGATGACGAACTTGCTCGTGTGCAGGCCGAAGCCGCCGATCAGCGACGCCGCGATCGGCACGATGATGAGCGCAACCAGCGGCGACATGCGCTTGGAAAGAATCGCCCCGAGCAGGACGACGATAGTGGCCAGGCCGAGCAACGGCAGCATGAACTTGTCTCCGAATCTTGTTTTTTGATGTAGCCCAGAGTAAGTTCGAAGCGGCAATAACACAATTGAAATGATTTGATCGCAGCTATCACGAACTATAATGGATCTGAATCTACGCGATATCCGGGCGCTGGTCGCCGTGGCCGAGGCGGGCAGTTTCACGCGCGCGGCGGAGCGGCTGCATCTGTCGCAGCCGGCCTTGACCGTGCAGATACGCAGGCTGGAGGAAGCGGTCGGCGCGCGCCTGTTCGATCGCAACAGCCGCAATGTCGCGCTCACCCCCACGGGACGCGAGTTGCTGCCGCTGCTGCGCAAATCGTTGCGCGACATGGAAACCGTGCTGCGCGACGCGCGCGCGCTGGGTGTCGGCGAAAGCGGCACGATCCGCATCGCCTGTTTGCCGACGTTCGCGGCCAGCGTGTTGCCTGAGCTCATCATCGGCATGAAGCGCGAGGTGCCGCGCGTCGTCTTTCAGATTCGCGATGTGGTGGCGAGCACCGTGAATGCGCTCGTGCGCAACGAGGAAGCGGATGTAGGTTTGACAGGCGGCGAAGTGCTCGACCCGATGCTCGAGGTGCTGCACGCGGGCGTGGATCGGCTCGTCGCGGTGTGCCCGCGCGAACACGCGCTGGCGAAGAAGCGGCGCGTAAGCCTGGACGATCTCGCGCGCCTGCCGCTCGTGCTTACCGCGCCGGGCACGAGCGTACGCGCGGTCGTCGATGCAGCCTTGAGCGAAACGCGCGAAGCGCTGGATATTTCGTGCGAACCGACTTACATGATGACCGCCGTGGCCATGGTGCGCGGCGGCCTTGGCGTGACCATCCTGCCCGAAACCGCGCGCGAGGTGCGCGCGGAGCCGGGACTCGTCGCGAAACCGATCGGCCACGCGGCGTTCGCGCGGCCGATCGCGATCGTGAAGAAGCGCGGGCGGACCTTGCCCGCGGTGACCGAACGCTTCGTCGAAAGCATGCGGCAGGCACTGGGCGCGACCCGCTGAACGCGCGACTTACTTCGACAGCGTCGCCATATCGATCACGAAACGATACTTCACGTCGCTCTTGAGCATGCGCTCGTAGGCCGTGTTGATCTCGTCCATGCGGATCATTTCGATATCGGACGTAATGCCGTGCTTGCCGCAGAAGTCGAGCATTTCCTGCGTCTCCGCAATGCCGCCGATCAGCGATCCGGCGAGAGAGCGCCGCTTGAAGATCATGTTCATGACCGAAGGCGACGGATGCGGATGCTCCGGCGCGCCGACGAGCGTCATCGTGCCGTCGCGCTTGAGCAGCGCCATGAACTGGTCGAGATCGTGCGACGCCGCCACCGTGTTCAGGATGAAGTCGAAACTGTTGGCGTGCGCCGCCATCTGAGCCGGGTCCTTCGAGATCACGACCTCATGCGCGCCGAGACGCTTCGCATCCTCGATCTTGCCGGGCGAAGTCGTGAACAGCACGACATGCGCGCCCATCGCGGCGGCGAGCTTCACGCCCATGTGGCCAAGCCCGCCAAGTCCCACGACGCCGACCTTGTCGCCCTTCTTCACGTTCCAGTGACGTAGCGGCGAATACGTCGTGATGCCCGCGCACAACAGCGGTGCGACGGCGGCCGGATCGAGGTTCTCGGGCACGCTCAGCACGAAGGCTTCATCGACGACGATCGAACTCGAATAGCCGCCCGCCGTGAAACCTCCCGACTTTTTGTCCGGCGAGTTGTAAGTCTGGATGAAACTGTCGGGGCCGTCGCAGAACTGTTCGAGTCCTTCCTTGCAGGCATCGCAGACGCGGCACGAATCGACCATGCAGCCCACGCCCGCGAGCTGCCCGGCCTTGAACTTCGTCACGTCCGAGCCGACTTCCGCCACCCGCCCGACGATCTCGTGGCCCGGCACCACCGGATAGTTCGTGCCGCCCCATTCGTTCTTCGCCATGTGCAGGTCGGAGTGGCACACGCCACAAAAAAGAATGTCGATGCGCACATCGTTCGGGCCGACAGCGCGGCGCTGGATTTCATGCGGGCCGAGCGGCTTGTCGGCGGCGGATGCTGCATAGGAATACGCGTTCAGCATGGTTGCTTCCCTCTTGAATTCGAATCGTGTGAACAGGTCCGGCGCTTGCTCCTGATGGCGGATGCGCGGCCGGTGAGACATGCGTGATGTTCGGGTTTGTGTGCGCAAGCGAACGGTCGCCATCATGCTTCGCACACGTTGCGGATGACTTGCCGATATTGCCGGTATTTCGGCGGCAAGTCGCAACGTCAGTACTGTATGCCTATCACTCGATCCCTGCCGAAATCACAGCGCGCGTCGGGCGTCGCTGGAGAATCCGGCAATCGCGCGTCCTCCGGTCGTCGCCCTGCTTAAGCGGGACTATCCGGCAGGCGGCGCGCGCCATAAGGTTGTCATATGCGCGGAGAGACGATGAGGCTTGTCGCGCGGCGTCGGACCCGTTCGCAAGCCCGGTGTCCGGCGCATATTTTTGAGAGAGCGAGACCATGAAGGCGAAGGCAATCACGGCGAACATCGACATGCCGGGCGGCGCGGTCAGCGCCGAGTTTCATATCGACACGGGGCGTCTTCGGATCTTCGAGCGCGGCATGCTGCGCGTCGAACTGTTTCCGCCGCACTCGTGGTTCACGGTGGCGTCGGTGGCCGGCAACAGTCGCTGGGGCACGCGGCCGCGCGAGAAGGATATTCGGCTCGTCGTCGAGAGTTTCATCATGCAGCGCTTTGGCATGACGGCGCTTCGGAGCGAAACGTCCTGCGCTCAGTAATGCGCGCGTTCAGCGCTCAGCGTGCTCGCGCGCGTCGCGTGCGCTGGTAGAAACCGTCCGGCTTGGTCCTGACCCAATCGACGAAGCTGCGCACGGCCTCGTGCGCGAGCAACTCCTCGACGGTCGAATAATGCTGGGCCAGCTCCTTCTCGGAGAACAGCGCATGCAATTGCCGATGGCAGATGCGATGCAGCACCGCCGTCTGCTTTCCGCCCTGCGACTTCGGCACCAGATGATGCAGATCGCGTTCCACCAGCGGCACCGCGCGCCCGCACAACGCGCAAATTTCTTCTTGCGGCGGGTGATACCACGGTTCTGGTGCGCGCTTCGCCATTGCAATTTCCCGACGGGTCTGGTCGAGTGTACGTCGCGTCTTGCAAAGACGCTTCACACCGTTTAATTTTCCGCGCGGGCGTGGCAACATGAAGACGCCGTTCACCGTTCACGCTGTCCAATAGCGGTTCAATTGCGGAGAAGCCATGGAAGTGACCATCAGCGAGTTGACGGGCATGCTCACGGAACTGGAACGGGAAGATCCCGTCGACTACGGCGATCTTCCATTCGGCGAGCCCGAATTGCGCAGGCTCGTGATCACCGCGCTCGTCGACAAGCACCGGAAGCTTCAGGCAAGCGGCCTCAATCCTGGCGACGTCAACCTGACCTACATGCTCACGACCGCATTGCTGGTTCTGGAAAATCTCGTGCTGCATGCGCGACTGCTGTTGCTGCAGGGACAGCGTATCGATGTTCAGGCGTTGTTGAAGAAATACGGTGGCGCTTGATTTGATATCCGAATGGATATCTGAAGCTATCGGCCAGCATTAGCGCGCCGGCGGACGATAACCCGGTATCTGGTGCAGCGCATGCTCGCACGCAGCGGAGAGCGCGGCCAGCCGCTCCACGCTTTCGCGCATCTCCGCTTGCGTGCGCGCGATCGTCTCGCGTAACGCGTCGAGCCGCGGCGTGATGACGTTGACGATCGTCTCACCCTCTTCCTTGCTCGCGAGCAAGGCTTCGGCGTCCTCGCGCACTTCGCGCAATTCCATGATGGATACCTTGTTCTGCGCCAGCAGCCGCGCATAGGTTTCAGCGAGTTGACCGATGCCCATCGCGCGCAGGCGCTGGACGAATTCGCGCATGGACTTCACTGCGAGCTCGCCTGCGTCGTAAGCCATGAACTGGGCGTCGGCGACGGAAAGAGACATGCGCCCTTCGGGCGTCGAGAATTCGAGTCTGGTCGGCATGATGCATTTGCGTGGTTTTGAAGTTGCCCGAATTTTATGCAGCCGAGTCAAATGCGCCATTCAGAGTCGGGCGAAAACCGAACGGCATCTTGAAATACAACGTTGCGGTCGCCGCATTCACAAAGCGGCCATGAGTTTTAGAAGAAGAAACAATCCGCGCATTGCGTCCTGTCGGCATGTCTTCAGGGCGCACATTTAATCAACCGTTGCACAACCCGCGCCACGCGCAAAGCGAATTTCGACTTGAAAACACGCATTCCATATGCCAACAATGGAATCGTCTTTCGTGCAGGCCATCCCACATTGCCAAGCGAGATCTGACGCGCCCCATGGATGAGAACGACGAAATACGCAAATCCGAAGAGATGCGCAGTTTTTTGTTTCTGACCGTCGTCATGGTTCCCGTGCTTACGGTCATGATCATTGCCGCTTACGGATTCACGATCTGGTTCTATCAAATGCTGATAGGCGGACCGCCACATCACTAACGAGCGTCGCGACTATTTCAATTAAATGGAGCACATGCCCGTCAACAGCAATGATCGTTACGACGATAAGACCGATGCGTCTTGCGAGTTTCACATAGCCGGTGTCGTTGTATACGCCCGTATAGAAGCAATGCAACGGGTGATCCGCGATCTCGCCGCGCTGCCGGGCGCGCAGGTTCACGGATCGAGCGCCGAAGGAAAAATCGTACTCACGCTCGAAGGCGATCGCTCGTCGCACGTTGCCGATCAATTGCACGCGGTGCAGGCCATTCCCGATGTCGTGAGCACCGCGCTCGTCTATCAGCATCACGAGCATATCGATTCGCTTGCCGAGGATATTGCGGATGAAACTGACTCGTCGCGCGTTCATTAAGCAGACGGCCGCCGCCACCGCGGCCGCATCCGCCGGGATCACGCTGCCCGGCATGGAAGCCGTCGCCCAGAGCGACGACCTCACGTGGTCGAAAGCGCCGTGCCGATTCTGCGGCACCGGGTGCGGCGTGCTCGTCGGCGTGAAAGGCAATCAGGTCGTGGCGACGCAGGCGGACCCGCAAGCCGAAGTCAATCGCGGGCTCAACTGCGTGAAAGGCTATTTCCTCTCGAAGATCATGTACGGGCAGGATCGCCTGACCACGCCGCTCATGCGCATGAAGAACGGCAAGTACGACAAGAACGGCGAGTTCGCGCCGGTTTCGTGGGACACGGCGTTCAACGTCATGGCCGAGCAGTTCAAGCGCGTGCTGAAGGACAAGGGGCCGACCGCGATCGGCATGTTCGGTTCGGGCCAGTGGACCGTGTGGGAAGGCTACGCCGGCGTCAAGCTGATGAAAGCGGGCTTTCGCAGCAATAACCTCGACCCGAACGCGCGGCATTGCATGGCTTCGGCGGTGACGGGTTTCATGCGCACCTTCGGCATGGACGAGCCGATGGGCTGCTACGACGATATCGAGGAAACCGACGCCTTCGTGTTGTGGGGCTCCAACATGGCGGAGATGCATCCGGTGCTCTGGACGCGCGTCACGGCGCGGCGGCTCTCGGACCCGAACGTGCGCGTCGTCACGCTCTCGACGTTCGAGCACCGCTCGTTCGATCTCGCCGACGAAACCATCGTGTTCACGCCGCAATCCGATCTCGCGATCATGAACTACATCGCGAACTACATCATCAAGAATGGCAAGGTAAATCGCGATTTCATCGACAAACATACGAACTTCAGGAAGGGCAATACGGATATCGGCTATGGACTGCGGCCCGACCATCCGCTGCAGAAGGCTGCGAAAAACGCGAACGACGCCAACGGTTCCCAGCCGATCACCTTCGACGATTTCGCGAAATTCGTCTCGCGCTACGACGCGGCTTACGTGACAAAGCTCTCGGGCGTGCCGAAGAGCAAGCTCGACCAGCTCGCGGAAATGTATGCGGACCCGAAGACGAGAGTGGTGTCCTTCTGGACCATGGGTTTCAATCAGCACACGCGCGGCACGTGGGCCAACAACATGGTCTACAACCTGCATCTGCTGACGGGCAAGATTTCGACGCCCGGAAATAGTCCGTTCTCGCTCACCGGCCAGCCTTCGGCGTGCGGCACGGCGCGCGAGGTCGGCACGTTCTCGCATCGGCTTCCGGCGGACATGGTCGTGACCAACCCGAAGCATCGCGAGGAAGCGGAGCACATCTGGAAACTGCCGGAGGGCACCATTCCCGACAAACCGGGCTATCACGCCGTATTGCAGAACCGCATGCTGCACGACGGCAAGATCAACGCCTACTGGGTGATGGTCAACAACAACATGCAGGCCGCGGCGAACCTGAACAACGAAGGCTTTCCGGGATATCGCAATCCCGCGGCGTTCGTGGTCGTGTCGGATGTCTATCCTACGGTCACGGCCGTCGCCGCCGATCTGATCCTGCCGTCCGCGATGTGGGTCGAGAAGGAAGGCGCGTATGGCAACGCGGAGCGGCGCACGCAGTTCTGGCATCAGCTCGTTCAGGCGCCCGGCGACGCGCGCTCGGATCTCTGGCAGCTCGTCGAGTTCTCGAAGCGTTTCAAGGTCGAGGAAGTGTGGCCGCCCGAGCTCATCGCGAAGAAGCCGGAATACAAGGGCAAGACGCTCTACGACGTCCTGTATCGCAACGGCCAGGTCGACAAGTTCCCGGCATCCGAAGTCGACGCGAAATACCGCAACAACGAAGCGAAGGCGTTCGGCTTCTACATTCAGAAAGGCCTGTTCGAGGAATACGCGAGCTTCGGACGCGGACACGGTCACGATCTCGCGCCGTTCGACATGTATCACAAGGCGCGCGGCATCCGCTGGCCGGTCGTGAACGGCAAGGAAACGCTCTGGCGGTACAAGGAAGGCACCGATCCCTACGTGAAAGCGGGCACCGGCTGGCAGTTCTACGGCAATCCGGATGGCCGCGCGGTGATCTACGCGCTGCCCTACGAGCCGCCCGCCGAATCGCCGGACAAGGAATATCCGTTCTGGCTCGCGACCGGGCGCGTGCTCGAACACTGGCATTCCGGCTCGATGACGCGTCGCGTGCCCGAGTTGTATCGCGCGTTTCCGAACGCGGTCTGCTTCATGCATCCGGACGACGCAAAGGCGCTCGGCGTGCGGCGCGGCGTGGAGGTGCGCGTGATCTCGCGGCGCGGCGAAATGCGCACGCGCATCGAGACGCGCGGACGCGACAAGCCGCCGCGCGGACTCGTGTTCGTGCCGTGGTTCGATTCGAGCCAGCTCATCAACAAGGTGACGCTCGACGCCACCGATCCGATCTCGTTCCAGACCGACTTCAAGAAGTGCGCGGTCAAGATCGTGCGGGTCTAGGAGCCCATCATGCGCGCGTTCTTCGCCACCGTCATCGCATCGCTGGTTGCGCTCGCCGCGCTGGTGGCGCTCGCGCAGCCGACCGTGCCGAGCCTGCCGTTCCACGACTCGCTGCGCGGCATGACGCCGATCAACGAGGAAACGAAGCCGCCGCTGATCGCGCCGACGGAAAACAAGGACGTCATACGCGGCCTGAACTACGCGCAGCAGCCGCCGACGATCCCGCACAAGATCGACAACTATCAGCTCGACAAGAACGCCAACCGCTGTCTCGCCTGTCACGCGCGCAGCCGCGCGGAGGAAAGCGGCGCGGTGCCGGTGGCCGTGTCGCATTACATGGATCGCGATGGCGTGGTGTCGGGGCATCTGTCGCCGCGCCGCTACTTCTGCACGCAGTGTCACGTTCCGCAGGCGGATGCGAAACCGCTCGTCGGCAATTCGTTCGTCGCCGTCGAGGACATCAAGCCGCAAGCGCCCAAAAACCAGAAGCGATAAGCGACCATCATGTGGGCATTGATCAAACGCTACTGGATCACCATCCGAAGGCCGAGCCTGTACTACAGCCTCGGCTTTCTGACGCTGGGCGGCTTCGTCGCGGGCGTGATTTTCTGGGGCGCGTTCAACACGGCGATGGAGTTCACCAATACCGAAGTCTTCTGCACCGGCTGTCATGAGATGCGCGACAACACCTATGCGGAGCTGAAGAACACGATTCACTTCAGCAACCGCACCGGCGTCCACGCGAAGTGCTCCGACTGTCACGTTCCGCACAACTGGACCGACAAGATCGCGCGCAAGATGCAGGCGTCGAAGGAAGTGTGGGCGAAGATCTTCGGCACCGTGAACACGCGCGAGAAGTTCCTCGACAAGCGGCTCGAACTCGCCGAGCACGAGTGGGCGCGCTTCAAGGCGAACGATTCGCTGGAGTGCCGCAATTGCCACTCGTTCCAGTACATGGACTTCACGCGCCAGAGCCCGCGCGCGCAGGAAGCGCATCAGCGCTTTCTTGAGACCGGCGAGAAGACCTGCATCGACTGTCACAAGGGCATCGCGCACGAATTGCCGAACATGGTGAAGGCGCAGGAAAGGGAGAACAGCGGAAAGAAGTAGCGCATCCATCGAAGCGAATCGACCGAGAGGAGACATCGATGCTCAGCGCCCGGCAACTCGACGTGATGCGCGGCAGCCGCACCATCGTGGCCAGCGCGGACTTTTGCGTCGATGGCGGCGCGGCCCTGCTGATCCACGGCGCGAACGGCAGTGGCAAAAGCTCGCTGATCGCGGCGCTGGCTGGACTGCTGCCGCCCGTCGCGGGCACCGTATCGTGGCGCGGCGCGGACGTGCGCGACGAACCCGTGCGCTTCCGGCGCGATCTCGCGTATCTCGGACACGCCGACGGTTGCAGCGGCGAACTGAGCGTCGCCGAGAATCTGCGCTTTGCGGCCGTGCTCGGCGCGAGCGGCGCGCGAGAACGGGAGCGCGACGTGCTCGACGCCGCCGGCGTCCTGCCGCTGATGCGCACGCGTCTCGCGCGTCTGTCGCAAGGCCAGCGCAGACGCGTCGCGCTCGCGCGTCTCGTGCTGGCGCATAAGCCGCTCTGGCTGCTCGACGAACCCACCGAAGCCCTCGACGAAACCGGCGCGCGCTGGTTCACCGCGTGCATCGACGAACATCTGCGCGCTGGCGGCACGCTCGTCGCGACCACGCATCGCCCGCTTCCCGTCGATGCCGCCCGCACGCGGCATCTGCATCTCGCCCGGAGCGCGGCATGACGGGCCTCGCGCATCTGACGCTTCAGGTCATCCGCCGCGAGCTGATCCTCAACTGGCGCTCGCGCACGGTCACGCTTTCCGTGCTGCTGTTCTTCGTGCTGGCGTCGAGCCTGTTTCCGCTCGGCATCGGTCCCGATCCGGCGCTGCTGCACGCCATTGCGCCGGGCGTGCTGTGGGTCACCGCGCTGTTCGCCGCGCTGCTTTCGGCGGGACAGCTTTTCAGCGGCGATTTCGCGAGCGGCGCGCTCGAGCAGATGCTGCTTTCGCCGCAGCCGCTCGCGGGCATCGTACTCGGCAAGATCGTCGCGCACTGGCTGACGACGGGCCTCGCGCTCGTCGTGCTAGCTCCGGTCGTCGCGCTGGAATATGGACTCGACGCCCGCACCATCCTCATGCTGATGGCGTCGCTTCTGGTCGGCACGCCGCTGCTTTCGCTGATCGGATCAATGGGCGCGGCGCTCACGCTCGGCGTGCGCGGCGGCAGCGTCGTGCTCGCGCTTTTGATCCTGCCGCTCTATGTGCCGGTGCTCGTGTTCGGCGTCGGCGCGGCCGATGTGGCCTCAGGCAACGCATGGTCGAACGCGAATTTCTCGCTGCTCGCGGCGGCGCTGTGCGTCGCGCTGTGGCTGTGTCCTTGGGCGAGCGCCGCCGCCCTGCGCATCTCGATGGAGTAGCGCCGATGAACTGGTTTCGCTTTGCGTCCCCCCGTCGCTTCGAGCGCTTCGCCGCGCGCGCGACGCCGTGGTTCGCGGCGGCGTCGGTCGTGCTGATCGCGGGCGGCCTCGTGATCGGCCTCGCCATCGCTCCCGCCGATGCGCTGCAACGCGACGTCTACCGCATCATGTTCGTGCACGTTCCGGCCGCGTGGATGTCCATGTTCATCTATCTCGTCATGGCCGCTTACGCCGCGCTGCATCTCGCGATGAACGCGCGCCTCTCAGCGATGATGGCGCGCGCCCTCGCCCCGACCGGCGCACTGTTCACCGCGATCGCCCTCATCTCCGGCGCGCTGTGGGGCAAGCCGACATGGGGCGCATGGTGGGTCTGGGACGCGCGGCTCACGTCAGAGCTGCTGCTGTTCTTTCTCTATGTCGGCTTTCTCGCGCTGCACGCCGCGCTCGACGGCACGCGCCGCGCCGACCGCGCATGCTCGGTGCTCGCGCTGATCGGCGTGGTCAACATTCCGATCATCTATTTCTCGGTGCAGTGGTGGTACACGCTGCACCAGGGACCATCGCTCGGTTTCGGCAGCGGCGTGTCGATGACGCAATCGATGGCGTGCGGCATCGTCGTCATGACGGCGGGCTTCTGGGCGTACGCGATCGCCATCACGCTGGCGCGCGTGCGCGTCATCATGCGGGCGAGTGCGCGCGTGGCATCGGGCGAACGTCCGTCTCGCATCGAGGAGCGCGCGGCATGAACACGCTTTCCTCGATCTGCTCGATGCTCGCCGCCAATCCGGTTCTCTCGGCGGCGCTTCTCGTCACCTTTCTGCTGATGGGCGTGGAAGCATGGCTCGTGCACCGCGCGCTGCGCGAGCCGGAGGCCGGCCGATGAAAGCGCGGCATCGGCGCTTCGCCTTCATCGCGCTCGGCGTCGCGAGTGCGGCTCTGGCGTGCGCGTTCGTGCTCAACGCGTTTCGCGCCAACGTGATGTTCTTCGTCAGCCCGAGCCAGATTGCGTCGCAGGAACAAACACGCGCCCACCGGTTCAGGCTCGGCGGACTGGTCGAGCGCGGCTCGCTCGTGCGCGATGTCGATGGCCGCACCGTGCGTTTCGTCGTCACCGACGACCGCGCGTCGGTTTCGGTCGTGTATTCGGGCGCGCTGCCGGACCTGTTCCGCGAAGGCAGCGGCGTCGTCGCGCAGGGCACGCTCGGCGCGGACGGACGCTTTCACGCCGACGAAGTGCTCGCCAAACACGACGAGAAATACACGCCGCCGCAACTCGAACGCGCGTTGCGCGAAGTGCGCGCGTCGGCGGATGCGAACACCGGAGCGCGCCGATGATTCCCGAGATCGGCCACTTCGCGCTGATTCTCGCGATGCTGCTCGCGCTCGTCGCGGGCGTCGTGCCGATGCTCGGCGCGCGTTTCACTATTGACCAATGGATGCGCGTCGCCGCGCCTGCCGCGTACGGGCAATTCGGTTTCGTCGCGATCGCGTTCGGCTGTCTCGCGGCGTCATTCCTCGGCAACGACTTCTCGGTGATCTACGTCGTCGAAAATTCCAATTCCGCGCTGCCGGCGATCTATCGCTTCACCGCCGTGTGGGGCGGCCACGAAGGCTCGCTGCTGCTCTGGGCGCTGCTGCTCACGCTGTGGATGATCGCCGTCGCCGCGTTCGGCCGGCGCCTGCCGCGCCCTTTCGCCGCGCGCGTGCTGGGCGTGATGAGCTGGATCGACGCGGGCTTTCTGCTGTTCATGCTGCTGACGTCGAATCCGTTCACGCGTCTCATGCCAGCCGCACTGAACGGCCGCGATCTCAATCCCCTGCTGCAGGACCCCGGCATGGTGATCCATCCGCCGCTGCTGTACATGGGTTATGTGGGCTTTTCGGTGGCGTTCGCATTCGCCATCGCCGCGCTCCTCGATGGCAGGCTCGATGCCGCCTGGGCGCGCGCATCGCGTGCGTGGACGCTCGCCGCGTGGATGTTCCTCACGCTCGGCATCATGCTCGGCAGCGCCTGGGCGTACTACGAACTCGGCTGGGGCGGCTGGTGGTTCTGGGACCCGGTGGAGAACGCGTCGTTCATGCCTTGGCTCGTCGGCACCGCGCTGATCCACTCGCTCGCCGCGACGGCCAAACGCGGCGCGTTCCGCGCGTGGAGCGCGCTGCTCGCGATCTGCGCGTTTTCGCTCTCCCTGCTCGGCACGTTCCTCGTGCGCTCGGGCGTCGTGACATCGGTGCACGGCTTCGCGTCGGACCCGGCGCGCGGCGTGTTCATCCTCGCGCTGCTCGCGTTGTTCTCCGGCGGCGGACTCGCGCTGTTCGCGTGGCGCGCGCCGCGCGCGGCTTCGTCGGCGGTGGGTTTCGAGACGGTGTCGCGCGAGTCGCTGTTGCTGTCGAACAATCTGCTGATGCTGGTCGCGGCCGCTTCGGTGATGCTCGGCACGCTCTATCCGATGATTCTCGATGCACTCGCCCTGGACAAGATCTCCGTCGGCGCGCCGTATTTCGACAGCGTGTTCGTCCCGCTGATGACGCCCGCCGTATTTCTCATGGGCATCGGTCCGCTCGCACGCTGGAGAGCGGCGCGCCTGCCTGAACTGGCCGTGCGGCTGCGCTGGGCCGCGCTCGTGAGCGTCGCGACGGCGTTCGCGCCGGGCGTCTCCCGGCCGCTCGTGAGCCTCGGGCTGGCGCTCGCCGCGTGGACCTTCGCGACCATCGCGACGAGCGTGATCGAGCGCGTCGTCAAGGGACGGCAGCGCGTGCGGCTCGCGACCGTCGGCATGTGGCTCGCGCATGCGGGCGTGGGCGTGTTCATCGTCGGCGTGACGATGGTGAAGGGCTTTCCCGTCGAGCGCGATGCGCGGCTCGTTCCAGGCGCGAGCGTAGACGCGGGCGGCTATCGCTTCCGGCTCGACGGCGTGCGCGCCATCGACGGCCCGAATTATCGGGCGACGCGCGCCACCATCGACGTGACCCGCGAAGGGCGCAGCATCGCGACGCTGCATCCGGAAAAGCGCACCTTCCTCGTATCGAACACGCCGACGACCGAGGCGGCCATCGATCACGGCGTGCTGCGCGATCTCTACGTCGCGCTGGATCAGCCGGCGGGCGGCGACGCGTGGACCGTGCGCATCCAGATCAAGCCGTTCGTGCGCTGGATCTGGGGCGGCTGCATTCTGATGGCGCTGGGCGGTCTGCTCGCCGCCGCCGACCGGCGTCACGCGAAGCTCCGCGCAACGCAGCCGCGCGCCGCCGTGACCGCCATCGACGAAACGCCGCGCGCATTGGGCGAGACCGGACGATGAAGCGCTTCCTGATCCCGCTCGTCGTGTTGGCGCTGCTGGTCGGCGTGCTCGCGGCCGGGTTGCGGCACGATCCGCGCCGGCTGCCTTCGGCGCTCGTCGGCAAGCCCGCGCCCGCGTTCGATCTGCCGCGTCTCGACGCGTCGAACCAGACGATGTCCTCCGGCGCGCTGCGCGGGCAAGTGTGGATTCTGAACGTGTGGGCGTCGTGGTGCGAAGCGTGCCGCGACGAACACGCGGTGCTGATGGACTTCGCGGCGAGCGGCGCGGCGCCCGTCTATGGCATGAACTACAAGGACGACCGCGAGCCCGCGCTGCAATGGCTTGCGACGGCGGGCAATCCGTACGTGACCTCACTGGTCGATCGCGACGGGCGCACCGGCATCGACTATGGCGTGTATGGCGTGCCGGAAACGTTCGTCATCGACCGGTCGGGCGTGGTGCGGTATCGGCAGGCGGGGCCGCTTACGCGCGCGTCGCTGGATGGCGTGATTCTGCCGCTCGTCGGCAAGCTGCAAAAGGAGAACGCGCGTGATTAGGCGCTGTGCGCTGATCTTTCTCGTGCTGCTTGCGCACGCTCACGCGCAGGACTCGCCGAACGACGCCCGCGCGCGGCAGCTCGCCGAGCATTTCCGCTGCGTCGTCTGCCAGAACCAGAGTCTCGCCGATTCCAACGCGAGTCTCGCCGCCGACCTGCGCGCGCGGATTCGCGAGCAGGTCGAGCAAGGTGCGAGCGATGAGCAGATTCAGGCGTACATGGTGCGTCGATACGGCGATTTCGTGCTGTATCGACCGCCGGTGAAACCGGTGACGTGGGCGCTCTGGTTCGGGCCGTTGGCGGTGCTGCTGGCGGGCGCGTTGGCGATGGCGCGGCATATCCGGCGCGCGCGATCGACGAGGAGGATGAGCCCATGATCACGTTCTGGCTGCTCGCCGCCGCGATGATGCTCGCCGCGATCGCCTGCGTCGTGCCGCCGCTTTTGCGCGCGGCTTCGCCTGAACGCCCACGGAACTTCGTCGCGCCGCATGCCGCGCTGGCGGGTTTGCTGATCGCGCTCGTGCCGGGTGCGGCGCTCACGCTCTACATGCGAATTGGCGACCCCGCCGCGCTCGCGATCCAGACGGCGTCATTTGCTCCGACCGCCGAACACGCCGATGCGCCCGCCTCGATGGACGCCGCCATCAGCCGTCTGGCCGCGCGCCTGCGCGAGAACCCGAACGACGCGCAAGGCTGGGCCATGCTCGCGCGCTCGTACATGGCGCTCGACCGCCCGCTCGACGCGGCCGAGGCTTACCGGCGCGCCGTCGCGCTGACCCCGCGCAACGCGGAGCTGCTCGCGGATTACGCCGATGCATCGGCGAGCGCGAACGGCGGCGATCTCGACGATTCGATCTCGAAGATCATCGACTCCGCGCTCGCGCTCGACGCTGAGCAGCCGAAGGCGCTGGCGCTCGCGGCATCGGCGGCATTCGACCGGCGCGATTACCCGCGTGCGATTCAGTTCTGGGAGCGCTTGAGCCGCGTGCCCGATCTCGAGCCGGAGATCGCGCAGCAGGCACGGAAGAATATCGATGAAACGCGCGTGCTTGCCGCGAAGGGAAGTCTTGCGCAGTCGGCTGCGGTGGAAGTGCGCGTGGATTTGAGTCCGGAGCTGGCCAAGCGCGTTCGCGCGGCCGATACGGTGTTCGTCTACGCACTCCCCGACGATGGCTCACGCATGCCGCTCGCCGTGCAGCGCCTGCGCGCTGATCAACTCCCCGCGACCGTGCGCCTCGACGATTCCATGTCGATGACGCCAGGCCGCCGTCTCTCCGATTTTTCGCGCATCAGCATCGATGCGCGCGTGTCGATGTCAGGTCAGGCGAGGCCGGCCGCCGGCGATCTGACCGGATCCAGCGGACTCGTGCCTGCACGCGGCGCGGGCGTGGTCGGCGTGACGATCGCCGAGGTGGTTCGCTGACAGTTTCGGATGCACGGTTCACTTCGCCCGTGGAGCACCGGGCTGGATCGACTTCGCGTTGCCATCGACTTCAATGCCCCAGTCGCCCTGCTCGTACCAGTCCTCGCCGAGCAATTCCGCCGGATGCTGCGTGCGGCTCGATCCATTGCCGCAACGCATTGAATCCGTTGCGCAATAGTGATCGCAGCCCCAGCAGTTGCGTTCCGGATGCTTCGGGTTCAGCGGAAAGCGTTTCGACATGATCCTGATCTCCTTCGATTACGGCGTGCGAGCCATCGACATCAAGATTAGGACAGCGGCGGCGTTTCGCGAATAGGAACGCGACGATCTGGCGCAGCGCGCGGCGAAACACCGCGTTTCGTTCCGCGCGTGTTTCAGCACGCGGCGGACGCGCTCTTCGTCGCGCCCGTCAGCAGCAATTCGATCAGATCGCGCACGCTGCGGATCGCCGCGCCGAACGGCAGCTTCTCGCGTCCACGGAAAAACAGACCGTTGCCGACATCGCCACGCAACGCCGCAGCGAGGCGCGTGTCGATGCAGAAGTGGCCAAACTTCTCGATGCCATCACGCAAGCCGCACGCGCTCAGGCATTCGAGCGCCGACGGGCAAGTCTGCTTGCGCGCGCCGATCTTCGTGCGGATGCGTTCCTCATTGCGTAGATAGCGCATGAGCCACGGCGTCTTGACGGCGCGCGCGGGCAAACCGGTCACGCTGACGAACTCGACGATATCTTCCGGTTCCGCTTCGACCAGCACGCGCTTGAACTCGGGATGCGCGTCGCCTTCCTCGGTGACGGCGAAGGGTGTGCCGATCTGCACGCCGTTCGCGCCGGCCGACAGCCACTTGCGCACCGCTTCGTGACTGTTGATGCCGCCCGCGACGATCACCGGCACGTCCTCACGTTTCAGGCCGAGCGCGGCGAACGATTCATCGAGTTCCTGTAACACGCGCTCGAAACCGAAGCGCTGGTCGTGCATATCCGCGACGTTCGCCACGCCGAGATGACCGCCCGCATGCGCGGGATGCTCGATCACGATGGCGTCCGGCAAGCGCCCCTTCTTCATCCACTTCTTGAGCACGAGCGTGACGCCGCGGCTGTCGGAGAGAATCGGGATCAGCGCGATGTCGCGGCCCTGCGTCAGATCGGGCAGATCGAGCGGCAAGCCCGCGCCCATCACGATGGCGTCCGCGCCTTCCTCGCACGCGACGCGCACGTAGTCTGCGTGCGCGCTCACGGCCTTCATCACGTTGACGGCGATCATGCCGCGCCCTTGCGACAGTTCGCGCGCCGACTTGATTTCGCGCGCGAGCGCAATCAGGTTCGCGCGTTCGAGCGTCTCGCGCGAGTGGTCCTCGCGGCACATCGCGAGCAGGTCCTCATGATGATGTCGCAAGTCGATGCTGGCGATGGTGCCGACCGCCCCTTCGCGCGCGACGCTACCCGCCAGCCGATGCGCCGAAATGCCGACGCCCATGCCGCCTTGCACGATCGGCAGCACGCTGCGGCCGCGAATCGTGAGCGGCGCGAACGAATGAGCCTGAGAGGTCATGTGCGATCCAGGAAGAGACTGATATGAATTCATGATGTGCTGCTTGATGTGATGCGCTTGAGCGCAACTGGATGATCTGTTGCCGGTGCGTTCACGCGATTGCGGGCGCGCCATTGCGCTTCGCCTCGTGACCGACCGCGTAAATCGCGACTTGCACCCGGCTCGTGAGATTGAGCTTGCGCAGGATGTTGCGCACATGAATCTTCACGGTGCTCTCCGCGAGCAACAACGTACGCGCGATTTCCTTGTTGCTCGCGCCCCGCGCCAGTTCGCGCATGATGTCGCGCTCGCGCGTGGTGAGCGGGTCGGCCGAATCCGCCGGAGCTGGCGCGGCAACGGCCTTCGGCGTGCGCATGCTCTCGAACAGTTTCGCAGTCATGTCGTCCGCGATGACGGGCTGGCCGGTCGCCGCCTTGCGGATTGCGCTTGCGAGCGTGTCGGCTTCGATCGTCTTCAGCAGATAGCCCGCCGCGCCCTCACGCAGCGCGACCGTGAGTTCGTCGAGATCCTCGGACACGGTCAGCACGACGACCGCCGTTTGCGGCACGTCCTCAGCGAGCAGCTTCAGCGTTTCGAGTCCGGACAAGCCCGGCATGTTGAGGTCTAGCAGAATCACGTCCGGCCGATATTGCTTCGCGCGCTTCAGGCCTTCGATTCCATCGGCTGCTTCGCCGACGACTTCGAAATCGGACTGCCGTTGCAGGAGCGCGTGAACGCCGGAGCGAAACAGCGCGTGGTCGTCGATCAACAGAATGCGGATGGTCATGACTGAACTCGGAGCGGCTTGGAAACGAGCGCTTCAGGGAAGGTTCACGCCGCCTGACGCACCCGTGCCGGCAAGACGAGTTCGACACGGGCGCCGCGTCCCGGCGCTCCGGTCAGACAAAGCGTGGCGCCGAGTCTTTGCGCGCGCTCGCGCATGATATGAAAGCCGACGTGCGTTTCGCCAAGCTCGGCCATCTCCCTTTGATCGTAGCCCTGCCCATCATCCTCGACAAGGAGGGTGAAGTCGCGTTCATTGACGATCGTCACGAATACGCGTTGCGCCTCCGCGTGTTTGCGAATATTCGAAAGTGCTTCCTGAAGAATGAACAGCACCTGCAGTTGCTGATCCGGCGGTAAGGAGAGGCCGCCTTCATCGCGATAGTCGAGTTCGGGCGCGATGCCGGTTTGCGCGCCGAAACGTCCGATCGCCTCATCCACCGCGCGCCGCAACTCGCCGGTGCCCAGCTTCGTGCGGAAATTCACCAGCAGTTCGCGCACATCGTCGTAGCTTTCCGCAACGCCACCCGCCAGCAGCGGAACGATCTCGCGAATCTCGTCCATGCGCGCTTCGCGCGTCGCCGCGTCAAGCAGATGCACCTGCATTTTCAGAAAATTCAGACTCTGCGCAATACTGTCGTGCAAGCCCTGCGCGACCAGATTGCGCTCTTCCGACACCGCCAGTTGCCTCGCGAGCGCCGCCAGCCGCCTGCTCTTCAACGCTGTGCCGAAGTGTGCGCCCAGCGTGCCGAGCAACTGCGCCTCGGACGGCGGCATGGTTCGCTCGCCGCTGAAGTGCAGCGAGAAAGCGCCCAGCCTTTCTCCCTGCGAGACGATATCGAACGTCGCCACGCTCGCGAAGCCCGCGTGCTGGCAGGGCCGTGCATCGCATGCGCAGCCGTCGGCGACGAAGCAGCGTTCGTCCTGAAGCAGCGCGGCCGGCAAGCCTTCCGACCCGATCAAACGCACCTGACCGTCTTCGGTGACGAGGCGAACCGCCGCACCGTCCGCGTCGAACTGACGCGTGAGGCGCACGAGAAAGCCGCGGCACAGCACGTCGACGTCGTTCGGCTGATTCAGGAACGCGGCCATTTCATACAGTGTCGTGAGCTCGCGATTCTGGGCGGCGAGCTCGGCCATTTTGGTTTCAACGCGGCCTTCGAGATCCTCGTAGAGCGTCTGCAATTCGACGGCCATGCGATTGAAACCGGCAGCAAGACGTCCGAATTCGTCATTCGTCACGACGGGCAGGCGCGCATGAAAATCTCGCCTCTTGATGCGCGCGAGCCCTTCCTGCAAGCGCTGCACCGGCACCACGATCCAGAGATGCAGGAGATATACGATCGCCAGCGTGCCGATGCATGCCATTGCCGCGAGCGCCATCTGCGAGATGCGCAGCCACGCGGTCTTGCGCGCGTTTTCCTGTTCGATCCGCACGACGAGCTGGTCCGCTCCGCCGATGAAATCGGGCAATTCGCGCAGATAGCGCGAGGCCGCATCCGGGTCGCCGGTCATGCCCGCGCGCGCGGCCGGCTCGAGCTGCGCGTGCCACGCGCGCGCGACCTGATCGAACTGGCTGCGGACGTCGGCGTCATTGGGCAAGAAGAGCGGTCGCGCGGGGTCGCCCTGGTGCAACCGGGTGATCGTCCCATTCATCTGATCCATTTCCGCCTGCAACCGCGACGGCGGAAACTGTCCGCGCCCGATCAGCGCGAGCGCCACCGCATTCGCACGCATGCGCAGGCTGCCGGCATCGTTGATGGCCGCGCCCGCGCCTTGCAGTTGCCACGAGAGCCAGAGCGTGCCGCCGATCATCGCGAGCACGAGCACCAGCGACACCATCGACAAAGTGACGATGCGGGTGGTGAGGCGCGCGCGATACGACGGAAAGGACATGACTTTGATTTTTTCTCAGCGGCTGCGGACCAGTTGCCATGCCCGCGTGAGATAGCCGAGCGAAGCGAAACCGCTCCAGACATGCACGAGACGCGTGAACGGGAAAATCACGAACAGACTCATTCCCATGAACAAATGTACACGGAAGAGCAGCGGCGCATCTGCGACATAACTCGCCGCGTCGGCCCTGAACGTCACAACGTGTTGAGCCCAGGTCATGAGTCGCACCATCATCGAGCCGTCCATGTGGCCAGCCGATACGCCGATTGTCGAAAGACCCAGAAGCAGCGTGACGAGAATCCAGAGCAGCAGCACGCGGTCGCCCACTTTCGTGACGGCCGACAAACGTGCGCTGGTCATTCGACGATGAAGCAGGATCAACAGACCCGCCAGACACATCGTGCCCATTGCGCCACCCGCGACCATCGCGACCGTCTGTTTGACGCTGTGCTCGATGCCGAGCGCATCCCAGACGGCCACCGGCGTCAGCAAGCCGACGAGGTGACCGAAGAACAGGCCTAGAATACCGATGTGAAAGAGGATATTGCCGAGCCTGAGATTGCCGCGATGCACGAACTGCGTGCTATCCGCCTTCCACGTGTACTGTTCGCGTTCGAAACGCACGAGGCTGCCGAACAGGAAGATGCTCGCGGCGATATACGGATAGATGCCGAACATGAAGGCATTGAACATGTTCATCGTGCTTCCTTTGCAATGGGTGCGACCGCGCCGGCTGCCGAAGCGCGCGGATGAAAACGGATGGTCTGCGTGTCCTGCCGCATGTGTGGTGCGAGCAGCGGCTCGACGCCGTCCGGACCGGGACCGAACGTTTCGAGCATCTCGTCCATGTCGCGCACGGGCGGCTGCGTGAGCGGGCGCGGCTCGACCGCGCTCAGGTCACGCAGGACCGCGAACACCGCAGCATACGGATTTTGATCGCGTGTGAGACGCTGGCCGATCGCATCGAGTACGTGAATCGCTTCATCGAGCAGCGACTGTGCGCGTTCCGGATCGATCGCACCGAGCACTTCCAGGAAGAGCGGCACGTAGTCCGGCAGCTCGTTCGCCGCGACATCGAGGCCGAGGCCGCGATATTCTTCGAGCAGATCGACCATCGCCTGACCGCGATCGCGGCTTTCGCCGTGCACGTGTTCGAACAGATGCAGCGAATGCGACGGATTGCGATCGAACGTGGCCACATACGCTTGCTGCGACTCGATCAGCGGACGCTTCAGCGACGCGATGAGCGGCGCGAGACGCGCGTCGGCCTGCGGCCAGTCGTGCAGCGTGTCTTCGATTTCCGACAATGCGTCGAGCAACGCCGGTTCGGGATAGTCGAGCAACGCGGAGAGAATGGAATAGAGCGACATGCTGTGATCCTCCGTCAACCTTCTGCCAAAGGCTTCTTGCGCGACTTCGGCAACGCCGCGTAACTCACTTCGCCGTGCGTTTTCGATCCGAAGAGCGAACCATCCGACGCTCCCGGCGAGCCGCAATTGCCGAACGAAAAGCCGCAACTGCCCTTCTCGTCAAAGCTGTCCTGCGCCATCTCCTTGTGCGACGAAGGCACGACGAAGCGGTCCTCGTAATTGGCGATCGCCATGAGCTGATACATTTCCTCGACCTGCTTCGCGGTGAGGCCGACTTCCTTCAGCACCGCGTCATCGCTCACGCCATTCACGTTCTCCGCACGCTTGAACGCGCGCATCGCGAGCATGCGATTGAGCGCGGCTTCGACCGGCGCTTCGTCGCCTGCGGTGAGCAGGTTCGCCAGATAGCGCATGGGAATGCGCAGGCTCTTTACATCGGGAATCACGCCGTTCATGCCCATGTGACCGGCATCCGCCGCCGACTGGATCGGCGAGAGCGGCGGCACGTACCAGACCATCGGCAGCGTGCGGTACTCGGGGTGCAACGGGAACGCGACCTTCCACTCGCACGCCATGCGATAAACGGGCGAGCGCTTCGCCGCGTCGAGCCAGCTCTGCGCGATGCCCTGCCGCAACGCTTCGGCCTGAATGGCCGGATCGTTCGGGTCGAGGAACACGTCGAGCTGCGCCTGATACAGATCCGTCGTCGCTTCGACCGATGCGGCTTCCGAAATGCGATCGGCGTCGTACAGCATCACGCCGAGGTAACGGATACGGCCCACGCAGGTTTCCGAGCACACGGTAGGCTCGCCCGCTTCGATACGCGGGTAGCAGAACACGCACTTCTCCGCCTTGCCCGACTTCCAGTTGAAGTACATCTTCTTGTACGGGCAACCGGACACGCACATGCGCCAGCCACGGCACTTGTCCTGATCGACGAGCACGATGCCGTCGTCCTCGCGCTTGTACACCGACCCCGACGGGCACGACGCCACGCACGCCGGATTCAGACAGTGCTCGCACAGACGCGGCAGATACATCATGAAGGTGTTCTCGAAGGTCGAGTACATTTCCTTCTGCACGTTCTCGAAGAGCGCGTCGCGGCCGCGCGAGTCGAACTCACCGCCGAGGTCGTCTTCCCAGTTCGGCCCCCAATGGATCTTGTCCATCTTCTTGCCCGTGATCGCCGACACGGGCCGCGCGGTAGGCGGCGTTGCGGAAAGCGGCGCGTTCTGCAGGCGCTCGTAGTCGTACGTGAACGGCTCGTAATAGTCGTCGATGGCCGGGAGGTTCGGGTTCGCAAACAGATTCGCGAGCACCTTCAGCTTCGGGCCCTGACGCGGCTCGAGACGGCCATCGCTCTTGCGAACCCAGCCGCCGTTCCACTTGTCCTGGTTCTCCCACTGTTTCGGATAGCCGATGCCCGGCTTCGTCTCGACGTTGTTGAACCACGCGTACTCGACACCATCACGCGAAGTCCACACATTCTTGCAAGTGACCGAGCAGGTATGGCAACCGATGCACTTGTCCAGATTCAAAACCATCGCCACCTGGGCGCGGATCTTCATGATGCTGCTCCTTCCTTGAGCGGGCCTTCGAGCCAGTCGATCTTCTTCATCTTGCGCACGATCACATACTCGTCGCGGTTGCTGCCCACGGTGCCGTAGTAGTTGAAACCGTAGGACTGCTGCGCGTATCCGCCGATCATGTGCGTGGGCTTGAGCACGGTGCGCGTGACCGAGTTATGGATGCCGCCGCGCATGCCGCTCGTCTCCGCGCCCGGCACGTTGACGATCTTTTCCTGCGCGTGATACATGAGACACATGCCACGCGGCACGCGCTGACTCACGACCACGCGCGCGGTCAACGTGCCGTTCACGTTGAATACTTCGACCCAGTCGTTGTCCTTCAGACCCGCTTCCTTCGCTTCCGCTTCCGAAACCCACACGTGCGGGCCGCCGCGCGACAACGTGAGCATGCGCAGGTTGTCCGAGTACGTGGAGTGGATGCCCCATTTCTGATGCGGCGTGATCCAGTTCAGCACCAGCTCGTGTTCGCCGTTCGGCTTCGCGCCGAGCATCGGCGAAATGGTCTTCGTGTCGATCGCCGGCTTGTAGACGCACGAACCCTCGCCGAAATCCAGCATCCAGCGATGATCCTGATAGAACTGCTGCCGACCCGTGAGCGTACGCCAGGGAATCAGCTCGTGAACGTTGGTGTAGCCCGCGTTGTAGCTGACTTCCTCCGATTCGAGTCCCGACCATGTCGGCGCGGAAATGATCTTGCGCGGCTGCGCCTGCACGTCGCGGAAGCGGATCTTGTCGTGCTCACGGCCGATGGCGAGATGCGAGTGGTTGCGTCCCGTGATCTTCGACAATGCGTCCCACGCCTTGACCGCGACATGCCCGTTCGTTTCGGGCGCGAACGTGAGGATCATTTCGGCGGCGTCGATTGCCGTTTCGAGACGCGGACGTCCCTTGTTTTCGCCCGACAGCGTGGCGAGTTCCCGCACTTCGTGCGCCGTATTCCAGTTGATGCCCTTGCCGCCGTTGCCGAGTTTCTCCAGCAAAGGCCCGACGGAGGTGAACTTGTCGTAGATCGCGTTGTAGTCGCGTTCGACGAGCGTCATGGAAGGCGCCGTCTTGCCCGGAATCAGATCGCATTCGCCGTGACGCCAGTCCTTCGGCTCGAACGCCTGCCCCAGTTCGCCCGGCGTGTCGTGCATGAGCGGCGTGGTCACCAGATCGGTGCGCGTGCCGAGATGCTTGCCGCCGATCTCCGCGAACTTCTTCGCGATCGCCTTGTAGATTTCCCAGTCGCTCTTGCTTTCCCACAACGGCTGCACCGCTTCCGACAACGGATGGATGAACGGATGCATGTCCGACGTGTTGAGGTCGTTCTTCTCGTAGAAGGTCGCGCTCGGCAACACGATATCGCCATACAGGCAGGTTGTGCTCATGCGGAAGTCGAGCACGGTCAGCAGATCGAGCTTGCCTTCGGCGGCTTCGCGCAGGTTCACTTCGGCGGGCTTGATCGCGTCGGCCTCGTCGCCGAAGAGTGCGTTCTGCGTACCGAGCAAATACTTCAGGAAGTACTCATGCCCCTTGCCCGAACTGCCCAGAATGTTCGAGCGCCACACGAACATGTTGCGCGGGAAGTTGGCGGGATTGTCCGGGTCGTCGCACGCGAAATTCAGCTCACCCGACTTCAGTTGCTCCACCGTGTACTCGATCGGATCGCGGCCCGCGCGCTTCGCGGCATCGACGATATCGAGCGGATTCGCGCCGAGCTGCGGCGCCGACGGCAGCCAGCCCATGCGCTCGGACTTCGCGTTCAGATCGAGCATCGAAAGATTTTCGTAGCGCGACTTGTCGGCGCCCGGACCGAGGATTTCATCGACCGCGACTTTTTCGTGACGCCACTGGCTGGTGTGGTTATAGAAGAACGACGTGCCGTTCATCTGGCGCGGCGGCCGCGACCAGTCGAGCGCGAACGCCAGTGGCGCCCAGCCGAACTGCGGACGCAGCTTTTCCTGGCCGACGTAATGCGCCCAGCCACCGCCGCTCTTGCCCACGCAGCCGCACATCATCAACAAGTTGATGATGCCGCGATAGATCATGTCGTTGTGGTACCAGTGATTCAGCGCCGCGCCGACGATCACCATGCTTTTGCCTTGCGTGCGGTCCGCGTTGTCCGCGAACTCGCGCGCCACCTGAATCACCAGATGACGCGACACGGTGGTGTGCTTCTCTTGCCATGCAGGCGTGTACGGCACGTCGTCGTCATACGAAGACGCGACGTTCGGGCCGCCGAGACCCTGATCCACGCCGTAATTCGCCATCTGCAGGTCGTACACGGTCGCGACGAGCGCGCTCGCGCCGTCCGCCAGCGTGATGCGGCGCACCGGCACGCGGCGCGCAAGCAGCGCGTCGTGCTCACCACCGAAGTACGGGAAGCTGACTTCGACCACCTCATCCTGCCTGCCGACGAGCGACAGACGGGGGTCGATGTCGCGACCCGACCCGCCGTCCTTCTGTTCGAGATTCCAGCGGCCGACTTTCGCGCCGCCGTCATGATTCGCCTCGCCCCAGCGGAATCCGATGCTGCCATTGGGCGCGACGATCTCGCCGCTTTTCTCGTCGATGACGAGGGTCTTCCACTGCGGATTGTTCGCTTCGTCGAGATCGTTCTTCAGTTGCGACGCGCGCAGGAAGTGATCGGGCACGAGCGTGCCTTCGTGTTCGCGCAGCACGACGAGCATCGGCATGTCGGTATAGCGCTTCACGTAGTCGCGGAAATAGGCGGACTTGCCGCTCGCATGGAACTCCTTCAGCACGACATGGCCCATGGCCATGGCGAGCGCGGCGTCGGTGCCCTGCTTCGGCGCGAGCCAGATGTCGCCGAACTTCACCATTTCGCCGTAATCCGACGACACCGCGACGGTCTTCGTGCCCTTGTAGCGCACTTCAGTGTAGAAATGCGCGTCCGGCGTGCGCGTCTGCGGCACGTTCGAACCCCAGACCATCAGGTAGGTGGAGTTGTACCAGTCCGCCGATTCGGGCACGTCGGTCTGCTCGCCCCAGACTTGCGGCGAGGCCGGTGGAAGGTCGCAATACCAGTCGTAGAACGACAGGCACGCGCCACCGATCAGGCTCAGATAACGAGCGCCGGCCGCGTAGGAAACCATGGACATGGCCGGAATGGGCGAAAAGCCGATCACGCGGTCCGGGCCGTACTTCCCGATGGTGTAGGCATTCGCCGCCGCGATGATCTCGCTCGCCGTGTCCCAGTCCGCGCGCACGAAACCGCCCAGGCCACGCACGCTCTTATAGCGCTTGGCCTTCACCGGGTCTTCGCAGATCGAGGCCCACGCCGCGACAGGGTCGAGCGACTTGCGCGCCTCACGCCACATTTCGATGAGCCGCCCGCGAATCATGGGGTGCTTCACGCGCTGCGCAGAGTACACGTACCAGCTATACGACGCGCCACGCGGGCATCCGCGCGGCTCGTGATTAGGCAGGTCGGGGCGCGTGCGCGGATAGTCCGTCTGCTGCGTTTCCCAAGTGATCAGGCCATTCTTGACATACACCTTCCACGAGCACGAACCCGTGCAATTGACGCCATGCGTGGAGCGCACGATCTTGTCGTGCTGCCACCGGCTGCGATAGCCGTTTTCCCATTTTCGGTCTTCATTCACCACCGCGCCATGTCCATCCGAGAATGTGGACTTGATGCGCGACATGAACTTCAACCGGTCCAGAAAGTGACTCATCTGTTTCTCCGGGCTTTGCGGCCGCGAGCGGCCATCTATTCGTTGATTCGAGTGTAAGGACGCGCCGCGTACGCGCCCATTCCCCAAAGGGGCAGCCGATACGCGCCATGCGGACTAATGCGCATACGCCTTTCGGACTAGTTCAGCACGGCATGTCCGCGTTGCGGCGCGCGTAGCAGAACCACGTGACCGCCGCGCACAGCGCGTAAAACGCGATGAAGCACCACAGCGCCGCGTTGGGCGAGCCGGTCATGCTCATCGATGTGCCGAAACTGCGCGGAATGAAAAAGCCGCCATACGCGCCGATCGCGCCAGCGAAGCCCAGCACCGCCGCCGATTCCTTGCCGGCCTCATGAAACGCCTGCTTTTTGCGGAAGTCGGACTGGCCTTCGGCTTCGCGCTGCTTCTGCGTGAGGAAGATCACCGGGATCATGCGAAAGGTCGAGCCGTTGCCGATGCCGGTCAGCGCGAACAGCGCGATGAACATGGCGAGAAAGCCGGCGAAACTGCCGTCCGTGCCTTCGTGCGGCAGGCACGTCATCACGCCGAACACGGCCGCCATCATCGCGATGAAGGTCCACAGCGTGACGCGCGCGCCGCCCAGCCGGTCGGAGACCCAGCCGCCTATCGGACGCGTGAGCGCGCCCGCGAGGGGGCCGAGGAACGCGTAGGCAGTCGGATTGACCGACGGAAACTCCGCCTTCGTCAGCAGCGCAAGCCCCGCCGAGAAGCCGATGAACGAACCGAACGTGCCGATGTAGAGCAGGCACATCAGCCAGTTGTGCTTGCGCCTGAAGATGACCGCCTGCTCGGCAAACGATGCTTTCGCGTCCGCGATGTCGTTCATGCCAAACCACGCCGCGACCGACGCGATCACGATGAACGGCACCCAGACGAAGCCCGCGTTCTGTAGCCAGATGCCGCGCTCGACGCCGTTAGACACCCAGGTCTGGCCCTCGCCCGCGAACGCGCCGAACACGCTCGCCGAGATCACGAGAGGCGTGACGAATTGCACCAGCGACACACCCAGGTTGCCGATGCCCGCGTTCATGCCGGTCGCGAAGCCTTTCTTCGACTTCGGAAAGAAGAAACTGATGTTCGCCATCGACGAGCTGAAATTCGCACCGCCCAGGCCGCACAGCAAGGCGAGCACGAGCAGCGTCGAATAGCTCGTGGACGGGTCGCGCAGCGCGAAGCCGAGCCCGAGCGCCGGAATCAGCAGGCTCGCGGTCGAAAAGGCGGTAAAGCGCCGTCCGCCGAAGATCGGCACGAGGAACGAATAGAAGATGCGCAGCGTCGCGCCCGAAACCGACGGCAGCGCCGTCAGCCAGAACAACTGGTCCTTCGTGAAATGGAAGCCGCCGCGGTCGAGATTGACGACGGCGACGCTCCAGAGGGACCACACGGCGAAGGCCAGCGCCAGCGCGGGAATCGAGATCCACAGGTTGCGGCGGGCGACCGATTCGCCGGTGGCCCGCCAGAAGTCCGTGTTCTCGGGCTCCCATCGGGTGAGGAGGTAACGTGATGACATGATCAGGGCCTGGTGACGTTGACGGCGCGTTGCGGATTCGCCGCGCGCGCGGAAGGTTGGAACGTGAAGTGCATGCAGATCAGGCTGACGGCGGTCGCACCGAACATCAGCATGAAACAGGTGGTGCGCACGCCGGTCAGATCGACGAGCAGTCCGAAGAGAATCGGGAGCAGGAAGCCGGCGAGCCCGCCCGCGAGGCCGACGACGCCCGACACCGCGCCGATGTTCTCGGAGAATTCATCCGACACGAACTTGAACACCGACGCCTTGCCGACCGCCATCGCGACGCCGACGAAGAACATCAGCACGGTGTAGGCGACCGGCCCCATCGAGAGGTGAAAACTGAGCGGACCGTTCTTCGCGTGGACGACGAAGTCCGTTACCGGATAGCTCAACAGGAAGAAGCACGCGAGCGCGACCCACATGACGATCCACGTCGTGCGATACGCACCGAAGCGGTCGGACATCCAGCCGCCGAGCGCGCGCAGCACGCCGCCCGGTAGCGAGAAGCACGCGGCGAGAAACGCGGCATGTTCGATGCCGAAGCCGTACTGATTGACGTAGTACTGCGGCATCCACAGCGCGAGACCCACATAGCCGCCGAACACGACCGAGTAATACTGCGCGTAGCGCAACACGCGCCGGTCTTTCAGCACGGCCATCTGGGCGGAGAAGCTTTGCGTGCCGCCGCTGCGGTGCGCCGGGTTCGACGCCGACATGAACCAGAAAAGCAGGGCGGTGACGAGCATCGCGATCGAATAAACCTTCGGCACGATGGTCCACGTGCCCGCTGCGAGAATCAGCACCGGCGCGACGAACTTGGTAAGCGCCGCGCCCGAATTGCCCGCGCCGAAGATGCCCATCGCGAGGCCCTGGCGCGACTTCGGAAACCAGCGCGCGACGTACGGCGTGCCGACCGAAAACGACGCGCCGGCAACGCCGACGAACAGGCCGAGCACGAGGAATTGCCACAATTCGGTGGCGTAGCCGATGAGCCAGATCGGCACGATGGTCACGGCCATCGTGCAAAAGAACACGATGCGTCCGCCGAAGCGGTCGGTCCAGATGCCGAGCGGTACGCGCGCGAGCGAGCCGGTGAGCACGGGTGTCGCGGCGATGAGGCCGAATTCCGTGTCCGTGAGGGCGAGTTGTTTCTTGAGTGGAATGCCCAGAATGGCGAAGACCATCCAGACGGCGAAGCAGATGGTGAATGCGAATGTGCTTGCGCCGAGCACACGCCATGCGCGCGTGCCGGTCGGGGCGTGGGTTTCGAGACTTGCGTTGACGACGCTCATCGTCCTTTCCTTGTCGTTGTAGCTTTGCCGACAAGCGTAGGGAGCACCGCGAGACATGCCTATCCGCCGGGCGGATGCAGCGGCGATATGCCGCTAGTCAAAGCGGCGTAGTTAAAACGGACAAGCCGCACGGATCAACGCTTTATTACACCCTTGACTTCACCTCTTCGTTGTAGACTTCGTGGCCCTTTCGCGCTACAACGTGGCCCTTTCGCGCTACAAGCCAAGGCCCGAATTCACCGCGACACCCTGTCGCATCAGCTTGATCTGAAACAATTTTCCAAACATTCGCCTCATCGCGATAAATCGCGCGTGGCATGATCTTGACGCGGCGCAAAGCCGTGCAACGGCGTTCTTCCCGGGACGCTTCGATCATAGAAACCAGCGAATGCAATGAATGAAAATACCCACCGTTTAGCAGTGCCATTGTTATCGGGGTTGATAGCCAGTCTCGGTCTCTCGGGCTGCAAGCTGGAAGTGTTGGACTCGAAAGGCGTGATCGGCGCAGCGGAATCCTCGCTGATCGCCACCGCGACCTACGCCATGCTTCTGGTCGTCGTCCCGGTGATCCTGCTCACCCTGTTTGTCGCATGGCGCTATCGCGCGACCAACAAGAACGCCACCTACGCGCCGAAATGGGCGCACTCCACGGCCATCGAAGTCGTGGTCTGGGCGATTCCCGCGGTCATCATCCTTTATCTCGGCATCCTGACGTGGAAATCCACACATGAGCTCGATCCGTACAAGCCGATCGAATCGAACGTCAAGCCGATCAATGTCGAAGTCGTCGCGCTCGACTGGAAGTGGCTGTTCATCTATCCGGACCTTGGCGTCGCGTCCGTGAACCAGCTCGCGTTCCCGGTAGGCACGCCGGTGAACTTCCGCATCACGTCGGATTCGGTGATGAACTCGTTCTTCATCCCGCAACTCGGCAGCCAGATCTACGCGATGGCCGGCATGCAGACGCGCCTTCATCTTCAAGCCGATCACGCCGGCGACTACGCGGGCATTTCCGCCAACTACAGCGGCGCCGGCTTCTCCGACATGAAGTTCCGCGCGCTCGCCATGTCGCCTGCCGAGTTCGATGCATGGCTCAAGAAAGTCAAAACAGCACCCGAAGCATTGAGCATGGACGTCTATGCCGGCGTCGCGCGCCCGAGCGAGAAGGTCGCGGTGCGCTATTTCTCGACCGTCGATCCGAAGCTGTTCAAGAACATCGTCGCCAAGTACAACAACGGCCGTTTCGATGTGAATGGCGAAAACTGTGTAACCAAGGGGTAAGCCATGTTCGGCAAACTAACGCTCGAGGCGATCCCGTACCACGAACCCATCATCATGGGGGCGACCGTCTTCATGGCGATCGCAGCGCTCGGTACGGCCGCTCTCATCACCAAACTCGGCAAATGGGGCTGGCTCTGGCGCGAGTATCTGACGTCGGTCGATCACAAGCGCATCGGCGTCATGTATCTCGTCGTCGCCGGGCTCATGCTGGTGCGCGGCTTCGCCGACGCCGTCATGATGCGCATCCAGCAGGCCATCGCGCTCGATTCGCCCGGCTATCTGCCGCCGCATCACTACGATCAGATCTTCACGGCGCACGGCACCATCATGATTTTCTTCATGGCCATGGCGCTGCTGGTCGCGTTTTTCAACCTCATCGTGCCCCTGCAGATCGGCGCGCGTGACGTGGCCTTCCCGTTCATCAACTCGCTGTCGTTCTGGATGACGGCCGTGGCCGCGATCCTGATCAACCTGTCGCTGTTCGTGGGCGAGTTCTCGGCTACGGGCTGGCTCGCGTATCCGCCGCTCTCCGAGACGCAGTTCAGTCCGGGCGTCGGCGTCGATTACTACATCTGGGCCTTGCAGTTGTCCGGTGTCGGCACGCTGCTGACCGCCGTGAACTTCTTCGTGACCATCGTGAAGATGCGCGCGCCAGGCATGACGTGGATGAAGATGCCGGTGTTCACGTGGACCGCGTTCTGCTCGAACGTGCTGATCATGGCGACGTTTCCGATCCTGACCGTGGCGCTCGCGCTGCTGGCCGCGGACCGTTACCTCGGCATGCACTTTTTCACGAACGACGGCGGCGGCAACCCGATGGTCTATCTGAACCTGATCTGGGCCTGGGGTCACCCCGAGGTCTATATCCTGGTTCTGCCCGCGTTCGGCATCTACTCGGAAGTGGTCTCGACGTTCTCGAAGAAGCCGCTGTTTGGCTACAAGACGATGGTCTGGGCGACGTGCTGCATCATGGTGCTCTCGTTCCTCGTGTGGCTGCACCACTTCTTCACGATGGGTTCGGGCGCGAACGTCAATGCCTTCTTCGGCATTATGACGATGATCATCTCCATCCCGACCGGCGTGAAAATCTTCAACTGGATTTTCACGATGTATCGAGGCCGCGTGGAAATGACCTCGCAGGTCATGTGGACCATCGGCTTCATCATCACCTTTACGCTCGGCGGCATGACCGGCGTGATGCTCGCCATTCCCGGCGCGGACTTCGTGCTGCACAACTCGCTGTTCCTGATCGCGCACTTCCATAACGCGATCATCGGCGGCGTGGTGTTCGGCTACTTCGCGGGCGTGTCGTACTGGTGGCCGAAGGTGTTCGGTTTCAAGCTGGATGAGAAACTCGGCAAGAAGGCATTCTGGTGCTGGTTCGTGGGCTTCTTCGTGGCCTTCGTGCCGATCTACATCCTCGGCTTCATGGGCGCGACGCGCCGCCTGAATCACTACGACAACCCGGCATGGCAACCGTACTTCACGGTCGCGGCAATCGGCGTGGGCATCATCGCGCTGGGCGTGGTGTTCCAGGTCCTGCAGATCGTGGTCAGCATCCTGCGCCGCAATCAGCCGGCTTATCGCGATGTCACGGGCGATCCGTGGGATGGCCGCACGCTCGAATGGACGATGAGCTCGCCGCCGCCGGTCTACAACTTCGCGAAGATTCCGGCAGTGCGCGCACTCGACGACTTCGCCGACGTGAAGGAAACCGGCCGCATCGATGCACGTCCGTATCGCGACATCCACATGCCGTCGAACACGAGCGCGGGTCTCGCGATCGGCCTGTTCGCCCTGGCGTTCGGTTTCGCCGCGATCTGGCATATCTGGTGGCTGGCCATCGCGGGTCTCGTGGGTATCGTCGCGACCGCGATCGGCTACAGCTTCCGCGACAACGCGGGCTTCATCATCCCGGCCTCGTCCGTCACTGCGAACGAAGAGCGCAACCGTCCGCCGAAGACGCCTGCAAAGGCCGGCACGGAACGCGAACTCGAACTGGAGGCAATGTAAATGTCGCAATCGACACTCTCCGCGCAACACGCGCATGACCAGGAGCACGAGCATCAGTCGCATTCGGTGTTCGGCTTCTGGGCCTACCTGATGACCGACTGCGTGCTGTTCGCGTCGCTGTTCGCGACCTTCGCGATGTTCGCGATGCAGACGGCCGGCGGTCCCACGGGCAAGGATCTGTTCAATCTGACCGATGTCGCGTACGAAACCGGCCTGCTCCTGATGAGCAGCCTGACCTTCGGCCTCGCGATGATTTCGGCACTGCGCAAGAAGAAGGGCGGCGTGCTCGCGTGGCTGTTCGTCACGTTCCTGCTAGGCGCGGGCTTTCTGTGGCTCGAAATGTATGAGTTCGCGCATCTGATCGCCGAAGGCGCGGGTCCGCAACGCAGCGCGTTCTGGTCGGCGTTCTTCACGCTGGTCGGCACGCACGGTCTGCACGTTTCGATCGGCATGATCTGGCTGGTCGTGCTGGCGGTGCAGATCATGCGCAGTCCGCAAATGAGCGAGCGCGACATGCGCCGCCTCGCCTGCCTGAGCCTCTTCTGGCACTTCCTCGACATCGTCTGGATCTGCGTGTTTTCGTTCGTCTATCTTGGGAGCGTCGTCTGATGGCACATACGCATACCGAATCAAGCGATTTCCCGCACGTCACCGTGCGTGGTTATCTCATCGGCTTCGTGCTGGCCGTCGTGCTCACCGTGTCTTCGTTCTGGGCTGTGACCTCGGGCGCGTTCAAGGGCGAAAGCGCGCTCGTCGCGCTTGCGGTGCTGGCCGCGGTGCAGGTCATCGTGCATGTGGTGTTCTTCCTGCACGTGAACGCGTCGAAGGGACAACGCTGGCATGCCATGTCGTTCGCATACACCATTCTCATGTCGCTGATCCTGATCGTCGGCACGGTCTGGGTCATGCATAACGTGCACATGCTGATGATGGCGAGATAATCCTCGACCTTCATCGACCGATGAGAAACGGGTCCGCGCGAGCGGGCCCGTTTTTTTTCGCCTGAACGTTTTGCAGGCCCACTGCACGAATTCGCCGTCTGCTAAAGAATCTTGACAATCGCCGTCGCGAAGCACACCATCTGTCCATAATTTGATTTCAAAATCCACAATCTGGACAAGGAGACGCAATGAGCGCGCCCAAACCGGCGGCGGACGCCATGACGCCGTATCAACTTCCCTTCCCGAAAGAAGCGCAAAAAGAGATCGTCATCGGAAGCGCGATTCCCACTGACGAACGCGAGTGGGTTCCGCAAGCCGAGAACGTGTGGTTTCGCCCGCTGTGCCTGAACGTCTCGACCGGCTACTGGATGAATCTTCTGCGCGTGCGCAAGTCCGGTGTGCTGTCGCGTCACCGGCATCCGCAGGCCGTGCACGGCATGGTGCTGAAGGGCCGCTGGCGCTATCTGGAGCACGACTGGGAAGCGACCGAGGGCAGTTACGTGTTCGAGCCGCCCGGCGAAACGCACACCCTCTACGTGCCGGAAGACGTCGAAGAAATGATCACGTACTTCCAGGTGAACGGCGTGATGTTCTATTGCGACCCCTACGGCAACTACACCGGTTACGAAGACGTTTTCACCAAGGTGGATATGTGCCGCAAGCATTACGAGGCGGTCGGACTCGGCGCTGACTTCGTCGACCAGTTCATCCGCTAAATCCGCTAAACACGCCCAACTCAACCTCTATCAGACTCAAAAGAGCATCCGGAGGAGACACCATGCTGGAAAAATCACCGCGCCTGAAGCGCATTCAGGTCGTCGCGATCACGTTTCTGATGCTTGCGGGCATCGTGAACTACCTCGACCGCAGCACCTTGTCGATTGCGAATCATTCGGTCACGCAGGAACTCGGCCTCTCCGCCTCGCAGATGGGCCTGCTGCTCTCCGCGTTCTCGTTCGCGTACGCGTTTTCGCAGTTGCCCGTCGGCGCGATGCTGGATCGTTTCGGCGCGCGCGTGATGCTCGGTCTGGGCATGTTCGTGTGGTCGGTGGCGCAGTTGTTCGGCGGCCTCGTGACGAACCTGCACCAGTTTCTCGCGGCGCGCATTGCGCTCGGCATCGGCGAGGCGCCGCAGTTTCCGGCGGGCGCGAAGGTCGTCTCCGAATGGTTCGCGCAACGCGAACGCGGCAAGCCGACGGGCATCTTCGTTACCTCGTCGACGATCGGGCCCGCGCTCGCGCCGCCCATTCTCACCGTGCTCCTGCTTTCTTTCGGCTGGCGCAACATGTTCGTCATCATGGGCGCGCTCGGCATTGCGGTGTCGATCGGCTGGTACATCGTCTATCGCAATCGCCGCGACGTGAAGCTCGAATCCCACGAACTCGCGCATCTGACCGAAGGCGAACCGGCGCAGCGCGCCGAACGCAGCATGACGTTCGCGGAGTGGCGCGGCCTGTTCGGCAAGGCGACGACCTGGGGCATGATTTTCGGCTTCATGGGCGTGATCTATATGGTCTGGCTCTATCTCACGTGGCTGCCCGCGTATCTCGAACACGAACGTCATCTGACCATCGCGAAGACCGGCTGGGTCGTCACGATTCCGTATCTCGCCGGCACGCTCGGCATGCTCTCGTCTGGCTTCATCGCCGATGGCCTGATGGCGCGCGGCATGGCCCCGATACGCAGCCGCAAGTGGCCGATCTGCTCGGGTCTCATCGGCGGCGCGCTGTTCACCGTGCCCGCCGCGTTCACGCCGAATCTCACGCTCGCCATCGTCTATCTCTCGGCGGCAATGTTCTTCGTCAACATGGCGAGTGGCGCGGCCTGGGCGCTCGTGTCCGTCGCGGCACCGCGCCACATGGTCGCGTCTCTCGGCAGCATTCAGAACTTCGGCGGCTATTTCGGCGGCTCCTTCGCGCCGTTCATCACGGGTCTGGTGGTCGACAAGACGCACTCGTTCGTCAACGCGTTTCTGATCAGCGCGGGCGTCGCGTTTGCGGCCGCGCTCGTCTACATGTTCGTCGTGCGTTCGCCGATTCAGGATACCGAGCAGCAGGCCGAAGCCGTTCCCGTCGTCTGATTTTCAAAACCACGTCATGACTTTTCAAGCTGATCTCTTCAAGAGCAAGACCGTCGTCGTGACGGGCGGCACGCAGGGCATCGGCGCGGGCATCGCGCAGCAGTTCTCGGCGCTCGGCGCGCGCGTGATCGCGGCCGGCCTTTCCCGCACCGATATGCCCGGCATCGAAGTCGTCGAACTCGATGTCGCCGATAGCGCCAGCGTCGGCGCGCTCTACGAACGCCTCGACGCGCTCGACGTGCTCGTCAACTGCGCCGGCATGATCCGGCGCGGCGACGAGCACGACATCGAGACCTTCGAACGCGTGATCGCCGTGAATCTGAACGGCACGATGCGCATGTGCGCGGCGGCCCGCCCGCTGCTCGCGAAAGCCAAGGGCTCGATCGTCAACACAGCGTCGATGCTGACGTTTTTCGGCGGCGGCCTCGTGCCCGCGTACAGCGCGAGCAAGGGTGGCGTCGCGCAACTGACGAAGTCGCTGGCGATCGCCTACGCGACGGACGGCATTCGCGTGAACGCGGTCGCGCCTGGCTGGATCGCGACGCCGCTCACGCAGGCGCTGCAGGACGACGACGGCCGCTCGCAGGCCATCCTCGAACGCACGCCGATGAAGCGCTGGGGCCTGCCCGAGGACGTCGCGCGCGTCACGGCGTTTCTGGCGTCGCCGGCGGCGTCGTTCATGACCGGCGCGATCGTGCCGGTCGATGGCGGCTATCTCGTGGCATGATGCGGGCACCATGCCTTCAGACACTCACGCACTCGACGCCGCCAAGGCCACCGGCACCGCCGCCTTCTCGAAGTTCATGGCGGTGCTGCAACTGATCGCCGACGCCGCCGAGCCGCCAACCATTGCGCGTCTTGCGGCGGCGAGCGGCTATCCGCGCCCGACGGTGTACCGGATCGTCGGCGCGCTGATCGCGGAGGGGCTGGTCGTCGAGAACGTGCGCGGCGGCTGCTACGCGCTCGGCCCGCGCCTGATGTCGCTCGCGAGCCGGAGCTGGGAACGCTCGGACTTGCGCGTCGCCGCGACCGACGCCTTGCGGACCTTGCGCGACGCGACGCAGGAAACCGTGCATCTGGCGGTGAAGAGCGGCGCGGAGATGGTGTACATCGAGAAACTGGAAAGCCCGCATGCCGTGCGCATGGCCTCGCGCATCGGCACGCGCGTAACGCTGTATTCGAGCTCCGTCGGCAAGGCTTATCTGTCGACGCTGACATCCGCCGAACGCGATGCGCTGCTGCAAGACATCGCGTTCGAGCGCTTTACGCCAAACACCATCGTCGACCGAAGCGCGCTCGACGCCGAACTCGACGCCACCCGCGAACGCGGCTACTCGGAAGACCGCGAGGAAAACGAGGCGCAGATTTTCTGCTACGGCAGCGCAATCGTCGGCGCGAACGGCGCGACGCTCGGTTGCGTGAGCGTCAGCATTCCGCTGTTCAGAAAAAGCGCCACGCCGATGGAGACGTATATCGAACCGCTCAGGCAAGCGTGCCGAGCGATCGCCGATTGCCTGTGTCCGGGCACGCGCTAGCGGAACACGGTGCCGTGCGTGTCCTGTGAAGCCGCCGCGCGCTTCGCGATCAGCGCGGGCAGGCGCGGCAGCGTATGCGGCCAGTGCGTCGCCTCGTGTGCGAAGCGTGCCGCCAGATTGCGCAAGCTGAACTGATCCGCCGCCAGCCGCAAGACGACCTTGCGCGCGATCTTCCACACATCGACGCCCGGCGCGAGTTCCTGCGCCATGCGCTCGATGCGCTCCGCGGACCTCGACAGCATCACCGCGCGCGACGCGATGCGCCCGTGCGCCTCACTGAACATATGCTCGGCGGGCGCGCGGCCGATCGCGCCGAATAGATGAGCAACGCCGACGTTGCGCCGCGCGTGCGGCGAGGCGAAGCGCTCCGCCTCGCGCCGGTATGTCGCCTCGACACGCACTTCATGGTGTGTCGCGTTCGTTTCCGGCCGACCATGTTCGAGATGCGCGCGGGCCGCCGCCTTGTGATCGCCTTCCATCAGCGCATGCGACACGCCAACGAGAAACTCTCGCTCGTGCGCGGCGAAGATCATCATCGGGTTGTCGGCTTCGAGCACGATCTGGCCGCGCGTCTGCCCCTCGACGCTCACGCGCGCGCCCGCCGCGTCGAGCCCCGCGTGATACAGGCCGACGCCCAGCGCCATCTCGAAGAACGCCTCGATCAGGGTGGCGACGACGTCGGCCTGATCGAGTCCGCATGACGCGATCCCCGCGGCGTCCGAAAGGGCCACAGTTTCGATCTCGCGCGTGGTCAGCACGGCGTCGTTGCAATAGTCCCAGAGCACTTCGGGCACGGCGAGGCGCTTGTCCTCACGCAAGCGGAAGCGCAGATAGCTCTGATCGGCCGCGCGCTGGCGCAGGTCGATCATCGCGTCGACGCTTTCGCGCGCGCGGCGCACCCATTCCACCGGGTGCATCTCGCGCGCCTTGGGCGAACGGCGTTCCGCGAAGCGCGCCGCCGCGAGCGCAAGCGCGAGATCGTCGTCGAGTTCGGCGCGCGCGTCGGCGCGCAGCAATGTGATGCGCACCGGAATATCGCCGATGCGCGCGCGGTGCGTCTGCTCGGCTACGCCTGAGCGCAACGGCGTGTCGCTGAGTTCAGCAAGTTCGAACGCCAGCGTGGCGGGAAACGCGGCTTTGCAGGCGGCCCGAAAGCGTGGCGCATCGTAGGGCGTGAACAGGCCGTCGAGTTCGGCCAGCGCGACGCGCACCGCGGTTTCCGCGAGCGCGGGATGACTCGCGAGCGCATCCGACGCGTTTTCGAGCACGCGCGACAGTTGCGACAACGCCGGCACACCCGCGCCGAGCGGAGCGGCGCGCGCGCCATGCGACGCGAAAAAGCGCGCCACGCGCGTCATCGACGCGCCGTTGTCGCTGGCATGGGTCACATGGCTTTCACGGACGAATGCGCGGCCAAGCCGCCAAAGCGTCGCGAGTCGTCGGACGGGCAATTCAGCCTCGTTGAAAG
The DNA here is from genome assembly GCF_001544875.2 of Caballeronia hypogeia. Classification (GTDB taxonomy): domain Bacteria; phylum Pseudomonadota; class Gammaproteobacteria; order Burkholderiales; family Burkholderiaceae; genus Caballeronia; species Caballeronia hypogeia. The sequence goes on from NZ_FCOA02000022.1 coordinate 110,200, forward strand.
TGAGTTGAAACCGTTGTATGGCTACGTTGCCGTCTTGAGTGGCACCGGATTTGCTAAACGTCTAACACAATATGTAACACGGTTCTGCATGGCGTGCACGTGGACGCAACGGTCACGTCATCGCGATTCATCGGAAACATTTGCTTCGTCATCCTGTCAATATTCATATTTCACACACACCCATGGCGTCATTCAAGGAACAGGACTTCGCTTCGCTGCGTCATGCACTGGCCGATCAAGGCGGCGTGCGCAGTTTTGTCGTCGCGCGCGATGATGCCATCGCGTTCGAGCATCATCGGCATGATGTCGCGCCAGAGAGCCTGCAGGACATCAACTCGGTCACGAAGACGGTCGTAGCGCTCGCGGTCGGTGCGGCGTTGCGAGAACGCCTGCTGCCGCCGCTCGATACGCCCGCGCATCATCTCGTGCCGCAGATGCAAGCTGCGGACCTCGACCCGCGCGTGCGGCACATAACGCTCAGGCATCTGCTCGACATGACCTCGGGTTTCGAGTGGGATCAGAGCGTCGTCGACGACTGCGTGCTCGGTCCATGCGAGCGCTTCGCCGGGCGAGACAGCCGGTTGCGCTTCATCGTATCGCGGCCCTTCGCACACCCGCCCGGCGCGCGTTTCCAGTACGACTCGCACGCGTTGCAGTTGCTTTCGGTCGCGCTGGAATCCGCGACCGGGCGCACGCTCGAATGTTATGCGCGCGACACGCTGTTCGCGCCGCTCGACATTGCCGCGAGCGAATGGATCGGCGACGAGGCGGGACACACCTTCGGCGGTCGGGGTCTCATGCTGCGCGCTCGCGACATGATCAGGCTGGGCATTCTGATGATGGATCGCGGCGCATGGCGTGGTGCGCGCGTCATCGACGAATGGTTCATCGACGAAGCCACGTCCGTGCAAAGCGAAGGCGGCCCGCCAATGGCCGACGCGAAGTACGGCTATCTCTGCTGGATCGACCCCCGCTATTTCTTCGCGGCCGGCTACGGCGAGCAGTTCATCTTCGTGGCGCCGCGAGAGCGGACCGTCGCCGCCATCACCTGCGAGAACGACGAATCCCACAAAGGCGTGCGCGCGCTGTTCGAGCAGTACGTGCTGGGCGCGTCGGGATGATCGGGCAAGGCATTGTTTCGCGTGGCGAATCGATCTGTTTTCATTGCGCGCGGAGGGCTTAGGATGTGTCTTACGGAATTCTTAGGCGCTTTCGACTTAAATACCGTTCATCCAATCCGAACCGGGTCCGCGCGAAATGAACGCTCCTCAAATCTCCGTCGATGCACAAGGCAATACCGTCGTTTCCCTTTCCACGCCGATCAGCGAGCACTGCAAGAGCCGCGCGCGCCTGCTGGCTTCCCTGGTCAACATGGTTGCCGCGCCGGGTGGCTTCGAGCAGTTTTCGCACTTCCCCGATCCGATGAAGCGCGACATCCTCGCTCTGATGCATTCGATCGTCGAAGAACAGCTTCCGGGCATAGAAGCGCTGGAGCAGCACACCGCGCAGTCGTACTACGAACGGGGCGTGAATGCGGCGGCGGAGCATTATCGGAAAACTGACCAGCCGGCGAGCATCGAAATGCCTCAACCACTCGACTACTCCCAGCAGCGCTGATCCTCGCGCGAGACGCCAAACCGAACGCCCCTGCATGAGCATGCAGGGGCGTTTTGCATTTCCATCGACGAGAATTGACACGCGCGCGCAACGAATCGTATCTTTTTGTCGAAGAGCATCTCAGAAATACCTTAATAAGTTATCTTATTAATCAGCAACGCTGCAGCGTACCCACATCAAGAACGTTGCCGTTTCAAGCACATCTGCGCGAAGAATCATAAGAGACATTCTGAGAGACCTCATGCAACACCATTACGAACGGCCGATGGCAAAGGCCATGTACATCCTTGGGCAAATCGGCGCGATCATCTGTCACGAAAGCGGGCCGTGTCCGCAGACGGCAGTGCTGACGAAAATGGCCTCGCGGCCTGCCGAGGGCTTTTCGATCGCCGTCGCGAGCATGGACGAGCTGTGCTCGCCGCAGCTCGGAAACCGCCGCACGCTGCTGCGATGGAAGCATCGCGAGATCCGCCGGTTGCGCCGCATGCTGCCCGATCCGCTGCCGACGGCCGCATCCGCGCAGTCGCAGATGCCCTTCTGGGACGGCTACTGCCGGTACTGGCAAGACATGCTGAAGGCGGACGCTCAAAACGACGCCGAACGTCCCGCCGCTTGAGGCCTAGCTGCGCAAGCGAGCCGTCGCACTCTCGCCGTCCTGCTTCGAGAAATAATCCCTGATTACCGCGATCATGCCTTCGATTTCCGTCGGCTTGACGAAGTACCCGTTGAAGCCGGTGCGCTGCGCGCGCGTCATGTCTTCGGGATCGGTGCGGCTCGTGTGCGCGATCAGCAGCGTGGAAAGATCGATCGCGCGGATCGCCTCGGCCGCTTCCCAGCCGTCGCCGAGCGGCATCATCAGATCGAGCAGCACCACGCCCGGGCGCCACTTGCGCGCGAGCGTCACCGCGTCGAGTCCGGTGTGCACCGCGCGCACGGTGAACTCGGCGTCCTCGAGCGCAAGGCTGATGGCGCGCGTCGCCTCCATATCATCATCGGCGATCAGCACGCGCGGCTCGTCATGGCGCGTCGCGGGTAGCGGAATCTGCCAGAGCGCTTGCGAAGAAACACGGTCGTGTCGTTGCATCTTGTTTGCCTCGGAATGGACGGAGATGACAGCAACGATCGTTCCGCCGGAAGGCCCGGTCGTTCGGCATCAAGCGCGGCGCGGGCCGCCGACGTTACACTTCGGGAATACCCGTGGCCGTCGCGGCACGCAGCCGTACGAGCGCCGTGCAGCTTTTGCACCAGCCGTGTCGTGCGTGCACCCCAAACAAGAGGCTAGTCGATGTTCGTCGTATATTGGCTTGGCGGCAACCCTTACGCCGAAGGCACCGCCTCCTGCAAACGCTTCGATGCGAACGCGCTCGCCGACGCGCTGCGCTTCGCGGAGGAGCTGCGTCGGCGTCAGGCCGATGGCGAGGACATCGGCTTCGTCACGCTATGCAGTGAAAACCCGCATTCGGTCGGCAAGCCAGGCGTGGCCGATCCGCCAGCCGATTACGACTGGAAGAAACGCCGTCCTTAATTCCGCGCCGTCGCGGCCGCGTCCTCTTCCCAGCCGCCGCCGAGGGATTTGTATACGGCGATCAGATTCGTCGTTACGTTGACGGTCGATTGCGCGAGCTGCTCGCGTGTCTGCGCGAGCTGGCGTTCGGCGTCGAGCACGGTGACGAACGGCGTGATGCCCTTGCGATAGCTGTCGGTGGCGAGTTGCAGACTGACGCGGTTCGCCTCGACCGTGCGTTCGAGCGCGGCGCGCCGGTCCTGCTCGGTGCGATACGACACCAGCGCGTTATCCACTTCCTGCAACGCGTTCAACACCGTCCGACGATACTGCAACGCCGCCTGGCCAGCCTGAGCCTTCGCCACACGCACGTTCGCGCGCAACGCCCCGCCCTCGAAGATCGGCAGCGAAATGCTCGGCCCCACCGACCAGAACAGGCTCGACCAGTGCGCGAGATAACGCGCCTTGGTGGCCCGCGTACCGACTTGCCCAGTTAGTGAGATATCCGGATACAACTGCGCCACCGCCACGCCCACTTCCGCGGTTGCGGCGTGCAGTTGCGCCTCGGCCCGGCGGATGTCGGGGCGCCGGCGCGCGAGGGTCGATGGCAAGCCGACCGGCACCGTCGGCGGCACGGGTGGCAGGGCGCTCGGGTCGGACAGCTCCGCATCCAGCGTGCCGGGCGGACTGCCGATGAGCACGGCGAGGCCGTTCATCGCCTGCGCGATCTGCGCATCGAGCGACGGGAGTTGCGCCTGCAACGATCCGACCTGCGCGCTCGCGCTCTGCACGTCCTGCTGGCTCGTCAGGCCGACGCGCGCCTGCTCGCGCGTGAGATCGAGAATCTGCTCCTCGGCGTCGATTTCGGCGAGCGTGATCTGCTTGATCGCCTGCGCGCCGCGCAATTGCGCATAGGTGCGCGCGACTTCGGATTCGAGCGAAACCAGCGCATCGTTGCGGCTTTCGATTTCTGCCTGCGTCTGCGCGTTCGCCGATTCCACCGAGCGTCGCACGCGGCCGAAGAGATCGAGTTCCCACGACGCATCGAAGCCGTCCTGATAGAGCGTGACCGGCCCCGTCGCCGAATCGATGCCCTGACGGATCTGCGCGCCGTTCGCGCCGAATCCGTTCAGCTTGTCGTACACGCCTTGCGATTCGAGCAGGCCCTTCAGGCCGAGTTGCTCGCGCATGACGCTCGCACTTGCATTGACCTGCGGCAAGCCTTGCGCCGCCGCCGACACACTCTCCGCGCGCGCCGCCGCGATCCGCAGCACGGCGCTCTGCAAATCGAGATTGCCCGCGGCCGCGCGTTCTATCAGCGAGTCGAGCATCGGATCGTTGAACTGCTTCCACCAGCGCGGATCGGGATCGGCGGCGGTCTGCACGGTCGAGGGGGTTTCCGCATGCGGCACGCGCGGATCGCCGGGCGCATTCCGCGCGCGTTGCGTGTCGCTCCAGGCGTCGGGAACGTCGGCTTTCGGCGGGGTGAAGTCCGGGCCGACCGCGCATGCGCTCAACGCGAGCGCGAGCATCGAAACACAAAGTCTCGGCTTCATCTCAATGCCCTCCCGCCTTGCCGGATGCCTTCACCGGCGAAAAGAAAAACGTGAGCGGTATGAACATGAACGCGAAGATCGCGCACGCGGCGAACACGTCGAGATAGGCGAGGATCGTCGCCTGCGATATCAGCGTCTTGTACATCTGGCCGGTGGCCGCGTCCATTGCCTGCGTCATGGTCTGGCCAGTGTCCATCAGCGTGCGCGCGATGCGATGCACCGTGTCGTTGTACGGCTGATTCAGCGGCGTCAGATGCTCGACCATGTGCGCCATGTTCGCCTGCGTGCGTTCGCGGATCATCGCGGTCGAAAGCGAGATGCCGATCGAGCCGGCCACGTTGCGGAACATCGTGAAGAGCGCGGAGGCGTCGTTGTTGAGCGACTTCGGCAACGACAGATACGCGAGCGTCGTCACCGGCACGAACAGAAAGCCGATGCTGATGGACTGCGCGCTGCGCATCTTCGTCAACGTCACATAGTCGATGTTCGGCACGAGATGATGCGAATACAGCAGCGCGCATCCCATCAGAAAGAAGCCGAACGTGACGAGAAAACGCGTCTGGATCACGTTCATCAGCTTGCTGACGACGGGAATCAGGAACACGATGCAGATCGCGCCCGGCGAGAGCACGAGTCCCGCGAGCGTCGCCGTGTAGCCGAGCTGCTGTTGCGCGAGTTGCGGGATCAGCACGGCGCTTCCGTACAGCACCGAAGCGAAGCCGAAGATCGCCGCCGAGCCGAGCGCGAAGTTGCGGTCCTTGAGCACGCGCAGATCGACCACCGGCTTCTTCGCGTACAGGAGCCAGAAGGTCGCGCCCACGATGCCCACCGCCGCGAGCACGGCGAAGGTCACGATGAAGTTCGACGAGAACCAGTCGTCGTCTTCGCCGCGATCGAGGAACACTTGCAGGCAGCCGAGCCCGAGCGCGATCAGGCTGATGCCGACCACGTCGATGCCCACCTTCTTCGCGTCCTGCTTCTTCTCCCACGGCGGATCTTCGACGAACTGCATCACCGCGATGGTCGTCAGAACGCCGACCGGCACGTTTATCAGAAAGACCCAGCGCCAGGTGAAGTTGTCGGTGATCCAGCCGCCGAGCGTCGGCCCGAGCACCGGCGCGACCACGATCGCGACCGCGGATATCGAGAACGCGCGGCCGCGCTGTTCGGACGGGAAAGTATCGAGAATGATCGACTGCTGGCTCGGCTGCAATCCGCCGCCGAAGAATCCCTGCAGAATGCGAAACACGATGAGCTGCCCGAGATTCGACGCGATGCCGCACATGAACGAGCAGACCGTGAACGCCGCAATGCAGATGAGAAAGTAGCGCTTGCGCCCGAGTATCTTCGAGAAATACGCGGACAGCGGCAGCACGATGCCGTTCGCGACGAGATACGACGTGAGCGTCCAGGTCGCTTCGTCGTAGCTCGCGGACATGGTGCCGGCGATGTGCGGCAGCGCGACGTTCACGATGGTCGTATCGAGCACTTCCATGAACGCCGCGAGCGTCACGACCACGGCGATCAGCCACGGATTCGAGCTGGGCTTCCAGCCGCTGTGGTCGTGTTCTGCCTGGGTATCGCTCATGGCGTCAGTGCCTGAGCATCACGGTCGGCTCGACGGAGAGCCCGAGCGGCAGCGATGTCTCCGGCTTCAACCCATCGTCGATGAGAATCTTCACCGGCACGCGCTGCACGATCTTCACGAAGTTGCCGGTTGCGTTTTCGGCGGGGAACGCGGAGAAGCGCGAGCCGCTGCCGAGCTGCACGCTGTCCACGTGACCGTGCAGCTTCATGCCGGGATAGGCGTCGATTTCGATATCGACCTTGTCGCCCGGCTGCATGCGCCCGAGTTGCGATTCCTTGAAGTTCGCCGTGATCCACACGCGTGTCGTCACCAGCGAAAGGATCGTCGTGCCTGCCTGCAGGAACGAGCCGTATTGCACGTTGCGCCGCGTGATCCAGCCGTCGGCGGGGGCGCGCAGTTCCGTGTACGAGAGATTCAGTTGCGCGGCTTCGACTTGGGCTTGCGCCTGGCGCACCTGCTGCCGCCGTTCCTCGACGTTCGCCACCACCTGCGCGATCTGCTGCGGCACGAGGCTCGCGGTGCGCACCTGCGCGCGCGCCTGCGCGACGTTCGCCTGCGCGCTCTTTTGCTGCGCGGTCGCGGTGTCGATGTTCTGTTGCGAGGTCGCGCGGATATCGACCGAACGCTGCCGTTCGTACGCCGCGCTCGCCTGGGCGAGATTCGCGCGCGCGGTGAGTTCCTGCGCCTGAGCCTCCGCGAGTTGCGCGGGATACCGAACGCGCGCGACTTCGAGCTGCGTCTGGGCCGCATGCAGTTGCGCCTGCGCGAGGCCGAGTTGCGCGCTTGCCTGATCGAGTTGCGCCTGATAATCGCGCGGATCGATTTTGATGAGCAGATCGCCCTGGTGGACGAAGCGGTTGTCGTCGATGTTCATCGTCACGACATAGCCCGATACCTTCGGCGCGATCGTGACGGCGTCGCCATCCGTGTAGGCGTCGTCAGTGCTTTCCTGATTGCGCGTCATGAACCACCACACGAAGGCGCCGATCGCAAGCACCACGACCACGATGCCGAGAATGATCAGCGGCTTCTTGCCGGGCTTTTTGCGCTGTTTGCCGCCTTCGCCTGCGCTTTTGTCAGCGTCTTTCGCGTCTTTATCGTCATGCCCGGACGCGGGCTCGTCGTCGCGCTTTTCGTCCTGATTGTCGGAATCGTCTCGGTCTGACATCGCCGCTCACTTTGGGATGAAGTCCCGGACGAACGCCGGGCAGAAGGCATTTCGAGCGCTCACGATCAGCAAGCGCTGTTCCCCCGCGGCTACGGCGCCGCGCAAACCGAACGCGCGTGCCGGCTGGCACGAAAACGCTAATTGTTCGCTTTGAAGTCCGGCGATGCGCTAATTAAGCCGCTTTGTAAAAGCTGCGCTCATTCGCGCCTAACTTTGCGCGCCGATGATCCGGTCTGAGCGATACGAACCGGAGAGACATCATGTACAAGCACATTTTCGTCGCCGTGGGCACGAGCCTCAGCGAAAGCGCCCTGAGCACGGCCATCTCACGCGCGCGCCAGTGCAACGCGCGTCTGACGGCGCTGCATATCGTCGATCAGGCGCCTTGGTGGGCAATCATCACGGCCGATAGCAACCGCGGCGAAACACTCGACGTGATCGACGATCACGCGCGCGCGGTCGTCCGTTATGCGTCGCGGCTGATCGATAGCGCGGGCATCGATGGCGTCGCGCGCAGCGTGACGCAGCCGCTCGACGGCACCAGCGTCGGCGAGCTGATCGCGAAGGAAGCGCAGGCGGCGGGCGCGGATCTGATCGTGCTCGGCGGCGAAGCGGACACCGGCTGGCGACATGGCGAGTCGCGCCTGCGCGACGTGGTCTGCCTGCATGCGCGCTGCGACGTGCTGATCGCCGCGCACGCGCCCGCGCCGCCGTACGCCGAAAAGGAAATGGAAACGATCGAAGCGCGCTTCGCCGCGTCGCTGGGGGGCGCGGAACCGCGCCCGTCGCATCGTCAGAGCGCGCCGCGCAAGTGAGCCGCGAGCTGGACGATGCCGATCGAAATCTGCTTTTCGCGCTTCGGATCGAGCCGGCCGACGGGAACGCTCGTCGACACCGCGACGCGCTTCCCCGCCGGCGTCATCCCGACATAAGCCGCGAAACACGCGAGCCCCTCGGTCACTTCCTCCCGCTCGAGCGCCAGTCCGCTCGTGCGAATGGCGGCGAGCTCGCGCAGCAGACCCGCGCGCCGCGTAATGGTGCGCGGCGTCACCGCTTCGAGACGCTCGGGCAGGCGCTCGATCACGGCTTCGTCGGAGAATGAGGCGAGCAGCGCCTTGCCGAGCGCGCAGCAATGCGCGGGCAGACGCGAGCCCAGATCCGACACGAGCCGCACCGGCCGATGCGCGTCCTCCCGCGCGATGTACACGACCTGCACGCCATCGAGCACCGCAAGCTGCACGACCTCGTTGTGCTTGTTGATGAACGCGCCCGCGCCTTCCCTAAACGCCGCCTGCAGCTTGTCGTGCCGCACGTAGGCGTTGCCCAGCTCGAAAAGTCCGACACCGATCATGTAGCCGTCGTCGCGTTTTTCGATCCACTGCATGCGCGCGAGCGTTTCGAGCATCAGATAGAGCGTGCTGCGCGACAGGCCGGTCGCTTCGGCGAGCGCCGCTGCGCGCACCGGCTTCGCGGCGGCGGCGAGCGCTTCGAGAATGTCGCTCGCGCGGCGCAGCGCGGGGACGTCGTAGAATTTTTCCATTGGGCGATATTCCAACAGGTTGGATAAATAATCAACCCGATGGACACTGCCGGGGACGCGGGCTACGATCGGCTTTCCCTTTTCGCCTGCCTTCGGACTCTCTCGACTTCATGCAAACCGTCAACGTCTCCTCCTGCCTGCCCGAAGATTTCGCGGACGCCGTGCTGATCGGCCGCGTCTGGCGCCCCGCACCCGTCAACGGTCCCGCCGTCGTGGCGGTCCGCAAAGGCGAAGTGTTCGACATCACCCGCGCCGCCCCGACCACCGCCGATCTCTTCGATCGGACCGATGCGCTCGATATCGCGCGCAACGCAGAAGGCGAGCATCTCGGCAACGTGCAGGACTTGCTGCAAGCGACGCTCGACGCCACCGCCCTCGCCCCGCGCCTGCTCGCGCCCTGCGACGTGCAGGCGGTGAAAGCGTGCGGCGTGACGTTCGCGGTGAGCCTGCTGGAGCGCGTGATCGAGGAGCAGGCGGGCGGCGACGCGAGCAAGGCACAGGAAGTGCGCGACACGATCAACAAGCTGATCGGCGCGGATCTCTCGAAGATCAAGCCCGGCTCGGACGCGGCGATGAAGCTGAAGGCCGAACTCGAGCGTCGCGGCGCGTGGTCGCAATACATGGAGGTGGGCATCGGGCCGGATGCGGAGGTGTTCTCGAAATCGCAGCCGATGTCGTCGGTGGGCTTCGGCGCGGACGTCGGCCTGTATCCGACTTCGCAGTGGAACAACCCGGAGCCGGAGATCGTGCTGGCGGTGAACGCGCGTGGCGAAATCGTCGGCGCGACGCTCGGCAACGACGTGAACCTGCGCGACATCGAAGGGCGCAGCGCGCTGCTCCTCGGCAAGGCGAAGGACAACAACGCGTCGTGCGCGATCGGTCCGTTCGTGCGTCTGTTCGATGAACGCTTCACGCTGGATACGGTTCGCGGCACGAGCCTGTCGCTGCGCATCGAAGGCGCGGACGACGGCTTCGTGCTCGAAGGCGTGAGTCACATGAGCGAGATCAGCCGCGATCCGGCGGATCTCGTCACGCAGACGCATGGCGCGCATCACCAGTATCCGGACGGCTTCGTGCTGTTCCTGGGCACGATGTTCTCGCCGATCAAGGATCGCGACACGCCAGGCGGCGGCTTCACGCATCATCTGGGCGATGTGGTGACGATTTCCACGCCGAGCCTCGGCGCGCTGGTGAATACGGTGCGGCTGTCGACGGAAATCGAGCCGTGGACGTTCGGCGTGCGCGCGCTGTATCAGAGTCTCGCGGCGCGGGGGTTGATGAGCGCGGCGGCGCAGTAACGGACTTCCGCGCGTTTCACGACGCCCCGAACCGGAACCCCTTCGCCTGCGCCTTCGTCACGAGCTGAACCGGCGTCTCCATGTACGGCGACAAATCCCGCTGTCGCCGTCTCTCCAGCAGCGCCTTCACCGCGACATCCACGCCAAACACCGCCTGCCGCGCGCCGAACTGCTCGACGGTTGCGAGCAGGCGGCCGTCTTCGAGCATCGGCTGCACCGCGTCGATGTTGTTGTAGCCCGTCACCTGCACGCGACCTTTCTTGCCGGCAATGCGGATCGCGTCGATCGCGCCCATCGCTATGTTGTCGTTCGCGCACATCAGCCCGCGGATGTCCGGGTGCGCGTAGAGCATCTGCAGCGCGCTCGCCTTGCCGCTCGCCGCAGTCCACTCGCCGCCGTCCGTGTCGGCCACGCGCATGCCCGCCGCGCTCATCGCTTCCCTGAAGCCGACCGTGCGTTGCTGCGAATTGCGGTCGTTCGCCGGCCCTTCGATGATGCCGACCTCATCGCCCGCCTTGAGCTTCGACGCGAGATATCCGCCGACGAGTTTGGCCCCGCGCCGGCTGTCCGGACCCACGAACGGGATGAACACTTTCGCCTGTTCCTGCGCGTTCTCGTCGAATGGATTGTCGATCGCGATCACGATGATGCCCGCCGCGATCGCCTTCGCCGCCACGGGCAAGAGCGCCTTCGAATCGGCTGGCGCGATGACGATCGCGTTCGTCTTCGCCTCGATCAGCGTCTCGACGATGCTGATCTGTCCGGCCACGTCGTTATCGGTGAGTGTGCCGTGCGTCGTGAGATCGAGCTGGGATGTGTAATGCCGCTGATAATTGCGCGCGCCCTCGATCATCGACACGACGAACGGATCGTTCAGCGACTTCATCACGAGCGCGACGGTCGCCTTGCCATCCGATGACGCCGCCCGCGCGTCGCGCAGGCGCGCGATACCGCATACGCTGATGGCGCACGCGGCAAGCAGGCGGCGGCGGGCAAGGCTCGTCATGGCTTTTGAGACAAGGGGAAACTTCTCATTGTAAGCGCACGCGCCCGGCCGCCGGACACGGTCCACCGGCGCGTAAGGCTTTGACTTCAGCCCGCCGCGGCTTCCGCCAGCGCAGCCACGCCGCTGACGGGCTTCATCAGGTCGGCGTCGAGTCCGTGACGCGCGCGCACGTACTCGGTCGCGTTATACGAAAGCCACGCGCGGCCGTCGGCGTCTTCCCACGCCAGGACCTTGAGCGGCAGATCGAGCGCGGCAGTCGGCACGGCCTGCATCAACGGCGTGCCGGCTTGCGGATTGCCGAACACGAGCAACTGGCTCGGCGGCATGGCAAGGCCGGCGCGCGCCGCGTCGCCGGAAAAGTCGATGCGCGCGAACAGCATCAGCCCGCGCGCGCGGATCAGGGCTTCGAGCTTGTCGGCGGTCGCGCCGGCGCCTTGCGCGCTCGCGATCGTGACAACACCGTTTTCCGTCGCATCGGCATTCATAGCTTGCTCCGCGTCAGCGCGACGAATGCCGTGCACAGCGCTTCCATGCCGAGCGCGTCTTCGTCGTCGAAGCGGTTCGGCACGGGGCTGTCGACGTCCCACACGCCGATCAGCGCGCCGTCGCTCGCGATCAACGGCACGACGATCTCGGAGCGCGACGCCGAATCGCAGGCGATGTGTCCCGGAAACGCATGGACGTCCGGCACGACCTGCGTGCGCCGCTCTTGCGCGGCGGTGCCGCACACGCCGCGTCCCAGCGCGATGCGCACGCACGCGGGCTTGCCCTGAAACGGCCCGACGACGAGCTCCGTGCCGTCGAAGAGATAGAAGCCGGCCCAGTTCAGCTCGGGCAGCGTGTGATAGACGAGCGACGAAAAATTCGCGCAATTGGCGATGAAATCCGTCTCGTCCGCAATGAGCGCGCGGGTTTGCTGAAGCAAGTCGTCGTACTGGGCCGCCTTGCTGGCGTGCGTGCCCTGGGAGATCGAAAACATGGGAGAAGGCGGCGCCGGGAGCGTCGCGCGAAGTGTCGAAAAGTGTCGCCGACGATAGCACAACGCTCTGCCCGGCGCTCTTCACCGCGCGCGCCCGGCCGAAGGCCTTGCGTAAGCATGCGCGCGCTTCTTGGCACTGCTGATTGCATCGCCTAGTGTGAAAGCGATCCGGGTCCGTGACTTGCGACTGCCGGGCGGCACGCGGGCGATCAAAAAACTCAAAAGACGCTTAAAAACCGCCTCCGGGATTTCCCTCCTTTACTTCGATGCGCCGTCGTTCTTAAATAAATCAACTTGATTTAATTAATGGCCAGGCAGTTCGAAAGAGCGATGGCCGATCTTCGGAGACAGCGCGTGAAATCCCCCAGCGGCAGAGGAAGCAACTCCGCGAACGTGCGCCGGTACAACGAGCGTCTGCTGCTGCAGGCGCTGCGGCGCGCCGAGCCGGCGTCGAAGGCGGATCTCGCGCGTCACGCGAATCTGACGAGCACGGCGGTCGGCAGCATCGTCGAATCCCTGGAAAATGCGGGCCTGATCGAATACACCGGGCGTCGGCTGGAAGGCCAGCGCGGCCAGCCCGCGTCGCTGATCCGGCTCGATCCGCGTGGCGCGTTCGGCATCGGCGTGCGGCTGGATCGCACGGGCATCGAGACGGTGCTGGTGAATTTCGCCGGCGACGTGCTTGCCCGCAGCGCGCTCGATGGCGTGCTGCCGCATCCGTCCGAGGTGCTGAAGATCGTGCAGCGCGACGTGGAGCGCATGCTCGGCATGCTTTCCGCGACGGAACGCGACCGGCTGACGGGCATCGGCATCGCCCAGCCATTCAATCTGGGGAGCTGGCTGCGCGAACTCGGTTTGCCGGCGGAACGCTTTCGCGCCTGGGACGAAACCGATTTCGCCGATGAACTCGGCCGCGCGCTGTCCCTGCCGGTCTTCAGCGAAAACGACGGCAACGCCGCCGCGACCGCCGAACTGTTCTATGGCCACGGCCGCAGTTGCGACGATTTCGTCTATCTGTTTCTCGGCTCCGCCATCGGCGGTGGGATCGCGATCAACGGCGACTGTCTGCGCGGCGCGTCGGGCAACGCCGGCGACATCGGTGTGATTCCGGTGCCGCCGAGCCGCCTGCCGTCCGCGCCGCAGCCCTCCGGCCCCTGGGACATCCTGCTGTCGCGCGCGTCGCTGAACGCGCTCGTGCGGCATCTGCACTACAGCGGCGCGGCGGCGGACAACCGCATCGATTTGCAGTCGTGCATCGAGCGCCGTTTGCCCGCGGTCGACGAATGGATCGACGACTGCATCGAGGCGCTCGCGCCCGCCCTGCGCGCGACCCTCTGCGTGCTCGACGTGCCGATGGTCGTGATCGACGCCGATATCGACGGCGGCCTGCTCGACAAGCTCGTCAAACGTCTGTCCACCACGCTCGCCGCCAACGCGCCCGAAGCGCGCGGCACGCCCACGCTCGTGCGCGGCACCTTTGGCCCGGATGCGGGTGCGATCGGCGCCGCCACCCTGCCGATGTTCTTCAACTTTTCACCGCGCGTGGCAGGACTTCGCCACGCGGGGGCAAAACCGCAAGAGGTGAACCATGCCGCATGACTCTGCTTCGACCCGACCGCCGCTGCTGGAAATGCGCGGCATCAGCAAGACGTTTCCCGGCGTGCGCGCGCTCAACGACGTGCGCCTGTCCGTCTATCCCGGCGAAGTGCATTCGCTGATGGGCGAAAACGGCGCGGGGAAATCCACGTTGATGAAGATTCTCTCGGGCGCGTATCAGGCCGATGCCGGCGGCGAGATTCTCATCGACGGCAAGACCGTGACCATCGACGGGCCGCTGGCCGCGCGCGCGCTCGGCGTCGCGGTGATCTATCAGGAACTGAGCCTCGCGCCGAACCTTTCGGTGGCCGAGAACATCTACGCGGGCCGCGAGCTGCGGCGCGGCAGGCTGGTCGACCGCGCCGGCATGGAGCGCGGCTGCGAAGACGTGCTCAAGCGTCTCGGCGCGAATTTCAAGCCGCATACGCTGGTCGGCGATCTGTCGATCGCGGAACGGCAACTCGTCGAAATCGCCCGCGCCGTGCATGCGCATGCGCGGATCCTCGTGATGGACGAGCCGACCACGCCGCTCTCGTCGCGCGAAACCGACCGCCTGTTCGAACTCGTGCGCCAGTTGCGCGCGGAAGGCATCGCGATCATCTACATCAGTCACCGGATGGCGGAAATCTACGAGTTGTCGGACCGCGTTTCCGTGCTGCGCGACGGCTCGTATGTCGGCACGCTGATGCGCGACGAACTCTCCGCGGAAAGTCTCGTGAAGATGATGGTCGGCCGCGACATCTCGGGCTTCTATAAAAAGGAGCACGCCGCCTATGATCCGGGCAACGTCGTGCTTTCCGTGCGCGATATCGCCGACAACAACCGCGTGCGCGGCTGCAGCCTCGATCTGCACGCGGGCGAAGTGCTCGGCATCGCGGGCCTGGTCGGCGCGGGCCGCACGGAACTCGCGCGCCTGATCTTCGGCGCGGAAGAAAAGACGCGCGGCGAAGTGTCGATGCACGGCAAGCCGGTGAAGCTGCGCACACCGCGCGACGCGATCGACGCGGGCCTCGTCTATCTGACCGAAGACCGCAAGGGACAGGGCCTGTTCCTCGACATGAGCGTGCGCGACAACATCAACATCACGATCGCCGGGCGCGACGCCAAGATGGGCGTGATGGACCTGCCGCGCGGCAACACGCGCGCCAAGGACGCGATCGCCGCGCTGACCATTCGCGTGCCGAACATGCGCGTGAACGTGGGCGCGCTGTCGGGCGGCAATCAGCAGAAAGTGCTGCTGTCGCGCCTGCTCGAAACCAAACCGGAAGTGCTGATCCTCGACGAGCCGACGCGCGGCGTGGACATCGGAGCCAAGTCGGAGATTTATCGAATCATCAACGATCTGGCGCGCTCGGGCGTCGGCGTGATCGTCATCTCGAGCGAGCTGCCGGAAGTGATCGGCGTGGCGGATCGCGTGCTCGTGATGCGCGAAGGCGAAATTGCGGGCGAGCTCGGCGGCCATTCCGGCAAGCCGATTTCGCAGGAAGGAATCATCGAACTGGCGACGGGCTCGAAGGTCGCGCTCGATCAGGCGGCTTAAGCAAGCATCAGGAAACTGGAGAGAGACATGGCTAACACGACGAAACACCACGACAGCGCGCCGGTTGCGAAGGCGGAAAGCGTATCGCAACGGCAGAACCGCATCGAGCATCGCGAACGCATGCAGGTTCTGATGCGCACGGCCGGCATGCTGCCGATCCTGATTCTGCTGTGCATCGGCTTCGGTGTCGGCACGGACGGTTTCTTCAGCTTGCAGAATCTGTCGATCGTCACGCAGCAGGCGTCGATCAACATCGTGCTCGCGGCGGGCATGACCTTCGTGATCCTGACGGGCGGCATCGACCTTTCGGTGGGCTCGATTCTGTCAGCGGGCGCGGTGACCGCGCTGCTCGCATCGAACATTCCGGGCTGGGGATGGCTCGGCATTCCGGCGGCGCTCGCGGTCGGCCTCGGCTTCGGCGTGATCAACGGTCTGCTGATCGCCCTGCTCAAGCTGCCGCCGTTCATCGTGACGCTCGGATCGCTGACCGCGGTGCGCGGCATCGCGCGCCTCATCGGCCACGACACGACGATCTTCAATCCGCAACTGTCGTTCGCGTTCATCGGCAACGACACGCTGTTCGGCGTGCCCTGGCTCGTGATCATCGCGCTGCTCGTCGTGATCGTGTCGTGGTTCATCCTGCGCCGCACGGTTCTTGGTCTGCGCATCTACTCGGTCGGCGGCAATCCGGAAGCGGCGCGTCTGTCGGGTATCAAGGTGTGGGGCATCGAGCTCTTCGTCTACGCGATCTCGGGTCTGCTCGCGGGTCTCGGCGCGGTGATGTCGGCGGCGCGCCTCTATGCCGCGAACGGTCTGCAGCTCGGCCAGTCGTATGAACTCGACGCCATCGCGGCCGTGATTCTCGGCGGCACGAGCTTCGTCGGCGGCGTGGGTTCGATCGTCGGCACGCTGGTGGGCGCGCTCATCATCGCGGTGCTCTCGAACGGCCTCGTGCTGCTCGGCGTCTCGGATATCTGGCAGTACATCATCAAGGGCCTCGTGATCATCGGCGCGGTGGCGCTCGACCGCTACCGTCAGCGCGGCTCGGCTCGCACCTGATTTCCGCTTGTCCGGGCGCATTCGGGTCCGCGTGCGCCCGCCCTCGAAAAAAGGACCAATTGGAGACAACAACATGCGCAAGCACAACAAGCTTTTCGCCAGCGTCGCACTCGCTCTCGGTTTTTGCGCGGCATTGCCTTCGGCGCAAGCCGCCGACAAGCAACTGAAGTCCGTCGGCATCACGGTCGGCTCGCTCGGCAATCCGTACTTCGTGACGATCGCGAAAGGGGCGGAAGCCAAGGCGAAGACGATCAATCCGAACGTCAAGGTGACGGCGGTTTCGTCGGATTACGACATGAACAAGCAGTTCACGCAGATCGACAACTTCATCTCGGCGCACGTCGACATGATCCTGCTGAACGCCGTCGATCCGAAGGCGATCGAGCCGGCGGTGAAGAAGGCGCAGAAGGCGGGCATCGTCGTGGTCGCGGTGGACGTGGCGGCGGCGGGCGCGGACGCGACCGTGCAGACCAATAACGTGCAGGCAGGCGAAATCTCCTGCGATTTCCTCGCGAAGAAGCTCAACGGCAAGGGCAACGTGGTGATCGAAAACGGGCCGCAGGTGTCGGCGGTGATCGATCGCGTGAAAGGCTGCAAGAACGTGCTCGCGAAGAATCCCGGCATCAAGATTCTCTCCGACGACCAGGATGCGAAAGGCTCGCGCGAAGGCGGCATGAACGCGATGCAGGGCTATCTCACGCGCTTCCCGAAACTCGACGGCGTGTTCGCGATCAACGATCCGCAGGCCATCGGCACGGATCTGGCGGCGAGGCAACTGCACCGGAGCAACATCGTGATCACGTCGGTGGATGGCGCGCCGGATATCGAGACCGCGCTCAAGAGCGACACGATGGTGCAGGCATCCGCGAGTCAGGACCCGTGGGCGATGGCGCAGCAGGCGGTGAGCGTCGGCTACGATCTGATGAATGGCAAGAAGCCGAGCAGCACGACGATTCTCCTGCCGTCCACGCTGGTCACGCGCGAGAACGTCGCCAACTACAAGGGCTGGTCGTCGCCGCGTTGATCGGCGTTATTTGAACGTCGTTATTTGATCGGCAGCACCCGCAGCGCGCCCGGCTGGTCCGGCGCGCTTGCGCGGTCGACCACGATCAGCCGCTTTCTCGCGACATCCACGGCGACGCCGCGCGGCGCCTTCAGATCGCTCGCGATCACCGTCGGACGGCCGCGCTTCGAGAAGCTGCACACCGCGTGCGCGCCGCATTTCGTATAGAGCGTGCCGTTCGGTGACGCAGCCATCAGGTCGGGCGCATCGACGGTGGCGAACACATCGCTCGCTGGCACGGGCGCGCTCGCCGCGCGCGCCGACTGCAAATCCACCTTGTAGATGCGGTTCGCGGTTTGATCGCTGATATAGAGCATGTCGCCAGCGATCGCGAGGCCGACCGGTTTGCTCAGACCCGTGACGATATCGTGCTCGACCGCCTGACGGGGCGTCGTGCCGCGCGTGATGATGCTCACGCCGCCTGAGGCGGGCGCATCGCCTTCCTTCACGAACCAGCTCGACAGGAACGTGCCGCCGTCGAGCACGAGCAAGCCCAGGCGCCGCCGCGCGGCATTCGTGTCCGACGCGAGCGCCACCTGGCCGCTCGGCGCGACGTCGAACACGGCGCTGGCCTTACCAAAGCCGAAACGCTCGACCAGCAGGTGCCCGTTCGGCGCGAACGCGATCTGGCTCAAACCGGTGCGTTCGCCCTCAGCCCCCGGAAGGCGCGCGTAGAGCGAGAACGCGGGCGCATCTTCGCTGCCGATCTGCGAACTCATCACGATAGCGTTCGCTTTGTCGTCGGTGACGAATATCGCGCCGTCCGCATCGCGCACCGCGACGCCGTTCGGCGCGCCCGCGAACGGCACGTTCCGGGCGGTCGTGACCGGCGCGAGGGAGCCGCAGGCCGCGAGGAACATTGTCATTGCAAGTGCTGCCGTCGCCCGTCGCTTCATGCGATTTCTCCAGTCCGACTCCCGCCGATAAGCCGACGAACATGCCCGACATGCCCCTGAAAACATGGCATCGCGCCGGACCTCGTAATATAGTCGCAGACATAACGCCGCTCAAGGCCAAGCCCACATCCGCTTTCACGCGTATCGACGCCTATCGCCATGGAACTTGCGCTCCCGAATTCCTCCCGCCCAGCCACGTCCGACGGACCTGTCGTCGAGATAGGCGGCGCCGTGCAGCGGCCGCTGACGCTCGATGTTGCCGCATTGCGCGAATTCGCGCGCGTGAGCATCGAGCCGTTCGATCTGGTGTGTTTTTCGACGGGGCGCTATATCCGTCCGATGGGAAGTTATCGCGGCGTTCACCTGCGCGTGCTGCTCGACGCCGCGGGCGTGCGCCGTCCCGACAACACGGATTTCAAGCGCACCGTGTTTCTCGCGCACGCGCACGACGGCTACGCCGTCACGTTTTCGTGGCACGAGCTGTTCAATACGCCGATCGGCGCGCAGGCGATCGTCGCGTACGAATGCGCGGATCGCGAGTTGAGCATCGCGGATGGCCTGCCGGTGCTGGTGTCGGGCGCGGACACGGTGCACGCGCCGCGTCACATGAAGCGCCTCGTGCGCGTCGACGCGCACGTGCTCGGCCAGTCGCATCGATGATCCGTCGATGAACGCCGCCGCGCGGGCGCTGCTCGCCCATTCCATAGACGCCGATGCGCCCGATACCGTGCTGTTCGCGCGGCTCGTCGGCGCGCGGGTCGAAGCGGACGATCTGCTTTTGCTCGGTCTCGACGGCGACGCGCTCGCCGCGCTGATCGGGCGGCATTTTCCCGGCGCGACGGTCGATCGTCCGCCGGGCGCGATGCGTTCGTCGCCGCACTGGACATTCGTGCGCGACCTGCACGGCCTCCTGATGTGGCATGACCGGACGAAAGATCGCGCGGACGCGCATTGCCTCGCGACCATCATCTCGGCCGCCAGCCTGCGGCCCGATCATCTCTGGCGCGATCTCGGCCTCGACGGACGCGACGACGTCACGACGATGCTCGACCGTCACTATCCCGATCTCGTCGCGCGCAATACGGCGAACCTGCGCTGGAAGAAGTTTCTCGCGCAGGAAGTCGCGCGGGCGCGGGGCGTCGCGCCGACTTGCGCGCCCGGATGTCCGGGTTGCGAGGATTTTGGTTTGTGCTATCAGGAAAACCGATAACACCCTCGCCCGCTGCATCGAACGTCCGTCCGATGTCCATCGTGTATCCTCTCGGGCATGGCGACTACCCTGAAAACGAAGGAAGACACCGACCAGACGGCCCCGGCGAACCAGCCGGCCGAAGTGCGATTCCGCATGCGCATCACCAAAGGCGAAACCATCGCGCTCGGTCCGGGCAAGGTGTCGCTGCTGGAAGCGGTGCGCAAGCACGGCTCGATTTCGGCGGCGGCGCGCAGTCTCGACATGTCTTATCGGCGCGCGTGGTTGCTCATCGATGAGCTGAACCGCTCGCTCAAATCTCCCGCGACCATTTCCGAGCAAGGCGGACAAAGCGGCGGCGGCTGCGTGCTGACCCCGGTCGGCGAGAGCATCGTCCGGCTTTATCGCGAGGTCGAGCATCAGGCCGAAGCGGCTTGCGCGCAGCAGATCGCATCGCTTACCGACCTGCTGAAACCCTAGCCGTGCCGTAGGCAGAACGCGGAACGCGGCGGCGCGCTCGCGGGCGTGTGCTGCGTGCCCGCGGTCAGCCGCGCGATGAACTCCACGAAACTCGCGACGCTCGCGGTGCGCAGCGGCGAGTACTCCACGCCATGCCGCTCGCAGACGCGCTTGAGCATGTTCATCGAATCGTGATCGATGCAGTCGACCGGAAACAGCACGACATCCGCGTTCGGCAGCGCGGCCGCGAGCAGCCCCTTGCGATCCTCGATGCCGCCGTCGTGAACCGTCAGCTCACCGCCCGCCGCCGCCACCATCGACTTCAACACCGCATTGGAATTCGGCCGCCCGCCGACGTACACGATGCGCTTGCCGCTCACCCATTCCACGCCGCGCCGGCGCGCACCGGGTTCATCGACGGCTTCGAGCGTCGCGCGCTCCAGCGCCGCGCATTCGGCCTGCACGACCTTCAGCAGCGCCTGCGCTTCGCCCAGCTTGCTGCGCAACGCGCGCGCGTGCTCGTCGTCCTGCTGCGCGCGCTGCTCCGCGGCTTCGCGACGGCTCGTGTGCAGCGCGAGACGCCGCTCGCCGTCCTCGACCTTGTCGCGCAGACGCCCGACTTCGGCTTCGAGTTCGGCGGTCGTCAAATCAGGCTTGCGCCCGACGATGGCCGCAAGCCGCGACGCATTCTCGCTGGACGCTCTAAGCGACGCATCCCGCTCCGCGCTCAGTTCGAGCAGACGCGCCTGCTGCCGCTCGATCTTCTCCCTGAGCTCCTGATTCTCGCCCTCGAGCGCGACCAGCCGACGAATATCCGCGCGATTCGCCGCGCCCACGAGATGCGACAGCATATGCAGCTCGCCGAACGCCGACTGACGCACTTCGATGTTCGCGTGCGGATGCGACATCACCGCCCAGTAGGCGGGCGGAATGTCGCCGGATTTGAGCGCGTCGTTCCACAGATCGAGCAGCGCGCGCGGATCGTGCGCCGCGTCGAAGCGGCGGATCGCGCCGGCATAACGTTCGTCGAGCGCCTTGTTCAGCGCCTTCGCGCCCGCGCCGCCCGCGATCGCCAGTTCCACCGCCGCGTGATGAATGTCGAGATCGCTCGCATGATGCCGGTCGAGATCGGTGAACTTCGGCACGAGGCGGCGCAACTCGCTCGTCGAAAGACACGTGCCGATGATCGAGCAATGCAGGTTCGCATCCAGTTCCGCGAGCCGCGCGCGGCGGCGGGCGCTGCGCAAGTCGGCTTCAGTCGGCTGGCAGCAGGCGTCGCGATGCCCATGGGCGTGCGTGCGCGCGAGTTGAAACGGCGGAGTCTGCATGATCACCTCGTGCTCGATAGGCTGGGCGGTTCGTTCGAAATATACCATCGAATATAGCGACGGCAAAAACAGGACCGCCGCAAGGACCGCTCACGCGCGCGCGCTGCGCACAGAGCGTATCCTGTGACTTCCGCGCGCCGGGCCCGCCAGACAAGGGCGGCGTCCAGAAGGCGAGCCACGCCGAAACGTTTCCAGATCGCGAAAAATCGCCCACAAGGAGAATCTGAATGGCCAGGATTGAAGTCAAGGTTCCGCAGCTTTCCGAATCCGTCACCGAAGCGACGATGTTGCCGTGGAAGAAGAAGGCGGGCGACGCCGTGGCGCAAGACGAAATCCTCATCGAACTGGAAACGGACAAGGTCGTGCTCGAAGTGCCCGCGCCCTCGGCCGGCGCGCTCGTGGAAGTGGTAAAAAACGCGGGCGACATCGTGCACGCCGACGAAGTGATCGCGATCATCGATACGGAAGCGAAGGCTTCGGCGGCGGCGCCTTCTCCCGCGCCCGCGCCCGCGTCTGAAAAGCCCGCCGCGGCTCCGGCTCCGGCTCCCGCTCCCGCACCCCAGGCCGCCGCGGGCGCGAAAGCCGATTACGACGTCATCGTCATCGGTTCCGGGCCAGGCGGTTACATCGCCGCGATCCGCGCCGCGCAGCTCGGCCGCAAGGTTGCGTGCGTCGAGGAGTGGATCAATCCGGCTGGCAAGCCGAAACTCGGCGGCACGTGCCTGAACGTCGGCTGTATTCCGTCGAAGGCGCTGCTCGCGTCGTCGGAGAAATTCGAGAACGCGCAGCTCCATTTCGCCGAGTACGGCATCAACATGGACAACCTTTCTGTCGACGTCGACAAGATGGTCAAGCGCAAGGAAGCGATCGTCGAGAAGATCACGGGCGGCGTCGAATTCCTGTTCCGCAAGAACAAGATCACCTGGCTGAAGGGACACGGCAAGCTCGCCGGCAAGGACGGCGGCAACTTCAGGATCGACGTGAGCGGCGACGGCAAGACCGAAAGCCATACCGCGCAACACGTGATCATCGCGACGGGTTCGAAGGCGCGGCATCTGCCGAACGTGCCGGTGGACAACCGAATCGTCTCCGACAACGAAGGCGCGCTCGCCTTCACCGACGTGCCGAAGAAGCTCGCCGTGATCGGCGCGGGCGTGATCGGGCTGGAGCTCGGCTCGGTGTGGCGCAGGCTCGGCGCGGAAGTGACGATTCTCGAAGCGTTACCTGAATTCCTCGGCACGACCGATGCCGCGCTGCAGAAGGAAGCCGCGAAGCTCTTCAAGAAGCAGGGGCTGACGATTCATCTCGGCGTGAAGATCGACGGCGTGAAGACGGCCGATTCGAGCGTCTCCATTTCCTACAAGGACAAGGACGGCAACGCGCAGACGCTGGAGGCGGATCGGCTGATCGTCTCCATCGGCCGCGTGCCGAACACGGACGATCTGGGGCTCGACTCCATCGGCTTGTCGGTCGATGAGCGCGGCTTCATTCCCGTCGATGGTCACTGCGCGACGAAAGTCCCGAACGTCTACGCGATCGGCGATGTCGTGCGCGGCCCGATGCTCGCGCACAAGGCCGAGGACGAAGGCGTGCTGGTGGCGGAAATCATCGACGGGCAGAAGCCGCATATCGACTACAACTGCATTCCGTGGGTGATCTACACGCATCCGGAAATCGCGTGGGTCGGTCAGACGGAGCAGGCGCTGAAGGCCGAAGGCCGCGCGATCAAGGCCGGCCAGTTTCCGATGCTCGCCAACGGCCGAGCGATGGGCATCGGCGAGACGGACGGATTCATCAAGATCATCGCCGATGCGAACACCGACGAAATTCTCGGCGTGCACATCATCTCGGCGAACGCGTCGGATCTGATCGCGGAAGCCGTGGTCGCGATGGAGTTCAAGGCGGCGAGCGAGGACATCGGGCGCATTTGCCATCCGCATCCGTCGCTGTCGGAAGTGATGCGGGAGGCGGCGCTCGCGGTGGACAAGCGCGCCTTGAATATTTAAACGCGCCTCGGCATCCACACGCGCAGCAACGAGTAAAGCCGGTCGATGTCGATCGGCTTTGCCAGATAATCGCTCGCGCCCGCCGCGAGACATTGCTCCTGGTCGTCCTTCATCGCCTTCGCGGTGATCGCGACGACCGGCAGCTTCCGAAAGCGCGCGTCCTCGCGGATGCGCCGCGTCGCTTCCAGTCCGTCCATGCCGGGCATCATCACGTCCATCAAGACAATGTCGATGTCCGGATTCTTCTCCAGCGCCTCGATCGCCTCGAAGCCGTTGCGGCCGATGTCCACCTTCAGCCCCTGATGCTCCAGCGCGCTCGACAGCGAGAAGATATTGCGAATGTCATCATCGACCAGCAGCACGCGGCGGCCGTCGAGCACGCGATCGCGGGAGCGCGACACATGCAGCATCGCCTGACGGTCGGCGGAAAGATCGCTTTCGACCTTGTGCAGGAATAGCGTGACTTCATCCAGCAGACGCTCCGGCGAACGCGCGCCCTTGATGATGATCGACTGCGAATAGCGCATCAGTTCCGCCTCCTCGTCGTGCGTCAGGTGGCGGCCGGTGTAGACGATCACCGGCGGAAACGCGTAGGAATCGGTCGCGGCCATCTGGCGCAGCAGGTCGCCGCCCTGCATGTCGGGCAGCTTCAGGTCGATGATCATGCAGTCGAAGATCGTCGTCTTCAGCAGTTCGAGCGCGTCGCGGCCGTACTCCACCGGCGTGATGTCGACATCCGCATCGCTGATCAGCTCGACAATGCTCTGCCGCTGACGCGCGTCGTCTTCCACCAGCAGCACGCGCTTGATCTTCTGGCTGCTTTTTTCCTCGAGGCGCTGGAAGATGGTCATCAACTGCTCGCGCGTGGTCGGCTTCACCGCGTAGCCGATCGCGCCGAGATGCAGCGCCGCCTCGCTCCTGTCCGACGCCGACACCACATGCACCGGAACATGCCGCGTCTTTGGATTCGCCTTCAGTTCCTGCAGCAACACGAGACCCGAACGGTCCGGCAGGCCGATGTCGAGCAGGATTGCGTTCGGTGCGCGTTCCTGCGCGAGCCGCAGCGCCTCGCCCGCCGTGCCGCTCACGATGCAGCCGTAGCCCAGTTCGTGCGCGAGATCGAACAGAACTTGCGCGAAGCCCGGCTCGTCTTCGACCACGAGCACGAGACGGCGGCCCGGCGTGACTTCGGCGCGATCGTCGTCGATCACGTGCGTGACCTCGATGGCTTCCACCGGCGTCTCTTCGATGACCGCGACGGGCTCGGGCGCGTGCACCTCGACGTCCGGCGCCGCGAGCGCGCCGTGCGTGAGCGGCATCGTCAGCGTGAACGTGCTGCCCGAGCCTTGCGCGCTGCGCACCGCGACTGAACCGCCGAGCAGATGCGCGAGGCTGCGAGAAATCGACAAACCCAGGCCGGTGCCGCCGTAGTGGCGGCTCGTGGTGCCGTCCGCTTGCTGGAAGGCTTCGAAGATCGCGTCGAGCTGATCCGGCGCAATGCCGATACCCGTATCCGTGACGACGAACTGCACGCTGCGCTCGCCCGCGCTCCTGAGCACGAGCGAAACCGCGCCCGTATCCGTGAACTTTATCGCGTTCGACAGCAGGTTCTTCAGAATCTGTTCGAGACGGCGGAAGTCGGTCGTGAGCGTCGGATATTCATCGATCTCGTTTCTGAGCTCGAGCCTGAGCTTCTTCTGGCGCGCGAGCGGCTCGAAGGTGCGCGCAAGCGAATCCATGATCCGCTGCACGGGCACGTCCTCGATATGCAGATCGAGCTTGCCCGCTTCGACCTTCGAAAGATCGAGAATGTCGTTGATGAGGTTGAGCAGATCGTTGCCCGCGGAATAGATGGTCTGCGCGTACTTGATCTGATCGGCCGACAGATTGCCGTGTTTGTTTTCGGAGAGCAGCTTCGCGAGGATCAGCGAGCTGTTGAGCGGCGTGCGCAACTCGTGCGACATGTTTGCCAGAAACTCCGACTTGTAGCGGCTCGCGCGCTGCAGCGCTTCGGCGCGCGCTTCGAGTTCGCCTTGCGCGGCGTTGAGCGCGACGTTGCGCTCATCGAGCACGCGCGCCTGTTCCGCAAGCTGATCGTTGGTCTGCTCCAGTTCCGACTTCTGGTTCGCGAGATACGCCTGCGCCTGCGAAAGCGCCGTGGTCTGCTGCTCGAGTTCCTCGTTGGTCGTACGCAGTTCTTCCTGCTGCATCTGCAGTTCTTCGTTCAGCTGCTGCGTCTCTTCGAGCACGCGCTGCAGGCGCTCGCGATACTGCGCCGCCTCGATGAAATCGCCGATATTGCCCGCGATCGTCTTCAGAAACTGCTGGTCGCGTTCGGTCAGCGTGTGCATCGCGCCGAGTTCTATCGCGCCGTTCGCCTGGCCTTCGTTCTCGACCGGCAGGATCACGAGGCTCGCCGGCGCGCTCGCGCCGAGCGCCGATGTCACCTTCCAGTAGTTCGCCGGCACGTCGCGCACGCTCATCAGCTTGCGCGAGTGCACCGCTTGTCCGACGAGGCTTCTCACGCCCGCAAGCGATTCCGGAAGCGGCGCGCTGTCCGGATTGAAACCGAAGCTCGCGGTGCGTTTCAACGCGCCGTCGGGTTCGCGCACGTAGAACGCGGCCATCGACACCTTCAGATAATCCGCGAGGAAATCGAGGATCGTCTGGCACAGCTTCTCCAGCGATTGCCGGCCAATCACGCGTTCGGCAAGCTGCGTCTGTCCGTCGCGCAGCCACGCCTGCTCCTGCAGCACCTGCGTCTGCCGCTCCTGCTCTCCGATCGCCGCGCCATAGGCGCCCGAAAGCTGCATCAGCTCGCGTCTGCCGAATACTGCGAGAATCACAGAAAGCGCGAGACTCAGGATCAGGAACACCGTGACCGTGATGGTCGTCAACTGCTTCGCCGACTCGACGCGCTGCAGCCGCAAGGTCTGCTCGATGTTGAGAAACGCCGCAAGCTCGCGCTCCGTCTCCGCGCGCAAGGCCGACCCGCGACCCGCGCGCACGAGCGCGGCCGCATCCTGAGCGTGGCGGCGCGCGTCGATCAGGCCGTCGGCCACCTTGTCCCACTGCGTCTGGAGCGAGCGAATGCGGATCAGGCGATCCACTTGAGGCGCGTTATCGGAGACGAGGTCGGCGAGCGTGTCGATATCGGCGTCGAGCTTCGGCTTCGAAGTTTCGAACGGCGCGAGAAAGGCGTCGTCGCCGGTGATCAGATAGCCGCGGATCGCGCTTTCCTTCTCGCTGACCAGCCGCCCGATCTCCTGCGCGTTGCCGATCACGCGCTCCGAATGCTCGACCCAGTTGATGCCCGCCAGCAGATACAGCACGAGCGCGACGAACGCGACCGCCGTGACGACGCCGGTTCCGAGCGGCAGCGCGATGTTGCGAAAGAGAATGCGACGAAAGCTGGCCTCGTCGACACCGGACCGCAAGGGCATAGACAGCTCCGAAAAGACGTGAGCGTCGCGCGCCGGGCGAAGGTCCAGATGCAGCCCGCGATACCGCGACAGTCTCGATGGTTGTGATTTTTGTTCTACATTTACGCCGCTGCGCATCATAACCGTTCGGGCGATGCGACGTCGGGTCGCACGGCGGGCATCGGAAGTGCTAGGAGGAGTGGCGCCTTACATTCAACCGATCCGGAGACAATATGAAAGCAATGGCTGGCAAGACACTCGTCGTTTCGCTGATCGCGGCTGGTTTTGCTCTATCGGTCGCGCCGCTCGCGAGCGCGCAGAACAGCGCGGGAGCGGCGGCGAGCGCGCCGACCCAAGCCGCACCGACGACCAAGGCAGAGAAGAAAGCCGCGCGCAAACAGGCGCGCGCGAAAAAGAACGCCGAGTTGAAGAAGCTGGAAGACGCAGGCTACGACCCGGCGAAGCGTGATGACAACAGCTATCCGCAGGACGTGCAGAACGCGCAGAAGAAGGCGGGGATCGGCACGGGCGCGAGTCAGTAAGCTGCCGTGCCGAGGTATGGGCTAGGAGCTCAGCCGCGCGCGTCGTTTTGCGGAAGGCAACTGAAGGACACCGTCGAGGTCTGTTCTTCGAGGCTGCGCACGCCGCTCGTCGCCTCCGACCTGATCGCGACGCGTTCCGAACGTTGCTTGCAATAGTCGCTGGCCGCGTCCATCGCGGCGTTGCGCGCGGTCACCCACGACATGCGTGTGCCCGTCGCCTTGCCGGTCACCGTGTAAGTGTTCGGTTGCGCGCCGGCGGTGACGCCGTTGGTCGTGCCGCATGCGGCAAGCAGCAGCGAGAGTGCGATCGCGCCAGGCGCGCATCGCATCGAGATCAATGATCGTAGGAAATCGGACATACTTGTCGGCCGTCAATATTGAGATACGGCCCGAATGGTACAAGCGTCCGCGATTTTCTTCACAGATCAGAGGAAAGGCGACTGTGCGATCGGGTCCGGTGCAAGCGGCCACGCGAACAATGTCGCACGCCTTCTCAAGGTTGACCGGGTCTGCGGCCGACTGTTCCTTCGTTCCTGCTCAAGACTGTGCGATGCGCTCCAGCAGGCGTTGCAGGCGCGAATGCTGACACGGCGCGAGACCCGGCGTCGAAAGCGCCTGCACGACGCGGCCGCGCCAGTAAGTCTTCGAAAAGAGCGAATTCGCGCCTTCGAGGCTCAGCACTTGTTCGAGATGCTCGATCGCCGAGTCCAGATGACGGACGCTATAAAGGTGGGCGACTGCGCCGAAGTTGTTCATGGGGCACGCTTGAACGGGGAGCGGGTGATTCGGATGAGAGAAGCGTTCGATTGCGACATCGGTGTCGCGCGCATCGATGGCTATCGCGCGACACCCGGGCGAAACGCGGCGCGAAGCTACGCGCCGCCCGCCAGCATCAGCTCATGTGCTGGCCGCCGTTGATCGCGATGTTCGAGCCGGTCACGAAGCCCGCGTCTTCCGAGCACAGGAACGTGACGAGCGCGGCGACTTCCTCGGGCTTGCCGAGACGGCCGGCCGGAATCTGCGGAAGAATCTTCGTGTCGAGAATCTCCTGCGGAATCGCGGTCACCATCTTGGTCGCCAGATAGCCCGGCGAGATCGTGTTGACGGTCACGCCCTTCTTCGCGACTTCGAGCGCGAGCGACTTCGTGAAACCGTGCATGCCAGCCTTCGCCGCGGCGTAGTTCGTCTGGCCGATCTGCCCCTTCGAGCCGTTCACCGACGAGATGTTGATGATGCGGCCCCAGCCGCGCGAGACCATCTCTTCGCACACCGGCTTGGTCATGTTGAAGACCGAGTCGAGGTTGGTGCGCAGCACGGCGTCCCAATTCACCTTGGTCATCTTCTTGAAAGTCGTGTCCTGCGTGATGCCGGCGTTGTTCACGAGGATATCGATCGGGCCGACTTCGGCCTGGATCTTCGCCACGCAGTGCTGAGCGGAGTCGTAGTCGGCGACATCGACGGCGTAGGCGCGGAAGTTGTAGCCCTTGCGGTCCATGTCCGCGAGCCATGCGCTCACTTTCTCGTTGCCCGGCGAATGCGTCACGACGACCGCGTAACCGGCGTCGTTCAACTTGATGCTGATGGCTTCGCCCAGGCCGCCCATGCCACCCGTCACCACTGCGATTCGCTTAGTCATGCTGATACTCCTCGTACTTTCTCTCAGGTTAATGAAGCTCGGATTGCCACCGGCGCGCGCTGTCGTCTCGACGCTTATATTGGTTTGATGTCGCGTCGGGCCGCATGCACGCGGCGCCGGTGTGTACTGCTTGATACTGATCTGTTGCGTGACGTCTCGACTTACGGACGCTCGAGCGCCAGCGCCACGCCCATGCCGCCGCCGATGCACAGCGAAGCGAGGCCCTTCTTCGCGTCGCGCTTCTGCATTTCGT
>NZ_FCOA02000023.1 GCF_001544875.2 Caballeronia hypogeia
CTGTTGATACTGAGTTCTTTCGTGCATCGCAACACCTTATACGAAACAGGTGTTGCACTTCAGATTTGAGGCCGCCCTCTAAAAAGTATAGTGACGCGTTGCGATATCGCCACCTTTGTTCCATGGAAGCGATCGTTCGTTTTGCCAATGTTATCGAGTAGTCATTCAATGAGTGAAGCGTTCCATTCGAGCGATGGAATAGGCGATTCTCGCTTCGCATGGCCCTCAAACGGGACTTTCAAAATTGAAAGAACCTACTATCTTTGGAAGCTGGCGCGGCTCGTGAACGGTCGCGCCATGAATTGGCTAATCCTAGGCAGTGCAAAAGGAGCAAGCATGGACCGGTCACCTCAACTCACCGTTCGGCCGCGCGCGCCGCTCACCCGGCGCGCGCTGCTGATCCTCGGTCTGGCCGCGCTGACGGGCGCATGCGGGACCTCACCGCAAGTCACCGAGTCCGCCGCGCCTCCAGCCGCACCGGCCAGCGCAACGCCCGCCAGCGCGCCACCCGCTGCCGCGCTGCCGCCCGCGCCCGAAGTGTCGTCCGGATACCGGCGCGGCATGTCGACGGTGTACGCGCAACGTCATATGGCCGCCGCGGCCAATCCGCTCGCGAGCGAGGCCGGGCGGCGCATGCTCCGGCGCGGCGGTTCCGCGATCGATGCAGCCATCGCGATGCAGGCCGTGCTCACGCTGGTCGAACCGCAGGCGACGGGCATCGGCGGCGGCGCTTTCATCATGTACTGGGACGGCAAGCGGGTGCAGTCCTATGACGGCCGCGAAACCGCGCCCGCCGGCGCCACCGGGCGCCTCTTTCTGCGTCCCGACGGCAAGCCGATGGAATTCAGCGAGGCGCAGATCGGCGGCCGCTCCGTGGGCACGCCGGGCGCGCTGCGCGTGCTCGAACTGGCGTGGCGGCAGCATGGCCGCCTTCCGTGGGCGACGCTCTTCGAGCCGGCCATTCAGTTGTGCGAGAACGGCTTCCCGGTCTCGAACCGGCTGTACACGCAAGTCTCGCAGGACAAGTTCCTGGCGAAGTCGCCCGAGATGGCGCGCTATTTTCTCGATGAGCAGGGCAACGCGAAGCCGGTCGGCACCGTGATCCGCAACCCCGAACTCGCGCGGACCTTGCGGCTGATCGCGCAAGAGGGTCCGAACGCGCTCTATACCGGGCAGATCGCCCGCGACGTGGTGGCGAAGGTCAACGGCAGCGCCAACCCGGGCAGCCTCTCCGAGACCGATCTCGCGCGTTACAAGGCGAAGGAGCGCCCGCCCGTGTGCACCGACTATCAGCGCTGGAAGATCTGTGGCATGCCGCCGCCGTCGTCGGGCGGAATCGCGATCGCGCAGATTCTAGGCATCGTCCAGGCGCTCGGGACCAGGGACCCGCGTTACGCGCTGGCGCCGCTCAAGCCGATGCCGGTCACCACGCCCGCCTTGTTCGAGCCCAACGCGGACGCGGTTCATGCGGTAGCCGAAGCCGACCGTCTCGCTTATGCGGACCGCGGTCTGTACGTGGCCGATTCCGACTTCGTGAAGGTCGATGTCGCCGGGCTGACGAATCCGCGCTATCTCGGCGAGCGCGCGGCGCTGATCGGCGAAAAGAGCATGGGGAAAGCGCAGCCCGGCATGCCGTCGGGCGTGCAGGCGGCATTCGCGCCGGACCGTTCGCCCATGCGCGTATCGACCTCGCAGATCGTGGCGGTCGACGATCGCGGCGGCGCGATCTCGATGACCACCACCATCGAATCCTATTTCGGCTCGCATCTGATGGTGCACGGCTTCATGCTCAACAATCAGCTGACGGACTTTTCGTTCACGCCGGAGGAGAACGGCAAGCCGGTCGCGAATCGTGTCGAGGCGGGCAAGCGTCCGCGCTCCTCGATGGCGCCGACGCTCGTGTTCGATCGCGAATCGGGTGAGCTCGTCGCGACGCTCGGCTCGCCGGGCGGCTCGCAGATCATCGAGTACGTGTCACGCACGCTTGTCGCGTTGCTGGACTGGAACATGGATGTGCAGACCGCCATCGGCATGGCCAACTATGGCAGCCGCAACGGTCCGACCGAGCTCGAAAAGGGACTCGTCACGCCGGAGCTGGGCGAGGCGCTGAAGGCGCGCGGTCATCAGGTCGCGGAGGTCGAGATGACGAGCGGCATTCAGGCGCTCATGCGCAAGCAGCAGGCGAACGGCCGGAAGGTCTGGGCCGGCGGCGCGGATCCGCGCCGCGAAGGCGTGGCGCTGGGCGATTGAACGCCGCCGCAAAGCTCCGCCACCGTAAAGCAACCCGACGACCGTTTCGATTTAAAACGGAAAGAATCTTTCCGGTCTCTTGATCCGGTCTCGCTCGAAACCGCGCAAAGCCCCGCCAGACGGGGCTTTGCCGTGATTGGCCCGGCCCTTGCGTTGATTGCGCTCCAGAACCCGACCGGAGCCGCACATGATCGAACCAGGCCGAGCCGCCACGCTCACCCACACCGTCGCCGACGCGGATCTCGCGTCCGCACACGCGCGCGCCGCGGGCGAACGGTATCCCGATGTCCTGTCCACGCCCGCGCTGCTTGCGCTGATCGAACGCGCGTGCGCCGAAGTGCTGCGCGATTCGGTCGGCGAAGGGCAACTGTCCGTGGGCGTCACCACGCATCTCAACCATCTCGCGCCCACGCCGCCCGGCATGGAGGTATCCGCGACCGCGACGTTCCGCGATAGCGAGGGCGCGCTGTACTGGTTCGACGTCGTCGCCTCGGATGCGCACGGGCCGGTCGGCACGGCGAGCCATGCGCGCGCGATCGTCGAGCGATCCGTCATCGAGGCGCGCGCCGCGAAGCGCCGCCGCATCCAGTAATGCACCTGAAACCGACGAGAGGAAATCATATGGACGTGGCTGTGAATCCCCCGATGCACGGCGTTCTTTTCGACGAGGCGTTCGAGAGGCTCGCGCCCGCCGAAGTGCGCCGTCATCAGGACGCGCTGTGGGCCGCGCAGTGGTCGTATCTGCGCGCGATGTCCGCCTTCTACCGGACCAAGCTCGCGCACTGGATCGAGCGCGACGACATCACGCTCGATACCTTGCAGGAGCTGCCCTTCACCGAGAAGGACGAGTTGCGCGTGAGTCAGGAAGGCGCGTCGCCGTACGGCGACTACGTCGCATGCGCGGAGGGCGGCATCGCGCGCCTGCATCGCACGTCGGGCACGACCGGCCGGCCGCTGATTCTCGCCAACAGCGCGCGCGATGCGCAGGACATCGCCCGCGTCGGCGCGCGTTCGATGTGGGCAGCGGGACTGCGGCCGGACGATCGCGTCGTGCATTGCCTGAACTACTGCATGTGGACGGGCGGCTTCACCGATCACACGATTCTCGAAGCCACCGGAGCGACGGTCGTGCCGTTCGGCATCGGCAATACGCGGCTGCTGATCGATTCGATCCTGAACCTGGGCATCAACGCGATCTCGTGCACGCCTTCGTATCCCGCGCTGATCGAACAGGTGTTGCGCGAAACCGGCGGACCCGCGCCGCGCGATCTCGGTCTGAAGCTCGGTCTGTTCGGCGGCGAGGCGGGACTCGACAATCCCGAACTGCGCGCCGCGATGGAAGAGAAGTGGGGCTTCGCGGTGCGCAACGCGAACTTCGGCTTGTCGGAAGTATTGAGCATTCTCGGCGGCCAGACGGCGTGGACGCACGACCTGCTCTATCACGCGGCGGATGTCGTGTTCGCCGAGATCGTCGACCCGCAGACACTTCAGCGTTTGCCCATCGAAGAAGGCGCGACGGGCGAGCTCGTCTGCACGCATCTGCGCAAGCAATGCCAGCCTCTGGTGCGCTATCGCACGCGCGACGTCGTCACGGTCACCGCGACCGGTCCCGGCCCGGACGGCCGCAGCGCGTGGCGCTTTCGCGTGACGGGCCGCACCGACGACATGTTCAACGTGCGCGGCGTCAATGTGTTTCCCGGCGCGGTGCGGCTCGCGGTCGAGGCGTTGCCGCAATGGGCCTCGGGCATGTTTCGCATCGTGCTGAAAGGACCCGGTCCGTATGACCGCATCGCGATGCTGGTCGAGGCCGCGCACGGCCTGCCCGTCGAACGCTGGGACGATGCGGCGCTGCGCATTCAGACGGCCGTGCGCGAGCGCATCGGCGCGAGCGCGGCGGTCACGATGGTCCCGTTCGAACACTTCCCGCGCACCGAAGGCAAGACGCGCTGGATCGACAAGGAGCCCGCATGAGCTACGTGAAGACAAGCATGGATGGACCGGTGTGCATCGTCACGATGGACCGGCCGGAGCGCATGAACGCGATCAGCGGCCCGCTGCTCGACGATCTGCACGACGCGCTGCAACGCGCAAACGACGACGATGCGTGCCGCGTGATCGTGCTGACCGGCGCGGGCCGCGCGTTCTGCGCGGGCGACGACCTGAAGGAGTTCGGCGAGCAAAGCGCGAGCGATGCGAGCATTCGCAGTCACATTGAACGGATTCAGCGCATCACGCGCGATCTGATGTTCAACGCGAAGCCGGTGGTCGGCGCGGTGCATGGCTTCGCGGTCGGCGGCGGCTTCGAGTGGATGCTCAATTGCGACATCGTGGTCGCGTCTGACGATTTGGTCGCGTTCTTTCCGGAGATGGAGTGGGGGCAGTTCGTGACGGGCGGCGTCACGCAACTATTGCCGCAGTCGGTCGGTCATCAGCGTGCGATGGAATTGTGGCTGCTCGGCGAGCGCCAGAGCGCGCAGTCGCTTCTCGCAATGGGCCTGGTGAACCGCGTCGTGCCGCGCGACGCGATGCTCGACACGGCGATGAGGCTGGCAGCGCGCATCGCGACGCGCTCCGGCAAGTCGATCGCGCGTCTCAAGCGACTGGTGACCGCGGAGCTGACCGACACGCTCGCGCGTAGCCTCGAACTCGAATTCGCGGCGACCATCGAGGCCTTCGCGGACCCCGACGCCGCCGTTCGCGTGCAAGCGTTCGCCACGAGAAAGGAGCAAGCGCGATGAGCCCGAAAGCGTTGACCTTCGACTACTTCGGCACGCTCGTGGACGTGGATCGCGGCGGCACGCTCGGCATGGCGGAAGTGCTGCGCCGCATGTCGATCGAAACCGACGTGCCCATGTTCGACGTCTATCTCGACTGGGACATCCGCAACGTGCGGCTCTATCGCGGCCAGGCGTACGCGCGTTATCGCGATGTCGCGCGCGAAGCGCTCGCCGCCGTGCTCGACGCGCGCTGGCCCGGCGCGCGCCGCGACCACGCGATGGACGAGCTTACCGACGTGTTCCTCACGCATCTCGTCGAAGCATCGCCCGCGCATGATGACGCCGCGCCGTTTCTCGACTGGGCCGCATCGCGCTATCCGCTGATGCCGATCACCAACATGGACAGCGACCTGTGGCGCCGCACGCAGCTCACGCGCTACTTCGAGCATGTGACGACGGCGGAGATGGCGCAGGCGTACAAGCCGTCGCAGGCGATCTTCGCGCTCGCGCTCGAGCGGCTCGCGCTGCCCGCGCAAGATGTGCTGCATTGCTCGCTCGCGAGCTGGGCCGACATCGACGGCGCGAAGCCGCTCGGCATGGCGGTCGCGTGGATCAACCGCGGCGCGGACACGCTCGGCACATGGCAGCCGCGCCCGGATTTCGAGTTCGCGACGCTGTCGCCGGTAAGGAACCTTCTGGATAGTCTTTCGTTCACTACGACTGGGGAATCACGATGAAACCGATGAGAACGGCGATGACGTTCATCGCATGCGCGACGGTGCTGTGCGGTGTCGCGAGCGCGCAGGAAGTGGTGAAGATCGGCGTGGCGGGACCGCTTACGGGCAGCGCCGCGCAAAGCGGCAAGGACGACGAGCGCGGCGTGCGTCTCGCGATCGACGAGCTGAACGCGAAGGGCTTCACGATTGCCGGCAAGCCCGTGAAATTCGAACTGATTTCGATGGACGATCAGGGCGATCCGAAGGTCGGCGTGAATGTCGCGCAGAAGCTCGTGGACGATGGCGTGTCCGCCGTGATCGGCCATTACAACTCGGGCGTGAGCATTCCGGCGGCGCGCATCTACAACGACGCGCATGTGGTGATGATGACGGGCGCGTCGTCGAATCCGGATCTCACGCACCTGGGCTATCCGTATGTGTTTCGTCTCGCCACCAACGACAACGTGATGGGCGGCCGCATGGCGGTCTATGCGAAGCAGGTGCTCGGCGCGCAACGCGCCGCCGTCATCGATGACAGGACCGCATACGGCACGGGGGTGGCCGACGTGTTCATCAAGACCGCGCAGAAGGAGGGCTTGCAGATCGTCGCGCGCGAATACAGCACGGACAAGGCCACGGACTTCAAGGCCATTCTCACGCAGATCAAGTCGCGCAATCCGCAGGTCGTGTTCTACGGCGGCTACTATGCGCAGGCCGCGACGCTCGCGCGGCAGATGGGCGAGCTGGGCGTGAATGCGACGATCGTGGGCGGCGACGGCATCTGTTCGCCTGAGTTCGACAAGCTCTCGGCGGGCGTCGCGGACAAGCGCATGTTCTGCGCGCAGGGCGGCGCGCCGCTCGATACGCTTCCCGACGGCAAGACCTTCCGCGCGAAGTTCAAGAGCACGTTCAGCGCCGATGTCGATACATACGCGCCCGCGTTCTACGCCGCAACCCTCGTGGTCGCGGACGCGATGCAGAAGGCGGGCTCGGCGAAGCCGGAGGTGTTCGTGAAGACGCTGCGCGAGCAGTCGTTCACGAGCATTCTCGGCCCCGTGAAGTTCGATTCGAACGGCGACTGGATCGATGCGCCGGTGACGGTGTACAGGCTGAACGGCGGCGCGCTGACGGCCATCGCGCAAAAGGATTAGTGGATATGGCGCGGCGCGCGGTAGCGGGATTTTGTCCTGCTATATTCGAAGCCATCGCCCGACCGCTCGCAGGTTAGACATGGCCACCGTCGTCGCGCCCGATCCCGACATCGCCACGCTGGAAAGCGCGCTCGCGTCCGACCGCTGGCGCAATGCGCGCCGTCTCGCGGCGCGCGAAGCACACGCGTGTATCTTCACGCTCGACCGCGGCGGTCATGTGCTGGAAGGCGTCGAGCAGATCGCCGATGCCGTGCTCGATGCGTTCTTCGCGCGCTGTCCCGCCGTGCAGCTCGCCGCGCTCGCCGAAGCGGCCACGGTGGCCTCGGACGGGCGCTGCGTCGCCCTCAAGCCGCAAGGCGCGGCCGCATCGGTGGCGCAGGCCTTCGCGTTGCGCGTCGACGCGCGCGGCCGGCGTGTGTTCCTCATCGCGTTGTGCGCGCCTTCATCGGTCGATACTTCGACGGCCGCGTGGGTTTCGCTACTGGGCGCAACGCTCGATGTCCTCCTGCACAGCGCCTTCGATCTCGCCGCCTACGACACGCTTGTCGAGGAGCAGCGCGCGATCATCGATCATATCGGCGACGGGCTGATGGTGATCGGGCAGGGCCATGTGCTGCGGCACGTCAATTCGGTCGCGGGACGCATTCTCGGCATCGATCCGAAGACGAGCATCGGCAAGACGCTCAATGAGGTGATCGACTTCGAGCCGATCATCGGGGCGATCTATCGCACGGGCGTGGGCTATGTCGATCGCGAACTCATCATCGATTCGCCCGCGCGTCACCTGCATTTGCTCGATACCGCCATTCCGATCAAGAACCGCTGCGGCGAAGTGGTGTCCGTCGTCAATACGTTTCGCGAGATGCGGCGCGTGCGCAAGATGGCCGGGCGTTACGCGGGCAACCATGCGCGCTTCACTTTCGACAGCGTGATCGGTTCGAGCGCGGGCCTCAAACGTGCGCTCGATGCCGCGAGGAAAGCGGCGCGCGGCGCTTCGAACGTCTTGTTGTCGGGCGAGAGCGGCGTCGGCAAGGAAGTCTTCGCGCAGGCCATTCACAACGCGAGCGCACGCGCCGGCCAGTCGTTCATCGCGATCAATTGCGCGGCGCTGCCGCATGCGCTGATCGAAAGCGAGCTCTTCGGTCACGCGCCCGGCAGCTTCACGGGCGCGGCGCGCGAGGGGCGGCCGGGCAAGTTCGAATCCGCGGATGGCGGCACGGTGTTTCTCGACGAAATCTCGGAGCTGCCCATCGACGTGCAGGCGAAGCTTTTGCGCGTATTGCAGGAACGCGAAGTCACGCGCATCGGCGACACGCGCGGCATTCCGGTGGACGTGCGCATCATCTGCGCGAGCAATCGCGACCTCGCGTCGATGGTGCTCGCAAAGACCTTTCGCGAGGACCTGTACTATCGCTGCAACGTGATCGAGATCACGATTCCGCCATTGCGCGAGCGCCGCGAAGACATACGCGCGATGACCTCGTTCTTTCTCGACCGGTACTGCACGCGCATGCACAAGCCGACGCCGGAAATCGTCGAGCACGCGTTGCGGCAGCTCGAAGCGCACGACTGGCCGGGCAACGTGCGCGAGATGGAGAACCTCGTCGAGAAGATCGTCAACTTCAACGAAGGCGAGCGTATCGCGGATGTGGCCTCGCTGCTCGGTGGCGCATCGGTATCGCAGACGAGCGGGGCGGCGATGCAACGTCGCGATACGCCGGTATCGCTGAAAGAGGCGGAGCGCGTCGCGATACAGGCCGCGCTCGAAGCGTGCAGCTTCAACGTGACGAACTGCGCGAAGCTGCTGCAAGTGTCGAAGCCCGCGCTCTACGCGAAGATGAAGCGGCACGGGATACGCATCGAGCGCGGATTTCGACGAGTGGAATGAACCGTCGACGTGCCTTTGGTCGCGTCGGCTTGAAAGCGCGCGCGCAGCGACTACACTCAGAAGGCATTCGCCGCGACAACGCATGTCCGCGCGGACGTGCGGACATGCGCACAACTCACGAAAATCGGGACCACGGAGGCCGCCATGACGACGCTGCCCGGCCGGGACATCGGCATGCGCGCGCGCCCGTTGCGTTACGCGCCGCGCGTGGTCCGCGTCATTCTTGCCGCGTTGGTGTTCCTGTCGCTCTGCCGCGTGGAGGTGCTTCGAGCCGCGAGCGCCGCACCGGCTTCCGCGCCCGTGACGGCCGAAGCCGGCGGCGGAATCGCCGAAGCCATCCTGCGCATCGTCGTCGTGGTGGCGGTGCTGATCGTGGCCGGCGGCTTCGCTTTCGCCGGACTCGACATCATCAGGCGCACGCTCGGCGACGAGAAGACACGTTTCGGCTTGCGCAGGCACTGGGGCGGTTTCGGCGGCGCATCGACGGGCTGGTATCTATCACCGGGACTCGTGCGGCTGCTGCTTGGCGGGCTGCTCGCGTTGTTCGCCGCGATGCTTTGCCTGACCAGCGTCGAGGCGGTATTCAATCAGAAAAACGCGAAGCAGCCGTCTGAAGCGGGCGCGGCGTCCGCTTCGAGCGCGCCGTCCGCCGCGGACGCGGGCAAGTCGCAGCACAAGGCCGAATGAGCGGAGCGCATCATGCCGATACGCATGAAGATCACGGCCGACCCGCTCAATCCCGCGAACATCGCATCGACGAAGCCGGCCAATTCGCCCGCGCGTCGCATCTTCGAGCACGAACTGAAGCGCTATTGCGATGGCCAGACGCGCGGTCGGTCGTTTCTCATCGCAGGGCATCGGGGCGCAGGGAAGACGACACTGGTCGCGGACGTCATCGACGAAGCAGTCAAGGCCGCCAACGCGGGCGCGACGAGACTTCGGCCGCTGCCGGTTTTTCTGCACGGCCCGAGTCTTTTCCTCGATCTCAACGAGCTTGCCGACGACGAGCCAGCGCCGCCGCCCGCGACGAAAGAACCGCCGGCGCCCGATGCGCCCCAGGCATCGGCGCTGGAGGAAATCGCGAAGGCGGTGCTCTCGGTCACGTCGAAGAAGGAATCCGAAGAGAAGGCCGACGAGCCGGTCAGTCTCGAAGCGCGTGCAAAGCGATCGCTGGAGCAGGTTGTTCTGTGTCTGCACCGCGCGGTGATGGAGGAATTCGCCAACAGTTACCGGCGCCATGTTTCCGCGATGCTCGGGCAGAAACCGCAAGCGGAAGACACCGCCGCGTCGCCGGACGGGCCCAAGCCTGATGTCGTGCCCGGCCAGTCACCGCCGGAAGTGCAAGCCGGCGCCGCCAGTCCGCCACCCAAAGCGGCCGACCCGTCAAAGGCCGCGGCGACGCCCGCATCGACGCCGGAGCCGGAGTCGCCGGACACCGGCCTTGCCGATGACGCCGACGCCATCCTGTTGCACGAGAAAAGCGACTGGCTCGAACTCGCGGCCCAGTTCGAGACCGAGCTGATGGAAAATCCTCCCGCCGTGAGGTTGCGCCAGTTCTACGCGTGCATTGGCGCGCTGGGCTCGGGAGTGCTGCGCGCGCCGCAAAATCCGCGAGTCGATACCCGGGCTTCCGATCAGGGCGCGCGGGAACTGGTTGCGCTCAACGGAATCTGCATGGCGCATCAGCGTGTGTCGGGCGAGCTGAGCGGACGTAATATCGACGCATCGAGCGAAAAGAGCGAGACGCGCAGCGAAACGCAAAGCACCTGGGCGGGCCAGGATGTGCTCAAGCCGCTGACCGCGATTCTGTCGGGCGCGCTGGTGGCGGGCGGCGCGGTCGCAGGCTTGAAAAGCGCGTGGATGGCCGTGTTGCTCGGCGCGTTCACGTCGCTCGGGGCGGCGTGGGCGTTCAAGTATTCGTCATCGACCACGAAGAGTCACGAACGCCAGCTCGATCTGACTTTCATTCCCAACCTCAGGGCCGAGACGCTCGACCGCGTGCTGCCCACGCTGCTGCGCCGGCTGACGAATGCGGGACTCGCGCCTGTGCTGGTCATCGATGAGCTGGACAAGCTCGGCGAGCTTTCATGGCGGCTCGAAGCGATGGTGCGTTATCTCAAGAAGCTGATGACCGAGAATGTCTTCTCCTGTTTTCTCACCGACCGGAGTTATCTGGAATTCGTGTCCCTGGGCGAGCGCAAGCAGGCTTATGGCAAGACCTATTCCTACTTTTCGCATTCGCTGTTCGTGTTCTACGAGCCGCGTGATCTCGACGCCTACATGACCGATTTGTTCGACATCACCGGCAGCGTGACTGAAGAAATCGATGTGGAACTGCTCAAGTGGATCCTGCGTCACCGTTCGGAGATGCACGCGCTTGGACTCAGCCGCGAGATCGCCGCGTTACGGATGAACGACAACGACATCGTCATTCAAGGCGACCTTCGGAAGTCGCCGCTCTACACCATCGACCTGACGCTGCAGGTGGCCATCGAGTACTTTTTGAGCCGCGAAGACGTCAATCAATGGCTGGCGCTACGCCCGAAGATGCGGCTTACCCTCATCGACGCGCTTTACTACATATCGCGTTGCTGGCGCAATGGCGATGCTGAGATCGACCTGAGCTCGCCGGGCGGAGAAACGATGTTCTTCGACTATCTTCGGGGGCGCGTGAATCTCGTCGAGGTAAGCAGACGCGGCCAGTCTGACGCTCAGGCAAGCGATGCGACCTTCGAGGCGCTGATAGAAAGCGACAGGACGACGTTGCTCAACATCGTCCGGGAACTCGCGAAGGAATTGGCCGCGCTGGCGCCGCGCTTCAAGTCTCCGCCGGGCACCAAGACGCCGTTGCCGCCGGGGGCCGTGGTGCCGCGCAGCGAAGTGCTGGGCGCCGTGCGCTCGGAAATGGAGTCCATCCTCGAAGAAACGGGACCGTGGCGATACCGTTTCCGCAAGGTGATTGAAGACGTGACGATCCAGCCGTTCGCACAAGCGGGAGCAACGGCTAGTCCTGACGCCGCTGGCGTGGTGCTCGGCGAAGCTTCGGGCGTGACGCAGCAAGGCGAAGCGGAGAAGGCGGAAAGCATGGCCGAGCGGCTCGACAAGATAGCCCAGCGCGCCCGGCCTTCCATTGATTATCTCGACCGGCTCGAACGCGTGCTTTCGCCGTTGGTGCTCTCTCTGGATCGTCCGGATACGTCGGTCTATCAAACGCTTTCCGACCGCCTCGGCCTGATCCCCGTCTCACCCGGCTGGAGCCATGCGCAGCAGGCGCAGAACCGCCTCAGGCAGGCCATTTTCACGAACCTGAGCATAGAGGAGCTGCAAACCGATATCACCGATCTCGAAGCGTTCAAAGCCAATGTACAGCTTTGCGTGCCGTCGATCTGCGCCGCGTTGGGTCTCGCGGTGGGACTGGGGCAATGTCGCGTGCTGCCGGGTGAGCCGTATCCCGCCCCCGCCCCACCTGATTCGGATTACTTTCGCGGCTTGCTTGCGCTGTCCACCGGCCTGAAAAGCCGCACTCGTGATATTAGAAGTGTGGAATACACGCTGAAGGAGTTTCAGAATCAATTGAGAGTGCGTTTTCCCGCGTCGAACGTGACGCTCGAATGGCCCACGCCGCTCTCGGAATCTCCGGCACTAGACCATCCGTTCGATTACATCACGAAATACTGCGAAGACTGCCGACTAGGCTGTGCCGGACTCTTGAATTATTCGTTCTGGGGGGAATTCGACTCGCGGGCGTGGCGGAACTTTGATTTCGAGCCCAACGGCGAGCCGCTTCTGGAAGAAAATCGGCCCACGCAATTCGAGCTTATCTGTTGCGCGGCAGCCGGGCGCGGACCCGCACGCTATTTCGAGCGCAATCCGGTGTCCGTGCCGGTGGAAGACTGGACGAGCCTGG
Organism: Caballeronia hypogeia; assembly: GCF_001544875.2. Lineage (GTDB taxonomy): Bacteria > Pseudomonadota > Gammaproteobacteria > Burkholderiales > Burkholderiaceae > Caballeronia > Caballeronia hypogeia. Next base: position 12,630 of record NZ_FCOA02000023.1, read on the forward strand.
TCGTGCGCGTCATGAAAAGCTTTGAGATGGGGGGGATCAATTTCAACCCATGGGCTGAGGTTCCGGAAAATCTATTTCCGCTTGCATTGCGAATGCTTAACTTCCATCTTCTCGGCCCGGCGCGTATCAGACCCGCGCTGATGGAATGGAGCGCGCTGTTCCGTGACGAAATGCTGACCGAGCAGATCGAGTCCTTGTGGTGGCCGTCTCCGCAGCACCTTTCCAGTGAAGACAGCTTTGTGAAGAGGGTGATCGTGTATGTGCGCTCCGAGCCGCACTCGGCGTCACTCGCATGGACCCGTTCGCCACCAGGCGAGGCGCTTGTCGTGGTGACGGCGAGGGAGTTCGATGACCAGGTCGCAGCGCTGTTGCCGCTCGTCGGTGCGGGATCCGAAATCCGCTTGCGATGGGAAGGGAAAATCCAAGGCAGCTTTCGGACGAGGGTTGGCAATATGCTCGCCGGCTACAAGGGCAAACTGAACGTCAGCGCCGAGACTATTTCCGAGGAATGAGCGTGGCGCGATGCGAAGCCGGATTCCGCGCGCGGCCCAGGCGCGTGGAATCCGGCGCTCACATCACGTTACATCGCCCGCTCGATCGCCTTGCCCAGCAGCTCGACGCCCAGATCGATCTCCTCCTCGCTCACCGTCAGCGGCGGTGCGATGCGGAACACCCCGCCCATGCCCGGCAACTGCACGATGTTCATGCTCAAGCCGAGCTTCATGCACTCGCGCGTGATCTTCGCGCCGAGGCCATCGGCGGGCTCCTTGGTGCGCCGGTTCTTGACGATCTCGACGCCCATCAGGAGACCGCGTCCGCGCACGTCGCCGATGCACTCATGACGCTCCATCAGATTCAGCAGACCATTTCTGAGCCGTGCGCTCATCACGTTCGCGCGCGCGACCAGTCCTTCGCGTTCGACGACATCCAGCACGCGCAAGCCGACGGCGGCGGGAAGCGGATCTGATACGTGCGTCGTATAGAACAGATAGCCGCGCTCGTGCGCCTTCTCTTCGATCTCCGCCGAGGTCACCACCGCCGCGAGCGGCAAACCGGCGCCGAGCGTCTTCGATAGAGTGAGAATGTCGGGCGTGACGCCGTCGCGCTCGAAGGCGAACATCGTGCCCGCGCGGCCGATGCCGGTCTGCGCTTCGTCGAGGATCAGCAGCATGCCGCGCTGTTCGCATTTGCGCTTGAGCGCCGCCATATAGCCTTCCGGCAATTCGATGATGCCGCCCGAAGAAAGGATCGGCTCCGCGATGAAGGCCGCGAGATTGCCGCTCGACTGACGGTCGATCAGATCGAACGCATAGTCGAGCTCGGCGAGGTAATCGTATTTGCCATTGCGCTCGAATTGCGGGCGATACGTGAACGGCGCGGGAATCGCGAACGAACCGACCGCCGCCGGACCAACGCCCTTGCGGCCCGCGCTGTAGGTCGCCGACGCGGCATGACCCGTCATGCCATGCCACGACTGCGCGAATCCGACGACTTCGTACTTTCCGGTCACGAGCTTCGCCATGCGGATGGCCGCTTCGTTCGACTCCGCTCCGGTGCTCAGCAGGAGAGCACGGTCGAGGCCGGCGGGCGTGATGTCGGCGAGGCGCGTCGCAAGATCGACAACGGGCCGCGACAGCATTCCGCTGAACAGATGATCGAGCTTGCCCGCATATTCGCTGATGACCGAGACGATCTCCGGATGGCTGTGGCCGAGCACGGCGCTCATCTGTCCCGAAGTGAAATCGAGGATCGCGCGGCCGTCCGCGTCATAGACGAAGCTGCCCTGCGCGCGCTCGATGATCATCGGCTCGAAAGTGCCGCCGTAGCGGATCAGGTGCTGCCTGGCATTGCGCCAGAAAACTGCATCGTCGTTCAGGGACACGGCGCACTCCTCGCGGAAACGTTGGGGATGACTTGCAGTCTAGTCGCCTCTCTGGTTTTATAGAAACGAATAGTTCTAATGCGAGTTAGAAAAGGAGCTAATACCTTGAGTCAGTCGCTCGAGATCGATTTGTTGCGCTCGTTCGCCGTCATCGCCGAGGTGCGGGCGCTGAGCCGCGCGGCCGAGCGCGTCGGCCGCACGCAATCCGCGCTGAGCCAGCAGATGAAGCGGCTCGAAGAGATCGTCGATCAGCCCTTGTTTCAGCGCACCGGGCGTGGCGTCGTGCTGACGAATCCCGGCGAACGTCTGCTGATCCACGCGCACCGCATTCTGCGACTGCATGACGAGGCAATGGCCGATCTCTCTGGCAAGGGACTGTCGGGCAGCATTCGTTTCGGCTGTCCGGACGACTACGCCGCCGTGTTCCTGCCTTCCTTGCTACGGCAGTTTTCGAGTCATCATCCGCACGCGCTCGTCGAAGTCGTGTGCGGGCCCACGCCGAGACTCATCGAACAACTGCATAAACGCGCGCTCGATCTCGCGATGATCTCGCTTCCTGACAACGACGCGAATGACAACATCATCCGGCGCGAACAACTGGTGTGGGTCGGCAGCGCGGGCCTCGATGCCGCTCGCTTCGATCCGTTGCCGCTCGCGCTCTCCGACCCGGATACGCTCGATCACGTCGCGGCCTGCGACGCGCTGCGGCGCGCCGGCCGCGCGTATCGCATCGCGTATGCGAGCAGCAGTCTCGCGGGACTCATCGCGCTGGTGCGCTCGGGACAGGCCATCGCCGTCATCACGCAGACGGCCGTGCCGCCGGATCTCTGCGTGCTCGATAGCGATCCGGCGCTGCCCGTCTTGCCCCGCGTCGGCATTACGCTCGAGTTCGAGCGCGAGCGCCCGTCGCTTCTGACCGCGGCATTCGCGGAACACATCAGGTCCTTGCTGCCGATGCTGTGAGCAAGCGTGCAACGCGCTTCCCCCGGGCAAAAGAAGACAAAGGGGGTATCTGCGAATTTTGCGCGCTTTTGGCACGATTCCCGTCACGCTGATAGATTACCGTGCAGCGGATTCGTCGATCGAGAGACTACGATGACTGATAAATCATCACCACGCTCGCCTGTTCCTGCGCTGATCCTGATCGCGGCGATCGTGGCCGCGCTGGTCGCGGCCTTCGCATATACGGCAGGCTGGCTTTCGCCCAATCGCCTCACGCCCAAGAAGATCGTCGGCAGTCTCGCGCCGCCGGGCGGCGCGGTGCCGGGCTTCAGACGCAATCACGCGAAGGGCATCTGCTTCACCGGCGACTTCGAATCCAATGGCTCGGGCGCGGCGCTCTCCAAAGCCAAAATGTTCATGCCGGGCACCTTTCCCGTCACCGGGCGCTTCAATCTGGCGACGCCCGACCCGAAGGCATCGGATGCAATGACGCGCGTGCGCGGCCTGAGCCTGCGCGTCGTCATGCCGGACAGAAGCGAGTGGCGCTCCGCGATGATCGATGCTCCGATCTTCCCCGTCTCGACGCCGCAGGCATTCTTCGAACTGCAACGTGCGCTCGCCAACAAGAACGATCCCGAGTCGATGCAGAAGTTCGCCACCGCGCATCCCGAGATTGCCGCGTTCGGCCAATGGGCGGGCAGCGCGCCGTGGAAGGCATCGTATGCGGAGGAACGCTACAACAGCCTGAATAGCTTTGTGTTCACGAATGCGGACGGCCAGGCCCAGACGGTGCGCTGGTCCTTCGTGCCGGCGGCGAAACCGGAGAACCTGACCGCCGACGACCTGAAAAAGAAGGGCGCTGACTTTCTCGATGCCGAGATCACGCAACGCGTGCAGGGCGCGCCGCAACGCTGGGCCATGGTCGTGACGGTCGCCGACCCGGGCGATCCCACGGCGGACCCGAGCAAGGCGTGGCCGGAAGATCGCCACACGGTGGAAGTAGGCACGCTAGTCGTCAAGGCGATCGAGCCCGAGCCCGACGGGCCGTGCCGCGATCTCAACTTCGATCCCACCGTGCTGCCCCCCGGCATGCGCGTCTCCGACGATCCCTTCCCCGCCGCGCGCTCGGCCGCCTATTCGGTGTCGTTCAATCGACGCGCCGCCGAGGACAAGGACTATCCGCACACGCCCGCGCAAGGAGCCAGGCCATGAACGCGATCCACGAGCGCTTCTCGCCACTGCAGCGCGCGCTGCACTGGATCATGGCGATCTGCATCCTCGCGATGCTGTTCATCGGCGTCGGCATGGTGTCGACGGTCAGGCCGGACTATCTGAAGCTGGTGTCGATCCACAAGCCGCTGGGCGTCGCGATTCTCGTGCTCGCGCTGATTCGCCTTGCGGTGCGCATCACACGCGGCGCGCCGCCGCTGCCCGCGAACATGCCGGAACCGATGAAGCTCGCTGCTTACCTGTCGCACTATGCGTTCTACGCGCTGATGATCGCGTTGCCGCTGCTCGGATACGGCATGTTGTCGGCGGCGGACTATCCCATCGTGTTGGGCGGATTCACGCTGCCCTCGCTCCTGCCGCACAGCAATTCATTGCACACGCTGCTGTGGAACGCGCATCGCTTTCTTGCGCTGTGCTTCTTCGCGCTGATCGTCGTGCATCTCGCTGCGGCGCTGTTTCATGCGCTCGTGCGGCGCGACGGCGTGTTTCACGCGATGGCGCCCTGGAAGTAGCGCCCGAGTCAGGGTCTGCGTTGCTGCACGACCTGCGCGAGCGCGCGCACGCCCGGCTCGATGAGTTCCGCGCGTATCGCTGAAAAGCCCATGCGGAAGCAACACTGGCCATCGGCCGGATCGGCGAAGAACACGCTGCCCGGCTCGATCAGCACGCCGAGCGCCTGAGCGTCTTTTGCGAGGCGCGTCGCGTCGAGCCACGGCGGCCCTTCGACCCAGCACGACGCGCCGCCCGTCACCTTCGAGGCGCGCAACTCGGGCAGATGCGTGGCGAGCGCATTCATCAGCACTTCGGCGCGCTCCTTGTAGACGCGCCCGAGCTTGCGCAACAGCGTGTCGTGATGACCGAGAGCCAGAAACGTGGCGAACGCGCGCTGAATGTAAGCCGCCGGGTGCCGGATCATCAGCCGGCGCAGCGCGCGCAATTCGCGTATCAGGGTGCGCGGCGCGACGATATAACCGAGACGCAGTCCCGGCGCGAGCGTCTTCGACAACGAGCCGATATACACCACGCGCTCCGCCGTATCGAGGCTTTTCAATGCGGGATGCGGCGTGCCCGAGAACGTGTTCTCGCTTTCATAGTCGTCTTCGATAACGATGAAATCATGCTTCACCGAAAGGTCGAGTAACCTGCGCCGCCGCTCGATCGGCATGGTCACCGTGGTCGGGCATTGATGGCTCGGCGTGACATACACGTAATCGCAGGAGGCGACCGCGCTTGCATCGTCGATGACGGCGCCTTCTTCATCCACATGCAGCGGCACGATCTGCGCATTGCGGTGCTGGAAGATGTTGCGCGCATCGGGATAGCCGGGATTTTCCATGCCGACTTTCGTTTCCGGCCCGCACATGAGATCCGCGATCAGATACAGCGCCTGCTGACAGCCGTTCGTGACGACGATCTCCTCCGGCATCGCGAACACGCCACGGCGCGGCAGGACGCGCGTGCGTATCTGCTCGACGAGCGTTTCATCGTCGCGCTCGATCAGGTCGGGCGCCCAGTTGCGAATCTCCATGACCGAAAGGCCGTGCATGCAGCTCTCGCGCCAGTCGCTCGTGGGGAACAGCTCGGTATCGAATTGCCCATAAATAAAGGGGTATTCGTAGCTTTGCCAGTTCGAAGGCTTGACGATGTTGCGCTGATTCGACGGCGCATGCTTGATGCGCGCGCTCCAGTCCGGATGCCCTTGCTGCGCTTCGATGCCGGGCGCATCCTGCATGCCCGTGGCGGTGAAGCCGCGTTGCAGTTCATCGGTCGCCGGGTTGACGAAATGGCCGCTACGCTCGCGCGACACGAGATAGCCTTCTTCGACGAGCTGCTGATAGGCGAGCACCACCGTATTGCGCGACACGTTGAGCTGATCCGCGAGCTCGCGGCTCGAAGGCAGCGCGGTGTCAGGCGCGATATGGCCGCTCAGGATCGCGTTGACGATCATCTGGCGGATCTGGTTCTGCAAGCTCATTCCCGAGACCCGCGAGCGCTCGAAGAGCTGCGCCCAAAGCGTGGCGGTTGGTCGGGTAGGCATTGCATGTCTCCTGCTGAAAGTTATCGTGATCTTTAAATATTACGTGTGGCTTGCGCGCTTCGCCAGTGCGATAAAAAACCGCCGCGCCGATGCTACGGCGCGGCGGTTTCATCGACTTCGTTCCGAAGATTCAACTCACTGAAAACGCCAGTTCGCGCCGCTGCCGCAACCCGACCCACGCCGCCGACATCGCGCTGATGATGCCCGCCGCGAGGCAATATCCCGCGATCATCCACGGATCGCCGCCATTGCGTTGCAGCAGCCACGTCGCGACGATCGGGCTGATGCCGCTCGCGAAGATGCCCGAGAACTGATACACGAAGGAGATGCCCGAGTAGCGTACTTTCGCGTCGAAGAGTTCGGAGAAGAGCGCGGCCTCGGGTCCGTAGATCGATGCGTACACGACGCCCAGCGGAATCACGACCGCGAGCCACGCGAGCATCGTATTGCCGCCGCTGTGTTTCATGAGCCAGAAGCCGAAGAAGGCGGAAAGCCCGGTGGCGAGCGATCCCCAGAAGTAGATGCGTGCGCGGCCGACGCGATCGGAGAGCCGCCCGAAGAACGGAATCGTGAAGATCATCACGAACGCGGCGACCATCACGCCGAGCAAGGCCTCGGTGCGCTGCATATGCAGCGTGCCCGTCAGATACGAGATCGAGAACACGCCGAACACATTGAAGAACACGCCGTCGATGAAGCGTGCGCCCATGCCGGCGATCGTATTGCCCGGATATTTCGTGATGACATCCATGATCGGCATGCGCGCCTCGCTGCCCGTCTTGCGGATGCGCGTGAACTCCGGCGTTTCCATCACGTTCAGGCGGATATACATGCCGATGACGACGAGCGCGAACGACAGGAAGAAGGCGAGACGCCAGCCCCAGGCGAGAAACTGCGCGTCGGTGAGCGTGAGCGACAGCGCCGCGACCACGCCCGACGAAAGACAAAGCCCGAGCGCAAGACCGATCTGCGGAATGCTCGCATAGAAGCCGCGCTTGTTTTCAGGCGCGTACTCGAACGCCATCAACACCGCACCGCCCCATTCGCCGCCGAGCCCGATACCTTGCAGCACGCGCAGGAGAAGGAGCAGCGAAGGCGCCCAGATGCCGATCTGCGCATACGTGGGCACCATGCCGATCAGCACGGTCGCCACGCCCATGATCGTGAGCGTCATCACGAGCATGCTCTTTCTGCCGATGCGGTCGCCGAAGTGACCGAAGATCACGCCGCCCAGCGGGCGGCTCAGGAAACCGACGGCGAAGGTGCCATAGGCGAGCATCGTCGAGATGAGCGGATCGTCGCTCGGAAAGTACAGCTTGTTGAAGACGATTCCGGCAACCACGCCATATAAAAAGAAGTCGTACCACTCGATCGTCGCGCCGATCAGACTCGCGACGACGACCTTCCTCATCTGCTTGCCATCGGCTCGGGGCAGTGCGTTCATGAGTTGTCTCCGGGTATTTTCCTGTACATGTGAGACTTGTGTTCAGTCTCTGTGGCCTGCATGGGCCATGGGCTTGTTCACAACCGCTTCGGGTGCGTCTTCGACGCGAGTGACGTGCTGATAGCGCTGGTCTTCGAGAATCATGTCGGCGGCTCTCTCTGCGATCATGATGACCGGTGCATTCGTGTTGCCCGATACGAGCTCGGGCATGATCGACGCGTCGACCACGCGCAGACGTCCGATGCCGCGGACCTTCAGGCGCTCATCGACAACCGCGAGGGCATCGCTGCCCATCTTGCAGGTGCCCGCCGGGTGATAGATCGACTGGCTGAACTTGCGCGCTACTTCGAGCAGATCGGCGTCGGTCCGATACTCCGGTCCGGGAATGAATTCCGACACGATGTGTCTGGCAAGCGATGGCGCCGCGGCGATGCGACGAGCGACCTTGATGCCGCCGATCACGACGTGATGATCGCGTTCGTCGGACAGATAGTTCGCGCGAATCGCCGGATAGTGCAGTGGATCGTTCGAACGAATCTCCACGCTGCCACGGCTATGCGGCCGCAACTGACACACGGAAGACGTGAACGCCGAAAACGGATGCGCGCCCTGGCCGGGTTTGTCCGCGGAAAGCGGCTGCATGTGAAACTGGATGTCCGGCCGCGTGAGTTCGGGCGATGAGCGCGTGAAGATCGCGACCTGGCTAGCCGCGAGCGTCAGCGGCCCCGTGCGCGAGATCGCGTATTGCAGGCCGACGAGCGCCTTTTTCAGCGGATTGTTGACCTCGTCGTTGAGCGTGCGTTCGCGCGTCTTGAAGACCAGCCGCACTTGCAGATGATCCTGCAGGTTCCGCCCGACGCCAGCGAGTTCATGTCTGACCTGCACGCCCGCATGATCGAGCACGCGTGAAGGGCCGATGCCCGAGTTCTGAAGAATCTGCGGCGAGCCGATCGCACCGGCGGCGAGAATGACTTCGACGCGCGCGCACACGGTCTTCACGACGCCTTCGTGCACATACTCGATGCCGGTCGCTTCGCGCCCATTGAAGAGCACCTTGCGCGTTTGCGCGCGGGTCTGCACGATCAGATTGCGCCGCTCGCGCGCGGGCTTGAGAAAGCCCTTCGCGGTGCTCCAGCGAAAGCCCTTGTAGGCCGTTTGCTGGAAATAGCCGACGCCTTCCTGTGTCGCGCCGTTGTAGTCTTCGTTGAACGGGATGCCGATCTCCTGCGCAGCCGCGATGAAATGATCCGCGATGGGCCGGCGCAGACGCAGATCCGATACCTTCAGCGGGCCGCCCGCGCCGTGATACTCGCTCGCGCCGTGTTCCTGATCTTCCGATTTCTTGAAGTAGGGCAGCACATCCCTGTAGCTCCAGCCCGTGTTGCCGAGTTCGGTCCAGCGATCGTAATCCTCGCGCTGGCCGCGCACGTAAAGCAGCCCGTTGAGCGAGCTGGAACCGCCCAGCACCTTGCCGCGCGGCCAGTCGATGCTGCGTCCGGCGAGCGCATCGTCCGGTTCCGTGCGATAGCACCAGTCGAGCTCGGGGTCGTGCATCGTCTTGAAGTAGCCGACGGGGATATGAATCCACGGGCTGGAATCGGGGCCGCCCGCTTCGAGCAGCAACACCGTATTGGACGGATTCGCGCTCAGACGGTTGGCGAGCACGCATCCTGCCGAGCCCGCACCGACGATGACGTAATCGACTTCCTGCTGCATGACGCCTGTCTCCTGAAGTCTTCTTTTGGAATGAATCGTTTCGCTTGCAGTACGTTCAGAGTGGAACAAGCGGGCGATGACGCCAAGAAGAAAACGCGAAAGGGCGCGAAAGTGAAACGGAAAATGCGAAATTCGATTCAGTATCCAAGAGGTGTTCGGGTTGTCCCTTACGCGTGTTTCAATGGTTGGATATCCGAACTAAAGGCGATCGATACGTCAGAAGGTGGCCGTGAGTTCGGCCGCTGCCTGCTGAAGACGCGGCACGAATGTGAGCGCGCGCGACAGGGCCATGCGCGACACCGGTGCATGCACCGCAACCGCCGCGATGCATTTGCCGCGCGAATCGAACACCGGAACGGCGACGCACGCGATGCCGAGGACGAACTCCTCGTTGTCCACGGCGAGTCCCTTGTGTGCGATGCGATCCAGCTCCGCTTCGAGCAGGTTGGGGTCGTCGAGCGTGTTGGGCGTGAAGCGTTCGAGCGGCATCGCGCGGATCAGCGCCGCACGATCGTCGCGCGGCATCATCGAAAGAAGCAGCTTGCCGCTCGCGCTGCAATGCGCGGGCACGTGTGAGCCGGGCTTGAGTTCGAGCCGCAACGCCCATGCCGATTCGCAACGGTCGAGATAGAGCACCTGCGTGTCGTGCAGCGTGCTGAGGTTACAGGTCTCGCCGAGATCGGCGACGAGATGTTCCAGTATTGCGTGACGTTGCCGTCGCGCGCCGCTGTGCATCATCACGTCGACGCCTAGCCGTTCGAGCCTCGGGCCGATCACGTAGGCGTTCTTCTGGCCCGGCTCGCGCGCGACGAAGCCGCCGGCTTCGAGCGATTGCAGCATGCGGTGCAGCGATGCCTTCGGCTGCCCGATGCCGGTGGCGAGATCCGCGAGCGACAGCGCGCCTTTTGCGGCTACCAGATGTTCGAGCACGCTGAAGGCGCGCAGCGTGGGCGTGTCGGCGCGTGCCGACGTTTCGATGAGCGGTGCGCTTTCCGTCGCTTCGGTGTCGACGAACGCGTCTTCGGTTTCGGCTCGCGTATCCATGATGCGGGTCACATGGTCTGATGCCGCGCGGCCTGCGCCTGCACGCAGGTCACGGCGATGACGTAATAGATGTCGTCGGCGCTGCAACCGCGCGACAGATCGTTGGCCGGCTTCGCGAGCCCTTGCAGCAAGGGTCCAATGGCCTTCGCGCTGCCGATGCGCTCCGCCAGCTTGTAGCCGATGTTGCCCGCTTCGAGACTCGGGAAGATCAGCGTGTTGGCGTGCCCTTCGATTTGCGAGTGCTGCACCTTGCGCATCGCGATCTCCGCGACGATGGCGGCGTCGAGCTGCACGTCGCCGTCGATGGCGAGACCCGGGCGCGCTTCCTTCACGCGCCGCGTCGCCTCGATCACCTTGTCGACGGCGGCGTGGTGGGCGCTGCCGCTCGTCGAGAACGACAGCATCGCGACGCGCGCGTCCTCCATCAGCAGATTGCGCGCGCTGTCGGCGGCGGCCATGGCGATTTCGGCGAGCTGTTCCGCATCCGGCTCGACGACGAGCGCGCAGTCGGAGAAGATCAGTCCGCCTTTCATCGTATGGAAAGGCTCGCACAGCATCATCAGAAAGAAGCTCGACACCAGCTTGAACGAAGGGCGCACGCCGATGATCTGGATCGCATGGCGCACCACATCCGCGGTCGTGTTGACCGCGCCTGACACGGAGCCGTCCGCTTCACCCAGACGCACCATCAGGTTCGCGAAGCACAGCGGATGGAGCACGGCCTTGCTCGCTTCCTCGGCCGTCATGCCTTTCTTTTCGCGCAGCGCGTAGAGCTCTTCGGCAAAGCGCTGCGTCTGCGCGGCGTGCGAAGGATCGATCAGTTCGATGCCTTCGAGGTCGATGCCCGCGGCATCCGCGACCTGATACGCGCGCGCTCGGGAGCCCGCGAGGACGATGCGCGCGATGCCTTCCTTCTGCGCGCGAACGGCAGCCTGCAGCACGCGTGTGTCTTCGGCTTCGGAGAGGACGATTCGCATCGGCAGGTCGCGAGCCTGATCGATGATGCGATGCATGGCTTTCATGGCGGGCTCATGGTGATTGAGAAGAGAACGCCGCCCCGAGGGCGCGGGACGGCGTGACCGCTGGACTTAAACGTAGTCCTTGTACTTGTCGAGCATGCGAACCGGCTTGGACAGCGCATCGCGGCGGAACGGGTCGCCCAGCTCGCGCGTGCACATGATCTCGATGATCGTCGTCTTGCCGTGATTCATCTGCAGATCGATGGCCTTCTTGAGCGCCGGGCCGACATCCTCCAGCTTGTCGACGACGATGCCTTCCGCCCCCATCGCCTTCGCGATTTCGGCGAAGCTCTGGTTGTCGAGCTCGCCCGCGACGAAGCGGCGGTTGTAGAAATCCACCTGGTTCTTCTTTTCCGCGCCCCATTGACGGTTATGGAACACCACGGCCGTCACGGGAATGTTGTGGCGCACGCAGGTCATGGTTTCCATCAGGCTCATGCCCCATGCGCCATCGCCCGCATAGGAAACGGCCGGCCGATGCGGCGCCGCGACCTTCGCGCCGATGATCGTCGGGAACGCATAGCCGCAATTGCCCCAGCTCATTGCCGCAAAGAAGCTGCGCGGCTTGTTGAAGCGCAGATAGCTGTTGGCGACCGAGTTGATGTTGCCGATATCGGTGGACACCATCACGTCCTCGGGCATCGCCTTTTCCAGCTCGCGCAGAACCTGACGCGGATGCAGATACTGGCCGCCACTGAACGGCTTCTCGCTCTTCTGTTCCTCGATCATGTCGAGGCTGTACGGGTCGCGTTCGTGCGTCCACTCGTCGAGCTCCTTCTCCCACGCGGCCTTTTCATCTGCAATGGTCTTCGCGCGCGCGTCCTTCGTCGCGTCGCAGTCGAGCTTGCGATCCGCGAGACGTTGCGTGAGCGCGATGGCGGTCGCCTTCGCATCGCCGCAAATGCCCACTGAAATCTTCTTCACGAGGCCGAGCATCTTGTGGTCCGCGTCGATCTGGATGACCTTCGCTTCCTTCGGCCAGTAGTCGAGACCGTGTTGCGGCAGCGTGCCGAACGGTCCGAGCCGCGAGCCGAGCGCGATCACGACATCGGCCTGGCTCAGCAGCTTCATCGCGGCCTTCGAGCCTTGATAGCCGAGCGGACCGCACCACAGCGGATGGTTCGCCGGGAACGAGTCGTTATGCAGATAGCTGTTCACGACCGGCGCGCCCAGACGTTCGGCAAGCGCCTTGCATTCCTCGACAGCATCCGACATCACCACGCCGCCGCCCGAAATAATGACGGGGAATTTCGCTTCGGCGAGCAGATCGGCTGCTTCGTTCAGGCTCTGGTCGCCGCCGGGGCCGCGATCGAGACGTTGCGGACGCGGAATCTCGACCTTGACCTGGCCGTAGAAATAGTCGCGCGGAATGTTCAGTTGCGTCGGGCCCATTTCCGACATCGCGCGATCGAAGCAGCGCGCCGTGTATTCCGCCATGCGCGCCGGATGCGTGACGTGACCCTGATACTTGGTGAATTCCTGGAACATCGGCAATTGCTTGGCTTCCTGGAAGCCGCCGAGTCCGATGCCCATCGTGCCCGCCTCGGGCGTCACGATCACCACCGGGCTGTGCGCCCAGTACGCGGCTGCGATAGCCGTCACGCAATTGCTGATGCCCGGACCGTTCTGGCCGATCACGACGCCATGACGGCCTGACACGCGCGAATAGCCGTCCGCCATATGGCCCGCGCCTTGTTCATGCACCACCGGAATCAGGCGGATGCCGGCGGGGGCGAAGATGTCCATCGCGTCCATGAATGCCGAACCCATGATGCCGAACATCTCGGTCACGCCATTGGCGGCGAGCGTCTCGACGAATGCTTCTGACGGGGTCATCGCCTGCGGACCGCTGGGCGCCGCAGTGGCGGCGAGAGTGGTCCTGGAAGGACGGGCTTGGTCGTGCTCGCTCATGAGTGTCTCCGGTGTCTAAATAAAGCGGAACGTTTGGTTCCGAAATGTACATCGTAGAGACATCGTAGGATGGTCGAGTCAAGCCGTCAACTGTTTTATCAAAAAAACGGAATGAAACGTATCGTTAAAAATCGATGAGCTTTGGATGGACAGCGCGAAGTGTGGCGCGCGGACGCTCGTGTGACGGGACGCCGCGGCAATTTGCGAGAGATTGGTCGAGAAGCGGGCCGGGATCAGGATCGATGCCGCGCCATCGGCGTCAGGCCTTCCGACGCATCGATGAGCGTGGCGAGTTTCGCCGCGTTTTCGCGTAGATGCGGCACGGCCTCGAGCAGGTCGCCGAGGCTCGCGCGCGCGGTCGGCGCATGTGCGGCGAGGCATGCGAGCACGCGGCCGCTCGCGGCGTCGGTAATCGGTACCGCGACCGCCACCATGCCGAGCACGAATTCCTCGTTGTCGATGCCGACGCCGCGCGCGGCGAGCCGGTCGAGTTCGGCTTCGAGCAGCGCCTGGTCGGTCAACGTGCGATGCGTCCTTTTCGTGAGCGTGAGGCGACCGAGTATCTGACGGCGTTCGGCGAGCGACATCTGTGAAAGGAACAGCTTGCCGCTCGCGGTGCAGTGCAGCGGCACCCGCATGCCCGCCTGCATGTGCAGACGCAGCGGCTCGGCAGTCTCGACGCGTTCGATATAAAGCACGGTGTCGCCGTCGAGCGCGGTGAGATTGCAACTTTCTCCGATCACATCGACAAGCGAGCGCAGGATCGCGCGACACGCGCGCGTAAAGGTGTTGTTGGCGAGCGTCGCGAGCGCCAGTTGCGCGGCGCGGGGTCCGAGGGCGATGCCGCGGTCGGTGCCGCGCGCATCCGGCATGTGCGTCACATAACCTTGCGCTTCGAGGGAATCGATCAGGCGCAACAGCGTCGCCTTGGGAATGCGCACGCGCGCGGCGAGCTGGGACAGCGTATAGGTTTGCCCTGCGACGGCGAGCTGTTCGAGAACGGCGAGCGGACGAAGCGTCCGCGTTTCTTCGCTGCCGTGATCGGCTGGATCGAGATGGGTGGCGTCGCGCATGAGTTAAATCGGAACAGGCTGTTTCACATTTCGAACACTTTACGCCTGTTCCCGCGCCCGACGCGATATTTTTCGGAACGGAAGATGCAGTTTTCGGGGCGCCGATGCGCTCAGAAGGTCTTGCCGAGCTCCGCCGCCGCTTCCTTCAGACGCGGAACCATTTCGAGCGCCCGCGAGAGCGGTGTGCGCGAGACCGGCGCATGCACGGCGATCGCCGCGATGGACGCGCCATTCGCATCGGCGATGGGCGCGGCCGCGCAGACGATTCCCTGCACGAACTCCTCGTTGTCTATCGATATACCCTTTTTTGCGATGCGGTCGAGTTCCGCTTCCAGCATCTCGGTGTCGGTGATCGTATTGGCGGTGAATCGTTCGAGTTTCATCGCGCGCACGAGCGCATTGCGTTCTTCGCGGGGCTGCATCGCAAGCAGGAGCTTGCCGCTCGCGCTGCACCAAACGGGCACGTGCGAGCCGGGCTTCAGGTCGAGCCGCAGCGGCCACGGCGCTTCCACGCGGTCGAGATACAGCACTTCGTTTTCGTGCAGCATCGTGAGATTGCAGGTTTCGCCGAGATCGGAGACGAGACGCGTGAGGATGGCATGACGCAGCCGCCGCGAGCCCGCATGCGTCATGACATTGAGGCCGAGCTGCGCGAGTCGCGGGCCGACCACATACGCGTTCTTGTCGCCCGGCTCGCGAATCACGAGGCCGCCCGCTTCGAGCGAACCCAGCATGCGGTGCAGGGACGGCTTGGGCATGCCCATGTCTTCGGCCATGTCCGTCAGCGATACAGGATTGCCCGCCTGCACCAGATATTCGAGAAGCGCGAAGGCGCGCAGCGTCGGTGTGTCGGGCTTGTCCATCGGCGTTTTTTCCTTGATTTCGTTCGACATTATTGTAAATGAGGTGCCGAACGCCGCCACAATAGGCCGAATTGATAAAAATAAGCGAAATAAATTGTTCCGAAAAACGTTAATCGATATGATGGAGGTTCGGCGACCAGGGAGGAAGCATGATGATGCGCGACACAGGGCTGCACGAGCCGGATCGCACGGTGTCCGTGCGCGAGGTATTCGGCATCGATTCGGATCTTCAGGTGCCGGCATTCGGCGCGTCCGATCCGCACGTGCCCGAGATCGACGAGGCGTATCGCTTCAATCCCGAGGTCACGCTGGCGATTCTCGCGGGCTTCGCCCACAACCGGCGCGTGATGGTGCAGGGCCTTCATGGAACCGGCAAATCGACACACATCGAGCAGGTGGCCGCGCGCCTGAACTGGCCGTGCATGCGCGTGAACCTCGACGGCCACGTGAGCCGTCTCGATCTGGTCGGCAAGGATGCGATCGTCGTGCGCGACGACGTGCAGGTCACCGAATTTCAGGAGGGCATCGTGCCGTGGGCGCTGCAGCGGCCCGTTGCACTCGTGTTCGACGAATACGACGCGGGCCGCCCCGACGTCATGTTCGTGATCCAGCGCATCCTGGAACGTGACGGCAGCTTCACGCTGCTCGACCAGAATCGCGTGATCCAGCCGCATCGTTTTTTTCGCCTGTTCGCGACGACCAACACCATCGGTCTCGGAAACCTGAACGGTATGTATCACGGCACGCAAATGCTGAATCACGCGCAGATCGACCGCTGGAACGTGGTCGCGACGCTCGACTATCTGTCGCGCGAGGAAGAGGCGCGCATCGTGCTTGCGCGCGTACCGCAGCTCGATCACGACACGGGCCACGCGCTGGTCGATTCGATGGTCAGCATGGCCGGACTCACGCGGCGCGGGTTTCAGGCGGGCGATCTCTCCACGTTGATGTCGCCGCGCACGCTGATCAGCTGGGCGGAGAACTGCGAGGTCTTCCGCGACGTGAAGCTCGCGCTGCGTCTCACTTTCCTGAATAAATGCGACGAAGCGGAACGCCCGATCGTCGCGGAATATTTTCAGCGCGCGTTCGGCGACGAACTCGACACGCCGTCGCAATGGCACGCGCGGCAGGAAGGGCACGCGAAATGAGCGGCGCGCGTGAACTCGCGCGGCGTGACGCGCTGTGCGCGGCGACGGTGCGCGCGCTGACGGGCGATGAAGCGCTGCACTATCGCGGCGGGAGGTTGTACCGCCAATTGCGTCCGGTGCCGTTGCATGCGCCGCATCTGCGCGGCGAGCGCACGACGGAGGAAGATTTCGAGTCCACGCGCGGGGCCGCCGATGCGTCTGCGTTGCGCATCCTGTATTCGGATGCGTCCCTGCATCGCTCGTTGATGCCGGACGATGCGGTCGCGCGCATGGTCTTCGACATGCTCGAACAACTGCGCTGCGAATCGCTCGCGCCTGCCGGCATGGCGGGTGTGGAGCGGAACGTCCGGCATCGCTTCGATACGTGGTCGCTTGCGTGTTACGAGAGCGGCCTGCTCGACAGCGATATCGGTCTGCTGATCTACACGGTCGCCCAGATGGTCGCGTCACGTCTCTGCGGGCGCGCCGTGCTGGAAGCAACCGAGGGGCTGATCGAAGCGACGCGCGCGGCGCTCGCGCCTTTACTGGGCGTGGCGCTCGCAGGCTTGCGCCGGCATCGCGGGGAACAGCGCGATTATGCGGAGAATGCACTGGATATCGCGCATCGCGTCGCCTCCATGGTGCGTGACGTGCGTCATGCGTTCGTCGAAAGCAACGCGGCTTCGGAAGAAGAAAACGAAACGGCTGCGCGCACCATGCTTGGCTCATGGTTCGATGTCGACGACGAAGAAGGCGACGCCGAGCGGCTCGCGCTCGCCGCGAGCGGAAACAGCAGCGCGCGCGCGGCATCCGGTGAGAACTATCGCGTCTTCACCACGCGCTACGACAAGACCATCGTTCCTGCGACGCTGATTCGCACCGCGTTGCTGCGCGAATATCGCGAACGCCTCGACACGTTGATCGCCGCGCGCCATATCAATGTGCCGCGCCTTGCGCGCATTCTGCAGGCATCGATCGCGGCGCCGCGACGCGATGGCTGGTCGTTCGGCGAGGAGGACGGACGCATCGACGGACGCAGGCTCGCGCAGGTGATCGCATCGCCCGATGAGCGGCGCGTGTTCCGGCGCGAACGCGAGCGGCCGCACGCGGATTGCGCCGTGAGCTTTCTTGTCGACTGTTCGGGGTCGATGAAGGCGAGCATCGAGCCCGTCGCGGTGATGATCGACGTGCTCGTGCGCGCGCTCGGCATGGCCGGCGTCGCGACGGAAGTGCTTGGCTTCACGACCGGCGCATGGAACGGCGGGCGCGCGAAGCTCGACTGGCTGGCGAAGGGCAGGCCGCCTCATCCGGGGCGGCTCAACGAAGCGTGCCACATGATCTTCAAGGAAGGCGATGCGAGCTGGCGTGCCGCGCGCGGCGATATCGCGGCGCTGTTCAAGGCCGATCTGTTTCGTGAAGGCATCGACGGAGAAGCGGTGGACTGGGCTTGCGCGCGGCTCATGGCCCGTGATGAAGCACGGGCGATCGTGGTCGTGATTTCCGACGGAAGCCCGATGGACGGCGCCACCGCGCAAGCGAATGACGCGAACTATCTCGATCAGCATTTGCGCGAGGTCGTCGAGCGGCATGACAATGCGCGAGGCGTGGAAGTGCTGGGGCTCGGCGTCGGGCTCGATCTGAGCCCGTACTATCGACATCATTTCGCCGTCGATCTTTCCGCGCCGCCCGACATGACGCTATTCTCGAAGCTCGCCGCATGGCTCGGCGCGCGGCGCAGAAGCAGCACTTAGCGCGCACCCGATCTCATCGGGATCGAACAGGCCGATGAACACGATGCACGTTTCGGCGCGCTCGCGGCATGGCGTGATATGCCATCGTTTGCCGACGACATGAATCTCGGCGCACGAACCGTCATCGAGACGCACGAAGCCTTTCGCGCGCAATAGTCTGTCCGATAGCGAAGCGCACGCAGCCTTGAGCTTGCGGCGATCGAAGTGCAGGTCGGATTGAAACGTGAAACTGCGCAGGCCAGCGGGAAGATGACTCGATGGCATGAAAGCGCGCGCAGTCATGCGTTCGCGCGATGGCGCTTCATCGCCGTGAAACAGTGCGAAAGGCACGTTGCCGCGATCGCCTTCGAGCACGATGCGCGTATGCGCGAGCGCCATCACGCGCGCCTTCACTGCACGCGCGGCTTCGGCGTCGATGAGATCGGTCTTGGTCAGCACGATGGACGTCGCGCCTTCTATCTGACAACGCGCGATATCGCCGATATATGGGTCAGCAAGCGTCGCATCGACAGATTCGGCATCCACCGCGACGACGACGCCCTGCAAACGATACGCACGGTCCAGCAAGCCGATCTGCGCGATGCGAACCGGGTCCGATACGCCGCTCGCCTCGATTACGAGCAAGTCGGGGCGCACGTCACGCGCGCCGATCTCGATCAGCGTCTCAGCCAGCTTTCCGCCGATCGAACAGCACACGCAGCCGTTCTCCAGGCCGATCACATCGTCGCTGCGCTCGCGAATCAGCGCGGCGTCGATGTTGATCGAGCCGAAATCGTTGACCAGCACCGTGACGCGACGGCCCTCGGTGTTCGTCAGCAGCGCATTGATGATCGTGGTCTTGCCCGCGCCGAGATAGCCACCGATGACGGCGAGCGGAATGGGCGGAACGGGTGGGATCATGCGGGCGCCTTGAACACACGTCCGCCGAGCAGCGTGCCCCAGACGGTCAACTGCCCGAGCCGTTCGCGCGGGACTTCATAAGGATCTTCATCGAGCACCGCGAAATCCGCGAACTTGCCGACCTCGATGCTGCCGATGACGTCATCCATGCCGATCGTATAGGCTGCGCCGAGCGTGATCGCATGCAGCGCATCAGCGACGCTCAGGCGCTCCGACTCGCCCAGCACGCGGCCGGACGCGGTCTGCCGCTGCACGGCGCACCACGCGGTGAAGAGCGGATTGAGTTGAGTAATCGGCGCATCCGAATGCAAACCGAACGTGATGCCGAGTTCGGCTGCGGTCGCCGCAGCGTTCATCCGATTCGCGCGGTCGGCGCCCATGGTTTGCTCGTAGTGCGCGTCGCCCCAGTAATAGATGTGGTTCGAGAAAAAATTCACGCACATGCCGAGACGCGCGGCGCGCTCGAGCTGCCTTCGGTCGGCCATCTGGCAATGCTGTAGCGTATGTCGATGACCGGACCGCGGATGCCTGTCCAGAATTGTCTCGATTGCATCCAGCACGAGTTCGGTGGCTTCATCGCCGTTCGTGTGGATGTGCAGTTGCAGCCCCGCGAGATGGAAGGGCAGGAAGGTTTCGACGAACTGCTGCGGCGGAATCAGCCACAGACCATTCGGCTTTCCGTTCACGTAGCCCGGCCAGCGCAGACGCGCGGTGAAGCCCTGAATCGAACCATCGACGATGAACTTCACCGGTCCGAAGCGCAGCTTGTCCGAGTTCAGGTCGGCCGCTTCGAGCACGCGCGCGGGGCCGCCTTCGGGATTGCGCTGCGGCCCGAACGCGGGCACGAGACGGATCGGGAAGCGCGTATCGCGCGTTACTTCGACGAGGTTGCGCATGCCTTTGTCGGAGAGATCGTTGAGCAGGTCCGTGGCAGTCGTCACACCCGCGAGTTGCGCCACTTTGCCGAACGCGCGTATCGCGTCCGGGTTGTCGCTCGCCGAGAGCGAGAGCTTCGCGCCGATCACGCGATACACCGGAAACATCGCCGCGAATTCCTGCAGCTCGCCGGTGAGCCTGCCGTTCGTGTCGCGCGCGATGCCGTCGACGTCCGTGTCCTCGTCGATGCCGGCGAGCGCGAGCATCGGCGAATTCACGTTCATCAGATGCACGCTGGCATGAAGGATGGCAATCGGGCGCGTGGCCGAGACGCGATCGAGCTGCGCGACAGCGAGACGTTCCGTTCCGAAAAAAATCGGATCGAAACCCCACGCGAGCAGCGGCGCGTGGGCGTCCTGCATCGCGCGTTGCCCTTCCTGCAACCGTTCGATGACGGCGTCGAGCGTTTGCAGGCCGGGCCAGCGCGTGCCGTCGGGGCCGCGCCGTTCGTAGTAGCCGACATAGACCGCGCTCCACATCGCGCCTTCCATCAGATGCGAGTGGCCTTCGACCAGGCCGGGCATCAGCACCTTGTCGCTGAAGGTCGTGTCCGGTTCGGCATCAGTCCACTGGCGGATGTCGTCGAGCGCGCCGACCGCAAGGATCTTGCTGTCGCGGATCGCCACGTGCGTGGCGACCGGCTGGCGCGGATTCATCGTCACGATCTTGCGCGCGACGAGCACTTGCACTGCTTGATTGTCGGTTTCAGTCATGAGTCGTTCGAGTGGAGCAGATCGGCGTGAACGTGCTTGCGGCCGGCGCTCGGGTTGGCGAGAAACACGACGAGCACGTTCACCGCGAGACAGACGAGGCCGAGATTGAGGCCCGCGATATCCACATTCAGCACATAGAGAATGACCGCCAGCACTTGCCCGACGAGCAACCCGGCGGCGATCGCGCGCGCACTCACGCGAAGGCCGAACACGATCGCGATCACGCCGGGAAAGAACTGCGTGACGCCGTAATAGGTCATGTTGATGAGCGTGAGCATCAGCTTGGGCGTCGCGAGCGTCATGCCGATGGAGAGCAGCAGATAGAGCCCGATCACGACTTTCGCGCTCGCCTTCTGGCGCGTTTCGGGCAGATTCGGCAGCAGGTTGCGCGTGACGACCGGCCCGATGGCGAGACAGATGCCCGCAAGGACCAGCAGTCCAGACAACGAAGCGCCGGCTGCCACGAGCCCCACCAGCCACGGCGGCAGCAGCCGCACTACGGCGGTGAAGAACGCCTCGTTCGGCGAGCCGAGCGGCACGTTTTGCGCGATCGCGTAATACGACGCGACCACAAGGAACGGATACATCAGCATGTAGAGCGGCATGACGACCTGCGAGCGGCGGATCGTATTGGCGCTTTTCGCGGTGAAGAAGTTCTGGATCGCAAACGGCATCACGTAGAAGCCGAGCGACTGGAACAGCATCGTGCTCATCGAGAAGGTGAGCTGATGCGCGTTCATCGCGTTCGACACGTGCTGGCTCGCGGCGCGGAACACCGGTTCGACGCCCGCTTCCCACGCCACGGCAATGCCCGTCATGACGATGGCCGCGACCATGAGGATGTCCTTCAGAATCGCGATATACGCCGATGCCCGCACGCCCGCGATCGCGATATACGCGAACGCGAGCAGCGCCGAGATCGTGATGAGGCCCAGCGGATTCACGTTCCAGCCGAGCCCCTTGAGCGCGGCGACGAGTCCGGTGAACTGCAGCTCGCCCCATGGCAGCAGAAAGATCAGCGCTGAAATCGCGACGATCAGTTCGAGCGCGCGGCTGCCGAAGTGTCCCTTGAAGAGATCGGGAAGCGTGATCGCGTTATGGCGCTTGCCCGCCTCCCAGATTTTCGGACCGACAAAGTAGCCGATCGGATACGCGAGCAGGATATAGCCCAGAAACCACACGCCATAGGTCGGGCCTTTCGCATAGATGCCGCCCGGAAAACCGACCATCGTGCCGATGCTGTAGATCTCGCCCGCCGCGAGGAAGAACACGAGCCACGCGCCGAATTGACGCGACGCGACAAAGAAATCGTGCACGCTTTGCGAGCCGCGCCCCTTGCCTGCGCGGATCGCCAGCCACAGCGACAGCGCGATGAACCCAAGAAATACCGTCGAAGCCATGCCGAAGTCCTCCTTTACGCACCGCGCACTTCGCGCCGTTCCGCTTTTTTATCGAACAAAAGCCAGCACAGTTCGAGGCATACCGAGGTCAGCACGAACCAGCCGAAGATCCACGCATAAATAAACGGAATGCCGAGCACGTAGAAATCGTTCGACGCGGCCCACGGCAACAGGCCGATGACGCCGATGAAGGGCAAGCCGAGTCCGATCAGGCATTTGAGCATGGTCCACTCCGTATCGATCAGGGGCCCCGCGCGCGGCGCGTCGCGCGAGCGGGCAGGGATTCGATCCAGTATGACCAGACAAAAATTGCGGGCCGTAGTGCCAGACGCCACCAATCGCTGGGGCCAGCGACGCGGGGTAACGGTTCCCTTTCCTACCACGCCCTGGCACTAACGATGGTTCCGGGCTGGTACTAAGCCGCACGCGGGCTTCGGTGCAGTATGGGGGTACTTTCCAAGGAGCTATCGGTGGCTACTCTCGAACTCGATACGCCGGCCCTGCGTGGCGCGTGCGCCCCCTACGATCCTCTCTACGATCCGCTCGTCTCGCCCATCGGCCGTGCCGCGATGGACTACGCGCCCACCTACTGGGTCGCGACCGCAGGCGAGCCGCCCGAGGACGACGGACCCTTGCCCGGCGATGCCGACGTCGACGTGCTGATCGTCGGCGCGGGCTTCACCGGCCTTTCCACCGCGCTCTTTCTGGCGCGCGAGCACGGCATCCGCGCGATGGTCGTCGATGCGAACCGCACCGCGTGGGGCTGCACGAGCCGCAACGGCGGGCAGGGCCAGAACGCGAGCGGCCGGCTGTATCGCTCGCAGTGGATCGAGCGCTGGGGCAAGGAGACCGCGCTCAGGCTCGATGCGGAGATTCGCGAGGGCTTCGACACGTTCAAGAATCTGATCGGCGAATTCGCGTGCGATCCGCAACCGGGCGGGCATCTGTACATCGCGCATCGAGGCCGAAAGCTGGACTTCCTCGCCAACGAGTGCAAGGTGATGCGCGATGTCTTCGGCTATGACGCGCGCATGCTGAGCGCGGAGGAGGTCGCGAAATCGTATGTCGACGATCGGGAAAACTGCGGCGCGCTGCTCGAACCCGATGGCATCGGCGTGCATCCGCTCAAGCTCGCGTTCGGCTATCTGCGCATGGCGCGCTCGCTCGGCGTCAAGGTGCATCCCGGCACGCCGGTCGTCAACGTCGAAACGATCCGCGGCGTGCATCACGTGCATACGCCGCGCGGCGTGATTCGCGCGAAGGCCGTGGCGTTCGCGACCGGCGGCTACACGCGCAACGACATGCATCGCGCGCTCAACGCGAAGATCATGCCGATCCTTTCGAACTCGCTCGTTACGCGGCCGCTCACGAAGGAAGAGCTCGCGTCCACCAATTTCCGCACGCGTCAGGTGATCACGGATACGCGCACGCTGCGCTTCTACTATCGCCTGTTGCCCGATAACCGCTTGCAGATCGGCAGCCGCAGCGCGATCACGGGCGCGGATGCCGCCAATCCGCGTCACATGGAGGTGCTGATCGAAGGGATGCATCGCAAGTTTCCCTCGCTGAAGGGCATTCGCATCGACTACTCGTGGTGGGGCTGGGTCGATGTGAGTCACGACATGATGCCGCGCGTCGCTCAGCCCGATGCGCAGCAGAGCATCTTCTATGCGGTGGGTTACGGCGGCAACGGCGTGTCGTTCTCCGCGCATGCCGGAAGGCGCATGGCCGAGCGTATCGCGGGCAAGTGGCAGGCGCGCCGCGACGACCTGCCGATCTACGACTCCGCGCTCGAATATCCGAATGTCATGGGCATGGTGCGGTGGAAGGGCTTCGCGCCGTTCCGCCGCGTCGGCCAGCGATTCCTTTATCACAAGTATCTGGCGCAGGACGAGAAGCGCTGAACTCCTTAGCAAACCATCAGGGAAGACAACAGCAAATGAGCACTCAAACGAATACGAATCAGGACTACATCCGCCTTCTGGAGACGTTCAACGACGCATGGAATCGCCATGACATCGACGCGCTGATGCATTGCATGGCCGACGAATGCGTCTTTCACGGCGTGGCCGGACCCGATGCACTCGGCCGAACTTTCGAGGGCCGCGACGAAGTGCGCCGTGGCTTCACGCTCGCATGGGAAACCTGTCCGGACGCATCGTGGAAGGACGGCGAGCATTTCGTGAGCGGTGAGCGCGGGGTATCGGAATCGACGTTTCGCGGCACGAAGGCGGACGGCTCGCGCATCGAGGCGCGCATGGTCGACGTGTTCACCTTCAGGAACGGCAGGATTGCGGTGAAGAACGCATATCGCAAGGACCGTCCCGCGCTTTGAAGAACGCTGAAACATGACCGAACGAAGCGCCGCGACCCACGAGCCAAGCACTCACGGGCGTCAAGCGCAAATCGACTAAAGCAGATCAGGAGACGACATGCAATCGAGCACGGATCAAGGCGATCTCAAGTGTGGCCTCAAGCAGCGCCACATGACGATGATCGCGCTGGGCGGTGTCATAGGCGCCGGACTTTTCGTCGGAAGCGGTGTGGTGATCCAGCAGGCCGGACCCGCCGCGATTCTTTCGTTCCTCATCACAGGCGGCCTCGTGGTGCTCGTCATGCGCATGCTCGGGGAGATGGCCTGCGCGATGCCGGCAGTGGGCTCGTTCTACGAATATGCGCGGCTCGCCTTCAAGACGCAGCGTGGACCGGGCCGTCTCGCGGGCTTTCTCACGGGCTGGATGTACTGGTACTTCTGGGTCATCGTGATCGCGCTCGAAGCGGTCGCGGGCGCAAAGCTCGTACAGTTCTGGGTACCCGACGTGCCCGCGTGGATCATCAGTCTCGTGCTGCTCGTCGTGCTCACGCTGACCAATCTGATTTCTGTGAGCAGCTATGGCGAATTCGAGTTCTGGTTTTCGTCGATCAAGGTCGGCGCGATCATCGTGTTCCTGTTTCTCGGCGGCCTCTACGTATGCGGTCTGTGGCCCGCTTCGATGCACACCACCGATGTCGCGACGACGTTCCTCGGTCATGACGGCTTCATGCCCAAGGGTATCGGACCGGTGATGACGGGGGCGGTGGCGGCGACAGGCTTCTACTTCGGCGCGGAGATCGTCACCATCGCGGCGGCGGAAGCGAAGGAACCCGCGAAGGCCGTCGCAAAGGCGACCAATTCGGTCATCACGCGCGTGCTGGTGTTTTATGTTGGCTCGGTGGCCCTGGTCGTCGCGCTCGTGCCGTGGAATTCGCATCAGATGGCGACGCCGTATGTGAGCGCGCTCGAAGTCATGGGCATGCCCGCCGCCGCCAACGTGATGAACGCGATCGTGCTCACCGCCGTATTGTCCGCGCTCAATTCGGGTTTGTACGCAGCATCGCGCATGCTGTTCGCATTGACGCGTCATGGCGATGCGCCCCTCGGACTCGCGAAGGTGAACAAGCGTGGTGTGCCGGTGCGCGCGATCCTGCTCGGCACGGTGTTCGGTTATGTGTCGGTGGTGATGTCGTATGTGTCGCCGGATACCGTGTTCGCGTTTCTCGTCAATTCGTACGGCACGGTGGCGATCTTCGTGTATCTGCTGATCGCGTTCTCGCAACTGCGTCTGCGTGGCCGCATGACGAGCTTCGAAGTAAGCGATCTGCGCGTGCGCATGTGGGGCTTTCCCTATCTGACCTGGCTCGCGATCTTCGGGATGATGGCGATTCTCGTCGCAATGGCTTTCATCCCCGATCAGCGCAAGCCGCTCTGGCTCGGCGTCGCGAGTCTCGGCATTCTGATTGTTGCGTATATGGTGTTCAAGCGCGGCCGCAAGGAAGTCGAGGTCGTATCGGAAGATCATTCGACGCAGCATCTGCAAACCGTCGAACGATAAAGCGCTGAGGCAAAGGCCGGATATTGCGGTGCAAACCCCAAACCGGCCCGTCACTCCTTGAAGGTCTTGGCGGTTTCTTCCGCCGCGCGACGAAGATCAGGCTCGAACGCAAGCAATTGCTCGAGCGCGACGCGTCCCACCGGCGCCTGAATGGCGATGGCCGCGCAAGCGCGATTGCGGTCCAGCATCACCGGCACCGCAATCGCTACGAGTCCCTGTAAATGCTCCTGGTTGTTGATCGCCAGCATGCGGCGGCGCGTCAACGCGAGTTCGCGGCGCAAAACATCGCGGTCGGTGATCGTGCGTTCCGAGTAGGAGCGCAGCGGCATGCGCTCGATCATGCGCTCGCGTCGTTCCTTCGGCAGAAAACTGAGCAACAGCTTGCCGCTCGCCGAGCAATGCAGCGGCACATGCGAGCCCGGCTGCAGATGCATGCGCAAGGGCCAACCCGTCTCGACGCGATCGACATAAACGACGTCATTGCCCGCGAGCATCGTCAGATTGCAGGTTTCCCCGACGCGTGTGACGAGTTGTTCGAGCAGCGCATGACGCGCCGCAGCGGGACCCGCGTGCATCAGCACGTTGATGGCGAGCGTGCGCACGCGCGCCGAGCATTCGTAGAGCTTGTCGCTGGCGCCGCGCGTGACGAGCCATGCGTCCATCAGTTGCACGAGAATGCGATGCACGGTCTGCTTGGGCAGTCCGAGCGCATCGACGAGTTCGGTCATCGAAAGGGGACGGTTCGCTTCGGCAAGTGTTTCGAGTACGCGAAACGCGCGCACGGCGGCGGCATTCGATTGATTCGACGTCACGTTGTCTCCCTTCATCTTTGCATTTGCTTTTCATTGTGCGTCGAAAACAGCGTTTTTCGGGACTGTGGAAAGTCCCGAAATCCTGAACTTCCGATGCACACGGATTAGCTGCATGCGTTGTTCCGGAAAACGGGACCGCGTGAGGAGCCAGGCTGACTAGATTGGATAGCACCTCCAATCTTCCAGCAGCCGAGGTTCATCGCATGAATGACATGGCAAGTGGCGCCGCACTCGCGCATCCTCGCGAGCGGACGCCGGACACAGAGCAACCCGATGTGGAACGCATCGTCGCACGGGCGCGGGCTGCACAGCGGCGCTTCGAGAATGCGGGGCAGCAGACGCTGGACACCGCCGTCGCCGCCGCCGCATGGGCGATCATGGAACCGCGGCGCAATCGCCAGCTTGCGGACCTGGCCGTGCGCGACACCGGGCTCGGCAACGCGGACGACAAGTTCCGAAAAAATCATCGCAAGACGCTCGGGCTGCTGCGCGACCTGCATGGCGTCGCGACGACCGGCGTGATCGCGCGCGACGAGTCGCACGGCATCGTCGAGATCGCGCGCGCGGTCGGCGTGGTGGCGGCGATCACGCCGTCGACCAATCCGGCCGCGACGCCCGCCAACAAGATCATCAACGCGCTCAAGTGCGGCAACGCGGTAGTCGTCGCGCCTTCGCCGAAGGGCTATTCGTCGTGCGCGTTGTTGATCGACTTCATTCACGCGGAGTTCGCGAAAGCCGGACTCGACGCCGATCTCGTGCAGATGTTGCCGCAGCCGATCGGCAAGGCGGCCACCGCCGCGCTGATGCGCCTGGCCGATCTGGTCGTCGCGACCGGCTCTCAAGCCAACGTGCGCATGGCTTATACGAGCGGCACGCCGGCCTTCGGCGTGGGCGCGGGCAACGTTGCGTCGATCATCACGGAGCGCGCGAACGCCGATGACGCGGCGCGCAAGATCGCCGTGTCCAAGACCTTCGACAATGCGACGAGTTGCTCGTCGGAGAACAGCGTCGTAATCGTGGATGCGATCTACGCACGCATGCTCGATGCGCTGACGAACGAGGGCGGCGTGCTGCTCGACGCCGCGCAGAAAGCGCGATTGCAAGCGGCGATGTGGCGGGACGGCAAGCTCTCGGCGTGCTGCACGGCGCGATCCGCTGCGGCGATCGCGCGCGAAGCGGGTCTCGACGATATCGCCGCACGCGAGCCGCGCTTTTTGATGGTCGAGGAAAGCGGCTACGGCAGCGCGTATCCGTTCTCGGGTGAGAAACTCGCGCCGGTGCTGACGGTGTATCGCGCGCGCGATATTGGCGCGGCCGTCGACACCGTGTGCGGTATCTACGCCTACATGGGCGCGGGTCATTCGGTCGGCGTGCACGGCGCGGACGATGCGCTCGCCGTCACGCTCGGCACGCAACTGCCGGTCGCGCGCGTGATCGTCGATCAGGCGCATTGCCTCGCAACGGGCGGCAACTTCGACAACGGTCTGCCGTTCTCGCTGTCGATGGGTTGCGGAACGTGGGGCGGCAACAATTTTTCGGCGAATCTCGGCTATCGGCAATACCTGAACGTGACGCGCGTCGCGTATCCGATCGAGGAGCGCGTACCCGAAGTCGACGATCTGCTCGGCGACTATTTCCGGAGGTGCGGACGATGAGCGCGCTCGCCGATCGAACCGTCGCCACGGATGCCGCGCCGCTCGAAGCGTCGACTCTGCGCGCGTTGATCGACGCGCGCGCGGCCTTCACTCCCGACCAGCCATTCGTGCTGTCCGCCACGCAGGACGACACGTTGAGCTTCGGCGCACTGTGCGACGACTGCCGCGCGCTCGAAGCGCGCTTCGAAGCGGCGGGCCTGCTTCCGGGCGATGTCGTGTCCGTGTTCATGGGCAACGGCATCCAGACCGCGCGGCTACTGCTCGCGGCGATGTACAGCGGGCTCGTCGCCAATCCGCTGAATCTGCTGTGTCAGCCGTCGCAGGTGCGCTATATCGTCGAGCATTCGGACACGCGCGCGATCTTCGTCGCCGACGACACGCACGACACGATCGTCGAAGCCATCGATGCGCTGCGTGCCGAAGGAATGTCGCGCGAGATCGCGGTGGTCCGCACTTCACCCGATGCGAGCGTGCTGCCCGAGATTCCGGCGCTTCCCGCACGCACGATTCCACTTCCTCGCGACGATGCGCCGGGCACGCAGATCGTCCCAGGCGACACCGCGCTGCTCATGTACACATCGGGCACGACGGGCGCGCCGAAAGGCGTGTTGCTGAGTCATCGCAGCCTGCTCGCGAACATGCGCAACATCAGCGCGGAGCACCGGCTTTCCGACGACGATCGCGTGCTCGTGTCGCTGCCGCTCTATCACATCAACGGGCTCGTGGTCGCGCTGCTCACGCCGCTGTATCACGGCGGCTCGGCGGTGATGACGCCGCGCTTCTCGGCGCGCACGTTCTGGCGCGAGGCGTCGCACTTCGGCTGTACGTGGATCAACGTGGTGCCGACCATCGTCGCGTATCTGCTCAACGGCGAGGACGCGCAAGGCGTCGATCTTTCCGCGCTCAGGTTTTGCCGCACCGCATCGGCGGCGCTGCCCGCCGATCATCATCGCGCGTTCGAGGCGCGCTTCGGCATCGGCGTGATCGAAACCATGGGCATGACGGAAACCGCCGCGCCCGCATTCAGCAATCCGTTCGACGCGGCATTGCGACGGACCGGCAGCATCGGCCTGCCCTCGGGCGCCGAGGCGAAGATCGTCGATCCGGAAGACCGCGAATGCGCGGCGCATGAGACCGGCGAGCTCGTGCTGCGCGGCGAGCAACTGATGAGCGGCTATTACAAGCGCCCCGAAGAGACACGCAACGCGTTCACATCCGATGGCTGGCTGCGCACCGGCGACCTCGGCTATCGCGACGAGGCGGGCTTCTTCTACATCAACGGACGCGCGAAGGAACTGATCATCAAGGGCGGAGAAAACATCGCGCCGCGCGAGATCGACGAAGCGTTGCTGCGTCATCCCGGCGTGCTCGAAGCGGCGGCGGTCGGCGTGCCCGATCCGGCCTATGGGCAGGACATCGTCGCGTTCATCGTGCCGAACAACGGCGCGGCATCGCTCGATGTCGCGGAACTGCGCGCGCATTGCCTGCGCGAACTCGGTCGCTACAAGACGCCGCGCGAATTCCGCTTCACCGATGCCCTGCCGCGCGGCCCGTCGGGCAAGGTGCAGCGCCTGAAGCTCGTGCCCGGATAAGCCAGCGCATTCGTTCGACCCGGCTGTTCCACATCAGATGGATAAAAGGAGACAACGTGAACAAGCATCGTCAGCGCGTGAAGACGCGCCATATCATTCTCGGCGTAATGTGCGTGATGTATTTCATCTCGTACATCGACCGGGTGAACATTGCCGTCGCGGGTCCACTGATTCGCCATGAAATGGGCCTGAGCTCGGTGCAGCTCGGACTTGTGTTTTCCGCCTTCGCGTATCCGTATGCGGTGATGCAGATCGTCGGCGGATGGCTCGCTGATCGCTTCGGGCCCAAGCTCGTGCTCACCGTGCTCTCGCTGATCTGGGGCGCGGCCACGCTCGCGACGGGCTTCGCGGGCAGCATCGCGATGCTCGTGCTGATGCGCGTGGCGCTCGGCATCGGCGAGGGCGGCGCATTCCCGACCGCGACGCGCGCCTTCACCTACTGGATGCCGGTGCACGAACGCGGCTTCGCGCAGGGCATCACGCACAGCTTCGCGCGGCTCGGCGGCGCGGTGACGCCGCCGCTCGTGCTGGCCGTGGTCGCGGCGAGCGGCTGGCGCGAGGCGTTCATTCTGCTGGGCGTCGCGAGTCTTGCGTGGACGGCGCTCTATCTTTTCGTGTTCACCAACTCGCCGGACGAGAACCGCCGCATCACGCCCGAGGAGACCGCTGAAATCGGCTACCGCGCCGGAGACTGCGCGCGGGCGCGCAAGAGCGCGACGCCCTGGCGCAAGCTGATTCATCGCATGTGGCTCGTGACTTTCGTGGACTTCTGCTATGGCTGGCTGCTGTGGGTGTATCTGACGTGGCTGCCTTCGTATCTGAAGGAATCGCGCGGCTTCGACCTCAAGCATCTCGCGCTCTTCACCGCCTTGCCGCTGCTCGCGGGCGTGGTCGGCGACACGCTCGGCGGCGTGATTTCCGACCGCATCTACCGGCTCACCGGACGGCTGCGGTTCGCGCGTTGCAGCATTCTCGTGGTGGGCATAGGGGGCTCGCTCGCCTTCCTCCTGCCGATGGTCAACGCGCCGAGCCCGATCGCCGCCGTGTGGTTTCTGACGGGATCGTTCTTCTTCCTGGAAATCACGAATCCGGTCCTGTGGACCTTGCCGCTCGATATCGCCGGCAAGTACGCGGGCACGGCGGGCGGCATGATGAACACCGGCTTCGGTATCGCGGGGATGACCTCGCCCGTGGTGTTCGGCTATCTGATCCAGCAGACCGGCAGCTATAACGTGCCGTTCACGATTTCAGCGGGGTTGCTGGCGGTGGGCGCGGTCGCTGCGCTGTTCATCGATACGAGCAAGACCGTCGAGGCCGACGAAGCCCGCGAGGCGCGCAATCGCGAGGAGATGGGCATGCCCGCGTTTGCGGGCGGGGCGGGGAACTGGCAGGAGTAGAAGTCCGGTGCGCGGCGCGGGAAGAGCCTAGGGTCTTCCCTCGCGCACGCGCCGCTCCAGCCGGAAAATGCCCGGCGGCACGAAGTGGGTTCCGAAGCGCACGAGCCCCGCGCGCTTCAGGTGACAGGTCAGCTCGAAGCTCATCAGCAGGCCCGGCTCGGACGTCGCGACCATCGCGACCTCGATCGAACGGATGCGCGGCTCGTACTTCAGCAGCGTGAGTTCCATCTGCTCCTTGAGCGCGTGCGACGACGCGGGCAACGACTTGTAGATGTTCGTCAGATCCGGCAAGCCGTAGTCGGGCAGATGCTTGAGCGCGCCCGCGCGGGTATTGAGAATGCGCCGCACGTTCTGCTGCACGCTCAGGGCTTCTAGCGTGCGGTCGTCGAAGTCCGAGAGCGGTTCGCCGTCGATCTGACCGAGCAGCATGTCGTAGAGGGAAGGGCCGGCCGGCATGGTCGCTCGATTCAGACCGTAGCTTGCGTCGCGTCGCCGCGATCCACGAACTCGATGTCCAGATTGCCTTCCTCCGACTGCGAGAGCCGGATTTCGGCGGGCGTGGCGCCCGTCGCCATGCGTGTGAGCAATTCGCGCGAGACGGTGGGCAGCATGCGCTGATCGAGAAACGCGTCTATGCCGCGTGCGCCCGAATCGCGCGACAGGCTCAGCTCGGCGAGCGACGCGATCAGCGAGTCGTCGCAGACGAGCGTCACGTCGTGCTGACGTTTGAGCCGCTCCGTGATTTTCGCGATCTTCAGGCGCACGATGCTGCCGAGCGCCTCCACATCGAGCGGCCGATACACCAGCGTCTGAAAGCGCGCGAGCAACGCCGGCTGAAAGTGCTTCACGAGCGGCTCGTGAATCGCCTCGACGAGCGCGGCATGCGCGATGTCCGGATTGTCCGCCGTCACGTCGTGAATCTGCTCGCTGCCGAGGTTGGCGGTCATCAGGATCACGCAGTTGCGGAAGTCGATTTCGCGGCCTTCTCCGTCGCGCATCGAGCCGCGGTCGAACACCTGATAGAACATGTCGAGCACGTCGCGATGCGCCTTCTCGACTTCATCGAGCAGCACGACGCTGTAAGGACGCTGACGCACCGCTTCGGTGAGCACGCCGCCGCGCCCGTAGCCGACATAACCCGGCGGCGAACCCTTCAGTTGCGAGACGGTGTGCGCCTCCTGATACTCCGACATGTTGATGGTCGTGAGCGCAGCCTCGCCGCCGAACAGCGTGTCGGCGAGCGCGAGCGCCGTTTCC
Organism: Caballeronia hypogeia; assembly: GCF_001544875.2. Taxonomy (GTDB): domain Bacteria; phylum Pseudomonadota; class Gammaproteobacteria; order Burkholderiales; family Burkholderiaceae; genus Caballeronia; species Caballeronia hypogeia. The sequence goes on from NZ_FCOA02000023.1 coordinate 45,204, forward strand.
GTCTTGCCCACGCCCGAGGTCCCCGTCAGCAGGAACACGCCGAGCGGGGCGTGCTCGCTCTTGAGCCCGGCCTTCGCGGTGCGCAGGCTTTGCGCGAGCATGCCGAGCGCGTCGTCCTGCGCGACCACGCGATTGCGCAATTGATCTTCCAGCGTGAGCAGACCCAGGAGTTCGTCTTCGACGAGATTGCCCACGGGCACGCCGGTCCATTCGGCGACCACGCGGGCGATGGCCTGGGCATCGACATCGGCGAAGATCAACGGCGTCTTGCCCTGCGCCTGAGCGAGCGCGTGCCGGGCGGCGGCGAACGCACGCGCATCGGGCGAAGTCTGGCCGTCGCCGCGCTGCTGCAGCAACGCGCGCACCAGCGACAACTCGCGCTCGTAGCGCGTTTCGATGTCACTCAGCGAGCATTGCGCCTCGACGATCGCGGCATCGACCGATGCGCGGCGCGCGGCGAGATGGTCGATGCCAGCGCGTTCGTCGGCGTCGAGCGTCGCGCGTTCGAGTTCGAGCGCCGCCAGCGACGCGCGCGCACGCTGCAGTTCGGCGGGTGGCGCTTCGAGACCCATGCGCACGCGCGCGGCGGCGGTGTCGATGAGGTCGACGGCCTTGTCCGGCAGTTGCCGCGCCGGAATATAACGGCGCGAGAGCCGCACCGCGGCGATGATAGCTTCGTCGCGGATGTGCACGTCGTGGTGTGTCGCGTAGCGTGTAGCCAGCCCACGCAGCATGAGGCACGCGGCGTCGTCGCCGGGCTCTTCGACCTTGACCATCTGGAAACGCCGTTCCAGTGCGGCGTCGCGCTCGAAATATTCTTTGTACTCGGACCAGGTGGTCGCCGCGATGGTGCGCAGTTCGCCGCGCGCGAGCGCCGGCTTGAGCAGGTTGGCCGCGTCCGAGCCGCCGGCCGCGTTGCCCGCGCCGATCAGCGTGTGCGCCTCGTCGATGAACAGCACGACCGGCGTCGCCGAGGCCTTCACTTCGTCGATCACGTTCTTCAGGCGTTGCTCGAATTCGCCCTTGACGCCCGCGCCGGCCTGCAGCAGGCCGAGATCCAGCGTGAGGATGCGCACGTCGCGCAGCAGCGCGGGCACGTCGCCGGCCGCGATGCGCAGCGCGAGTCCTTCCACGAGCGCCGTCTTGCCGACGCCCGGCTCCCCCACGAGGATAGGGTTGTTCTTGCGGCGGCGCACCAGCACGTCGATCATCTGCTGGACTTCGCGGTCGCGGCCGAACACCGGATCGATTTCGGCGCGCCGCGCCTTGTCGGTCAGATCGATCGCGAAACGGGCGAGCGCCTCGCCATCGACGGAGCGTTGCGACTCGGGTTTCACGGATGACGGCGCGTCGATTTCGTTTCCTTCGGCGGGCTCCTCTTCGGGCGCGGGCGCGTTCTCGCACGTCGAGCGCCCGAGGCGCGGCACCAGACGTTCGATCTGCGCGCCGGACAGGGAAAAGAGCGGCCACGCGTCCTGCGTGCGCATCGCGTGCGGCGTGTCGATGATCGTGCGGGTATAAAATTGTTGATGGAAATTGCTGTTGAATTGTTGTGGGTTTTCTCTTACTCATGCGGATTTTCAAACACGTATCTCATTGTTTATTAGCCATATTCCCGCAACTTTGACGGCAACCATGCTTCTTACAGTAATGATGTCTGCGCACCTCGCCAGGGTGCGTCAGTGGCGGGCGCTCGACACAACTTCTTGGAGTTCAGATTTATAGCGACAATCCGGCAACTAGCCTCTTTATTACGGCACGTTGGGACGCTATTGCGAACAGTCAATCAGGCGGTTGCTTGAGCGCTCGTTGCTGTCGCGTTGCATGAGTCGTGACAGTCATGCTGCTGCCGTGGTTGAGGACATCGGAGTCGCTCGCTGGCGCTTCATCGAGACTGCCGCGCTGCGCCGGCTTTCACCTGTGCGGCTGACTCCTGCGCGCAACGCGCTAATGCGCAAGGAGACCACAGTGCAGCCCAAGTGCACGGATTTCGATGCATGGTTGGTCTGCATTAACCCGTGGGTCGATGCGCGACGCAACCGCACACCTCTCACGCTTGACGGAATTCGCCCGAGCCGCTCCAGCATCTCATCGTTGAGCCCGACCTCGCGCGTGACGACCTCGACATCCAAGCGCCGCATCTGAATCAGAATCTTCAAAAGCTCGAACAGCCGTAACCCGGCGTTCGGACCGACGCCTGCCGTAGTCTCCATAACAGTCGTTCATTGAACCGATAGCGATGCGGCTTATATGGCCGGCGCTGGACCGGCACATACATGCGGTGTCCTCCCTTCGAGCCAAGCATTCCCCCGAGCTACGACGACGCCTCGACGTGGTCATGACGCTCTTTGCCCGCCTAGGTCCTGACAACGCGCGAGACTTTCAACGCCGCTTGCTTCAGCGCAGACGCGCTGCCCAAGGGTAGCGCCGTGCAATTCTTTGAAGTAGATAAGCCGCGGAATCTGGCGAAATCGGTGACGGTGGAGTAAGGCGGTGGGCGTTTTTCGTCACATTTAGCGTCTTTGAATGAGGTCCGCGCGAGTCGCGGACCGAACACCGTTGGAAGCAAGGGATTGCAGGTCTGCACCCCTCGCCACGACTGGCCGCGCGCGGTCTAATCGAAAAGTTGCCGACAGGCGACAAAGTCCGCGTGGCCTCCTCGCATGAGCGCTGTAATCTACCGTTAGAAAATTGTAAGATTGCGCGGCGACATCCTTCCGACCTAGTCCAAGCCCCACGGTACCCGCGGCGGTACGGCGCACTCACCCTTCTCTCGGTGTAGTCGCTACCCTCGCGGCCAACTCCGAACGTTCCGCTATCCCGCATCCCGGTGAGTTTCATGCCGGCGCTACGCTACCGCCGCCTTGAGACGCATCACGTCCTGATTCCAAAAAATCTGCGACCAGCATCTCCAGCCCTTCGTCTGACCATTCGTCTAGGTATTCTCGCAGGCGCTTGAACTCATGCGGGTCGCCGTCGCCCCGGCCGGCAAACCGGACGTTCACCTCTGTTTCCAGAATCTCAGCCACGCATTGGAGGCAGTCCAATGCTCGCCGCGTGCGGTCGAGCATCACCGGCGACAAAGATAGTTCTCGAGAGACGAGCTCGACGTCGGACATTGCATCGGAGAGGAGACTTGCGGCCAGCTCGGCGGCAACGCGACGCGTTCGTTGGTCAAGCGGTGGGGCGGAGGGGGCGTGGTTGGACGTGGTCATTGCACGTCTAGCGGATTCATTTAGCCGCCGAACATCGCCATTGGTCGGACGATAAAGTCCGGGTGCCACTCGCGCCGGAGATAAGTTACTGCGGGTCGGCGACCTAAGCGACTCACCATTCCGAAATGGTCTTGCGGTCAATTTCCTCCGGTAGTCCGATACTCACTTCGAGCCCAACTGCCGAACACCAACTAAGCAACTGTTTAAAGCTAAGTTCGTCCGGATGCTTTTCCAGATAGGAAATGCGATTTTGACTTAGACCGACGCGGTACCCAACCTGCGCCTGGGTTAGCTTGCGCTGCTTCCGTTGGACGAGAAGGTACTGACCGACCTGTGATGCAGTCACGACTCGCTGCGGGGAGATAGTAGGCATGGGAGATATCCGTTATTCGGCTATTTTCATTTTAGCCGATATACGGATAAATTCAGTTTAGCCGCTGAACGGATTTTGCAGACTCCAAGCGCTCGCGCCTCGCTTGAATCCAGCAAGCTGCGGGCGCGCTACCCGCAAACCGAAGACGTGTCCGAGCCGCCTTAAAGTTGAAACCGCGCCAGGGCCGAGCCGCTCGACCGGCCCAGCGCTTCCGAAACCGGTGCGTCCAGTTCCAGAGTCAAGCAAACGCGCGCCGCACTCAGGAGATGAGGAAAAGCCTCACGGAATCCACACCCAGGCTGATTCCAAGTCCAGCCAGCATTGCTCCCATCACCCATCGCTGCGCGAGCAGCAGTGCGGGTCGACCGTTGAGAAATTTGGCCATCCCGCTGGAGCCAACAGCGACAAAACCATTCGCGACAGCGAACGCCGCAATCAGCAACGAGCCGAGCATGAGGGATTGGCCAAATACGTCGGTTCGCCGATGGTCGATAAACTGCGGCAGCAGCGAAATGAAAAGCATCGCCAGCTTCGGGTTCAGCAGGCTGGTCGTCGCACCCATTGCAAGCAGACGTAGCGGACGCTCCTGCGCCAACTGACGTACCTCGAACGGTGAACGCCCTCCGGGCCTTACTGCTTGCCACGCAAGGTAAACGAGGTAAATCGAGCCCGCTGCGGCAAGAACCGTGCTCGCCCCTGGCACTTTGAGTACCAGCGCCGTGATTCCGAACGCGGCACTGAACATGTAGAACAGGTATCCGAGCATCACCCCGCCCAGAGAGATGAGGCCGGCGGCGCGCCCTTGCGCGACCGAACGCGACATCACGTAGACCATGTTCGGGCCCGGCGTAATCGCGAGCATCCCGCCCACCGCAAGGAATTGGTACATCGACCCGGCGTCTTGCATTGCGCTTCACCTTCAAAAGAATCTTGCTGAACTCGATTGTCGGCCCCTGCGACCATGAAGAGAAACAAATTAAACTGAGCGTACTCGTCAGATTCTCTGAATAATATGAAGAAGCTCGATTTGGATGTTCTCGAGATGGTTGTAGCGGTTGCAGACTCGGGTTCGTTCGCCAGGGCGGCCCAAACCGTGTTTCGGTCGCCGTCTGCCGTCAGCATGCAAATCAAGACCATCGAGGAAGCGCTCGGAAAGCAACTGTTCCTCCGGGACACCCGCAATGTCTCAGCAACAGCGGAAGGCAAGAGACTGGCGGACTATGGCCGTCGGATGCTCGAGATGCGTGACGAGGCGTGGGCATCCATAGTGCGTCCCGAGGTAGAGGGCCAGGTAACGATTGGTGTCCCCGATGACTATGTCTCGTCGTTGTTGCCTCAGGTGCTGGCAAGGTTCGCAGTGATGCATCCACGGGTGGACATTCGCGTTATCGGTCAACCCAGCGCCGCGCTCATGCCAATGGTCGACGACGGCACCATTGACCTTGCGTGCCTCACGAAAGGAAAGGGAGTCTCAGGCGAATTCATCAGGCATGAGCAGATGGTGTGGACCGGGTCGCCAAAGCGGAAAATTTGGTTGGAGCGTCCATTACCAATCGCCGTTTTCGCCGACGGCAGCACGGCGCGCGACCGTGCTGTACGGGCGCTTCGTAGAGAAAACATCACATTCCGGATGTCGTTTGAAAGCCCGAGCTTCCTCGGTTTGCTCTCGATGGTGGAGGCCGGCCTTGCTATTGCACCTCTCGCCAAATGCAGCATCCCAGCACATCTCGTTCAACTGTCCGAGATTGACGGTGTTCCCGCGATGAACGAGGTCGAGGTCGTGCTTGTCCGCAGCGCCCGTTCTGCCCGACCTCCATGTGAATTTCTGGCTCAGCAGATTCTCGAAGAATGGAAAGTCGCATGAGGGAAATCGAGACGTCGCTTGTCTCAGTCGATGAATAGACTGTCCTTCACTCAGTCGAGCCGCTTCCCTCTGCTCGGCAATTGACGGAGAGACAACCATGGGCAATTCATATCAGGGTCGTTACTGCGGCGTTTGCGAGCACGAACTCCCACACGGCTATTTCAGCCTTTCGAAGCGTAGCCAAACCGTAACCGGCAGCGAACCCGGCGTCGTCTTGGTTTCAGACGATGAAGGATTGACCGACTTTTGCAGCCAGGGATGCGCCGAGTACGCCGAGGCGGCCATCAGTTCGACCCTGAGCTCGCCGTATCCCGGACCCGGTCAGACAGTCCCTTGCTCGCTTTGCCTGCGACCGGTGGACCGGACGTCGCCTCACGTCTCTGTCAGCATGTCGGAGTTCGAAGACGCGTCCGAACCGTGGCTCGTCTCCGCTCGAGTTGTTGACGAGCGCGAACTGGCTGTCTACTGCCATGGTTGCGCCGAGCCTCGACTTGCTTCCATGAGCTTCGACGAATCGGAGTTGGGTGTCGGAGCATGAGAGTGTTTCTCGACGACGAGCGCGCCACCCCGGAGGGTTGGACTCGTATCTACTGGCCGAACGAGGCAATCAGGCTGCTCGAAACCGGAGTCGTCGAGGAGCTCAGCCTCGACCATGACCTTGGAGACGACGAGCGTGGCACTGGCTACGACGTTGTCTTGTGGATTGAAGAAGCCGTTGCGCTTCGCAGCTTCCTACCACCGAAAATTTACGTACACTCTGCGAATAGCTCGGCACGAGCGAAAATGGAATCGGGCGTACTGGCCATCGAACGCCTTGTACTCAAACAAAACAAATAACCAGCACCCCATGAACCACCTCGATTTGTCGTTTGACCACCTGTTCGAAGCTCGCGACCAACTCAAGTGGTGGCCTTGGGTCGGAAGTGAATTCGCGAGGTCCGCTGTCAAAACAATGGTTCTAGGCGAGAGCGTTTACCGTTGGTCGAAAGGCGAAGCGTTCGACAAGCGATATGCGCTGACGTCTGGTCTGCGCGTAACGCACAGTAACCACGCACTCGATTTCGGCAGGAAGTCACGCTATGTTCGAAACATCGAGCGCGCGATATTTCAGCGGCGCAATCCGAGCGACGCGCAGAAACAGATGCTCTGGTCGTCCGTCATCTATCACAACCTCGTACTGGAGGCGATGGAGTCCGTAAAGCATCGACCGGAGGAGAAGCAGTATCAAAAGGGATGGACCGCAGCGTTGGACCTGTTCGACGTGATGAGCGTGGAGCAGTGCTTGGTTTTTGGAGTAGAGTCGCTCAACGCGCTTCGGCTGGCCTCGCGTGAGGAAAAGCTGCGCTGCAGCGGTGAAAGACATCCGACGAAAGTCGGGCGATTTTGTGCTCGGTCAGCGGTGGTCCACACGAGGAGCGGGAGGCCGGTGAAGCTCTTGTTTGTTCGCCATCCAAGCAGCTTTTTCAGCTGGCGGAAGTGGGCACCGGTAGTCGGAGCCGGACTGAACTGGGATTTTGCCGAGGCTCTGCCAACTCCCGAGGCCCAAATCCCAGAGCCTGTTGCGCTGACGTTGGCCGCGTAGGGAGCGTTGCGCGAGCGCGCCTCGTGACGTCGGCATGGTGGATTAAACAGATGAGAAAAACTGAGCGCAACAGCGACGAAACTGCCGCAGTCGAGCGGGTGGCGAACGCGGCTCGAGAAGTTCAGTTGGCATCGCAGGCACTCAAAAAGGACTTCAATGCAGAGGCGGGCGCGCCCGGCCGGACATTGCCGCTGGCTCGGCGGACCGCAGCCATCGCCGAGCTCCAAGTTGCGCGCGATGCTTTTGACACGCTTCTCGCTCGGAACTCTCTGCACTGAATCGACGAGTCTCGAGCGGGCGAAATCTGAAAGGATGCGCGCAACCCGTTTTCCAGACCTGCCGTCGTGAGGCGCGGTTCGCAGGTCGCTAAGCCTGAGCGTAGAGATTGATTGGGCGAGCCTTTCTGTTTAGCCGCGAAACGCAGAGCTCCAGGTCAGCGTGAATACAAGTCGGTCTTCTTTCGCCTGCACCCACGTTATCCCCATCGCATCCCTCGCGTTTGAGCCTGAAACCGTAAGCGAACGCAAAAGGGCGCGCGACACGACGTAGCAGTCGCCGTTTGGCGTATCGAAGTCGAAGACCGGCCAATTGTCGACGAACGCAATTTCACCGCCGCCTGCCCCATGTCGAATCGTAACAGAGGCAGGAGGCTCGGTCTGCCAAGCCGATGAACCCCAACGGTCTGCATGCAAATACATGCCGGCCGCAGAGTGTCCGACCAAGATAACTGGCTCTTCACCTCTATCGCGGATGGTCGCACATCGCTTCGATACCGCAATGATGAACGCGTGGCGTTCGTCTAAAGATGCGTCCCAGTCACCTCGCAAGACAGCGCTATTTAGGGGTTCCAATCCCTCGAAGTCAACCGCTGCTGCGAAGCTCCAGGCCACGATGCACTGGCGCACCGTCTTGCCCACTTGCTCCGCCAAGGCGGAATCAGCGCCAGTTTCAATATGCTTTAGGAAGTACTTGGAGTAGTCGTCGAACCGGTAGGTCCAATTTCTCAGAGGGAGTCCGGGAACGAACGCAAGCCCATCTACCGGAGCGTTCGGCGCCCCTCCGTCGAATGCAACCTCGGCGATTTGCGCGCCCAATGCCCGGACCTTCTCTGCGTCGATACCAAAAGCTTTCATGGCGAGCCGTCGTTCCCGCTGGGCAATTACGCTAAGCTGTCTGACTACCCGTGCGATGGCCAAACGCGCTGAGCGGATTCGAAGCGAAGTTGCAAAACGACTTTGAAGAATTGAGGTCGCAGGAACAAGCTCCTCGAACGATTTGGATAGCACGACCCTCCGCATGTCTCGCAGATACCGGTCAACGGTCTCGAGCTTACCGACGTCTTTCCACCAGCGTTCAATTAGCCGTTTCGAGCGTATGACCTGCGGTCTCGCTGTCGCCACAAGAGAAACCAAAATCAAGGCTTGACTTTGTCCCATAGATGCCAAACCATCAAGGGAACTTGTCCAACCATAGGACCACCCTGCAACGACCGGAGCATCCTTATCCCAACTCAAACGCTCAGCGAAGTGGTCGAGTCGCCCAATTGCAGTTCCGATGGCGAAAAGTTCGCGGAGCAAAGCCTCCAGGAATTCGTCGACAGAGGCGAGCGGTTGGACTTCGACCCTTCCGCCTCTTTCCTGTGACTCTCCTGTCACTAAGGCCGCGGCAAATCGCAACTCCCGATTGTCGTTCGACGGGTTTATACCGACATTCTCAACGAGAAGGAGAGCGACGAGCAGACGCATGCTTTCCCAAAATCTGCGAATCGATAAATTGAGCGCCTCGCGCCCCACCTCGAGCGAGGCAGGCAAACTTCCGTCCCAAAGAAGTTCTCTTGCTTCAAGCCAGCTCTTCGATGCTAGCCCGATGGTCGCATTCCTAGCCCGATAGTCGAACAAACCGTCACGGCAACGTAGTTCGAACTCCCTGTTTCCCCACCACTTCAAAAACGTCTCGAACAGCCAGACCGACGCGGTTTCGTCGCCGCGCGAGACTGCTTTGAGGAGGAGCTCCGCAGAGTTTTCAATATGTGCCGCATATACCAACGCGCCGGATGCATATAGCGACCACGCCTTTGAATCCCCTAACTCCGCTTGAATCTTAATGTGTAAGCGCAATGAGTCCCAATGCCCGACGAACGCAATCATTGCGCTTTCATACACTTTCTTCAAGGGCGGCGGCAAGGTTCCGCTGACCGAGATGTCGTGCGACAAGAGATTATCATCCGCCTTGCGTATCCACCACTCTGCCAATCGATACGCTAGGTTCTTTCCTATCAATTGGGCGTCGATAAGAAGCTTCTCCGGCCGTGAAGGGAGCGTTCCTGCAATGCTTGCGGGGACGTAGGAGACTCTGTTGAAGAGTCGGGCGTCATCGTCGAAGTGATTAACGGCAAGCCGAGCGATATCGCGATAGGGTCGCAGCCATTCCATATTGAAGCTACTGTCTCCCCAAGAGTAAGCGGAGCTGCCGATGGTGGCGGCGTTGCCCGAAACGTCATCGGTGTCTGCCGCACTAGCGAGGAGGAGGGTTTTGTGAAGCTGCAAGACCTCTTTAAAGCGCTCGTCTGCGACGCTAAAACGTTCTTGCTCGACTGCGGACTCTACTTCGCCGGCGAGTTCTTCAAGCATCTTCCTCGTGGAGAGCGACAACGACCCGTTCCTCGATGACCGATACACAAATGCAGACCTTACCAACGCTCGTTCAATTCGGTTGAGGGGCGGACCATTTTCAATCGTGCATAGAACCTCAGCCCCGGACGTCTCCGCGCCAAATTGCTACCTCTCACGTCCCGCGACACAGTCGCTGTTCCCCCTCCTAGTGACACGGTTAGCACTTGCGGGCTTTGAGGGCCGCTCGCCTTGTAGGCTGGGAAGTGCCAATCTACTTGCGGCGCGTTGACGAGGATGTGCTGCTTCACCGAAGCAGTCAGTTCAGAGCGCAGCGCGACGTCAACGGCAACTCGTGTGAACACGTGTCGTTGTTCATCCTCCTGAATGAAGCGGACCGTTCGAGTTAGAAAGAAGCCGGTGAGGAAGACATTGAAGAACAGCCAGCATCCGTTCGCCGACAGGAACGCTGCCATGTACTTCGCTAAGAACTCAGTGGAGCTGTAGGGTGCCGCAAAGTATTCGATGCCCATTGCGACCAAAAGGCCAACGGAACTTGCGCCGGCTGGAACGACGCCGCAGTCCAACACGTAGGCTCTCATCGCTGCGGTGGAATTCGCGCGACGCTGAAGCATGAGAGCGATGAAAGAGAGGACAATTGGATAGACCAGCGCGACGAGGGTCGCCTGAACACTCCACGGTACGCCAGTGTAGGAGGCGGCGAGCTCGACCATATCGTAGCGTGCGCAACGTTGGGTTATATTTTGTCCATTTCCGAACCTGTTTGCGCGCTCGCGGTTCAATGCGGCCGGTAACAGGGGCTGGAAGTAATGCTAGTATTCGCGCCAACACGGGTCGCTTCTCCTCGATTCTCTACCGCCTGGACAATCACCGAAGGGCAATAACTCTGACTCAACCTAATGACGTACGCGTGTTCCAGTGATGTCATCCATCTAGCCGACTTCATACGTACTTGTTTTCGCACGGTGGGTCGCGCGAGCCCCTCAGCGCGATGCCTGCGCGAAGGGATTATAGGACGCCCGCTCTTCTTGTCTCGCGCATTCGAGCAATTCCATATCCCCCATCCTGCGACCACGTCTGCAATCCATGCCAGACGTTTGTTTCCAGGGGCTGAAGCGCGGCGTCGCCCTTGAGTGCAGAGTTGAACGCAGCGTGCCACAGAACCTGAAAGTAGCTCGAGACCTCTTCAATGCGCTGCGGCGACCCTGAATCTGTGAAAATCACAGATTCAGGTGAGAAAACGTCGCAGAAGATAACATGCTCGGGCTCGCTGTTTGCCGCAACAGTCGTCTCGTCACTGAAAAGCACGGACGCAGTAAGCTGTATCGAATCCTTTTGCTCTCGGCGCCTTGACTACCCATATGCGCTTCGGAAGTCGTGTGAGAGCTCGACTACCTTATTGCTGGTGAGACCCAAGCAGCCAGCGCGGGTAGTTTCGTTTTAGTCTGCGTCGGCGTCCCGTGTCTGCCCTACATCGTCGGCACACCGCAATTGCAGTTCAAGTCGTAATGCGGGCCTGCCGATATCTCAGGTGTCACGCCGTGACCGCCGGCGTCTAGTACGCCGACGAACGACAACTGGGAGACTCTATGAAAAAAATCGCTGCTGTCATCGTAGCGCTGCTTTGCGTTGCCAACGTTGCTCACGCTTGCCCGAAGGGCGAGCATCCTCACGGCGGCACCGGTTCGCATCACCAGGGCGGCTACTGTTCCTAAGCTTGTCTTGTCGTTCAAAAGCCCGCGGATGCGGGCTTTCTCATCTCTCGCTCAAGTGGACGAGCACCCCGGCGGACCGCTCACTTTGCTGAGCGAATGATTTCATTCCGTTAGTGTCCGCGGTGACAGTCACCGAAATCGGTCGAGTGCGCTCTCGAGTTCATCAACGGCTCCGTGACAATGCCGCTCTCGAAGTCGGACGTCTTTCACGATGTCTTCGTCGGTCATCTTCGCAAGATAAGCGTAGCTCGTTTTACCATCGCCGGTGATGCTCTTGGTGGCTGCCGCTTTTCGTTCGTAGAGGTCAAGTGCGCTCGATGGGTCATACCCCAACGATTCGGCTCGCTTGACGACGCGCCTCCTCAGCTCATCGGTTTCTTGAACATCCATAGTCCACTCTCTTCCTGTCATGTTGTGACAACCCTCCATCTCGCCTTCGATTCGTGCGGCATCGCCGAACCAAAGATTGAAATCCTTCTTCGTCACCGACGAGGCATTTGCATTGAAAGCGATAGCGCAAAGTGAGATGCTGAGCAGTAGTATGACTCTTGCGTTCTTCATGGGTCTGCGTGCATGTTGCTGGTCCAGTTCCGTCCGGCTTGTCTGTTCTGGCGGCGTTGTGGGTTCAGGGAAAACCTATAACGTGAATCTTTAAGCCGGTTTCTTCTCGCAGGCGTACCTGTCGGCAATTGGTGAAAGCGTGAGGGTTGTTGGCGAGCCGCCGGAATTCACTGTGCATGGCACCAGGGGTGCGAAGCCTACTGGCCCATTGTTCCCTTGTTCGCGATTTCGGTGAGCGCAATTTTCTGGTCGGCGTACCAGCGCGCGAGGCATTCTCGGTCGTGGCACGTCTTCTCTCGATAATTCCACTGCGCTCGAGTTCGGTCGCGAAAAGCCACTTGGTCGGTTACAGCAGCCTTCGCTTGAGTGTAGATGCGCGCAAGTTCGATGTCGTCCGCTGCTAGCTCTGCGTCGCCGCAGATGAGATGCTCGGCGTCCGAATGCGCTTTGGCGCAGTCGAAGCTCGTTGGAAATGTCGGGGCGGCCGACACGGTTGTCGCGGCCTCTGTCTGTGTCGAGTGTGCCTGCGGCAGGACATCCGCTAGCTGCTGCTGTTTCCAGTCCGCCAATGGAGTTTGGCCGACGGACAGGTCCTTCCAGCTGAAAGTGGCGAAAACCGGGGTGTCGCCGGACGTTTCCATCATTATAAGCACCCCTTTGCCGGTGCTCTCGTTGATGGCAAACGTAGCTTTCTCTGAGTTGCACTCGTGAGCCTTGCAGCCTTCGCCGACAAGGAACCCTTGCTTTGACTGGATGCCGGCCTCGTTGACTACCGTCAGTCGCTCAGCGATTTTCTTCCAGTCTGCACGCGACACGCCTCGGAACGCGGCCCTAAACCTGCGGTCATTGACGACATCGTACGGATATTTTCCGACCATCCACGCGAACCCACTGGCCGTCGGGCTCGAGCCAATTGACGGCGCCTGTGACTTGCTTGAACCGGTGGCGGTCAACGTCGCGGGCGCCGCGTTGTCGGTCACGGTGGGTATTGAATGCGAGACGTGGGTAACGACGCCAACAAGCGCCGCTACGAGAATTATGCCGGCGAAACCGAAGGCCTTGGGTTTCACGTTGTCGCTGCCAGCGTGCAGCACCGGGCGAGGTGTGACCTCTGCTGTAAGCAGCGAGTCGAAGCGCTGGTCTGCCTTTTCGAAAGCAGCCAGTGCCGCGTCGCGGGCGCGGAGGTACTTCGATGCGTTCACGCCGCCATAGAAAAGAGCCAACAAGGTCAGGCCAAGGCCGGCGCCGACGTTCACTGCATAGGTAATGAAGGCGCCAACCAACCCGACAATGAAGGGGCTCACCAGAGAGGGCGTCGTTGGATAGCCTCTCACAGCACTCCGCAGAGCGGACGCCGCCTCGCTCAACTGCACTTGCTGGCCTTGATGCTCGGAGCAGTGTTTCTCAATCTCGTAGACTGCCCTCATCGCCTTCTCCTTCTCGGCTAACGAGATTGAGCCGATATCGACAGCGAGCCTGATGGCATCCGTTGTGGTCTGAAACTCGCGTGAAAGCGATTGCAGGAAATCCTGATGGTCCTCGAGCGTCACGGCCTCGCTCAAGTCTTCGGCGCAGACGTAGACCCCGTGCGAGATGAAGTAATCGACCAAGGCGGTGGCCGTGCGTGTTTGAACCTTCTCGACGAAATCCCGCGTGGCCTGCTCGCGCTTTGAGAGTCGTTCTGAGACGTCGGAGTCGAGATTGCGGCTTCCGGTCAGCACCGAACTGACCGGGAGTGACGTCCGCTTGGCGCTCTTCAAACTATGCGTGAAGCGTATGCCGGTACCGGGAATGCTGGCAGTGACGCGTCCCCGAGTGTTGTACGTGAAGCCTTTTCCACCGATTGACGTGCTTATCCCGCTTTTGCTGAGATTGATACGGATGCCCGGCGCGACCTTGATGCTCTTGCGAAAACTCCAACCCATTCTATGCTCCTGTCATTCTCTTCGGGCCGAGGACGTCTGGGCCGCGCCGGCGAGTTAAAGAGTCCTGCAACCGCGGCAATAGCGCACCCCATCACCGGACCCTCGACTCGGCTCATTGACGAACTCAGGCGCGACGTGCCCCTGACGAGCGACCAAATAACACCTCTTAACAGTTATCGACCGATGGCTCGCAAACTTGAGGCCGCGAAAGCTCAAGTTTCGTCAGTTTGGGACGTAATGAGAAAAATGTCCTTGTCGCTTTGTCGCGACGAAGAAAAGCAATCATTCAACGGAAAATGCGTGCGCGCCGAACACGCGCCGATTTGGACCTGAGACCAAGCAATCATGAAAGCACGAGCAGTTCTCGCAGTCTCCTGCGCAGCTCTGTCGCCCTATGCGGTGGCAGCAAGTCCGTTTTCAGCGGTGTTTTCTGACACAACGACACTGTTTTTTATTCTCCTGAACGCTGTACTGACGTGCTATTTCGTCTTCTATAGATTTAACCGCTTTGCGGTGGTCCACGGGCCGGAGATACTGACGACCGTCGGCATCCTCGGCTGTTTCCTGGGCATCGCCCTCGCGCTGCTTCATTTTGACGCGTCGAACGTCTCGGAGAGCGTTCCGCACCTGCTGGAAGGTGTCAAAACAGCTTTCTGGGCATCAGTCAGCGGCGTCTTCGGGTCACTTCTTATCCGGGCGAGGCATGGTCTTCAGAAAAGGCCAATTCCACAGGCCGATGGAGCTCCGAAGTCCGCGACATTGGACGATGTAGTCGCGGCAACGCACGCCTTGCAACGCAGTCTCTCTGGGACCGAAGAGGGCAGCCTCTTGTCGCAGTTGAAGCTGATGCGCCAAGAGCAAGGGGACGAGCTCAAGCAACTACGGACATCGTTCGATACGTTCGCTAAGCGAATGTCGGAAGACGGCTCGAAGGCACTCATCGAAGCGCTCAAGGAAGTGATTCGGGACTTCAACACACAAATCAACGAGCAGTTCGGCGAGAACTTCAAGCATCTGAACTCTGCGGTCGAGAAGCTAGTGGTCTGGCAGCAGCAGTACAAGGAGGAACTGGACAAGCTACAGGTGCTCCAGAAGTCGTCGGCTGACGACCTCCGCAATGCATCGTCCGGACTGGCGCTCTTCATCGATAGAGCATCGGGCTTCGCTAGCACGGCGGAAGCGCTCGAGCGGACCTTGAAGGGTTTGGCGCAGCAACACCAGGCGATAGACCAGTCTCAGCGTTCAATGGCTGAGGTGTTGCTTCAGATGAAGGATGTCACACCACAATTCTCGCGCAAGGTCGATGAGATGACTGAGGCGATGAAGCAAGGCGTCGCGAAGGTTCACTCTGATACGGCGGAGGTTGTGAAGACATTTGGCACGCAGTTGCAATCGTCGTCGGCCGAGCTGAAGCAGTTGCTCACGGACACAATGAAGAAATCGCAGACTGAGGTAAGCGACAACCTGACCAGGTCAATGGAGTCAATCAGGCAGAGTGTCGTCGCCTTGGACAAGGGACTGCAGGAAGAGCTTTCGAAGAGCCTTGAATCGCTCGGGCGCCAACTGGCATCCCTCTCGGAGAAGTTCGTCTCGGATTACACGCCTCTGACCGACCGTCTGCGCGAAGTCGTCCGAATCGCGAAATCAGCCTAAGGAACGGGCGCCATGGATTTCGAGCACAGCAACCAGTCATACTGGATTCCGATGGCCGACTTGATGACCGGATTGATGATGGTCTTCATGTTGTTGACGGCCGCCTTCATGCTCCGAGTCGAACAGACTACAACGCTTGTGGTGAAAGAATACGAGACGACCAAGCGCGACATGCAACTCGCTCTGCAGAAGGAGTTCGCGAAAGACTTGAAACAGTGGAACGCTGAGATTCTTGGGGACATGACTATCCGGTTCAATGACCCCACGGTGTTGTTCGCAACCGGCTCCTCGGAACTTCGCCCGAAATTCAAGGAGGTACTGGGTCAATTCTTCCCTCGGTACGTTCGTTTGCTTACGTCGCAGCAGTACAAGAGCGCAGTCAAAGAGATTCGAATCGAGGGCCACACGAGCGCCGCGTGGACTGGAACTTCCGACGAGAAGGTAGCGTATTTCCGAAATATGGAACTATCGCAGGCGCGCACGCGGAGCACCCTCGAGTACCTTCTTTCACTGTCGGCGCTTCGCGACAACGAGAAGTGGCTGGTACAACACGTCACTGCCAACGGGCTCTCGTCGTCGCGGCCGCTGTCTGCGGATGAGCAGACGTCAAAGGCACAGCTTGCCAATCAGCGGGTCGAGTTCCGCATCGTAACGAACGCTAGCGAGAAGATGGACGCTATCGCTGAGAAACTGCAAAAGCAATGAGCATCCAGCTACCTGATTTTCTCGCTTGGGGAGCGTTCAACACGCTCCGACACCACATGGGCGCGCCGCTTATCGACCGGTTCTGCCCCAAGCGGCCCATCAAAGAGATTGAGCTACCCCTTGGTGAGCGTCTCAAGGACGGCGGCGTCGACGTCAGCGTCGACCAAATTGAAATCCTTGACGACCGCACGCTCGCATACAAGGGTTTCCGCGTTCTGGTCTACATCAGAGATGTGCCGAACTTGGGCCATAGAGAGGAGATGCCGCGATATCATCTCGCCTACTGCCACACCCTCGAAATGATGTACCGCAACAAGCGGTCAGAGCGATACGTCGTCGCAAACTCCGACTCGGGCCTTTTCCAGGTAAATGTCATCGATGGCGCGGTAAACTCGAAGCTCGTTGCGCTCAACGTCTGCCAGAACTGTCTCGCCGGCATCTCGTGGAAGGGGTTTGACATGCAGCAGCCCCGACCGCATCGACTGGACCTGGTCTCGAGCTTCAGGCTTCCGGAGTTTTTCGCGAAGTACCCGCGTGACCTGATGGCGAACAAGCCGGGCCACACGTCTGACACTGCCCCTCTCAACGATTACCCATCTGGCTGGACCGAAATCTCCGCTCAGACGAAGCGAAACCGCGGGTTCTGCTGCGGAAAATGTCGGACGACATTGGTGCAAACGGATGCGAAGTTCCTCCATGTCCACCACCGGAATGGACAGAAGAATGACAATCGTGACGAGAACCTTGACGTTCTCTGCATCGGATGTCATGCGGAAGAGCCGTTCCACTCACATATGAAGCGCCTGCCTGACTATAAAGTTTTCATCGAGAGATACAGGTAGCGCAACGTGACCACCCGCTGCGAGGGTCGCCGGGAGCATCTGTCGGCCCGCCTCTTTTAAGTCGTTCCGCGTAGGCGGTAAGATGGCAAGACCCGCCGCTGGCGATGTTCCCGGTCCTACCGACACCAACCTAAATCTCGTGACGACCTATCTGGAAGTTCCTTTCAAGGAGAAGGATGAGGCCAAGGCACTCGGTGCCCGGTGGGACGCCGGTGAGCGCAAGTGGTATGTGCCTGAAGGGACGGACGTAGCACTGTTCAGCGCTTGGCTGCCGGTATCGACGAAGACCGCAAATTCGGCCTCTGTTCCTACATCCCAGCGGGCACCTAGCCTCGAGAGTGCAGGTCGAGACGTCGCCTTGCCGAAGAAGGGCGTCACACTCTCGCAATTGCTCGCCAGCGTCGCTCAAGCGGTTGCGCAGTCCTTCAGGTCGGGCGTCTGGACTATCGTGGAAGTCGTCGAGACACGAGTCAGAAATGGCCACGTGTACCTTGAGCTTTCTGAGCGCAGCACGGACGGCAGTCTGCTGGCAACGGCCAGAGCCATCATCTGGGCGAATATTGCAAACCGCATTCTCCCGGAGTTCGAACGAGCCACAGGCGCCAGCATCGCCCCCGGTATCAAACTTCTCGTACGGGCCAAGCCGAATTTCAAGCCGCAGTACGGTTTTAGCATCGAGATTGATGCCATTGACCCAGACTACACCCTGGGCGACCTTGAAGCTCGGAAGAGGGAAATTCGTTCGCGTCTGCAGCAGGAAGGCATCTTCGACGCTAACAAGAAGCTTCCTGCGCCATGGGACTTCAACGCCATCCTGGTCATAGCTCCACAAGAGGCTGCCGGCCTTGGCGACTTCCGAGCCGAAGCGAAGCGGCTTGAGCGCTTTGGTGTTTGCCGTTTTGTCTATGCATCGAGCCGTTTTCAGGGCGAAGGGGCCGCGCGAGAAATACGCGATGCGCTGCTGAACGCCTTAGCGGACTGGGACGAATCAGGTAATGCGTCGCCCGATGCGGTAGTAATCATTCGGGGCGGCGGAGCTGTCAATGACTTGGCTTGGTTGAATGATTACGAGTTGGCCAAGACTATCTGCTGTCTGAGAGTCCCTGTTCTGACCGGCGTAGGGCATGAGCGCGATAGCACGATTATCGACGAAGTGGCCAACACTCGGTTCGACACACCAAGCAAGGTGGCTGCCGGCATAGAGCAGGTAATCAAACGTCGGGTTGATGAATCCAGGGTCAATTTCGAGTTTGTGACTGCGCACGCGACAAGAGTAGGAAATGCCGCAAGAGTTCTTCTTGACAAAGGGTTCACAGCCATTCAGTCCGGCGCCATAAGGCAGGTCGGAACTGCAAGGCAGACCACGTCTGCTTTGATAGGCGAGCTTCAGCTTGGGGCGAACCTGACGGTGCGCGACGCAAAACACGATGCTGGCACCTTGATGACAGACATTGAGCA
The DNA here is from genome assembly GCF_001544875.2 of Caballeronia hypogeia. Classification (GTDB taxonomy): domain Bacteria; phylum Pseudomonadota; class Gammaproteobacteria; order Burkholderiales; family Burkholderiaceae; genus Caballeronia; species Caballeronia hypogeia. The sequence goes on from NZ_FCOA02000023.1 coordinate 63,727, forward strand.
CAAGGCCTACCAACTGTTGGCAATGGCAAAGCGCGATGTTCCGAGCGCGTTCGCAGGGATAAGCGGCGGGGCCGGCAACGTTGTAAAGACTGCACGGGCCCTCACGACGACGCGCCTCGAGGCCATTCATGACCGAACATCACTCGATGTTCGTCGAAGCAAGGAATCGATTGAGCAAGGTTTGCAGAGCGTCGCCTTATCAGCACAACACCAAATAGCGAGCGCGCGAAATCGCGCGACCGCAGTATTCCGTGAGGTCGCAGGGCAGGGGCCCGAGAAAACCTTGGGGCGGGGCTTCGCAATTGTGCGAGACCAACGAGGTCAGCCCGTTACGTCCGCTGCCGACGCAAAGTCGATGGTTGAGTTGGAAATCGAGCTAAGAGATGGCCGAGTAGCCGTCGGCGTTAAACAGGGATGGTGAACAGATGAGTGAAAAGACTTTCAAACAAGCGTATGGAGTGCTCCAAAGGCACGCAGAGACTTTGCGTAATCAACAGGAGCCCAATATCGACGACTTACTGACCATCGTTACTGAGTCGGTCACGGCCTATAAAGTCTGCAAGGAACGGATTGACGCGGTGGAGGCAGCTCTTGAGCAGGCGCTCAGCGGTGCGGGGGTGAGCGGTGCAGAGCCGGTGACGGAGCAACCGGAAGAGTCTGCATCGTCTGATGATGACATACCGTTTTAGCCGCTCGGGCAAAAGCGACGATTGCGTCGGTATGAACCGCCTCGAATTCGAAGGGTTTCGCGCCGAATACCGAAATGCGTCCAGCCGTGCCACTCAGCTCCGTGATGCAAGCGAAGAAATTTCGTCCGTAAGCATATGCTCAGGCAGGCCCGTCCGAATTGACCGGTTTGCTACGATAGAGCGTGATGGGCTTCGCAGCCTCGTGCGGAAAGTGTTCGACGATTTCAAAGGCACCTGACAGTATAAGGATGCGCTTGAGCTTACCGACGCCGTATGCCTTTGGACCTAGGTCGACATCGAGCGAGCGGAGGAAGGCCCCGGCAAGGGCCAATGATGTCATGCCGTTGACGGGCTCAGTCTGAGCTTCGGCTTCCTTGAGAGCCTGAACGATGCGAGTGGTGGGCCAATTCGTCTCGGATGGGTCGGCTAGGTCAATGTACTCGACATGAGCAGGAAGCTGCTGCTTCAGTGCTGTGCGGGCGGCCACCAACTCAGCGTCGTCCTTGAACGTTGCCTTGGTCAGCGCCGCTGCTAGACTGACACCTAGTACGTGGACCAAGTCCTGGAGCGCTCGCGCTTCACTATGCTGCTCGTCTAGAACTTGTATCGCTGCGCGACAGCCGGCCGCGGTAGATAGCGACACGCCAGGAATTTCAAAAAAATGGTGAACGAGCTGATTACGTTGCTCCACCATGAGCTCGAGATACAGCGCCAGGATGTCATTGTCCGCCATCATCGACTCCTGGAGGTCTTGCACCAGCTTGCCTAGCGTTTGACCCTTGGTCTTCTCCCGAAATCTGGCGAAGGCAACGTCACCACTAGCGCTCCCTTTCGCGTGCATATAAGGCAGCGTGAGCTTTAATCCCGCTTCAATCTGCTGGAATAGCAGGATGTTGCGGCCGAGCCGACCGAGAACCGAATTCAGCAGCGTTGCGTGTTCGTTTGCCATGAGGGATTCTGCGAAAATCGAGTATCTATCATCGCACAGGTGTTAGCTGGGAGCCGCGATACTCGCCACGCACTAACGCGTGACAATCAATTTCCGGCGGAGAGTTCGGTCGGTGCCAATTTTCTGGGCTGACGTACCCAAGATACATCCCCTCCAAAGAGGGGTGTGGAACGTTGACACCCCTCCGTGTTGCGGATTTTGCCGAGCGGCGCTTACACGTAGTATCGAGTGCTGGATGTGGTCTAGAGTGTCCGTGGCGGAAACCTCCGAGCGCGTATTCGGGGACTCTAGGTCGACCCCCTTCGAAAATCCGGTACGATAATGCATTAAGCGGGCAATCCCGTCGCATCGACGGGGACTCGACGCCTCCCGAGGTTTACTCGAGGTTGGATATATTGGTAGTACATCGTCCGCATCATCTCCCGATGCGAGGTCGACCGAAACGTTGGGCTAGCGCCCGTTTCGCAAAAATGCAGAGGTAAGAATTTGATTAACAATACAGACGTGCGCTTCGCGATTCCTGAGAGCATCGCGAAGGCGAAAGCGCGCCTGCTCGTAGAACTTGCAGGCGGTAAAGACGCATTGAACTATCTGCACGCCCTAGAGGCAACTGCCCAAGGTTGCGGGTTCAAAGGCTGGCGGGATTTAAAGCGCTTCTACGAACAGCGTGCGATTGAGAAGGCTGCGCTTCCCGAGGAAATGCTGGCGTATGACCGAGACGTCTCGGACGAGGTCCGTTCGTCGCGGCTTCAAAACCAACGTAGCGCGGTTCAGCGATATCTGAAGTGTGAGCAGAAAAGGGCGACCGAGTTCGTTCGGATATGGGGCCTCACAAGTTCGCACTCGTCCGGTTCTTCGAAGCGCAAGCAGGAGGCGCGCTTAAAGTCCAATCACGGCGGCGTGCAAACAGAACCGCGAAAGCCCCAAGTAGAAAAGTCTGAATCGATACAATCGCACGGCGTTGCGCGCGACGCGGCGCAGCGCATGTCGAAGCGACCGGCACATCGACCACCTCGCGAGACCGAGAGAACACAAGAATCTCGACGTCAGAATGCTCGAGAGGCTTCTCCGGCAAAGGCACGACTCCGGCCGGACCCCCTGGTCTCGGGCGTGTTCCTATCAACAGCGGACGGCGCGCCTCAGACAACGCTGCGCGTGACGGAAGAGGGACCGCAGGTGCGACGCGCTCGAACTCAGCAGGTGCATCCGAACGGACAGAACGCTCGACCACGAAGGCCGAATCCGCTGCAGACCAACACGTTCCTCGCTCGCCGGGAAGAGCGCTCGTTGCCGCAAGTGCGTGAGGATGGCGACTACACCGCCCACGTGCCGCGGGCCGGTCTATCGACCGCAGTGAGGTACAAGAAGCGTCGTGTTGTTGAAGAATAGACCTGAAGGGGCCATCTTTCGTCCCTTGCTCGGGAATGAGTCTGCGAGGGTGAATGCGGGTACGGCGTTCGATAGTAGGGTATCGAAGACGCTAATCACGAGACCTGCGGCCCATCTGTCGAGGTTTCCGACCCCGGTCCGAGAAGCAGATGCTAAGAAGCCCGCCGAAGCGGGCTTCTGGTCAACATGAAGAATGGGCGTTAGGCCGCCGCGTCCTTCAGCTTCTTGAGCGCGCGCACCTTCAGTTTCACCGTGGCCGGCTTGGCATCAAACCACCGCTCCTGACCCGTGAACGGGTCCTTGCCAAAACGGCGCTTCTTCGCTTCCACTTTCTGCACGTCGATTTTGAGCAAGCCCGAGAGCGTGAATTCGCCCAGCCCCTTCTTGTTCACAGCCCCCAGCATCGTGTCCTCGAGCGCTGCCAACACGGCCTCCGCCTGCTTCGGCTCGACGCCGGCTTGCGTAGCCACATGAGTGACGAGCGACGCTTGCCTGAGGCGGTCGAATGGCTCGTGCTCGGCAAGCTCCGCTTTGCGCTGTAGCCTGTTGGCCATTCACGAGCGAGCGGCTCCATTGCTGCTAGGACGCTGTCCATCGCGTTGACCGCGACCGCCGTCGTGGGATGCGAGTCAAGCCTCGTTGAAGCGCCCCACCGCACCTGCGCATACTGTGATGGCTTCATCTCGTCGACGCATGGTACCAACACTTGCCCGAAGCGCGGCGGCGCGAACGGCCGCTATCTCCCGTACTTCCGCACCGAGCCAGTAACAACACCAACAATCTCCAGCGAGCCTTGAGGCCGAATCGCCGCGAAGTCTGGATTGGCTGGGTCAAGATAGAAGGCCCCGTCTTTGTCAAGCCGTAACGTCTTGACAGTCAGTTCGCCATCAACGAGCGCAACGACGATGTCTCCGGGTTTTGTCGGCCGATTCTTCTCGACAACAACGAGGTCACCGTCCAGAAGGCCGACATCTCGCATGGATTCTCCCCGCACCCGGCACAGAACGGTACGGTTTGGGTCGTCGACGAGATAGTCGTCAATCGTAAGCAACTCGGCTTGGTCTTGGCTCTCCGGTTCCGGGAGTCCAGCTCGAACGGCACCTATAACCGGCCGTCCAAAGAATTGTCGGGTCGGAGCGATGCGGCCGTCGACACGTTCGAGATAGCCCGCGTCCGAAAGGCGCTTAATTAGGGCGAATACACTGCTCGAGCTGGACAACCCAACAACTTCGCAAAGTCTCGACATGCTGGGAAATGCTTGCTTGCGCTTCCAGTAGGTGCGCAAAGCCGCTAGGTGGCCGTCATCGCCCATTTGTTCGACTCATCGAATGGATATTCGATGGAATTGTAGCTTACTATGATGCGGCTTGTTCGCCTAGGGTGGGAGTATCTTTTGGCAAGCAGCGCGGGAAGTGCCGACTTGACACACTCCGCATTAGGACGGATACAATTTGTAGACAGCGTATTTCAGTCCACGAGGGGGCCGCTTGCGTTTCCACGCAAAGCAGGGTCGTGTTCACGCTGACGAACGTGGCTGCGAACGAAGGCATGCCAGGAAGGCGGAACTGCAGTAGTCTGGGTATTGGTCGTCGCTTTTCGACGTCTCTTATGAAGTCGAGGTCGTAGTTTTACAGTTTCGGCGGCTCCACATGAACGCGCAAATTGCTGATTCGATGTCCATCCTCGGAATGCATGGAATGTCGTTGCCTGCAGAGCAGGTGGCGTTTTCCACATTCAAGGACGTCCATGAGCAAGCGCGTGGAATCGACGGCTGGAAGCTCGATTACACCCAGATTTCTCGTGGCAGGTTCGAGGGTACGGTGAAGGTCGCCTGGATTGGCGGTGTACGACTGGTCCTCGAACAGCGGAACAAAGTCATCCTCTCACGCGGGTCGACTCCTTCAAATCGGCTTGTCGTGACCGTGCCGCTCGAGCTTGAGGGCCATTCGTGCATGTGCGGTGAGAAGAGCGACCGCGACAGTCTCCACGTCTTCTCCAGCGCGCCGAACTTCGAGTTCTACTCGCCCGAGAGGCACGTCCTCGTGAACGTGGAAGTGGATATCGACCAACTCTCGAATCCGATGCTGAGGCCTCAGGCTGAAAAGCTTCGGCAAGAGGCTCACATGCCTGTGGTCCCGATGAGCGGGGACGTTGCCGAAAGCCTCAGGGAGCTCGTCAAACTTGGCCTTGCGAGTTCCACCGCCGCGTCCGCGAGCGCCTTCGAAAACTCGTCTCGTTCGAAGCTTATGGAGCAGACGATACTTTTTGGACTGTCGGAAGCAATCGAAGCCAACACCTTGAGCGAGAGCGCCAGCCGTGCAATCAAACACTGGGCGACTGTGAACCTCGTGAGAGAAAGATTGGAGAACCCGGCCACATGTCCTCTTTCGATAGCCGAACTTTGCGTACAGCTCCAACTGAGTCGTCGCACCGTCCAAAACGCTTTCCAACTCGCGCTAGACATCAACCCGACCGCATATTTGCGCGCTGTGCGTCTTAATTACGTTAGACGAGACCTGCGACTTGGACAGACTGTCACCGAGGCGGCGCTTCGTTGGGGATTTTTTCAGCTCGGCGCGTTCGCCCAAGACTACAAAAAAATGTTCGGCGAACTGCCATCCGAAACCGCTCGAAAGATAAGAAAGCTGTCACCGGTATTCCGCTAGCCGCCAACTCCACCTTCCTCAAATTTGCGACCTGACTTCAGGTCGAATCACTGCCGGGTTTTGAAGTCGTTAGACTTCGACCGTCCTCAGCATCCCGGCGAAACTCTCTGCCTTCCTTTGACGATGCAATCTGCGAGTCGACGCGACGGCAAACGAGCGCGTTTCTTCGCCGCCTAGTCCCGCAGAACGAGCCTCTGCCCCGTATAAACCCCTAGATGCCGAAATCCAATAGTCGAGCGGACTGTGGACAACTACTGTAGGCGCTAAAGGGCAGTTGCGCGTGGTTTGCGATGAGACAGACGAAGCGACGCCTTCTGCGGGGTCCGGAGTTTAGGCCCCATTACCTGTGCCACGCGTCGCATCCCGGAATACGGAGCAGGTCTGGTCAACGTGAACGAAACTGAAAAGGTGTAGCGAATGAGCGAGTTTGAATTTCCCGGAGTGAACCTGGCTGTTACCACTCCTTTCAATGCCGACGGCAGCATCGACTTCGGTCGTTTTGAGGACCTGTTCGAGCGATACGTCGAAACTGGCGTCGATGGGTTCGTATTGAGCTCCGGGACGGGTATGCATGTCTATCTCTCCCAAGATGAGTCGATGGAGCTGGTTGAGCGGGGCTCTAAGGTAATTCGTGGGCGAGCAAAACTTATCGCTCAGGCGTCTGCGCTGCTGGTCGACGACGTCGTTGCGCGAGCCCGGCATGCTGCCGCGCAGGGCGCTGACGGCATCATGGTTCTTCCGCCATTCTTCGAGGGTCCTACAGACGCCGACGGCGTATTCGACTTTTATTCTGCTGTCGGCGAAGCAGGCATTCCGATTATTGGCTACAACGTCCCGCATGCGGTCGGCGTGGAGATTACGCCGTCGTTGTTCCGTCGCTTGAGCGAGATTCCTCAATTCCACACGGTCAAGGACAGCAGTGGTGACTTGGCAAAACAGGCTTCGCTAACGAGAACGGGACTTCCGGTGATGAACGGTGCTGACCCGCTTGTTCCTTACGCGCTCTACGCCGGCGCCAAGGGTCTGATTTGGGGCGGTGCAAACTTTGCGCCGAGAACGTGCGTTGCACTCGTACGCGCGGCGAAGGAACGTAAATGGGATGAAGTGCGAGAACTGTGGCGGACACTTGAACCCTCGATGTCGCTCATTTGGGAAGGCGAATACGTTCAGTCCGTGTACGCCGCTGCCGAGATGACCGGATACGGTGCAGGCGCTCCGCGTCGACCGCTAAGGCGCCTCGATTCCAGCAAGGTCGACGCACTGCAAGCTGCGTTGAAGGACTTGGTCAAGCGCGAGAAGCTCGCTTCGTAGAGTCGGATGACATCATGTTCGTAGCTACCAAATTGCCGGAAAACACCAAGGTGTCTGGGTGGGTTCAGATGTTGCCAGAGCGGACGCCAAATCCATCGCTTAGCAAATCCATCAACGTCGATGTCGCAATCATCGGCGCGGGCTTTGCTGGATTGTCCGCTGCGCGTCGCCTGTCTCAGTGCAACCCGAAACTGCGCGTGGCGGTCCTTGAAGCGGGTGAAATCGCTGCTGGAGCCGCCGGCCGCAACTCGGGCTTTATCATCGATTTGCCCCATGAGGTGTCTTCCGACGAATATGCTGGAAGCGATGCGGGCCCGACGCGGCGCCACATCATGATTAACCGTACTGCCATCCAGCTTGCGAGCGACGTGGCTCAGGAGCGAGGATGGGGAAAGGACGTCTTCGACCCTTGCGGAAAGTACAACATCGCGATGAGCGCGCAGGGTGACGAACATATCTCCTCTTATGCGAAGCAACTTGACGCCTTGAAAGAGCCGTATCGGCTTCTGGATTCGCGTCAGGTTGCGGATGTGACTGGCACGACTGCATTTACCTCGGCGATATTTACGCCTGGCACCATCATCGTCCAACCTGCGGCTTATGTTCGCGGGCTGGCGGATTCTCTAAAGGGTGGGGTCAAAATCTATGAGAAGACGCCGGCGCTCTCCTTAGAGGCGGTCGGCAAAGAGTGGCGCATCAAGACTCCTCAAGGAGCGGTGACGGCAGGCAAGGTCATCCTGGCGAACAACGGGCACGCCGAGAGCTTCGGCATCTATCGCGGTTTGCTGATGCATGTCTTCACATATGCTTCGATGACCGAGGAGTTCAGTCCGGCCAGGCTCGGCGGCGACCGCAGTTGGGCCGCTACGCCCGCATTCCCAATGGGTACCACTGTACGGCGAGTCCGGGGCGAGCGAGGAGACCGCATCTTGATTCGGTCTCGGTACACCTACAACCCGCGCCTGAAAATCAGCGAAAACGACGTCGAACGTGCTGGCCGTGTACACGACCGCAAGTTCGACGCGAGATTCCCGACACTCAAAGGCGTGCAAATGGAGCATCGTTGGGGCGGAGCTATGGCTCTCACATGGAATGGTGTGCCCGCTTACGGTGAGATTGAATCGGGTCTGTTCGCGGCATGCGCTTGCAACGGCGTTGGGGCGACGAAGGCGACAGCGTTGGGCATTGCCGCTGCGGATTCAATCCTTGGCATTAAGAGCGAGCTTCTCGCAGCGTTTGGCCAGTTCGAAGCACCGAAGAGCCTTCCACCTCAGCCCTTCCTCACCATCGGGGCGAAGGCGAACCTCGGATTTCGTGAGTGGCGAGCAGGGAAAGAGTAAGCCACGCCTAGGGACAACGGGCAGAACCGCGCAAAGCCGTCGATGGCCCTCGACGGCTTTGCGCTTTTATTGGTTGCATCTTGGCAGCAAGAGTCCCTCACGCACCCGGGCCAATGCGTGGCGACTGCATTTGCGCGGCGGTCGAACGCTGGATACGCCTAGCTCGCGTGCACTAAACGGACCCGGACAAACCCTATGATGCCGAAATCCAATAGTCCGCGCGTTAATGGCTGCGTACCTTTGCATCAACGGAACGGATGACATAGCGAGTTTCGGAGCCCGACCAACTGCAGGGACACGCGCTTGACTCGGTAACAAGGGAGCGAAGGTCATTGCCCAGTCCTTAGATGACGGGAGTTGGACGGTCACCAAACAATTTTAACGCTGTCTGAACTTGCATCTGATATGCACTCCTATGGACATTAAGGCTGTACTGCGTCGTGCATGCAGAGCCTCGTGACCAGTCGTCCGTGGGCTTTCGTAATTCAAACTTGCTGGATGGAACACCCGATGATATCGAATCTCAGTATCGCAGCGGATGCGCTAGGGAACCCCGACGACCTCCACGGCAGCGCCAAGTCAAAGGCACGCTCGGTCGCAGCCTCGGCGACCGAAATCCTGACGGTCAAAAATCTGTCAAAGATTTTTGGAGCCAAGCCGGAACGCGCGGCGGAAATGCTGAAGCAAGGGCTCGGGCGCAACGACATCTTCGCGCAGACCGGCAACATGGTGGCAGTTGATGATGTGAGCCTGTCGGTGAACTCGGGCGAAATCTTCGTGATTATGGGTCTCTCGGGCTCGGGCAAGTCGACCCTGGTCCGCCTGCTCAACCGTCTCATTGAGCCGACATCCGGTCAAGTGATTCTCGAGGGCCGCGACATCGCTCCGATGAGCACGCCAGAACTGCGCGCGGTGCGCCGTCAGAAAATGGCCATGGTGTTTCAGTCCTTCGCTCTTCTGCCGAACCGTACCGTTATCGACAACATCGCCTACGGATTGGAAGTTGCAGGGCAGAAGAAGTCTCAACGTTACGAAACGGCCCGAGCGGCGCTAACGCGGGTGGGCCTTGGCTCCTACGAGAAGCTCCTTCCGAGTGAGCTTTCGGGCGGCATGCAGCAGCGGGTCGGTCTTGCGCGCGCATTGGCTGTAAATCCTTCAGTGCTCTTGATGGACGAAGCCTTCTCCGCGCTCGACCCTCTCATCCGTTTTGAGATGCAGAACGAGTTGCTTCGCCTTCAGAAGGAAGAGCAGCGCACCATTGTCTTCATCTCGCACGATATCGAAGAAGCCGTGAAAATCGGCGGGCGCATCGGAATTATGAAGGACGGCCGTCTGATTCAGGTGGGAACGCCTGCTGAGCTCATTCAGTCGCCCATCGACGGCTACGTGCGTGACTTCTTCCGCAATGTCGACGTATCTCGGTTCTTGGAGGCTTCCGGCCTGATGACAAAGGTGAACCGAGGACTCATCAAGTGCGATTCGGCGGCGCCGGCTGACCGATTCTTAAACGAATTGATTGATAGCGGCGTTGATTGCGGATTCGTCTGCGATGAGGCAGGCCGCTTCCAGGGTTGCGTAACGCCTGCCTCGGTGCACAAGAACGGGAAGCGCCCGATTCGAGACGCAATCCTGAACGACGTCGCGGCCGTCCCTCTCACGGCCGATTTGCATCAGCTTTCCGCAATCGCACTGGCGCAAGAGCATGACGTCCCCGTTGTCGACGAGCAAGGCCGCCTGGCCGGTGTCGTTTCGTGCCGAACCATTCTCAAGCAAGTAATGCAACGGAGGGCAGCAGAATGAATTCCTCTCTTATCGGACAGTTCGCCGAAAATTTCGTCAATTTCCTATTCGACCACTTCCGTGGCGGCTTCGACGGGTTCTCCGCCGCGCTTGGTGCTGTCGTAAAAGTCCTGGAAGGCGGTCTCGCGGCAGTGCCCTTTCTCGCAATGCTCATCTTCCTGATGGCACTCGCGCTGTGGCGCCGGGGCGTTATCTTTTCTGCTTTCGTTGGGGCCGCCCTGTGGGTCATTCAGTACATGAACCTTTGGCCGCAAACCGTTTCTTCGCTCGCGCTCGTCATCGCCGCTACTGTAATCAGCCTGCTCGTTGGTGTGCCGCTGGGCATCTGGGGTGCGCGCAATAAGCGGGTCGAGGTCGTGCTCCGTTCAGTGCTTGACTTCATGCAGACGATGCCGCCTTTCGTGTATCTCATCCCTGCAGTGGTTCTATTCGGGCTTGGGCGCGTTCCCGCAGTCATCGCAACCATCGTGTTTTCGATGCCCCCCGTCGTGCGACTGACGACCCTCGGCATCCGTCAGGTGCGCGAGGAACTCATCGAAGCAGGCCGGTCTTTCGGAAGCACAGATGCACAGCTCCTTTGGAAAATCCAGTTGCCTAACGCGTTGCCTTCCATCATGGCTGGCGTGAACCAAACAATCATGATGGCTCTGTCGATGGTTGTTATTGCCTCGATGATTGGGGCCGGTGGTCTGGGCGAATACGTGCTCAGCGGCATCCAGCGACTCGACATCGGTATCGGTTTCGAAGGCGGTTTGGGGGTCGTGCTTCTCGCCATCATCCTGGACCGCCTCACTGAGAGCTTCGGTGTAAAGGCGAAGAAGGCAAAGAAGAAGGTGGCAAGCAGCTCGACGAAGGCGGCTACTGCCAGCAAGACAGTAGGAACCTGAGGCGCGGGGCATTGCGGCCCAAAAAGTTTGAAGTCCAAAACCACACGTTTGAAAGAGGAACCCTCGATGAAAGCTAGTACCTTCAGGAATATTGCGGCGAAATTTCTCGCGCCTGCCGCACTGGCGATGTCCGTCGGCGCAACGTCTGCGGTCGCAGCGGACCCGGTCAAAATCACTGTTGCAAACTTCGCCGACGTTCAGGCGGTAGCAAACGTCGCGAAGTATGTCCTGGAAACGAAGCTCAACATTCCGGTTCAATTCGTGAACGCCGACCTCGGGGTCCAGTATCAAGGCCTCGCCCGAAACGACGTCGACATCATGGTCGGCGGCTGGATGCCCATCACGCACCACAACTACTACGAGAAATACAAAGACAATTTGGACGACGTGCGCGTCATCTACACGGGCGGAAAAATCGGCTGGGCAGTTCCCGACTACGTGCCCGCCTCGGAGCTGGACTCATTCGCCGATTTGAACAAGCCAGATGTGAAGTCGAAGCTTCATTCGACTATCACGGGCGTGGAGCCCGGCACCGGCGAAATGCAAACGTCGGAGAAGGCGATGAAGGCTTACAACCTTGACGGCTACAACCTTCAGTCTTCAAGCGAAGCGGGCATGTTGGCCTCTCTCCAGCGCGCATATGCCAGCAAGCAGTGGATTGTGGCTACCGTTTTCAGCCCGCATTGGCTGTTTCAGAAGTACAAGATGCGCTACCTGAAAGACCCGAAGGGCGCCATGGGTGGCGACGAGCAAATTCACGCTTTCGCATCGAAGCAGTTTGCCAGCAAGAACCCGCGCGCTTATGCGTTCTTCAAGCATTACGACATCAATCTTCAAGAAGTCGAGGCAGTTCAGTTCGATGGTGTCAACTCCAACAATTTCCCGGCTGCCGCGAAGAAATGGGTGGACGCCCATCCGGACCGTGTGAAGGCCTGGTTGGCGCAGTAAGTGTGACGCCCTAGTTCGACGGGGGGCCGAGGTCGCGCCCGCCCTAACTGGGAGCCCTAAAGCAGCTGGTCAAATATCAAAGGCCGGGGACATGCGAGTTCGTACAAGGTCGAGCGGCCTCGTCGACGCCGCCCCGGCCTTCCATAAACGCGGCGAGGTTAGCGATGAAACTCGGTGTGCTGGGAGTTGGTGACCTGACAGAGAAGATGGTTCGGGGACTGTATCGGAGCAAGAGTGGCATCGAACTTCTTCTTGCTCCGCGCAATCGTGAGCGAGCTGAAGCTCTGGCGAAGGATGTGGGATGCACGCTGCTCGCGAGCAACCAAGATGTTGTGGATGCAGCGGACGTTGTCCTGATTGGGGTGCGACCGAGCCAGGTTGCTGAACTCGCAGCGCAGGTGTCTTTCACGCCTTATCAAGCGCTCGTCTCAGTCGTGACAGGCGTGCCGGTGAGTGAACTGACGAAGCTATTCGGAACCGAGAACTGCAGTCGCGCGATGCTGTCGGCAGCGTCGGAAATCAACCGGTCGACGGTGGCCGTTTATCCACCTGACTCTCCTGCCGAGATTTTACTTTCATCGCTCGGGAATGTTGTATCGCTCAACACCGAAGAGCATTTCGAGCTTGCCACAGTCGGCGCATGCATGAACGGATGGTTCTATTTCTTATTCCACGAACTTGAGCAGTGGTTTGTGAAGAAAGGGTTGACCGCACAGCAAGCTCGGGAACTTGCGTTCAGCAGTGTCGAGGATTGCGTAGCTTATTCCCGACACAAGCAGCCGACTGAGCTTCGGGAAATTGGCGCAGCTATAGCGCCGCCCGGCACCTACACGGCACAAGGACTGGAGGTCTTGAATGGCCTCGGAGCGAATGCGGCCTGGAAGACTGCCAGCGAAGCTGTATTCGAACTGCTGACTGAGAAGGAGCCTGGCTAGCGCAACAAACGCTCGAATGACACCCCTCTTCCAGGCTGAGACGAGTGGCTCAGCTGGGAATTACAGACAGACACCCTAACGCAAGAAGTTGCGGTCGATGCCGCAGCGATTTACCTAATCTGGAAGGACGCAAAATGGCTCGCAATACATTCTTCATCGTTGACTCGCATGCGTGCGCCAACCCGGTTCGTGTCGTGGCTGGCGGTGCTCCGATGTTGCCGAACGTGTCGATGGCGGAAAAGCGCATCATCTTCCAGGAAAAGTTCGACTGGGTCCGTCGAGGTCTTATGTTCGAACCGCGTGGTCATGACGCAATGTCGGGCTCGATTCTCTACCCCTCGTCGCGCGACGATTGTGACGTCGGTGTGCTTTTCATCGAAGTAAGCGGCTGTCTGCCGATGTGTGGCGCGGGCACCATCGGCACGGTAACTGTGGCCATCGAAGAAGGCCTTGTGGTCCCGAAGGAAGAAGGACGCATCGCGCTTGAAACGCCGGCCGGCCGGGTCGATATCGAGTACGTTCGCAACGGCGCGTACGTCGACGAGGTTCGGTTCTTCAATGTGGCAAGCTATCTCCACGCCAAGGATATCGTTCTCGACGTGCCCCAGATTGGGAAGCTGAAAATCGACGTGTCATATGGTGGCAACTATTACGCCATCGTCGAGCCGCAAGAAAACTATCAAGGGCTCGACGGTCTGAAGACCGATGACCTGGTCCGCATGAGCAATCTGGTCCGGGACGCCGCACGCAAAGCAATCACCCCGGTACATCCGGAAGATGACCGCATCAACGGGATTCATCATGTGATGTGGTGCGATAAGCCGAAATCGGCGGCAGCATCCGCTCGTAATGCCGTGTTCTATGGTGACAAGGCAATCGACCGTTCGCCCTGCGGTACGGGCTCATCCGCTCGCGTCGCTCAGCTTGTTGCGCGAGGCCAACTTGCAATCGGCGAGACCTTCGTCCACGAGAGTTTCACGGGCACGACGTTCAACTGCCGAGCAGAGCAGCGAACGAGCGTGGGCAGTTTTGACGGAGTTCGTCCCAGTGTCGCGGGCTGGGCGCGCGTCTACGGGTACAACACGATTTTCATCGACGACCGCGACCCGCTCGCACACGGGTTCCAACTTCCGTAAGTGCTACCACCTCGCTTTCGCGAATCGAAGCAGATAACGCGAAGCTCAGGGTTGGTGTGCCGGCGAGGGCGCTCCCTGCCGTGCCTCAAACTAAGCCGGCGTCAAGCCCGGACTGTGTTTGACGCCAGTAGAGAGCGCATCTTTCCTCTTCCTAAGTCCGAACCGCTGAAGTTACCGATGGTCACTCGACATGAAGACGTGGAAGTGTTTGTCCGCATCGCTGAAAAGCTGTTTCAGTCAGAAATGCTTCCGGCTGAAGGACGTCTCGTTGCGACCCGTGTATTCGAACGGCTTCGAGGCCCGTCCGACGACGGACATCGACTGCACGCTCACTTCCCGGCTTCTGCGTGGATAGATGAGGCGCTCGCTCCGGTGGTTGAGCGCCAGACGGACCTCGGGGTCGCTGCGCGTGCAATTCAAGCGTTGGTCCCCGTCGTAGGTTGGAATCGTCGTACCTCAGGTGAGAACGGAAGCTCGGGGTATGTCGATAGCCACGTCCACGGGATTATTTGCGGACCTGGCGGTGCAGAGAGCCGCTACGACGTGCAGCTCGGATTCACAGTGATGGCGCCGCGCGTTCGATATCCCGACCACAACCACCCACCACAGGAAGCGTACGTGCTTTTCACGGAGGGCGAATTCCTCCAGGAAGGTGGCGACTGGTTCTCGCCCGGGTTGGGAGGTGGAATCCACAACAGCCCGTTCAGCATCCACGCGATGCGCTCAGGCGAAGTGCCATTTCTCGCAGTGTGGTGTTTGCTGGTGTGACGAGTGTTCCGTAGCAGCCAGCGTCTTGTTCGAACTTGGATTGCGCACATCGGCGGCCGACGGGGGATTGAATGAAGGGTGTTTCAACTGTCATTGAGTGGCACGACGAGCAGGCCTCGCCTCGCGACCGCAAAGCTGCTCTTGGACAGGTCTTGCGGCACCGGATTCTCACTATGAAGTTGGCGCCGGGCTCGACCTTGGACGAACTCGCAATCACTGAGGAGTTCGGTCTTTCGCGGCCTCCAGTGCGGGAGTTGATGCACCAGATGTCTGCAGAGGGGTACATCGAACTTCAGGCGAATCGTGCTCCTCGTGTCGCATCGATGGACTACAAGCGATTGCGCGATTACTTCCCGGCTGCACCGCTCGTTTTCATATCCACGGTCAAGCTGGCAGCTGAGCATGCGACGCGAGCGGGCGTCGAACATTTGAAAGCAATTCACGACAGTTTCGAACGGCTGTGAATGACAAAAACGCTGACGACGCTTTGTTGCGAAACGTGGAATTCCTGTCGTCAATCGGAGAGATGGCACAAAACCCTTATCTCGCTCCAAGTTTGCGCCGTTTGCTGATTGACCATGCCAGGCTCGGAAAAGTGTTCTTCCGGCCACGCAACGAGCAGATGGTCCGCAACCTTTCGGAGGCGGTGCAGCGGCATGAAGCAATCATCGAAGCTATTGAACAGCGTGATTCTGAACGGGCCTCAGAAGCGGTGAACGAGCTTCTTCAGACATCGCGTCAACACCTGGCTTCGTATGTGCTCCTGAAGGAATAAGCGTGCCGTTGGAGTTCTAGTCAGCAGGCCAAGTCAGCGACTTGTTTTGAATCGAGATTCCTTATCAAAGAGAGATTGAAATGAGCGATTTGCTTTCCAAGAGCGAATACCAGAAAGTTGCGCGAGAGCTGAAGCTCCCGACCTCCGCCGTTATCAACGGGGAGTTGCGTGGCGCTGCATCGGGCGAGACGTTCGCGACCCTGAACCCGGCAACTGGCGAGCATCTGGCTGACATCCCGGCCTGTTCGAAAGAAGACGTCGACGCGGCTGTGAGTAGCGCACGGGCAGCATTCAACGACGGGCGCTGGTCCAAGCTCCATCCGGCTGAGCGCAAGCGCGCAATTCTCCGCCTGGCCGACCTCATCGAGCAGAACACGGTCGAGCTTTCGGTGATGGAGAGCCTCGATGCAGGCAAGACGATATTCGATTGCCAGACGGTCGACGTGCCTGAGACGGTTAACGTGCTTCGCTGGCACGCCGAAGCTATCGACAAGATTTACGACCAGGTCTCTCCCGCCTCGGACCATCACATTTCGATGATTGTCCGCGAGCCCGTTGGTGTCGTAGGACTTGTCTTGCCTTGGAACTTCCCTCTCCTCATGTTAGCTTGGAAGATTGGCCCATCGCTCGCGGCCGGGTGCTCGCTGGTTGTGAAGCCGGCGGTGGAGACTTCGCTCACCGCGATGCGCGTCGCTGCGCTCGCTCTTGAGGCAGGCATTCCTGCAGGTGTTTTCAATGTCGTGACCGGCAGCGGCCGTGCGGTGGGCGAGCCGATTGGGCGTCACCCGGACATCGACATGGTGTCCTTCACCGGGTCGACAGCGACCGGTAGAAAGTTCCTCGCTTATTCCTCGGATAGCAACCTCAAGGAAGTCGTGCTCGAGATGGGCGGGAAGAATCCGTGCGTTGTCATGTCTGACATCACGGACGTCGACGACGTCGCCGCTCATATCGTTAACGGCGCTCTCTGGAACATGGGCGAAAACTGCTCCGCCATCTCTCGGCTCGTCGTCCATCGTGACATCAAAGCGCAGTTGCTTTCCAAGATTTCGGAGCTCGCTGCCGAGTGGCGAGTTGGCGACCCGTTGGACCCCGAGAACCGAGTTGGGCCTTTGGTCTCGAAGCAGCACTTCGAGAAGGTCCAATCCTATCTTTCCAGTGATGGAAAGGTTATCTACGGTGGTGAGACGAGCGAAGGTCGTTTCGTACATCCGACCATCATCGAGGTTGAGAGCAATGACACGAAGCTTGCTCGCGAAGAAATCTTCGGGCCAGTCCTCGTGGTTATCACGGTCGATAGCCTGAAGGAAGCCGTCGACGTCGCCAACGACACCGAGTATGGACTCGCAGCGTCCGTTTTTGCCGGGAATGGGAAACGCGCCCTGCGCGCCGCGCGGGCAATTCGCGCGGGCACGGTTACCGTGAACTCGTTTGGGGAAGGCGATATCACGACCCCGTTCGGTGGCTACAAGCAATCTGGTTTCGGCGGGCGTGACAACTCCTTGCATGCGCACGACCAGTACACCCAGCTCAAGACCATCTGGCTCGACCTCACCGATGGCGACTCGGACGAAGTCTGACCGTGAGAACACTCCGGTGCTCCTCGCTCGCGGGAGCCCCGGGGCGCGCGGTTTTTACAGTTAGAAGAAGAGCGTCGAAGACCCACGATGAAACTGCCAACAGAGAAAGCGAAGGGCTATCGACGCCTTCGCTAACCACGCTTGTGGAGCTTGAAGCGGCTACCCGGTACACAAGCTTCACAAAAGCTGCGGCTGCAGCGCGCATCACGTTCACGTTGCCGATACATTCGAAGCTGCGGTCCTCACTCCCAAGTGGTCATCTCGACGATGACCTGCTGGGTGCGCTTGTCGTAGTCTTTCGGATTCGTGCAGTCGGTCGCACCCTTTCTAGGCCATGCGCCCCTAGCTCGGTACCGAGTCTGCGCGGGTGAAGGCATACACCACGTTCGTTGCCCGACTTATCGAAGACGCAAATTGTGAGACTTGCGGCCCGTCCGTCGTTGTTTCAAACGCCAGCCCGAGAAGCAGATGCGAAGAAGCCCGCTCGAGGCGGGCTTCTGACCAGTTCAAGCAGCAACTTTAGGCAGCTGCGTCCTTCAACTTCTTCAGAGCGCGCACCTTGAGCTTCACGCTGGCGGGCTTGGCATCAAACCAGCGCTCCTGACCCGTGAACGGGTCCTTGCCGAAGCGACGCTTCTTTGCTTCCACTTTTTGCGCGTTGATTTTGAGCAGGCCGGACAGCGTAAACTCGCCCAAGCCCTTCTTGTTCACAGCACCCAGAATCGTGTCCTCGAGCGCTGCCAACACAGCTTTCGCTTGCTTCGGTTCGACGCCGGCTTGCGTAGCCACGTGAGCCACGAGCGACGCTTTGGTGAACGTGTCTTTCACCGGCTTGAGCGTTGCGCCCGCAACAGCCTTCTTTGCCGGAGCGGTCTTGGTTGCAGCGACCTTCTTGGGCGCGGCGGCTTTCTTTGCAGCCACAGCCTTCTTCGCGACTACGGCCTTCTTGGCCGGTGCAGCAGCTTTCTTCGTTGCCATTGAGGCTCTCCTGAAATTGAACGCTGCTTAAGACGAAGCACCCCGGGTGTGTGAAGCACTCGACACATGCGTCGTCTTAAGCTGTCGGCAAGCGTAGCAGCCGGTTTCGCAATGCGCAATTGGATAGGGTCTCAAAACAAAGCACTTCTCGCATTCTTTTCTTCAAAAACAACGCTTGTACCTCAGTTCTTGCGGGAAAGCGGTCGGGTGACGTGGTCTGAGAGGGGTTCATCTCTCGGAGGCAGGTGGGGCGGAAGGCCTCAAGCTCGCGGGCATTGCGATTCAATAGCGGAGCTCGCCGAGCACGAGCCATTCGACAGCGTCGGCGCTGTATTCTGTTGGCCATTCTCGGCCGAGCCTCTCCATTGCTCGCAAGAGCTCTCCATCAGGTTAACTTCGTGGTGAATTCCGTCGTCGGGCGCATCAACAGCGAATCCAACGCGCAGGGCCTCCACAACGGTCTGCGCGCAAGCCAATCCGTCGAGCGACCGACGGAGTCGTTCGCGCATCTCGTCTCGCAAGCCTAGCTCTCTTGCGACCAACTCAATTCCGGCCGTCGCATCGGCGAGCAAAATGTCGGCGAGTTGGCCGACTTTCGTCGTCGCTGCGCTTGGTCGCTGGCGCTCGGGTCTCGTGTAGTTGTCGACTTGGTCCATGCGTCCTTGTAGGCACGCCGGTTTATTCGCCACGCCGTCCAAGTCACGGACGGTGGTCCGAAGGGCATTGGACAGACTCAGCTTCGCAGCACGCGGATTTCAATATTTCGAGAACGAGGGACCAAAGCACGGGACGACGGTCTCGGTGTGGCAACACACCATCGCACGTGACCGTCGCTCGTTATTCTTGCTGCTTTCAACTTCGCACAGCATCCCACTTGGCGTAGCCCTCCCTTGACGGGTGCGAGTCCAGCGTCGTTTGGAATTTTGTGGACAAGATGATGGGGCAAGTCCAGAAGAATGCAGACGAAGCCGCGGCAGTTGCTCGTGTCGCGGAAGCCGCCCGGGCGGTGCAAACCGCGTCAAGCGCACTGGAAGAGCATTTCAAAGCAGAGAGGACGGAGGCGCCGACGCTGCAACTGGCCCGGCTTGCTGCAGCGATGAGCGAGCTTCAGAAAGCGCGAGATGAATTTGATGCTCTTCTCGCGTTCAAGCGCTCGCCGTAACCGAGCCAAGCCAGCGCTTTCGACGAGGTGCCGGGATGCCTCGTGATAGTGTATTCGCCAAGAGGAGCCAGGCGTTCAACAATCGCTCGGACTGAGAGCGGAGAGTCGCTTTGAGGAAGCCTCAAGCACGCTGGTCGTCAAACCGGTCGCTGTCCGTCTGTTCACCCAGAGTCTTCAGTTGTATCCGAGGATTGCAGCGCCATCGGTGTCCGGACGCTCGTCGATGCTTCGGGACATGAGTGCGGCTGGACCAAGCAGAAGTTTGCGGTAGAAGCTCAGTTCCGTGTCCGCGGTTTCGCGAATCGGGTTCAATTGAACGTTGATGGGCGGACGACTGCGGCGGAGTTTCGATGCGAAAAGCGAAGCCATGACTAAGAGTCTTTCGGTAGGTTAGATTCGGTTACGAGTTTGCGGGGCACGTGGCCCGTTATCGAACGCTCCAAGTCGCCTGCCGTTTGTCAAAGAAAGCAGCAAATCCCTCTCTGGCTTCCTCTGTCGTGCGTACTCGCGCAATGGTGCTTACCGTCTCCGCGATAACGTCTGGCCCAATCTGTCTTTCTGCCACCGAGGCGAAGAGCTCTTTGATTTCCTGCAACGCGGTGGGGCCGTTGCCGAGCATGTCAGCGAGAACGGCCTCGACCTGCATGTCGAGTTCGTCCGGCCGGCACACGTGATGGACGAGTCCTGTAGTCTTCGCTTCCCCTGCCTGGATGCGAGTCGCCGTCAGCGCGAGCCTTCTTGCTTCGCGCACACCAACTGCTTCAATAAGGTACGGTCCGATGACTGCCGGCAAAATTCCGAATCGAGCTTCCGCAACAGCGAAAGTCGCCTGCTCGCTGGCAACAACAACGTCGCAAACACACACCAGCCCGACACCGCCGCCAAATGCGCCACCTTGAACCCGCCCGATAATCGGCTTCGGGCATTGGTGGAATGCGCTCATCATGGCGGCGAATCGCTCAGCGTCGGCCCGATTTTCATCGGGGGTGTTGGCACTGGCACGCTTCATCCAGTTGATGTCCGCGCCTGCGCAGAACACCTTGCCGCCGGAGGCAAGAACCAGAACCCGGACGTCAGAGCGATTGGCCATTTGGCGGACGCATGCGGTCAACTCTGCAATCATCTCTTCATCGAAAGCGTTGTAGACATCGGGCCGTTCTAGCTGGACGGTGGCCACGCCGCGCTCATCGACACGACACTGAATGTTTTTGAATGGGGCAGCGGACTCAACGCTCATTGGGAGACTCTTCCAGCGGATGTGGGACATGGGACCGCTTAGAATCGTTCTTTGCTTACAAGCCAAAGCACAGATTCGGCGCCCGTCGGACCATGGCGGTCAATTGACAGACCGTCCGGTCGGTTAATTATATACTGGTCGTTGCCCGGTCGTCGAGAAAATTTCGGCATAGCTCCTGTATCGGTCCGGGTCTGGTAATCCAGCCCGAACGGAAGCTTCGGCGAGGAAGTGTTTGACAAGGAAAGATAGGGGTTTATACTAACCCATGTCTCCTCCATGTCTCCGATATGGATTCAGCCCGCACCAATCGTGTGGGCTTTTTCTTTTGGTGAAGCCGAAGTTTGGCCCCTTCACGAATTCATCCCGGCGTGCTTCTGGTCCCGTGCTTCGCGAGCTCCCTCGTTAATTGCTCGACGAGCACTCTCAGCGCTTGTGAGCTTGCATTGCTCGCAGATGTCATCAAGCAGACTCCCACTGATACTTCGGGCTCCACCGGGACTACGTTTCTGTGGTCGCCCGCATGCGAATAGGCCGTGTACTCGTCGATGATGGTGAATCCAACGCCGCTTTCCACCAAAGCTCGGGCGAGGTAGTACGTTTTCACCTCTATCATAGGGGTCAGTTCCCGGCCCATAACCGCCACTGCAGCGGAGACGCGAGCGCCGAGCGGGTCCTCTGGGTCCAGGGCTATCCAGTTGGGGAAGTCGAGGTCTGAGAGTTGGACCATCGTCTCTTCTATGTCGTGGGTTCGAGAGTCGAACAGCACTGCTCGCGCGCGCCCGAGTTCCTCTATCGTGATACCGGGCGTGACGGGCGGTTCGAACGCGACCGCGACATCAATCTCCTGAGCGAGCAGAAGCGCCGCCAGTGTCTCGTTGTTCTCAGTGCGGATATTTATCGAAACATCCGGGCACTGTTTCATGAACGACGCGATTACTCGCGGCACGAGGCCCAAACCCAAACTGGGTATGCAACCAACTCGCAGCAACCCGCCGGGATGAGCGGACAGGTTGCGCGCTAGATGCCTCACCCTTTCAAGACTCTGGTGCAGGGTCTTTGTTTCTTGGAAGAGCAAGGTGGCTTCGGGCGTCGGCTTCAAGCCGCTGGGAAGGCGCTTGAACAGTTCGACCCCGAGGCTCTGTTCAGCTTGCGCCAGCATTTTGCTCGCGGCGGGCTGCGATATGTGAAGCAGCGCCGCGGCACCGGAAAGCGAGCCGGCCTGCATCACTGCGTGGAAGACCTCAATGTGGCGCAAGCGCATATCGGTGCATCAAAATATTGTGGACATAAACCATGCGTCGCCGAATCGGCGGTGCGCGCTTAAGCACCGCTGGTCTCACTGCGCGGCGTTCGGTCAGATTACCCCAGCGAGCTACCTCGCATGAATTTTTTCGCCCGCGACGGCGCGGGTGTATCCGAACCTGCGCATGCCCTTAACCCCCCGTTATACCGCCCAGCGTTTTCTCAATTGCGGCCACCAAGCCTCGTTCTCATACTGATTGAGGGCCAGTCAAAGCTGGTCTTCGTCATGGGCCGAGACGACAGTCGGCGACCTTCGAAGCGAAAAGCAGATGCGCGTTTGTGTTCTTGGCGGCGGCGTTGTTGGCGTGACGACAGCCTACTTTCTGGCCCGTGAGGGATTTGAGGTGACGGTTGTTGAGAAGCATTCGGAGGCGGGCGCTGAGACGAGCTTCGCAAACGGCGGCCAACTCAGCTATAGCTACGTCGCTCCACTTGCCGGACCATCGGTACTTGGCCACCTTCCGAGCTGGCTGCTGAGCAGGACGGCGCCGCTGCGATTCCGGCCGAGTCTCGATTTTGACCAGTGGGCATGGTGCGCGCAGTTCCTGCGCAACTGCACTGCGTCGCGGAGCCGCCGAACGACGGTCGAATTGTTACAACTCGGCGCCTACAGTCGAAGCGTCATGCACGAGTTGATGAAAACCGAGCACCTCGAATTCGCATTTAGCAAGAGCGGCAAACTCGTGGTCTATCGCAACGCAGAGGACTTTGAGGGTGCTCGCCGACAGATGGACTTCCAAGCCAAGTTCGGCGCAGAGCAAGCCGCATTGAGTCCTGGCGCCTGCGTGTCGACAGAACCGGCACTGGAATCAATCCGAGACAAACTCGTTGGGGGCATCTTCACGCCCTCCGAGGAGACCGGTGATTGCCATCTTTTCACACGGGAGCTTGCTCGCATCGCCTCCGCTAAGTACGGGGTCAAGTTCCAGTACGGAACTAGGTTGCACGGCCTTCAGCATGAGCGCGGGAAGGTCGTTGCAGCGCGCACCTCTGTTGGGGACATCGTCGCAGACGAATACGTTCTCGCACTCGGAAACGGAAGCCGTGAATTGGCCGCGCCTCTCGGGATTCACCTACCGATGTGCCCGCTTAAGGGATACAGCCTCACGGTCCCAGTTAGGGATGGACACTGCGCACCCGCAGTCAGCGTAACGGACCTGCATCACAAGGTTGTCTACGCGCGGCTCGGTCAGACGCTTCGGATTGCCGGAATGGTCGATATGACGCCGGCCGGCTCTCGTGAAGACGCAACGCGAATCGACTTGCTGAAGTCGCAGGCCCAAGCCACGATGCCCTACGGAGGCGACTACTCCTCCGTTATCCGATGGACAGGAGCGCGCCCGACGACTCCTGATAGCAAGCCCCTCATTGGGCCGACCCGCGTATCAAATTTGTGGTTGAACACTGGGCAGGGCTCGCTTGGATTCACGTTGGCTGCCGCGAGCGCGAGGTTGGTGACGGCGACGATACGGAGGCGACCGGCCGAGATTGATGCGGCGCCATACGGCCTCAGCACTCGCAATCTTTCATCCAACTGAATAGCGCACAAGGATTCTCGACGCTACCACGTCGTCACTGAGGTCGCGCCGTTCTGAACATCTCGACGACCTTTGCGTGAAGCCGAGTAGTCGCTGCCGCGATAACGGTACCGTCGAAACACTCGTGAAGTGGTTCGCCTGACCACGTTGTCACCGTGCCGCCAGATGCTTCGATTATCGGTACGACCGCCATCAAGTCGTAGACCTCCAAATCCGCTTCTACAACAAGGTCCACGTGGCCAGATGCAAGTAATCCGTAGCCATAGCAATCCGTGCCAAACCTTGTGATTGAAGCGGAGCGCCTCAAAATCTCAAACGCTTCGAGTGCCGCGTCTCGAAATATATGCGGGTCAGTCGCGCACAGCCGCGCTTGATGAAGGTGTTCGCATGAGCTCGTCCTACAAACGGAGCCGTTGAACAGTGCGACATCGCCGCTGCCTATCCAGCGTTCGCTTAACGCCGGAATCTCAATCAAGCCGTACTTCGGAAGTCTGGCCTCGAGCATAGCTACCAACGAGCCGAACAGCGGGATTCCAGCAACGAAGCTTTTCGTCCCATCGATAGGGTCAATGACCCAATTCGTCCCCTCGGCAAGACTCCCGCCTTCCTCTTCGCCCACGATGCTGTGAGATGGAAAGCGCTCAGCTATAAGCTCGCGAAGTCGATGTTCGATAGCTCGGTCTGCGTCGGTGACCGGACTGTTGTCGGATTTTCTCTCCACATGAAAGCGCGCCCTGAAATACGTCATCGCGAGCGCGCGAGACTCATCTCCAAGTTGATTAAGGAACTGGAAAATATCGTTCGACGACACAGGGTTTTCCATAAAAACTGAGCTCCAAAGGGCAGGCGTGGCGCCCTTTATCAACACATTGGCGCACTTTACGAAACACCGCCCAGTTTTGTTCTTAAACAATGGCTTCAGGCTAGTTGCAGCGGGTCAGGCAGCAACTCGATGACGGACCAAGCATAAAGCAGGAGACGTCGTAAAGCGGAGGGACGGTGCAAAGCACCCGAGCCCGCACAAATCTTAGAGATTCCGGATTTAATTTTTACGTTGTCCTTGACACTTAGGCTGAGCGTACCGCTTTGTCGTGGAGGTCAGGGATGCGTTTGCCCGTGCAACGGGCCGTTGACGCACTCAGTAGTGAAGCGCCGCAGTTCCCAACACGAGACCACGAGCGAGAGCACCTTATGAGTAAGACTGCCTTTTTTACAGATGAGCGGACCTTTTGGCATACGGGCGGTACTCATGCCTTGTTTTTCCCGGTCGGCGGCTGGGTGCAACCCCCGTCATCCAGTGGCTACGCGGAATCTCCGGACTCGAAGCGTCGACTCCTGTCCCTGATTCAGGCGTCCGGGTTGGCGGACTCGCTACTCATGGCGGGCGCGCCGGCCGCGACCAAAGACGACATGTTGCGTATTCATCCGCATACGTATCTCGAGCAATTCAAGGCCCTGAGCGATGAGAACGGCGGCGACCTCGGCGACCTTGCCCCTTTCGGCAAAGGTAGCTATGAAATCGCTGCGGTTTCAGCTGGCCTCGCGATAAACGCTATCGATGCGGTGGTCACAGGGAAGGCGAAAAATGCGTTCTCGCTCTCGCGGCCCCCTGGTCATCATTGCTTGCGCGAGAAGTCGATGGGATTCTGCTTGCTCGCCAACATCCCCATTGCGATTGAAGCCGCACGAGTGAAGCACAACGTTCAGCGAGTTGCTGTCGTCGACTGGGACGTTCACCACGGCAATGGCACGCAGTCTATCTACTACGAAGATGCGAACACCCTGACGATTTCGCTGCATCAAGAGAACTGCTTCCCTCCCGGCTACAGCGGTGCTGAAGACCGCGGCGTAGGTGCGGGCGTGGGCGCAAACGTGAACATTCCGTTGTTGCCAGGAAGCGGTCACGAGGCCTATCTCTATGCAATCGAGCGTATCGTGCTGCCCGCGCTCGCGACCTTCAAACCCGACCTCATCGTCGTGGCCAGCGGGCTGGACGCGAGTTCGGTCGACCCTCTCGCTCGAATGATGCTTCACAGTGAAAGCTACCGAGCCATGACGCAGACCATGCTCGACGCAGCGGAGCGCCTCTGCAATGGGCGTCTCGTCGTTGTTCACGAGGGCGGCTACTCGGAGGCATACGTTCCATTTTGCGGACACGCGATTGTCGAGACACTCGCGGGCGTGCGTACGGCGGTCGTGGACCCGATGCTGGACATTGCGCTCGCTTGGCAGCCCAGCGGCCGGTTCGTGGCATTCCAACGCGAGTTGATAGATGAAATCGCCACAGCGCTGAACCTGCAATAGACGGCCCGCACAGGGAAAACCACACGGAAATGGCGGCACTACGCGCGTGGCCGCCATACCTAATGCTCTTCGAAGGGGTCTTGAATCCATGACGTCCTCGTCCTCACTTCCCTCGAGCAACTTCTCGAGAACAACCCTGTGGGCACTCATCGTATTCGCAGCGATAACGCCCATGCTTTTATTAGTCGCGCCTGTCGTCGCGTCGCAGCTGGGTCACCAGCTCGGGCTTTCGGCCTCGCAGATTGGCACTTACTTTTTCGTCGAGCTGGGCGCATTCAGTGCCGCAGCACTGCCTTCGTGGCTATGGCTTGGAAAGGTAGACGGGCGACGAGTCGGCGTCATCGCAGCAGTCATCTTCATCGCTGGAAACATTGCAACGGCGTCGCTGATGCCTGGATTCGCAGGGCTGCTCGCGCTACGCGCGATTACGGCATTGGGTGGTGGCACTCTCAACGTCCTCTGCATGACTAGCGCGGCCAAAAGCGGAAACCGCGACCGCGTCTATGGCTTGTGGGTTATCGGGCAACTTGTGCTCGGAGCGACCGGCACGCTTGTATTTCCCTTCCTCTTCGACCGGTTTGGTTTGCGGGTGATGTATATCGCATCGGCAGTCTTGGCTCTTTGCGCCACGCCTCTCATTAGCGGTTTTGCGTCGACAAGTACCGACGCAACTGCCACCAAAAGAGAGAAGCAGGACACGCCTGGTGCAAACACCGTCGTTATTCCGGCGATGGTGGTGTTCGGCGTGTTCTCGTTCTATATCGCCATCGGAGGCGTGTGGACTTTCGCAAGCAAAGCAGCGGTGTCCGCCGGCCTGCACGCCGAGGGGACGGGCACCGTTCTGGCCTTTGCCAGCATCATGGGAATTGCAGGCTCATCGTGCGCTTCGATGTTTGGCGGAAGAATCGCGCGCTCCATCATGCTGGCGACCGGCTACGCGATTTTGACGGTCGCGTTGCTGGGTCTGACCGCACAAGGGAGTTTGATTGGATTCGTTGCGTCGGTCCTCGCGTTCAAGTTCGCCTGGACGTTCGTACTCCCGTCCATCATGGCAGCAACTGCAGACCATGACCGCACCGGCCGACTTGTCGCATCGCTCAATCTCATCATCGGTTCGGGCCTGGCAATCGGGCCGTTGCTCGCCGGCCGACTGCTGGATTCCGGTATGTCGCTTGAAGTGCTCTTCATGCTTGCCGCGGGCATCTCCGTTGTATCCGGAATAGTGCTCTTCAGGGTCGAGCGCAGCGAGCGGCCTCTTCTCCGAAGCGTAGAGGTGCAAGCCTCGTGAGTAATTCGCTGAACCACGACGCGCGGGCATCAGCCCGCGCTTTTCTCTGCTCTGGAGTAGACGAGCGTGCGAAGTGTGTGGCGCGTTTCATCAAAGGTTTGGCGCAAAGCGCAAGCATCGACCGTGTTTTGGTCTGCCTAAGATAAACATCAGCAGGCTTACTTTGCGCAGCGAATGTTTCACCGAGCGCGGCAACTGAATTAGACACGGACTTACAAGGGACGGTTCGATGGACAAGCTCATGACGTCGACAGATGCATCGAATTCTGCTCAGCAGGATAAGACGCAGACCAGATTTCTGACAATGTGGCAGGTGGTGTTCCTCGTGATTTCGGCTGCGGCCCCTCTCACGGGAATGCTTGGGGCAGTTCCTCCTGCAATCAGTTTGGGAAATGGCGCGGGGATTCCGGGCGCTTACGTCATCGCAGGTGCAGTTCTGCTTGTATTCAGCGTCGGTTACGCATCAATGAGTCGACACGTGACTCGTGCCGGCGCGTTCTACGCATATATCACCGCTGGCCTTGGCCGTCCTGCCGGTATGGCGGGAGCGCTTGTCGCGCTCGCTTCCTATACGTTCATTCAAGTCGCGCTTTTCGGACTGTTCGGCTTCTTCTGCAACGAAATCATCTCGCCGCTTTTTCATGTCGCGGTGCCGTGGTTTGCTTACTCGATTTTGTGCCTTGGAATGGTCCAAGTGCTAGGCATTCGTGGCATCGACCTCAATAGCCGAGTGTTGGGTGTGTTGATGTGCCTTGAGATGGGCATTCTGCTGCTGCTCAGTGTCGCCATTGTCGTTCACGGGGGTGGTCCGAGCGGCCTCACCTCGGCACCTCTCGAGCCAAAGCTCGTGTTAAGTGGTCATCTGGGCATTGCGGTCATGTTTGCTTTCGCCTCGTTCATTGGCTTCGAAGCTACGGCCATCTTCGGAAAGGAGTGTCGTGACCCGAGCGTTACTGTCCCCCGAGCGACCTACGTCTCTGTGGTTCTGATACTCGTGTTCTTCGCGTTCGTCACTTGGGCAATCGTCTGCGCCTACGGCGTGGGAGAGGTGACCGAGATTGCCAACAAAGTGCCCGGCAACTTCTGGTTCATACAGTCGGACCGGCACCTCGGTCCTCTTGCGACCACGTCGATGAGCTACCTTCTTTTGACAAGCATCTTCGCGAGCCTTCTGTCGTTTCACAACACTATCGTTCGGTATATCCATGGTCTTGCAGTGGACGGCATGTTGCCGCGTGCACTAACCCGCTTGCACCGCAAGCATCGTTCGCCGTACATCGCCAGTTATGTACAGACGCTTTCCGTTTGTGTGCTTGTTGTGCCCTTCATCTTCGCTGGAAGCGACCCCTATGGCGTGATGTTCAGCTGGGGAGCTGCGTTGGGAACGGTAGGAATCGTCTTTTTGCAAGCAGCGACGAGCTTGGCAGTCGCCGCCTTCTTCCGCCGAACACGCAAAGACACTCGAGTGTGGAACGCTTTCGTCGCTCCCGTCTTGGGGACAGTCGGCTTGCTCGGAGTTGGGGTAATTCTGTTGCGAAATCTGAAGGTGCTCTCCGGGTCCGATAGCCCGATTGTGCAGAGCTTCCCTTGGCTTCTCCTTGCAATAGCTGTGCTGGGCTTTGTTGTCGCCCTAGTTGTTCGCTCAAGGCGGCCAGACATTTACGAGCAATTCGGTCAGTAGTTCACTGTAGTTCCCGTTGAAATTTTGCGGACCATCGATGCCCGCGGGGCATCGCTTTGCCGCGCGTCCTTCCACTTTTGTTCGCATCCTTAGTGAGGTTTTATGAGCGACGCCGTATACGACAAGAATCATCTTGGCCTCTGGTTCTCCGGGCCCAATATCTCCGCCGCTGAAATCGCACGCAGCATTGGATACCGAACCGCGATTCTGGATATCGAGCATGGGACGTTCGACTTGGTTGCACTCGACCGTTTCGTGCCGTTCCTGAAAGCGCTCGGGTTTGAAGTGTTCGCGAAGATTCTGGGGCCTACTCGTGAAGCCGTGCAGCAGGCGTTGGATTTCGGATGCGATGCTGTGGCGATTCCGCACATTTCCAGCGCGGAAGAAGCGGCGCGGGTTTGCGGTTACGCCAAGTTCCCGCCCCTGGGCGACCGGAGCCTGGCTGGTGGTCGCACCACTAACTTCGTGTATCCGAAAGACGATTGGATTGACGAACAGAATCGAGGCACCAAGTGCTTTCCGATGATTGAGGATGAGCGTGCTCTGAAGGAAGTCTCAAAGATTCTCGCCCTTGATACGGTCGACGGCGTCTTTATCGCGCCGACGGACCTTGCGATTCGTCGCGGCCGAAAAATCTATAAGAAGACGGACGCCGACTATGCCGATTTCAAGCAAATCATCGAAGCAGCGAAAGCGGCCGGCAAGCCTTGGCTCTTTCCTGCATGGAGCCCGGAGGAGAAAGCCTTCGCGATTGAACATGGCGCTAGCCGTATGTTCATCGCAATGGAACAGTTTGCCCTTGCTCAAGGGCTGACAGCGGCGTGGACGACAACCATCGATTTGGTGGAAAAGCGCCAATCGAACAAGTCCTAATACTTGTGGGAGGAGACGTGGACCCGCTCAAAACAACACAATCTTCGAAAGTAAGCTCGGCTTGGTCGTTGGTGCTAGTGCTTTGCCTCGCGATGATTGTTTCAGTCATCGACAGATTTGCACTCGCACTGGTGATTGACCCTATTCGAGCTCAATTTGGCGTGACCGACCAGCAAATCGGTGCCTTGCAGGGTTTGGCATTTGGATTGTTTTACGCTGTGCTCGGCATTCCCTGCGGATGGTTGGCGGACAGGTGGTCTCGCAGAGGCACTATCCTCCTCGGCCTTGTTATCTGGGGATGCGCGACTGCGGCCTGTGGCCTGGTGCACAGCTTCTCAGGCCTTCTCATTGCGCGAATGCTTGTCGGGGCAGGTGAAGCGGCTCTTGCACCGGCTGCCTACGCAATCATTCACGAACGATTTGCGGCTGGTAAACAGAATGCTCCTCTGAGCGTGTTTCAGGTTGGAGCGGTCATCGGAGCGGGGTCCTCGTTCTATATCGTCGGCGGTCTGTACGACTGGTTGAAGGCCCACGGTGGAATCAACGCAATGGGGCTTGGTTCCTTGGCTCCATGGCAGTTGACGTTCTTGGCCGTGGCTCTGCCTGCAATTCTGCTGATTCCCGTGTTGTGGTGGGTGCTCGGCTCGAACGTCCGCGACGAGGAAACTACGGTCGCCCAGAATGAGACGCATGCTCTATCGGCTTCGCACGGCGGAGGCGCCTTCAGCTACATGAAGGGGGATTG
The DNA here is from genome assembly GCF_001544875.2 of Caballeronia hypogeia. Taxonomy (GTDB): domain Bacteria; phylum Pseudomonadota; class Gammaproteobacteria; order Burkholderiales; family Burkholderiaceae; genus Caballeronia; species Caballeronia hypogeia. The sequence continues at coordinate 94,008 of NZ_FCOA02000023.1, forward strand.
GAAATTTGTAACCACCCTATTCATCGGCATGGGTGGAATTCTGACTGTGAACTACACACTGCTGTCTTGGGTTCCGACGATGTTCGTCAGAGAGTTCGGCTGGACTCCGGGACAGGTTGGTCGGCCCTACGGACTCATCGTTTTGTTTTCCTGTGGATTCAGCATGCTCGTTGCCGGAATGTTGGCCGACCGAGTACAGCGCAAACGCGGGCCGACTGCGGTCATTCTGATTCCCGCTTTCGGTGCGCTGGCCGCTTTGCCGACAGCCGCCTTCCTCCACTTCGCTCATTCGCCGTTGGCAATCTTTTGCTCAGTGGCGGTCCTTCACGCGCTGTGTTGCTGTGCTGTAGGTATTGCCCCCGCGCTGATTCAGACACGCACACCGAAGCCAATCAGAAGTCGCGTGTCGTCGGTGTATGTGCTGGTTGTGAACATTTGCGGTCTGTCTATCTCCCCGATGCTAGTTGGAATCACGGTCTCGATGTTGCCCACGGGCGGCGGAGCCTTGCGTACAGCTGTGTCGATTGTCGGGGTTGGAGGCGCGCTGACATCTTGCATTTTGTTTTTCGCTTTCATATTGAAGCAAATGCGAGCGCAACAAGCACTGCGTAATAACTTCGACGGGTTACAGGCCGTTCCGCAGCGAAACGACTGAGGCGGTTAAACGTGGCAGCCGCGTAGTTGCGGCATAGATTCAATCCGCCGCTTCGCCGGTTTGGAGGCTGGTCAATCGGCTCGATGCTCAATTATGAAAGGAGAAGAACATGAAGATTTCCGTCATCCAGATGACTGCAGGCGAAAGTAAGGTCGAGAATCTCGCGAAAATCGAGCGCCTCGTCGAGGAGGTCGTCGCTCGAGACCGCCCTGATTTGGTCGCACTTCCCGAGATGATTGCCTTCATTTGTGGCGAGACCGAGCGGATGGCCGACTCGGGCGAGCTGTTCCCGGGAGGCGACCTCTTCGACGCGTTTTCTGCAATCGCCAAACGACACTCCATCAACTTCCTTGCCGGGAGCGCAATGGAGTCGGCCGGAGCCGAGAACCGTGTATTCAACTGCGCGCTGCTTTTCGACCGGCAGGGTGAACTTGTCACCAAGTACAGGAAGATGCATCGGTTCGACGCCGTCCTGCCGAATGGTATGGAACTGAAGGAGTCGGACTTCGTTGATGCGGGCAATGATGTTGTATGCGTCGAGGTCGAGGGCATCAAGTTGGGACTTTCTATTTGCTACGACCTTCGTTTCCCCGAGCTGTACCGCGCCCTAGCTGATGCCGGCGCAGACGTCATTTTCGCGCCGTCCGCATTTCAGTTTCAGACAGGTGCTGACCACTGGGAAATTCTCCTCCGTGCTCGGGCCATTGAGACGCAATGCTATGTCGTTGCGCCGGACCAGGTCGGTTCATTCGGCGGCGGCAAATATTCCATGTGGGGTCACTCGATGATTGTTGACCCTTGGGGCACAGTCGTCGCCCAGGTGTCCAACGTGGAAGGGTCGGCCACAGCGACCGTCGATACGAAGCTCATCGGGAACGTTCGTGCGCGGATTCCCGTTCGGCAGCATCGCCGCCTAAATCAACCCAAGACGGAGGGCTGAATCGATGTTTCGTCTGAAAAAAATGCCAGAGAAAATCGGCTCTGAGCTCGTCGAGATGGCCTTGGGCGTTGAGCCCGCAACAATTGGGCACTTCCGCCTGACGGGATTTCCGCGCCCTGCGGTCCGCCCCGCGATTACCGTGCCGAGAATCGTGGGCCCAGCAGTCACGCTTGCATTGCCGGGTGCTGATTCGAGCCTTCTGCATCACGCGGTCAACCTCCTTCGTGAGGGGGATGTGCTGGTCATTGACCGACTTGGAGACGGTCATCATGCCTGTCTGGGAGGTGGCGTCGCTTTCGCATTGAAGAACAAAGGAATAGCGGGCGTCGTCATTGACGGGCCTGTTGCCGACCCACACGAGCTTCGGGAAATCGGCTTGCCGGTATGGGCGACCGGGGTGAGCTCGATAACTACTCGGCTGTTGGGCGTGGGCGGGGAAATGAACTTCGCCATCAGTTGTGGCGGCGCGGTGGTCCATCCAGGGGACCTTGTCATCGCTGACGAGGCTGGGGTAGTTTTCTTGCCAGTTGACGAGGCCCATGCGGACATTGACCGAGCCGCATCCATGCAACGTGCTGAGCGAGAGGCGTTGAAGATTCTTGCCACGAACTCGAACTTCGGTGAACTCTCGGGGGCTACTTCCCTCGTGAAAGCAAAGTTAAATTCCCAGTAACTGCGCCGTTCGGCGATGGCTCGGTCATCGCCGCCGCCGCCGCGTTGGTCGAGAACCGTCGTTTCACTTCTGGCGCGGAATATCACCTCATTGGCGCAATTTATAGCGTTCGCCAATTCGAATTTCTCTAAAAATTAAGCACTAGGCCGTATTTTGCGGCCTCGACTTCATGTAAGGCTGAGGTCGTGCGCCGTGCGCAAACGCTCGGTCGCGAGAAACATTGCGGCAGCAGAGCCGATGCGCAAGAACGAACAGGATGTCGGAGACGAAGATGCTGATGGAAACGAATGGTAAAGAACCTATCGAGAACGCGAGCCAGGATGAGCTACGCTCGCTGCAACTGCAACGGCTGAAGTGGTCGTTGTCGCATGCCTACTCGAACGTGCCACATTACAAGCAGGCTTTCGATGCTGCAGGCGTTCACCCTGATGACCTGAAGCAGCTTTCCGACCTCTCGAAGTTTCCGTTCACATCGAAATCCGACCTGCGAGACAACTATCCGTTTGGCCTTTTCGCGGTGCCCCGCAACCAGCTCGCACGTATTCATGCTTCCAGCGGCACGACAGGCAAGGCGACGGTCGTCGGATATACAGCCAACGACATCCAAACGTGGGCCGGAGTCGTGGCTCGTTCCGTTCGAGCGGCGGGCGGTAAGCCCGGCGACATGCTGCACAACGCTTTCGGATACGGGCTGTTCACGGGCGGTCTCGGAATCCACTACGGTGCCGAGCGCCTCGGATGCGCTGTGATTCCTATGTCGGGAGGCCAGACCGAGAAGCAAGTCCAGCTCATCCATGACTTCGAGCCACGCATCATCATGGTCACGCCGTCCTACATGCTGAACCTCCTCGACGAGATGGTCCGGCAGGGTATGGACCCAGCAAGTTCGTCGTTGGAGATTGGCATCTTCGGCGCCGAGCCTTGGACCGCAGCGCTTCGCAGCGAGATTGAGAGCCGCGCTGGCATCGACGCTATCGACATCTATGGGCTTTCCGAAGTGATGGGGCCAGGCGTCGCCTGTGAATGCATCGAGTCAAAGGATGGTCCGGTTATCTGGGAAGACCACTTTTACCCTGAAATTATCGACCCTGTGACAGGCGAAGTTCTTCCCGATGGCAGTCCGGGCGAACTCGTCTTCACCTCCCTCACAAAAGAGGCAATGCCCATCATCCGATATCGCACTCGCGATTTGACGGCACTACTTGCGCCGACATCGCGCTCGATGCGTCGGATGGCGCGCATCACGGGACGCTCCGACGACATGATGATTGTTCGCGGCGTGAACGTGTTCCCGAGTCAGATTGAAGAACTGATTCTGGCCATGCCGGAACTGAGTGCGCAGTATCAGCTGACGCTGAAGCGGGAAGGCCATCTTGACGCCCTCGGGGTACGCGTTGAGGCGCGCTCCGAATTGACCGCGTCGCTAACCGATGAGGAGCGCAACTGGCTCTCGAAAGAACTTCAGCGTCGCATCAAGACGATGGTCGGTGTCACGACTGACGTGACGGTCTTGGACGCGGGCCAAATCCCGACGTCGTCGACAGGTAAAGCGAAACGAATCGTCGACCTTCGCAATCGTTGAGGCCTGGGTTGTAGCAGCTTCCCACCTTCGTCCAGTGCGCTCGCGGTGGCGGAAAGGGTCATCAATTTGGCGCATTTTGCAAGCGACTCGCTGCTACTGACTTCGTACTCTAGCTCAATCCCTACGTCCGAAGTGGCTTTCCATTGACGGACAAACCCGAGTGCATAGGTTGTACAAGGAGACAGCACCGCATGAAGAATTACCTCAATGTCATCAACGGGAAGTTGGTCGACAGCCCGGAGTACTTTGACTCCCTGAGCCCGGCCACGGCGGAAGCCATCGGCCGGGTTCCGGTATCAACGCCAGCGCAAGTCGATGCGGCGGTCGCAGCCGCTCGTGCCGCGCAGCCGGCTTGGTCAGCTCTCTCAGACGCCGAGCGCAAAAGCGCGCTTCAGCGCGTCGCCGACGTGTTGAAGGAAAACGCTGAGTATCTGGCGACATGGATTACTCGGGAACAAGGCAAGCCGCTCGGCGGCGTTGGCCCCGACCAAGTGCCTGGTTCACGCTTTGAGATGTGGGGCTGCGAGGTTTGGACCCGCGTGCCGGCAAGTCTCGACCTGTCGCCGGAAGTGGTCTTCGAAGACGATACCCGACGCGACGTCATGTACCGTCAGCCATACGGTGTAGTGGCGGCTGTCGCCCCGTGGAACTGGCCGTTGCTCATCGCAATCTGGCAAATCGTGCCGGCGCTGCGCGCTGGCAATACCGTCGTCATCAAGCCGTCGGAGCTAACCAGCATCGGTACGCTGGAAATGGTTCGCCTGATGGCCGAAGCGCTTCCCCCCGGCGTCTTGAACACCGTTACGGGCGATGGCAAGGTCGGCGGTCTCCTCACCGCTCATACCGATGTCGATAAGATTCTATTCACAGGGTCGACTGCAACCGGCGCCCGTATCACCGCGGCCGCGGCGGAATCCGTGACCCCCACGACAATGGAACTTGGTGGTAACGACGCGGCAATCGTACTGCCGGATGCGGACCCCAAAGCAATCGCGATGGGCTTGTTTTGGGGAGCCTTCCTCAATATGGGACAAACCTGCGCTTGCATCAAGCGCCTCTACGTCCCCCAAGCTCTTCATGATGTTGTAGTGTCTGAACTCAAGGCCATTGCTGAAGCGCTCCCGATGGGCGACGGAATGAACGACGGCGTGGCGGTCGGTCCGATTCAAAACAAGAAACAGTACGACAAGGTGGTATCGCTAGTTGAATCGGCCCAAGCCGAAGGCGGCAAAATCGAATGCGGCGGAACCACGTCAGATTCTCGCGGCTACTTTTATCCGATTACGCTGGTGACGGGCCTGAATGACGGCGCTCGTCTGGTCGATGAAGAGCAGTTTGGGCCCGTGTTGCCCATCATCAAGTATCGGGAACTGGACGATGCAATTTCAAGCGCCAATCGACTCGACGTAGGGTTGGGAGCTTCAGTCTGGTCACCAAACCTGGACCGTGCGGCCGAGGTAGCAACGAAGGTTCGGGCGGGTACCGTTTGGGTCAATCAACACGGTGCAATCCACCCGATGGTGCCGTTCGGCGGAATCAAGGGTTCCGGGTGGGGAGTCGAGTTTGGCGTTGAAGGTCTGAAGGCAATGACTCAGCCGCACGTCATCAGCATCAAGAAGTAGCGGATGCTGGCTTCCCGGCTTGGCCGGGGAGTCAATTTTGCTGTAGCCGCGCCTCGGAAAAGAGCGCTGGCTCAAGCGGCGGAAATGATAATTTACGCCAAAGGTCCTCATTACTGCACCCCTTTCACGAGCGCACTACAATCGTTGACACCGCGATTACGCGGCAGCAACGAACAGGAGCCTCTCGTGAGACGAATCATTACTTTCCTTAGAGCTGGCGCCGTTGGCGCAGCAGTCCTATGCTCGGTCGCCCATGCTCAACCAACAAATAACGACGCCTCCCGCCCGTTGACGCGCGCGCAGGTTAAAGCCGACCTTGTTGAATGGCGGAATGCGGGTTACAACCCGCAGAGCTGGGTTGCGGACCCGGACTATTTTGCGACCATCGCTCAGCGTGTCACCGAGAATCGTCACGGACGTACTGTCGCGCAGTAAGGAAGAGGCGAGCTTTACTGTCAGGCGAGTGCCTATACAGGCGCGGCTCAGCCGCGCCTGTACGTACTGCGGATTTACACCTTCGTAATAGCGTGCACCCCAGTACGCATCGGATTCTTTTGTTTCCACTCTTCAAGTGGATTGGCCGCTCGCCACGAGCGCGCGTACCCACCCATGGTTGTGAACGTCACGTCTGCGTTTTCGCGAGCGTACTGAATAAAACGCTCGAGCATTCGAATACGACTGCCGCGCCCAATCGTCTGCGGATGCATGGTCAGGATGAAGACGCCGTCGGGACATTCGTTCACTGCGAAATCGAAGTCGTCCTTCCACATTCCCTCAAGCGTGCGGGGCGGAACGTATCCAGGAAAGAAGCCCGGAATGGTCTCAAACGCCGAGAAGTCCCCGAGAACGTGGCTGACGGGCATCTCGACCAAGTCAAGTACTTCACCGAACTGATAGGGCTCGTCTAGTCCCCATTTGTCGCCAGTGCGCGGGTAGTACGGATAGAAGTCGTTGGCGAAGCAGTTCGAATCCCACTCGAAGCCGTACTGAGTAAGCAACTTCAACGTATCGTGACTGAGATTGACCGCCGGTGAGCGATAACCCACGGGCCTGACTCCTGCAACTCGCTCGAGTGCTTCCAGCCCCTTCTCGAGAATCCGGATTTCACCGGCTTTATCGAAGTCAGCGGGATTCTCATGAACCCAGCCGTGGTGACCAATCTCATGACCTTCGTCGCGAATCATTCGGACCAAGTCAGGGAATGCGTAGGCGGTGTGGCCGGGAATGCAGAACGTTGCCTGGATGTCTAAGCGCTTCAGGAGGTTCACCACCCGCGGCGTGCCGACAACCGAGAATTCTCCGCGCGAAACCGTGGAGGGGTCATTTGACTTCGCCGTGCCAATCCACGACGAGACTGCATCCACATCGAACGACAGACAAACTGTGATATTGGGCATCTCCTGCTCCTTCCTCCAGGATGCGTCATCTCGATGCGCATCACTCATCTGTAGGCGTCGGCAAAACGCCTACGTTTTACGAAGCGGCCAATCGCCGCTGATTTAGCCGATTTGCGGTCGGCGGGCTTCTGCACTTTTCATAGTAGCCACACCAGAAATACGGCCGCATGGCAAAAGGTGCCAAAGTCGTGATAATTCGCGCCATTCCCGCCGGGCAATTGACGAGCATTGCAGTGCGCGAGACTACTCGCGCTTCTTGGCCGGACCGGAGGGGTCGGCGGCAGGTTCGTTGTCCGATGCCCAGTTCTGAGTCGCACGCCACAAGACCGAAGAGTCGGCGTATCCCACTGCTCGCGCAAGGGCGGCACGTGACATTCCGTCTTTCGCGGAAAGCGTCTCGACACTCTCCTTCCGAACCTCTCGAACAATATCCCGGACAGACGTGCCTGCGTCCGCGAGATGCCGTTGAAGCGACCGCTGCGAAAGCCCGAGGTCTTTCGCAATATCCCCGACGATGAGCTTTTCTCGGGACAACCGCCTTGCGACAAGGTCTCTCACTTGTTCGACGAGACTGTGGGGAATTGCCTCGCGCGCAATAAGGTCGGCTGCGTGACGTTCCATCATCGCCGCCATGTGGATGTCGGCGCTCTTGATTTGTGCATCTAAGTCTTTCGAAGACAGCAAAACCGCGTTCGTCTGCTGGCTGAACCTGACCGGGCATCGGAACATTCGACTGTAGGGTTTCAGGTCAGACGGCGGAGCGTGCTCAAACTGAACCTCGACGGGATTCCAATTGGGTCCGCGCACTAGCCGAATCATGTTGCACATCGCCGAAAGGCTGAATTCTGTGTCCTGCGCTCGCGGCCAAATGCTGGCGTCGCTGATTTGGTAGAACCAGCTGGGAGCATCATGCTTCAGCAGCAAGTCCATCGACGTGGAGCCCTGCCAAGACTCAATTGCTCGAGAGAACTTCCGCATGGCGACCTTCAACGTCGAAGAGGAGGTGAACACCAAGCCGGCAGGGCCGAGTTCCGAGAGGTGCAAGTCGCGCCCCAGTCGCAGTCCGAGTGTGGGCTCGCTCAGTAACGCTGCCGCTTCCTCAAAGATTTCGATGTACGTGATTACGGGAAGAATCTCATACGGGTCTGACAGCATTCTGCGATTGAGGCGATACCGTGTGAGCAAGCTCTCGGTATCTGCGCCCGCCGCGTCCAACGCCCGGATGAGGGGGCCCATTTGACCCGCTCGGCACAGAGGCGCACGTTGCGCACTTGAACTATTACCCATGATTTCATCAGTCCACCAATAAGACCTTTCTGAGCGCGGGTGCTCGCCTCGCGCTGCAAGCCCACCCTACCTAAAGCTGCTGCGCGGACGCTGCAGCCGACACGACTCGAAGATAACCCGATTCCCCCTACCAGAATCGTGTGGGGAAAACCCTGACGCAACCCCGTTTTGGCGCTTTTCGCAATGTCTTTGGCGCACTTTATCATGTATGCGCGTTTTTGACTGCTCAACAATTGAGCCCATCAACACACCACACGCTGTGCTTGAAGCAAAGGCGCTAAAAAACAGCGAGCTCAACCCCGGAGATTCTTCGATGACGCCGCGAGACATGAAATGCGACAAGGATGCACTGGCAATGCATCGGACTACGAAAAATTCGTTTGGTGAAGAGAAGCGACCGACGCGACCAATCGCAACTCTCGCAACGGCTCTTGCTATTCTTTGTACGTGCAGTCAGGCGCATGCGCAATCGTCTGTGACACTCTACGGCTCCATCGTGGACGGCATTGTCTGGGCGAACAATGTCGGTGGTTCGCACCTGGTCAAGCTGGCGAGCGGTGGTCACTGGTCGAACAACTGGGGCATTACCGGAACTGAAGACCTGGGCGGCGGACTCAAGGCGTTCTTCAACCTGAACAACACCTACAACTTCAACACGGGCCAATCGTATGGCACCAATGAAATGTGGGGCGGCTCAGCCTACGTTGGTCTCTCGAGCACTACCCTCGGTAAGTTCACGATGGGTCAGCAGTACGACTACTCGGTCGACTTCGTTCAATACTCGGCTCCCGCATCAGGGACGTTGTTCGCCTTCCACCCTGGCGCATTTGACCGCGTCCCGGGCGTCGCTTTAGCTAACACTGTCTCGTACGAATCGCCTCGCCTCGCCGGCCTTCGCGCACGCGGTATGTACAGCTTCGGTTCGGCAACGAGCCCGACCAACACTCGCAGAAGTTACAGTGCTGCGCTCGATTTCAAAGAAGGCAACTTCAGAGCGGAAGCCTTCACAACCAGCGTAGGTGGGACGTCCATTGCTCCGGGAACGGGCGCAGGCATGGCGAACTTCCTGAACCGCTCGCTCACCGCAAATCCAGCGCAGTCGATTGCGCTGCGAAGCACAGACATCTACGGCGTAGCCGCCGCCTATGACTGGGACAAATTCACCTTCCGCAGTAATTTCACGCGAATCTACTTCACCGACGCTAGCGCTGCGCAAAATAAGCAGACCGTCTCGAATGCGGAAGGTGCTATCCAGTACAAGATTCAGCCCGACCTGTACGTCAATGGCGGCTACACCTACTCCTGGACAAATGGTGTGCACTGGAATCAAGTGAACCTCGCAACTGATTATTTCCTCTCAAAGCGCACCGACATAATGCTTGCCACGAACTTCCAGCGCGTTTCAGGCCCTCCTGGGCAGGTCGCGAATATGTTCACGATTGGCAACTCGTCCTCACAGAGTCAACTCTTGTTCTATGCGGGCATCCGGCACTTCTTCTAAGCCACCACCGACGACCCGTAATCCTCTTCGATGCCGTCTGTCAACGGCTCTGAACAAACGCAACAGGATTTAGTATGAAACCTATTTCTGTAGGCAATCAAACAAGCGCGCCGGGCATATCGAGGGCGACGTACCTGTCCTTGGTCGTCATCACGGCCATCGTGCCGATGATTCTTCTAGTTGCCCCTGCAGCGGCGAGTCAAATGGCGCTGCAGTTGAAGCTTTCTCCGGCGCAAATTGGGACTTACTTCTTTTTCGAGCTTGGAGCATTCAGCTTGGGCACTATTCCGTGCAGCTTGGCGCTTCATCGGGTGGACGGACGACGCATTGCTCTGGTGGCGGCAATTGTTTTCTGCTTGGGCAACCTCGCCACTGCTTGGTTAGGTACAACATTCATCGCTTTGCTGGTGCTGCGCTCTATCACGTCGCTTGCAGCGGGTGTTCTTAACGTGCTTTGTCTAATGACCGCTGCGCGAGCGCACAACCCTGACCGCTTGTTTGGCGTGTGTATCACCGGCCAGCTCATAGCAGGCGCTATCGGCCTGTGGGTTTTCCCGCAACTCTTTGCATCCTTCGGATTGGCGGCGCTGTATGTCGCGATGGGACTCCTCGGAATTAGCTTTATCGCTGTGGCGCGTAACTTTCCGGACTTTTTGGTACGCCCGGAACCCGCTGCGTCAAGAACTGCTTCTGCAGGGAACTCGACCTCGGGCTTCGCATTGCCTGTTGTTGTGGTCCTGTCGGTGTTCCTGTTCTATCTTGCGATGGGCGGCGTATGGACCTTCGTTCATGGCTCGGCACACTCAGTTGGATTGGATGCGGCTACAGCCGGCAAGGTCATGTCCATCGCGACCATCATGGGAATCATCGGAGCAGGGCTCGCGTCCTATCTGGGAGGCAAGGTTAATCGCTCGCTCGTGCTCTGGATTGGATATGCAGTGATGGTCGCTTCGATTCTGGGCCTCTCCTACAAAGGCGGACTCGAAGGGTTTGTTGCGGCGGTCTTTCTGTTCAAGTTCGGTTGGACGTTCGTATTGCCCTTCATCTTCGCTGCAGCAGCGAAAGTTTCTTCGGCGCGACTTTTCGGAACTCTGTCACTTTTCGTTGGAGGCGGCCTTGCTTTCGGGCCGCTCATCGGTGGGTTCCTAATTCAAGCAACCGGAAGTTCCAAGACCTTATATGTCGTCGCGGCAATCGCCACCGCCGTGTCCGCGGTGATGCTCAATCGCATTGCCGCTGTGGGCAAGAGCACGCCTCTTTCCGTCGAGCCTGGTCTTCAGAATCAGTAGGCCATAAAGGATGCATGCGCAGCGCTTTCGATTGTGCATGCAGTAAGGGCGTCGTTGGTCCTGCAGCATTCGAGTGACAACGACGCCATCCCTAGCAATAACACGAGTCGTAAATCCCATGACCAAATCCAAGCAGGAGCATGAAGTATTTCACGAAGCCGCTCGCGCGTCGCTCGCGCATTGGGCTTGGCCTGAAGACAGCGAGCTGTCGCTGCTGAAGTACCGAGAAAATGCTGTCTTCAAGGCAGTCACTCCCGATGGACGGAAGGCTGCAATACGGGTCCATCGTCCGAACTACCATAGCGCATGCGAGCTTACGTCGGAACTCCAGTGGATGCATGCGCTCCATTCAAGTGGAATTCCCGTATCGCAGGCTGTCCCGACGCAAACGAACGAACTGCTCATCAGTGTGACCCCCGCTGGCTCATCTGAGCTCTTCTGGGTCGACATGCTTGCTTGGATTGACGGCGCGCCAATCGGCTCCGCCGAGTCTCGGGACTACGCAGACGCGCTGAGCGTCGAACCGGTCTACCGTGAGATTGGACGCTTGGCGGCGCTCATGCACGAACAGAGCTCGACGTGGAGTACGCCTGCCAACTTCTTTCGACCTGCGTGGGACACCGCCGGATGCGTCGGCATCAGTGAGCAGGTTGTCGACAACATCGGTGAACCGCTCTGGGGCGATTTCAAAGACCTCGATGTTCTATCGCAGGAACAGCGAGCGGTGCTTTCGCGAGCTGCCGAGATTGCGTCCGCCGCCATGAATGCATTTGGCACGAGTTCGGACCGCTATGGGCTGGTCCACGCCGACTTGGTGCCAGATAACCTCATGGAGACCGAGGCCGGTCTGATTGTCATCGACTTCGACGATTGCGGCTACGGTTGGTACCTCTGGGACTTGGTCACCGCTGTTTTCTGGCACCTCGGCGAACAAACCTACGACGACGCGCTGCGCGGCTACATCGATGGATACAGGTCGGTGCGAGAACTTCCCGATTCTCATCTTGCGTTGATTCCTTCGATGCTCGTGCTTCGAGCGCTTGTCTATCTCGGATGGATGCACTCGCGACGTGGAACCGACACTGCCCGTGAGCTTACCGCCCATGTCATTGCGACCAGCGAGCAACTCTCGCGTCAGTTGCTTGACGCCGCAGACCTGTCGTCTTCCGCTGCGTCGCCTTCTCTAACGAATTGACGAGCAACCGCTCAGACCAGGATTTTCGATGTCAAACCTCGCAAAGGTCGCCAAAGCGCGAGCTGAAGATTCCGTCGATACGCTTCTCGCGCGCAGAAACGCGCTTATGGGGCCGAACGCGCCCCTGCTTTATGAGTCGCCGCTGTACCTCACCGAAGGCAGAGGCGTTTGGTTATTCGACGACAAGGGCCGGCGTTACCTCGACGCTTACAACAACGTTCCGCACGTAGGTCACAGCCACCCAGCAGTCGTTGAGGCAGTAACTAAGCAGTTGGGCATGTTGAACACGCATTCCCGCTATGTCAGCAAAGTGGTTCTGGACTACCACGAGCAGCTTCTTTCGATTGTCGACCTGCCGCAGGCTCGCGGGGTCTTGACCTGTACTGGCAGCGAGTCGAACGAACTAGCGCTGCGAATGGCTAGGCATATTACCGGTCATGCCGGAATCATCGTTACGGACTACACCTACCACGGCAACACTGCTGCGGTTGCGGAATTGTCGACGGCATTTGACGTCAATCCGACGGGGCTGCCAAACTACATTCGCGCAATTCGCGCCCCGGCACTGCCACCGAAGGTCCAACGTGGTGAAGGCTCGCCGACTGAAGAGACGCTTAAAGCTGCCTACCTGAAGGAAGTAAAGGACGCCATTGCGTACTTCGATTCGCATGGTATTGGCGTCGCGGCCATCTTGCTCGACCCCATCTTCTCGACCGACGGACTGCCGGATGTTGTTCCTGGATTTGTGAAAGAGGCCGTCGAGTTGGTCCACCAAGCAGGCGGTCTCTACATCGCCGATGAGGTCCAGCCAGGACTGGGACGGTGCGGCGAGACCTGGTGGGGCTATCAGCTCCACGATGCGCAACCGGACATTATCACGTTGGGGAAGCCGCTCGGGAACGGGTATCCAGTTGCCGGACTCATCGGACGCGCGGAAATTGTCGACCGTTTCCGCAGCGAGGTCATGTACTTCAACACTTTCGGCGCCACGCCGGTCGCTTGCGCCGCGGGCTCGGCTGTGCTTCAGGTCATCGAACGTGAAAACCTCATCGACAACGCACGTGAGACCGGTTCGCTCATGCTTCGAAAGCTCTCCGAACTCACGAGCAAGCATGACTGCATTGGTGACGTCCGCGGCAAGGGCCTGTTTATCGGCGTCGAGCTGGTCGAGAAAGGTGGGCGCTACGAGCCGGACTCAAAGATGGCGAAGCGGGTCATCGAAGGTATGCGCAACGAAGGTGTGTTGATTTCAAAAATCGGAAAGTACGACAACGTGCTGAAGATTCGTCCCCCTATGCCTTTTACCGCAGAACACGTCACACAGTTCGTGGACTCGATGGACTTGGTCCTTTCGAATCTTCGATAGGCCGGTTTTCGCCATCCTTCCGGTCGCACTCCAACGAGCTTCATCAACCAATGGACCATCATGAAACCGATGACTAATGCTGTTCTGATGTTTGCGGCACTCGCCGTGGCTTCGGCTCTAACAACGCCTGTTTTCGCGCAAGGCCCTGCATCGGCTACATCGGCGGCGTCAAGCGTCAAGGACCTGAAAGCGCAAAAGCGTGCTGAGCGCAAAGCGCGTCGAGCAAAAAAGAACGCGGAACTGAAGGAATTGGAAGAACGGGGCTACCAGCCGGGCGGCTCGCGAATCGATGCTCCGCAGCCGGTGCCTCAAATGCCTGCCAGCGGCCAGACCTCGGCGAAGTAGTTTCAAGTGCCAGGACGGTTCAAGTCGGTACTAGGAGTTGCCCTATTGGCGCAGTTTCTCATGCTCTTGGCGCGTTTTGCAATGTGTTTTGACGCGTGAACTGAGCTACTATCGATTGAACTACTGCTGCACCGGTCTCTTGACCCCAAGCTTGACCGCCCAGTATATGGGCGGTCGCAGCCAAAGCGGCGAGCACCATTCGAGAAGACATCGTGAACGTAACCATCATTCAGCACGCGCCAGCATCTGGTCCGGGGCTCATCGCATCATTCATTGAATCGAAGGGGTGGAACTGGCGCGCGGTGACGCCCGACGAAATTGATGAACAAGGCTTAGTCGAGAAAAGCGACGCATTCGTCTCGTTAGGTGCTGCGGCCCATGTGTACGAAACGCAAATCGACTGGGTCGTTCGTGAACGTCGGCTCATGCGTCAACTGCTTCAGGACAAAGTCCCGGTATTCGGCGTCTGCTTTGGCGCTCAGTTAATTGCCATCGAGGGCGGTGGGAACGTAGTCCCGACCGGAGGCCGATTCGAAGCGTGGACGGCTAACGATACGGTTGCCGTCGAAACGTGGCGTGGGGAATGGATGCGCTTCCACGGTGACTCCATCAGCGTTCGGCCCGGTGTAGAAGTCCTCGCGTCGGAGAACGGCATCATCCAAGGCATTCGAGACGGCAATGCCGTCGGAGCACAATTTCACCCGGAGGTGAACAGCACGGTGCTCCGCGCTTGGGGCACGCACCCCTTCTTCGAGGAGCCTGAGCGCAAGATACGTCTGTACGCTGCTATCGACTTCGCGGAAGAGAACGCAAAAGCAATCGAACAACGTGCGTACGCGCTCTTCGACCTGTCGTTCAACATGATGTTGGGCAAGGCCTAACCATATTACGGGCCAGGAGCGAGCTCGCAAGTCGCTCCTGCTAGTGGAACGCCTTCGTTGCTTGTGCCCCGAGGCGTCAGCGGAACTGCCCCTTCTTCGTTCCGCGCAACTTCTACCTCAAAGATTGCAGCGCAAGCAGGGATGTCCAATGTCGTTGTTGTTCTCCTGCGGCACATCACGCTGCACTAATATCATGAAACTTATCCCTGAAATTGAATTGGATACGCCTGCAATCCAGGAAATCCGACGACATTTGCACGCCAATCCTGAACTCGGCTTTGACGTGCACGAAACTGCGGACTATGTTGCCGCGCGCCTTACCGAGTGGGGCATTACGGTCGAACGCGGCGTTGGCCGCACGGGCGTAGTCGGAACACTCAAGCGTGGTCGTACGCTTCGCGCCATTGGGCTGCGTGCCGACATGGACGCACTGCCAATTCACGAAACCAACGATTTCGCACACAAGTCAGCGAACCCTGGAAAGATGCACGCGTGCGGTCACGATGGCCACACCGCTATGCTGCTTGGCGCGGCACACTACCTTGCCAAGCACGGCGACTTCGACGGAATTGTGCATTTCATATTTCAGCCAGCAGAAGAAGCTGGCGGCGGCGCTCAGGTCATGGTCGAGGACGGGCTCTTCGAGCGCTTCCCGGTCGACGCCGTGTTCGGAGTGCACAATTGGCCGGGGTTGCCCGAGGGAACAATTGGTCTTCGCGACGGCGCGATTATGGCCTCGAGCAACCGCTTCAAGATTGCCGTCCGCGGAACCAGTTGCCACGCAGCTCGTCCCCATACCGGCCGGGACCCAATTCTCGCAGCAAGCCAGCTCGTCTCCAGCTTGCAAAGCGTCGTTAGCCGCAACGTTGACCCGCTTGAAAGCGCCGTTCTGTCGGTGTGCCAATTCCACGCGGGAACGGCAGACAATGCAATTCCAGGGGAAGCCGTCGTCTCGGGAACGGTCCGTACCTTCAACGAGAGGGTCACCGACCTCATCGAGCAACGAATTAAGGCGCTTTCGCTGGCAATTTCAACAGCCTTTGACTGCGAGGTTGACTGCAACTTCAACCGGTACTACCCCACAACGCAAAATGACCCGGACCAGGCCACCTTCGCAGCGAAGGTCGCGGCCGAGGTCGTCGGCGAAGACAAGGTCGTCCGGAACATTGAACCCACCATGGGCGCTGAGGACTTCTCTTATATGTTGCGCGCGCGCCCGGGATGTTTCGCGTTCATCGGCAACGGAGACGGAGCACATCGTGAGCATGGCCACGGCCTCGGACCCTGCGAGCTCCATAACTCTAATTACGACTTCAACGACGCCCTTCTACCAGTCGGCGCCAGCTACTTCGCACGTTTGGTAGAGAACTTCCTGGCGCATCCGAAGGGTGTCTCAGCCATCATGCTCGCAAGTCAGGCGCCTCAAGAGGTCTGAGACTACATCGCAACACAGCCAGCCTGAATACGCGCAGGACGTCGTTTCGTCCCGCGCGTATTTCACATCCGCACGAGGCTCGCAGCAGTTTGAGGCCTCAATCCCATGCCTTATTTTCCTGCCGACACCGGCGTTCCTGAGGCACGTCGGAATTCCGCACAAAGCCAACGGGAGGCATCCCATGACTGACTTCACACATACCTTCGACTTCATCATCGCCGGCGGAACCGTCATTGACGGAACGCGCAAGCCACGATTCGACGCAGACATCGGTGTGAAGGACGGAAGAATCGCGGCGATTGGCAACCTTTCGTCGTCCTCGGCCGAAACTGTCTTTGACGCTAGGGGCAAGGTCGTCGCACCGGGTTTCATTGACTCTCACACTCACGACGACAGAATCGTCCTTACAGACCCGGACATGGCATGCAAAGTCTCGCAGGGTGTGACGACCGTCATTACTGGCAACTGCGGAATCAGCCTTGCTCCGGCCAGGAAAGACATGTCGGTGCCAATGCCTCTCAGCTTTTTGCATATAGGCGGCCGGTCGGACACCTACTGCTTCGAGACTTTCGTCGAATATCTGGATGCCATTCGTCGTGCGCCGGCAGCAGTGAATGTCGCGGCGCTCGTAGGGCACACTACGTTACGCGCTGTGGTCATGGATTCTTTCGACCACGAGGCGACCGCTACGGAAATCGACGCGATGCAGCAGCTCTTGGATGAGGCGCTGCAAGCAGGTGCTATCGGCGCGTCTACGGGGACGTTCTATCCTCCAGCGGCGAAGGCCTCAACGTCCGAAGTCGTCGAGGTATGTCGGCCCCTGACGAAAGCGAAGGCCGTGTATGCGACTCACATGCGAGACGAAGCCGATGAAAGCATCGCCGCCTTGAATGAGAGCTTCGAGATTGGCCGCCTATTGAACGTTCCAGTGGTTGTCTCGCACCACAAACTCAAAGGGGAGCGGAACTTTGGCAAGTCGGCGGCCACGCTTTCTCTGATTCACTCGGCAATGCAGTGTCAATGCGTTTCGCTCGACTGCTACCCGTACTCCGCAAGTTCCACAATGCTTCACTCGGACGAATCGAAGCTCGAGGGACGGGTATTGGTAGCAACAAGTGAAACCCATCCAGAGCAAGCGGGGCGGCTTATCGGCGATATCGCCAACGACTGGGGCCTAAGCCGCGCTGAGGCGGCGAAGCGAATGCAGCCCGGCAGTGCAATCTACTTCAATATGGATGAGGGAGATGTGCGCAGCATTCTCAGCTTCGCCGCGACCATGATTGGCTCCGATGGGCTGCCGGTCGGCGACAATCCCCACCCGCGCCTCTGGGGTACTTTCCCACGCGTCTTGGGTCACTACAGCCGGGAAGTCGGCCTATTTCCGCTTGAGACGGCCGTTTGGAAGATGAGCGGCCTAACCGCCCGGACCTTCGGGCTCGCAGACCGAGGCACTGTCGAGGTTGGCAAACACGCTGACCTCGTCATCTTCGATGCCGCTACTGTCCGCGACACCGCGACGTATGACGCTCCCACATCCCCGGCCGAGGGCATTGATGCGGTTTTCGTTAACGGGGCGCTCACGTGGAGCGACGGTGGACACACCGGCCAGCGCAACGGCAGCGTCATCGTCCGTCTGCCCAAGGATGCAGAAGCCGCCTAGGCGTCGTCGAGCTCCCCGCGATGCAGGACGGCGGCAGCACGTTCCCGAAATTGAACAGCAAATTATGGCGCACAATACCATGCAAATGGCGCGAAATACAGCGCTGGCGCCAATTTCGGCTGGCTACAGTGAAGTTGCTCAGTAAATAACCGCGCGAGGCCCAGGAGACAATCATCCGCCCAGCGGGTGAGCAGGAATTGGGTAAATTCGCGTATCGATTAAGGTGAAACCCATGTTGGAATCAGTTTCGAACGCATCTATTGTGGACCCCTCGGAGGGCCACCAAACGGACCAGCACTTAGCGTCAAAAATTAGGCCGAGCGCTATCGTAGCCGCCGTGGCAGGAAACGCGCTGGAAGTCTATGACTTCATCATCTACGCATTCTTTGCCGTCTACATCGGACGCGCCTTCTTCCCGTTACAGGGCGCTTACGGAAGCATGTTGGCCGCTACCGCGACCTTCGGTGTTGGGTTTATTGTCCGTCCGCTCGGTGCCATCCTCATCGGTTCCTTTGCGGACAGAGTTGGCCGTAAGCCCGCAATGATTCTTACGGTGATGCTGATTACCGTTGGTACGCTCGGCATCGCGGCCACGCCTAGTTACGAATCAATTGGAATCGCGGCTCCAATCATTGTTGTTCTTTGTCGACTGTTTCAAGGCTTCGCGCTGGGCGGCGAGATTGGGCCTGCGACTACGTTGTTGGTCGAGGCTGCGCCTGCTAATCGACGTGCGGCCTACTCGAGCTGGCAACTGGCGAGCCAAGGCATTGCGGTCGCGACCGGGGGCACCATCGGCGTGATTGTCGCCATGGTCCTGGAACCGAAGCAACTGGCAGCATGGGGATGGCGCATTCCGTTTCTCCTGAGTTTGTTGCTGGTTCCGATAGCCGTGTACATTCGCCGTCAACTGCCCGAAACACATGCGGAGAGCGGCGAGCGTACCACCGGAGAGGTCGTTGGTGGCGTTCTTCGTGAGCACGGGCGCGTCGTGTTTCTCTCGGTGCTGTTGATGATGGCGGTTGGCGTCGCTAGTCAGGTCGGCAATTATCTGGTCTCCTTTGCCATCCTCACGCTGAAGCTGCCCGCAGCGGTTGCGCAGTCCAGTTCCATCATAGGTGGCATCATGACTTTCGCGCCCGCACTGGCCGCGGGATTGTGGTGCGATGTGAAGGGACGCAAAGTAGTTCTCGTGCTGCCTCGTTTGTTGCTGGCTGTAAGCATTATTCCCTGCTTCATGTGGCTAGTTGCGTCCCCGTCGACCGCATCGTTCCTTATCGTCACTACTGTCATTGCGTCGCTTACCGCGATGACCGCAGTAGCGACCATCGTGACCGTTCCGGAGCTACTGCCGGCGAAGTACCGCAGCACCGGCCTTTCAATGGTGTACGCGCTCGGCGCAAGCCTTTTTGGGGGCGCGACGCAGTTCGTTGTTACCTGGTTGCTGAAACTGACCAATGACCCTCTGACACCGGCCTACGTTGTCGCAGTGACAACGGGAATCAGTCTGATTGCAGCATGGCTGCTCCCCGAAACGCGAGATGTTGACGTCTCCCAATAAGGCAAACGCTACGCTGGGCTCGCTGGGATAAGCCGCCGACGAGCCCGCGTGAAGGACGGCAGGAACACAAGTGAACATCAGCGCTTTAGATGCGGTGCAGAGGCTGGAAGGCTTCGACGAGGCCATGTCGGCAATCGTGCGTGAATGGAATGCCCCCGGACTAGGCGTCTCCATCGTGGCGGGCAATCTCCCACCCATCGTCAAGACGTACGGCTATCGGGACTTTGAAAGCAAAACGCCCATTGACTCGAAGACGCTCTTCCCGATAGCTTCCAATACCAAGCTCTTCGTCGCGATAGCTGCCGGGCTGCTGGTCGAAGAAGGGAAGCTCACTTACGATGGTCCGCTCCGAGACGCGGTGCCAACGCTTCGCCTGTTCTCTGACGACTTGACTCGGAGTGTGAGTCTTCGAGACCTTCTCGCGCACCGGACCGGCATCACCCGGCACGAGGCACTGGCGATGGGGTCGACTCTGAGCTTTCAGCAGATTTTTGAGCGGCTTCACCTCTTGAAACCCGTTACCGGGCTCCGCGAAAAGTTCATCTATAACAACGTGATGTATTTCGCAGTTGGGCACGTCATTGAGCTGTTGAGCGGCCAGACGTGGAACGACTTCGTACGAGAGCGAATTCTTGAGCCGTGTGGAATGGCTGATACGTCGTTCAGCCTGTCCGACTTGGTGGGCAATGAGAGACTTGCCGTTCCCTTCAATGAGCGCAGGGATAGTAGCGAACTTCACAGGCTCAATTGGGCATTGATGGATAAGCCGCTTCGACCATCGGGCGGAATGATTTCTACACTCGATGACATGTCGAGATGGGTCGCGACACTGTTGCACGACGGAAGGGTCGACGGCGTGCAGGTAATACCCGAGACAGTCATCCGAGAGACGTCACTAGCCGCGATGCCTCTCCCGAATGTGATGCCAGAGGCGTACGGCTGGTCCGAATCGCTTAACCCGGCTTATGGGCTGGGCAGACAGAGTGAGGTTTATCGCGGTCATCTAGTTCAAAGTCACGGAGGTGACGCCCGTGGTTTTCACTCGCAGGTATCGGTCATGCCAAGCGAGCAAATCGGCGTTTGTGTTTTCTCGATTGGGGACCACTGTACGACGCTGAGAGACGCGGTCTCTTATCAAGTCTACGAGCGTCTCTTGGGCCTGAACTTGACGCCGTGGAGTGCGCGTCTTCGCGAACTGGTGAAATCCGCGAAGCAGGCTGCCTCATACGCATACAAGTGTCGAGACAAAGATAAGGTGGAAGGGACACGTCCAACGCATCACATGGGCTGGTATGCCGGTGAGTTTCGGCACGAGGCGTACGGAAATATGAGCATTCAACTCCGAGAAGGCGGCCTGCGTCTGCAGTTTCGAGGAGGCGACTTGCCTCTGAAGCACTATCACTATGATGTCTTCGAAGCAAAGAGCGATGACCCAGAAGATGATGCCAGGTGGCTCATCAATTTCCATCTAGGCTCGCTTGAGCACGCTGAATCCTTCGATACACAAGTTGCCGAAAATGTCGCCCGTTTTGAGCTTGCAAGCCCCCCGGCGGAAGATGACCATTCAAATGCAGTTGGCCGTTACGAGTCGAGCGATGGTGTCGTTCTCGAGGTGACCAGCAGAGGTGATGGTTCGCTCTGGCTCAGCGCCCCGGGCCAAAGCGCGGCGAGGCTCACCCGGGTGGAACGGGGTCGGTTTGCGATAGATAAGTCGCCAGACTCGGCACTGAACTTGGTCGACGAAGGCGAAACGGGCTGCTACTTAGAATCGACTGTTGGCTCCGCCCGGTTCAGATATCGCAAGCAATAAAACGCCAATCTTTCCGAAGACACGAGATAAGGAAATTCAAGTGACCGACAGAAGTACCTTCGCAGACCGCCTCGCCGAACTGAGCTTGGAACTGCCGCCAGCAAGCGTTCCACGAGGAAGTTACCTGCCCGCAGTTCGTTCAGGAAACCACGTACAAATCGCGGGACAGGGCCCGCGATGGGGAAGCGAGCTTCGCTATTCGGGCAAAGTCGGTGATGAGGTGAGCATCGAGGACGGTCAGCGTGCCGCACAACTGTGCGCGCTCAACATCCTGAGCCATCTGTCCCGCATGCTCAATGGCGACATCAACCGCGTGGTCCAGGTCGTCCGCGTTGCTGGCATCATCCAGTGCTCTTCGTCCTTTACAGAGCACGCTGCCGTGATGAATGGCGCATCCGACTTGCTGTATGCGGTCTTGGGCGAGCGCGGCCTTCACGCGCGAATTGCCACCGGTTCGAATGCATTGCCCTCTGGCATGGCGGTAGAGGTCGAAGCGACTATCGAAGTCCGATAGCTCAGCGTCGCTATAACCTCTCCAAATGATTCTCGACCAGACGCTGAGGTGACGTTACCGATTCTCGGTGCGGCACCTCCTGTACGCGGCACGTTATGGTCGACGGTTGAGCGTCTTCGCGATAGCGGCATAACCGTTCTGCCACATCTTTTCTGCTTCCACATCTACTGCGACTGGCTGCGAAGACAGTCGCGCGACGACCATTTCCGCATCGGCGTCGACAAAAACGCACTGCCCGTGAATTCCAAAGCCAGCTACAGTTGTTCCGTTGGCGCTGTCGATAGCGTAAAACTGGCTTCTATAGTGTGCTTCCGGGAACATCTCTTTCAACTCGCCACGCGACCATGCATCGCGGTTCCCGTTCGACCGGATATCATCAATCCACCACCCAGGGACTACCTGATTTCCAGAGCTCATGCCACGACAACGAATCATCTCTCCAAATCGGCCGAGGTCGCGCAGTGTCATTGCCAATCCGCCGCCGGCTCGTGCAGAGCCGAACGGGTCGACAAGGACCGATGCACTTGCTTCGGTGCCGAGCGGACGCCAAATGTACGCTTCCAACAACGACGAGTATGGAAGTCCAGTCGCTCGTTCAAGTATCCAACCCAAGACTTCGGAGTTTGCCGTCACATAGTTGAAAGCGTCTCCATGCCGGCCGGTCCCGCGCCTTATCGTAGAGAGGACTCGCTTCAGGCCGATGACTTCGACATCGCGTCTCGCGGGCATACCCATCGCCGCGTGGAACATGGCGCCCTGACCGTTAGGGTCAGTGTATTCCTCGTGAAAATCGATGGACACGGTCATATCGAGCACGTGACGCACACTCGCGTCACCGAAACCTGAGCTTTCAAGCTCAGGCACGTATCGGGTGACGGGCGAATCTTGGTCCAGCATGCCGCGGTCGACGAGGATGCCGGCGATTGCTCCCGCGATAGATTTACTGATGGAGTGGACGCAGTGTTCCATATCCGGCCGAAGGAAGCCGTCGTACCACTCCATCGCGATGCGGCCGCCGTGTAAAACGAGGAAACCGTCGGTCGAAGTCGCTTTGAGCGCGTCTTCCAGTCTTGCCTGCTTCCCGTCGCTTCCCTCAAATTCGACCGATGCGAGGTTTGTGCTTCCGCGTGGCAGCGCGGCGGTCGTCGAACCGTTCCGAACAGGAGCCGTTGCAAACAACTGACGCATGTGGCAAAAGCTCCAGCGGTTGTACGGAGCTTTTTTCCAGTTCTCGACGGTGACTTGATTTTCTGGGCTAGGCGGGAAGCCCTTCATTAGATTCTGCAAATCCAATTCCACTTCTCCTTCGGCAATAGAACATGCTGCCCGTGAGCAACGTAGATGGCGTCGCGACAGGGCGGCGGAGTCATTGGACTAATCCTAAGGCGCGCAAAGTCAGCTCGTTGTTTGCAAAGTACGCCATTTTTATGACAATTAACGCCAGCCTTTTGCGGAGAGGCAGACACGCCTAGGACGAACCAGAGGGTGTTCCTGCGCCGTACAAACACCAGCGAGCAGATGGCCACGCTCGCGGGACGCTCCATGGTCCGACCATTCTGCGCAAGATTGCGAAGCCGCGAAGCCTGCTCCTTCGTCACGACGGTAGCCGTATGTGGAACCTTCACCCTCAACGGTGCACGATGACCAACCCTGAAACAGAGATTCAAGAACTCGATGAGCTGGAAGTTGCAGTTCGAGATATCAGAGCCGGCGTTGTCACGTTCGATGGCTGCACGGGTGTTGGAAAGACCACGCTCGCCATGACCATTTCCCAGCGGGTTGGCCTTCCGTTGGTGGACCTCGATGACTTCATCAACCCCAACGAAGGCCATTTCGTCGAAGCACTTCAGGCCGACCAGCTCAGCGCGAAAATGGCCAGTGAATTAGCGCGCAATGCCGTAGTGTTGGTTTCGGGTGTCTGCATGCGCGAGGTGCTCGCTCGAATTCGCTATCCGGCAACGCTCAGCGTTTATGTCTTACGCAAAACTCCCATGGGCTTACCTGGCGACTGGGATTGTTTCTATGTGGAAGAGGGCATCGAGGCTCAGCAGGACATGCTCGCGCTATATTCTGAGCTGGAGTTTGAGGTCTATGCATACCACCGTGGCCATCGTCCTCGGTCGAGCGCAGATATCATCTTTACTCGCATCGCAGACTGACGAGTCCAACGTGATGGTTCTCCTTTACCGTCTTCTGCTCGCGTGGCGTTCCGGCGTCGGCCCGAGATTGGTGGAGAAACGGTGGTCCGGCGCCCAATCAGCATTTAAGTCGCGCTCACTACTAAAACAAAAAGAGTTTCTTCCGAATAGGAAGACTTCGTTCTTAACCTAAAGAAAGAGCTTCTTTAGCGAGTTCGATGAGGTGCGAGCGCACGCGGCGAGAATCGATTCTCCACTGATGGCCAGTTGCACAATTCAGTCGTTTGGGTTGAAAGGCGGGGTTCCTGATGCCTGGCTCGCTCATGGCAGGACGCGCCTCGCGTGGGACAAATGCTTGCAGGTTGGAGCTCGGACGGCCGTGGTCACCCCATCTTCGGCAGGGACGGTCGGTTATCATTCTCATAAGCCAATAGGCTCCGATGCTCAAGTCGCTCGACATGCTTCCGTACAAGACTGATATCCAGCCACCATCCAACCCGGAAGATTTCGATGAGTGTTGCTGGGCGGTGCATTCGGAACCATCGCGTGTCACATCAGTGATGCGTGTCGCTCGGAGCGGCCAGGAGCAACGAGGCATCGACCTGCTGATTACTCGCGCTCAACGTAGCGTAGGCGCCCAGTGCGAGCGGAAAAAATTCAACAAGCTCACCCGAGCCATCATTGATAGCGAAGTAGCCAAAGCTGACGCCGGGACGGTTCACCTAGACGAGCTGGAAATCGCGACCACCGCGTTCAGTTGCGAATATGGTGCGTTATGTCGCCGGGCAACGAGCGAGCGAAGGCAAGTCCCAGGTAACGCTGGCGTTCTGGGAGGACATTGAGGCGATGATTAACGCCTCTCCTAAGCTACACTTTCGTTCGCGCCTGAAAAGCCTGGAGGCGCAATCCACGCGATGATGGCTCAGGTGGCAGCCTTGTCCGCGAAGTTCGACGCGCAATCTGCACAGATTTAGGGCATCGTGGGTGCCTCGGTACCCGACGCGCGACTCGATTCGCTGAACGAGGTGGTCGACGGCCAGCTCGATGTGGTGACACGCCTCATCGCCGAAGGCCAGCTTCGGGAGGGGCTCAGCCGCCTTTCCAAGACAGCCACCGGATTCAACGGATTTGATTTCCATCAGAAAGAGCGATGGCATTCGCAGCGCGCGCAATGCTCGTGGCACCTCGGAGACGGGGACGGCCTCAGAGGATTTTCGATGCGCCTTCGAACTCGACCCTAATGAGGGGAAAACTGCCGGAAACGCTGTACACGGACTGATGCTGCTCAACCGCTTCGAAGACGCCCTCGCGCTCGCCGACAAGCTCCGGGAACAGTTCCTGGCATCGTCCAGCGTCTTCACCGCATGGCTGAATGTCCGCCACCGATTGAGGCAGCCGGTTGAATGGGACGACGTTCCGATTGCTTTTCATAAGCACGCGGACGTGCATTACGTCTTCGGCTGGCTCGAGGTCTTGAACCAGCGTTACTAGAGCGCGTTCGAGCACGCGAGCAGAGCTGTCGAACTTGGTGAGAATATGTTTGCCGGTCGGTCGCTGATACTGCTGGCGCCCGTCGATTTGGCGACAACGGATACCGTGCTCGCCAGCGTAGGCGTGGTTGACGATGGGCTTCGCGACGAACTTCGACGTGCGACGGAGTATCGAACCGGTCGATGCTGTGCTCTGCGGACACCAAGATGCCGCGATGGTCAACGACACAGCTGCTTCTATTGGATATGGATACCTCCTGAGCGGGGCGGGCGGAACAGGCCGCGGACTTCATGCTTGAGGCAATCGCCGTTTCCTAAATGTCGAGTTATATGCAGGCGGCAATTCGGGGAGTTGCAGCGAACGTCGCTAACGCCCGATGGCGTCGAGAAAGGTGTACCAACTCGCCGCAAGCTTCGCTGCAGGCGTCGCGAGCGCATGCAGCGGTATCGTTTGCAGCCTGTCAGCTTGGGTCAGGGAGAGTTCCGGCAGTTCACCTATGGCCAATGCTGCGGCTGCCTGGCCCATCACGCTCGAAAGGGATACACCGGCGCCGTTGTACCCGAGGCAATAGACGGCCGCATCACCGTCGCGACCAATATGCGGAAGTTGATTCACGGTCATGCCCACATTGCCCGACCATTCGAATTCGATGCGCGCCGACACCAGTTGTGGAAAGGTTGACACCAAGGCACGGCGCAACGCAGCGAATTCATGGGCACTCTCCTTACCGAGTACGCCTCGTCCACCGAATAGCACTCGGCCGTCTGCCTTTCTGAACCACTTCATCATTCGTCTCGTCTCGTTGTAGGAACGATGGCCCTTTAGCAACGAGTCGAAGAGTATGGGCGGCAACTTTTCAGTTGCAATCGCCGCCGTTCTGAAGGGAATCATCAATTTCGCGTAGTGCGAAGTAGCCTCCGTCAAGTGACCGTAAGCGTCGGTGGCCACGATTACGCGTCTTGCCCGGACCACGCCGCCGGGAGCATGAAGTGTCGCTTCATTTTTTGTTCGCTCGATACGACTCACCGGCGTGTTTTCAAATATCGGCACGCCCCGCTCCTTAAGACCAGCGGCCAAACCTCGAGCATAGTTGAGCGGCAATACCGTACCGGCGTCCTTGCTCAGAACGCCACCGTAAAACACGCTCGAGCCAATTTCCGCTGTTACTTGGTCCCGGTCGAATACTTCCAGTGTATCGTCATCGAGCGTGTCACGAGTCCATTCGGCCTCGGCGACAAGCGCTCGCATAGCCGTTTGATTATGTGCACATCGTAGGCTGCCGGACCGGACGAAAGATGCTTCCGAGATGTTGAACTCGGATATCAGCGCTTCGACCGTGTCCACGCCTTCGTGCGCAATCCGGTGCATGGCTTTGGCGGTCGCAAGCCCATGTTGGGATGCCATCGCGCGGTATGACAGGCGAAACTTCGGAAGTACAGCGCCGCCGTTTCGCCCGCTTGCTCCCCATCCGACCGTATGCGCATCCAAGACTGCGACATCGATTCCGCGCTTTTGTAACGCGTATGCAGCGGCAAGCCCGGTGTAGCCCGCGCCCACCACCGCGACGTCGGTGCGGATGTCTCCGTCGAGCTGTCTTACCTCGTCACGTCGAGGCGGGGCGATAGCACGCCACAACGAGTCGATGTCCGGCGCTCCATTCCCCTTCATGACAGGTTCCGTCCCTCTGCTTCCACGGCGTCCGCCAACTGCGCCAACGATGCGAAATGGAAATCTGGAGTGGTGACACGTTCGGGCACGGGTGTCGCACCGAAGCCTTCGAGCCCTTGGCGCCGCTCAATCCAGCACACTGTATAACCGAGCTCTTTACCGATACCGATGTCGTGATACTGGCTCTGCGCGACGTGCAGGATGTCCGATTGCTTGTATCCGAGCGCTGACTGCCGGCCCAGATTGAAGAAGAAGAAGCGCGGGTCCGGCTTTGCCGTTCCAGCGTCGTCGCAGGTGACCGAATCGTCGAACGGCTTCTTGAGCGCATATTCGTAGGCCGAGAACGCCACGCGGTCCGTATTGGTCATCGCGACCAGTCGAAAATGCTTACGCAGGCGCTTGAGCGCGGAAATCGAATCAGCAAATGCGGGCCAGGAAAGCACATCATGCTGAAACTGTGTCGCGGTCCGGTCGTCGGCAGGCAACTCGAGTTCCTTGGCGAGATGCTTATACACGCCAGCCATGACCTCGGTTGCGCGCCCGACGTTCGGTACCCGACCGCGAAGGAAGGCGTCGAAGATTTGCTTGTCGCTCAGTCGGGCTGCAGCATCTCCGCCGAGGCGACGGACCGAGTTGAGCACGCCGGTTTCAAAGTCGATGATGGTGCCAACGACGTCGAACGTCAAAACCTTGAAGTCAGAAAATTTCATAGTGCACATCTCCGAAGGATGTTGATTGATATAAGGGTGGAAACAATCTCACGGGTGGCTGAAGCTGTCCTTCAGCATCTGCGTCAAGCCTCTTTTTCAATGGGCGCTGTTCCGATGTTGTGCTGAGCGCGCCCGGACTCGGAGAGCGTGAGTCCCTTGGTTTCTGGAGCCATGAAGTACGACACGACCAGCCCGACCGCTGAAATTGCGCCTGCAATTGCAAGCCCTCCGGAGCGACCGAGCGATTCCAGCGTCACAGGCATCAAGAACGTTGCAGCGGCGCTGCCCAGGCGGCTCAAGGACATGGCGAGCCCCATGCCAGTTGCTCTAATCTCCGTCGGGAATACTTCGTTCGGGTAGACGAACTGCAGAGCCGAGCCAGCTGCTTCAGCAAGCGTGAACGCGACGAAGCAGAGGATTGCAGCCCAGGCGATGTTGGATGCAGGGGTTGCGAGGAGAAAAAGAACCGCAGTCGACAGCACGTATGACCACAGGAGGAGGCTGCGCCGGCCGATGCGGTTGATGACAAGCATTCCAACGATGGTGCCCAAGACCGCGAACGAGATGATTACCAACGTCCCTTGAAGTGCCTGAGTAACGCCGAAGGTCTGCAGGAGCATGGGCTGGAACGTCTTAATCGCAAGTGAGGGGGCGATTTGACATGTCCAGAACACCCCGCAGAAGAGCAGCGGACGGCCATAGCCTTGTGCGAACAGTTCGCGAATGCTGGACAGTCCCAGTCCCCGGCGTTTGGTGGCTAACGGTGTTTCGCGCTTGAGGCTATCGAAGTCGCAGTTTTCGCCCAGATACTTCATGACAACG
The DNA here is from genome assembly GCF_001544875.2 of Caballeronia hypogeia. Lineage (GTDB taxonomy): Bacteria > Pseudomonadota > Gammaproteobacteria > Burkholderiales > Burkholderiaceae > Caballeronia > Caballeronia hypogeia. The sequence goes on from NZ_FCOA02000023.1 coordinate 122,547, forward strand.
GCGCGAGCCTCTTCAACCTTCCCAACTGAGAGAAGCCATCGAGGAGATTCAGGAACGTTGAAGCGCAGAACGAGAAAGATTGCCGACGGAATCGCGGAGCTCGCGAGAATGATGTGCCAGACGCTCGAGTCATTCGCGGGCACGAAGAAGCCAACAGCTAGGCTTACGGTGAAGCCAATCCAGAAGCAAACCATCAAACTCGAAAGAATGGGACCCCGCAGCTTCTTCGGAAGGAACTCGCATGCCAACGCAGTAGCAATCGGATAGTCGGCGCCGAGCGCAACTCCCATAATCAGTCGCACGATGAACAGCGACGTGAAGTCCTTCGTCAAGAAGAATGCTAATGAACCAAGCAGGAACGTCAGCAGATTCAAAACGTAGAGCGACTGCCGGCCAAATTTATCCGTCATCGGGCCGAAGACGATGCCGCCGATGAACATCCCAATCAAGCTCGCCGAGCCGAGCAAGCCTACTTGGACACTGCTCAAGACTAGGTTCTTCGCAATGAACGGAAGCGCAACCACGATGATGCCGAACAGGTAGCCATCACAGAATGGCCCGCCCGCTGCCAAGAATGCAATGCGTCTGTGGAAAGAGTTCGTGGGTAGGTCGTCAAACTTTATCTTTCTGTGTATCACGTCGTACTCCTGATGGATATGCGTTTCCAACGTTCATGCGAAGTGGCTCTTCCAAACAGGGAATTGCCTTCCGGGATTGCGTTGAACGACCGTGCTGAAACTTTAACGTGCGACGGTGAAGCCGACGGCTTCCGTAGTTACATTAGGTTATACCCGTAGTGTCGGTGGTCTTGGACTGCAAGGCCGCTGCACCGCCAATGTGCCAATCCTAGTGGCGATTTTTTTTGGTCACAATTGCCAAATACTTAGACCGGTATAAACTCAAGTTATGTTGTCTCTACTCAGAAAGCTCCCGAGCGCTCATGCGCTGTTCGTCTTCGAGGCGGCCGCCCGTTGTGGAAATTTCACGCGCGCGGCGCAGGACCTTTACGTCAGCCAACCGGCGGTGAGCCGGATGTTGTCGAAGATGGAGGAGCGCCTTGGAGTGCGCCTGTTTGAGCGGCTCAACAGCGGAATGGAGCTCACGGAATACGGGCGAATTCTGTTCGCAGGTGTCACGGACGGACTCGGTCGGATTGACCGCGCCATAGAGGAAATCGAGGCGAAGAAGACCGGTGCAGAGACTGTGACCCTGTCCGTGTCCACAGCGTTCGCCACCCACTGGCTCATGCCGCGGATGCATCAGCTAACCAAGGCTTTTCCTCACGTCGAGCTTCGATTTCAGTTGATTCCGGCAATGCTCAACGGCCCGCTGGGGGATGTCGACATTGGGATTCGCTACTACCGAGACGACCAGTTCGGCGCGGGCGTCCATGTGGTGGCTCCGGAGATTCTCGTGCCAATCTGCAGTCGAAGTTACGAGAACCGCGGTGACGCCAATGGGGAAAAGGAAGTCCACGGCGACACGCTCATCGACCTCGACGCGAATGAACGCGAATGGCACCAGCCTTTCCTCTCGCGGCGGAGGTGGACTGAGGAGGCGTGCGCAAACCTGAGCTTTTCGGACTATTCGGTCGTCGTCCAGGCCGCGATTTCTGGGCAGGGCGTAGCGCTTGGATGGCTCGCGTCGGTTTCCTACTGGCTCGCAAACGGAGTGCTGGTACCTGCGGAGAAAATCGCCGCGACAACGGAACGGTTTTTTTGCCTCGTTTCCCGACAGGATTCGCTACGCCCAGTGATTTCTCAGATAGTCGACTGGCTCGAGCGTGAAATGCTGTCGGACATGGAGCAGATTGACGAGCTCTATCCGCAACTGGCAATCGGGACAGCGCTTCGCTCGCTCACTGACAGCCAGCGCGTTGCTGGCACCGAATGGTGGCCGCGCGAGAAATGATGGCCGTCGCATCGAGCAGCCGTCTGCACGCGCTTCAAGAGCTTATCCCGGTGGTCCTTCATAAACATAATGAATGTTCGACCCATTCTCGATAGCGGGCGATGACTTAGGTAGACGAGCCCGACGCGAAAATCCAAGGACGGTTCCATCAATGCGGTGTGACTCGGTCTTTCTGGTCGTCGATGCTGAACGGGTCAGCGAATCCCAGCCCTAATTCCGAGCCTACCAGCTTGCACACGGCAGACAAATACGACGTCTCGAGATTGGTCTCCCTGCTAATCTCGTGCTCACCAAAGAGTTGGTCGATGAGATGTCGGGCAGAGTTGGTACGCGGCACAGGTACGAATGGCAGACCTTCCGGTGAGCAGGCACAGCCATCTGTAACCTTCGGCTCGCTCGGCCGGTTACTAAATGGGAGGTCGGCGGGGCACTGAAGCGCAGTATGACGGTTGCATTAGGTCCCAGTCTCTATCGGGAGCACTGTCACTGTGACGGCGAGAAGGGAAAGCCGCAACAAGAGCTTGTCACAGGCGACTAAGCCGTTTCTGTACGACGAACCGCGTCGGAACGGGCTCGACGCTTGCCGCCTAGTATCTTGACGGTGCTCGGTACGGCTGGCGGAGGGTATTCCGGGAATATGTCCTCGTCCGAGCTTAATGGCCCTGCCGGCGGCGTCTCAGGATGATGGGTGCGTCTTCTCGAAAAGTCGTTTCGTCCTATAGCTCCCCGGTTGATTCGTGTATTTTGTGAAGACGCAACCACGGGCGAACTGCTATGTCGCGCGCACTTTCCTACCGAACTGGTCGTGCCAACGACTTGGAGCAAGCTTACGGATTGTCGTCCAGTCTAGGCTGGCCGCACCGCCCGGAGGAGTGGCGCTTCGCAGCCAACACCGGCCAAATTGTCGTCGCAGAGGACGGTACCGCTATCGTAGGTACCGCGGTCTTTTGGAAGTTCGGCGCGGGTAGCGCGACCGTCGGGCTAGTGATGTCATCGCCACAGTACGCACAGTGTGATGTGGAGCGCGTCCTGATGGACCGCATCTCTGAGGAGACCGGGGAACGGAGCGTCGTTTTGAACGCGCCCACCGATAGAGTGGAAGCGTACATGCAGCAGGAGTTCGTGCTTACTGGCTCGGTCGAACAGTTTCAGGGAGCCGTGCATCGGGCCTCAGAGGTGTTTCCGGTTGCGGGAGAGAGGCTGCGCCCGCTCTGCAAAAGCGATTTGCCGCGACTGATTGAACTCGCTTCGCGGGGCAGCGGATTTGACCGTGACGGTCTTTTGCCGTTGTTGTTAGATAGCTCTTCAGGAATCGGCCTTGAACGTAATGGCGCTCTGATGGGCTTCGCACTTTTTCGACGGTTTGGACGAGGGTATGCAATCGGCCCGGTAATCACACCGGTGGTTCGAAGTGTGGATAACGGAGAATGTCTCGTACGTTATCTCCTCCGCAGATTTGAAGGTGTTCTCTTGCGCATCGACCTCCCTAGCGGGAGCGCTCTGGGCGCACAGCTTCTTAAGTTAGGCCTACAGCATGTCGATACGGTACACACAATGGTAAAGAACCGCGCTCCGCGCTCCGATGGACACTTCCAACAAGTCGCCTTGATAAGCCACTCGCTTTGCTAACGCGGCAAGTGTCGCACAACATTATAGGGCCGCTCTTAGGAATCAACCGGTCGAGTCAATATCTTCGCGGGTCCGTCCGAAGGAAACTTTGCTCGGGTGGCGACTGGCATCGAGCGCTGCCAGCGGATGCAAAAGGCATTGGAGTCGCACTGCACCATCAAGCATCTTCGCAACAGGAAAGGATGCCCACAACGGAACTCGTCCGTTCAAGGGTTCCGTTGCGGAAATTGGCAAATGGCTTTCTGCGTTGGAGACCAAATCGTCTCGCATGCATCTGCCGAAAGCCCCAACAGCGTTGGAAACCCGCCACTTCTTCGCTCGCATTCGCGATGGTGCGACAGCAACTGGCGTGAGACTGCGAGAAGGCGGACAGAAGCGTTAGGAACCGATGAAGTCGGTGGCCCGAACCCGGTGTCGCTGAGCCGACGGGCGTGCTAGCCCCTTCTCTTCAAAGAACTGCTCGCGCCAAGTCGCCCACGATACCTTGCCGCTTCGAACAAGCCCGGTCATCTGTTGGCAGCCTTGACGACTCTCGCGGACTGTCGCCGGAAGCCTTACGCCAATGCCATCGTCGCTGTTTCAGGCGTCAACACGGTCGTCGCCGTGGCTTTGCGCGAAGTCGGTTTGCGAGCAGAAGTATTTCTTGCAGCGGCGCTCGCCTTTGCTGAGCTCTTCGTATCCACTTTCCTGGTGCCCGCTGACTTCTTAGATGCCGCCTTCTTGGCCCCAACCTTCTTGCCCACAGCACCGACTTTCCGTGCAGCTTTCGACGTGCTCGACTTGAAAGTGGTCAACGCGTCCGATGCGGCGGCAGAAGTTTGCTCAATCAGAAACTTGGTCCGGTCCTTGGCGGAGGCAAGCCACTTGGGAGCAGGGCCGCGGCCACTCCACGTTGCACCGGACTTGGGGTCTCGATACTTTGCAGGCAGCGCCCCCTTTGATTGCACCTTGCGAGCCGGAGTCTTTCCGCTGGACGCAGCGACCGTCCTTGTTGGAGACGCGACATCGGTGCCATCGATGAGAAACTTCGTTCGGTCTTTCACGTCTTTAATCCAGGCCGGTGGCCGAGCATGTCCGCTCCATGTCTCACCGGTTTTCGGATTCTGATACTTTGCTGGCAATCTGCCCTTGCTTGAGCTCGACGCGTTGACGCCTCGACTGACGGCAGTGCGACCGCTTGCCTTTGCGTCTCTCTTCGCTTTCGCCTTGGCTTCAATGTCTGCAGTGGTAAGCCCGTGCTTGAGCATCAATTCGCGTATTTGGTCCACTGCCGCTTGCGCTTGCTTAGCAAGGATGGTCTCGGCTTGCGCTTGTAGCTTCTTCATCCGAGCCTGAATGTTCTCGAGGGTGCTCATGGTCGCCTCCTTGGGGGTAACTTGGCGAACTATGACATAACCCTCATCAGAATAGTGCGAGAAGAGGCTTTTCCGAAACGAAAACTCAATGAGGTTATTCCCGAATTCGCGCGGGAGGATGTCTGCCAGAGGTGAACGGTCAAGAAAGCGACGACGATGGGGGTAACAAAACTCGGCCAACGTAAATCGCAAAGGGGTGGAGAAGGCGGACCCGAATCAGCACGCACCCAACGGCCATCGGACCCGCCTTCTTCGGCTCAAGATTTATTTGCCGGCATCAGCTTCGCACTTTTTCATGAACGATGTTTTGGCAGCACCGGCGAGGGGCTTACCGTCTTTGCCCACAGCTTTGCTCTCGCATGCGGTTGTGACATTGGCCTTATTGCCGCTTTGGCATTTCTTGATGAATGAAGTTTTTGCTGCGCCGGCGAGCGGCTTGCCGTTCTTGTCGATTGCTTGGGACTCACAGCTCGACGTTGCTGCCGCAGCCGGCGCGGCTTTGGCGGCAGACGCCGCAGCTGGAGCAGACGTTTGGGCGCACGCGATACCGACCGAGAAGAATGCTGCCAAAGCGACTGCAAAAATCTTGTTCATATCTATTCTCCGGGAGAGATAAGGCCGAGCGCCTTGCCTCATTAACGTCCGGAATGGTGCGGCGTTGACGTTAGCCGACGGGAATCGATGGTGCAGTGCGATATCGACTGCGCAATCGCTGATTCACTTATCGACCCAGCGACGCGCTCGTTTCAAGGGAAAGGGTTGCTCGAATAGGACCCGAAACGGAGCGAACTGCCGACAGGTAAGGCGCCTACTCGTTGGACTGCGATGGGTACTCATCATGCCATCGTTTTCTTCCGGCTACGCGTCAGCGTGCTGACCAGCTTCTTTTGAACTTTCACATGCTCGCAGAAGTCTGCCAACAACGGTGGAAGGACCCGCCCTGACATTGTCTGAATCTGAAATTCGCGGCGCCCGAGAACGTCATCTTTCAACGGAATAGCGAGGAAGCCGTCCTCCTCATATCGACCCGAGACTGACACGATTGCCGTGAACATCAAGGCTCCCGTCTTCTTCGCGAACGCGTACATCGCATAGCTGTTGTTGCTCTCGAGCACTGGGTCTAAGTCTACACCCGCTAGTTCGGCTGCAATTTCAACCAGCTCACGAAGTGTGGTCCCCTGTTCAGGAAGGAGGAAGTGCCTGCCGGCCAGGTCCGCCATTGATAAGTGACGACGGCTCGCAAGAGGGTCGTCTTGACGCATGAGGACGTAGATGGATGCAGGCTCGCTGTGCTCTATGTGGACTCCAGAAATGGGCCGCAGGCTGAAGGAAAGCGCCACGTCGGACTCACCGTCCCGGACTCGTTGGGCCACGACGCTTGGCGAGCCGACGTAAAGTTGAAACTTCACTTTCGGGTGTCCATCTAGGAAGCTAGCGATTGCTGCGGGTAAGAAGCTGTATGCAAAGCCTTGCGTGCAGGCGACTCTAACGGTGCCTGTCCGCTCAAGGTCCAATCCGCGTAGTTCGTTGGCGATGTGTTCGCCGTCTAGCATGCTTCGAGTCGCATACGCCATCAGCTTCCGACCGCCTTCGGTCAATACCATTCCTCGGGGAAGCCGGTCGAACAGCTGACAGCCCAACTCCTCTTCCAGTTTCGCCACCTGACGACTGATAGCCGAGGTCGCAACGTGTAGAGCGACCGATGCGTCAGACAGCGAGCCGGTGCGAGCGACTTCAACGAAGTACCGGAGTCCGATTCCGTGCAACGAGGTTTTCATGAGCTTTGCCTTTTTGGCAATCGGTCGTTATTTTGATTCTAATTGTTGCCTAGATGAATGCTTCCTAAACTGGCTCAAAACGTTGTCATCTCGATGAGCAGCGTTCCCGTGACAGATTGGAGACTTCATTTTGAGCCGGTCAGAAGCCATTGCACAAGCCCGTCAGCACTTCGATTCCGGCGAGTTCTTCGCCGACCTAGCTCGCCGAGTTGCTTACGAATCCGAGAGTCAGGAGCTTGAGAAGCGCCCGTGCCTTACGGCATATCTCGAAGATGACATGCGGCCAGCGCTCGAAAAGATGGGGTTCGATGTGACCCTGCTTCCGAATCCCGTGGAGAGCGGGGGGCCGTTCCTAGTTGCAGAGCGCATCGAATCATCGGACCTTCCTTCGGTCTTGATATACGGACATGGCGACGTCGTCCGGGGGATGGCCGACCGTTGGAAGGACGGGTTGAATCCCTGGGAGTTGACCGAGGTCGGGGACCGTTGGTATGGACGTGGTACGGCCGACAATAAAGGTCAGCACTCCATCAACATCGCAGCACTACAGTGCGTGCATTCCGCTCGCAGCGGAAAACTCGGATTCAACGTCAAGATTCTCATTGAGACAGGGGAGGAGTGTGGGTCGCCAGGGCTCGACGAGTTCTGTCGCCTGCAAGCGCAGCGGTTGGCCGCTGACCTGCTAATTGCATCTGATGGCCCGCGCCTTTCGGCAGCTCGACCGACGGTCTTCTTCGGCTCTCGTGGGATAGTGAGCATTCGACTCGAGGCAGATTTGCGAGAAGGCGCCCATCACTCTGGCAATTGGGGTGGCCTTCTGCGCAATCCAGCCACGACCCTTGTTGGTGCTATAGGCGAACTGGTCAACGGGCGAGGAGAAATCTTGCTCGATTGCATGAAGCCGCGTTCTCTGCCGGCATCTGTCAAGGCGGCCCTCTCTGACATCGAGGTTGGCGGCGGACCTGGCGACCCCGAGGTCGATGTTGACTGGGGGGAGCGAGGACTTACTCCAACCGAGCGCCTCTTCGGCTGGAACACTTTCGAGGTCCTCGCGATTCGGTCCGCCGACGTCGACAAGCCAATTGGAGCGATTCCATCGACTGCGGTGGCTCACTGCCAATTGCGCTACGTGGTCGACACGCCTGTTGAGGAAATCGAGGAAGGCATTCGCCGCCATCTGGATGAGGCCGGTTATTCAATGGTTCAGGTATCCGTCAAAGTCGGCAGCCTCGCGACGCGACTTGACCCGGATTCACCATGGGCGCAGTGGGCTGTGAGGTCTCTCGAGGAGACCGCACAGAGGAAAGTTGCCGTCCTTCCGAACCTTGGCGGCACGCTTCCGAATAGCGTCTTCGCCCGGACACTTTCACTTCCAACAGTCTGGGTCCCTCACTCATACCCAGCGTGTTCTCAGCACGCTCCGAACGAGCATCTTCTTGCGTCCGTCGCGCGCGAGGGGCTGCAACTGATGGCGGGACTGTTTTGGGACTTAGGCGAATCAAGTCCGAAGTAATACCTGGTCGCAGAAACGACCAAACCATCAACAATTCGAACTATATCTGGAGACATTCAATGAATAGCCATGCGCTAGAGCGAGTTGCGTCCGTGCCTCGCTCCTCGTCGGCGTTACGTCGACTCATCGTCGCTTCATCGATTGGAAATGCACTGGAGTGGTTCGACGTCGTTGTCTACGGCTACTTCGCGGTGTCAATTTCGAAGGCGTTTTTCCCCGCGGGTAGTGATGGCGTATCTATCCTACTTGCATATGGGACGTTCGGCGTCTCCTATCTAGCGCGACCAGTCGGGGCTCTCTGGCTAGGCGCCATGGCTGACAGAGTCGGTCGGAAGTTCTCGATGTTGATTTCGATTGCCATGATGATGGTCGGCACGCTTCTCATCGCCATCATGCCCACCTACGCGCAAATCGGGCTTTGGGCACCGGCGGGCATCCTGATGGCCCGGTTGATTCAGGGCGTGTCAGCTGGCGGTGAGTTTGGAAGTTCGACCGCGTTGCTCGTCGAAAACGACCCTCGACGACGTGGCTTTATCGCGAGCTTCCAGTTCGCCAGCCAAGGTTTCGTCACGGTGATTGCATCGGTATTCGGTCTGACGCTTTCTCTTCTACTCACACATCAACAGGTCGACGACTGGGGCTGGCGCCTGCCATTTTTGTTCGGCTTGCTCGTAGGCCCCGTTGGCCTCTACATTCGTACTCACGTGGACGAGGGCGCTGAGTTCAAGTCCGCGACCCGTGAGCGTTCGCCGGTGAAGGAAGTCGCCCTGAATCAGAAAACAAACGTCGCTCTGGCGGTCGGTGCGTTGATAGTTTCCACGGTTGCTGCACACGTCATCATGTACATGCCGGTGTTTGCCGTAAAGCACCTGCACTTGCCCAGTAGCTCGGCTTTCACAGCCAATCTCATCGCGGGAATCGTGCTGACCCTTGGGACGCCGATTGTTGGCATACTTTCGGACCGAGTGGGCCGTACGCGTTTGATGGTAATCGCCGCAATTCTGTTCGCCGTGACTATAGTACCCGCGTTCTTCCTGCTCAAGACGTTTGTTGGCGTGTGGATGCTGATAGGCGTGATGTTCTGGCCGGCGACGCTCAAGGCGATGTACTACGGTGCGCTTCCGGCCCTTATGGCTGAGGCATTTCCACCCGAGACACGAGCCACCGGTATGTCGTTGAGCTACAACATTGGGACCACGATATTCGGTGGATTCACGCCCTTCATTGTTTCTATCATTGGGCTATATGCGGCAAGCGATGTAGCTTCTGCCGTTTATATGGTTCCATGCGCGCTGTTGAGCTTGGCTGCAACATTGTAGTTGCGCCGGAGACTCGTCACTGAGTGAGCCAGCCACTTAATCCTCGACCTGCAGGAAGGTGAAATGAAAGTCCAAAGAGCACATCGCCCGATGCGCGTAGGGAAGTCGGGAGCCGTGGCAAGTAACCATCCTGTTGCGACGCAGGCTGGCCTCGACGTCCTGCGCGCAGGTGGGAACGCGGTTGATGCGGCAGTTGCTGTGTCGCTCGCTCTAGGGGTTGCGGAGCCACACATGTCTGGTCTCGGCGGCGACGGGTTCTATCATTGCTTTTTCGCGAACTCGTCGCGAGGGGCGGTCTACAACGGTTCTGGCTTTGCGCCAGCTCGGGCGGTGAAGGATGGGATGACGCAACTTCCTACTCGAGGACCCGAAAGCGTGTCTGTGCCTGGCGCGATTGGCGCCCTTGGCCTAATGCACGCGCAGCAAGGAAGTATGCCGTGGGCTGAGTTGGTGGCACCGTCGATTGAGGCAGCGAAACACGGAGTAGGCGTGACGCACGTCTATCAACGATTCGCTGCTAAGTACGCTCACGAAATCCGACCGTTCTCACATGCGGCGCAGCTTTTCCTGCGAAATGGGGAGGCGCCGCAGATTGGAGAGTTCATCGTTCAGCCTCATCTCGCGGCTTCGCTCGAATTGCTCGCAAACAATGGGGCTGAGGGGTTCTACCGGGGGGCACTCGCCCAACTGATTGCTTCGGATATGCATGAAGCCGGCGTCCCGATTACGGCAGATGACCTTTCGAGCTTCCAGCCGCAAGTTCAAGCTCCCATCGGCGTCAATTACCGCGGTTACGAGATACATCAGACGCCGCCGAACTCTACGGGCTTCGTTCTACTGCAAGCACTTAAGCTTGTCGAAGCCCGGTTGCCGCGAGACGCGGCGTTCCTGTCGGCCGAGGTCGCGCACCTTCTCATCGAGGCAAAGAAGCTGGCATTCGTCGAGCGTGAGAAGTTCGGCGCTGACCCTTCGTTCGTGTCAATCCCGCTCGACGAGATGTTGGATGAGCGTTATCTGCAGACCTTGGCCGAGGAAATTGACTTGCGCCGCAGCGCGACACGCCCACTTCGACCTACACCCGGAGAGGGCAACACGACCTATTTCTGTGTCGTTGACCGATGGGGCAACGCTGTGTCTGCAATTCAAAGCCTGAACACCTGCTTTGGCTCGGGCATTGCCTTGGAGCGCTCTGGCATCCTTCTCAACAATCGAATGAACTGTTGGCATCTGGATGCGGAGCACCCCAACAAGTTGGCAGCAGGCAAGCGCGTTCGTCACACGATGAACGCGCCGATGGTGCTCAAGGATGGGAAGGTCTGGGCCGTCTTCGGCACACCAGGAGCGGACGACCAGGTTCAGACCAACTTACAAATCGCGGTTGGCTTAATCGACTACGACATCGACCCCCAGAGCCTAGTTGAAGCGCCGCGTTGGAGCAGTTCGCAGACGGGACAAAGCGCAAATTGGCCGCATGGAGGCGACGACGCGCTGACTGTCGAAGACACGATGCCGAGCGCAGTGCGCGATGGACTCAGAGAACGGGGTCACCAACTGGTCGAAGTTCCGTATCGTGAAGGTCCCTGCAGCGTTGCTTGTATCCGTGTATTAGACAATGGTGCCAAGGTGGCAGCCTCGGACCCGAGACGGGACGGTTGGGCTGCAGCATACTAACCGTTGCTGTTGCTGAGAGTTGCGACAGTTACGAGCGCATGCGGCGAGGAACCTTCGCTTCAGCTTCCTCGTCCGACTCAACTTCTTCGATTGCGCCGAGGATTTTGGTGATGCGAAGAGACGCAGCCTGCAACACGGGTATGAGCAGCGTGATTTCTTCGAGCGATTTGCGTGCCTTTGGAGCCGAGATGCTCAAGCACGCGATGATTCGGCCGTTGGGTCCTGAGATTGGAACCGCGGCACCGACTACGCCAATCGCGAACTCGGAGTCGTTGGTCGCGTAGCCTTGCTTTCGTACTTGTTCGATTTTTAGTCGCAGACGGTCAGGGTCAACGATGGTTTACGGGGTGATAGGTTCCCACGGCCCACTGAGCATGTAGCGTCGAGCTGCTTCTTCTCCATGTTCGCGAGAAATACGCGCCCGCTCGAGGTGCAGTGTGCCGGCGCACTGTGACCCTTCTGAAAATTCAATGTCAGCGGCGAATTCCCGATGGCACTATCGATATAAGCCACCGGAGCCACGCAGTACGCCTTGGCTTACCGTCTCAGCAGTCCGGCGCGACAGTTCCATCAGGAGCGCATTGAGAGGGCCGTGCAACATCGACGCAGCGAGGATATTCGTTGTCAGTTCGAGGAGGCGAGGTCCGACCTGATACCGTCCGTGCTCCATCCCGTGCTCAAGGAAGCCAAAATCTTCAAAACTATCCGCAGCCCGTGGCTCGCTCCGGCGTCTTCCTCGCATTGGTGGAATCACCTAGCGTCCGTCTCTACCAGCCCAGGTTTCCAGCCAAGTCCTCATGTGCTGCGTTGCAGCGGAACGTGGCCTTGCGCGTACGAAAGCCTTTGGTACTTGCACGAAAGCGGCAAGAGATTCTTTTCCGCACCGCACAATATCATCCGTCTGCAAATGACCTTGAATTAGGCGTTGAGTTTTCGGCAACGCTCGCAACACTGGACGGCACTGGTCACCAAAATAATGCCGATGCTTAATCGAATCACGGCAGAACAAAACCATAGATGCCTACTGTTCCGAAGGTCGTCTTTTGCCGAAGCGCCGTAAGTCGGACAGTGAAAACTTAGGAGATTTCCAATGAAGAGACGTGTTCTGACTATCTCCGGTAAGGCAGCCCTACTTACCGCCCTCGGACTCGCGGCCTATCAACAAGCCAATGCGGCAGACCTCGTTGTGGCCGGCTTTGGGGCAGTATTCGAAGACCTGATTCGACAAGATGTCGCGCCGGGCTTTGAAAAGGCACAGTCCAGCAAAATTACGTACGTCGCAGGTAACTCAACGGATAATCTCGCAAAAATCATCGCCCAAAAGGGCAATGAACAAATCGACGTTGTCATGCTCGACGACGGTCCTATGCGTCAGGCTGTAGCGCTCGGACTCTGTCGCCCTCTCGAATCCAGTTCCGTCTATAACAATGTCTATCCGTCACTTAAGGTGTACGGGAACAACGCCACCATGATTGGCGTTGCAGCCAACGGTCTGATGTACAACACGAAGGTCTTCAAGCAAAACAATTGGGCTCCGCCGACATCTTGGAGCGACCTGAAAGACCCGAAATACAAAGGAAAAGTCGTCTTCCCTCCGCTCAGTAACGGTTTTGGGTTGGCGGGCTTCCTCGCAATCAATCGATTGGGGGGAGGGACCGATTCGAATGTCGAACCAGCCTTCAAGGTCTTTAAGGCCGACTACGCTCCGAATGTAGCAGCATTCTCGCCGACGCCTGCAGACATGAATCAGATTTTCCAGGCCGGCGAGGCTGTCTTAGCTGTCAATGGGAGCACTCGCACCGCCGCTTTGGCCGACACAGGATTTCCCGTCGCCTTCGTGTATCCGAAAGAGGGCGCATATGCGGGCGGAATGGCTGCGTGCGCCGTGGCCGGGGGACAGAACAAGCCGGCTGCGATGAAGTTCGTCGAAACGTTGCTGAGCCCGGAATCGCAAACAGTCATCGCGAAGAAGTTCTACGCGGGCCCCGCGAACAGCAAGGTAGTGTTGCCGCCTGACCTGCAAAGCAAGGTCCCTTATGGGGAATCACAGATTTCGTCGCTGCAGATGCCCGACTGGAACGTCGTCAACTCGAAACGAGCTGAGTGGACGCAACAGTTCAATCGCATCATCCAAAAATAACGCGGACGGCGCTCAACAAACTTTATATTCCAGACCCGTTAATTAAGTACAACTACTGAATAAGGAGTTTCTCTGATGATGGACATAGCGCAGTTTGATAAAGGAACGGAAACTCGCCTTTCGGTTTTCGGCCCCGATTACGCCCAGGCGCAGGCAGCCAAGACCGATGAGTTTTCACGTGTGATGCGTGACTTCGGCATCGAATATAACTGGGCGTCCATCTGGAGTCGTCCGAATCTCGATTACAAGACTCGCGGGTTTCTGAACATTGCGACGCTCACCGCGCTCAAGCTGCCGAATCAGTTGGCTGACCATGTTCGCGGCGCCTTGAAGAACGGCGCGACGCCCATCGAGATTCGCGAGGTGTTGCTGCAATCGGCTGCCTACGTTGGCGTGGCCGCTGGCGCCGCCGCCTTTGGGGTTGCCTTGACCGTGGTCACGGAGGCCGGACTCCAGAACCAAATGCCGAGCGAATCGGAGCCGACGTATGGGCCGGGCGAACTCCTCGCCTACGGGCACAAGGTCCGTGAAGAAGTTTTCGGCAGCGAGCACGTACGCAACACGGCAACCGATGACCCCTTCACTAAGGAGTCTCGGCAACAGCAAATAGCTTACATCTTCGGCGCCATTTGGGGCCGTGGTGTCCTGGACTACAAGACGCGTTCGCTTCTTAACGTTGCGACGATGATTGCGCTCGGCCGCGCACCTGAGCTGGAGCTCTACATGAAGTCAGCGGTCAGGCACGGAGCCACGGCGGACGAGATTAAGGAGGTCTTGCTCCAAGCCTCGGTCTATGCAGGTGTGGCCGCAGGCGCAGAGGGTTTCAGGGTCGCAAAAAAGGTACTCGCGGACGCGACGGCGTAAGCGGCTCTCTCAGCACATTAACGAAAGCAAGTACAGGAGTTTCAAATGGCAAATCAAGACGCGCAGACCCGCGGACCGGTCGGAGTTATCGGACTGGGAAACATGGGCGGCGGAATGGTCAAGGCGCTGGCTCGAAAAGGCTACAACGTCATCGCGTACGACGTCTCCGAACCTGCGCGCAAGCGTGCTTCTGAGGGAAGCGACGGCGTACTGGTGGTCGACAGCCTTGAGCAGGTATTGGACCGAGCTCGGACCGTTGTCATTTCGCTGCCGCGTCCCGAGCACGTCGGTGCGGTGCTCGGCGAGAACGGCTTGCTCAAGACGAGTAGACCGGCCACGCTCGTTATCGATGCGTCGACGAATTCCCCGACTCTGACAATTGAATTGGGCAAGAAGCTGGCGGGGCAAGGGCACGCGCTAGTCGATGCGCCGGTCAGTGGCGGTGCACGGGGCGCCGCAGAGGGAACGCTCTCGATTATGGTCGGTGGAAGCGACGATGATATCGAGGCGGCTATGCCCATCCTCAATGCACTTGGCACGACGGTAAAGGCAATCGGGATGAGCGGCACAGGTCAAATCGCGAAGCTCGTCAACAACGTCCTGACCGCAGCCAACCGTGTAGCTGCAGGAGAGGCATTCTTCGTCGGTTCCCGAGCTGGTGTCCCGGTTGAAGACCTTGTTACGGTTGTCAATGCTTCCAGTGGCGGCAGTCGCATCACCGAAAAGAACTACCCGGCCTTCGTCCTCACGGGCGCATTCAACTCCGGCATGACGATGGGTCTCTTGGAAAAGGACATCAGTTTGATGCTGGCTCTTGCCGAGCAGACGGGTTCGTCGGTTCCGGTTCTGAAGGCTGTCGTCGAACGCTGGCGCACCCTCCGCGAGCATCACGGCTACGACGCAGACGCGATGCGCTCCACGCAAATCGCTGACCTTTGATGGTCCACGCCGCTCCGCGGATTTGCGGAGCGGTCCCTTTCAATCTCAGGAAAGACGAGCTATGGGTTTCCTCACAATAGAAGGATTGACCAAGTGTTACGACTCCCAGGTCAGTGTGGACTCTTTCACGCTTGACGTAGCGAAGGGTGAGTTCGTGACGCTGCTTGGTCCCTCAGGCTGTGGAAAATCGACCACCCTGCAAATGATTGCTGGGTTCGTTGAGCCGACCAAGGGTAGCATCTGGCTCGCCGGAAAAGACCTCACTAACGTCCATCCAAGCAAGCGCGGCCTCGGCATTGTCTTTCAGAGTTACGCACTCTTTCCGCACATGACGGCAGCGGAGAACGTCGAGTTCGGCCTGCAAATGCGCAAGGTGCCGAAGGCCGAGCGCGCTCAAAAAGTAGACGAGGTGTGAGATTGACCCGCCAAAACGGACACCTATCCTTTGGAAAAAGGGGGTGCCAAAATGGGCAAGCATCGAGCACCGTA